>JAQGNY010000009.1 GCA_028293825.1 Verrucomicrobiaceae bacterium
TGTTGTCGGGTGAAACCACGGTCGGTAAACATCCGGTGCGGTGCGTTGAATTTCTCGATCGCATTGCGCACGAAGCGGAGCGCACGATGGGTATGCGTTTTTGCGAATGTTTAAATGTCGATGTCGATAAGCAACATATGGCGAGCAGTGCGGTGCAGCTCGCCGAATCGTTAAAAGTGAGCGGTATTGTCGTGATAACGCGGCGCGGCGTGATGGCGAATTATGTGGCGAATTGCCGCCCGCGAAATCCTATAATTTACGCGTTCACCAATGATGTCGATACCTGCCAGCAAATGGCGCTGAATTTCGGTACGCGCGCGTATCACATTCGGTTTCACGAGGACGCGGAAGCAACATTGCAAGAAGCATTTGGTCTTCTATTAGCGCAGAAGCGTGTTGAGATCGGCGACAAGCTTGTGGTGTTGTCGGATGTGCTAACGGCGGATGGGGTCGATGCTGTGCTGGTCAGAAAAATCAGCGTGCCGGTGGTCTGAAAATAATCACGGCAGTAATAAACGAAAGCAACTACCGCGCGGTTGCAAGTTGCCCAGCACGATACTGCCGTGGTGTTCGCCGCGGCGATGTAAGTGAGCGACCTCTGCGGCAAAATATAATCCGAGATTAGTGCTGCCGCTGTGAAAATCGATGCCGCGATCGTGATTGTGCAACGATTGCAGCATTTTTTCCGGAAAGCCTGGGCCGTCATCGCGTACTTCGATTAACAGACTTCCATCCTCGGTGCGTTGCGCGCTTAAAATAATATCGGTTTGTGCGTAACGCGCGGCGTTAACAAGGACATTACCGATTACGCCGGAAATAAGTGTGGAATCGAAATACGCGGCTAAGTCTTCAGCGCAATCGCAACGAACATTCAGTTGTCTGATCGAAAATAATAAATCGTTGGCAGCGATTTGTTCTTCCAGAAAGTCCGCGACGTAAACTTCCTGTATTTGCAGCGGCAACTGATGCTCTTGCAGTCGATACAACCCGAGCAGATAAATTAATGAATTATTAATCCGTGCGGCTTCGCCGCGTAGTGTAGAAAATTGCTGCCGCTGCGAATCACTTTTTATTTCGGTGGTTTCGATAACCGAATCGAGCGTGTTGAGCAGCATAGCCAGCGAGTTTTTAATGTCGTGTACCGACGACGCCAACAATAAAGAAAGTGGCGCTTCTTCACGCATCGGCATCGCCTGTTTCAAGCAGATCTTCTTGCAGGTTTTCGACGTGCTCCCACAATACTTGGAAACGTTCGTAGAGCGGATGTTCTTCGCTCAGCGTGTCGACAGAGTTGATGATTTTTTCGCACCGCACTAATTGTTCAGCATTGGCGCCATGCGTATTCATATTGCGCACCATGGCCAGCAGCAAATTGAGTTTTACTGCAGTATTGTTCGGGTAATGGCGCATTGCTTCGCCGAACAATGCGATGGCTTCAACGTATTGTTGGCTGCCGAGCAACTCCTTGCCGCGACGGTTTAAATCAACCGCTTTGTCTTTGCCTCGGCGCGATAACGGTTCATCGGACAATTGATCGATGGCTTCGCCAATCGCTTCGTCGTCGGGATATTGCAGTGCTAAATCTTTCAGAATTTGTTTGGCTTGTGCGTTGTCGCCGCTGGCTTGATAACAGCGCGCCAGATCCAGTGCGATCTGCGCGGCGTTGAGCATTTCTTCCGCCGGCATTTTTGCGGCGATGGCGGCAATGCGTTTTCGCGACTCGTCAGCTTGTCCGGCACGTGCATAAACTGCTGCGTTGATGACATCGGACTGCAATCGAATTTGATCGTCGTCGCGGTATTTCCGGCGCGCGCGGTCTAATACCTCTTCAGCATCGCTGATGCGCTTGCGATCATCGCCATTAATTTGCGCAGAGATGCAGCGCGCCAGTTTGAAATAATTTTCCGGCGACTCATAACAAGAATTTGCGCCCAGCCGCACAACTTTGCGCAGCGCTTTTTCGGCGCGCTCCAAATCGCCATTGCCCGCGCTGATTTCCGCCAATAATTGCTGGCGCAAAATGGCATTGGGCGAAATCTCGCTCGCGTATTCGAGCAGTTGCTGTGCACCGGCGATGTCGCCGCGCTGCGTTTTGATCTCGGCTAACGCGTCGTACACTTCAAGGCACAGACAATTCTGTCCGATTAATTCGTTGAAGAGTTTTTCCGCATCGTCCAGCTCGCCCATCTGCATCATGCATTGGCCCAAACCAATTTGCGCCCAATCAACCGGCCGCTCATCGAGCACATCGGCGTAAATTTCGCGTGCTTGCGGGTATAAATGTTTTTCCAAAAAACAATTGGCTTTGATGCGGTAGCACTTTTGTTCGTAGCGGCTTTTGGCGCTGATATGCTCGTCGCACAGTTCGATGGCGCGGTCGTAATCCTGCTCGTCGATCGCACGATTCACCTCGTGCAACTCTTCCTTCTCTAATACCAGGCGATCGAGTCGGCGTTGCAATACCGTTTGTGTGAACGGTTTGGTCAGATAGTCATCGGGCTGATATTCCAGCGCGCCGAAAACCATGCTCTTGGTGGTCTCGGCCGTGATCATCATGTAGGCCGTGGTGCGTTTCAGCAGGCGCCGAAAGCGCAACTCTTCCAATACTTGCTGACCGTTTTTGCCATCGCCCAGGTTGTAGTCGCAAAGAATGATGTCGAAATGATTGTTCTCACACGTGGTGATCGCTTCGGTGCCGGTCGACGCGGTGTGCACTTCCGTAATGCCAAAGTTAACCAGCATGCGGCGGATCGAGCCGCGCATATCCGGGTAGTCATCTATTACCAGCGCGGATTTGCGCTGATAGATTTTTATCACATCGATTTTTTGCATCAGTCCTACTTCGCCCGAAGTTTCCAACTTCATCAGCATAGAAGAGATTGGGTTGAGCGCCCATTTATGACGTTGTTATTTCTTTTCGTGTGAAAGCTTCGATGTGCACCAAATAAAGGCGATTTGTTTGCCGGGGCACAGTTATTGCTCGAGCTGCCGGGCGACAGATGTGGCACCTTAAGTAAAAATCTTAGTCTTTGTGTTTTCTGGATTTAAAATTTTTTAGTTACTTGTTTTTATTGATTAAAAATAAATGAAAAGAGATTTCGGTTTCTACAGCAGATCGTCATCGCCAATCCGATATAGCACCAAAAAAAAGCACGGCGTCATTTATTGGTGCGTTTGCGCTGCAAAATCATAACTGAGAGGATTTATGCGCTTATCTAAGAGACTGTTTC
Source organism: Verrucomicrobiaceae bacterium (assembly GCA_028293825.1). Classification (GTDB taxonomy): domain Bacteria; phylum Pseudomonadota; class Gammaproteobacteria; order Pseudomonadales; family CAMLJR01; genus CAMLJR01. Next base: position 3,231 of record JAQGNY010000009.1, read on the forward strand.
TAAGGTCGACTTTAGCCGCGATATTGGCTGTCAGCTCGGCCTGTGCCTGCGCCGATACCGGCGTGGTTAACGGTGCCAATACGGCTTGGGTACTAACTGCGACGGCCTTGGTACTGTTCATGACGCTGCCCGGCTTAGCGCTCTTTTATGCCGGCTTGGTCCGCAGTAAGAATGTGCTCAGCGTAATGATGCAATGCTTTGCCATCGCCTGTGTATCGTCGGTGCTTTGGTTTGTGGTCGGTTATAGCGCGGCATTCAGTGGCGTGGGTGCGTGGCTCGGTAACTTCGACAAAATATTATTGGCCGGAGTCGGCGCCAATTCCGTGGTCGGCAATTTGCCCGAACCGGTGTTTCTGATGTTTCAAATGACCTTCGCGATCATCACGCCGGCCTTGGTTATTGGCGGCTTTGCCGAGCGCATTCGCTTTTCGGCGGTGCTGTGGTTTTCCGCGTTGTGGCTGCTGCTTGTTTATGTGCCGGTGACGCATTGGGTTTGGGGCGGCGGTTGGCTTGGGCAGCTTGGCTTGCTGGATTTCGCCGGCGGTACGGTCGTGCATATTACGGCGGGCGCGGCGGCTCTGGTTGGCGCAATTATGGTGGGACCGCGCCGTGGTTTTTCCGAGACCGCAATGCCGCCGCACAATATGACGATGACGGTCACTGGCGCCGGCATGTTGTGGGTGGGCTGGTACGGCTTCAACGCAGGCTCGGCGCTCGCGGCCGATGGCAATGCCGGCATGGCGATGCTAGTGACACATCTGTCCGCATGCGCTGGTGCGTTCACATGGCTCTGCATCGAGTGGTACACGTTCGGCAAACCCAGTGCATTGGGTGTCGTCACTGGTCTGGTCGCGGGGCTGGGCACGATTACACCGGCTTCGGGTTATGTCGGACCCGCTGGTGCGCTGGTGATTGGCGTCAGCGCGGGATTTATTTGTTTCTTCGCCACACTGGGACTTAAGCGCAAATTAAAAATTGACGACTCGCTGGATGTATTTCCGGTGCATGGTGTGGGCGGCATTCTCGGTACTTTTATGGCGGGAATTTTTGCATCGCCGCACCTCGGCGTATTTAGCGGACGCGGTTTTGGCGCAGGTATCGATTCGATAGCGGGCCAACTGAAAATACAATTGCTGGGGATTGGCTCGATCTTTTTGTACACCGTTTTTATAAGCTTTGTGTTGTACAAATTGATCGACATGGTTATCGGTTTGCGTGTTTCCGCAGACGAGGAAACCGAAGGTCTCGATATCGTTCAACACAACGAAGTGGGTTACGATTTACGCTAACTTTTTAACGCGAAGCGCCGATGAAGCAATTTATTCTGTATGGCACCGTGGGGTGCCATTTATGCGAGGACGCGGAGGCGCTATTGGCGCCTTTGCTTAACGAGCAGTGTGAAATTGAATGCATCGATATCAGCGATGACGATCAATTGTTGGACCGCTACGGCGAATTGATTCCGGTGTTGCGTCGTGTAGGCGATGGCGCCGAATTAAATTGGCCGTTCGCTTCTGAGAAGACGCGCGATTTTCTGTTCGAGTGAAACGGATCTAACGCAAAAACTGCAGGTTTTCGTCGGCCCATTGCAGGCTACTTAAATACGCTTGCTGCGTATGTTCCGCATCGATACCGAGTTTTTCAAGCTCTACCCAATTGATGCTGTCCCAATCGGCGTGTTCGTAAGCAAGCGCAACGGCGAGCAATAAACCATCGTTACCTTCGCGTTGCAAAATCGCGCCGCGCATCGCTTCAGGAACGGAAATGCTGTCGAGAACTTCCGCTAACTCCATACCTAAATACGCGTCCAGCGTTGACAGCAAACCAATGGTGAATTGAGTTTCGCCGACCAGCTCGCTGTTATTGGACAGCTCCGCCAATAACTGACCGAATCGCGCTCGAACCATTGTGGTGGTGAATAAGGCTGCGGGTTTATTTTCAAGATTCGACAGGGCCAGCAACTGAGTCCAGCTGCGAATTTTATTCAGCCCGAGCATGGAAAGCGCTTGGCGAATGGTGGTTATTTCGCGCTGCTGATGAAACATCGCCGAATTCACCAGCCGCAAAATTTTCAATACCAAAACCGAATCGGCTTGAATTACGTGCTCGATCTCGTGAAATTCCACGTCTGTTTTACGCAATGTCGAAAGCAATTGCAGCACGGTGCGTTGATCGCTGCGCAATGCGCGGCCTTTGACGATTTGCGGACGTGCTAAAAAATAACCCTGGAATAATTTAAAACCCAACTGCTTGCAGGTTTCGAACATTTCTTGCGTTTCGATCTTTTCGGCAAGCAGCACATGGTTATAGCCTTCAAGCCTGCGAAGTAAGGCTCGCACTTCGTCGAGGCTCAGCGCCAGCACATCGATTTTGATCAGATCGGCCAGTTCCAATAATTCCTCGTGCCCTTCGTAATACACATAGTCATCGAGCGCGATGGTATAGCCCTGCGCTTTCAATTCGCGAATCGCGGCGATTGTCGGTGGATCTATGACGATATTTTCCAGCACTTCAACCACCAGCCTGCTCGGATCGATAGGCGGTGGATTGTCGAGCAGTCGACGGGTGAAATTGACGAACGCGGGTTTGCCTTCCAGTAGCTCTTCAATCGGCAGGCCGGTAAATGCATTGAGCAGAACTGTCGACGTCGCTTGATCGCCATCACTGAAGCCGCTGGCGCCGGTATCCTGTGCGCGAAATAACAGCTCGTATGCATGCACGCGTAAACGCGAATCATAAATAGCTTGTCGGGCGAGAAGTACGCTGGTGGTCATAATGCGGTTTCTTATTAGAGTCCCTACACCTTAGCGGATTTGAATATCCCTGCAAGAACTATAGATTAGGATTGCGTGCTGAGTTCGGCACAATTGGAATATCTCACTCGAATGACTAATTGAATTGTGCAAAAATTCAGCATTTATTTTTTTTTTAAAAAATTTCCGCAAAATCTTACAGACCAAAATGAATTGAAACCGATAGGAGAAAAATTGTGCAGCAGGCTCAGGTGAGCGGTCTGGCAATTTATCCGGTGAAGTCGCTGGGTGGCATCGCACTTAAAACTCTACCCATCGATTTATTGGGGCCTGAGTGGGATCGACGATTTATGTTGGTCGATGCAAAGCGTCGCTTCATTACACAGCGTCAATTTCCCCGTTTATGTTTGATTAGTGTTGCGCTGCAAGCGGGTCAATTCTCGATCACCGCTGCCGGCCACATGACGCTGACGTTAGAAGTGAGCGTAGCCGCCTCGGCAACGTGGGACGTAACGGTATGGCACGACGTAGTGGCCGCCTGCGATATGGGCGAAAAAGCGGCGACGTGGTTTTCTAACTATTTAGGTTGCGAAGTGCGGTTGGTTTATTTGCCGGAGAGTAGCGTGCGTGCGGTCGATCCCGTTTATGCGCAGGCTAACGATCGCGTTGGTTTTGCCGATGGGTTTCCCATTTTGCTGACAACGCAGGCATCGCTGGACGAAATTAACCGCGAATTACCGGGCCCGATATCAATGCAGCGATTTCGTCCCAACATTGTGATCGACGGAACCTTGCCTTACGCGGAGGACAGTTGGAGGCGAGTGCGTATCGGTGCATTGGAGTTTGAGGTGGTGAAACCGTGTTCACGTTGCGCTATTCCCTCGATCAATCCGCAAACCGGACAGAAGCAACCCATCGTTGCGCAAACGTTGTCGCGCTTACGCAGTCGCGATAATGCCGTTTATTTCGGACAAAATCTGATTCACCGCGGACACGGACGCATTGCATTGGGCGATCGGTTAACGGTGCTCGAATAAATCTAACAGTTGGAATCAGGCGCGATTGCACAATTGGAGCGAGCGCTAAGGGCGACGGGGTCGGTGCCGATTTTGCGTTCGTTGCTTTTTAGAAATGCAATCGGCAGACCTAAACGTTCGCCATATATCACGGCAAAGGTGAGTACGTTTTGCACGTATTCGCGCGTTTCTTTGTAAGGCAATATTTCGACCCACACATCGGCGGCAAGTGCTGCGTTTTGATTACGCAATAAATTGCCGATGCGACTGGGGCCGGCGTTATACGCCGCGGTGGCGAGAATGCGATTGCCATCGAAACGACGCGCTAAATCATTTAAATAAACGCTGCCCAACCGAATATTAGTCGCAGGTTGCAACAGCTGATCGGGCGTAATGCGCAGCTGTTGACCACGCGCTACTTGTTTAGCGGTATCCGGCATTAGTTGCATTAACCCCAACGCGCCTACCGGCGAGCGCGCATCGGCCATAAAAGCACTTTCCTGGCGTGTAATTGCGTACAGCCATTGAATCGGCAGCGTAGTGTTTTTCGCCGCTTCGTTCATCGTGTCGCGATAGCCGATCGGAAAGCGCAGCCGCAAATCGTTAGTAGTGCCGGTTAAATTTGCGGTGCGAATACTTTGGTCGTACCAATCCCATTGCGCGGCGAGCAAAGCCGCAGTTTGTTGTTCATCGCTATTCATCTTGTGCAATGCAAATTGCCATTCGCGGCGCGCATTGGCCTGCTCATCGATTGCGAAAAATTCGCGTGCGCGCACAATCCCCGCGCGTTGCGCGATGACATCGACCGTTGCCACTGGCGTGGTGCGTTGATCATTCAACCGATACGGCGCTTTTTGTAAATCGGCCGCGAGAAAACCGTAATATCCGCGCTCTTTAGCCAGCGTGGAAAAAATTTCCGCTGCGCGTTGTTGCTTGCTCGCATCGTCATGTTGTTCGGCCAGCGCGCGCGCCAGCCAATAATTCCAGCGTGACGATTGCGCCAATTCGATCGGCAATTGCGGAATCCAATGTTCGATCTGTGCCCAATCGCCACTGCGCAATGACAAACGAATGCGCCATTCGAGCAGGTAACTGTCCTCGCCGCTACGATCGTATTGCAGCAACCAGGGCAGTGCATCGAAACTTTTTGCAGCGACTTGTTGGCGGCCAATTTCGCGGCGTGTGGCATTGCTGTCTTCGACAGATAATTCATTAGTGGCGATAACTTGTTGCCACAGCGCCGTTGCATTATCAGGATCGCGTTTCGCAATATTTTTTATCGCTTGCGCAATCACTGCACTGGCTTCGACATTTTGTTCAATTTGCGGCAACAAATTATTGAGCACAGTGGGGTCGCGAAATAAAAGCAGTGCGTATTCGGCTTGCTGTTTGTATGGTTCGCCGATTTCCACCACCAGCGAACGCGCCAACGTTTCCTGCTTTTTATCGAGCGCTAACAACAGCCGTTTCCACACCAGCGCTTCGCTGCGTTGGTTGCTCGCAAGCCAGCGTTTAAATGCCGCATCGCAGGCATCCGGCATATCCGTGGTGACCCACAGCTTGCTTGTTTCTTTCAGCGCGGCGTCTTTTTGATTGGTGTTATACAGCGCATCAAGCGCCCAGCATTGCTGCAATTTGCTGGAATTGTCAGCGCGATAATATTTAAGAAAGTCAGTCCAGTGTTCGCTGTTGGCGAGCACCGCCAGCCATTGATTGCGCAGCTGATCACCGACCAGCGTGTTGTCGTAGCGTGTCAGAAAACTTTCGATCGCCTCATCCGATTGTTGATTCAGCGCATTGGTCAGCTGAATTAATTCGAGATATGGGAACAGCGGATAATCGTGCAATGCATTCATGCCAATAGCAGCGGCATCGGGTTGATGGTTTTGCAGTTGCGCGCGCGTTTGCAAAAACAACGCGCGCTGGGCTGCTATGGCGCTGTCGTTCGTAACTTGCGCGAACGAGCTTCCCGTCATCAACAAGGTGAGGGCAAAGAATAATTTTCGAATCAGACGGTTAATCATTGGTATCGGGCTGGATGCGTTAGAATGCTGGCCGCGAGTTTAACGAATTGCCCGCCGCTGTCCCAAGCCTTTCGGAGTTTTCAATTGTCACTGCTAAATCTCAACCGTGTTTCGCTGCATTACGGCGAACAAACTTTACTCGATAACGTCGATTTGCAGATCGATAAAGGCGAGCGCGTATGTTTGGTAGGGCGCAATGGCGTCGGTAAATCCACCTTTCTGCAATTGCTGGAAGGCAGCATCAAGCCCGATGGCGGAGAATGCCGAATCTCGCCGGACCTGCGCATGGCGCGGCTAGCGCAGGAACCACGCGTCAGCGCTGGCCGCACCGTATATGAGGAAGTGGCCTCCGGTCTTGAGGGTGTTGCGCAATTGCTGACGGATTATCACCAGCTCGCGCAGAACTTACATGGCGATGCCGAGTTGCGGCAGCTTGAAGCACTTCAATACAAGCTCGATGCCGCTAATGCGTGGAGCTTTCAACAGCGCATCGACACCATATTGACTCGCTTGGGTTTGCCTGCCGAGCAGATGCTCGACACCTTGTCCGGCGGTTGGTTGCGACGCGTCGCTCTGGCGCGCGCGTTGGTCACCGACCCCGAATTATTACTGCTCGACGAACCGACCAACCATCTCGATATCGCGACCATCGATTGGCTGGAAACGCAGCTGCTCGATTTTTCCGGCGCCGTATTATTTATCACCCACGATCGCGCGTTGGCGCGGCGTTTGGCGACGCGTTTTATCGAGCTCGATCGCGGACGTCTTTACAGTTACTCCGGCAATTACGATAGTTATTTATTGCAACGCGAGCAGCGTTTGGAAATCGAATCGCGCGAACAGGCGTTGTTCGATAAAAATCTCGCGGAAGAAGAGCGCTGGATTCGGCAAGGTATTAAAGCGCGGCGCACCCGCAACGAAGGCCGCGTCCGCGCGCTCAAAAAATTACGCGATGTGCGCTCGCAGCGCCGCGAACAAATAGGCAAAGCGCAATTTGGTATCGAAGACGCGGACCGCTCCGGCAAATTAATTGCGGAGCTGAGTCACGTGAATTACAGCATCGGCGATAAACGCCTGATCGACGATCTCAACTTGGTCGTGCAGCGCGGTGATCGCGTCGGTTTAATCGGTCCGAACGGTGCTGGCAAATCGACGTTGCTGCAATTAATTCTCGGCGAATTAAATCCGAGCAGCGGTGATATTCGTCGCGGCGAGCGCCTGCAGATTGCGTATTTCGATCAATTGCGCAATCGCTTCGATGCCAATGCGACGTTGATCGATATCGTCGGTCAGGGCCGCGATTTCATCGAGGTCAACGGTCAGCGGCGGCACGTGATTAGTTATCTGGAGGACTTTTTGTTCCGTCCCGATCAGGCGCGACGTTCAGCGAATTATTTATCCGGCGGTGAGCGCGCGCGTTTGCAATTGGCGCGTTTATTTTCGCTGCCGGTAAATATGTTAGTGCTCGATGAGCCGACCAACGATCTCGATGTCGAAAGTCTCGAGTTGCTTGAGCAATTATTGCTTGAGTTTGACGGCACAATTTTGTTGGTCAGTCACGATCGCGAATTTCTCGACAACGTCGTTACCAGCAGTGTGGTATTTGAAAGCGACGGAAAAATTCGCGAATACGTCGGTGGTTATACCGATTGGTTGCGCCAAAAGCCCACGCAATCTGCTGCTGCAAAGTTTGAAAAACAAACCGCAGCAACGGGCGCTGGCGAAACTAAAAAAGCGCCGAAGTTATCGTATAAATTGCAGCGCGAACTGGATTCGATGCCAGCTCGGATCGAACAATTTGAAGCGGCGGTGGCGAAAATAAATGCGGAGATTGCGACCGATGATTTTTATCAGCGCGATCAAGCGGCGATTACGGCGAAATTAGCTGAGCTTGCCAGCGCGCAACAACAACTCGATACCTGTTACGCGCGCTGGGTGGAATTGTCAGAAGGCTGATTAAAAAATAAATTCAACCCACACGCACGGCGAGAACGTCGCATTTTGCGCCGTGCAAAACACCGTTTGCGGTCGAGCCTAACAGCAGCGCTAAGCCGTGGCGGCCGTGACTGCCGACAACAATTAAATCTGCGCTTAATTTATCGGCGATTGCATGGACTTCATTTTCCGGTCGTCCCAGCGTCACATGCAGGCGCTCGATCGGTACGTTAAGCCTGCCGCACAATGTGTGTAATTGCGCTTCGGCCTGTTGCTGAATCTGTTCCTGAATAGTCGAGAAATCGATGGGGATATCGCCGCCATAGGCAAAGCTCAGCGGTTCGATCACGTGCACGATATGCAATTGCGCGCCGTGCAACTGCGCAAGACGCGCCGCTTTGGTTGCGATCTGGCTGGCTTCTTCCGACAAATCGACTGCTACCACGATGTCTTTGTAGTCACTCATGATTATCTCCGCCTTATTGATTTATGAGAGTTAATTGAAGAGAGCTAAATTGTGCGAGTTAAGTTGAGATAGTTAAATTGCGAGAGGTAGTTGTGAATGCGCTGTGGCCATACTCTAACAACCGTTCGCGGCGATGCAAGGAATGCTTTGACGCAGGAGTAGGTGGATTTGTTATGAATACCTGCGAATTAATTTTTTACGGGAGCATTTTGTGTTGGCGTGGGCAATAGCAATCTTCGCCGTGGCGGCTGTGCTCGGTTCGGTAATGTGGCTGAAGCCGTCGCCCGCACAACAGCGGCAAACGCGGATGCGATTATTGGCGCGGCAGTACGGGCTCGATGTGCGTTTGGTGACGCTGCCGCAGACGCGACGCAATCGTGTGCGCCAGGAAGCAACAGAGCAGGGCGTCGTTTATCGATTGTTGCGTTTCGATATCGTCACGCCGTTGCCGCACGATTATCTGTGGGTCCGTGAGAATAGCGAAGGAGTTTGGGAGCAGGTGCCCGAGCTAGCTTTGACTAACGCTATTCAGAAAGTAATCGACGACGTTTTAGTGCAAATGCCGCGCGACGTAGTTGCGGTCGAGCTGACACCACATGGTCCTGGTGTTTATTGGCGCGAGCGCGGCGATGAGCAAACGTTAAAAAAGCTGCGCGAATTAATGGAGAAATTATTGCAGGCGCTATCAACGCGATAATTTGGTTCTGTCGCGATCGCCTTGCAGATATTCACCAACCTGCTCGACGGTGCGCTCCATCTGCGGGCTGGCAGCGGCACGGCGCAATTGCAGTCGCAACTCCAGTGCGCGCTGCGCGTGTTTGAGATCGGTCAGCATTGGTTGCAGCTGATCGTAGGCAATCAAGCCGCGTTTATCCAACCCGGCCAGCAATCGCGACGCCTCGGTCAAATGCAGCTGCGCTTCGATCAATTCGGTTTCCGGAAACTCCAATACCGCGTCTCTGCCGGCGGAAGCCAGCGGATCGTCTTGTTCGGTGCTCGCCAGTAGCGCATGACACTCCCTCAGCGATGCGGGTGTGGCGGGAAGTTCGGGGTCGAGCAGGGCGGAATGCTCCAGCACTTGAATCGCATCTTGCAGTAATGCTCGGGCAATGCCGTTCTGACGGGTATGAACCTGCGTCGCCAATGCAATCTTAAACAGGTGATCGGCGCGGCGCTGCAGTTGGCTGGCTTCTTTTTTGTCGACCAGCTGCCGTTGACGGCGCCGGATGTTGACCGTGGCGAACGCCAAAATCGCTGCCAGCGCGGCGGCAATCAGCAACAAAACGATCATTAACAACATGGTTCGGGGTACCGATTTCGAAGCAGTGAAGAGATTGTCCTGAGTGTAGCAGTAGCATCCTGTGAGCGTTGTCACACGGCTCAAATAGACCGTCATTTAGTGCCAGGGTTTCGTCCTCGGCCATACCACCTCAAATCAAGGCGCGCTTGACCGCCTGAATTTCAGGTCTTATATATGTCGCCTCTTTTGGGCAGGGTGCCCCTACTCAAGCTACTTAGAAGGTCGCAATGGGAAAGTCATTGGTCATCGTAGAGTCGCCGGCTAAGGCGAAGACCATCAACAAATACCTTGGCAAGGACTACATCGTTAAATCCAGTATCGGCCATATCCGCGACTTGCCGACCAGCGGCCAGACCAAGGAAGTGGACCCGAAAGAGCGCGCGAAAGCCGCCGCGGTGACCCGTAAACTGTCCGCCACCGACAAAGAACAGCACCGCGAGCGCAAATCGCGCGAGCAGCTGGTCAACCGTATGGGCATCGACCCAGAACACGGTTGGAAAGCGCAGTACGAAATTCTGCCCGGCAAGGAAAAAGTCGTTGCCGAATTGCGCAAACTGGCCGAAGACGCTGACGTTATCTATCTCGCGACCGACTTGGATCGCGAGGGAGAGGCGATCGCGTGGCACCTCAGCGAAGCCATCGGCGGCGACAAAACCCGCTATCGCCGCGTTGTGTTCAACGAAATTACCAAAAATGCCATTACCGAAGCATTCAAACAGCCCGGCATCGTCGATAACGATCGCGTTAATGCCCAGCAGGCGCGCCGTTTTCTCGATCGCGTGGTCGGCTACATGGTGTCGCCGCTGCTGTGGGCAAAAATCGCGCGCGGACTTTCTGCGGGTCGCGTGCAGTCGGTGGCGGTGCGGCTGATTGTCGAGCGCGAGCGCGAAATTCGCGCCTTCATTCCCGAAGAGTTTTGGCAGATCCATGCCGACACCAAAGGCAAGGCCGGTGAGCTGCGTCTCGAAGTCAAAAAACAGGGCGATCAGAGCTTTCGCCCGACCAACGAGGCCGATGCGAAAGCTGCGCTGGAGTCGCTGAAAAAGCAAACGCTGCTGGTTTCGCAGCGCGAAGATAAACCGACGCAGACCAAGCCTAATGCTCCTTTTATTACCTCGACATTGCAGCAGGCGGCGAGCACGCGCTTAGGCTTTGGCGTGAAGAAAACCATGATGATGGCGCAGCGCTTGTACGAAGCCGGCTACATCACTTACATGCGTACCGATTCGACCAATCTGAGCAACGATGCGGTCGCTGCGTGCCGCGATTACATCCAGGATCAGTTCGGCAAAAAATATCTGCCGAAAGAGCCAATTCGTTATTCGAGCAAAGAAGGCGCGCAGGAAGCACACGAAGCGATTCGTCCGTCCGATGTCAGCATTCAATCGACGCAATTACAAAATATGGAGCGCGATGCCGAGCGTTTATATGAACTAATTTGGCGGCAATTTCTCGCCTGTCAGATGACGCCTGCCGAATTCACCAGCACCTCGATTGTCGTGCAGGCCGGTGATTTCGAGCTGCGCGCGCGCGGTCGTGTGGTTCGTTTCGACGGCTTTACCAAAGTGTTGCCGCTGCAAGCGAAAAAAGACGAAGACGTGATGCTGCCCGATATTAAACAGGGTGAAACGCTGACATTATTGAAGCTCGATCCGAGTCAGCATTTCACAAAACCGTCGCCGCGATACAGCGAAGCATCGCTGGTAAAAGAGTTGGAAAAACGCGGTATCGGCAGACCATCGACCTACGCCGCAATTATTTCGACGATTCAGGAGCGCGGTTATGTGCGCGTCGAAAATAAGCGTTTTCATGCGGAAAAAATGGGCGATATCGTCACTGAGCGCTTGGTCGAAAGTTTCGCCGATCTGCTCGATTACGGTTTTACCGCCAGTATGGAAGAGTCGCTCGATGAAGTGGCTGCCGGTCAGCTCGACTGGAAAAAATTACTCGACGATTTTTATAAAGAGTTTCGCAGCAAGCTCAGCATTGCGGAAAAAGAAAAAGGCATGCGCGAGAACGAGCCGACCGACACCGACATCGCGTGTCCGCAATGCGGTCGGCCGATGCAGATTCGCACTGCGAGCACCGGCGTATTTCTGGGCTGTTCGGGTTATGCATTGCCGCCGAAAGAACGCTGCAAATGCACGATTAATTTAATCTCCGGCGACGATGCCATTCACGTGGTTGAAAACAACGACGACGATGAAGAGGGTGATGAAAACGAATCGCTGCGCCTGCGCACAAAACATCGCTGCCAGATTTGCAACACAGCGATGGACAGTTATTTAATCGACGCGCAGCGCAAGTTGCACGTGTGCGGCAATAACCCTGATTGCCCGGGTTATCAGGTTGAAGCCGGCCAGTTCAAGATTAAAGGTTACGAAGGCCCGAGTCTTGAGTGCGATAAATGCGGATCGCAAATGCAATTGAAAACGGGCCGTTTCGGCAAGTTTTTTGGCTGCACTAATGAGACCTGTAAAAACACGCGTAAATTATTGAAAAGCGGTCAGCCTGCGCCGCCGAAAATCGACGCGGTGCCAATGCCGGAATTGCGTTGCCTGAAGGTCGATGATTTCTATGTATTGCGCGATGGTGCTGCCGGTTTATTCCTGGCCGCATCGGGTTTTCCGAAACATCGCGAAACGCGCGCGCCGCTGGTAAAAGAATTGGTACCGCATCGCGAGGCCATCGACCCGAAATATCATTACCTGCTCGATGCGCCGAAAAAAGATCGCGACGGTAACGATGCGGTCATTCGCTTCAGCCGCAAAAGTCGCGAACATTATGTGCAAACCGAAAAAGACGGCAAACCGACTGGCTGGCGTGCAACATTCCAAAATGAACGCTGGGTAGAAAGCATCGGCAAATAATGCGTGCCGGTGTCAGTGCAAACTCGCTGCGCGATGTAGCGGGTTTGTGCATGGAGTGAATCGATGAATGCACGCGTTAATCAAAAGTTGTATTTCGCAAAGCTCGTGCTCGACCTCGCGCACGAGAGCGAAGATGGTAAAAAAACAGCGTTACTCGAAGCGGCGTTGTTTCATCTGGTCAATGCGTATCGCAATTATTTGCTGGAAATTATCGATGATCGGCAAATTGTATTTGCCGAAAGCGCAACATCTGCAGTGCAGCAACAGCAGCAATTAGGGCTCGAAAGTAAACCTGAACTGCAAGAGCTATTTCAGCTCGAACACAGCGGTGCGTGGTCTGCCAATATGCTCGCCGCCTACGGAAATTGTATTTCTGCTGTCGTACCTATCCGCCCGCATTCAATCGGGATTGCGCTAGCCGATGTGACCTTGAATGCCGATCAAGACAACTGCCAATCTTGGTTGGATCAATTCCAACAATTATTGGTTCGGCAGCGCGACCATGCGCATGAATGGTGATGCGTATCTTCGCGGCGCCCGAATTTACGAACAGTTAAAGCAGCCGACCAACGGTTTTGTTTTTTTCGATTCGGCAGGTACAATTTAAAAGAACCCGTGCGAAGAGCGTATTCGATCGTGTCGACTCTCTACGAAATTCTAGAACTTCCCAGTGGCGAAATTGTGTTGCAGCGCCTGGAAGGCGACACCGAGCCACTGGTGCGAATCCGTTTTTCCGATCAAGCTAAAGCGTATATGGAAGATGCCAGCTTGATGATTGCGAAAGCGATGGTGGAGGCCGGTATTAAAGCCATCAACGAGTTGGGGCAGGGCGCGAATGTGCAGCCCGAGCAGCAGCCACGCCAATTGCATTAACCGCTAAATTCGCCGCGCTGCCGCAGTGCAACGCTGCGGACTAGTTTATTTCTTTTGGAATTTCCATGAAGCTGGTTACGCCTTCGTTATTTTCGACATTGCTGGAAAAAGCTGCCGCCAGCCCTCGCCGTCGCAGTAATTTCAATTTGCACGAACAGTCACAGGATCCGATCCAGCGCCTGTTTATTGCCGCCAAGAGCGATTCTTATTTTCGCGCGCATCGACATCCCGACAAATGGGAGTTTTCGATAGTTGTGCGCGGCGCGTTCGACGTACTGACCTTTGATGAGGTTGGCGTCGTGACACAACGCATTCGAGTCGGTCCAGATGCGGAAGTCTATGGTTTCGAATTGCCGCCGAATACGTTTCACGCGTGGGTGCCGGTGGCGGACGACTCAGTATTTTTCGAGGTGAAACAAGGCCCTTACGACGTGGTGACCGCTGCCCAGTTTGCGCCGTGGGCGCCGGCCGAAAGTGCTACCGAAGTGCCTGCCTTTGTCCAAAAGTTAGCGCTAGCCAAAATTGGCGAAAGCGTTGCTTAAGCGCCCTAACTTGTTGATATCGAAAAATATAGATGAAACGGGACTGAGCTTATCGGTTTCTGTTGTTTGATCGGATAAGGGGTTTTGGCCTATAGTGGCCGTCCGCAATATTCACGCAGTTACCGTTGTAGCGGCCTTTACGAAGCAATAGTAACTACCTTTACGAGACAGTGAATGACGCTCGATTTGAACGCTATTAATACCGAACTGCAAAACCGCTCGCCCGAAGACATCGTGCGCTGGGCGCTGCAGCGCAGCGATCGCGTAATTACCACCACCAGTTTTTCGCCGAACTCCGCCGCCATGCTCCATCTGGTGACGCAGATTAAACCCGACATGCCGATAGTCTGGATCGACAGCGGTTATAACGTGCCCGATGCGTACCGTGTCGCAGAACAATTGATTGAACAGCTGAAGCTGAATATCACGGTGTACACACCGATCATGTCAGCCGAGCGCCGCAACGCGCTGATGGGCGGTATTCCGCATCCGGCAGACAATCCCGAGCTGCACGCTGAGTTCAGCCGCCAAGTGAAGCTGGAGCCGTTTCAGCGCGCACTGTATGAGTTCAAGCCCGATCTGTGGCTGACCGGTATTCGCCGCGACGAAACCGAGTTTCGCAAAACGCTGGATATCGTGACTTGGGACAATCGCGGTTTGTTGCGTGTCGCACCGCTATTTCATTGGAGTGCGGACGATGTGCAGCGCTACATGGAGCGTTATCAATTGCCGAGCTGCAAACATTATTTCGATCCGACCAAAATTGCCGATAACGTCGAATGCGGTTTGCACACCGCTGCATGATTTCCCACGTCGACTGTGGTCGGCGTTTTCCGCAAATAATTTCACGAAAACTAAACCAGCTAGCTGACAGGATAGAGCGGCGGCAATGTCGCTTCCGCTTGTGGTTTATCTGCGAGTTGTTTTTTTAGCTGAGTAATTACGCGCAGTAAATTTTCGCCATTCCATGCGCCGCTATCGGGCATCGTGCCAAATAAACGATTATCCAACTGCTGCAGTTCGCGCTCGAACGCGCCATCGGCACTAAGAGTTCGCAATTGATCGATGGTACGTAAATCAGATCGCTTGAAAAATACGCGTGCCCATTGCAGCATTTTTTGTCGCGCTATTGCCGCGTCGTTGGAGTGACACGCTTTTGTTAACGCTTGCCACGCAGCAGCATCGCTGTCTGCCGATGAGTTTTTTTGATCGATGACATTGTCGGTGCGCGGCGTTATTGCGCGCCGTGCTCGCCAATATAAAACCAGCGTAATTAGCCAAAGTGTTGCAAATCCTGCGCTCACCAATTGCCATATCCGTGCCGTATTCGTGTCGCCATTCCCAAGCGCCTGAGTGATGGTGTTAGATTGGACTTGCGGCGCTGTAACGGAATCGGTCGGCAGATTTGCGACGGGCGGCGGGGCATCTGCAGTAGGCTGGTTGTTATTGGCGGCCCCCGGCGAAATGTTTAGCGTTTCACCGTTTAACGTCGCCACTTTCTCGCTGTCACTATCGACATCCCACCAAATCACGCGTGTTTCGGGTAAATGCAAGGCGCCGGGTTGAGTGGGAATTAACGCCATATTTTCGATGCGCTTGGCGTGCGTGGTGACGCTGTCCTGCTGATCGTCAAGCGTGGGCTGATCCGAATAAATTTTTGCATTGTTCAATGTCGGCTGTTCCAGCGCCGGCAATTGCGCAGCCAGAACACTGTCGGCGCGGATTGAAATACTGCGCGTAATCGATTCGCCAGCGCTCAAATGTTGCGGAGTGCCGCTCCAACTTTCGGTCAACGTCAGATTGCGCGCCGGCAGCCAAACGGTTCCGCTAAACGCTTTTGGAATCGGCTTTACGTGCACACCAATTTGTTTGCTCATGCGGCGCAGTGCGCGTCCCTGACCGGGAAAATCGAACAACGAGCGCGCCCGCGTGGCTTCGACCGCACTGAACACCAGTTCAGGAATCGTCAGTTCGCCGGCCTGCTGCGGAAAGATCGCGTAAGTCAATTCGTGCACCGCGTAAGGCGTGCCGTTAATTTCGCGGCGAAAAGTAGTTTCGGATAATTGTTTAACGCTGGCGTTATCGAATTCCGGCTTAGTCAACTGCAAATCTTCAAGTTGCACCGCGACAAAAACACGCACGGTAAATAACAGTTGTTGTTGCACGTAAACCGCGTTGCGGTCGACTTGAGATTCAATGAATACCGGCTCGCTGCCATCGTTGGCGGCATTTTTATTCGCGGCATTGACTTGAATCGCAATGGCTTGGGTTTTCGCCGCGCCCACAGCCAATTCCGGAATAATTATTTGACCGGTATGTTTGGGCGACAATGTCGTTTGCCATTCGGTATGCGACGACAGGCTGCCGTTAAAGAGCGAATGCTGCGTGCTCTGCCGACTGCCGAAAACATCGAAGTCTTTTTTAAGCACGGCAAAGTCGGGCGCGTCATCGCTGCTGCCCTCGACGGTTATCGTCAGCGTTAGCGAATCGCCTTCGTTAATACTATTGCGGTCGACGCTTGCCTGCGGTGCGTTCTGTGCGTGAGCGCTGAAACCTGCGCACATCAATATCAGCGCGAACCACGAAAATAATAAAAATCGATGTTGTTTCATGCCATCACCAGGCTTGTTGATCGGAACGTGAGGCGGGATCGCGTTGCCGCTGTCGGTATTCGTACAAAAATTTGCGTCGCAATAAGCCGGCGGGATCGTCGGGAATTTGCCGCAACCATTGCTCGGTGGCGCGTTGCTGCTGTTGTTGTTCGGGCGATAGCTTGTCGTTAGCAGTGGTTTGAGCGGCCGATTTTTGCTCGCCGGATTTGTCGCCTTTTTCGGATTCGTTTGCCGCTGTATTGTTCTGTTGCGTCTCTTTATCTTGTGGCGACTGTGCCTCGGCAGAATTCGCCGTTTGATTTTTGTCGTCGCCCGCTGGCTTGCCATCAGCAGGATTGGATTGCGAATCTTTTCCCGATTTTTCTTCAGCGCTTTTTCCGGGATTATTCGCCTGTTCGGATTTCGATTGCTCACCTTTACCGGAATTCGATTCGTTGTTCTGTTGCTGACCGTCGCCATTTTTTTGCTGGTCTTGTTGCTGTTGCGAGGATGCGTTCTGTCGCTCGTCTTTATTTTGTTGCTTATCGTTTTTTTGCTGCTGTGACGATTGCTCTTTTTGCTGTTGTTGCAGCAGCTTCTGCACCAGGTCGCGATTGAATTTGGTGTCGTCGGAATTAGGATTAATTTTTAACGCCGCATCGTACGCCGTAATGGCTTCCTGCAATTTGCCAGCTTGCGCTAGTGCGTTGCCGCGATTGTACTGGGCATCGGCGCTGGCTAAGTTGCTCAGCGTTTTTGCTGCTTCTTCATAATCGCCGGAACGGTATTGCGCTGCACCGCGCCACGTCGGATCGGTAAATTTTTGCGCGGCATCCTTGCTATCGCCGTCGCTAAATAAACGCTGTGCCTGTTGATCGGGCCGCTGCCACAAATCGCGCCACTTCGCGTTCCAATCCTGCGCTTGACTCGGTGCGCTCAGCGGCAATAATAAAAAAATCAATAACCAGCCGCGCCGAAATGCAAATGCCGCCAGCGGCAATAACAGTAAAACCAATTGCGGGCCGCGTTCGCGCCATTGATCGAATTCGCGCTGCACTGTGCGCGTTGAATTAGCGTCATCGAACGTATCCGGCAACAGCGCGTTGAGATCGCTATCATCGAGACGCAAGTCGCTGTAGTGGCCATTTGTTTTTTGCGCGAGCGCCGCGAACGTAGCGCGATGCATTTGCGCAATTGCAATCGAGCCGCTTGCACTTTTTAAGAAGCCACCCTGCGTCGGAATCGGCGCGCCCTGTTCGGTGCCGACGCCGATCATCGACAGTTGCCAATTGCTATGACTGATTTTTGCCGCGATTTGATCGGCGTTTGTGCTGTCGATGTCATCGCTGATCAATAAAATACGGCCGCGTTCGAAACCGGAATTTTTCAGTAATTGAATCGCTTCTTCAACGCCGGCCGCCGAGTCGCTGCCGAAATTCGGCATCATCGCCGGCGCCAATGCCGGGACTAAATTGGCGATGGTGGCGGTGTCGTCTGTTAGCGGTGACACGACGTGCGCATCACCGGAAAAAACTACCAACCCCGTCAAGCCTTCGCGGCGTTGTTTCAACGTGTCGAGGATTTTGTACCGCGCGCGTTGCAGCCGCGATGGTTTTATATCTTCGGCATACATCGACAGCGATAGATCGAGCACGATCACCAGCGCGTCGCGTTTTTGCAGTACCGGTTGCGGCGCTTTTTCCCACGTCGGCCCGGCCATTGCTAATGTTGCCAGTAACCATGTTGCGGCGAGCAACCAAGCCCAATTGCGGCGCTGTTCCTGGCCGGGCTCAAGCAGATAATCGATCAGCTCGGGCGCAATCGCGCGCCGCCAATTCGCGCCGCTGCTGACTTTTCGATACAGCGCAACAGCGATAAAAATAACCGGCATTAACAACAGCAGCCATGCTGGACGCAGAAAATGGAATTGCGCTAACAGATTGTTCATGGCGCGACCGTCGATGCAGTGAATTTTTCGCCGCGCAAAGCCGCGCGCGCTGCAGCGATGAGACTCAGCAACAAAGCAATTCCGAGCGGCCAATAAAACAGCGCGCGTTGTGGCCGATAAGTTTGTGCATTGTCGGCGACCGGTTCGAGCCCATCGAGCACGCGATAAATGCCGGCTAATTCTTCAGGATTGCGTGCGCGGAAATAGCGGCCACCGGTGACATCGGCAATATTTTTCAGTGCGTTTTCATCCAGATCCTGCGATGGATTAACCCGCTGCGCGCCGAAATTGCCGCCGAACGGCCCGGGTACGATTAACTCTTCGGCGCCAATGCCGATGGTATAAATAACGATGTGATTTTCCGCTGCTAATTTCGCCGCGGCTTCCGGCGTGACAGTGCCTGCGTTGGAGGCGCCGTCGGTGAGTAGGATTAATACGTGGCGATCGCCGGGACGATCGCGCAGTCGTTTTATTGCCAATCCGATGGCATCGCCAATGGCGGTTTCCTCGCCGGCAAAACCAATTTGCGCTTCACGCAGAAAACGCCCAACAGTGTCGAGATCAAACGTGAGCGGTGCCTGCACATACGCCTGCGTGCCGAATACGATCAAGCCGATGCGATCGCCTTTGCGCTGTTTGATGAAATCGTCGACCACCGCTTTGATCGCGACGATACGCTGCACATGATCGTTGCCGATTTGCATGTCGCGGATTTGCATCGAACCGGATAAATCCACTGCCAGCATTAAATCGCGACCGCTGGCGGGCAAACTGATTTCATCGCCAATCCAATGCGGGCCGCACGCGGCGGCAATTAATAACAGCCACCCCAACAACAGCGTGGCGAAACGAATTTTTCGTCGCACCTGGCGCGGCACGATAACCTCGTTAGACGACAGCCGCGAAAAAAAGGGGACGCGCAGTGCCGACTGTTGTTGCGTCGCACGCGGATACAGCCAGTAAATAAATAATGGCAGCGGTGCCAGTAGGGCTGCCCACGGATAATCGAAACCTAGCATCGGTGCCTCCGTATCCAATATTCGGTGGCGTTGAGTATCGCGGAGGGTACGACCGTCTGCGGCGTTGCTTGATAGGTGGTGGCGAGTGCGCGCAAATCGGGTTCGCTAAAGCGCGCTTGTTTTAAGCCGCTGTCGAGAAAGAGCAGCCAGTCAGCGCCGCTGAGTGCGGCGACACGCTGCCGTGGATACGCGACCAATGCAGTTTGCTTCAGCAATTGATTCAACGCTTGGGTCAGCCATACATCGTCGTGTTGCGTTTGCCATTGCGCGCGTATCGAGCCCAATTTCTGCAATGCCAAACGCCGATAGCGATGTTTCGCACGATAACTTTTAAACCAAACAATTGCGGCAATAATTATTGCGACGGTTGCAGCGAGCAGTAACCACCAGCCCGGCGCGGGCGGCCACCAACCGACCGGCGGCGGCAAATGAATATCGTGTAATTGCTGCAGCGTTTCTGCGGCGGCGGAGGGCGCGCCGCTGTGGTTGGCGACAGGGCTGCTCATGATTTAGTGCGGGCCGTAAATGCCTGCAGCGGCGGTTCATTGGTGCTGATGGTCGTGAGTGGAATGCCGAGCGAATTCAGCAATTGCTGCAGGCCATCGCGCTGCGCGGAAAATTTATTGCGGTGTTGCTCGCGCAATAAACGCTCGCCGCTGTCGAGCACGAAACGCTGCGCGCTATCGGTGACGGTATACAGCGCGGGCGGCGGTAATTCCTGTTCGAGCGGATCGAAAATAAATAAAGCGCGCACCTCGCAATGTCGCGCCAGTGCATACAGTTGTTCGCGCACCTGAGGATGTTCGCTGCCGTGAAAATCGCTGATTAAATAAATCGTGCTGCCGGGTCGCGCGATGCGCCGCAAATCGGTTAATGCAGTCAGCAGCGATTGCGCAGCGTCGGGCAATTGCGTATCGCGTTTTAATTGCCGATTAAAATCGAGCAACAAATTCAACCAGCTCATAGTCGTTTTGCGCGCGCGGCGCGGACGAATTTCCCGGCGCTCGTTATTGCCGATAATTAACCCGCCGATGCGATCACCGTTTTCAATTGCGGCCCACGCGAGTACAGCGCCGAGCCACGCAGCAAGTTTCGATTTAAAACACGAGCGGCTGCCGAAAAACATCGGCTGGCTTTGATCGACGACGAGCAGCACCGGGCGCTCGCGCTCTTCGCGAAATAATTTTGTAAACGGACGACCGCTGCGTGCGGTGACGCGCCAATCGATATTGCGCACATCGTCGCCGGCTTGATACGCACGCACTTCTTCAAATTCCAAACCACGGCCGCGAATGGCGGAGCGAATACTGCCGAACTGCGGATTGGTGGCGTGTTTACGTTGTCGCAACAACCAATTCGCTGCAGCGAAACGCGCGCTGGTCAATTCATGCAATTCACAATACGCGCCGCGCAACGGTTGTTGCAGCCATTGGTTAACAAACGATGTTGCCGCCGCATCCGTAGCTGTTGCGAAAGAATGAATCGAGTGGGTGTCGATCGATGAATTACGCAATCGGTACCAGCTCCAAAATGCGTGCGATAACTTGATCGGTGTCGACGCCACCGGCTTCTGCATCGAAACTTAAAATTAAACGATGGCGCAATACGTCGGCGCATACCGCTTGCACATCGTCGGGGCTGACGTAATCGCGATTGGCCAACCAAGCACGCGCACGCGCGCAACGGTCGAGCGCAATGGTCGCGCGCGGGCTGGCGCCGAATTCGATTAAGCCGGCGAGGTTTTTATCGTAATTGCCGGGCTGACGCGTCGCCATAACCAACTGTACGATGTATTCCTCGACCGCATCGGCCATGTGCAGTGCCAGCGTTTCTTTGCGCGCGCCGAAAATCGCCTGTTGCGAAACTCGCAGCGGCGCGGCGCTTTGCTCCGATTGCGCCTCATCGCGGGTTAATTGCAGAATTTTTCGCTCGGCGATCGCATCGGGATAATTCACTCGCACATGCAATAAAAAACGATCGAGCTGCGCTTCCGGCAGCGGATAAGTGCCTTCCTGTTCGATCGGATTTTGCGTCGCCATCACCAGAAATAATGGCGGCAATGCATAGGTGCTGCGACCGACGCTGATTTGCCGTTCGGCCATGGCTTCGAGCAATGCGGATTGCACTTTTGCCGGCGCGCGATTTATTTCATCGGCGAGCACCAGATTGTGAAAAATCGGTCCGGGCTGAAATTTAAAGCTGCCGTCTTCGGGGCGATAAATATCGGTGCCGGTAATATCGCCCGGCAGTAAATCCGGGGTGAATTGCACGCGGTGGAAATCGCCCTCGATAGCCTGTGCCAATGTTTTTATCGCGCGCGTTTTCGCAAGCCCGGGCGCGCCTTCGACCAGCAAATGCCCATCGGCCAGCAGTGCCGTCAACAAGCGTTCGATCAATAATTCCTGGCCGATGATGCGCGTGCTGAGCCAGTGGCTCAATTCGCGTAATGTGCTGGGCGCTGGCGACAGCGTTAGCGATGTGGTCATAGCCATCCTTATGTGTATCTGTGTTTAAAAGCCGAAAGTTATAAACGCCGAGTAAACGCAAGCGTTCGATGTGACTTCACGGACGAAAATTTTACGCAATCGCAGCGACCGTTGCAGCCGCAACCTTTTGACTCATGTCACCCGATTAGTTCCGACCGATAAGTGAGCGGAAATATTGGTCGTTTTGCGTCTCTGCGGCGTTTGTGCCACAGCGGCAGACCGCGCCGACAGAATGCTCTATTCTTGCACTCCGCGTTTTATCGAAAAGGGGAAGAAATATGGAATGGCACGAAAGCCAGCACACCCTGATCAAGCAATTAGTCGTCGATATCGAGCGACATCTACCTGCCGCACAAGCCGCGCCCCTCGCTGAATTCGCGCGCCAGTACTACGAAAACTTTCCCGTCGATGAATTGAGTGGCCGCCCGCTCGGCGATTTATACGCCGCCACTTACGGCAGTTGGCATTTTTTGCAGTATTACGACAGTCGCCGCGCCAAGGTGCGCGTGTTCAATCCCGAATTCGAGCGTCACGGCTGGCAACTCGGTCACACCGTGGTTGCCATCGTCTGCCCCAATGTGCCATTCGCGCTCGATTCGGTGCGCAGTGAATTAAATTCGCGCAATATCACAATATTCACGATTTATTCGATATCGCTGCGGGTGCGCCGCGATGAGCAGCATCAGCTGCAGCAATTGCTCGGTCGCGCCGATGAAGACGACGCTGAGAATGACGACGGTGTTTCGTCAGAAGCATTTCTCTATTTGGAAATCAGTCGACACAGTCGCGCCGAAGAAATCGCCGCGCTGGAAGAAGTGCTGCGCGATGTGTTGCGCGAAGTAAACACAGCGGTCAGCGATTATCAGCCGATGTGCGCACGTGCGCGCGCCGTCGCCGCGGAAATTCAGAGCGATACTAATGCCGCGGCTGACATTGTCGCGACCGAAGTGCGCGCGTTTATCGACTGGATACTTGCCGATAATTTTACATTTTTAGGTTACGAAAAATTTCGCGTCGAATATGTCAACGGCCAACCGCAAGTCGAGCGCGAAGATGCCGCGACTCTCGGTCTGCTTGCAGAACGTTCGACGTACGGCGCCAGCGATTTATTGCGCGGAATCGCTGCACTCGATAGCGATCCGCTTAAATCGTTGGTGTATTTTTCCAAATCGTCATTGCGCGCGCGCGTGCACCGGCGCGTATATCCCGATTACATCGGCATTCGCGTATTCGACGCGCAGCAGCGCGTGATCGGCGAGCATCGGTTTTTGGGTTTGTACACATCGCGCGTTTACACGATGTCGCCAGCGCTGATACCGCTCATTCGCTTAAAAGTAACGGCAGTTATCGAGCGCGCGAACTTCCCCGCGCGCAGTCACGAGCGCAGTGAATTATTGCGCGTGCTCGAAGTGCATCCACGCGACGAATTATTTCAATCGAAAGCGGAGGAATTATTCGTAACAGCGCTTGCGATTATTCAAATTCAGGAGCGGCGTTTGGTGCGTGTTTTTGTCCGCCGCGATCCAACCCTGAAATTTATCAATTGCCTTGTCTACATGCCGCGCGATATGTACAACACTCAGCTGCGGATAAAAATTCAAAATATTTTGTACTCCGCATTCGATGCACAGGAAGCTGAATTTTCCACGTTCTTTTCCGAATCGGTGTTGACGCGCACGCATTACGTATTGCGCACCGATCCGCAGCATCCGAAAGAAAAAGACAACGCATTGTTGGAAAAAGAAATCGTCGAAGCCTGTCTCAGCTGGCAGGATCGGTTGCGCAATCATTTGGTTGAAGAGTTTGGCGAAGAGCAGGGACTCGCTACCACTGCGGAATATGGCGATGCATTTCCCGCATCGTATCGCGATGATTACGAGGCGCGCGCGGCGATTGGCGATATTCGAAAAATGGCCAAGCTGATTTCAGCCAGCGATATCGCGATGAGTTTTTACCGTAGTCTCGGCGATGCCGATCCGATTTTGCGGTTTCGTTTATTCCATTTGCAGCAACCGTTGCCGCTGTCCGATGTAATGCCGATTCTCGACAACTTCGGTTTGCGCGCACTCGGCGAACGCTCGTACGGGATTAAGCGTGCCTCCGATACGCAGGTGTGGATCCACGAATTCGTGCTGTCCTACGGCTGGGCCGACGGTATCGATATCAACGAAGTGAAAGGCAATTTTCAGGAAGCGTTCGCGCGCATCTGGTACGGCGATGCTGAAAACGACAGCTTCAATAAATTAATTCTAGGCACCGGTCTCGGTTGGCGCGATGTGGCAATGCTGCGCGCATATGCACGCTATCTGAAACAAATCCAATTTAATTTCAGCAGCGAATACATTGCCGATACATTGCTGCGCCATCTGATCATTACGCAAATTATCGTGCAGTTATTTCAGGTGCGTTTTGATCCACAGTTGACGTTGGCGGACGACGAGCGCAACGAGCGCGAAAGTCGGTTGCAGGCCCGCATCGTTGCCGCGCTCGACGATGTCGAAAATCTCGGCGAGGATCGCATCATTCGCCAGATTGTGGCGCTGATAAAAGCGACGCTGCGCTGCAATTATTTTCAACGCGACGACAGCGGCAAACCAAAAAATTATTTCTCGTTCAAGCTCGATTCACACGCGGTGCCGGAAATGCCGCTGCCGCGACCGCTGTATGAAATTTTCGTGCATTCGCCGCGCGTCGAAGGTATTCATCTGCGCACCAGTAAAGTGGCGCGCGGCGGTTTGCGCTGGTCGGATCGACAAGAAGATTTTCGCACTGAAGTGCTGGGTTTGGTGAAAGCGCAGAATGTTAAAAACGCGGTGATCGTTCCCACCGGTGCCAAGGGCGGTTTTGTTGCGCGGCGCGCGGTTACCGGCGATCGCGATGCGGTGCAGCGCGAAGGCATCACCTGTTACAAATTATTCGTACAGGGTTTACTGGATATCACCGATAACACCGGCGACAAAGGCGTAATTCCACCACCCGACGTGGTGCGCAAAGACGCCGACGATATTTATTTGGTAGTGGCCGCCGACAAAGGCACCGCAAGTTTCTCCGATATCGCCAACGATATTTCGCACCATTACAATTTTTGGTTGGGCGATGCGTTCGCTTCCGGCGGCAGCGTCGGTTACGACCATAAAAAAATGGGCATCACCGCGCGTGGCGCGTGGATTTCGGTGGAGCGGCATTTTCGCGAAATCGGCGTCGATGTCGCCACCACGGATTTCACCGTGGTTGGTATCGGCGATATGGCCGGCGATGTGTTCGGCAATGGCATGTTGTTATCGCGGCATATTCAATTGGTCGGCGCGTTCAATCATCAACATATTTTTATCGATCCGCAGCCGAATGCCGAGGCCAGTTTTATCGAGCGCGAACACCTGTTTAATTTGCCGCGTTCGAGTTGGGAGGATTACAACGCGACGTTGATTTCTGAAGGCGGCGGTATTTTTAAGCGCTCTGCCAAAACCATCGACATCACGCCGCAGATGAAAACGCGCTTTTTAATCGAGGCCGATCAACTCGCGCCGAATGAATTAATTATCGCGCTGCTGAAAGCACCGATCGATTTATTGTGGAATGGCGGCATCGGTACTTACGTTAAAGCCAGCACACAAACCAACGCGGATTGCGGCGATAAAACCAACGACGCATTGCGTGTCGATGGCCGCGATTTGCGATGCAAGGTCATTGGCGAAGGCGGCAATCTCGGCTGTACGCAACTCGGTCGCGTTGAATTCGCGCTGCGCGGCGGCCGTTGCAATACCGATTTTATCGACAACTCCGCCGGCGTCGATTGTTCCGATCATGAAGTTAATATCAAAATCGCATTGAACACGTTGCTCACCAACGGCGATATGACCGAAAAGCAGCGCCGCGAATTATTGGTCAGCATGACCGATGAAGTTTCCAAACTGGTGCTGAAACACAATCAGCGGCAAACGTTGGCGCTGAGTTTGGCGGAGCTGCAGGCATTGCAACGCAGCGGTGAATATCAGCGCTTGATTCATTCGATGGAAGGTCGCGGTTATTTAAATCGCGCCATCGAATTTATTCCCAGCGACGATGCATTGATCGAACGCAAAATCGGCGGCAAGGGGCTGACGCGTCCCGAATTGTCGGTGCTGATTTCCTACACGAAGGGTCAGCTCAAATCTTCATTGGCTGTGAATACGATTGCCGACGATCCGTTATTGGCCGAATCGCTATTCAGCGCATTCCCGGTGCAATTGCGCGAGCGTTATCCTGCGGCGATAGAGCATCATCGTCTGCGCCGAGAAATCATCGCGACGCAAATCGCCAACGACATGATCGATTTAATGGGCATTCCATTTGTCGAGCGCATGGCGCAATCCACCGGCGCGACGGCGGTCGAGATTGCGCGCGCTTACGTTACCGCGCGCGAAATATTCAACATGCGCCAACACTGGCGTGCGCTCGAATCGCTGCCGACCGATGTCAGCGGACAAATTCAGCTGGAATTGATGGCGATTGAAATGCGCATGGTGCGGCGCGCAACGCGGTGGTTTATTCGCAATCGCCGCGTCAATCTCGATCCGACACGCGAGGTCGAGCGCTTTCAAAAAGCGCTGGCGCAATTGGTTGAAGAATTACCGCAATTAATTGTCGGTCGGGTGCACGACGATTATTTAGCGCGGCATCGGCAATTGACCGAGTCGAATGTGCCGCCGGCACTGGCGCAGCGCGCCGCGTTGGCCAATGTGATGTATGTTTGCTTGGGAATTATCGACGCGACGGCGGAAATAAAAGCGCCCGCTGCAAAAGTGGCGGAAGTGTATTTTGTGCTCGGGCAGGAATTGGAGCTGGATTTATTCTCGCGCCAAATCGCCGAGTTGCGCGTCGAAAATCATTGGCAGGCGCAGGCACGCGAATCGTTTCGCGATGACCTCGAATGGCAAATGCGCAAACTCGCAGTGGGCGCCATGCGCCATATCTGCGACAAGGGCGATGTCAACGCGTGCATACAGCGCTGGATCGCGCAACAAAGTGCATTGGTGGCGCGTTGGCGCGCATTGTTGGTCGAACTGCACGGCACGCAAGCTAAAGATTTTGCCGTGTATGCGGTTGCGATTCGCGAGCTGCTCGATTTGGCGCAAAGCACTCAGCACGATGTGAAATGAATCGCGCGCCATAGCTTTTCGATCCGGCACTAATTATTGCTCGTCACCGCTTACTAATTATTGACTATTACTTTTTAAATTTTAGTTAAAGTGTCGCGTGCTTGATCGCAATTCTAAAAATTATTAGCGTGATGGCGGTGCGACGGCGCAACTGAAATAATCGTAAATAAAGCAGCTGTGTACAGCGAGGCAAGACGTGACAACGATACAGAGCGGTGTGGCGATCAATAACCAAAAAGACCGAGACGCTATTGTTGTCTTCGAAAAGGTCGTTTCTGTCTTCGAGGAAAAAGCGGCCGCTGATGTTAAGGCGATCGCGCAATTTTCGCGAGAGTGGTTCGATGCGTTGGCCTCGTTGGATAATCCGGTCGCTCGTTGCGAACGATTTCTCGATGCCGTTGCCAAGGGCGAACCCGATGCGCTGGCCTATCATCTCGCCGGCATTATCTCGGCGCGTATCGGCAAGCACGACGACGCGATCGGTTGGTACCAAAAAACGTTGCAGCTCGATGCCGACGACGCGCTGGTTTGGCGCAATCTCGGCAGCTCGCAATCTGCATTGCTGGATTTTACCAGTGCTATTGCGTCGTATCGCAAAGTGCTTGAGCTGGATGCCATCAATAGCGATGCCTGGAGCGATCTCGGTATTTCGCAAGCTGCAGTCCTCGATTTTACTGGTGCAATTGCATCCTTCAGCACTGGGGCCGACCGCACGCCGGCTTCTTTCACGGCGTATTCAAGCTGGCGCGGCGCGCTGCAACAGCTCGGCTATCCGAATAAAGCCACGCAGCAATTTTGCAGCGCTGCTGAAAAGCAAACTGCGCCGGCGGAGGCACTGTATGAGCTCGGTGCGTACTATCAGGATGTGTGGGAAATCGATAAGGCGCTCACCTGTTTCGAGCGCGCCGATGCACGCAATTTAAAAACTGCCTATGCATTACATTCGCAGGTCTATGTGCTGGGTTTACAGGGCCGGTACGCAATGGCCCGGGAAAAAGCGCTGAGTGGCGAAGCGCGCCGCTATTATCTGCAAGCCGAACGTCTACTGAAAAATAAATTAGACGCTGGTAATAATATGGATCTGGCCGAACTCTATCTGACCTTCGGTGAATATAAAAAGACCGCGAATTGCGTCGAGCAATGGCAAAAAAATAACGAAGCATGGGCCAGCGTAACTGCAGACGGAGCGCGTGCGTACGATTTACTGGCGGCCGCGTACATCGGCCTCGAACGTTATTCTTCAGCAGTGAAACAGTTGGAAAAAGCGCTGGAAATACAGCGCGGCCAACTCGACTATTTAAATCGGCTTGCATTCTGCTTGGTCAAACTCGATGAGCTGTCGCGTGCAGAGCAGATTTATAAAGACATTCTGAAAACAGCCTTTTATCACGTCGACGCGTTGGTAGGGATGGGTGATCTTTACAAGAAGATGGGCGAGAACGCATCCACCGGTGGCGATAGCGGCGTGGAAGAGGAGCACTACAATGCGGCTGTCGAATATTATCAGCATGCATTGAATTGCATGGCCGAAGAAAAAAATAGAAACCGCAGTTCGCGCATTCTCAATCCGGTGGAAATTTCGGCCCTTCGTTATGCGTTGGGTTATGTGCACGTCAAGCTCGCCGAAACGGGCGGAGCAGTGAAGGATAGATCGAAAGGATTAAAAACCGCTAAGGAAAATTTTGCGCGAGTCGCCGCAGGCACACCGAATTATTACAAGGCGCAGGGCGCGCTGCGTCGAATCGCCGCCAGCCAAAAAGGCGCAGGCGATCGCGTTACCCAATTCGGTGGACTGACCGTTACGTTGATCGCAGGTTTAGTTTTTATCGCCGCACAATTACTGTTTTTCTGGGGCAAGCCGATCTATCAGGCAAATGCCTGGAAAATAAATTCATCAGCCATCACCGAATTGATTCAGCAAAAACACTACCAGTTGGATGCAGATACGTTGGCACGGTTGGAGCGACAGCATTTCTTGTCGAGCGATTTTTTTGAGCGCGAGCTGCGCCACACGCTACCTGCGCTTGGCTCGGGCGATATCGATACAAAGCAATTGTTGTTGCCGGTGGACGGCACTCATTTTGTCGGCGGTCAGCAGATAGGTGAAACGACTTACGGACTTTTCACCTTCGGTGCATTGATTTTTATCGTTGCTGGCCTCTCGCTACAACAATTGTCCAAATTAAAATTCGGTGGCATTGAGTTGGAGAAAGCTTCAGGTCCCGCGGTAACGACGCAAATACCGCTCAATATCAGTAAATAGCGTTCGCCGCGCGACTGTGAATAGCGGCGGGCTTTCGGTATCCTGTGGCGCTTCCTATTACGTAGAAACGATTCATGTACGGTTTATTGCGTGAGCTTTTATTTCGCCTGCCTACCGAAACCTCGCACCATCTATCGCTGGATGCCTTACAGCTCGCCGCCAAACTCGGTGTTAACCGTTTAATCGCCAGCGCAGTGCCGCGCGATGTGACCACGGTCATGGGAATTGAGTTTCCGAATCGCATCGGTCTCGCCGCGGGCCTCGATAAAAATGGCGATTATATTGAAGGATTGGTTGCGCTCGGTTTTGGATTTATTGAAATCGGCACAGTGACGCCGCGCCCGCAAACGGGAAATCCGCAACCGCGTTTGTTTCGTTTGCCGCAGGCGCGCGCGATAATCAATCGCATGGGTTTCAATAATCAGGGCGTCGATTATTTGGTGGAGAAAGTGAAAAGCGCGCGCGGTTTTCTCGATCGCAACAATGTCGTACTCGGTATCAATATCGGTAAGAATAAAGATACGGCGGCGGAAAATGCCGTCGATGATTATTTAATTTGCATGCGTAAGGTCTATGCGCACGCGTCGTATATCACTGTAAATTTATCGTCGCCAAACACACCTGGTCTGCGTGATCTGCAATTTGGCGATCCGTTAAAAAATTTGCTGGAGCGGTTGAAGCAGGAGCAACATTTGCTCGCCAACACGCACGGTCGTTACGTGCCGTTGACGGTAAAAATAGCGCCCGATATGGCGGCCGATGATATTCACGATGTCGCCGGTGCGCTGATGCAATTTGAAATCGATGGCGTGATTGCGACCAATACAACGATTGCACGCGATGCGGTAAAAGATTTTCCGCACGGTAACGAAGCCGGTGGTTTAAGTGGCGCACCGTTGACGCAGAAATCGACGCAGGTGATTCATGCGTTAGCGCAGGAATTGGATGGCAAATTGCCGATCATCGGTGTCGGCGGAATTATGTCGGGCAGCGACGCTGCCGAAAAAATTAAAGCCGGCGCGGCGTTAGTACAGATTTATAGTGGATTTATCTATCGTGGTCCGGATTTGATTGCAGAAGCGGCGCGCGCCTTACGCGGATAAATAACTTGCGCGACTGATAAAGGAATAGAAGGACAGGCAGCGTTGAGCTGCAGTAATTTCATAAAGAAATAATTTAATTTAGCGAAAGCTTGAATTTACCGTGAGGTAACAACGATGAAAACTTTAATAAAGTTGGCAGTTGTTTTAGCTGTTCCGTTCTTTGTTGTTCCGTCGTCGGCGTTGGCATTATCGCTGGCTGACCTTTCCAATAAAGACGCATCCGCCGGTATTAAAGAGGCGCTTACTCAAGGTGTAACGAAAGCGGTTGGGTCGCTCGGCGCTGCCGATGGCTTTCTCGGCAATCCCGAAGTGAAAATTCCATTGCCCGGCAAGCTGGCAAAAGCCGATTCGATTTTGCGCATGGCGGGTATGGGTAAGCAGGCCGATGAGCTGGTGACGGCAATGAACCGTGCGGCGGAAGCAGCGGTGCCCGAAGCGAAGCCGTTATTAATTAATGCGGTGAAGGCGATGACGGTGACGGATGCGAAAAATATTCTCACTGGCGGCGACGATTCGGTGACGCAGTTTTTTAAAGATAAAACCTCAGCGCAGCTGACGCAAAAATTTTTGCCGATTGTGAAAAAGCATACGGCCCAGGTCAGTCTCGCGCAAAAATACGATCAGATCGCCAGCAAAGGTTTGCAGCTCGGTTTGATCAAGCCGGAAGATGCGCAGATTGATAATTATGTGGCTCGCGAAGCCATCGACGGGCTTTATAAAATGATCGGCGAAGAAGAGAAGGCGATTCGCGCTAACCCACTGCAAGCGGCCGGCAGCATGGCGAAGAAAGTATTCGGTGCGCTGGGTAAGTGATTAGCCAATTATTCTTCTGATGTGGCATATGGTGTGACTTTGAAACTACCAGTTAAAATTACTATTGAGCTGTGGCAGCTTTCGCTATTTGATCGTCGGTACAAGAGTTCGGAAGAGCAGCGCTACTGCTACTGTGGCTTGGTACTGACATAATCCACCCCCGCAGATTACGAATTACGATGCGGTTACAGCTATTTGCGATCAGTTGTCCGCGCTCGATCTGTTCGCTCTCTCCTCTGTAATAATGGAATGTTTTGTAAGTGGCAACATCGATATCTGGATCCTTTGAAGCTTCTTCGGTAGCAATTTTAAGAGATTGAGCAAGCAGTTCAGCACTGAGGTTTTTTAATTTTTCTCCTTCGTTTTGAGTCCAGTATTCAACTGGATTTTTCTCAAAAATTGGATCGGATATTATTTTTATCAAATTTTGATAAACGATTGCGGTCGATTTGTTCGAAAAATAAACTGTAACCGAATTTTGTAGGGTTAATGTTTTTTGGTCTTGTGAAAAAATGTAGACAGGAACGCTTTCTAACGTCCAGCTATCTACTTCGGCGCTGGGTATGGCGGTACCTATTTTTTGATTATTTTGAGAGATTTTTATTAAGCTTTGCTCTTTGAGCATGTCATACGAAAATCCACTGACTACTGATTTATAAGGCACAAGTATTTTATCGGCATTTGTTTGAAGGTCAGTTTTCTTGCCGTTGTTCACCGAGTCAACAATTGCCGCGTGCGTTGCGATTGCAGCTAAAAATCCGACTAAATTTGGAGCGGGGTATAGGAATGAGGCAGAGTTTTGTGCGCCCTGATCAAAATTTATTTCTCCATGGTAAGGCACGCCTAAGCCGCTAGGTAGTTTTAAAGTAAAAGCCGAGTTGGCTGAAACTGTGCTTGGCTTATGTGCATACTGAGTTTGTTTTGTATTCGTACTTGAACACGAACACAAAAAAAGTATTGTGAAGAAACAGAGTAGCCGCATCGGCAGGCATCCTTGATGAGATAAGGCGAGGCTAAATTGAGTTGAATAGACCGCCGAATCGATACCAGTAGTATATCTATCGGCGCATATTTCTACTCGGAAAATGGTTTGGAGAAGCTGTCCTGTCCTATTTCAATAGCTTGAAAATAAGCATTGGTTAGTCCGGGGAATTTTGGGGCCTCATCCCAGCTACCTTCGGCATTTTTAAGAATATCCAACGGCAAGTACCAATCGTACGTGTTGTTGCTTAAATCAATAATATAGCCAACTCCTTTGAGTCTAGCTTTCGGATCGCTGGTGGGAATGTATCCAGAATATGTTCGAAGAACGCCGAGAGCGTTAATATCAATAATCAACAATTTGTCTACTTGATACTGATTTTTGAGTCCGGAATAATCCACTTCCGATACATTCGGGCCTTTTGATTTTGATTTTTGCAAAGTGGCGATATTGATCGGGCTATCAATCAAAACTACATCAAAACCTTTATTTTTTAGTAAGTCGGCTATCCGACTTTTGAGGTCGGCAAGATTTTCCGTTGGCAATTTTCTGACGTAATCGGTTAATGCTGAGTTGGCTAGTGATGCGGTAGCCATGCATAGAAGACAGCCTGCTCCATCAAAGCTGGTGTCGACCTTGGGGAGAGGTGTCATAGCCACACCTATTTTTGTCTTTTTCATTGTAGACAAATCGTCAGGAAGATTAACCGCTTGCTGAGGGTGTGAAGTGCAACCAGCTAATAGAGCAAGAACAGTAACTAGGGCAATTTTCAAATTAAATTTCATTTAAACTCCGTGAGTTTTTAGTTTTAAATATTAAATTTTAGTTTTTTCCGAATGATCAAGTGGTCTCTTGCGGCGAGAGTCAGGTGGTTTATTACTTGCTGCCTTGTGCATCTCCTGATGCATCGCTAACTGGCTAAAGTGGCCATGCGGATGACGAGACTAATCGGTAGATAGGACGTGAAGTTTTAATGGGCATGACAAATCCGTTTTTATTTATAGTTTGTTGAGTAAATAGTTAAAGATACAGCCTGATCGGGCAGATTAGCCGTACCGCATATCACTTTAGATTACGCCGGTTCGCTTTTCAACTGAGGGATTAGCAGCATTGAAAGAGTACGTGAGCCGCCTGGTTGCGGCCCACGTATTAGCGTTGAATGGGAAAGGAGTAATTAAACAGTCAGGACTTCCAGCGGTGTCAGCGTTGATGCTTGATATTGCTGCTTACCGCTTTCATTGGTTACCAATGCAATGCTTGCGGCTTCTTCTTTCAAATACGTTGTTGCCACGCGTTTTAAATCATCCAATGTTACTGCGAGGATGCGTGCGCGGAAGCGGCGTTGTTGCTCCGGTGTGCGGCCGAATAAATTGTTGTGGAAATCCTGTTTCGCCTCGCCGGCCGGGGAGCCGGGTTTGTCGAGGCTGCCCATAATGCCGAGGATCGCTTCTTCGAGTTGTTGCGGATCGTGTTCGGTGTCGAGCAGCCAGGTGATGGCCGCATCGAAATCGGCTAGCGTTTCGGTCAGGCGTGGGTCGCGGTACGAATAAAAACGAAATGCCGCCACGTTTGAATCCTGCGATGCACCACCGCCGTAAGCGCCGCCCTGTTCGCGAATCGCGCGGTGCAAATAACCGTTGCGCAAGAAGCCACCGAGCACTGTGAGTGCTGCGGTATCGGGGTGATCGGTCGGCACGGTGGGATAGGCTTTCGCGCAGAAATTCACTTGCGTGTTGGTTTGCCACAATTGCCGAACCGGTTCGCGCAATGGCGGTGTTTTTAAGACTGCGTTTTGCGACGACAGCGAAGTAGTTGTCCACAAGCTGCTGATCGATTCGCGAATCGCGTCGAGCTGTTCGCTTTCGGCGATGACGAGCAGTTGTTTTTTGCTGCTAACGATGGCGTTGTGCAATTGCTGCAGTTTGTCTGCATACGCTTGCAACGAATCATTTTGATTGAGCGAATCGTCGAGTACTTTCACCGCTTGAATACCGGCGAGACCCGACAAGTTATGCGTGAGCTGCGCAACGCTGCTCATACCGGCACACGCCGCATTCATCGCTAATACGTGACCGTTGCCGGTGACGCTTTGCTCGCGGCGCGCGCGTTGCTGCGCAATTAAATCGCGCAAACGCGGCAATTCATCCCAGCGCACATTTTCCAATGTTGCCTTCATTAATTCCGCTTGCGCGTGATGATTGCGGGCGAGCGCTTTCGAAGAAACCACCAATACTGCCTGCGTGGTTTGTTCGTCGTCGATAGCGCCGCGCAACGACGTGTACGCATTGATCGAGCCGCACACCGACGCCTGCCATTCTTGCGTTGTTAAATAATCGCGCGCGCCGATACCGACCTCGGTCAACGCATTGCTGTAATACGGCAACAGTGCGAGTAGCGAATCGTCAAGCGGCGGTAAATCGATAATTAATTGTTGATAAACGATGCCGTTGGTGCCGCGCGCATAGGTGGTCGTCGGCAACACGCCCCATTGGGCAGCGTTTGATTCCAGCACATGAATATCGGATTTGACATCGTCGAGAGTGACTTTCGGCAATACCGAGACATCGAGTTTTTGTTGCTGGCGCGCTTCGAGTTGTTGCGCGAGGTCGATAATATTTTTGCGAGCACCGTCGTCGAGCGAATCTTTAATCGAAGCGAGCCGTTGCACTTCGGCGGCGTCGCGACGCGTTGCTAATTCGCGATCCGGCGTTAACAGCAGCGTGACGCGATGTGGATTATTAATTAATAAATCGCGTGCCAGCTGTTTGATAAATTCCGGGTCTTTGATGTCTTCGCGCAATTGTTGCAGCACCGGCTCCAAATCCATCATCGCAATCGGATCGCCGCGATGCGTTGCTGCGGATAACGCATTCAGAATTAATTGCAGGCCGTACGGATAAGAGTCGCCGCCGATTTCGCGCTGATGCAATTCGAGTTGATGCAATACCGCTTCGACACGTTCCAGCGGCACGCCGTTGTCGGCGACATCCTGAATCGTATCGAGAATTAATTTTTCCACTTGCTCGACGTGTTCGACGTTGCTGCCTTCGAGACCGCACACGAAAGTTAATTCGCGCATCGAATCTTCAAGGCCGCACAGCGGACTTGGCGCGCTACCGAGATCGGTAGTTTCAAGGGCGCGCTGCAATGGCGAGGCGCTGTTGTCGAGCAATACCGACGACAGCAATTGCGCTTTTAATAAATCGTTGAGATTCGCACTTTTGCCGAACAACCAGCCCAACACGATATGCGTTTTATCGGTAGCGTCTTCATCTTCACCGAGTGCATAGCTTTCCTGCACGCGGATCGGTGCGTGATAACGTTTTTCGTCGGGCACGCCGATATGCACATCAAGTTTTTCGAAGCGCGACAGCGCCAATGTTTCGAAACGCTCTTGATGTACGTACGCGGGAATATCGCCGAAGGTCATGAAGATCGCGTTGGTGGGATGATAGTGATGCTGATAAAAATGTTTTAAATCGGCGTAACTTAAATCGGGAATATGTTCGGGATCGCCACCGCTGTTGTAGTGATAGGTGGTGCTTGGATACAGGTATTTACACAGCGTGTGCCACAGCGTGCTCGGCACCGAACTCATCGCGCCTTTCATTTCATTGAAGACGACGCCTTTGTAAACCAGATCGCTGCTTGGATCGTTCGGTTTGGCGAATTCAATGCGGTGACCTTCTTGCGCGAAATCGAGCGGATCGAGGCGCGAGAAAAATACCGCGTCGAGATAAACCTCCAGCAAATTATCGAAATCTTTGCGGTTCTGGCTTGCGAATGGGTATGCAGTCCAGTCGGAGCTGGTGAACGCGTTCATAAACGTATTCAGCGAGCGCCGCAGCATTAAA
This sequence comes from Verrucomicrobiaceae bacterium, assembly GCA_028293825.1. Lineage (GTDB taxonomy): Bacteria > Pseudomonadota > Gammaproteobacteria > Pseudomonadales > CAMLJR01 > CAMLJR01. Next base: position 39,207 of record JAQGNY010000009.1, read on the forward strand.
AAGAATGGGTCGCGCACCGGAAAGCGTTCGCTGCCGCACAGCGCGGTGTGCTCGAGAATATGCGCAACGCCGGTGGAATCCATCGGCACGGTACGCAGCGCGACGAGAAAAACGTTCTCGTCGAAATCGGCGGCGAGGTGGTAATGCACAGCGCCGGTTTTGCGATGGCGGTATTCCTCCACGGCGATATTCAGCGATTCCAGATTGTGGCTGCGAAGCCACTCGAAAGCAGGATTTAAAGTGGAAGGTTTAGCGGTCACGTCGACATCCTCGCGCTGGGAATTTCCGCATTGTAGCGGGTTGATGGAGCTGGCCCAACGGTTGATTGGGGTGATGGATTGGTTAAGCGTGCCCTTTACGAAAGGGGATTTCGGCGGATTTAACACGGTGGGCAAATCCCCGGGCTCACTTTTGCTTAATGGGGGGATTTCTTGATTTAAAAAGGGGCGATCAGCGCAATGGCTCGGTCAATTGCACGCGAAACACATAAGGCCAGAATTTGCCGGTGATTAATAAGGTGTTATCGCGCGGATCGAACGCAATGCCGTTCAATACATCGCTGTGCGCACTGCGTTGGCCTTTCGGGTACAACTTACTCAAATCGAGGTGCGCGGTGACGTTGCCATTATCGGGATCGATCACCACGATGATGTCGCTCTGCCAGATATTCGCGAGTATTCGCGCCGGTTGCTTGCCGCGTGCGGGAATCCACTCCAGCTCGTTCAAGCGTTCGACCGGCTGCCCGTTATCGGTCACGGCGATATTTTTCACACCGTGAAAATCCTCCGGATCGAACACGCGCAGCGTGTCGCTGCCATCGCTCATGATCAGTGCCTGCGAGCTGTGCGTTAGGCCCCAACCTTCGCCGCGATAGTCGAATTCACCGATTTTTTGTAGTGTGGCTTTATCGAATACGGCTGCTTTTTGTTCCTTCCACGACAGCACGTACACGCGATTGTTAAACAGTGTCAGCCCTTCCGCGAAAATAGTTACTGGCAGATTTTGTTTATCGAAAACTTTTTGATCACTGAGATGCCAGCGCGCAATAAACGACTGCGTATAAAGCCCGCTGCTTTCGTAAACGATATCGCCGTCCAACTCTAAACCTTGCGTGAACGGCGTGTCGGGGTGAGTGTAGCGAGCGATGACGTTGTAGCTCAGGCTGGGTGTGGCGGCGGCGTGAAGGGCGAATAGAACAAGAAAAACCGGTAGAAATAAACGCCGCATATTTTATTGGGTCCGCTATTTATTTGGTTCGATTGCCGCTTAATTCTACGAATACGATGGCACGGCTGACGGCGGCGGTCACTTTTTCCTCCATCTCACCGCTTTCTTTCGGCGAGAGGTAAAACGCCATATCGACGTCGTAGCGCACGTAGCGCGGCGGTAAATGATTCAGCGCGATACAGGCGGCGTCGGCAATAAAGTTGGTGTCGACCGCTTTTTCGCCCAGTTGCCGATGAATTTCATTGAGCACTAAATGTTCGTAATAGTTGTGGACGGTATCGACATCGTCGGTCGAGTCGGTAAGCGCCGCGTAGGACGTAAGCATATTTTATCTCCTGATCGATTATTACCGGGGCGGTGGCGACGAGAGAAAATTGTAGACCAGAACTTTCGATTGCGACGGCATTCCGCGCATTAACCTTCACTGCCGCGATTGCGAACCAGGTTGCGCAGTGTGAATCGCGCCGGCGACAACGCTTGAATCAACTCGCGCGGCAGCGGGCGCGCTGCGCCGGTAATTTGCGCGGCCAACAGCTCGGCGCAAAGCGGTGTCGACGTCAGCCCGCGCGAGCCGTGGCCGACATTGACGTATAAATTCTCGCGATAGATACCGGGCTCGATCAGTGCGGCATTGGCATCTTTCGCCAGTTTGCCGAAGCGCGTGCGCATCGCAGCGTCATCGGCGACCGGCCCCACCAACGGCAGATAATCGGGCGTGGTGCAGCGCTGGCCGACGCGGCCGCCCAAGTTGGCGCAATCGATAATGTCCGGCGAATCCATTAATAGATCGGGGAGCGCACGCTGCAAGCTGCGCAGATTGGCGCGGTGATCGTCGCTGCGCAGTTGTGGATAGGCATCGCGTTGATCGAACGTTGCGCCGATGGTTATGCCTGTCTGCGCGCTAACTAGATAACCCTCGTGACAAATAACGCAGCGCGGTTGTGTGCGCAGCATCGATGCGGGCAATTCGGTAATTTGGCCTCGTATCGGTTTCAACGGCAAATCAGCGCTAGTGAGTAGCGCGGTAGCTTCGTTAGCGGTGGCAATCACCACGATATCGGCGTGCAGCGCGCCGGAGCTGGTTTCGAGCTGCCAATATGGGCTTTCGCGCGTTAATGCCTGCACCGTGCAATGGGTTTTTACCTCGATCAACGGATGCTCGGCGAGATAGCGACAGATTGCGGCGGGTGCCAGCCAGCCGGCGCGCGAAAACCACAGCGCCGCATTCGGCACGGCGCATTGCGCGATTGCGCTGGCTTGTTCGGCATCGACAAATTGCACCCAGTCTTCTTGCGCCGAAAATGCCGTGCGCAATTGCTGCCACTGCGTATCGCTGTCGGCCAGCTGCAACACACCGCTGAAATCGCCGAGATTTTCTGCATCGATCGGCAGCGTGCGATAAAAATCGAGCGCGTGGCTGTAACTCGCAAGCGTGAAGCGATTCAGCAAACCGGCCTGCGGCGACAGCGTCGTGTACAACACGCCGTGCGGATTTCCCGACGCGCCGGCAGCCAGCGTAGCGGCCTGTTCGAGCAGCGTGACCGGCCAACCGCGCGTCGCTAATGCGTGCGCGGTGTGAGCGCCGGCCAAGCCGCCACCGACGATAACCACGCGGCGTGTTTGTGTCTCAGCGGGCGGCGCATACGCCGAGTATTCGATGGCGCGCAGCTTCGTCGGCGCCGTCGGCGGCAAGGTATCGAAATCGCCGCGCAGCATTTGTCGTTTCGCGCCGAAGCCGGTAATTTTTTCGATAACAAACCCCGCCTGACGCATGCCGCGTTTAACGATGCCGGCAACGGTGAACGTCGCGAAAGTGCTGTCGCGTCGGCTCAACCGACCGATGTGCAGAAATAATTCGTCGCTCCACATCGCCGGATTTTTCGCGGGTGCGAAACCATCGAGAAACCACGCGTCGATGTGAAAACCATTCGGCAACTCTGGCGCGGCGCTGTCGTGCAATTGTGAAAACGCAGTTGCTGCATCATCGAACAACAACTGCAATTCGACGCGATCGGAAAAGCGGCGGTGATGAAAGCCCGGCAGCAGCGGCGGATAGCTCGAAATGACCTGTGCGCTCATTTCGGAAAACTGCGGCCACTGTTGCTGTGCGCGCTGAAAATTAACGCGTGCGAGCGGATAGCGTTCGACTGAAATAAATAATAAACGCCAACTCGGTGGTGCAACGCGACGCCATAATTCCCACGCACAGAAAAAATTGAGTCCGGTACCGAAACCGGTTTCGCCGATGGTGAAGACACCGCTGACATGCGGGTCCAATGCGCGCCAGCGTTGTTCAAGGCGATTTTGCTGCAGAAAAACATACTGCGTTTCGGCCAACCCATCGCCGCGCGAAAAATAAATATCGCCGAATAATTCGGATGTGGGTTCGCCGCTGTCGCCCCAGCTGATATGGGCCGGCGTGATTTGCCAGGGATTATTGCGGTCGGCGTCGGGCATCGGTGGGCGCATTACTCAGTAATTAGCGGCATTTAAAGGTGGCGCGCCATTCTAACCAGCCTCTCGTCTAATCAACACCGCGTTCCCGCGCTGTGCGCTTTTTTGTTAGCATCGCGCGATCGTTGTCAGACAAAAAATTATGTCCGCTGTTTTTCGCATTTTATTGCTTTGCCTGTTCTTCAATCTCTCCGCATTTGCGGCGGATGGCGTTGATGTCGCCGGACAGCGAATTAGCATTGCGTTGAAAAGCGAGCCGCCAACGCTCAATAGCCTGCAGGCCAGCGATGTGGTGAGTAGTTTTATTCTCAATCATGTCATGGAGGGATTACTGCAATACAACATGCGCAATGAACTGGTTGCGGGTGTTGCGGAGCGTTGGCAATTGCGCGAAGACGGTGCGACGTTCTGGTTGCGCCGCAACGCGTTGTGGAGCGATGGTAAACCTGTTACAGCGCGAGATTTTGTTTTCGCGTGGCGCCAAGTGTTAATTCCTGCGACAGCGAGCCGTTACGCGTTTATCTTGTTTCCGATCAAAAATGCCGAGCGCGTAAATCGTGGCGAATTGCCTGCCGATCAGCTCGGCGTAAAAGCGATTGGCGATTATCAAATCGACGTCCAGTTTGAACGCCCGTGCCCTTATTTTCTTGGCCTGACGGCATTCGCGACCTATAACCCACTGCGCGAAGATTTTGTGTTGGCGCGTGGCGGTAGTTACGCGGCCGACGCAAAAGACATGCTATTTAACGGTCCATTTTTGCTGACGCGTTGGGACCACGGCGCGCATCTCACCCTGCAAAAAAATAAAAAATATTGGAATGCCGCCGCTATTCGTTTGCAAGAAATCGATATTCCCTACATCACTGCGGACGCGAGCGCTGTTTTCAATTTGTTTCAAGAGGGCAGCATCGCGATGGCGCAGCTCGATACGGCAACATTGCAAGAGGCCAGCGCGCGTGGCGCACCGATGCAATTATTCGATACTGGCGCTTTATATTTTCTCGAATTTAATTTGCAGCCGAATCGAATGACCGCCAACGTGCATTTGCGGCGCGCCATTCAAGCGATATTCGCACAGGAACAGCTAACCGATAAAGTCATCGGCATGCCCGGAAATCTACCGACATTTTCTTTGTTTCCGCGCTCGGTAAAAGGTATTAACGGTAATTTTCGCGATGAATTTCCACCCACACCGCCGCCGCGCGGCATGGCAATAGCAAAACAGGAATTAGCTCTGGCGCAGAGCGAGCTGGGTATTAAACAATGGCCGCCGCTGGTGTTGTTGGCATCGGTGAGCGCAACGGGGAAGCGACAGGCCGAGTATTTTCAACAGTTGCTACAAACCGGTTTGAACATTCCTGTGCGTATCGATAATCAGATTTTTAAACTCACCATTGAAAAAATGAACCGCGGTGATTTCGATATTGCGATGGCGGGGTGGTTACCTGATTTTGACGATGCCATTACATTTGGCGATCTACTGGCGAGCTGGAACGAAAACAATCGCGGGCGCTATAACAGCCCGCGTTACGACGCGTTGGTAAATGCCGCCAATGCAACTGGCGATCAATCAAAGCGCATGTTGTATTTTTCAGAAATGCAAAAAATGTTAATCGACGATGTACCAATATTGCCAACTTTTGAAAGCACAGAAATTTATGCGATTAATCCCGAGCTGCACGGAGTTTCGCGCGCTTTATTCGGCGGCGATCTCGATTTTCGTCATGCCTATGTAGAAGCGCTCGCGAAGTAATAGATGATGAAAAATCACAGCGCACCATTGCGATTAATCGATATGAGAGCACAGAATTAATGTGGCGCTATATTTTAAGACGCTTGCTCTCCGGCGTAGTCACCATTTGGTTTATCGCCACCGCGACTTTTTTTGCGATGCATTTTGTACCTGGCGATCCGCTCAGCAGCGAGCGCGCAATGTCGCCTGAGATTCGCAAAAATCTGCAGATAAAATACGGGCTCGATCAACCGTTAGCGCATCAGTACATTTTATTTTTACGCAATATGCTGCACGGCGATTTCGGTATTTCTTTCACGCAACAGAATCGGCGCGTCAACGATATTATTCGCGAACATTTTCCGGTGTCCGCATTGCTCGGTATCGTTTCATTAATTATCGCCACTGTCGGTGCCGTGCTGTGGGGTGCGGTTTCGGCGCATTACCGCAGACGCTGGCCGGATTCGGCGATTATGTTGCTCGTTATCGTTGCGGTGTCACTGCCCGGGTTTGTCACCGCCGCCTTAGTGCAATGGCTGGTGCTCGCATTAAATCGGCAGTGGGGATTTACCGTATTGCCAGTGGCAGGGTGGGGCACGTGGAAGCATTTACTGCTGCCGGCGTGGGTGCTAGGCCTCAGTACAATGGCGTACATGACGCGCTTAATGCGCGCGAGTTTGCTAGAAGTAGCGCACGCGGATTATTTGCGTACCGCCCGCGCCAAAGGTTTAAGCGCGCATCGAATTTTTTTCCGCCATCAATTGCGTAATGCGTTGCTGCCGGTTATTACCGTGCTCGGCCCTGCCATCGCGGCGATTACCACTGGCGGCTTTGTGGTGGAGTTGATGTTCGCAATTCCCGGCCTCGGTCGCTATTTTGTCGAAGCGGTGCAGCAGCTCGATTACACCGTGATTATGGGCACGACAGTTTTTTACGGCGCGTTTCTGGTGTTGATGGTGCTGTTGGTCGATATCATTTACGGCGTGGTCGACCCGCGTATTCGAGTCGCGCGATGAACACTCAGTCGAATATTCCCGCCGAATTATTTGAACCCGCTGTAGCGCGGCCGACACTGGACGTGGCTGTCGCTTCAGCATTGCCGTTCTGGCCGGCGTTGCGACGTCAATTGCGTAGCGATGCACGCGCCATAGTTTCATTGTTAGTTATTTTTATTTTAGTGATTGCCGCTGTGGCGGGGCGCGGGTTGTGGCCGCTCGACCCGGCGCAGCAAATATTGGGTTCGGCCGCACAGGGTTCCATGCGCGCGCAACGCGCGTTAGTCGTGCGTACTACGATCGATGAACCGATTATCGAGTTATCGCCAGCTGCTTTATTGCCAGCGCCGCAATTAGCTTCGCCGCAGCATCTGCAAGTGCTCGAAGCTACTACCGAACGCGTGAAATTTCGTTGGAAGCTGGTTGCCGGCGCGCATTCTTATCGCATTTATCGGAACACACATGCACCGCGCGATCATGCCGATTTGGGCTTGCCGCTGGGGTTTACCACCGCGCGCGGACAGGTGAGTTTCAGCGATGGTTTATTGCTGCGCCCGCGCGATTATTTTTACAGCGTGGTGGCCAGCGATGGTGCGGACGAAGCCAAAACATTTGCGACGCTGACCATAACGCCGCAGCCCGCGATTGGTTTGCTAGAAGCGCAACTGCAAGGATTAGTCGCAGCGGATGTGCACGATGTAACGTCAGCGCCGCAAACTGTTTTATTACCGGCGCATCCCCTCGGTACCGATCATTTAGGGCGCGATTTACTGGCGCGATTATTACAGGGTGCGCGTGTGTCGCTATTTATCGCGATCAGTGCCGCATTGTTATACGTCGCGTTGGGATTAGTCTACGGCGCGGTGGCAGGCTTTGCCGGCGGCGCAATCGATCACTGGATGATGCGCATCGCTGACTTTGTTATCGCGCTGCCATTTCTTTTATTTATGATTTTATTGCGTATCGCATTCGGTATTGCGCCCGGCGAAAGCGGTGTGATGCCATTGGTTATCGCGCTGGTATTGTTGAGCTGGCCCTCGACCGCACGGCTGGTGCGCGGCCAGGTTTTGCAATTGCGCGAAGAGCCTTACATCTCTGCGGCGCAACTCGCCGGTGCCGGCAATTTATATATTATTTTTCGCCATCTACTGCCGAATATGCTCGGCGTGATTTTAGTGACGCTCGCGTTCGCGATTCCCAATGCGATTTTTACCGAGGCATTTCTGTCGTTTATCGGCATGGGCGTAACGCCACCCGCGACATCGTGGGGCGCGATGAGCAGCGATGGCGTGCAGAATTTATTGATCCATCCCACTGAGTTAATTTGGCCGGCGCTGTGTATTAGCGTCACTGTGCTCGCGTTTAATTTATTGGGCGATGCCTTGCGTGACGCGCTGGACATGAAGGTGCAGCGATGAGCGAGTCCGCGTCCTCAGTCGAATTAAGTAACCAGGCAACGGCAGCGGCGAATCAATTGCTGCGGATCGATCAATTAACGGTTCATATCAACACGCCGCACGGTGTTGTGCAGGCGTTGCGCGGTATCGATTTGCAATTGCGCGCCGGCGAAGCACTGGCATTGGTCGGTGAATCGGGCAGCGGCAAATCGATTACTGCGTTGAGCATTAGCGGTTTACTACCGGAAAGTGCTGCGATGGTTGGTGGCGATATTTTTTTCGCGCAGCAACGCGTCAATGAATTCGATCAACGCGCGTGGAATAAATTGCGCGGTTCGCGAATCGGCATGGTGTTTCAAAACCCGATGTCGTCTTTCAATCCGTCGATGCGCGTTGGCGATCAAATTGCAGAAGTATTACGCGCGCATCGCGATTTATCGAAAACCGCAGCGCGGCTGCGCTCAGTGCAATTGCTCGAACGCATGCGCATTGCAGATGCGGCGGCGCGTGCGCACCAATATCCGTTCGAATTTTCCGGCGGCATGTTGCAGCGCGCGATGATTGCCATGGCGGTGGCGTGCGAACCGCAATTATTAATTGCCGATGAGCCGACCACTGCGCTCGATGTCACGGTGCAGGCCGAAGTGCTCGATTTACTGCGCGAATTGCGCCGCGATAGTGGCATGGCGTTGTTATTGATCACGCACGATCTTGGTATCGTCGCGCAAATTGCCGATCGTGTTGCGGTGATGTACGCCGGCCAAATTATCGAGCAGGGCCCGGTCGGCGCGCTATTACATGCACCGGCGCATCCGTATACCGCTGCATTGCAGGCAGCGGCACCAACTATTGCGCAGGATTTTTTACAGGCGATTCCCGGCACGCCGCCGGATTTAACCAATCCGCCGTCAGGCTGCGGTTTTTATGCGCGCTGCAAACACGCGATGCGTATTTGCATGGATGGAGCGGTTCCCAATTTCGAATTAAATGCGCAGCACGCGAGTCGCTGTTGGTTGTTGCATCCGCAATGCAAAAATTCAGAGCCGTCTGTGGATGTCTAGCGATGAGTGATTGTTTGCTGCGCGTAGAGAATCTCGGCAAAGAATTTTTATTGCCGGGACGCGAAAGCTTTTGGGCGGCACGTGCAATTAATTTCGAGCTGCGCAGTGGCGAAGCATTTGGCTTGGTGGGCGAGAGCGGTTCCGGCAAATCGACACTGGGTCGTTTATTGATTGGTCTGCATGAAAAATCGGAAGGTGCCGTTTATTTTCGCGGCGAGCGCTTGCCGCAGCGTTATAGGCAACGCGACTTTAAAAATTACGCAAAGCACATGCAGATGGTTTTTCAAGATCCGTATGCGACGTTGAATCCACGCTTCACCATCGGCAGCAGTATTGCAGAGCCGCTGCGGTTGCGCGGTGAGCGCGATAATTTAGCGCAACGGGTGGCGCAGATGCTGGAGCGCGTTGGTTTGGCGCCGGCGATGGGCAATCGCTATCCGCATGAATTTTCCGGGGGGCAGCGCCAGCGTATCGGTATCGCGCGTGCATTAATCGCCGAGCCAGCGCTATTGGTTTGCGACGAGCCGGTATCGGCGCTCGACGTATCGGTGCAGGCTCAAATTATTAATTTGTTGCGCGAATTGCAGCGTGAAATGCAGTTGACGTTAATTTTTATTTCGCACGATCTCGCGGTGGTGCAACATTTGTGCGATCGCATTGCGGTAATGGAGAAGGGGCGTATTGTCGAACTGGCGGATAAGCAAACGCTGTTTAATACGCCGCAACATGCGTTCACGCAAAAATTATTAGCCGCGCGTTATCAGGGTATTAATAATTAAATCGGTCGTAAATTTAAAACGGACGTGAATAAAAAATACAAAAATAGCCGGCGCAGATACCTTACGGCGCTGCGCGCAATTCTTTTTTAAGCGGTGTATCCAGGGCCGCGCGCCAGCAGTTGCGACCGGCATGTTTGGCAGCGTAAAGCGCGGAATCTGCAGCGCCGAGTAATTGCCGCGCAGCGTGTTGTTCCGGTTGATCGGGAATACGCGTGGCGCAGCCGATGCTGGTAGTGATGCGAATGGTGCCGGCTTCGGGGTGTTCCATTTCCAATGCGGCAACTGCTTCGATAATTTGCTGCGCCATCTGCGTCGCGCCTTCACCATCGGTATTGATCAATAGCAACGCAAATTCCTCACCGCCGATTCGCGCCAGTACATCGCCCGAGCGCTGCGCTGCCGTGGTCAAACATAAACCCACTTCTTGCAACACATAATCGCCAAATTGATGGCCGAAGCGATCGTTGACCAGCTTGAAATGGTCGAGGTCGATGATCAGCAATGACACCGGATAACCTTGCCGGAACGCACGTTTCCATTCGAGCTCAAGATGCACGTCGAAATAGGCGCGATTGTGCAGACGCGTCACCGGATCGGTGAAGCTGGTGTACTCCAATTCCTTGGTGCGCTGTTCGAGTTGCAACGCGGTTTTTATCGCTTGCAGATAATCGTGTTGGCGTGCGCGCGTGGCGAACATCAGATAGCCGATAAATACGCAGCTGAGCGCGGCGATCATCAGCGATTCGCGAGTGCCGATTAATAGCAGCGACATAACGGACGGAAGCGCTACGGCAATCGGCAAATACACGCGCAATAACGAATGAAAGCCCAGTGCCCAACTGCTCGAACTGGCAATCGCGGCAGCGGTTAATAGCATCGGCCAGCGCAGCGGCAGTAATTGATCGTCGGCAACACATAGTGCAGTCATCACACCCCAATGCGCGGCATTGGTTACGGTGGTGACGATCAGGTGGTATTCGAGACGTTGAAACGCGGCCATCGAAAAGTTTTTCAAGCCATGCAGCAACCAGGCGCGCGATAGCGTCGTCAACGCCAATACCGCGGTGTTGATCCAGAAATAATGCGGGGCTATGTGCGGTAAATCGGTAAATGCAGACAGCACTATCCAGATCAGCGGATACACGAAAACGCTGGATACGTTTTGCCGTCCCAGATCTTGCAGCGTGCGAACGCTGATTTCGAGCGCTAGAGCCTTGTCTTCATTCATAAGCTGTTGGACCGCGCGGCAATCGAAGCGTTACCACGGTGGCAGTAACCATGCGATGGTCGCGGCGGCATTACATTCAATCTCTAATGGCAAAGGCGCATTGGCATGCGCAAAAAAATAAACACCGCCGCCCTTTGTCGAAAGGGCGGCGGTGATAACGCAGTTTATTTACCGCCTTCCAACGCGCTGTTATAAATCGTCAGATGCGGACTCTTTTCGTCGCTGGCATCGAGTAAAAATACTTGGTCGCCGGCGTCGCTGGCAGAAAATGTAACCGGCCAGCGATTGAAGCCCAGCACCGCCTCGTATTGGCCCGCCGCAATAGGGTTGCTGCCGCGATATTGATTATTGCCGAGGCCTTTCAATGTGATTTTGTCTTTGTTGGTGGCCGCGACATCGGCCCGTTTCACGTACACACTTTGATTGATCGTACGTCGGGTATCGGCATTCGCGGTGCGTTGCGCAATTTCTTGCAAGGCGTGCAACACCGCTTGTTGGCTGTCGAGTTTCACTAGAGAACCCGCGTTCGTTGCAGCTACCGGGGCTGCGGGTGTCGCCGCTGCTGGAGCGGGTTTAGCGGCGGCGAGCTCCGGCTTCGGTGCTGTTGCCGCCGCCGCCAACGCCGGAGCCGATACCACTGGCGCAGGTGCGGCCGCTTGGGCTTTCGCTTCGCCGGCTTCTTTGCTCGCCAAAGCAGCTTTCAAACGTTCTATTTCTTTGCGTGCGGCTTCAGCTTCTTGCTTGCTGCGCGCCAGTTCTTGTTCTTGCTGCTGGCGCTTGGCGCGTTCATCGGCCAATTTTTGCGCTTGTTGCACGTCGGCTGCAGGTTCTGCTGCGATTTTGCTGAGGTCTTTAATTTGCTGCTGCTTGGCGGCGACCTGTTGTTTCAGGCGCTCGACTTCATCGTTCACCGCTTCCGCATCGCCGTGTGCTTTATCGTATTTGATTTGTGCGAGCTTAAATTTGAATTCGGCGTTGCGCGCTTTGCCGTCGTTTTCGGTACCGGGATTGGTTTTTACCTCGGCTCGCGCATCGCTCAACGCTTTTTGAGCTGCGGCGAGTTCGGCTTGTTCCGGTGACGGACGGTTGCGCAGGGCGGTCGCTTGTTGCTGCTTGGCCGAAATCTGCTGGTTAAGGGTGGCGATATCTTTTTCTATCGTCGCTTGTTGGCTGCGTACATCCTGGGCAAAAGCGCTAGCTCCCAGCAAGCCCGCCACTGCCATCAGGCCGGCTGCGCCGAAATTTTTCCAACTCATTGTGAAAGTTACCTCATGAAATCTAGCTGTAACAGGGCGGCCAAAAGGGATGGGGCCGTCGTCGCTCCGCGACCCATGAAATATGGCAGATAAGCCTTGTTTGTCAAAAGCCAATAGCGAAAGGTTGCGAGCTACCGCTCAACGGCAGTTAGCGGCGACGGATGACAAACCGGGGCGGGGTATTTAGACTTGCCGCCAACTTTAATAACGATGATGTCACTCACTCATGCCGCTGTATCGTACCCAGTCCGTATCCGCCGAAAAGCTGTTAACCATTTCGATCAATTTGCTGCATCAGGCATTTGGCGACACCACGCGCCTGCTGGCGAAGCGACGTTTTCAGTACCTTGAAAACGGCAAGTCGGTTTATCTGGCGCATGTGAAGATGGAGGACGACAGCCAGCTAAAAGTGAACGTGAAGCTGGAGCGCAGCGAATTAAAAGGAAAGCTGAACTTCAGCGCGTTTCGCCAAGTAGTGGCTCACTTGCTCGGTGCGTGCGCGCAGCAGATTGAGTCGAAGCAACAGCTCAATACGTTTTCCGATACCGATGAGAAGCGCTGGATTTATTTGATTCCGGCGTTGTATCAAAGTGACGTTGCACAAAACATGCTGGTGCTGGGTGTTAATTTGCGGCAACCCGGCGAGCTGACGCTGGAGCTGATGTTTGTCGATCCCACCCAGTTTCAGCAGCAAGAACGCACCGCCGCACAAGCCTAAACGCCTGGTCGCGGTCAGCGTCTTGTAGTAGTGGCGGACTAACAGCAGTGCCTTCTTTTCTTTCGCCTTCTTTCGCCGACCGGGGTGCAGCTGCATGATCGAAACAATAATAGAGACAGCGCGTGCAAAAGCCGGCGTAGCAAGTCAGCTGGATTTCGATCAATTCCCGAACATCATCGCCATGTTCGATGCGGCCGTATCGAACTATGCCGATAAACCCGCATTCAGCAGTCTTGGCAAGACCATTACCTTGCGTGAACTCGATCAGCTGTCGCGTCAATTCGCCGCCTTTCTGCAGCAACAACCGCAATTACAACGCGGCGATCGCATCGCGATTCAAATGCCGAATTTAATTCAGTACCCAGTGGCGTTGTTTGGCGCGATGCGCGCGGGCTTCGTCGTCGTCAATACCAATCCGCTGTACAGCGCGCCCGAAGTCGAACATCAGCTGAACGATTCCGGTGCCAAGGCGCTGGTGGTGCTGGCGAATTTCGCCCACAACGTGTCGACGATTCTGTCGAAAACTTCGGTGCAGCTGGTGATCGTCACCGAGCTTGCCGATTTACACGCGCCGCTCAAGCGCACCGTGATTAATTTCGGCGCGCGTTACATCAAGCATCTGGTGCCGGCGTTTTCCATTCCGGGAGCGATCAGCTTTCGCGCGGCCCTACGTGGCGACGCAAGTAAATTAAAAGGAATCAATGCGCAGCCCGATGATCTCGCCGTGCTGCAATACACCGGCGGCACCACCGGTGTCGCCAAAGGCGCGATGCTCAGCCATCGCAATTTGATCGCGAATGCATTGCAGGGCGCCGCGATGTTTGCGACTTATGGCTTGCGTCCGGCCAGCGAAACCTTCATCGCGCCGCTGCCGTTATGTCATATCTATTCGTTTACCGTCGGTATGATTTTGCTCAGTAGCGGCAATCACAGCGTGTTGATTCCAAATCCGCGCGATTTAAAACATCTGATTTCCGAAATGCGCCGCTATCCATTCACCGGCTTTACCGGGCTGAATACCTTATTCGTAGCGCTGAGCCAGAATCCAGATTTCGCCACGCTGGACTTTTCGCGGATGAAAACGACCGTGTCCGGCGGTATGGCGTTGACCGGCGGCGCGGCGCAACGCTGGCGGCAAATCACCGGCTGCGATGTGTACGAAGGCTACGGTCTGACCGAGGCATCGCCCGTGGTGTCGGTGAACCCCGGCACCAACAATCAAATCGGCACCATCGGCGTGGCGGTGCCCGGCACGCATATAAAGGTGGTCGACGAAGAGAATCGCGAGCTCGATCTCAATCAACCTGGCGAATTGTGTGTGAAAGGCCCGCAGGTGATGCTCGGCTACTGGCAGCGCGCGGATGAAACACGCAAGGTGCTCGATGACGACGGCTGGCTGCGCACCGGCGACATCGCCATCGTGCGCGAGGACGGCTACATCAAAATCGTCGATCGCAAAAAAGACGTGATCGTCGTGTCCGGTTTTAAGGTGTTTCCGGGCGAAGTCGAGGATGTGTTGAGCCGCCATCCCGATATTTTGGAGTGCGCGGTGATTGGCGTGCCGGATGAGCATTCCGGCGAAGTGGTGAAAGCCTTTGTGGTGCGGCGCAGCGATAGCCTTACAGAGCAGCAGGTGCGCGATTTCTGTCACGAGAATTTAACCGGCTACAAAGTGCCAAAACAGGTTGAATTCCGCGACGATTTGCCGAAATCTAACGTCGGCAAAGTATTGCGTCGCGAGCTGCGTGACGAAGAAACTAAAAAACTCACGCAAACGGCGAAGTAAACGCGCTGACGTATAATGGCCGGCCGTACTCCGTCGCGGTAAACCGGTTTGCCAGAACAGCGAAATTCCCGATCCTCTCCGCGTAGAAATTCCTCTTCGCAGCAACGCAGTAGCGGTCCGTTACCGGAATCGCTGCGGCCGTTGCGCGCGCAACTCGATACCTGTCTGCAAAGCGATCGCTATCGCTTCTGGCAACAATTGCGCAAATTGCAGGACGCGATTAATCGCGGCGGCAATGTCGATGCGGAAATCGAAATTTTGCGCGCGCAATTAAAGGCGTCGTCCGATTTTGTCGCGCAGCGTTTGCAGCAGCGACCGACCATCGAATACGACAACGATTTGCCGATCAGCGCGCACCGTGCCGAAATCGCCGCTGCGATTCGTGATAATCAGGTGGTCGTCATTGCCGGTGAAACCGGTTCCGGCAAAACCACGCAATTGCCGAAAATTTGTTTGGAATTGGGGCGCGGTGCGCGCGGTTTAATCGGTCATACGCAGCCGCGACGTTTAGCGGCGCGCAGCGTTGCCGCGCGTATCGCCGATGAGCTGCATACGCCGCTCGGCGCCGCGGTCGGTTATCAGGTGCGCTTCAGCGATCAGGTGTCGGACGGCACGTTTATTAAATTGATGACCGACGGCATTTTGCTCGCGGAAATTCAGCAGGACCGTTTTCTCAATCGCTACGACACGTTGATTATCGATGAAGCGCACGAGCGCAGTTTAAATATCGATTTTCTGCTAGGTTATTTAAAACAATTACTGCCGAAGCGGCCCGATCTGAAAGTCATCATCACGTCAGCCACCATCGATGTGAAAACATTTTCCAAACATTTTACCGATGCGCCGATTATCGAAGTGGCGGGGCGCATGTTTCCGGTTGAAGTGCGTTATCGCGCCGTTGAAGAATTAGTCGCGGAGCCCGACTTATCCGCCGCCATCGAAGCGGCCTTGATTGAATTGGCCGCCGAGCGCGGTGGTTTGCAGGGCGACGTATTGGTGTTTTTGCCGGGCGAGCGCGAAATTCGCGAAGCCGCGCTGCAATTGCGCAAAAGCACATTGCCGCATCTTGAAGTGGTGCCGCTTTACGCGCGTTTAAGTTTGGCCGAACAGCAACGTGTATTCGACATCACTAAACGGCGCGGTACGCGCATCGTACTCACCACCAATGTGGCTGAAACATCGTTGACGGTGCCCGGTATCCGCTACGTTATCGATAGCGGTTTGGCGCGCGTCAGTCGTTATAGTTTTCGTTCGAAATTGCAGCGTCTGCCGATCGAGCCGATTGCCAAGGCGAGTGCCGAGCAGCGCAAGGGTCGCTGTGGTCGTATCGGTCCGGGTATTTGCGTACGGTTATACGATGAGCAGGATTTTGCGCGGCGTCCCGAATTTGCCGATCCCGAAATTCTGCGCACTAATCTTGCGTCGGTTATTTTGCAATTGCTGACATTGCGACTGGGCGAAATCGAAAACTTTCCGTTTGTCGAAGCGCCCGATAGTCGCCAGATCAGCGATGGTTTTTTATTGCTCGAAGAACTGGGCGCCGTACACGCGCGCAAAACGCTGACGACGACGGGGAAATTACTCGGCAGATTACCGGTCGATCCGCGTGTCGCGCGCATGTTGGTTGAAGCGCAGCAGCGTGGCAGTTTGCGCGAAGTATTGATTATCGCCAGCGCATTGAGCGTGCAAGATCCGCGCGAACGTCCCGCCGATAAACAACAAACGGCCGATGAAATGCACCGGCGCTTTCAACATCTGGATTCCGATTTTCTCGCCTATGTGAATTTGTGGAATTATTTTGAAGAGCAGCGACAGGCGCTGAGTCAAAATCATTTGCGCAAATTATGCGAGCGCGAATTTTTGTCGTATCTGCGTCTGCGCGAATGGCGCGATGTGCATCATCAATTAAAACTCGCCTGCGCCGAATTGGGTTTTCGCGAAAGTTCGGACGAAACTAAAACCGATGAAATTAATTACGAAGCAGTGCATCGCGCCGTGTTGTCGGGTTTACTCGCGCAGATTGCGACGCTGGATGAACAGCGTGAATTTCTCGGCACGCGCAATCGCAAATTGCGTATCTTTCCCGCCTCTTCGCAATTTAAAAAACCGCCAAAATGGATTGTTGCCGGCGAGATTGTCGAGACATCGCAAGTGTACGCACGCTGCGTAGCGAAAATAGACCCAGCGTGGGTGCTCGGCATCAACGACGATTTGCTCAAGCGCAGTCACAGCGAGCCGCACTGGCACGCCAAGAGCGGTCGCGTGACGGCGCTGGAAACGGTCACGCTTTACGGCTTAATTATCAGCGACAAGCAGCGTGTGCATTTCGGAGAGATCGATCCGGTGCTGGCGCGCGAAATTTTTATTCGCAGTGCGTTGGTCGGCGGTGACTATCGCAGCGATGCCGAATTCCTTATCCATAATCGCCGCGTTATTGGCGCGATAGAAGAGCTGGAAGACAAAGCGCGTCGACGCGATATTCTCGCTGACGAAGAGGAGCTATTTCGTTTTTACGCCGAGCGTGTTCCCGGCGATATCGTTACTGCGCATCAGTTCGAGCAATGGCGCAGGCGCGAGGAAAAAATTAATCCACGCCTATTATTTATCGATGCTGCGCGTTTAATGCGCCACGGTGCTGAAGCCATTACCGAAGCACAATTTCCCGATGAAATTGTCTGCGACGATTTAAGTTTCAAGCTCACTTACCATTTCGAACCGAATCATCCGCAGGACGGCGTTAATGTAATCGTACCGATTGGATTATTGAATCGCGTGCCGATGTATCGCTTCGAGTGGTTGGTGCCAGGCCTATTGCGCGATAAATGCATTGCTCTGATTAAATCGCTGCCGAAAAATTTGCGGAAATTATTTGTGCCAGTGCCCGAGGCGGCGGATCGATTGCTGCCACATTTGCGCGCGCGCGATGCCTCTTTATTAGCGGCGTTGGGCGAAGCGATATTTACCGTTTATCGCGAGCGTGTGCCAGACGATGCATGGCAATTGAATGAACTGGAAATATTTTACCGCGCTAATTTTCGCGTGCTCGATAGCGATGGTGCGTTGCTCGATCAGGATCGCGATCTTGCCGCGTTAAAGTTGCGTTTACGCGAACCGATGCAGCGCAGTCTGCAACAGGAGACATCGCGTGGTTTTCAGCGCGATGCTTTACAACGCTGGGATTTTGGACGGCTGCCTGATACGTATCAGTTCGAGCAAGCAGGCGTGAAGATTACCGCGTATCCAGCACTGGTCGATCAAAAGGACAGCGTAGCAATTCGTTTGCTCGAGTCGCCTGCGATTGCAATGCAGCAATCGGAGCGCGGATTGATTCGCTTGCTGCAATTGCAGACCGGCGCGACAGTTAAATATTTACGCAAGGAATTATTGCGCGGCAATGGCGTGAATTTACAGCTTGCCGGCATCGAACAACGTCGTGACGATTGGCTCGATGAAGTTCTTGAAGCAACCTATCGAGAAATTTTTATTGTCGATCACGAATTGCCGCGTACTGAGGAAGAGTTCACGCAACTATTGCAGAACGGCCAAAGCGATATTGCCTCAGTCGCGCTGCGCTACGCGGCGACGGTTGAGAAAATTGCGCTGCATTATTCAAAAATCCGCACGCGCTTAAGGCAGGATAACCAACTTGCTTGGCTGCCAGCGCTTGAGGAAATTGAAGGGCAGTTGAAGTTATTGTTTATGCCGCGTTTTATAGCGGATACGCCGTGGCAATGGCTGCAGCAATATCCGCGCTATCTGCAAGCGATCGAGCAGCGCATCGATAAGTGGCGCGGATTTTTTTCACGCGACCGCGAATTGAGCCGTGATTTGATGCCGCTGCAAAAACAATTGATCGAGTTAATCGCGCGGCAGCCGGATATTCTTCAACGCGCCGTGCTTGCACAACGCTATCGCTGGACATTGGAAGAATTGCGTATTTCTTTGTTCGCACAGACGTTGGGGACGTTGGAGCCGGTTTCTACAAAGCGCTTGCGCGAGCTGTGGTCGCAAGTATTGACGCAAACGGAGTCGATTCGTTGAAATATGAAGCATTGTTACGTTCTCCAAAAAAACCTGTAACTCCGTTATAGTTCGGTCCATTACCTGCAGCAGTTCGATGCATTACAAACAACTAACAAACCCTCTGTATGAGTGGCGTTTGTTTTCGCGGCTCGTCCGCCAGCGCTCTTCGATGAGCGCGTTGTCCGCAATCGCGACAGTGACGGCGGATAATATTTGTGAGGAAGCAGCATTGAAAAAAATGATTCGCTCGTGGTCGCTGGCGGTTTTACTGTTGCCGTCACTGGCAGGCGCGGACGAAGCGCCAAGTGCCGTCAATCCTGATCCATGGGAAGGCTTCAACCGCAAAATTTATGCATTCAATGATGTGGCGGATAGATATCTGTTAAAGCCTGTTGCCAAGGGCTATGACACGATTACGCCGCAGTTTTTGGAAGACGGCATTCACAACATTTTTTCGAACGTGGGCGAAGTCGGCAATGTGCTCAATAGCTTGCTGCAGGCGAAATTCAAGCATAGCGCCGAGGACACTGGCCGGTTGCTGATTAACAGCACAGTGGGCTTGCTCGGTTTTTTCGATGTCGCCAGTAAGATCGGTTTGGAAGTCCATGAAGAAGACTTCGGCCAAACCTTGGGTTATTGGGGCGTTAAGTCCGGCCCTTATGTGGTAATCCCATTGCTGGGGCCGCGCACGGTGCGCGATGCATTCGGTTCAGTGCCCGATGCTTATACTGATCCCATCCCTTACGTAATCGACTATGTGCCAACCCGTAACGAAGTGTTGGGTGCCCGGGTGATTGATACGCGTGCGTCGCTATTAAACGCAGAAGAGCTGGTTACCGGAGATCGCTACATATTTTTGCGCGATGCCTATCTGCAGCGCCGCCAATTCTTGGTCAACGACGGTGTGGTGAGCGATAGCTTCGGTGAGGATGAGATTCCCGGCGAGCAACCTGCAGCAGCTGAGAGTCCCAAAGATGCAGACAAAGTAGAGAAGAAAGATCAATAAGGCGCTTTAAAAGTTAGCCCGACAGTGGCTGTCGGGCTTTATAGATATTTGTTTTAGGCTATTCGTCGTGAATGGCGGTAAGTGACAGACCGAGTATAAATCCCGACGGATTGACCGGGTCGACGCGGACGATCTCACCACTGGCGCGAAACGGCTGGTGTTTATCGCCATCCTGTTCAATGCGAATTTCGACCATCGTACCCAGGGCCAGCGCGCGGTCTGTCTGGATCAGCACGCCGGAACCGCTTAAATCCTTACAGCGAGCGACAAACTTTTCATTGCCAGCCTCGATCTCCACGGGCGTATTGATTTTCATACGAATGAAATTGCGCTTTTCGTTATAGGCTCGGTGCTCCGATACCATCGCTGGCCCCTCCGGTCGTGTTGTTATGGTCAATGTAGCTAAGGATAGCCGGAGCCCGCTGGCTGCACCAGTGATCCTTATCACAGCTGATCGATTGAGAGCCTCGACGATATGCTACTTGCAACGACTGCCTCAAGGGTTTAGCCTTGCCGCCTCGATTATTTTGTGCTCAGCCCACTCTATGTTGCAGGCGCTGTTAAAAGGTTATGGTCATGGATCGTGAACGCCATCGTTTGCTGGTGATCGACGACGATGATGCGGTCCGCGATAGCATGGCAGAGTACCTGCAAGAGCTGGGGTACCAAGTAGAGCAGGCCGCGAGCGGTCGGCGTGGTCTTGAGCTTTTTGAGCAAAATCCTCCCGAAGTGGTTCTGTTGGATCTCAAATTGCCGCAAATGGGCGGCCTTGAAGTGCTCAAAGCACTCAATCAACATCCCGCTAACATTCCGATCATCGTCATCTCCGGTTCCGGCGTGATGAACGATGTTGTGCAAGCATTGCGTTACGGCGCTAGCGATTATCTGGTCAAGCCGATTACCGATATGGAAATGCTGACGCACGCAGTATCGCGCGGCATTGAGCAAAATCGGTTGCGCCGAGAAAATCAGCTGTATAGCGAGCAATTGGAAGCAGCCAACCGCGATTTGCGGCAGAGCTTGAATGCATTGCAGCAGGATCAGCAAGCCGGTCGGCATGTGCAGCTCAAGATGTTCCCGGCTCGGCCTTTAACGATTGGCGATTACCACTTAAGCCACAGAATTTTCCCCTCGCTATTTCTTAGTGGCGACTTTGTTGATTACTTCACCGTCGGCGACAGTAAAGCGGTGTTTTTCATCGCTGATGTATCCGGCCATGGCGCTTCCTCAGCCTTTTTAACGGTACTGATGAAGAATCTATTCGCGCGCAAGCGCAGCGACTTCGGTCATTGGATGG
Organism: Verrucomicrobiaceae bacterium; assembly: GCA_028293825.1. Taxonomy (GTDB): domain Bacteria; phylum Pseudomonadota; class Gammaproteobacteria; order Pseudomonadales; family CAMLJR01; genus CAMLJR01. Next base: position 60,166 of record JAQGNY010000009.1, read on the forward strand.
ATCGTACTATTCTTTCGCCCGCTGCCATGTTGGCGCAGGCGAACCGCGAGCTGTTGGCGACCGAAGTGGGAAAGCACGTAACTCTATGCGTTGCAGTGATGGATATCAGAGACAATACGCTGCTGTATTCGATCGCCGGCCATTTGCCCGCACCGATATTGTGGTCGCCAACAGGTTGTCATTATTTGAAGGGCGATAACCCGCCGGTAGGCTTGTTTGAGGATGCCGAATACACGGAAGAGCGGCTAGACTTACCAAACGAATTCGCGCTGTCGTTGTTTTCGGATGGCATACTGGAAACAATTGAAGTGGACGGTCTACTTGCCAAGGAAAAAGCGCTGTTAGCCACGTTGGCGGAGGGCTTCAGCAGCATGGATGCGCTAATTGATGCACTGGGTTTACAGGGCGTCAAAGAGGCTCCGGATGATATTGCGGTACTGCTGGTTTCTAAAGGTTAAATTCAATGCATACGGGTAAAATTCTCGTCGCCCAACAGGGCGGTGCATTTGTCATCAAGCTTTCGGGCGACGTACGCCTGACGTTTTGCAGCACGCTCGATGAGTTTTTCGACCGGATGTTTGCGGCGCCAAATTTTGCGAGTGTTATTATCGATTTGTGCGAGGCCGAAAATATCGATAGCACCACACTAGGTCAGTTGGCCAAGGTCGCAATCACCGCCAAACGCACCCATCAGCTAATTCCTGTTGTTCTCTCTACTAATCCGAATATCACCCGAATTCTCACGTCGATGGGATTTGAGCGCGTATTCGATATTCGGGAGCAACGTCCGCAAACCGAGGAGCAGCTGCGAGAGTTGCCCGCAGTTGCAGATAGCGAAAATGTGGTGCGCGATAAAGTGTTGGATGCGCATCGGGTGTTAATGGGTATGAACGAGCAAAACCACGCGCAATTTCGTGAGCTCGTATGTGCATTGGAAGGGACGCGCTAGCTCGCGTCCGGTGCGTTTAGTATTTCAAGTTTTGCTCTGATGTATTCCGAATGCGGCAAATAAATTAAATCTGCAATTTGCCGAATCAAGTGATCTTCGTACTTATCAATATGGCGGTCAGCATTGGCCACACGCCATAACTCACAAACGAGTTTAAATTTTTCGGTGTCGCTGCATTGAGAATTGATGACGCGGGTGAACTCGTACAACGATGTCGCCTTGGCGCTGGCATTCTCAGCTTCTTGCAATAATTCCTTCACCGCCGATTCTTCTAATCCGTAACAATTGCCAACTGCCGCTATTATTGCGGCTTGTTCACGTGGATCGCGTGCGAAATCGGCTTTACTTAATTCGATTAAAAGAGCAGCAGCTGCAATCTGTAGCTGCTGCTCACTATGCGAATCTTGCTCTTCAAATTCAGAAAAAAATGCTTTTAATTTGCTTAACATGTCGTTGCTCTTTAAAGCGTCGCCTAAATGTAAGATTCACAGTGATGCAGATAATATTTTTTCAAGCGCTTGTTGATCTTCGGCAAACTTGCGAATGCCCTCCGCTAACTTTTCCGTAGCCATTGCGTCTTGGTTAAAGGCGTAGCGGAAATTACTTTCGCTATCGTGTTGCGGAGTAATACGATCCCCAGTTTTAGCAGGATCTAATTTTCTTTCTAGCGTCTCATTGTCCGCTGCCAACTCTTGCAGCAGCTGTGGGCTAATAGTGAGGCGGTCGCATCCGGCCAACTGTTCTATTTCACCGATATTGCGAAAACTGGCGCCCATAACGATGGTGGCGTAATTATTCTGTTTAAAATAATTATAAATAGTCGTGACTGAAATCACTCCAGGGTCTTCTTGTGCGGGATATGCCTCTTTACCGGAGTTTTTCAAATGCCAATCAAGAATGCGCCCTACAAAGGGAGAAATTAACGTCACGCCTGCGTCGGCACATGCAGCTGCCTGCGTGAAATTAAATAGGAGTGTTAGATTGCAATTGATGTTTTCTTTTTCGAGAATTTCAGCGGCGCGAATGCCTTCCCAGGTGGATGCAATTTTAATCAAAATTCTCTCACGGCCAATATCGGCTTTTTGGTAAAGGTCGATTAATCGGCGTGCTTTTTCGATGATGGCGCGGGTATCAAATGAAAGCCGCGCGTCTACTTCAGTTGAAACTCGCCCTGGAATGATGCGAAGAATTTCACCGCCAATGGCGACAGCCAATTTATCGGCACAATTAATTAATTGTGCAGCGGTATCGCCAGATTGTTTTTTTGCCCAATCTGCTGATTGTTGTAAGAGCTGTTTATACGCGGGCAGCGCCGCCGCTTTCAATAAAAGAGAAGGGTTTGTGGTGGCATCGAGCGGTTGAAAACGTTTGATGGCTTCGATGTCGCCGCTATCAGCGACCACTGCAGTAAATTGCTTAAGCTGTTCCAGTTTGCTGGACATCGTTATACCTCAATATGCAAAGTAGCCAATAAGTGTGTCGCAATGAAGCCATAGTTATCCGGGCTTAGCGACGCTATAAAACGCTGATTCACTGCGATTGTGCATGCTAGCCAGCGCCTCTTTCAAAACTTGGACACCAGCGCTCGTGCGCGGTGCCCGTTCACTTAAAATTCGCCGAAACTGTCTCGCCCCTGGTAATCCCTGATACAGCCCAAGAATATGTCGCGTAATCGCGTGTAATGTGGTGCCGTTTAACAATTGCTGTTCAATATACGGAATCAATTCATCGATAATTTGCTCGCGAGCTTTTGGAAGCGATGTATCGGCAAAAAAATCGCGATCAATGGTGCTCAGCAAATAAGGCGTTTGATACGCGCTGCGACCGAGCATTACGCCATCGACGTTATCAAGGTGTGAATGACATGCATCTAAGGATTCGATGCCGCCATTAATCACAATCGTTAGGTCTGGAAACTCTTGTTTAAGTTGATATACATTTTCATATTGAAGTGGCGGTATTTCACGATTTTGCTTCGGGCTTAATCCTTTTAGCCACGCTTTTCGCGCATGTACAATAAAAGTGTCGCATCCGGTTGATGCAATCGTATCGACAAATTGTGCCATGGCTTCGTAGCTGTCTTGATCGTCAACGCCGATGCGATGCTTAACCGTCACGCGAATCGTGCAAGCGTCTTGCATTGCCTTAACGCAATCGGCGACGAGGGTCGGCTGCGTCATGAGGCAAGCGCCAAATGCGCCATTTTGAACGCGAGCAGAAGGGCAGCCGCAATTCAGGTTGACCTCGTCGTAACCAAATTTTTCTGCCAGATTCGCGCATTGCGCCAGCGCATTTGGATCGCTCCCGCCCAGCTGGAGTGCTAATGGATTTTCGCTTGGATCGAATTCGAGAAAGCGGTTGACGTCGCCATGCAGGAGCGCGCCAGTCGTAATCATTTCAGTGTAAAGCAGAGCATTTTTGCTCAAAAGCCGCCAAAAATAACGGCAGTGCTTGTCGCTCCAATCGAGCATCGGTGCAACGCAGAAGCGATGATAGGTATTTTTCATTGCAGGATTGTTGTTCATCGGCAATTTATAAAGATCACAGTTTATTGCATTTGGCTAATGGCATTGGAGCAAAGGCTTAAATTACTTTTAAAGCCGAAGCCATAAGCGCGCAAGCCATTTGGGTCTTCCGACTACATTTTGGCGCTGATCGGGCTTTTGTCGATTTTTTTTACGATCTGCGTCACACTTACGGTTATTGCCTGTTACTGCCGTTAGGCGATTTCATTTAGTCTCACACCGGGATGGGGGGATACGCCTGGGCTCTGTACTCAGTAATTCGACATGGAGCGGGAAAAAGTTTTGGGGAAACCAATGTTCAAATTTATCGTAAGCAAGATCATTCTCGTTTGTGCGATTTTCGGCGCCGCCGAAAGTAGCGCCGCCATTGTTAAAAATGGTATCCGTTATGACGTATATACCAAAGCTGGAAAATGTTTGGACGGTAGCAACAAGCTAAAATACCTATCCAAAACGTGGTGTCCAACGTATGGCGTTTCGCTCAGTTGGAGCGCCCCGGTAAAGAGAACCGATGGAAAACCACTAACGGCGAGCGATATCCGAGCCTATGAGGTTTATTGGACGCGAAACGTGGATGAAAAAGGTGGAACCATAAAAAAGGGCAGCACTGTTGACTCCACGATGTTTTATATTTTTACGCCCGATACTTACCATTTCGCCATCTCAGCGGTGGATTTAGCTGGCTTAAAAAGCCCTCTATCGAAAGTGGTAAGTGTAAAAATGGGTAAATAGAGGTAACACTCGATAGTTCAGATTTGCAGCGATTATCAAGAAAATCTTCCAGCTCTTATGGCGGGCGTGAGAAAGCAGCGGCGACTCTTTATAATCGCCGCCCTCAGTCAGTTTAAGCCCGAGCCACTTCATGACCATTCGTACCCGTATCGCTCCATCTCCAACTGGGGATCCTCATGTTGGAACTGCCTATATCGCATTATTCAATCAATGCTTTGCCCGGCTTCATGGTGGTCAATTTATTCTGCGAATTGAAGACACCGATCGCCAGCGCTCAACACCGGCATCAGAACAGGCGATTCTCGACTCTCTAAAATGGCTTGGTTTAAATTGGGACGAAGGTCCCGACGTAGGCGGTGCCTTTGGGCCGTATCGGCAAAGTGAGCGCGGTGCAGTCTACGAGCAGCACGCCCAGCTTCTGTTGGAAAAAAGTCATGCATTCCACTGTTTTTGCAGCAGCGAGCGCCTTGATACGCTTCGCGCCGAGCAAATGGCCGCGCAAACGCCGGTTGGTTATGACGGTCATTGCCTTAATCTGACTCAATCGGAAGTTTCTGCGCAAATCGCCGCTGATATTCCTCATGTGGTGAGAATGAAAGTGCCGCGTGAAGGTGTTTGCGTAATAAATGATTTGTTGCGCGATCCAATCGAGATCGAATGGTCGCAAGTCGACATGCAGGTTTTACTGAAAGCTGACGGTATGCCCACTTACCATCTCGCCAACGTCGTCGACGATCATCTGATGCAGATTACCCACGTCATTCGCGGCGAGGAGTGGATTTCCTCAGCACCGAAGCATAAGTTGCTATATGAGTATTTCGGCTGGGAAATGCCGCAGTTGTGCCATTTGCCGCTGTTGCGCAACCCCGATAAAAGTAAACTCAGCAAGCGTAAAAATCCAACCAGCATTTTGTACTATCAGCGCATGGGCTTTCTGCCCGAGGCATTGCTGAACTACCTCGGTCGCATGGGTTGGTCAATGCCGGATGAACGCGAGAAATTTACGCTCGACGAAATGGTTGCCGTATTCGACTTAAAACGCGTCAGTCTCGGTGGTCCGATTTTCGATCTGGAAAAGCTGCGCTGGCTCAACGGTACCTGGATTCGCGAAAATTTTTCGCCGGAGCAGCTCGCCGATCGGTTGCATGAATGGGCATTCAATCGCGATTATTTGCTAAAAATTCTTCCATTGGCGCAGGTTCGAATCGAAACGCTGAGCGATTTTGCGCCGCTCACAGCTTTTTTCGTTTCCGGAATGTTGCCGCTCAATGCGGATAGCTTTAAATCAACCGGATTTGAAGACGAGGTATTGCTGCAGGTTTTGCAATTCACGTTGTGGCGTTTGGAAGCGCAACAAGATTGGCAGCGCGACGCTATTTTTGCTCAGCTAAAAGATATTGCCGGCGCGATGCAAATTAAAATTAAAGACTTTTTTGCGCCTTTATTTATTGCGATAGCGGGTACGCAGTCTTCGGTATCGGTGATCGATGCTATGAGTGTCCTCGGCCCCGATATGTGCCGCGCGCGGTTGCGGCATGCATTGGATACGCTGGGCGGCGTGGGAAAGAAGCGGATGAAGGCGTTCGAAAAAAATTATCAGGCTTTGTCGGAGGCCACTCCCGAGTCCGAATAGCAGCAACGTAGTTGACACTCGCGGGGGTGCTCTTTATGATGCGGGCCTCCTCGAATTCGGGGCTATAGCTCAGCTGGGAGAGCGCTTGCATGGCATGCAAGAGGTCAACGGTTCGATCCCGTTTAGCTCCACCAAATCCTCAGCAGTAATTGTTGTCGAATAAAAAGGCCCGCAATTTGCGGGCCTTTTTATTTTCTGCGCCGGACATCGTTCCTTGTCTCCAGTTGTCTGCCTCGGTACATTGTGTTCGCCGCTCTCCATTGGCGGACTTATTTGCACAAAATCTGTTTTGCTGCTTTCGTTTAGGCAGCCGCACGCAGCGTCGAATTACCAAAATCGGATTTTCCCTGACGGATAAATGGGGCGCGCATGACAGCTAATGCAACGATAACAGTCGACAGCTTTAGAATAATAATCAGTGGCGCCACAAATACCGGGCATGTGCGTGGTCATAACGAAGATGCCATTCTGACTGACAATGCACGCGGCCTCGCGGTAGTCGCTGACGGAATGGGCGGGCACGCGACGGGCGAAGTAGCCAGCCGCATTACCATCGACACATTTGCTCAGCTCACTTCCGATGCGATGACGTTACGCAACATTTTGCTGCAGGCGCACGCGGCGATTGTTGCAAAGGCAATCGAACAACCTGAATCGGAAGGAATGGGCGCCACTGCGGTTGCAGTGCTTGCTGATACTGAACACTTTCAAATTGCGTGGGTCGGCGACTCGCGTGCCTATCATTGGCGGCGCGGCCAATTAAGGCAGCTTACGCGCGATCACTCCTATCTTGAATTTTTATTGCGCAGTGGAGAAATTACCGAGCAGCAGGCACTCAATCATCCTCAGCGCAATGTAGTCACTCAGGCGCTTGGTTTAAATTCACCGGAGCCTGACGTAATAAACGAGCAGTGGCAACAAGGCGATCGATTGTTATTGTGTAGTGATGGGCTGAGCGATGAGCTTGACGCCAACGCGATAGAAAGACTGCTCAGTGCAAATGCCGACACCGAAAGCGCCGTATCAGAGTTAATTGGCGCCGCGTTACGCAACGGTGGTCGAGACAATGTCAGCGTAGTTTTACTCGAAAATAGGTCTGAAAAACTGTCCGAATTTACCGGGTCTGGTCGCGGCTTGTTGGCATCTATCGGTGGATTAACAGTCGTTATTTTCGTAGTGATTGTTTGGTGGTTGCGTCGCAGCTGAATGTTTTTAGCAGCGCAGTATTGGCGCTAAAGTTTTTATTAAGATTTATTGCCCAATGCGTATTGATAAGCCCGCACGGCATTGGTAAGCCCCATTTCTATTGCATCGACTGTGAACGCGTGACCGATCGACACTTCGCGTAAATGCGGCACCGTTTTGAACAGCGGAAGATTGAATAAATTGAGATCGTGGCCCGCGTTTAATCCCAGACCGACTTCTGCTGCTTTTTCTGCGGCGCGATAAAACTTTTGAAAAACATTTTCGATATCGCGTTGCTCAGCAAAAGCGTGTGCGAATGGGCCTGTATATAACTCGATACGATCGGCGCCGATTTGCTTTGCCAGCTCAATCTGCCGGGGTTCTGGATCCATAAATAAACTGACGCGCACTCCCCACTGCTGCAGTTGCTCAATGATGGGAGCAAGTTTGTCGCCGCTGCGGGTTAAATCGAAGCCATGATCGGACGTAAGCTGCTCGTCGCTGTCTGGCACCAATGTGCATTGCGCCGGTTTAATGCGCTGCACGATCTCCATAAATCCTGGGTAGTCGCTGACGTCTGCGCGTGCGCTGCGCATCGCCCCCGCAAATGGATTACCTTCGATATTAAATTCAACCTGCAGCATTTTATTGAGCGCATAACAATCATCGGCGCGAATATGCCGCTGATCGGGACGGGGGTGCACGGTAATGCCGTCCGCGCCGGCGTCGATACACATCTGTGCATGAGCGGTGACGCTCGGATACTCGGTATCGCGAGAATTGCGAATTAACGCGATTTTATTGAGATTAATACTGAGTGCGATGGCCATCGATTTCAAAACCACTCGGATTTCTTTTTCGGCCACATATGCGCGGCTAGCAATGTCAGCAGAGCGCCGGCAATGACCGCGAGGCCACCTTCGCGAAACAGCGCGAAGTTTTTGCTGCGGCGCAGTTCGGTGAGCTCGCTATTATTCGCTTCGGTTTGGGTGTGCAGTGTTTCGTTGTCTTTTTTTAATTCGATATTTTCCTGCGCTAATTGCGTTGCATTGTCCGGCGCTTGCTGAAATGTTTGCAGTTCATTTTGTAGGCGTTGATTTTCAGTTTTTAACTGACTGAGTTGTTGCGCAGCGGCGCGTTGATCCTGCGGAATATTGGCTTGTTGCTCGTTCAATTCGGTCGTTTTTTTACGCAGCTCGAGAAGCTCGTTATTGGCCGCGTCGAGTTGAATGCGCGCGGTGGGCTCACTCATCAAATAGCGCGTAGCGATCCATCCCTCGACGCCATCGGCGGTGCGCACACGCGAGAACCCGTTTTTATCCTCGCTCTGTACTAGCGTGAGCGATGTGCCGCTGGGCAGGCCGGGAAGCACATTTCTACTTTCCGCACTCGGCCCTTCATGCAATGGCACAGCCATCCAGTCGCGCACGTAGCGCGTGGCTTCATCGGCATGCGCAGTATGCGCCAGCATTAAATACAACAACGGTGCGATTAAACGTTTCAATTCGATACCTTTCAATCGTCGATGATTATGAGTTTAGATTTAATGACGAAAGCGTTTGTGTCAACCATTCACTGATGGTTCCACAAATAATCCAAGTAATGATGAGAGCAGATTGATAGCGGCGCACAGCGGCCGCGTTGAATAAACAATAAAAACAACGGAAATAAATATCGGCGGCGGAAATAAACGGCTCAAACCATATCGCGCCGTGTGTTCAAGTAAACGCTTAAGGCAGTGCGCGCTTAAACGGCTTAACGATAACTTTTGCGTAGACGCCGGCAAGTAAATACGGATCTGCATTCGCCCATTGCTGTGCGTCGTTAAGGCTTGCAAATTCAGCGATGACCAAACTGCCGCTGAAGCCCGCTTCACCGGGGTCTTCGCTATCGATGGCGGGATGCGGCCCGGCTAATAGCAGGCGACCTTCTTGTTTTAAAACGTCGAGGCGAGCGATGTGATCCGGACGAGTAGTTTTACGCAGGGCCAAACTGTTGGCCACGTCTTCGCTGATGATGGCATAAAGCATCGATTAACTTTCCTGAACGATGTCGTCTAGCGTCAGACGCGTGAGTTTTTGAATATTGTTGAGCAAGTAATACATGGTGCCGGCCAACACGATAGTGCAGGGCAGTGCTATTACCGGAAAACTAAGGGCTGTCATTTTGCCAAGCTCTTGCGCCAGCTCGGTGCTGCCGGGCGGGCTGACCAAAATAGTTTTGGCGAGCAGATAATTCAGAATGGCCGACAGAAAAAACGAACCGGCGACCATGTAAGATGCAACGGCGAGGTGGCGCTCGAATTTTTCATTGGCATTGTGTTCATGCAGCGCCGCGCTGACTTTATCCAATTGCAGAATTTGATCGTTGTATAAAAACGTGCGTACCAGCGGATAGCGTGTGTAAATTGAAATTAGCGTCGCTAAGCCCAGCAGCGCGGGCACCGCCGCATCTTTGATCGCAATATAATGCGGCGGCAATTTCAACAGACTCATGCTGCCGGTGAGTACGACGCTGATCACGCCAAGTATCGAAAAGAAATTAGGTTTGTGCGCGTAAAAATAATCGCGCACGCCGTAAGCAATAGGAAATGCCAGCGCAACGACGACGCCCCAAATAGGCCCGAGAAAATTATCGCCGCTGAATTTGGAAAGAATCAGCGTCGGCAGAATAATGTTGAAGCCGAGATTGGCGAGAATTCCGGATTTTTTTTGTGGCGCGGTAGCGGTTTGCATAATTTATCGAGTGGCCGAAATGCGTGTACTGGCGAATTGGCCGCTAATATACTGGCTTCCTCGCAGGGGCTCCACCCCGGGTTTTACTGAGCAGCACTCCGCCTACCGAATTCATCGCCGCTACATCAGCCAGAGCCGGTGTATCTGGCGCCATTACTGAGGTCATTCTTGCGCGCCGATTTGCATTGCCATACCAACGCCTCCGACGGCTTGCTGGATCCAATAGCGCTGTGCGACCGCGCCGCGCAGCGCGGCGTGGAATTGCTCGCAATTACTGATCACGACACCGTCGCCGGTGTGCAGGCGGCTCGCGACTATATGCGCAGCCAGCTGCTGCCGGCGTTTCAACTGCTGGTCGGCATTGAATATTCGAGCGTGTGGGCTCATATCGGCGTTCATATTGTCGGCCTGGGTATTGATGACAGCCACACGGCAACGATTGAGGCATGCCGCTTTTACGGTAAAGCGCGCCGGGAGCGGGCGGAGATGATCGGCACTCGGCTTACAAAGTTGGGTATGCCGGGAGCTACCGAAGGCGCATTGGCGCTTGCCGGCAGCGCCCAGATCGGTCGGCCGCATTTTGCGCGCTATCTGCTTGCGCAAGGGCATGTTCGCAGTGAGGACGAGGCATTTACTCGTTACCTCGGCGCCGGCAAGCCGGGCGACATCAAAGCACTGTGGCCGCCGATGGATGAGGTAGTTAGCTGGATTCGCGCGGCCGGTGGTGTGCCCGTGTTGGCGCATCCGATTAAATACCGACAAACCGGTGCGCGGCTGCGGAGGCTAGTGGCTGAGTTTGCGGCATGTGGCGGTCAAGCGGTAGAAGTTGTAGTAGGTCGCCAAGTGGCCGACGAAAGCCGCTTTGTCGGCCAGCTCTGTCAGCAAAATGGGTTAGCTGCATCGCAAGGCAGCGATTTTCATGGACCTTCGCCTTGGTGCGAATTGGGCGATATTCACGCGCTACCCGCAGGCTCTACGCCAGTTTGGCAGCGCTGGGTGAGTTAATGAATGCAAGATGACAAATCAATGAGCCAGTTTTTTCAGATCCATCCAGATAACCCTCAGTCCCGTTTAATCAGCCGCGCCGTTGAAATCGTGCGCAGCGGCGGCGTCATCGCGTATCCGACCGACTCGGCCTACGCGCTCGGCTGCCAGCTCGGCGACAAATCGGCGCTGGAACGCATACGCCGTATTCGCCGTCTCGACGATACGCACAACTTCACGCTGGTGTGTCGGGATTTATCCGAGCTCGGCACCTACGCGCGCGTCAACAATAGCGTGTATCGCTTGATTCGCAACCATACGCCGGGGCCGTACACCTTTATTTTACGGGCGACCGACGAAGTGCCGCGCCGGTTGTTGCATCCCAAGCGCCGCACGATTGGTTTACGCGTTCCGGAAAATCGCATCGCGCTGGCGCTGTTGGAAGCGCTGGGCGAGCCTATGATGAGCGTGACCTTGATCATGCCGGGCGAAGAGGTGCCACAAACCGATCCGGAAGATATTCGCGAGCGGCTGCAGCACGATATCGATTTGGTTATCGACGGCGGCGTTTGCGGTCCGGAGCCCACCTCCGTAATCGACCTGGCGGATGACGTGCCGGTGATTTTGCGCGAAGGCCGCGGCGACGTCGCGCCGTTTCAGCAATAACGTAGATATCGATGACTGCCAATAACGTCGGTATCGACATCTGCTCGCTGCCGCTATAATGCGGCCTTTCTGCGCAGCCAACCCGTCGAGTCAGGATCATTTCTAACGTGAACTCTGAGCAGCAACCTATTGATCCTGAAGTGGCTACTGAGATATTGATTCCCGCCGCGCTACATTTGCGGGAGATGCGTCAGTCAAGCGCTCAGCAGGGCGAAATGCCGTTTGCCATCGTCCAAGGCAAGGCGATGACCGAGCTGCCGAAGGATCTTTATATTCCGCCGGAGGCATTGGAAGTCTTTCTGGAGGCGTTCGAAGGTCCGCTCGATTTACTGTTGTACCTGATCAAGCGCCAGAACATCGACATTCTCGAAATCAACGTCGCTGCCATCACCGAGCAGTACATGCAGTACGTGAACATGATGAGCGCGATGCAGTTCGAGCTGGCAGCTGAGTACTTGCTGATGGCGGCAATGCTCGCCGAGATCAAGTCGCGCATGTTGCTGCCGCGCTCGGCGGACGAGGAAGAGGAAGAGGAAGATCCGCGCGCGCAGCTGATCCGACGTTTACAGGAATACGAGCGCTTCAAAAAAGCCGCCGCCGATGTCGATGCGCTGCCGCGTGTGAGTCGCGAAATTCATTTGGTATCGGTGGATCTGCCCGATTTGAACAAGACCAAGCCGGAGCCGCTGGTCGATTTGAAAGAGCTGATGGTGGCGCTGGCAGATGTGTTGCGCCGCGCCGATTTATTCGAAAGCCATCATGTGCAAAAAGAAAAGTTGTCGACGCGCGAGCGTATGTCGGAAGTGCTGGCACGTTTATCGCCGAATCGTTTTACGCCGTTTGTTTCGCTGTTCACGGCCGAAGAAGGGCGCCTCGGCGTGGTCGTGACGTTTCTGGCGGTGATGGAGCTGATCAAAGAGCAGCTCATCGAAATTATCCAGGCCGAAGATTTCGGCCCCATTCATGTTAAAGCCAAAGTCGCGTGAATATTGAATCCACACCCATGACTATTGCGAACGATCTTTTGCAACGCATTATCGAAGGCGTGCTGCTGGCCGCCGGCAAACCACTGACCGTTGAAGAATTGGGCGGTTTGTTCGAGGACCACGAGCGCCCGTCGAACGATGCCGTGCGCGCGGCGCTCGCGGCGATTGGTGAGCAGGGCACCGGTCGCGGGTTTCAACTGCGCGAAGTGGCGAGCGGTTTTCGCTTTCAAGTCGTACAGGAAGTTGCACCCTGGATTGCCAAGTTGTGGGAGGAAAAGCCGCAAAAATACAGCCGCGCTTTGCTCGAAACGCTGGCGCTGATTGCGTATCGCCAGCCGATTACGCGCGGCGATATCGAGGATATCCGCGGCGTAGCGGTGGCTTCCAATATCATAAAAACCTTGCTTGAGCGCGAATGGGTGCGAGTGGTCGGCCATAAAGATGTGCCAGGCCGGCCAGCGATGTATGCGACTACGCGTAAGTTTCTCGACTACTTCAATTTACAAAATCTTGATGACCTGCCGACGCTGGCGGAGATTCGCGATCTCGATACGATGAACACCGAATTAGCGCTCGAAGGGATCGATACCGAAATGGTCGCACTTGAAACTGAAGCCGAGACCCCGAACGCCGATGAAGAAAACGCCGTCGCGCAAGCGACTCCTGAAGCAGCAGAGGCGGTCGCGGATGACGATGCCGCGCCCTCCATTGCCAATGAAGTTTGATTTGTGACTGATATCGACGCCCTGGGCGAAAAATTACAGAAAGTACTGGCGCGCGCCGGAGTTGGCTCGCGTCGCGATATGGAAAAAATGATCGGCGCTAACCGCGTAACGGTTAACGGCAGAATCGCGCATGTGGGCGATAGGGTCACCGATCGCGACCGCATTTTGGTCGATGGCCATCCGGTTGCGCTTAAGTCAGCGCAAGAACGCCGTCCACGCGTGCTGATTTACAACAAGCCGGAAGGCGAAATTTGCAGCGTCAGCGACCCGGAAGGCCGGCCGACTGTATTCGAACGTTTGCCCACCGTGCGCGGCGAGCGCTGGATTTCTGTGGGTCGCCTTGATTTCAATACCAGCGGCTTGCTGCTATTCACGACGGACGGTGAGTTGGCCAATGCGCTGATGCACCCATCGTCGAATATCGACCGCGAATACCTGTGCCGCGTGCTCGGCGACGTTAGCGAAGAGCTGTTGGAGCGCTTGCGCACCGGCGTGCAACTCGATGACGGCATCGCACGATTCACCGATATCACCGAAGGCGGCAGCAACGAAGAGGCCGCTAATCGTTGGTACTACGTGTGTTTGATGGAAGGACGCAACCGCGAAGTGCGACGGCTGTGGGAATCGCAAGACGTTAAAGTCAGCCGCCTCAAGCGCGTGCGTTATGGACCGGTATTTTTGCCGCCGCGTTTAAAGCAGGGCCAGTGGCAGGAAATGCCATCGGAGCAGGTCTCGGCAATGTATGAAATCGTCAGCCTGAAAGCACCGACTATTTCCGCGCCGTTGCCGGAAGAAGTGCAAAAGTTGGAGCGCCAGCAGCGGAAAAATCGTCCGGCGGTATCGTTGTCGAAACCGCCGCGCAAAGCGCCGGCCGCGGCTCCATATTCAAGCTCGAAACCGTCGCGCAGACAGTCGGCAGATGCTCCCTTTTCAAGCTCGAAACCTTCAAACTCCAAGCCATCGTCAAACTCGAAGTCACCGCGTAAACCTCCCCGCAGCGGCGGTTTTCGGCCTCGCTAATAGCTCAGGCGATATTGCGTTTGGCCGCGCGTACCACGCGATTACGGCCTGCTTGTTTGGCTAAGTAGAGCGCGCGATCGGCACGATCGAACCACGCCGGCAAGCCTTCTCCAGGATTCAGACACGCCACGCCGATACTGGCGGTGGCGTGAATTGTTTGCTGTCCGTATTGAACCAGCATGCTGTCGATTGCGGTACGAATGCGTTCGGCGATGGCGAATGCGCCGGTTTCTTCGGTTTGATTCAACAACACCACAAATTCTTCGCCACCGAAACGGAAGATCGAATCCGACTCGCGGCAATTTTGTTTGAGTTGGCGGGCGGTCTCGACCAATACGCAATCGCCCGCGCTGTGGCCGTATTTATCGTTGACGCGTTTAAAGTGATCGATGTCGATTACCAGAAGCGCGGAAGGCTGACCGCTGCGGCGTGCCATAGCGATTTCGCGCTCGGCGGTAACCTCAAGCGCAACCCGATTGCCGACGCCGGTTAAAGCGTCGCGCGCGGCGGTTTGCATCGCCTCTAAATATTGGAGTGCGTTACGCAGCGCCGGTAGTAAAGCCACTAAGGCGATTTCGAGACGGTCTAGTTCGACTTTGGTTAAACGTCTGCCGCGCGAGAAAACCAGGCTGCCGTAACTCTCGCCATCGATATCGAGCTTGTATTCGGCGCGATGGGTGGCGGGTTCGCCAAACTCCATCGCGATGTTATAACGCGGGTGCTGAAAGCTGACGCTGGCAAGGCCCAGCTCGCGGGTCAGCTCGCCGGCAAACAATCGCAGCACTTCGTTGATATCGAGGCTGCGGTGCAACAGATTGGCGAGACGCAAATGATTAGCCAATTGCCGCTCAGCAGCGCCATCCGGTAATTCCGCAGTGGTCGAAGTGACGACGCGAACAGTGGCGGGCGCTTGTTTGTTTTCTGTCATGGCAGTTCTCATGGGGGCAAGAGATTCAATGGTTGCGTCAACGTTCCGTGACCTTGAACGGAGTTGAGCGAAAACCATGCCAGAGCAGGTTTATGATGGTTTTGTTGTTTAAAAACAATCGATTGCAGAGGTGTTGTGGCGAGTTGTAGAGCGCTTTTAAAATTGGCGTCAAAACTTCGGCATCTAGAAAGCGGTGCGAATCGCTGTTGCGTTGATACGCACCGCCAGAAGCGGTAGGTCGAAAACTGTTATCCGGCGAAAACTTCTTTTAATAGCTTTTGCAGGGCAGCCCAGGATTTTTTGTCGGCATCGGCGTTGTAACCGACGGGTAGTTCAAACTGCTTGGCGATAGCATCCGCATCCGGGTTGGTAAATCCATGCTTGGCGCTTGGATACACATCGACGTGATAATTCACACCCGCTGCGGTCATTTCCTTTTTAAAGTTGTCGACATCAGTCATCGGCGCCATTTGATCGTCGGCGCCGGTCTCAACCAAAATCTGAGCCTTAACCTGGCCGGGTTGTGCCGGGGTTTTAGTGTTCAGCAGTCCATGGAAACTGGCGACTGCTTTCAGATCAACGCCGGCGCGCGCCATCGCTAAAACGGTACCGCCGCCAAAGCAATATCCAATCGCGGCGAGCTTGTTCGGAGCGACTGTCGGCTGTTTCTCCAAAAATTCCTTCGCTGCAACAAACCGCGCCTTGGCTACATCGGCATTCGCCAACACTGCGTTCATGAATTCCGACGCCTCGCGGGGGTGCGCACCCACTTTACCCTCGCCATACATATCGACTGCGAGCGCGGTATAGCCAAGTTCGGCAAGCATACGGGCGCGAGTGCGCGCGTAATCGTTCAGCCCCCAAAACTCATGCACAACTAATACGCCCGGGCGCTTGCCGGTGATTTTGTCGTCCCAGACCAGATAGCCTTTGAGCGTGGTGTCGCCAGCTTGGTAGTCGACTTGTTGCTCGCGCAATGCAGCGTGCGCGCCGGTGCTGATGAGTAATAACAGTAACAGCCACTTTTTCATTGGTTTCTCCCTGATTTACGTTCAAGTGATGGTGATTCGATTACGAATGCAATAAGCGGTGAAATGGTAAGTGCAGCGGAGTGGCGCAGCTTATCAGGCGCCAGGATATGCTTTGCGGCGTTGTTTCGAGGCATACATCAATGCGTCAGCGCGCTGCTGTAACGTTGCCGCATTGTCACCGTCTTGCGGATAACAAACCACACCGATGCTAGCCGAAACATGCAGTTGGACCTCGCCGAAGGCCACGCCTTCAGCGATTTTGGTGTGAATCCGCGCTACTAAGATATCCAAATCACTGCGGCGCTTTAGATGCCGATAAAGCACTACGAATTCATCGCCGCCCAAACGCGCTACGGTGTCGGATTGCCGCACTATCTCCGCTAAACGCTCGGCGACGGCAGTGAGCACCAGATCGCCGGCGTGATGGCCGAATTGATCGTTGATCGGTTTAAAGTCGTTGAGATCGATATACATCAGCGCCAACACTTCGCGATGTGTATGGGCATGGTCGATGGCTTCCTGTAGCCGACGTGCGAACACTGCTCGATTGGCTAAACCGGTGAGCGAGTCGTGCGCCGCATCGAAGGCGAAGCGGGCAACTTCCTCATCCAACCGGTAGCGCATATGCGTTGTGGTGTGTTCGAAACACCAGAGCGCGAACGCTGTGGCCAGATTCGGCGCTAACCACACGCTGTTAAAAACCACGGAAATCGGCGCGTCTCGGTCCAGCCACTGCACCCACACTTCATTCAGCGCGAGAGGCATGGCCGAAACCACAATCACCCATGGCATGCCGGCTTTAAGGCCGCCAATCATCGCCGCAAACAACGGCATCGACAGTAGTGGGATTAATAACAGAGGCACCAAATCGTTGGGCAGCACCGCCGTATTAAGAAGATAAATGATGAAGGTAGTGGTTGCGTAAAGATGAGCGGTTAATTTGAACTGCGCGGTATATCGAAAAATCAGCAGGATCGCAACGTACGTGGGTAGCAGGGCAGCGGCAACGCGCGTGAGCATGAGATTTATTGCAGAAGGCAGCTCGCCGCCACTCACCGAAAGCATCACTGCAGTAATCAGATTGACGCCGATACAGAGCAACAAAATAGCGCTGACAACGCGTCCGCGTTCAATTTCCTCGCGCTGGTGAAACTCGCGCAAATCGCGTGGAATAGCCCACTCGGTCAGCTGCACTAGTAAGCCGCGCATTCGCATCAGCGCAATAAACTCTCGATGCGGGAGCGCAATCGGCGCGGATAAGTAGCGGGGCCGTAGCGCCCAACCACATCGCCGCTGCGGTCAATTAAAAACTTAGTGAAATTCCACTTGATGGCTTCCGATCCGAACAATCCGCGCGCGCGCGCCTTCAATAATTTGAACAGCGGAGCGGCGTCATTGCCATTGATGCTGACTTTCGCAAACATCGGGAAGCTGACTCCGTAATTGCGCACGCAAAATTCGCTGATGCGTTTATCGCCCATGGGTTCTTGAATGAAATCGTTGCTAGGAAAACCGAGCACGATAAATCCGCGCTCGCGGTAGGTGCGATACAGGTGTTCGAGCCCTTTATATTGCGGCGTAAAACCGCAAAAGCTCGCTGTATTGACCACTAATATCACCTTGCCACGGTATTGCTCGAGCGTAGCAGGCTCATGGTCAATGGTCATGCACTCAATATCGAATAACGATTCAGTCATATCCGGTCCGCAGGAAGCTTCCAGTGAAACAGATTGCGTCGACAGTTTTTATAGGGACAGTCTCATTATGGCTCATCTTCGCGCGCAGAGATTTTAGTATTAACAATATCCCTTTCGGCGAGCCGGTGTTTGCGCTTGCACGACTGCCCGGCAGCCGGCATCATACGCACCCCGGCGCGTCCGACCAAATTTTCCAGCTATTTTTTGAGGAGTTAACACCATGGGTAAAGGCGACAAAAGAAGTTTTCGCGGTAAAGTTTTCAAAGGTTCGTATGGCAATACGCGCCCACGTAAAAAAGGCGCTCGCGCTAAAAAATAATTTCAAACGGCTCGTACAGCTTCGGCTGGTGCGGGCCGCATTCCCCGCAGTTTGCTCACCGCCTTATTTTTCCAGTCTCATCATTACCAACCGCGCGCTTTAACGGTTACCAGCAGTTGTGAGAGGAATTCCGATGGCCAGTATTTTTTCGCAAATTCTCGCCGGTAATTTGCCGGGACATTTTGTTTGGAAAGACGACACCGCATTCGCCATCATGACGATTCGTCCGCTGCGCCCCGGTCATGTATTGCTCATGCCGCGTCAGGAAATCGACCAATGGGATGATGTGCCGGCGCCGTTGATGACGCATTTGATGAATGTTTCAAAACAAATTGCACAAGCGATTAAGCAGGCATTTCCGTGTGCGCGCGTTGGCCTTGCTATTTGTGGGTTGGAAGTACCGCACACGCATATTCATTTATTTCCAATCGATACCATCGAAGATTTCGATTTCGGCAAAGGTGACGTAGCAAGTAGCGCCGATCTTGCCGATGCTGCCGAGCATCTGCGCGCCGCGCTCATTGCAAACGGCTGCGGCGCCGCATCTAATTTGGACGCGGTTGCGTAATCGTTCCATCGACCCTTTGAGACCTGCGCATGACAATCACTTTAAAACTGCTGTTGATTGTCGGAGCGATGATCGTGTTGTTAATCGCCGTTGCTGTATTTGCACCGGTCTCTTTGCTTAACGCATTGACGCCGGCAAGTACTTTCACGCTGACCTCTAATGTTGTTTACGAGCCGACGACGCAATTAAAGCTCGATATTTATCGTCCTAAAAATGCGCAGCCAACCAACCCTGTCATCGTCTTTTTTTATGGCGGCAGTTGGAATCGCGGATCGCGTGGCGATTATCGTTTTGCCGCGGCGGCGCTCACTGCACGCGGCTTCGTCGTGGTTATTCCCGATTACCGGTTGTATCCGCAAGTTCGTTATCCGCAATTTCTCGAAGACTGTGCGACGGCCGTGGCCTGGACAAAACATTCCATCGCTGAATACGGCGGCGATGCGCAGCGTATTTATTTGCTGGGCCACAGCGCCGGCGCTTATAACGCGGCGATGCTTGCGCTCGATCCACGCTGGTTGAATCAGGTTGGCTTAGCGCCGAGCGATTTAAAAGGCTGGGCCGGTCTGGCCGGGCCGTATCATTTTTTGCCGAGTAACAATCCCGATGTGCAGCCGGTATTTATGCACCCAAACTATCCACCGAATGCGCAACCTATCGAACATGTTAGAGAGGCGACGCTGCCCGCTTTTATTGGCGCTGCCGGCACGGATAATTTGGTCGACCCGCAGCAAAACAGCGGCGAGTTAGCACGTGCGCTGCAAGCGCGAGCTATTCCGACATCGTTAAAGTTTTACCCAGGCGTCAATCACCTTACCTTGATGGGCGCATTTGCATGGCCGCTGCGCGGGCTCGCACCGGTACTTGATGATGTCGTTAATTACTTCCAGCAAATTCCTTAAATCGAGACATCTACTCGGCACTATTTATTGCGCGCAGTAGTTAGACGCGCAGCGTTCAATTTCGTCATGTACGTACAATCCACAGCATTCGCCTTACGCAGTTGTGACCGTATGCCCACAATGTTGCCGCGTTGAATTAGCGGTCTGCGCAGTTTGGGCTATCCTGAATTTCAGAGATCGCTTCCGCAAAATTTATTCACCGCGATCTCAATAACAAAAACAAACTGCTCAGGAGAGTCATTATGCGTATTTCACGCCTCGCAATTCCGTTATTGATGTGTGCCGCGCAGGCAGCATCCGCGGCTGCGTCGTACAGTGGTGGTATTACCAGCGGTAATCTCTCGGTTTGGAGAATTAACGAAAGTACGGGTCAGGTGTCGCTGTGCAGTTTCGAAGGCAAAGGCTCGCCCGCTTCCTGTGCCATGTGGAGCGCCAAAGAAGCCGCCAGTGGTGATTTTCGTTTAGTGGTAGGCAACGATTTGTTATCGGTATGGCGTATGAATCGATTGAGCGGTGCGGTGTCGCTGTGCGAATACAAAGACATCAACAAAGAGCCCATGTGTACGCCGTGGAATAACACGCAATAATTTTCCGTATCTGCTAATCGGCGTCGCAACGAAATGTTGCGGCGCACTCCAACCAAAATCCCCGTACATTTATCGATGCCGCGCCAGTGGAGTAACCACCGCGCAGTGACTAAACTGATCGACAATTTCTAAAATTCATTGTGGTAAGGATGCGTAATGCAGAAATTGCTCGATCGCGCCGCGCTTGAGGTCAGTACCGTATTGCTCGGAAAAGAGCGGCAGGTGCGCTTGGCGTTGTGTTGTTTAATCAGCGGTGGTCATTTATTAATTGAAGATTTACCCGGTATGGGTAAAACCACGCTCGCGCATGCACTCGCAAAAGTATTGGGCTTGCAATACCGACGCGTGCAATTCACCAGCGATTTATTACCCGGCGATATTCTCGGCGCCAGTATTTTCGATCGCCAAACCAATCAGTTTAAATTTCTTCCCGGCCCGATTTTTACGCAGGTTTTGCTCGCCGACGAAATCAATCGCTCGACACCGAAAACGCAATCCGCACTATTGGAAGCAATGGCGGAAGGGCAGGTGACGATCGATGGCGAAACGCGGTTATTGCCGCAGCCATTTTTTGTTATCGCCACGCAAAATCCCATTTCCCAATCGGGCACTTACGCACTGCCCGAATCGCAGCTCGATCGTTTTTTAATGCGGCTGTCGCTCGGCTATCCCGATGCGATTGCGGAGCGGCGATTATTATCCGGCGAAGATGCGCAGCATAAGTTGCCGGCATTGAAACAATGCATCGCGCCGGAACAATTGCAAAAATTGCGACTGGCGGTGGATCAAGTGCACGCATCGGATGCACTGCTCGATTATTTACAGCGATTAATTCATTACACGCGCAGCGAACCCGGTTTTGCATTTGGGTTGTCGCCGCGCGGCGCGTTGGCGTTATTGCGCAGTGCGAAAGCGTGGGCGCTGTTGAATGGTCGCGGTCACGTTGTGCCGGAAGATGTGCAGGCGGTATTGCCTGCCGTGGTCGAACATCGCGTGCATGCCTCTATTCATCACACGGGTAGCGATCATGCCGGCGATGGCAGTGCGCTGGTCGATCAATTGTTGCGTAAGGTCGCGGTGGTGTGAGCCCCGAGTCCTCGCGCTCGCAATTTTACGATCGCTGGCTGGCGCGGCGTATTCCACGCGCGCGCAGTGTGGTGCTCGATCAACGCCGCGTTTTTATTTTTCCTTCGCGCACCGGTTTATTTTTTTTATTAGTACTCGCGGTGATGTTGATTGCAGCGATCAACTATCAAAACAATATGGCGTTCGCGCTGGTATTTTTTTTATTCAGTCTTTTTGTTGTTGTCATTCTGCACACGTACAGCAATCTGTCGGGATTGCGTATCGAAGCGTTGCGCGGCAATGCCACCTTCGCCGGCGAAATTGCCGAATTCGATATTCAAATCGAGCGCACCAATACGCGCAATTATCATTCGATTGCATTGGGCTGGCCCGGTCAGCCGTTTGCGGTGACTTCGCTAATCGATAAACCTTCTTCCGTCGTAAAACTATTTCATGCATCGACACTGCGCGGCTGGTTGCAACCGGCGCGCTTGTCGGTGGCGACTGTTTATCCGCTCGGCTTATTGCGCGCCTGGACCTGGATCGATCTCGATATCGATGCGGTGGTCTATCCGCGCCCGCTGGAAAGCGCGCGTCCGTTAAATGGCGGCGATGGCAATGGCAACAGCGAGCGACTTATTAAGCATGGTAGCGAAGAGTTTCACGATTTTCGTCCGTATCGGCGCGGCGATAATTTACGCCATGTGATGTGGCGCTCTTACGCAAAAGGTCAGCCGCTGCAATCGAAACAATTCGCCGAGCTGTTAACGCAAACGCACTGGTTGGATTACGACGCTGTCGAGGGCAATCGCGAACGCCGCTTGAGCGTGTTGTGTTTTTGGGTGCTTGAATTACAAAAACGCAACGAGCAATTCGGTGTGAAATTGCCAGGGCAAAAGCTCGCACCCGGCAGCGGCGAAGAATATGCGCAGCGCGCTTTGCGCATGCTCGCATTATTTGAGAGCGACAAATCGATAAATTCGGCGCGAGCAAAACGCCGTGGCTGAAATCAATAAAATTCCGCGTCATTGCCTCGGTTGGTTGCTCGCTGCGCAGCTGGCATTAATTATTCCGCATCTCGGTCGATTACCGTTATGGGTCGGTGGCGCATGGATTATTTGTGCGGGCTGGCGTGTGCTCGTCCATCAAGGGCGCTGGTCGCTGCCGGGACGTTGGTTCAAAGTTGCGTTGGTGATTTTATGCATGCTCGGTATTCGCGCCAGCTACGGCATGGTGGTGGGATTGGAGCCAACTGTTGCACTCTTGATTGCAAGCTCCAGTTTTAAATTAATTGAAGCCACGTCGCGACGCGAAGCGTATCTATTATTATTTCTCGGATTTTTTGTCGCACTGACTGAGTTTTTATTTGAGCAGGGACTCGGCACTGTTTTATACATGGCGTTGCCGGTGCTGTTGTTATCGACAGCATTAATTGCCTTGCATCAAGAAGAGCCACTGCGATTCTCATGGCAGCCATTGCGCAGCGCGGCGGCAATATCGGCGCAGGCATTGCCGATGATGTTGTTATTGTTTTTGGTATTTCCGCGCTTTGCACCGCTGTGGCAAGTACCGATGCCGGGTGCCAACGCGCGCACCGGGATGAGCGATCAATTATCTCCCGGCGATATCGCCAATTTGTCGCAGTCCGATGGACTGGCATTTCGCGCTGCATTTACTGGCGCCGTACCGGCGCAACACGATTTGTATTGGCGCGGTTTAGTGCTCGACGAATTCGACGGCCGCACTTGGCGTGCCAACGATTTCAGCGATATGCCGGTGCGCTCGGCACCGGCATTAACCGGTCGTGCGATTGATTATGAGGTTTATCTGGAGCCGACATACCGGCGCTGGTTGTATGCGCTGCAAGTGCCGCAAAGCGTGGAAGCAAAAACGCAAATCACCATCGACTATCGCTTGCTGGCGAAAGATATTGTCACCGATAAATTTTTCTATCGCGCCCGCGCGTATCCGCAATCGGCGTTTGAAATAAAAATCGATCCACGCATGCGCGATCATCAATTGCTATTGCCTGCAGCGGGAAATCCACGCACGCGGGAATGGGCAAAACAATTGCGCGATCGATTTGCAGACGATGCACTGCTAATTGATTTCGTACTAAAGAATTTTCGTACGCAGAATTTTTTTTACACACTGAAACCGCCGTTGTTGGGCGCGGACAGTATCGATCAATTTTTATTTGATACGCGTCGCGGCTTTTGCGAACACTACGCCAGCAGCTTTGTTTTTTTATTGCGCGCTGCGGGAGTACCGGCGCGGGTTGTAGTCGGTTATCAAGGTGGTGAGGTCAATCCGTTGACGGGCACTGTACTCGTTCATCAATTCGATGCGCATGCTTGGGCGGAGGCGTGGTTGCCGGAGCGCGGCTGGGTACGTTTCGATCCAACAGCTGCCGTGGCGCCATTGCGTATCGAGAACGGTTTGGAAGGTGCGGTAGGCGCGCAAGAGTTTTTGGCGAGCAACACATTTTCCGCGAGTCGCTATCGACAAATCGAATGGTTGAACACGTTGCGCATGCGACTCGATGCGACCAATTACGCGTGGACGCGTTGGGTCGTCAATTATCAAGGCGATACGCAGACCAATGTGCTGAAAGGTTTACTCGGCGAAGTCAGCGCGCCGCGTATGGCTTTGCTTATGGTCGGCGGCGGTGGAGTAATTATTTTTATCGTCGCTATTTTGTTATGGGGAAAAAATTTACTCGGCCCACGCCTACCCGTCGAGCAGCGTTTATATCGCGTTTTTTGCGAGCGCTTGGCAAAGCGTGGTTACGTTCGTCCTGCGGGAATGGCGCCCGGCGATTACGGCAAATGGGTTTTGCAGCAGCAGCCCGATTGGCGCGCAGTGAGTGAAATCACTGCGTGTTTCGAAACATTGCAGTACCGGCGTTTGAATAAACAGCAGCATCACCAATTACTGACGAAGTTACGGCGACTATTACGCAAGCGGTTTTAAATGTGGCTTTCAATAAGCACTTTGAAGTAGTGGGCTGGGCCTTCTTATAAGTGTGATGCGCGGTATGCGGATATCCGGCGTCACGTGAAATGTGTACCATTCGCGCCGTTATTTATACGATTTAATTTTCATTACCGCTCAGGAGCCGTTATGTCCACTATCGATTTTTCCAGCAGCGCTGCCAAAGCCTCTTATGGCATCGGTTTGCAAATGGGTCAGCAACTGAAGAAAGTGTTTAACGGCGTTACCTTGCAAGCGGCATTGGCCGGCATCGAGGATGCGTTTAACGGCAACGAAGAAAGAGTCGGTCACGAGGACGTCAATGCGGCCTTCGAAATTATTCAGCAGCAAATCCAAGCCGAAGAAGCGGAAAAAACCACAAAGTTAGCATCGGAAGGTGCTGCATTTCTCGCAGAAAATGCTACACGTGAAGGTATTGTCGTGACCGATTCAGGTCTGCAGTATCAAGTGCTGCAGCAGGGCGATGGCGCTGTTCCGACCGCGCGTTCAGTCGTGCGCACGCATTATCGCGGCACGCTGCTCGACGGCACCGAGTTCGATAGCTCGTATCGTCGTAACGAACCCACGGAGTTTCCGGTAGGTGGCGTGATTGCCGGCTGGACCGAAGCGCTGCAGAAAATGCCGGTGGGATCGAAGTGGAAATTATTTATTCCGCACAATCTCGCTTATGGCGAAAGAGGAGCGGGCGGCGATATCGGTCCATATCAGGCACTGATTTTTGAAATTGAATTGCTGGATATCGTGCGTTAATCCGCGTTAAGTGAGATCAGCGCTGCATGGTTTAACGACGCATTTTTTAAAATATGCGCTGGTTTAAATAAGCGTCTGTAAACGTAACTCGAACAGAAGTTGTTGCTGTCACGCGCGGGATTGGAAGGTTGTGATCCCGCATTTTTCATCTGCGCGTGCAGCGGCGTTAATACGCTGAAAAACCAATTCAATAATCATCGATGCAATAACCAGTAAAGCAAAAAGAAGCTTACTTTTTAGCGACTAAAAAAGTACATTTAATTAAAGGAATAATCATGCAATTACCTGATAAGCAATCCGCTGGCTTTCTGTGGAAATGGATTTTAATTGTTCTTGTTGCAGTCGTTCTGATTGCCATTTTATGGCCGTTTTATTCGGTACCGACCGGCAGTCGAGGTGTCATCACTCAATTCGGTCGTATTGTGGGTATTGAAGGCGAAGGGCTGGCCATTTTGCCACCGTGGCAGAAGCTATCCAACTTCAGCATTCGCGCGGAAAAAGCCGATATTGAAAGCGCGGAAGGCAGCACCAGCGACACGCAACCGGTGCGAGTGAGTTTGACGGTGCGTTACAGCATCGCCACCGATCGGGTATCGGAAGTTTTCGAAAAATATTCGCACGATGGCGATTTATCGTCTTACGTGCAAACTGCGACGCAGGAAATATTTAAAGCGGTTACCGCAAAATATACGGCGCCTGATTTAATCGCGCAGCGCGCAAAGGTTTCTAATGATATCAACGCCGCGCTGCGCGAAAAACTGGTGCTCTACGGCGCTCAGGTTATCAATATCGATATGCGTAGCTTCGCGTTTTCCGATTCGTACATGCATGCGATCAACGATAAGGTCACGCAGGAACAATTGCGGCTCGCTGCCGAAAATAAATTAAAAACGGTTGAGGCCGAGCAGAAACAAAAAGTAGCGATAGCTGAAGCCGAGGCGAATGCGCGTAAAGCGGAAGCGGATGGCGAAGCCTACGCCAATTTAACGATTGCTAAAGCGCAGGCAGAAGCATTGCGCGTGCAAAGCGGCGCGCTCGCGCAAAGCAAAGACGTGCTGGAATTGCGCCGCATCGAAGTGGAAAAAATCAAAGCAGAAAAATGGAATGGCGCGTTGCCGACAGCCATTTACGCGGGCGCACCGATTCCTTTTCTGAATATTGAGAAATAAGCATCTGAAAATGAGTGCGCAACATTTAATAGCAAATTATCGAGCTGTCAGTATTGGTGCCGAGCATTAGCAAGATTCAAGACCTGACCCCAGAGTCGCACTGAAACCAGAGATTTATAAGCATGAATAAAAATAAAGGAGGGTACTATGATTGTCCTCTTTCTTGTCTTTATGCCATTGAAGTATTTAATTCTTTATGTCAGCGGAATTGAAACGACCGGAAAAATTATTTCATTAAGTACCATGTGTGAGCACAATAGTCCGATAGAGCCGCAGCCTCGCGTAACAAGCATTTATTTCATAGGAGAAAAAAGACATACGATATTGGGCAAAGCTGGCAATGTAGACTCGAGTTTTGTGAACTTTCCGTTGGTGGTAGTGTGAAAATTACCTATCTAGAGTTCTTGAAGGGCGATATCACGTTAGAAACAATTGGTGATCCAAAAGCTCTCTTCTTAGCTTTTTCGGCTGGCGGCATCTTTGTAAATATTCTTGGAAATTTGATGCAAGCCATATCTAAAAATCGACAGGGGAAAACGAGGGTAGATTTATTTTTAAGGAGGGAGCCTTGACGGATGAAGAAAGGCAGCAGACGGATGATCCAGATACTGGATCAATTTATAGAACTCACTAAATTAGAGCGGCATTTTGTTCAACAGCCAATGGGATGCATGAAATTGGTTATCAAGGTAGTGACTTGTTGGTGGAAAAAATTAAAGGAATTCCCATCATCGGTGAGTCTCTCTACGAATGGTTTAAATAATTGTCAGAAAATAATTTACCTGGTTATCGGATTATTAAGTTTATCTATTTCTGCGCTATTAATAATGAGCGTTTCTGGGCAAATTTACGCCGGTGATAGTGACAGAAATGATGCAGCCAAATATTTTTATTCTGACTTTGAGCCAGCGCTATCTTCGATTATATATGTGATGGAGTTATCGAATTCATGCGCAACTCGATTTTCGGCCATCTGTGGAAAAGATGCTTCTCCATTTACCGATAAATTGCATAAGTTTTATGATGGGGTGCCACGTTTTTCTGATGTTATTTTTTCTCAAGTTGAAAAACAAAAAGGACAAAAATTTTTAACATTCGATTCGTATAGAGAATCAGGCCGCGAAGCAGTTAAACAGGCTAAATTAAATACTCTTAAGTTTGAGCAAAGTTTTATCATTCGATACATGGCTGTTGCTGAGTGGTGCGGAAAAGCTGAAACGTTACAAGAGCTGAAAATTATTTATAAGGATGACTTAAATTATTTTTGGAGGGTCAACCCCGAGGCTCTAGAGCGATATCAAGCTGTTGCAAGTGCTAAGAAGGAGCTTTATAAAAATGATTTCTATGTGTTCGATAAAAGTAGAGATTGCGTTGAATTGCTGAGTTATGCGGACATATTAAGGAATCCACTTTTTGATAAAATAGAACATTCTCGAATGGACGAGTTTTCAGATATTTATGAAATACAAGTTTACATAATGCGTCTCGCGACAATTTTTCAAAAAATATTAGATTAATAAAATTTAAGGGGGTACCAGTAGAAGCGCCAAAATTGGTAGATCAGCACAATTCCAAGCCAATGCAATGCGCGAAAACGAGGACAGATTTATTTTCAAGAAAGGGGTTAAGTCGTGCCGAGGAAGGCGCGAGTTATTGTTCCGAATTGTCCGCATCAGATCGTGCAACGCGGACACAATCATAATGCGGAATCGATAGAGTCTGACCCCTCGATTCGTGGCCTCGATTCAAAGCCATGTTTTATTCGAACAAATTCACCCGCTTAATTTCCGCCAGTGTGGCGCAGCCGCTGAGCGCCATCGCAACTTCGAATTCCTCGCGCAATGTGCGCAATACATGCGCAACGCCCAGCGCGCCGGCCGTCGCCAGCGCGTAAATATACGGACGGCCAATTAGTACAGCGGTGGCGCCTAGCGCAATTGCTTTGAAAATATCGGTACCGCGCCGAATGCCGCCATCGAGCAATAACGGGACTTTACCTGCAACCGCTGCGGCGACGGCGGGCAGTGCGTCGATACTTGCCGGCAATGTATCGAGCACACGTCCGCCGTGATTCGACACGATGATTCCGCTGGCTCCGTGTTGAATCGCTAGCAGCGCATCCTCCGGATCAAGAATGCCTTTGACGACAACGGGCAAACTCGTGACGGAAACCAGCCAGGCAACATCCTTCCACGTCGGCGCATTTGCCATCAGACCATCTAATACCACATTGCCGAGTGCAATCGCAGGTGCCGCTGAAGTCGGCAGATCGGCAAGGTTTACGGCCGTGATGCCGTCGGGCAAGTGAAAGCCGACGCGATGTTCGCGATTGCGGACGCCGGCCACCGGCGCATCAACGGTCACTACCAAAGCCTGACAGCCGCTGGATTCAGCGCGCCGCACCAGGCTCAGCGTGTGCTCGGCGTGTCGTTGGAAATAAAGTTGGAACCAGAGCGGCCCGGAGTTGGTGGCGATGTCTTCGAGTTTGGTCGAGGACAATGTGCTCACAACAAACGGCGCGGCCATGACCTGAGCGCCGAGCGCGCTGGCGATTTCACCGTCCGCATGAAAAAGCTTTTGGTAACCGACCGGCGCCAACAGAATTGGATGTTCAAGAACGTGGCCGAACAGATCGAGGCGAGTATGCCCGCCGGAGACGTCGCGCAAGACTTTACTTTTCAGTCGTATGCGATCAAACGCGGCGCGGTTGTCACGCAGCGTAATTTCATCGGCCGCACCTGCAGTTAAAAATTCCCAAGCATTGTCGTCCAGGCGTGCGCGCGCAAAACGCTCGTAATCGGTAGCGGCGGCAATTTCGCGCGGAATTGCGCTGAGCGGTTGCGGCCGTATCGACTCGGAGGCGCTCACAGCTCAGCCCATTGCCGCAGCAGATTATGGTAATGGCTGGTCAGCGCGACAATTTCGGCGCTGTCGCCCAGTTTTTGGCGCAATTGCACGATGGTCATGTCGAGATTGAACAGCATCGAGCGCTGCCAGTCGTCGCGAACCATGCTTTGTGCCCAAGTCACTGCCGCCATTCGTGTACCTTTGGTCACCGGCTCGACGCGATGCAGGCTGGTGGATGGATAAATAATCGCATCGCCGGCCGGCAGTTTTACCTCATGCGTGCCGTACATATCTTCGACGACTAATTCGCCGCCGTCATAGTCCTCGGGCGCATTGATGAAGAGTGTGATCGACACATCGGTGCGAACGTCGGTCTGCCGGTTTGGATCGCGCTGAATGGCATTGTCGACATGATTGTCGTAATGGCCGCCGCCTTCGTAGCGATTAAATAGTGGCGGCAAAATTTGTTTCGGCAGCGCTGCGGAAATCAGCAGCGGGTGCCGTTGCAGCGCGGTGGATACGAGTTCGCCTAATTGTTTACCCACAGCCGAATTGGCGGCGAGCTGTTTATTCTGCTTGCGCTTAATTGCCTGCGCACCCGAGGTCGCCGCGCCGTCCGACCACTCGGCGGCGATCAATGTTTGCCGCAACTCGTCGATTTCCGCTGCGCCAAGCACTTCGGGAATATGCAACAACATGGCGAATCCTCAAGCCAAAAAAAGAAGCCCGCCAGCGGCGGGCTTCGGTGAAGCGCTAACTTATCAGAAGCTGAACTCTGCGGTTAGCGTTCCCGAGCGCGGTTGACCTAGGCGTACACGCGATCCGCCGTTGTTCAGCGTTTCGATGTAATCCTCGTCAAACAAGTTGTAGATATTTAGGCGCAGGTTGAGCTGCTTGCTGACCTTGTACGCGATCATCGCATCGGCGGCCCAGTAGGATGGGATTTCCGCTAAACCATTTTGTACCGCTGTCGTTATCGAACGGCTCTGCTCCCCGACATAGCGGGCACCGCCACCGACGGTCAGATCTCCGAAGGTGTAGGAAGTCCACAGCGTTGCAGACAGATCCGGTGTCCAGCGCACGCCGGTGGTAGCCACGCCGGTATCGCTCAATTGGTCCAGCACATCGGTATCCAATTTGGTGATACCAGCCGTTACCTGCCAGAAGTTGGTCAGCTGACCAACCGCCGCGATTTCCACGCCGGTGACGCGGGTGCGGCCTTCTTGCACCGGATTGTGCAAATCATCGAACGAGGTTTGTTTGCTGTTTTCGGTACGGAAGTACGCGGCCGACAGACTCAAACGCTCATTCAACAAATTCCATTTTGTGCACAGTTCATAGTTGTCGGTTTTCTGCGGATCGAGCGAGGCATTGTTCTGGTTGTTATCGGTGGCGGACAACGCGAAGTTGGCGCTGCCAGGTGGTGTTTGCGAGGTCGCGTAAGAGAAGTAAACGCTGCCGATCGGCAAAGGTTTGTAGACCACGCCGGCCTGCCAGCTAACGAGATTGCCCGAATCGCCAAGGCTGGACGGAGTCAATGTGCTGACCGGCGGTGTCGCGGTATTGGTTACTACCGTCGCTCCGTCGGTGTCAGTGGTGTAATGCTCGTAACGTAAGCCGGCGTTTAGCAACCATTGGGCGTTGAGTTCTAGCGTATCGAACGCGTAAATCGCTGCGGTTTTGGTATTGCCGTCGGTATAAGCGCCCGTAGCGTAAGGTTTGCCGCGCACAACATCAGCATTGGGGTTGTAAAGGTTGGCTGGCGGGTTGGCAACCACTGGGTACGCGACGCCGCTGATCGTAGCTGCGGCGGTGCTAAAGCTAAGCGATTTCTGACGCTCATACATCAACTCCAAGCCGCCGGAGACCGAGTTTTTAAAGTCGCCTGTATTGAATTCGCTGGTGATGTTGGTCTGGTTGGCAAAAATTTCGTTCTCTTGATCGAGGCGCTGCCGATTGGGGGTTACCACCCAAGCGTTCAGATTAATGGGGTTCAGATAAGCGGCATTTGCTGGGTTGACCGTGTTTGCGCTTACTGACGGGCTGCTGATCCCGCTGAGGATGCGATCCATCTCGGTTTTGCCGTAGCGAGCCGTATTGCGAATGGTGGTTTTGGCGTCGAGATCGTGCTCGAATTTAATCGTCACCACATCGGCGGTTACATCTTCGTAGTCATTGTCGCTGCCGTAAAAATTGCTACGGTCGACTTTGGGCGCATTCATTATTGCGTTTGCCAAAGTTTGAGTAGCGGCGTTCTGAGTAACAGTGGTGACGCCGTTCGTGGTGGTGCTATACGACGGTGCTTGGTAGTAACCGTGAAAACCAATGCTGGGGATGCCGCCGTCCGGCACGTTGTCTTGACTGACGTGCTGGCCGAATACATAAAAGCGTGTTGCGGTGCCTAAGCCCAGCGCGAACGACGGCGCCAGAGCGTAGCTCTTATTCTTGACCTCATCGCGGTCATCGACGTTGCCGTCGGTGAGCAGGGCGTTCAGGCGGAAGCCGCCGGTCTCGCCGAACGCTTCGTTTAAGTCGAGCGTGCCGCGTTTTTTCTGCGCGGTGCCGTAGCTCACGGTGCCTTGTTGCGCGGTATCGCGAGTCGGCAGCTTGGATACCAAGTTGATGTAGCCGGACGCGGAGCCGCGGCCGATGTCGGTGCCGGATGGGCCTTTAACAACCTCGATTTGCTCCAGGTTATATACATCGCGGGTGATCGCGCCGAGGTCGCGGATACCGTCGACAAAAGTCGAAGTTTGAGTTGAAAAGCCGCGCATTTGGAAAGTGTCGCCAGCCGAGGTGTTACCGTTTTCACCCAGTTGCATGGTGATGCCTGGGGTATTGCGCAGGGCCTCCATCAATGACGCGGCGCCTTGTTCCTTTAAAACTTCTTTCGTTATGACTTGAATGGTCTTGGGCGTGTCGACCAGGGGCGCCGTGTATTTCGAGTTGGCTGATGTATCCGCTTTGTATGGAACGTCCGCAGCCGCCTTCACGTTAGTCGTGCGCAAAGTATGCTCGGCTTCAACTTGTTGGGCGTGTGCTGCGACGGGGGCGGCTAATGTTGCTAGCGTTAATAAGGATTGAGTGAAGCGTTGTTGCGAAGTTTTGGAGTGCTTGCGGCTGCGAATGTGGGCCATCGAATCGGGTTCCAGTTAATAAAAGTTGTTTTTATTTGCTGGCTTTCTGTCAACCCGACAGACGAACTGTGGAGACCGATGGCTGGCTAACTAATAAGTAACGCAAATGATAACAATTCCTAATTGCCTTTGAAACTATTTATTATGTTTTTTGTCATTTTGGCTTTTTTGACGCGGAATTTAGTCAGTAGACATCGCGTCGGTAGCGCCCGGTCGATGAAAGTTCGTCCAGTGTCGATCGACTAAGAATTGCGGCAAGTGCATCGTCGACGCCGCCAGCCATGCCTTTCAGGCTGCCGCATACGTAAATGGCGGCGCCCTGATTTATCCAGTCTTGCAAGGCACAGCTAGCTTCCAAAATTCGATCCTGAACATAGCGGCGCTCAGGCTTGTCGCGTGAAAACACCACGTCGAGTTTGTCGAGGGCGCCGTTCTCGAGCCACGTTTCCAATTCCGCGCGGTAGTGGAAATCGCACGCGCTATTGCGCTCGCCGAACAGTAGCCAGTTGGGTCCTGATTTGGCCTCTACGCGGGCTTTCAAATGCCCTCGTAACCCGGAAATGCCACTGCCATTGCCAATTAAGATCAACGGCCGTGCGGCATTTTCACCAAGCCGAAAGCGCTCGTGCTGACGGATGCGCAGCGGTACGTTGTCGCCGACATGCAGTGCTTGCGTCAGCCAGCCCGATGCAGCGCCGTAAGTGCCGTCCATATGTCGATGCAACCGCACCAATAAATGGACACGGCCATCGCGCGGGATCGACGCAATCGAATACTCACGCGGATGAACGTCGGTCGGCGCCTGTATTTGCGCGAGGTCGCCTGATTCCCAATCCGGTAGAGATGTTTCGCCGGCAGGTTCGAACTCAAGATGAAAGATGTCATTGCCCTGGCTACCGGGATTGAGATGCGCGCGCGCCGCGAGTCTCCATGCGGTGAAGGTCGGTCCCTGCCAATCCGGTGCGTCGTCGGTCCCGGCGAGATGACTGAGCTGCTGATACCAAGCATTCATAGATGCAGAATCGCAGCGATCCACTTCGATGAACGGAAACAGCGCTCGTGCGCCCTGGGCGTTCAGCCAGCTATTCAGTTGCTGGCCGAAGCCGCAGAAATGCGTGTAGCTGCGATCCCCCAAAATCAACGCTGCGTAATGCAGATGACCGAGGGGCAATATCCGGCTCATCTGACGTTGGGCAAACAGCGCGGCGTTGTCGGGTGGATCGCCTTCGCCATAGGTGCTGACGATAAACAAAATGCGCTCCGAACTGACGAGTGCGGCGTCGTCCAAGGCCGACATCGCCGTTAATAGCACGCGCACGCCGGCAAGGCGAAACGTATCGGCCGTCAGCCGCGCGATCTCTTCCGCGGTTCCCGTTTGGCTGGCGTAGGCGATCCGCCAGGCCGGCGGCGCGGCATGCGCATCGCCCGCGAACTGAGTTTCGACGCGACGTTTGGCTGTCTCGCGACGGGCGATCAACAGGCACATTAGCCCGTATGCCGACACCGCACCGATCGCGAGTAACAGGCGCAGCAATTCGTTCGACGTTAAATTCACTACAGCATCGCCATAAATGCGGAGCTGGCGCGCTCGGTGAAACCTGTGCCGGTGCGAACCAGAAAACGTGCCGCCAGCCGGTGCTGCTCGGCAAAGCTCATGCCGTCGTCGACGCCGAGCACGGTCAGCGCGGTAGAAAGCGCATCTGCTTCCATGCAGGACGTATGCAGCACGGTGACGGATGCTATGTCGTTGCGAATCGGGTAGCCGCTGCGCGGGTCAATAGAGTGAGAAAACTTTGTTCCACCGATCTCGAATACGCGCCGGTAGTCGCCCGATGTGGCGATCGACAGGCCATGCAGCGCGACAATAGTTTCGGGCAAGTTCGATGCGCATACGTGCTGTTCCGGCTCAGCGGCGGTGGGCGATTCGAGAGCAACCCACCACGGCAGCTGATCGGGCTTAACACCGGCACCGCGCAATTCACCGCCGACTTCCACCAGATAATTCGCAATGCCCTGGCTTTCCAAATAACGCACGACGCTATCGACGCCGTAGCCTTTTGCGACTGCTGAGAGGTCCAGCAACAGTCCGCCCGGCTGCCATATTCTGCGTGTGTCCGTTTCGATCAGTAGTCGCTGCCAGCCGCTCGCTGCCTGAGCGGCTGCTATGGATTGTGTATCGGGTAACTTGAAACCGGGTTGGTCATGGCGTTCGGCCGGACCAAAGCCCCAGATATTTATCAATGCGCCGGCGGCGGGATCGTAAGCTCCGTCGGTGTCGGCGGCGACACGCAGGGCGTAGGTGAGTACGTCGAAAAATGCATCGGGCAGGACGTGCCAGCTGCCCGCCGGCGCGCGATTGAATTGACCTAAATTAGAGTCGTCGCGCCAATGGCTCATCTGCGCGACGACGGTATCGAGCTGGGTTTGAATCTGTCGTTGCCACGTTTGCTGCCGGTCCGAATCGGAATGTTCCCGATCCACCAGTCGCACCGACCAGCTGGTCCCCATGCTTTCGCCTTGGAATGCGAACACGGTGCCCCCGGTATCGGCCGCTGGGAGCGAAAGGTTTTCAGGGATTAGGACTCGACGCATATCGTATCAAATCAAAGTATTGAGCACGGCTTCTCAGGTAGTTTAAAAGCCGTGCACTATTGCGCGAGGTTATTGCGGGAGTACTTCCAGCGTTGCCGAGTACGCAAGACGACGCGCCGGTTGCGGTGCTGGCGGCTGTCCTTGGCCTGCATTGGGGCCTTGGCCTTCACCGGCGGGAGCACGCTCCGGCCATGAGGCAGTTACCCAGTACATACCGGCCGCTTCCCAGGTCAGCGACACTTCGCCTTTGTCGTCGGTTACCAAACGAATTTCGTTGAGCACACCGCGATAGCGCACGCCGCCGGGTATCAAGCTGACGCCGAGTTTGGCGGCCGGTTTACCGTCGATTAGGAAGCGAAAGCTAGCTTTCTCGCCGGCGCGCAGTTCGGTCGGATGCGTGATCGGCAGCAGTTCCAGGCCGATATTGGTGGGCTTCAATACGGTGGTGTTAGGTTGGCCGGTAGTGACGAAGGTTTCGTTGCGGCTGTAGGTAACTGATTTCTGCAAGTCTTCCGCGTTCGCCGGTACCTCGTTGGCGAAGGCTTCGACGGTACCGCGAAAACGTTTCTGCTCACCGTTGAGCTTGTAGCTGGCTATTACGCTTTCACCGGTGAGGGCGATTTTGTAGGTGCCCGGCTTGGCCAGTTTCAAATCGATAACGCTGCGCTGATGTCCTGCGAAGGTCGCGTCGGGCGTAACGGCGGCGCCATCCGGACCGGTCACGACCAAGCCGTCTAATTTCAAGCCGACCGTATCGACATCGAACAGGTTTTCGGACAACGCCGCATCGATAGTAACCCACGGCTCTTTGCCTTCGACGTTGCTGGAGGAGGGCAGCAACCACGGACGGTGCGCGTGTGCGGCGGCGGGCAACAGGCTTACTAAGGCCAGCGCCAAGACTGATTTCCTGAATCGTATAGTCATGTTGATCTCCGCTTAAGGTTTGATTTGCAGCGATACTGAAGTGATTTCTTCTTTGCCTTTCACCGTTGTCGGCGCATCTGCCTTGCTGGTTTTGGGCGACCATTTGAACGGCACGCGCACCACTTCACGGCCGCCGGCTTCACGCGCGGCTTCAACAACGAGTTGGTAGTCGCCGGCCGGCAACTTATCGAGCGATGTTTTGGCGGAGGAAAAGTCGAGCGCATGTTCGCCCGGACCGCGGGTGGCGCCGCTGACCCCGTCCAACGGCAATTGCAGATCGCGACCGCCTTTGCGCCACCACTGGCGCAGATCGGACAGCCACTTGGCGCCGCCGTTTTCTTTCTTCTTCAGGTCGTACCATACCGACAGGTTGGCGACAACGCTCTGGTCCGCGCCTTCGATCCACATGGCGACATAGGGGCGGTGATAAGCGGCGACATCGAGCTGCGGCAGCGTGAGGTTGACGCCCAATTCGGCGGCCAGCGCGGGCGCACTGAGCAGCGGAATGCTGAGCGCGATTGAGTGACGGAGTTTCATGGCGTTCACCTCCTGAGTGAATGACTGGGTAATGGCTGAAGTCAGTTAATGGATAAAAAATAGCGCCAGCAGTAACGGGATAAGCACACCCAGCCCGACGATGGGCCAGGTCGAGGCCCGATTGGCAGCGTGAAATTTAAGAATCAGTAAGCCGGTTAGCGAAAAAATCAGGCAGGCCACTGCGAATAAGTCGATGAACCACATCCAGACCGCGCCGGTGTGGCGGCCTTTGTGCAAATCGTTGAGCCAGGAAATCCAGCCGCGATCGGTGACTTCGTATTCCAGCCCGCCACTGACCAGATCGATGCGCAGCCAAGCGTCGCCGCCCGGACGCGGCAGCGGCAGATAGAATTCCTCCGCCGACCATTCGCCGGCGTTGTCGCCGATGCGTATCGACTCGGTTTGCTCGATCCAGCGTTGCAATGCCTGCGGTGGCGGCTCGGTGGCGCCATCGTGAGCTGCAGAAAATTGCCGCGCCTGTTCGAGTAGCTCGGCCGGAATTTGTGCTTTGCGGCTGACGACTTTGGCGTGCGCTTCGATTTGTGCGGCGTGATTGAGCGTGATACCGGTGAAACTAAACAGCAGGATGCACATCAGGCACAGCGCCGAACTGATCCAGTGCCACTGGTGCAGCGTTTTCAGCCAGCCGGAACGCCGCGCGTTTTTTGTGACGACAGCGCTGGCTACAGCGCTAACCACAGGGCTGGTCTGAGACGGATCGGTCGGGGCGGGCGAGCTCATTGCACGACTCCGTTAATGATCGGTGGCCCGACCACTTCCGTATTTGCGCCAGCATCAGCTCGCTGCCAGCCGCCGCCGGCGGCTTTGACGATATCGACGCCGGTGCTGAGGCGCGACAGCCGCAATTGCACCAGCTGATCCTGCGCCGAATACAACGTGCGCTGTGCCTCAAGCACCGTTGATAGCTCGTCCGCACCTTCGCGCAACCGCAATTCGGCGAGGCGCAACGAGCGCTGCGATTCGTCGCGAATGGCGGCCTGCGCGGTTTCCTGATCGCGATAACGCTGCGCGTTTGAAAGCGCGTCTTCCACTTCCTTTAAGGCGTTGAGAATCGAGGCGCGATAGTTTTCCAGCAACTCGCGGCGCTGGGACTCACTGGTATCTACCTGACTGCGCAGACGACCGCCGTCGAAAATGGTTTGCGCGACCGACGTACCGAGCGAGAGCGATCGCGTCGCGGCACTCAGACTAAATAAGTCTGAAGTCGACAGGCCGCCCGATCCCGACAATTGCAGGCTCGGTAATAATGCGGCGCGCGCCGCGTCGAGATTGGCATCCGCCGCCAGTAATTGGGCTTCGACAACCGCCAAATCAGGGCGCCGCGTCAGCAATTCGCTGGGCAGACCGACGCCGATATCGGGGACGACGAGGCGATC
The DNA here is from genome assembly GCA_028293825.1 of Verrucomicrobiaceae bacterium. Lineage (GTDB taxonomy): Bacteria > Pseudomonadota > Gammaproteobacteria > Pseudomonadales > CAMLJR01 > CAMLJR01. The sequence continues at coordinate 97,747 of JAQGNY010000009.1, forward strand.
GATAGCTTCGCCCGCAACCGCAAAACCTTCCGGCGGGCGGCCGAGCAGAATGGCCAGTGCGCTGACGGTTTGACGCTCTTGTACCTCCAGCGGTGGTACTGCCGCGCGCTGCGTCAGCACGGTTGTGGTTTGGCGGCTGACGTCCAACGCGGACGCTGCGCCGTTGCGATAACGCACGTCGACGATACGCAGCAGGCGCTCGGCGACTTCGAGATTACTGCGCGCAACCTGGAGCCGCGCCCGCGTCGCCAGTACCTGAAAGTATGCATTGGCGACACCGCTGGTCAGCGTGAGCCGCACCGTCTCGCGGTCATAGCGACTGCCATCGAGTGACGCCCGGGCCGCGCGTTTACCCGCACTGATACGGCCCCACAAATCGACTTCGTAACTGACGCCGAGCGAAAGATTGGAGCTGTCCGATGTCGTCGAGCCGCCGTCATCCGGCGTAGTGCGGCGACGACCGCTGCTAGCGCCGAGATCCACAAATGGGAACAGCGATGAGCCGGTATTGCGCAAGGCGGCCTCGGCTTGACGGACGCGTTCGCTGGCGATGTTGATGTCGGGGCTTTCCGCCAGTGCAATAGCAATCAGTTCGGCTAGTTGAGTCGAGGCGAAATCATTCCACCATTCGGGCGTGGGTTGCGGCGCTGCCGCTCCTTGTTCGTTCCACGTTGCAGGCAGCGGCATGGTCAGTTTCGCCGGCTCGCCGTGAAAGGCGCAGCCGCTAAATGTGGTCGCCGTTAACAGCATGGTGAATGCTGCGGCAACGCGATGTTTGAGGGCGAACAGGATTGATTTCATCGGTTTACTCGGACGCCAATGCGACGACAGGGTCGAGCTTGGCTGCCTTGCGCGCGGGCAAGTAACCAAACAACAGACCGGTTGAGAACGCGCAGCCGAAGGCCAACATAATCGGAGTCAGCGAATACTGAATGGGGGTGCCGAAGGCGGCTATGATAGCCGCGACGATCAGTCCGATACCAACGCCGATCGCGCCGCCGAGCGCCGAAATCACCACGGCTTCGATCAAAAACTGCTGCAGGATATTGCGTTCACGCGCGCCAGTGGCCATCCGAATGCCGATCTCTCGGGTGCGCTCGGTAACCGACACCAGCATGATGTTCATTACGCCGATACCGCCGACCAGCAGCGAAATTGCCGCGATCGAGCCGAGCAGAATCGTCATCGTATTCTGCGTCTCGACCGTGGTTTCGATGATCGAAGCCATGTTGCGAATTTGGAAGTCGACGCTGCCGTGGCGTTCTAACAAAAGCTTTTCGACGGCGGCCTGGGTTTCGTCAATGCTCGACACATCTTCTACCGCGACCGTGACATTGCGCAGAAAACGCTGGCCGGACAGGCGCAGACTGCTGGTCGCGTAAGGCACGAAAATGACATCGTCTTGATCGTTGCCGTTGGGCGACGCGCCCTTGGCATTCATCACGCCGATGACCTGAAACAGCAAATTGTTAACGAGGATGTAGCGTCCGAGCGGATCGTCGCCGCCGGACTCTCCATAATTAGGGAATAGCGCCTTGGCGACGGTCTGCCCGAGCACCGCGACGGTGGCGTAATAGTCCTCGTCCTCGGCGCTGAAAAACGTGCCGCGATTGACCGGCCACTGCCGTGCGAGCGGAAATTTGGCCGAGGTGCCATTAACGCTGGTGCTGTAATCGGAATCATCAACGCGCACCGTGACCGAGCTGCTCTGCTCAGGAATCGCGGCCAGGATATTCGGCACCTCTCTATCGATGGCGCGCACGTCATCTATAACCAGCGTCGCGGTGCTGTTGAAGCCGCGCTGATTGGGCGCGCCGGGTCGTATTAGCAGCAGGTTGGAACCCATCGCGCCGATGCGGTCGAGCACGGCCTGCTTGGCGCCGTCGCCAATGGCGAGCATGGCGATAACCGAACCGACGCCGATAACGATACCGAGCAAGGTCAGCGCCGAGCGAAAGAGGTTGGCGCGCAACGAGCGCAACGCCATCTTCGCGGCCTCGATCATGTCGGTCCACAGCGAGCGTATTTCCGCGCTGGCCTGCGCTTCGAACGATGCGACAGCTCCCGTCCCGTGGCGCGCCGCACGACCGGAATCGGTGACGATATGACCGTCTTTGATTTCGATCAGTCGCTCGGCGTTGGCCGCGACCTCGGCCGAGTGCGTAATCAAAATTACGGTATGTCCGCGCGCGGACAGGTTGGTGAGCAGCGTCATCACGTCGGCGCCGCTTTTGCTGTCGAGCGCGCCGGTGGGTTCGTCGGCGAGGATAATGCGGCCGCCATTCATCAATGCTCTGGCAATCGACACGCGTTGCTGCTGCCCACCCGACAACTGATTGGGCCGATGATGCAAACGTTCGCCGAGCCCCAGTTCGGTGAGTAATTGCGCCGCACGCTCGTGACGTTGTTCAGCGGGTCGATCCGCATACAGCGCCGGCACTTCGACGTTTTCGGCGGCATTGGCGGTGGCGATCAGGTTGTAGCTCTGAAAAATAAAACCGAAATCCTCGCGCCGCAGCTGCGCTAATGCATCGGAGTCGAGCGTGCCGACATCGCGACCGAGGAAATGGTAAGAGCCGCTGCTGGGGCGATCGAGGCAGCCGAGAATATTCATCAACGTCGATTTGCCAGAACCGGAGGCGCCGACGATGGCGACAAATTCACCTTCCCATATATTCAGGTCGATACCGTGCAGCACTTGTACCGCGAGATCGCCATTGCGATAAACCTTGGTGACACCGCTCAGCGCGATAAGCGGTTCGCCCATCGTGTTGGCCGTGCCAGACGTGGCGGGTTGCGCCGCGAAAGTGGTGCTCACCGTGGTCCGCCCATGCCGGGAACACTCGGTGTTTGCAGAGCGGTGCGTTCGCGGGTCTGGCCAGTTTGGGTCGCACTGGCGGCACCGGGTGGCGGTTTGCGGCCGATGACGATTTGATCGCCTTCGATCAGGCCGGCCAATACTTCAACGTGCACGCGATTAGTCATGCCGACCTTTATTTTGCGCTCTTCGATTTTGCTGTCGGCGTTGACTACTTTGACGGTGGCTTCAGTCGGTTCTCGACGCGGCTGTGCGGCGACGCCGGCCCACACTTGAGGCTGCGCTGTAGCGGCGGTCGCGTCCTTCTCCTTCTCCTTCGCCGTTTCCTTTTCTTTGTCTTTATTCGGGACGGATTCTTTTTTGGCGTTAGCGGTGCTATCTGCCGAGGCTGGCGGCTGATGCTCGCCGCGCGACGGCGCTTCGCCGTTTTGCTCGCGTTGTGCGCGGCGGGCGCGCATGGCTTGCCGCTCTTCTTCGGTCATATTGGCGAAACGCTGGCGTCGCTCGGCGCTGTCCGGCGCGGCGTTTTTATCTGCTGCCTTTTTGTCGGCCGCGATCTCGGTTTTCGTGCCGGTCGAAGTTTTGCCATTCGCGCTGCGTTCGCCGGCACCGTTAGATTTGGCGATCGCTGCGGCGGGAATAAACAGGGCGTCTTGCGCCGACGCCGCGACGAAAAATACCTGCGCTGTCATCTGCGGCAGCAATCTGCGTTCGGTATTGAGTACGTCGAACAGTGCGTTGTAGAGCACTACATTATTGGTCACTGTCGGCGTCGGCTCGACCTTGTACAACTTTCCATAGAAGCGTTTGCCGCGATTGCCGAGCGTAGTGAAATACGCCTCCATATTCGGGCTGAGACGCGACACATCTGCTTCGGAAACCTGTGTTTGCACCGTCATTGTCGACAGGTCGGCGATGCGCAAAATGATTGGCGCCTGCTGGTTAGCATTGAGCGTTTGTCCCTGGCGCGCGGTAATCGATACGACAACGCCGGCCATGGGCGCATAGATTTTCGCGTAGCTGAGATTGGCCTCGTCGGCCTGCAAGGTTGATTGCGTCTGCTCGATCTGCGCTTGCAACGCCTGTAGTTGCGCCTTCGCCGAACGTAGCGTGGCCTCAGCCGCCTGCACCGATTCGGTGGTAGTGGCGTCGCCTTCCATCAGGTTTTTTTGCCGCGTGTACTGCAGTTCGGCGAGCGCCAATTGCGCGTCGCGGTCGAGCAGCGTCGCCTGCTGGTTGCGCAATAAAGCGCGACGGGCATCGACATTAGCCAGATACAGCGTCGGATCAATTTCGGCGAGCAGACTGCCGGCCGTTACGACGGAGCCGACATCGACATGGATTTTTTTCAGCTGACCGGACACTTGTGCGCCGATATCGACGTAATCGCGCGGTTGCAGCGTGCCGGTCGCGGTGACGAGGTCTTCGATATCGCCGCGCTGCACTGACGCGATCTGATAATCGTCGAGACTTTCGCGTTTGCCGGCGAATTTATGCCAGAGGAAATACGCCGCCGAGACACCAACCACAATGGCGAGTGCAATGGAAAAACGGCGGTTTAACAAGCGCGGGCGAAGCGCGCGCTTGTCCCGGTCGGGAGCGTTGTTTGTCTGCATGAGTCGCTTAGAAATTCAGTTTGGGCAAAGGTAGAAGTTGCATCACGCAGCGCTATCGTTTTTTTGGATCGTCCTTGACAAGAAAGAGGCGCATTTGAGAATGCTTCGCATTATCCGTTTGTGCTGCTTATGAGTCAATAGAAGGCAGCCCTTCCTCAATTCTTCCTTATTGCGCAAATGCGTAATAGAAAACTGGAGATTGTTAATGTTTGAGTAGGTCTATCGAAATTGCGGAGAATCAGATTTGAGAAAAAACGAAAAGCCGAATGGCGCGCTGCGGCCAACTTTTATGCGAGCGCGTCGATTACGTTCCTCAATTGAAATAACTGAGCAGGAATAAATCGCTGATTCACCTTTTAATCGCAGGATGAATCAGCAAAAAATAAAGACCAGAAAAGAGTTTTTAATAAAACGTTTTATCGTTTGTTGCCATCGTAATTAAGCTCGCTGGTGGTGTGTAAAGCGACCCCAATTCCCGGTAATGCCCACTGCGCGCAACGAGATGTTTCAATCCCAGCCAATCCGCATATTGCAACGGCCCACCTAAATAACGCGGAAAACCTAAGCCGAGCAGCAGCGCGGTATCGATTTCTGCGGCGGACTCCACCACACCTTCCTCTAAGCAACGTGCCGCTTCGAGAATCATCGGCAACATCGTGCGTTCGATAATTTCCGCGTCGTTGAAATCGCGCGGCGCAGCCACAACCGATTGCAGCAATGTCTGTGTATCTGCCGCGATATGTTTTTGCAAACGGCCTTTGCTATCGGCTTCGTAGCGATAAAATCCACGCTGTGTTTTTTGGCCGAGATGACCGTTTTCTACAAGTACCTTCAGCGCATTTTTAAAGCCGATATGCATGCGTTCGCCATAGCCTTCGGAAATGGTATCGAATACATGACTTGCGGTATCCATGCCGATGACATCTTGCAAATAAGCCGGGCCCATCGGCCAGCCGAACGTTTCCATGACCTTATCGATTTTGATGAAATCGGCGCCATCGCGCAGCAATTGCAAAAATCCAATCGCGTACGGTGTGAGAATGCGATTGACTAAAAATCCCGGGCAATCGCGCACGACAATCGGAATTTTCCCCATTGCGCGTGCGTACGTTGCAATCGTTGCGGCGGCGACATCGCTGGTTTGTGGCCCACGAATAACTTCGACTAATGGCATTAATGGCACTGGATTAAAAAAATGCATGCCGACCATATTTTCCGGGCGCGTCAACGCACTCGCCATATCGGCAATTACTAGCGACGATGTATTCGATGCCAGCACAGCGTCAGGTCTCACCGCCGTCTCTACTTCACGCAACACGCTGCGTTTTACATTGATATTTTCGACGACGGCTTCGACCACTACATCGACGCTATCGAATTCGCTGTAATCGAGTTGCGGTTTTATCGAAGCCAATACCACATCGGCGCGCGTTTTATCGATGCGACCAGTTTGAACTTGGCGAGCGAGCAAATTAGTGGCTTCGGTGATGCCGAGATCGAGCGCCTTTTGCGCAATATCTTTCATGATTACCGGGGTTTTACGAATCGCGCTGGTGTAAGCGATACCGCCACCCATAATACCCGCACCTAAAACGGCAGCGCGTTTTATCGGGCGCGATAAGTTCGCTTCGGTTTTACCTTTTTTCTTTAACACTTGATCGTTGATAAAAATGCGCACCAACGAACTTGCAGCTTGTGTTTTTGCAATTGTGGAAAAGGCATGCGCCTCCATTTTTAACGCTTTGTCGCGCGTTTGCGAAGCGGCTTGGTGCAGTAATTCAATCGCTGCCAGTCCCGCCGGTAACTGTGGTGACGTCGGCGAAAATTTCGCGCGCGCCGCTGCAAGCGTCTCTGGTTTTATCTCAAAACTTTCCGCCCGTTTTGTGCGTCGCGCGCGCCATTCGTCGGCGTTCGCAATTGCTTTGTGCAATACATCGAGCGCGGTTGTGCGTAAGTCATCCGCTTCAACAACATAATCGGTGGCGCCTGCAGCTTGAGCTGACGCTGCGGTTTGCGGTTTGCCTGAGCCGATCCAGTCGATAGTTAATTCCGCCCCAATCAAACGTGGCAAGCGCACGGTGCCGCCATAGCCGGGGAAAATTCCCAGCGTGATTTCAGGTAGGCCTACCTGTGCGGTGCTGGAAAAAACGCGATAGTCGGAGGCAAGTGTCATTTCAAAGCCGCCGCCTAACGCGAGACCATTAACTGCGGTGACAATAGGAATGGATAAATTTTCGAATTGTGTAAATGCGTTGGCTTGATCGGCGTTAAATGTTTCGATTTGCTCTGCAGGCAGTTTAAACAGATTAACGAATTCAAAAATATCGGCGCCGACAATGAATGTCTCTTTGGCGCTGGTGACGAGAATACCTTTTATAGCGACGGTATTTTGCGCTAAAGCGTTGTGCAATACGGCGGTGGCAGCTTTCAGTTCGTCGATGGTGCGCACATCGAATTTGTTGATCGATTCGCCAGAGCGATCGAAGCACAGCTCGACAATCCCGTTTTCAAGGCGTGTTAAATACAGCGACTGGCCTTTATACATTATTCATCCCCCGTTTATTGAGCGGCAATCATGCCACCGGCGGGATGTTTTTTCATCATTTGCTTAGGGCCGGCCACCGTTTGGATTTTATAAAAATAATTAAGCGGAGGAAGGCGGAAGAAAAAAAAGGGGCATGCGTAATTCTGGCGCTATGCCCCATTTATTCGCATTATTTATAAACACTCAATCTCGTAGTACAGATAAAAGTCTTGTTCGATCGGTTCGGAGCGCTCAGCAATTTTTTTCCAACCTTTGTTACAGAGTTGTGCTGACTGTTTGTACAAAGGTTCGATTACATAAAACGCGGAGTAAGGCGTTTTCGTACTTTGAGTCAACGTGTAACGCTCGCGAATTTCGTAGCGCTTGCTAGGGCTGGTGCCCGCAATTGCGCCCGTCAAACTTTTCGATTGAGCATTTGCTTTCGGATCACTAATTGTTTTCGTATCGCCAAGTGTTGAGGGTGTAGATGCCGATGCGGGCTGGCTCGCTTTTTCAGCGGTCGCGTTATCCGCCGGTTGGTCTTGATAGGCTTTGGTAGTTCCTGTGGAATCTTTATCCCACACCTTGAGAGCTTCTTTTTTATCTTTGTGGAATGACTGAAAGTCCAGCGTATCGGCTTGGTCGACATCTTTATTCTGCGCCGAAGCACCGGTGCCGATAACGAAGCTGGCGCTAATTAACAGTGTAAGAATAATAGTGCGTTGATTCATTTGTACCTGCCCCCTGTAGGGTTCATTAATCTGAAACGAAATTGACTTACTTAGATCGCGGGTAAAAAAGAGGGGGCTTGCGCCCCCTGAATATCGTGGAGAGAAAACTAAATTGTAGAAAAACTAAGTTGTAAAAAAAACGGCATTAAAATTTAAAGTCGTAACCGATAGCGAAAGTTTTGTCTTTCAATTGGCCGTCGTATTTGCTGTTGTCACCATCGGTTTCGATAGCCGCGTAATAGGCAAATACTTTCGCGTTGTCATTGAGTTTGTAGTCGACGCCGACAGCGTAATTTTTCGCTTTGGTATCGTTTAAGTTCAACGACGAATCCGCTTCGGCAGTCGAATGGCCGTACTGACCTTTAACGGTAAAGTCATTGATCTTCCACGCGGCGCTCAGTACATAACCGTCCTGGCTTTTATAGACGTTGGTGAAATCGCTGCCGGAAATCGGATTGAACGCCGTGTTGTTGTTTGCAGAAGGCAGTGACGAGAGCGATGCGATAGTTGCCGGAACCAATGCGGTGCCGGTAGCGTTAGGTACGGTCGAATAATTGCGTTCGGCTTTTTGCCACAGCGCGCCTATCACTACCGGGCCGATGCCGTATTGACCAACCGCACGTACTGTGTTTGTGTTTAATACGTTGTGGTCATCGGCGATAGCGAGGTACAGCGTATTAATTTTGTAAGTAATTGCTGTGGAATATTTGTTAACAAGACTGTGGTTGGTGTGCGTAGTCAGCGTGGTACCCGCTTTATCTTTTGAGCCGGAGTCTTCGCCGGGTTCAACTTGGGCACTGAAAATAAAACCGCTGAGGTTTGGTGTTGCGTATTGAATAATATTGTTTTCGCGGTTTTCACCGACGAGGAAATATTTAAAGTCAGCCAGCGGCAAATCTTTAAACAACTGAACTGTTTCAGCTGCAATAGCCTTTAACG
>JAQGNY010000049.1 GCA_028293825.1 Verrucomicrobiaceae bacterium
CATAGAATCGCCGCCGTCGCGCGTAGTTAATAGCGTTGCCTATCGCCACGGTAAGCGGGTCGGTCCGGTGACGATCGACGATATTAGCGAAGTGGTGAAAATACCGGATACGTTTATTTGGCTGGGCTTGCACGAAGCCGATCCGTCGCTGCTGGTAAAAGTTCAGGAAGAATTCGGCTTGCATGAATTGGCAGTCGAAGATGCATTGAAAGCGCATCAGCGGCCAAAAATAGAAACGTATGGCGATTCGTTATTTATCGTCGTCAAAACCGCGCAGATGCTCGACGAGAAAATTACCTACGGCGAAACCCATATTTTTGTCGGCAAAAACTTTTTGATTTCGGTGCGGCACGGTTGCTCGCAAGGTTACGTGCACGTGCGTGCGCGCAGCGAAGAAAAACCGCAAATGCTGGCGAAGGGTCCGGCGTATGCGCTGTACGCGTTGCTCGACTTTATTTCCGACAATTACCAGCCGGTGGTATCGCATTTCGAAAAAGCGTTCGAAGGGCTCGAAGGCGATATTTTCAAAGGCGTGTTCAACAACGACACGCTGGAACGGCTGTACGATATGAAAATCGAGTTGCTGCAATTGCGCAACGCGGTAGCGCCGATCGAAGATGTGTGTTTACAGTTGATGCGTTTGCATCACGATTTAATCCCGAAAGATATGGGCGCTTATTTTCGCGATGTGCACGATCACGCCGCGCGCATTATTTCCACGCTCGACAATTTGCGCGAAATGCTAACGGCGGCGATGCAGGTGAATCTGGCGCTGGTGCAAATGCGGCAGAACGAAGTGGTCAAGCGTTTGGCCGGTTGGGGCGCGGTGCTGGCGGTACCGACGGTGGTGTTTAGTCTGTACGGCATGAATTTCGAGGTGATGCCGGAGCTGCATTGGCACTTCAGTTATCCGGTCGTGCTGGCGGCGACAGCGGGTATTTGCATCTTTATGTACCGCAAATTGAAAGAGTCGGGCTATTTATGACATGCGCTGCCCCTGTCGGCGGGCGCTCGTAATCGGTTAGCATTTGCGCCGTTCTAATCTGTGGATATCCCCAATGACGACAGCGACCACCTCTGGCGCGCGCACTCCTACTTTAGCTCTGGCTGCACTCGGCGTTGTGTACGGTGATATCGGTACCAGCCCGCTCTATACCATCAAGGAAATTTTCGGCGCCGGCCATCATCCGGTTCCAATCACGCACTTCAATGTGCTCGGCATGATGTCGCTCATTTTGTGGTCGCTGCTGGTGGTGGTGACGATGAAATACGTGGTGATGATTCTGCGCGCCGATAACAAAGGCGAGGGCGGCATCATGGCGCTGATGGCGCTGGTGCTGCGTGCGGTCGGGCATTCGCCGTATTCGCGCGGGCTGATGTTGCTCGGCTTATTCGGCGCGGCGTTGTTTTATGGCGATAGCGTGATCACCCCGGCGATCTCGGTGTTGTCGGCGGTCGAAGGCCTGGAAGTGGCCGCGCCCGGTTTGGCGCCGTACGTCATTCCCATCACGCTGCTGGTGCTGATCGCATTGTTTATCGTGCAGCGGCATGGCACCGCGAAAGTCGGGCGCTTCTTCGGTCCGATCATGATGTTGTGGTTTCTCGTGCTCGCGGTGATCGGTGTGCACAACATCGCGCAATACCCGGAAGTGCTGCTTGCCCTCAGCCCGCATCACGCTGTGCAGTTTTTCCTGGAGCAACCGAAGCTCGGATTTTTCTCGCTCGGTGCCTCGGTGCTGGCATTGACCGGCGCCGAAGCGCTGTATGCCGACATGGGTCACTTCGGTCGCAAGCCGGTACAAATGGCTTGGTTCGGTGTGGTGTTGCCGGCGTTGGTGCTGAATTATTTCGGCCAGGGCGCATTGTTGCTCGGCGATCCCAGCGCGGTGGAAAATCCGTTTTATCGCTCGATACCCGACTGGGCGCTGTACCCCATGATTGGGCTGTCGACGGTCGCCGCCATCATTGCCTCGCAGGCGGTTATTTCCGGCGCGTATTCGATGACGCGTCAGGCCATTCAACTCGGCTACGTGCCGCGTTTGTTGGTGCAACACACGTCGAGTCATGAACACGGTCAGATTTATATCCCGGCGGTGAATTGGGCATTGCTCACCATCGTCATGGCGTTGGTGGTCGGCTTCGGCTCATCGAGCAATCTCGCCGCCGCTTACGGTATCGCCGTCACCGGCACCATGTTGTGCAGCACCGTGCTCGCCTTCATCGTGGTCAGACATATTTGGCACTGGCATTGGGCGCCGAGCGCATTGGTTATCGGCAGTTTTCTCACTGTCGATATCGCGTATTTCTCGTCGAACATGTTGAAGGTAAAAGACGGCGGCTGGTTTCCGCTGGTGCTGGCCGCGCTGGTGTTTTTCGCAATGACCACGTGGAAGCGCGGACGCATGTTGTTGAACAAGCGCCTGTCCGAAGATTCGCTTCCGCTCGATTTATTTATTCAAGGCACTGGCGGCGTGACCGCGGTACCGGGCACTGCGATTTTTCTTAGCTCGCAAGCCAACGCGGTTCCGCACGCGTTGTTGCACAGCATCAAGCACTACAAATGTTTGCATCAACGCATCATCATTCTGCATGTTCATATTCACGACGAACCGTATGTGGGCGGCGAAGCGCGCGTGCAAGTCGAACGGGTCAACGAACAGTTTTATACCATCGGCATTCATTTCGGTTTTATGGATGAACTCGATTTACCCGCTGCATTAGCCTATTGCGCGCCGCACGGTGTGGAATTCGATTTAATGGATACATCGTTCTTCCTCGGCCGCGAAACATTAATTCCGCGTCTGCATTCCGAAATGGTGTTGTGGCGCGAGAAAATTTACATCGCGATGTACCGCAATGCCGGCAGCATCACCACGTATTTTGGTATTCCACCAAACCGCGTCGTGGAGTTGGGATCGCAAGTGGTTCTTTAATTAATTCGCTGCTAATAAATTGCGCGGCGGTCTTTTTACACCGTGTGCTTTTTGCCTGAGCACATCGGTGTGAATATTCGGCGTTTTCATGTCGGCATGACCGAGCTATTGTTGCACCGTGCGAATATCAGCGCCCGCTTGCAATAAGTGTTCGGCGAAAAAATGCAAATGCTCGCGATCAATCTCTCTCCCCTCGCAACGCAACAATTCCAACCGACGCAATCCCGGGCCATGCAGCAGCGGCGTCATTTAGCGACACTTCTTTCCACTGCTAAAAAATTAAGAAATTTTCCACTTCGATTGTCGAAATTTCTGCTGGATATCGCCTCTGATTGTAGAGAGCGAGGTAACGAATCCAATAAAGGTGCGAATCGATAGTGCGTAAACTATAAAGCCTCACCACGATCAATTCCCGAATCGATATGAGAAAAGGCGAGCTGGCCATCAAAATCGTTTTTTGCATTGCAATAGATTCAGGCGTACGACCGGCTTTTTATGCGGTATCCAGCTTACATGAGAAAATCAAGTTGTCGTGATGAAAAGCGCCAGCCTAATAATCTGCTAAATTTCCTCAGTGCCGATTCTATCCCTTCACATCAAGGATTAGGCGTAGAGCCACGGAGCGATAAAATGATTAAGCTGGATTACCCGATAATAATTATTGTGAGACCTTGGTCTCATTAACAGACTGTTATGCATAGAGGAGATAGTCGTGGAGCTCAAAGACTTCATCAAAGAAACGCTTGTGCAAATTGCCGTAGGAGTCGAAGCCGCACAAACAGAGGTCAGGGATTGTGGAGGGTTTGTAAATCCAGCTCATCGCAGTGACCCAAAAAATAATGTTGAAACGCACTTTGGCGTTTTGGGAAATGGGCAGAATATATTTCTTGTGGACTTTGATATTTCCGTTACGGTCGTCGAGGAAACTGGAGCGGATGCAAAAGCTAAGCTTCAAGTCGTTAGTTTTCTAAAAATTGGCGTCGGCATCGAATCCAGTACATCAAATAGCGCAACAAATCGAATCGGCTTTAAGGTTCCGTTGGGCCTTCCTGTCGACGCTGTTTCCGAAGAACAACTTAAGCAAAATGACGCAGAATTGCAGGAAAAACGTCGCAAGCAATCTGAAGCAATTCGTGCTCACAACAAAAACAAAAGTAATAGCTGGATGGGTTGACAATGCGTAACAAGGCAGTGGTGTGGGAATGTCTTCACTTCACTTCACTTCACTTCACTGCGTTGCGGCAGCCCTACATCGCGTCGTTGAGGCTAGAAAAACCTCCGCACACCAGAAGTGATTTAAAAATGTGCTCATATTTGAAATTACAGAGCGTGCAAAAAAATTGCGTAAGATTTCGCGCAGCGATACAAAAATTCGAGCGAAGATTCTCCGATATCGCGCGTATTCAACGCGGGTAACTCCGTTGAATTTATTCAATACTTAACAAACCAATAAACTTCGTATCCGTCGGGTAATAGTTTGTTTTGATGTGTAGGGAGATAGGAGCATGACTTACATCGAGTTTAATAATTTCTGTCGTTCTCTTCCGGCAACTTCACACGTCGTCCAATGGGGCGGTTCGCATGTTTGGAAAGTAGGCGCGAAAGTGTTCGCCATCGGCGGCTGGCGGAAATCTGACAAACCGGCATTTACTTTTAAAACATCAGATCATAACTTCGATGTTTTGCACGATCAGCCGGGATTCAGGCCGGCTCCATACTTGGCGTCTCGAGGCATGAAGTGGATTCAGCAATACGACATTCCTGCGAGCGCGGATGACCAGCTCAAATACTATTTAAAAGAATCTCACCGCATTGTTTCGTTGGGATTAACCAAGAAAAAACAAAACGAACTTGGTCTTAATCAAGGTTAGTATTTGCAACTATTAAATGCAGTCCAGTTAATAAAAAAGAACAACGAGGACGAGTGCGTGCCAATTACCGGTGAGTGTTTCTGCGGTAGCATCCAATATCAAATTGATGGCGCGCTTAAAGACGCGCGATCCTGTCATTGCTCGCGCTGCCGAAAAGCATTTAGTTCGCAGGCATCAGCCTATGCGCTGGTTGATAAAGATGAATTTAAATGGATTAAAGGCTGGGCGCTGTTAACCAGTTACGAAAGCCAACCGGGATTTGGTTTGCAGTTTTGCAGTAAATGCGGCTCGACGTTGTGCGGCACGTATAACGATGAGGTGCACGGAGTAACACTTGGCTGTATCAATGGAAATCCACAAGTTGAAATTGGCTATCACCTTTTTGTGGGTTCGAAGGCCTCATGGGAATTACTTCCGGAAGGTATTACTGCTTATGCGGAGGGCAAGTCTAAAGATGCTTAGTAACGTATTGATATGAAGTTTTTTTGGCGGTTGCTTGGCATTATGTAAACCTGCTCGTGGTGGTATTCAACTTAAATAAAGAAGACGGATGCAGCATGATTTTAATTTATGGAATCAAAGAAAATCTCGATCCAATTAAGGCTCGATTATCCGATGTGATACATGGCTGCATGATGTCCGTCCTGGGTATGCCAGCGGATAAGCGGGCGCAGCGTTTTATTCCGATGGCAAAAGATGATTTCTATTATCCCGGTGGGCGGACCGACGCTTATACCGTGATTGAAATTACCATGATGGCTGGACGCAAAGCGGAGACGCAGAAAAAACTTATAAAATCGCTTTTTAAGGAAATTGAAAGTCAGCTTTCCATCTCGCCTATGGATGTCGAAATAACGATTAAAGAGTTGCCAGCTTATGCGATGGGTTTTCGAGGTATGACTGGTGACGAGGCAAATGACCTCACTTACAAAATTAACGTGTAAAAGAGTGCGGGTAGTGCCCGGTGTTTTCTGTACTTTTTAGTTTTATGCCAAGCTCTCACTGCTCTAATGGTTAATACATGAAATATTTTCTGACGGTATTTGTTTTTATATTTACTTCGATGGCGTCCGCATCGGGGGTCACAGCACCACCGCAAGATTTCACGGCGAAAATTTCTGCGCTGGAAAATAAAAGTAGCGGGCGAATTGGTGTATCTGTCATTTCTGATAATGGAACATCGCTTTTTTCATATCGTGAAGACGAGCGGTTCGCGATGTGTAGTACGTTTAAGGCGCTGCTCTCGGCTTTTATTTTGTCGCGAGTCGATTCAAATTTGGAAGGGCTCGATAGATCGATAACGTACACATCAGCCGATATTTTAGAGCATGCGCCAATCGCAAAAATGCATCTGAGCGCGGGACATATGACGGTGTCGGAATTGAACGCGGCGTCAATTCAATACAGCGATAATACGGCGGCCAATTTGCTGCTCGCTTCAAGCGGTGGCCCACAGGCGCTTACGCAATATCTACGCTCCATCGGCGACAACACAACGCGTCTTGACCGCAACGAGCCATCATTGAATACGAATGTAGCGGGCGACTCACGTGATACCAGCACTCCAGGCGCCATGGTTAAAACGCTGCAAAAGATTTTGATCGGTAACAGTCTTTCACCCGCGTCTAAAGAGCAGCTAAAAAGCTGGATGTTTGGAAATACCACGGGCGACAGTAAGCTCAGGGCTGGCTTCGATAGATTTTGGATGGTCGGCGACAAAACCGGCAGCGGCGCGAATGGCGCAAGCAATGATGTCGCTGTGGTATTTCCGCGCGGCCTTTCTCCTTTTATTATTGCTGTGTTTTACGCAGGCTCGGCGGCATCCGATGATGAAAAAAATGCGGTTAATGCCGACGTGGCGCGGATCACTCGCGACTCTCTGCTGAGCAATCACTAGAAGCTCAAAATTTAATGAGCTCCAGCGCTCTGCTGTGGTGAAATATTTAATGTTGTCCGTAAATTTTCAGCAACGAAGTTGCAGAGTGCACTGCACGATAGCTGCCGCTATAAGTTTTATGTGACAATTCGCGTTCAAATTTTTCCTCCATATCACTCACTCAATTTATTTCACAGAGGTTCTATGTCGACCATTCATTTCATCGGCGGCGAAAAAGGCGGCGTGGGCAAATCAGTGACTGCGCGATTACTGGCGCAATATATGATCGATCGCCAATTACCCTTTATCGGTTTCGATACGGATCGTTCGCACGGCGCGCTGCTGCGCTATTACACGGATTTTGCGTCGCCGACGATTATCGACAGCTATCAAAGTCTGGATGCCATTATGGAAGTGGCGGCCGAGCAACCGGGAAAACGTATCCTGGTCGATCTCGCGGCGCAGACGCATCACCCATTGGCGCGTTGGATCGATGAATCCGGCGTACTTGAGCTGGCGTCCGAATTGGGCATTTCGATCTGCTATTGGAATGTAATGGATTCCGGTAAAGACAGCGTGGACTTGCTCGGCAAGTTGTTCGATCAATTCGGCACGCGCCTGAACTATGTGTTGGTGCTGAACCAATTGCGCGACGATAGCTTCAACATTTTGGAAAACTCGGATGTGAAAGCGCGCGCGCAAAGCTTGAATGCAAAAATATTTACGCTGAAACGTTTGCATGCGCCAGTGATGACCAAAATCGACAGCAATAGCTACAGCTTCTGGGCGGCAAAAAATAAAGATGCCGACAATGCCAACGGCCTGGGCTTACTTGAACGTCAGCGCGTAAAAATGTGGCTGGACAGCGTCTATAAAGAGTTCGATGCGGTCGGTGTTTAAAATCTGTCGATCCGGCCCAGTTAGTTTTCTGGCCGTTATCTAATAAATAAAAAGCCAGGCTAATGTCTGGCTTTTTATTTCAATCTCAGTAATTGCCTTTCCTTTTTAAGCGTCGATCACTGATTGCTGCCGTTTTTTCATTTCTCGATTTATCCTCAGATTTCAAAAACCCCTTCTTAATCCTGCTACATGCCCGCGCACAGCTTTTCCTTTGCGCACATAACTGGGGCGACGCTTGTTCGGCCCTTTTTGTCATTTAACTGCGACACAATTTTTAGTTCCCTGATTGGCAACGAAATTTAATTTTTGGCACGCGAGTTGTACGTACTTAAGCAAGAGTAGTTTCACCAATGGCGGTGATACGAAAACAGAATTGAGCAATGGCGCTCATTGCTGTGTGAATTCGCTTCGACGAATTGCACAGTGATGAACGCCTTTTTTTTCGCCCGAATTTTTTAAAAGACTTATTAATACAAATTTTAGCGACCTATTTTTGCTGGCTTTAAAGGGGAATTAGCAATGACGACAATTAAAAAACGACGTGGCTCGATCAGCCGTCGCACTTGGATTAAATCGCTTGCCGCCACTGCGATCGGAATCGCGTTGCTGAGCAATGGCGCCTACGCGGCCGTTGGCAAACCAGAAAAATGGGAATTGAAATTCGGCTTTATTAAATTGACCGATATGGTGCCACTCGCAATTGCCTACGAAAAAGGCTATTTCGAGGACGAAGGTTTATACGTCACGCTCGAAGCACAAGCCAATTGGAAAGTATTGTTCGACCGCGTCGTGTCCGGCGAACTTGACGGCGCGCATATGCTCGCTGCGATGCCGGTAGGTGCAGCCACCGGCGTGATCACAAAGACAGATATCGTTACGCCATTCACGCTGTCATACAACGGCGCCGCAATTACCGTTTCCAATTCGGTGTGGGCGGAAATCAAAAAAACCGTGCCAATGGAAAACGGTAAACCGAAACATCCTATCAGCGCCGCTGCATTAAAACCGGTGCTCGAATCTTATAAAGCCGCCGGCAAACCGTTCAATCTAGCGATGACATTCCCGGTTGGCACACACAATTATATTGAGCGCTATTGGCTCGCCGCAGGCGGGATAAATCCGGGTCTTTATGCACCGGAAAAAGGCGATAACAGCGGCTCGATCGGCGCTGAAGCCTTGCTGTCGGTAGTGCCTCCGCCGCAAATGGTGCCAACCATGGAAGCGGGTACAACTGTCGGTTACTGCGTCGGCGAACCGTGGAATCAGCAGGCCGTGACCAAAGGTCTCGGCGTGCCGGTAATGACTAGCGAAAATATTTGGGTCGATGGTGCCGATAAAGTATTTGGCGTGACCAAAGCGTTCGCCGATAAAAATCCCAACACCACCATTCGCACGGTTAAAGCATTAATTCGTGCATCGGCGTGGCTCGATGCGAACAACAACGGCAATCGCCCAGAAGCGGTGAAAATAATTTCGCGCCCCGCCTATGTCGGTGCCGATGAAAAAGTTATCGCCAATAGCATGACCGGCACATTTGAATTCGAAAAAGGCGACAAGCGCCCGATCCCCGATTTCAATAAATTCTTCCGCGGCCAATACGGCATTCCGTATTACTCCGATGCGGTGTGGTGGATGACACAAATGCGCCGTTGGGGAAATATCGCCGAACAAAAACCGGATAGCTGGTACATGGATATGGCGAAGAAAGCCTATCGCCCCGACATCTACGTCACCGCTGCCAAAGAGTTGATCGCCGAAGGAAAAATGAAAGCATCGGATTTCCCGGATCTCGATACCCAGACCTTCGTCAAAGCACCGCAGAAAGGGCCGCTCGATGGTATCGAATACGACGGCACTAAACCGAATGCGTATCTGGAAAAATTTGCGATTGGTTTGAAAGGCAATCAAAAGTCTTAAACCATTATTACCGAGTCGTAGTGCATGGCGGCACAGGGACGTGCTGCATTTTTACCGAATTTATTTTCACAAATTTTTTTTGAATCTTAGCACCCGAACAGAGCATCCAGCGTAGAGGTACACGTCATGGTTATTTCCACCACCAGTTCTCGGTTCGCACAAATGCGGGAATTAAAGCTCGGCACAATCGCATCCAATTTATTGCGCGATTTGGGATTACCTTTGTTGGGCATCGCGATATTTTTGCTGGTGTGGCAAGGCGCCGCCAGTCAGGTGCATACATCGCTCGGACAATTTCCTGGACCTGCGCAGGTGTTGGTGCAGGCGAAAGGTCTTTACGCCGAATATCGCGAAGACCAAGAACGCGAAGCAGCGTTCTACGTGCGCCAAAATAAACGCAATGCCGATCGTCTCGCGGAAGATCCGAAATTCGTCGCCGATGCAATTCGTCCGTACACCGGCAAGCCAACTTTCTTTAAACAAATTGGCACCAGTTTGAAAACAGTTTTCACTGGTTTTTTACTCGCCTCATTAATTGCAATTCCAGTCGGCATCGCGATCGGTTTGAGCGGCAATTTATATTCGGCAATTAATCCGCTGATTCAATTGTTCAAACCGATTTCACCGCTGGCATGGTTGCCGCTAGTGACGATTGTCGTTAGCGCGCTGTACGCCACCGAAGATGGCGGCGTGCCGAAATCGTATATCACGTCGTCCATCACGGTGATGATGTGCAGCTTATGGCCGACATTATTGAATACCGCCGTCGGCGTCACCTCGGTCAGTTCCGATCTCGTCAACGTCAGCCGTGTGCTGCGTTTGAATTGGTTGCGGCATGTGCGCTCCATTGTATTACCGGCATCGGTGCCGATGATTTTCACCGGTTTGCGGTTGTCGCTAAGCACCGCATGGATGGTGTTAATTGCAGCGGAAATGCTCGCGCAAAATCCGGGGCTCGGGAAATTCGTGTGGGACGAATTTCAAAACGGCAGTTCCGATTCGCTCGGTCGCATCATGGTGGCAGTGTTAACTATCGGTTTTATCGGTTATGTGCTGGACCGTTGCATGCTGCAGTGTCAGCGCTGGGTATCGTGGGATAAACAAGCCGTGCAACGCTAACGCAGTCTTAGGTATTTTCGAGCACACACTATTTTCACGCGAAAATTTTTGAGGATTACGCCGATGGCAACGTTACTCGAACTGACCCAGGTCAGCATTGAATTCAAAACTCCAAAGGGCACGTTCAAGGCGCTCGACAATGTGAATTTAAAAATTGCCGAAGGCGAATTCGTTTCATTAATTGGACACTCCGGCTGCGGTAAATCGACGGTGCTCAATATCGTTGCGGGTTTGTTGCACGCAACTACCGGCGGTGTGGTGCTCGACGGTCGCGAAGTCAACGAGCCCGGTCCCGAGCGCGCCGTCGTGTTTCAAAACCATTCGCTGTTGCCGTGGTTGACCGCGTATCAAAATGTCGAGCTGGCGGTGAAAGAAGTCGCGCGCGGAAAAAAATCGCGCGCCGAAATGAAAGCGTGGATCGAACACAATCTCGAGTTAGTGCATATGAGCCATGCGATGCACAAACGCCCGAGCGAAATATCCGGCGGTATGAAGCAGCGTGTCGGTATTGCGCGCGCATTGGCAATGGAACCGAAAGTATTGTTGATGGACGAGCCGTTCGGCGCGCTCGACGCATTGACGCGTGCGCACTTGCAGGATTCGTTAATGGAAATTCAACGCGATTTAAATAACACCGTGATTATGATTACGCACGATGTCGACGAAGCGGTGTTGCTGTCTGATCGTATCGTGATGATGACCAACGGCCCGTCGGCGACAGTCGGTGAAATTCTCGATATCGATTTGCCGCGGCCGCGCAATCGGTTGCAGTTGGCCGACGATGCGCACTACAACCATCTGCGGCACGAAGTGCTGCGCTTCCTTTATGAGAAACAACGCAAGGTCGATGACTTCCCAGCCGCTGGTGGCGGAGCGAAAAGCGCTACGACAGTTGCTGAGCCTGTGGATGCTCAACCCAATGTAGTCGATATCAAAAGTCATGAATTAAAGAATCGCGAAGTGGCTTAATCCTTCGCGTCTTTTTCGCGAAATAACTTCGCGCGCAAAAATTAATTTTTAAAAATCAAAACCATCAGAACTGCTTCTGGAGAGAGAGTCATGCCTAAAAATTGTGAATTCTGGGGATTGCTGTGCGCCACCGCGTTGTCGATACCAACCGTTGCGTATGCCGGCGACACGTTTACCGACGCGTTAATCGGCGGCAAAGTCTCGGGTAATTTTCGTTTGCGTTACGAAACGGTCGATGTCGATTCGCCGACAATTAAAGACGCCACCGCACTGACTCTGCGCAGCCGTCTCGGTTACGAAACTGCGCCGTTTCAAGGCTTCACCGCATTTTTAGAATTTGAAGATACACATGTGGTCGGCGGCAAGGATCAGTATTCTCCAGAAGATAAAAATTCGGCGAAGCCTGCGACCAATCCCTACGATTACGCTGCCATCGTCGATCCCGAACAAACTGAAATCAACCGTGCGTACATTCGTTATCGCGGTATTTCCAAACTTGATTTAATCGTGGGTCGGCAGCGCATGCTGATCGACAACCAGCGCTTTGTCGGCAACGTCGGCTGGCGCCAGAACGAACAGACTTTCGATGCTGTGACGGCTAATTATCAAGGCATTGCCGACTGGGGTTTTTACTACGCGTACATCGGCAGAGTGAAAGGCATTGCCGATGAAAAGCCGCTGTACAACTTCGATATGAACACCAGCGACAACTTATTCAACGTGAGTTACAGCGGTTTTACGTTCGGTAAATTTACCGCTTACGGATATTTTTTGAATAACGAGGAATCGAGCCCGGTGTTGCGCAACGTCGCGCCCAATGTTAACGATTTGAATCCGGCGCTGCGCTACAAGAGCAATGAAACCTACGGTCTGCGTTTCGACGGCAGTTACATATTGCCGACAACGTTGCCGCTGCGTCTGTTGTACACGGCCGAATACGCCAAGCAGGAGTTGAAAAATCCTGCCAATGTTGAATTCGATACTAAATATTCGTTATTGGAAGGCGGTGTTGGTTACACCACCAGCTTGGGTTTGGTGTCGCTGAAAGTGGCGCAGGAAGTATTGGGCTCGGATGGCGGTCTGCAGGGTTTCCAAACGCCGTACGCGACCAAACATATTTTTAACGGCTGGGTCGATATGTTTTTGAATACGCCAGCGGCGGGGTTGAAAGATAAATACGCGACGCTTGCGAGCGACTTGCAACCATACGGCGTGAAGTTGATGGCGATGTATCACGATTATTCAAAAGATGAAGGCTCCGGCAAATTCGGTACCGAATGGAATCTGCAAGCACTGAAACAATTCGGCCCGAATTACACGCTCGGCATTAAATACGGCAGTTACAAAGCCGACAGCGATGTCGCCACCATCATCGGCACCACCGCAAATATCGATACCAAGAAATTTTGGTTGTGGGGCGAATTCACTTTTTAAGCATGGTACGGGCTGTTAATCGAGAGAAGCCGCATAAACAGGGCACAACTCTGGGGCGCGTTGCACGTTAATGGGGCCGACGGATATTGGCCCCAATTTATGCGAAAAAGCCAACTCGTTGAGTTGTAACAAAAAAGTATTTTGGCATAGATCGTGGTTTATGTTTTTCAGGCTAGCTAGTTTCACCAATGCCGGTGGAACCAGGTCTCTCAAAATTTAATTAGAGCAAAGGCGCTCATGGTTGTGTGAATTCCTCGGGGATTCGACAACGGTGAGTGCCTTTTTTTTGTCTCCAAAATTTGACTTGGTTTTAAAAAAACCGATTTGGTTGAAAAAAAGCTAAGCGGGCTTCGAAAAAAGTTGGATTTGTTTCTGAAATCCTTTTTTAAATGTGAACGGCGTGAGGTAACGGCAATGGAACATCGCGATCTCGTAATCATCGGCAGCGGCATGGCGGCAACGCGGTTGGTCGCGACGCTGCGTCGTCGCGGCGATCGCCGCTCGATGATTCTGTTAGGTGCCGAGCGCGCGTTGCCGTACAACCGCATCATGTTATCGCCGCTGTTGGCGGGCGAAGCCGAATGGCAACAATTAGTCACGCATAGCGCGGAGTGGTACGCGCAGGAAAATATCGATTTGCACCTCGGCCACGCTGTTGTTGAGGTCGACACAGTTGCACGCACAGTACGCTGCGCCGATGGCTATCAGGTGAGCTACAACGACGTCGTGTTCGCGACCGGTTCGCGCTCTGCACTGCCACCGCTGGCGGGTATCGATTTGCCCGGCGTCACCGGCTTTCGCGATTACGACGATGTCACGCGTCTGCAGCAGGCCACGCATCGCGGCGGCAACGCCGTGGTTTTGGGCGGCGGCTTGCTCGGTTTGGAAGCTGCGGTTGCGTTAGCGGCGCGCGGTATGACCGTTACGTTAATTCACCGCGCCAAGCAATTGATGAATCGGCAGCTTGATGTGCTCGCTGCGCAATATCTGCAACAAGCGATCACCGCACGTGGTGTCACCGTGCGCACCGGCTTTGCACCGCGCGCAATTCTCGGCGCCTATCGCCCCACAGCCGTTGTGTTAGACGACGGCAGTCAGATTCCGGCCGATCTTGTTGTCGTTGCCACCGGGATTCAACCGATTACCGAAATTGCCGCTGCTGCAGGCCTGCAAATTCAGCGCGGCATTGTCGTCGATCAACGCATGCGCGCATCGGCAGCGCACGCTTATGCGCTGGGCGAGTGCTGCGAATTAAATGGCGAGACAGTGGGCTTGGTCGCGCCGATTTGGGAGCAGGTCGATGTGCTCGCCGCCAATCTGTGTGGCGAAGAAAAAATATTCGCGGCAAAACCGTACGTGACGATGTTGAAAGTCAGCGGCATCGACGTGCACGCGATGGGCGAACAGGACGTTAGCGAAGACGTGCGCATGCTGACTTATCAGGATCGCGAACACGGCATTTACAAAAAAATTCTCGTGCGCGACAGCGTCATCGTCGGCGCTCTTCTTTACGGCGATATTGCCGACAGCCAGATGTTTTTCAATTTAATTCAAACCCAGACCGAAATCGGCAGTGACTACTGCCGTCTGTTGCTCGCCGGCGAATTAACGGCAGCTCCGGTCAAGGCACGCGCTTAAGCGCATTTATATTTAGATAGGAGTATCACCATGGCCGCTTCCTCTTTTTCTTCTTCTACCGCGTCTCCGCGTGTTGTCGTTGTCGGTAACGGCATGGTCGGCCATCATTTGGTCGAACAACTGATTAACGAAAAAACCAATTGGCACATTACCGTGATCGGCGCTGAACCTCGCCCCGCGTATGATCGGGTGCATCTGTCCGATGTATTCGCCGGTCGCGAACCGTCCGAGCTGGCGCTGACCACGCGCGAGTTTTATGTCAACGCTGGCGTAGAAGCGATATTCGGCGATGCCGTTGCCAGCATCGATCGCGATGCGCGCAAAGTAGTGACTGAAGGTGGCCGCGAATTCGCGTACGACAAATTGGTGCTGGCAACCGGCTCCTATCCGTTCGTGCCGCCGGTACCGGGCTCGGACAATAAATTGTGTTTTGTGTATCGCACCATCGATGATTTGGGTTCGATCAAAGCAGCAGCGGCGACCGCAAAAAAAGGCGTAGTGGTCGGCGGCGGTTTGCTCGGTTTGGAAGCGGCGAATGCACTGCGCAATTTAGGCTTGGAAACGCACGTGGTCGAATTCGCGCCGCAATTAATGGGCGTGCAGGTCGATCCCGAAGGTAGCGCGATTCTGAAAAAGAAAATCGAAGCGCTCGGCCTCACCGCGCACCTCGGCAAAAATACGCAAAAAATTATTGCTGGTGAACATCATGCGCTGGCAATGCATTTTGTCGATGGCGAAATTCTCGAAACCGACATGATCGTATTTTCGGCCGGCGTGCGCCCCGACGATAAATTAGCGCGCGCCGCTGAATTAAAAATCGGCGAGCGCGGTGGCATCGTGGTCGATTATCACTGCCGCACCAGCGACGAAAGCATTTACGCGGTCGGCGAATGCGCGCTGTGGGGCGGTCGTATTTTCGGTTTGGTCGCGCCTGGATATCAAATGGCGAAAGTGGCCGCGAGCCAACTCGCCGGCGGCGATTTGCTATTCCAAGGCGCCGACATGAGCACGAAGTTGAAATTGCTCGGTGTCGATGTCGGTTCGATCGGCGACAGTCACGCGCGCAGCGAAGGCGCATTGAGCTATCGCGTGATCGATGAGCCCAATGGCATTTACAAAAAAATCGTCGTATCGAAAGACGGCAAACATTTATTGGGCGCGGTGCTCGTTGGCGACAATGGCATTTACGACACGCTGTTGCAGTACATGCTGAATAAAATCGAATTGCCGAAACAACCGCTGGCATTGATTGCGCCGAGCGGCGGTGAAGTGCCGGTGTTAGGCGCGGACGCATTGCCGGATACCGCGACGATTTGTTCGTGTCACAACGTCAGCAAAGGCGCGATCTGCTGCAAAATCGAAGAGGGTTTTGTGTCCCTCGGTGATATCAAAGCCGAGACCAAAGCCAGCACCGGTTGTGGCGGTTGTTCAGCGCTGCTGAAAAACGTGGTCGATGCCGAATTGAAAAAACGCGGCGTCGCCGTTAACAATTACCTTTGCGAACATTTCAAACACAGCCGCCAGGAAATATTTCATCTGGTGCGTGTGAATAAAATTAAAACCTTCGACGAATTATTGAAGAAGCATGGTAGCGGCGGCGGCTGCGAAATTTGCAAGCCGACGGCAGCATCGATATTCGCGTCGATCGATAACGAATATGTGTTGGAGAAAGCGCACGTTGGCCTGCAGGATACCAACGACACCTTCCTCGCCAATATGCAAAAAGATGGCACCTATTCGATTGTGCCGCGTATTGCCGCCGGTGAAATCACGCCGCAAAAATTAATCGTGCTCGGTCAGGTCGCGGAAAAATATAAGCTGTACACAAAAATAACCGGTGGCCAGCGTATCGATTTATTCGGCGCGCGCGTTAATCAATTGCCGTTAATTTGGAAAGAACTGATCGACGCCGGTTTCGAAACCGGTCACGCGTACGGCAAATCGGTGCGAACGGTGAAATCCTGCGTCGGCTCCACTTGGTGTCGTTACGGCCAACAAGATTCGGTGAGCATGGCCATCGCCATTGAAGATCGCTACAAAGGATTGCGCTCGCCGCATAAATTGAAATTCGCCGTCAGCGGTTGCACGCGCGAATGCGCCGAAGCACAGAGCAAAGATATCGGCGTGATCGCGACCGACAAAGGTTGGAATTTATATGTGTGCGGCAACGGCGGTATGCGCCCGCGTCATGCCGATTTGTTCGCGACCGATCTCGACGACGAAACATTGGTGAAATATATCGACCGCGTACTGATGTTTTATGTGCGCACGGCGGATCGTCTGCAACGCACATCAGTGTGGCTGGAAAATCTCGAAGGTGGCCTCGATTATTTGAAGCAAGTGGTTATTGACGACAGCCTCGGTATTGGCGCAGAACTTGAAACACAAATGGCGCATCTCGTGTCGACCTATCAATGTGAATGGAAAACGACGATTGAAGATGCGGAGAAAGTGAAACGCTTTCGCGAATTCGTCAACGCCGATGTGCCTGATGCAAACGTAGTGTTCGTTGAAGAGCGCGGACAAATTCGGCCGGCAACGACTGTCGAAAAGCGCGAGTTGATCGCCACCGATTAACGATTAATTAAGTTGGCGCGCTATTAATTTAGCGTTTGTTAAGTCAGCAAAAATTAATGCGAACAGCAATTGAATTCCGCAATAGCGGTACGAGAGGAATGTGGTGATGAACGAATGGGTTTCAGTATGCAGGATCGACGACTTGGTGGCGGGCAGCGGTGTGTGCGCATTATTCAACGGCCAACAAGTCGCCATCTTTTATTTGCCGGGCGAAGCGCAGCCGATTTATGCGATTGATAATTTCGATCCGATCGGCGCGGCGAATGTTTTATCGCGCGGCATCATCGGCGATGTGCAAGGGCAGCGCGTAATTGCATCGCCGTTGTACAAAGAGCATTTCAGTTTCACCACCGGCCGTTGTCTCGAAAAACCAGAATACGCTGTGCGCGTATGGCCAGTGCGCATCGAAGGCGGCTCGGTGCAATTGCAACAACCGGCGGCGCTGAATTTGGAATCGGCAGCCTGAAATGTCAGTAATAAAAACGACGTGCCCGTATTGCGGTGTTGGTTGCGGCGTTAATGTGCAGCGCGATGCCACTGGCGTGTTGCCTGTGGCTGGCGATAAAGAGCATCCGTCCAATCTGGGCCGACTCTGCGTTAAGGGTTCCGCACTGCACGAGACGCTGAGCGAGCAGCGGCGTCTGTTGTATCCGCAAATTAGCGGTGCGCGTGTGAGTTGGGATCATGTACTCGACGATATTACTGCGCGTCTGCAGAAAACTATTCTCGAACACGGACCGCAGTCGGTAGCGTTGTATTTATCCGGGCAATTACTGACGGAAGATTATTATGTCGCGAATAAATTATGGAAAGGTTTTGTCGGTAGCGCCAACGTCGACACCAATTCGCGCTTGTGCATGTCGTCGGCCGTGGCTGCGCATGTGCGCGCGTTCGGTGAGGACGTGGTGCCCGGTTGTTATGAGGATGTTGAAATTGCCGATCTGGTCGTATTAGTCGGCTCCAACTCGGCGTGGGCACATCCGGTTCTGCATCAGCGGTTATTAAAAGCGCGCAAAGAGCGCGGCACTAAAATTGTCGTGATCGATCCGCGCCGCACCGCCAGCTGCGATCAATCCGATTTACATTTGCCGCTCAAGCCTGGCGCCGACGCATTTTTATTTAATGGTTTGTTGGCGTACTTGTCGGAGCAAAATTTTCTCAATCATAATTACATTAAAAATCACACGCGCGATTTCGATGCCGCACTGAATGCGGCGCGTGCATCGGCTGCGAATATTCAAGAAGTGGCCCGTGTCTGCGGTCTTGAAGAAAGTGCGGTCGAGCAACTTTATCGGTGGTTCGCACAAACGCCGCGCACGGTCACCTTGTTTTCGCAGGGCATTAATCAGAGCAGCAGCGGCACCGATAAAGGCAACGCCATTATTAATTGCCATCTCGCCACGGGCCGGGTCGGTCTGCCGGGTGCGAGTCCCTTTTCAATTACCGGTCAACCGAATGCGATGGGCGGCCGCGAAGTTGGCGGTCTTGCTAATCAGCTTGCGGTGCATCGCGCGTTTACGGCCGAGTCGATTACTGCAGTCGGCAATTTTTGGCGCGCGCCGAATATGGCGCAAACGCCTGGTTTAAAAGCGGTGGCGTTGTTCGAAGCCGTGGAACGCGGCGATGTAAAATTTTTATGGATTCTGGCAACGAATCCTTTAGTCAGCATGCCGGAAGCCGATCGCTGGCGGCGCGCTTTGCAGCGCTGTGAAACGGTGATTGTTTCCGATTGCGTGCTCGATACCGATACCACGCAGGTCGCGCAAATTTTGTTGCCGGCGGCGGGGTGGGGTGAAAAGGACGGCACGGTGACAAGTTCGGAGCGCACCATTTCACGGCAGCGCGCATTTCTGCCGTGTGCCGGCGAAGCGAAACCGGATTGGTGGGCGCTGAGCGAAATTGGTAAGCGGCTAGGTTTCACCAACGAATTTTCTTTTAACAATGCGCGCGATGTTTTTATCGAGCATGCCGCATTGACCGGCATCAATTCCGCGACGCCGTTGCAATTCGATATCAGTGAATTGAGCACGTTAAATAATGTGCAATACGATGCGCTCGCGCCGGTGCAATGGCCGATTAAAAATGGGCAGGGTAGCGCGCGATTATTTAGCGACGGTCGATTTGCTACAGCGGATCATCGGGCGCGTTTTTTACCGATTGCACCGCAGTGGTCGCAGTCGCCACTCGATCGCGATACACCGCTGGTATTGAACACGGGTCGCGTGCGCGATCAATGGCACACGATGACCCGCACGGCGGAAAGTGAGCGATTGAATCGGCATCGCGCCGAGCCGTATGTTGAAATTCATCCGCAGGATGCAGCGGTATTTGGTCTCGCCAATAATGAAATTGCCGAGATCTCCAATCGTCACGGCAAGGCGTGGCTGCGGGTGCGTATCGAGCCGGGTCAACATTTAGGTTCATTGTTCGTGCCGATGCATTGGAACGATCAATTCGCCGCGCGCGCTAGAGTTGATGTGTTAGTCACGGCGAATTTCGATCCGCATTCGGGTCAGCCGGAATTAAAACACGCCAGCGTTAGAGTGCGCGCACTGCCAAGTGGTTGGCGCGGATTGTTGTTGAGCCGCGAGCGCCTGCCGTTAACGCGCGATCATTATTGGGCAGCAGTGCCGGTCGCGAACGGATGGCTTTATTGGTTGGCCGGCGATGAAGAGTTTAATGTTGTCAGCGAACGGCTGTTGGCATTGTTCCCCGCTGAACCGGCCTTGCAGTTTGTGGCGCCGGATCAAAAAGAATTACGCTCGGCGTGGATCGAAGCGGGAAAATTAGAAGCGGTATTAATGGTGGGCGAAAGCGAGTTGGTGCCCGATCCGTGGTGGCTCGCCAGCCAGCTTGGCAATGTGTTGGAAAAAGACGATCGCCGTGTGTTGTTGTCCGGTAAACCAAGTGGCGCGCAAGCGGCGCAGGGCGCGATGATTTGCAGTTGTTTTCAAGTGGCAGAAAGCAGCATCAATGGTGCGATTGCGGGCGGCTGTCAAACCAGCGCGGCACTCGGTGAAAAATTGCGTTGCGGAACCAATTGCGGTTCGTGCGTACCGGAGTTAAATCGATTGATTCGCGAGCATGTGCGCGCGCCGCGAGAAATTGCTAAAGCAGTTTGATTTTTGCGAAGATCGATTGAGATTTTCGATGATCGACGCGATATTTTTAATCAAAAAAAAGTTAAGCCAAAAGAGTTAAGCAAAAAATTAAGCGAAAAAATTCAAGTAACAAACAGTACGCCTAGATTTTGATTTAAAAGAATTGAAAAATAAGACGCAAAAAAACGGATTAACCTGTCTGCAAATCATCCGTGTGGCAGCGGGTAGTGCGAGGGTTGCGAAGTGACTGCAACGACCGAAACCGCTGCAGTATCTGCAAAATTTAAACTAGCGTGACGTTCTCAGCCTGCGGGCCTTTTTTACCTTGCGTAACGTTGAACTGCACTTTCTGACCTTCGGCCAACGTCTTGAACCCAGCGCTATTGATTGCGCTGAAGTGGACGAATACGTCCGGACCGCTCTCTTGCGCAATAAAACCAAAACCTTTGGATTCGTTGAACCACTTAACGTGACCAGTGCTTACATTAGACATGCTAAAAATCCTGTAACAATTAATAACAATCGCCCTGTGAAGGCAGTTCAGCCGAGCGGCGCTGGTAGTGTTTGTGGAGAAATGGACGAAGCACTGCAGGAGGAACGTCTGATTTATCGAACATACATACAAGCTATTCTTGGCTTGATCATATTATATACACGAGCTTTTATCGGTCAACGATAATTCTTTTACCGCAAGCAAGTTACCGAAATATATTTTTAGTGCGTTTTTGTTTTTTTCATTACAGCTTTTTAATAAAGTTTTTTGGAATAACTATTTGTCTTTATTTCATCACGTTGCTTTACCACACTGCTTTACCACGGTAATGGATCGCCGTTCGCGTGAAAAAATTGTCCACTATTTTCGAGGGACAATTGATCGATGCGATTAATTAAATTCGCGGCGGCTTCGCTGGCATCGATGCCTTGTTGCGCGGTCATATCGGTCGCGACCATTCCCGGGTGAAAAATACCGACGCTGATTCCCGCACTTTTTAAATCGACGGCCAGACTTTTACCGGCGCTGTTTAACGCTGCTTTAGACATGCGATAGCCGTAGCTGCCGCCGGACGAGTTATCGTCGATCGAGCCCATACGGCTGGTGATCAAAACGATTTTGCTACCGGCACGTAAATTCGGTAGCAATGCCTGCGTGATGCGCAGCGGCGCGACCGTATTTATGTCGAGTTGCCGCCGAATGCGCTGCAGATCCAAATCCTGTAAGGTCTCGAACGTCATCACGCCGGCGTTGTGAACAATGACATCAATCGGTTGTTTATCCAGTTGCGCGACGAGGTGTTGAATCGCTGTCTCATCAGTGACATCAATATCGGTAATGATGCGGATGCCTTCGATTTGTAACAGTGCATCGCTGGTCGATCGACACAGCGCAATAACGCGATCGCCGCGCGCCACCAGTTGCTGTGTCAGCGCCAGGCCGATACCGCGACCTGCGCCGCTGATCAAAATTGCTGCCATGTTATTACTCCACAATATTCAAGATGCTTTGCGTTTCGTTGCTGATTGCTTGGTAATTGAGCACTTATTGGTTGGATGTTTATTGTTGAGTGTGACTCGGTGTTTTGCGAATGAATCCCGTCGCTGAATGGTGTCAGATAAAAGTAATGGTAGTGCGGCAACGCAACGGGGTGCGCATTTTTTCGCAGATCGAGAATTACCACTATATTTCATACAGCGGTGCAAATTGGGGCCATGATCGCAAGCGCATAGATTAAGTCAGCAGTTACCCGCCTTCGCCCAACTTTAAGAATATTGGCTGTGCAGAGGCGATCGATTCTTACCAGGAGAAAGTCCTATGCCACAAAACCGTCTGCGCGATGAAAACTTCTTCAGCGCGGAAGAAGAAATTCAAACACGCGCCGAGACTGCCTATGACCAATCGTCGGCCTATGAGTTGTCGTTTCTCGATCAAGAATTTTTGCTGCGCCGCGATTTGCGTCCGTTGCGTTTGCAATTGGAGCTGCTAAAAGCCGAGCTGATACAGCAGGAGCACAATATTCGCGCGACGATTGTTGTGTTCGGCAGCGCGCGCTCGCTGACACCGGAAGCGGCGGCGCTGCAGTTCGGCGAGTGGGAAGAGCGGCGCGCGGCGCAACCGGAAGATGCAACGGTGGAGCTGGGCTGGCGGCGCGCTAAGTCGCGGCTGGAACTGAGCGCTTACTACGATGCTGCTCGCGATTTTGCACAGCTGGTCACGCAGCACAATTTGGAGCATCCCGAGCGCGAAATGGCGATTGTCACCGGCGGCGGTCCCGGCATTATGGAAGCGGCCAATCGCGGTGCGCACGATGTCGGCGGGCGCAGCATCGGCCTCAATATTATTCTGCCGCACGAGCAACATCCGAATCCGTTCATCACGCCGGAGCTGTGTTTTCAGTTTCACTATTTCGCCCTGCGCAAAATGCATTTCATGATGCGCGCGAAAGCGCTGGTCGCGTTTCCCGGCGGTTACGGCACGCTCGACGAATTATTCGAAACGCTGACCTTGGTGCAAACCGGCAAAGCGCGGCGCGTGCCGATCCTGCTGTACGGCACCGAATTCTGGAAGAAGTTGATCAATTTCGATTATCTGCTCGAGACCGGCTGCATCAGTCCCGAGGACCTGAAGTTGTTTCAGTACGTCGATTCGGCGGCGGATGCGTGGCAGCGCATCAGTGAGTTTTATGCGTTGCCCGATGATGACGATTGGGCGTGAGCCTGTCGATTTAGAACGGCTCAGGCTTCCGGCAATTTCATCCCCACTTGCGTAACGCGGTCGCCGACCATGGCCATCACGACCAGCTGCACCGGCCCGACATCAACACGGTCGCCCACAACCGGGTGGCCGCGATGACGCTGGGCGATGACTTCGGACAGGCTGAGTTGTTTCAGGTCTGGGTCGATCTCCAGCCCGTACACGGCTTCAAGATCGGCGAGTAACGCATCGCCCGCCAGCGTGAACGCACCGAAGAATGAGCGTGCGGCCAGGTGCTCCGGTGTTTTCGCCGCGAGCAATTTGCCGATATCGGCAGCAGCCTGTGAATTGGACGCAATCGCCAGCCAGTCGCCCGCCAACAATTGCAAATCGCGTTGCGGCAGCAGCAGTTCGCGCTCTCTAAATACGGCCAGCAGAAAACTGTCTTTCGGTAACCGCAAAGCCTGCACCGGCGTTGCCTCGGTCTGCAGTTGTTGCATTGGCAATAAATATAATTCGTGATCGCTGTGATCGGGCAGGTTGAGCGGAATGCGCCTTTGCGGTAATCGCGGCGCCGGCACTTCGAGTTTTAATTTGCGCGCCGCCGTTGCCAGCGTGGTGCCCTGAATCAGTAGCGAGATCAGCACCACCACGCAGGTGACGTTGAACAGCAATTTGGCTTCCGGGATTTGCGCCATGATGGGAAATAGTGCGAGCACAATCGGCACCGCGCCGCGCAAGCCGACCCAGCTGATAAACGTTAGTTCGCGAAATTTCAAACCGAATGGCCGCAGACTTAATACGACGGCGAGCGGTCGTGCGACGAACATCAGAATCAACGCCAGCGCGAGTGCCGGCAATGCCATCGGTAACATCTGCGCCGGCGTCACCAATAAACCGAGAATCAAAAACAAACCGATTTGCGCAAGCCACGCCAAGCCGTCGTGCACCTGCAAAATTGTGGTCAGCAACGGCGTGCCGCTATTGCCGAGGCGTAAGCCGACCAAATAGATCGCAAGAAAACCGCTGCCTTCGAGCAGGCCGACAACCGCAAATACGGTGATGCCGGCGGTGACGACGAGCAGCGAATACAGGCCGATGGCAAGATCGAGTTTGCGCACCAGCCAGCTTAATAAATAGCCGCCGAGCACGCCGCCAATCGCACCGATGCCGAATTGCTGTAGAAATAATCGCAGCGCACCCCAGCCCACTTGCGTGGAGTTATGCTCGATCATTTCGAGCAGCAGTATCGTTAAAAAAATTGCCATCGGATCGTTGGTGCCGGATTCGATTTCAAGCGTCGCACTAACACGCTCGTTAAGGTGTAGGCCGCGCCCCTGTAATAAAGAAAATACTGCCGCCGCGTCGGTGGAGGCGACGATGGTGCCCATCAGTAATCCGTGCAATAGCGGCAGGTGTAATAAATAGATAGCGGCGATGCCGGTGATGCCGGCCGTCACCAGCACGCCAATCGTGGCCAATGCGGTCGCCGGTTTTAAGCCGACGCGAAACGATTGATATTTTGTACGCATACCGCCATCGAGCAAAATAATGGCGAGCGCGAGATTGCCGACTAAAAATGCCGTGTTGAAATCGTGAAATTGAATACCGCCGGGGCCGTTTTCTCCGGCGGCCATACCGACACCGAAAAATAATAATAATACCGGCAAGCCGATGCGCGTCGACAAGGGGGTCAGGACAATACTTAAAAATAATAACGACGCGCCGACCAAAAGCGCATACAGAGCGGTCATCGGAACAAATCCATAAAAAGCTATGTTTAGACTCTAACACACGCTCGCGGTCTTGCCCGGCGCGGTGCTTACGCAAATGGAAAAAGGTTCAATTGAAAAAACTACGCGCCGTTGAAAACAATCAAAGAACCTTCTGCTAAAAATTGTTGTCCATTGATTGTTGTCCTTGAAAGTAGGCTGTTGATTCATAGCGATCATCACATTTAGTTAAAGCGATTAGCGGTGCTAAAACCGCAGCGCACAATGAGAGGAACACACTATGTTTTCACACCGTGGAAAAACATTGCGTAACTTAATTGCCGCCACTATAGCCGCGCCGCTTATCGTTGCCTGCGCCTCACATCAAGTCGCCGGTTACAGCGTCGCCCAAGCAGTGGCGGCGCCCGATGCCACGCAGGTCGTAGTAACCGGTGAAGTAGTGCAACAAGTCGATAAAGAGCACCTTTTGCTGCGCGATAGCACCGGCCAAATTAATGTCGAAGTGGATGACGATATTCTCGGCAAAGTGAAATTCGCGCCCGACGCCCAATTGCGGGTCATGGGTAAGGTCGATCGCAACAGCGAACGCTCCGTACTGATTGCGAAAAGCGTCGAAGTGGTTAAATAAATAGTGGTTAAATAAATTTCCCTCAATAAATAAATCACTGCCTACGCGCAGTGATTTATTTATCACCGCCTTAAATTTTTTCCTCGCAATAAAATTTCATTGTTAAATCTGCTGCATCTACGTACAGCCGACGAATTTCAATCGTGGTTTGCATGTGTCTAATTATTTAGTCATTGCGTCTACGAAAAAATAGTTTTCAATCGCGGCAAAAGTGAGCGAGCTTATCGGTGGAGCGCAACGATGCTGAAGTGGGCCATTATATTTGCGCTGATATCGCTGGCGACAGGCGCATTCGGGTTTAGCGAGTTTTCATCAAGTGCGAAGGGAATAGCCAAATTCATATTCTTGGTATTTTTAATTTTATTTGTCGGGGTTTTAATTGCAGCGATGATTGGCGTTTCCAATATTTGATTGAATGCGTGAGCGTGCAAATTCAATTCAAGAATTAAAGGATGGCGTCCTCCTATTTATTAAATCATTATGAGGTTATTAAATCATTATGAAGTGCCGGTGCGTAGGGTAAATACAGCCGCTGATGATTTATTCAAGCCCAATTAATTATTTGCATACCTTGTTGGAGAGTGAGCATGGCAAGTGAAGGCTATCATGAACCGATAAATGAACTGCGCAGCGAGACGCGGGATATGCATCGCGCTATTACGTCGTTAATGGAGGAGTTCGAGGCCATCGATTGGTACAACCAGCGTATCGATGCCTGCGGCGATGCGGAATT
Source organism: Verrucomicrobiaceae bacterium (assembly GCA_028293825.1). Taxonomy (GTDB): domain Bacteria; phylum Pseudomonadota; class Gammaproteobacteria; order Pseudomonadales; family CAMLJR01; genus CAMLJR01. Next base: position 26,119 of record JAQGNY010000049.1, read on the forward strand.
AAAAGCCATCCTCACGCATAACCGCGATGAGGAAAAAGAGCATGCGGCAATGGTGTTGGAATGGATTCGTCGCCGCGATCCCAAATTGGATGGTGAATTGCGCGACTATTTATTTACCGAGAAACCAATCGCCGACCACAAAGAGTAAAACCGCCGTAGGTGTTGCGAACACCCAATGTTTCCGCGCTGAGTGTTGAGAAGGCCTTTGGCCTTCTTTTTTTTGTTGCTTAGTTTTGTTACTTAGAAAACAAGAAGATAGAAAAAGCCCAAGAGCGGGTTAACCCATTTCTTTCAGGATTGCATCGAGCCGCTGGGCAGTTTGCGGGCGGGCCGTTAAACTAGCGCCCTTTGTATGATTGGCAGCAGCCGGTCAGCGCTGGATGAGTGTCCGCCGACGCAGTCGCGTCGCGGTTCTGGAGAATTGAAATGTCCGAAATTAATAAAGTCGTGCTGGCGTATTCCGGCGGCCTCGATACCTCCGTTATCGTGCGCTGGTTGCAGGACACGTATAAGTGTGAAGTCATTACCTTTACTGCCGACATCGGTCAGGGCGAAGAAGTCGAGCCGGCCCGCGCCAAGGCGCAGGCGTTAGGCGTCAAACAAATTTATATCGATGATCTTCGCGAAGAGTTCGTGCGCGATTTCGTGTTCCCGATGTTTCGCGCCAATACCGTTTATGAAGGCGAATATCTGCTCGGTACATCCATTGCGCGCCCGTTAATTGCCAAGCGGCTGGTAGAAATCGCCAATGAAACCGGCGCCGATGCGGTTTCGCACGGTGCCACCGGCAAGGGCAACGATCAGGTGCGTTTCGAACTCGGTGCATATGCGTTAAAGCCCGGGATCAAAGTTATCGCGCCGTGGCGCGAGTGGGATTTAACCTCGCGCGAAACGCTGATGGCGTATTGCGAACAGCGCAATATTCCAGTCGACTTCGCCAAAGGCAAAAAGAAATCGCCGTACTCGATGGATGCGAACCTGCTGCATATTTCATATGAAGGCGGCGTGCTCGAAGATCCGTGGACCGAATGCGAAGAGAGCATGTGGCGCTGGAGCGTGGCACCGGAAAACGCGCCCGATAAAGCCACCTATATCGATCTCACTTATGAAAAAGGCGATGTCGTTGCGATCGACAGCAGCGCGATGAGCCCCGCGACAGTGCTGGCGACGCTGAATAAAATCGGCGGCGAAAACGGTATCGGTCGACTCGATCTGGTCGAGAACCGTTATGTCGGTATGAAGTCGCGCGGTTGTTACGAAACCCCGGGCGGCACGATTTTATTGAAGGGCCATCGCGCTATCGAATCGATCACGCTCGATCGCGAAGTGGCGCATTTGAAAGACGAGTTGATGCCGAAGTACGCCAGCCTGATTTACAACGGCTATTGGTGGAGCCCGGAGCGTTTAATGTTGCAGACCATGATCGACGCATCGCAAGCGCAGGTTAATGGCGTCGTGCGCCTGAAATTGTACAAAGGCAATGTCATCGTGGTCGGCCGGCAATCGGAACAATCGCTGTTCGATTCGAAAATTTCCACGTTCGAAGATGACGGCGGTGCCTACAACCAGAAAGACGCGGAAGGCTTTATTAAGCTCAATGCGTTGCGCATGCGTATCGCAGCGCGCAAAGGTCGCAAATTATTGTAGTTTTAAGTTTGCGCGGAGTGATACCAAAACCCACGGCGGTTTTGGTATTCATTTCGTGGATTAAAAATTAACAAACCACGTCAGTTAGCGACCAGCCTTTACCTTTCGCAATATCTTATATTGATTTAATCGAAGCTCCTTCACTGCAAACGTTCGATAGGAAAATCTTAGTCGGTTGTGCGCCGACTGTAGGTGAAGAACGTTTTATCGCGCAACCAACCCAACGATTCGTATAACGCTTGCGCCGGCAAATTATTTATTCCGGTGGTGAGATCCATCCGCGCCACGCCACTGGTCCGCGCATGAGCTTCCGCCGCCAACAGTAATGAGCGCCCAATTCCGGTGCCACGCATATCGTCCCGAACAAACAAATCGTAAAGCACATAAATGGAAGATGCTTCCACGGAGCAAAAGCTACGATATAGCTGACAAAATCCCTTGCCTTCGCCAGCTGTATTTATCGCTAACAAGATGATTGATTCGTCGCGTTGCATTCGCGCAGTAATAAATTCCCTAGCAAGAACGATATTCGCTGCTTGCTCGTAAAACTGACGGTATAAATCGAACATTGAAGCGACGATAGCAATGTCGGAATTTTCCGCCGCTCTGATTTGAATTTCAGCCATGGATGTTCTCAACGATGTACGCCGGTGATTTGTTATTGGGCGACGGGAATTGCCGCCAATTGAGTATTCCCGTAAGTCTTTATGAGTTTCGAAATCACTACTTGATAGCCGCTCAGCCACTGTGGCTGCGCAGCCTTTGCGTCAATATGTTTTGGATGATGCATAAGCTGTTGCAGCGCCTCTAAGGTTTTCCAGTAATACACATTTGAAACGCAGCCGCTACTTGAGTTTTCCCAAGTTTCCTCACCAAGATAGCCCGGAATGCTCTTCGTGACCGCAGTGATTGCTTGATCGAGTTTATGAAATTTTTTATCGAATTTTTTTGTTGCAAAAATGAAAGTTTATGAATGGATATCCATTAGTGGTGACCATTTGAAAAGTGTTAGCCATCAGCGGCATGCTTAAGGCGGTAATTTTTAAACGAATGCGCAGTAAGTTGGAAAGATCTAGCAGCGAAAAATCAATCCATATATTTGCTTCGCACTAAATCGAGCGCGTCGAGTGGCGCGGAAATTCAAGTTCTTCGAATTACGCGAAAACACTGACTATGCTAGCGTGTGCCATTAGTGAGTTTTTTAATTTTTAGGTGATATATCGCTTTGGTGTTTGGGTTTTAACTATTTAAGCCTAAAACACCAAAGCGATTTTTTACAGATGTTAATTTAACTATGAGCGGGGGTATGTTGTGGTTTGTGCGAAAATAATTTCACGGTATTTTCGTTGTAATTTTTAATTTCAGAAAAGCGCAAAATTTTATCGACGACGCCCATATAGAAGCTGAGCAAGTCGCGGCGAAGTTTGGGGACGTCGGCTTCTATTTGGTTGCGTAAATACCAATCGCGACGCAAGTTCCAATTGAAGCGGTCGAGCGTGCTTTCCGCAATCGCAATACTCGGATGATTCATGTTGGTCGCATGCCACCAGCCGCCCGGCAAAAATAATGTTTCGCCTTGCTTGATCGTGATGTGAATCGGCGTCGCATGTTTAAAGTCGGGGAATTTTTCCAAATCGACATTAAACGGATCGGTGATTCGCGAATTATTGCTGTCGAAACTAGCGCGCGGATATAAATAAGGGCTGTCTTTCGGGGCAAAAATTATTGCGTCTTTGTCGCCAAAAATTTGCGAAATAAATACATTTAAATACGTGTAATCCCAGTGCAAAACTTTAAAGCCGCTGCCTTTGGAGCCGATAAAAACCGCAACGATACCTTTATCGATGCGCATTTTTGGCGGCAATAATTTGCTGCCCAATCGATTGTTGCGCGCGAGCGTGTGTTGACCGATATCATCCCACAGCTCCTCGAATTGCTCGTCGAGCTTTACCATTTTCAAATACGGTGTATTGCCGGTGCCGTCGGAGGTGCGGAGCGTTCGGACTAGATCGCCGACCTTCCACGGTTTTGAGTCAAAACGAACTTCTTTGTTATCGAAGCGGGATTCGAAATAGTCGAGGTTCCATTTTGTTCGCGCCGGCCAGTGCGCAGTGGCATCGGTTAAAATCACTGGCTGCGATTTTGCTACGAATTCATTTTCAAATTCTTTCAATGACAGATTTGATCTGCGCTGTATTTCCACTGCTGTACTAGCCTCGCTATCGAGTGACAGGCCCTGCTATGCCGAACCTCCTGTCAGCATCGATCAGCTTTGCGATGTCATTTATGTCTATGGGTATGAAAGCGTAGTCAAAGTTTTGATTTAGTGCCTGTAATAAATCGCGCGCCCATATTCCATTCCAAGCGACTCCGGCATGGCCATCGCCAAGAATGGCATTAACCGGCGAATTACCCTGTGTGTACGTGATTTCTTGTGGGCCGCTCAGAAATAATCCGTGGTAATTGGGGTTGCCATTGTCGTCACGCCCGCCCCAATATTTTTTGAACCAGGCGCGATCGTCCCAGAACAAAATGTTGGAATCGTCCGCGGCAATTTTTTTCATGCCGTTGTCGTACGCATCCATCACATCATTGATATTTTTTAGTTGCGTAGGCGTGGTCCAGTCATTTATCCAAGGAATAAAGTCGGCGTTGTTGAGAATGCCGATCAAGACAATGCGCGTGGTGGGATGATTCGCGCGGATAAGATCGACCGCGGTGTGCACATAGTTCGTACAACTATCGACCTCCTTAAGCGCAGAGGCGGATAAACCGCTTTGCGCGAACCCGGCCAATGCTTCTTGAGTACCGATACTGTTAACGCCGATGCGAATGGTGATGATCCCATGCGCCCAGGCCGCCGGATTTTTATCCATGTGATAAAGAAGGCGCTGCGTTTGCCGTGACATGCCTTCGGTGAGGTTGCTGCATTTGGCGCCGGATGTTGCAAAGTTGAATTGATAATCCTCTTTGCGTGGCGCGCGATCCTCAAAGCCGAAATGACTTAGCACCGCTGCCAAGCGCCCGGACATTCCCCATTTTCCCCATTCGCCCATATTGATTTGCTGCGGCCGCAAACGCGCAATGATCTCGGTCCATTGGAATGTAATGGGGCGAAATTCCGCGCCTCTCAGGGCGGGCCCATCCAAAAAAACCATGTCGTGAAAGGAGTGGCTGTCGGAATCGCCGAGCACGCCGAAATAAACGCGCTGGTCCGCCGCCGCTTTATCGGATGCCGAACAGCCGGCCATGCCGCCGAGCGCCGCGACGGTGCCGCCGGAAATGACCATCGCCAAAAGGGTACGAAGCAAGCGAGTTTTCATCATGAGAGCAATATCGTTGCGAGAAATAGCATTTAGCTTAGCAAGACCGAGTTGGGATGGCATCTAGGGTATCGCTCGTCAAAAAGTATAAAATCGAAGCCGCTGCGGCAGCCTGTGTGCCTAAAATCAATTAAAGGAATAATTCATGAGTTCGACCGTACTGCTGATAATTATTATTGCGCTGTATTTTGCCCAGCGTTCCGAACTGAATAATCTGCGTAAAAACTTCGAGCAACAACTGCAGCAATTGCGCCAGCACGTACAGGTATTGCAACAGCAACTGCAAAAGCTCACTGGCGAGCCGGACGTAACGGATAGCACGTCGTCGAAATCTGCCGAGACTTTGACTGAAACAAATGCCGCCACGGCCGTGAGCGAAATCGTTGATGCTCCCGTCGATGCTGCGCTCGACGTCCATTTAAATACGCTGCCGCTGACAATTACCGTCAACACCGCAATATCTGCGCAAGCAACCGCTGGTGAAAACGCCGCGCCAAATACATCAGTAACTCTCCTTGGCGAAGACAATATTGTCGATGAAAAATCGCCGTCGATAACCAGCTCGATCGGTGCCTCGATCGTCGCTTGGTTCAAAGGCGGCAACACAATCGTGCGCCTTGCCGTCGTTATTATTTTCATCGGTGTGGCATTTTTGCTGCGCTATGCCGCCGAGCATGCGGTGTTCCCGATTGAAGTGCGGCTGGCTGCGGTCGCGTTAGGCGCTGCCGCATTGGCCGGATTTGGCTGGCGCGTGCGGCATACGCGGCACGGCTACGGCGTGACATTGCAGGGCGCGGGCATCGGCGTTTTATACCTCACCGTATTTGCGGCGCTGCGGTTATACGCGTTGATTCCACCGGCGCTGGCTTTTCCGTTACTGATTGCGTTGGCGGTAATTACGGCTTTATTGGCGTTGCTGCAGGATGCGCTCGCACTGGCGGTGTTCGGTTTTACCGGCGCCTTTCTCGCGCCGGTGTTGGCATCGACGGGCGAGGGAAGTCATGTTGTGCTGTTCAGCTATTTTCTGATTATCAATTTGGCGATTGCGTGGATCGCGCAATTGCGCGCGTGGAAGTTGCTAAATCTGGTCGGATTTTTCTTTACGTTTACGCTTGGCATCGGTTGGGGTTTGCGCGCGTGGCAGCCGGAATTACTGCTCAGCACCGAGCCATTTCTGATCGCGCACCTGTTGCTGTATCTGTGGATCAGCGTCGGCTACAGCCGTCAGCTCGCGATGCTCGAACAACCGAAATTACCCTACGTCGATGGCACGTTGGTATTCGGCACACCGATCATCGCCTTCGGTTTGCAAGCCGGCATGATGAAACATATTCCACTCGGCCTTGCGTGTAGCGCTGCCGTGATGGCGGCAATTTATTTATGGATCGGTCTGCGCCTGTGGCGACAAATGGGCGAAAAAATGCGCCTGCTCAGCGAGGGCATGTTGGCGCTCGGCGTCGTGTTTTTATTTTTGATTGCTCCGTTGGCGCTCGATGCGCGTTGGACGTCGGCAGCTTGGGCACTGCAAGGTGCCGGCGTCGCGTGGATCGCGGTGCGACAACGCCGCACTTGGGCGCTGGCGATGGGATTGCTGATGCAATTCGGCGCGGCGATCTCTTTTTACAATCAGCAGTGGCCAGAACAGACGCCGACTTTATTTTTGAACGCGCTGTATTTCGGCGTGTTGATTCTGGCGCTGGCGGCGCTGTTCACTGCGCGCAATCTTGTTATCGCGGCACAAGCCAGCGCCACACAAACCACCGCGCCATCGATAGCGGAAAAAACCGATGTGCTGCAATCGATGTGGACGCGCGGCATGTTGCTCGGCGCACATTGGTTGATGCTTAGCGCCGGGTTGCTGTGGTTGCTCGACGGCACCTGGCGCGAAATTTTCGCGGCGACGTGGGATATCGATAAGGCACATCGCCTGGTCGGTTTGCTCGCGCTGCTTGCCTTGTTTTTGGAGGCATCGCATCGGCGGCTTAAATGGGCGCAATTCGCGGCGCCTGCACGCGTATTGATGCCGGCCGCTTTCGGTGTCGCGCTGGTGGCCCTGGTAAGTCATCTGACTTGGTTCAGCGGCGCCTGGAAGTTTATCTGGTTCGATGGCGTTATCGAATTTATTGGCTTAATTGCACTGGGTATTTGGTTGCTGCGTCGCGTCGATAAAACGAATGAGCAAAAATATTCGCGCCGCAGTTATGCCATCGAGCATGTCATCGCCGGCTGGTCCGCGCTGTTGCAATCCGGGTTACTCGTCTATGAATTCGCTGCGCATTTTATTGCGCGTCACGAAATGTGGACGCCTGTCGCATTAATCGTCCCCGCCACATTAATTACTTTGGCGGCGCTGAAACGTTTGCGTCAAGCGCAATGGCCGTCGCTGCAACATCCGCTGGCGTGGCTGCAAGCTGTAAGCCTGCCGTGGTTGTTGTTGTTATTGCTGTGGAGTGTCGGCGTTAATTTATTCAGCGATGGTTCGATGGCGCCGCTGCCCTATGTGCCGCTGTTAAATCCGATCGACTTGGGCCACGCCTTAATTGTGTTGTTCGCATTTTCGTTAATGCGCACATATCGATACGTCGAAAAAAATCCGCCGCGATGGTTGCCGATATTATTTGTTGGCGCTGCGTTCTGGTGGCTCAATTCGGCGTTGATCCGCAGCTTGTATCAATGGAGCGATACACCGCTGTGGCTCGATGGTGCATTGCAGTACGATCTGGTGCAAACCAGTCTCTCGATTTTATGGACGCTGACGGCATTGGCGACCATGTTTATTGCGACGCAGCGCGCACCGCTATCACAGCGCACATCGCAATGGCGTTTAATTTGGGTGCTCGGCGCCAGTTTGCTCGGTGTGGTCGTCGTAAAATTATTGCTGGTCGATATGTCGAATTCGGGAACGCTGCAACGCATCGTGTCGTTTCTCGGGGTCGGCCTATTGATGTTGGTCATCGGTTACGTCGCACCGTTACCACCGGCGCGCGATGCAAAAAAATCGATCGAGGCAGTACCGCTATGAATTTTAAAAATACACTGCGCAGTCCGTTTATTTTCTTTATCTATTGTTGCGCGTCCACATTCGCGACAAATGCCGATGCCGCGCAAAATAACGACAATGCCATGTGCTACACCGCAGCTACTGCGATCACGCTGAATGGCAACGATGGCTTACAGCGCATCGTATTGCCGTTATCGATTTTGCAGGCATCGCAAAGTCGTGATCTTGACGATGTACGGGTGTTGAATGCGGATAAACAGCCGGTCGCCTATGCGTGGGTTGGCGCATCGCAACCAACCACCGCTGCGCCGCAATACATTGGCTTACCGCAATTCATTTGGCCCGAAATGAAAACCGCGACGCACGCAGACGATGCCGGAAACTTACAGGCGCCATTGCAAGTGCAAGTACGCGCCGATGGTGCAGTGATAAATATCACGCGCGCTGGTGAAAATGATTCGCCGGCATCGGCATCGCCGCGCTGGTTGCTCGATTTAAATATATTGCACGGCCAGCGTCCGGACGAATTGATTGTGTACTGGAAAAACTCCGGCGCCGTCATCAGCCAAGCGATTGTTGAAGCCAGCGCCGATGCGCAACACTGGCAGCAGGTCGGCGCTGCAACATTGGTTAACGTCGAAAGCGAGCGCAAGCGACAGGCCGCTATTGAACAGCGGCGAGTTAAATTGGCATGGCTGGATAATTCGCAGCGTTATTTACGCGTTGGTTTTTCCGATGGTTTGCAGCTCGATCATATCGATGCGCGTGTCACCGGTGTTAACAGTCCTATCGAAATGCAGAGCGCGAATTTCACCGCAGTGAAAACCGAAGACGCGGCATGGTTGCTCGATCTCGGCGGCGCGCTCGATATTCAGCGCATGCAGATAAGTACCGCGCAAAATAATTCGGTGTTGCCGCTCGATATTGCGCAGCGCCCTGCGTATGCGCGCACGCAACCGACCAATAAATGGATTACGGTAGCGCGGACTACGGCGTATCGGTTGCAGCGCGACGGTCACGAAGTAACTGCGCCCGCGATTGAGTTAAATGCGCAGCCGGCGCGCGAATGGCGCCTGAGCGCTGAAGGTAATAATACAGCTGGCGCCGATCCGCTCGCGGTCACGGTGAGTTGGATTGCACCGCAACTTATTTTCGCAGCGCAGGGGGCGGCGCCGTTTATTCTCGTTGCCGGTTGCAAGGACAGCGCGCCGACCGCGATGGATCGCCGCGCATTGATTCCGAATTATCGCGACCGCGATGAATTTAATATCGCGCTGGCAACGGTTAATCCTACCGCCAGCAAAAGCCTGACACTGCCACTGAGTGAACGGGTTTTACATGCCTCGCCGGAAAATAAACGTCGCTGGATTTTGTGGAGCGTATTGATCGCAGTCACAGCCGGGCTCGGCTTGCTGGCCAAAAAATTGGTGCGCGAAATGAATCACACCAAACCCGGCGATAAATAACCCGTTCAAGTCTTGAGCTGGATTTTTTCAATTTCTTGCGCTGGCAAAAACTACTGCACCGATTGCCAGCGCGCTCGCGCTCTAGAAATTTTTTGCGCTACGCAATTGTCGTGTGGCGGCAAACGCGTACGCACGCGCTACATATTACGGACTGCGGCGCTGCTGCAGACGTTCGCGGATAGTTGCCTTTTTTGCTTCGCACGCTTGCGGGTCAGCTGCGCACTGTGCTTTGAAGTCTGCCGCGCGCTGCTGCAATTTTGCTTTCTTCTCTTCACAGGCCTGCGGGTCGGCGTCGCATTTTGCTTTCATGGTGGCCATACGTTCCCGCAGCTGTGCTTTCTTTTGTTCGCATGCAGCCGGATCGGCTGCGCACTTCGCTTGCAGCTGCGTGCGAATTTCCTCACAGCGTTCGGGATTGCCGGCGCAGGCGGCTTTTATATTCTGTGCGTTGTCCTGCGCATAGGCTGTGTTCAGTACACCGATCAGGCAAAACAACAGTAGTGAAAATCGCATGATGTAGTCTCCGGTAAATGTGCGCTGCTCTCGTTATCAAGTAATTTCGCTATCAAGTAGCTATAACGCAGTGCGCGCAAATCGGTTGACATGGCGCGAGCAAATTATTGCCGCACCGGCCGCTTCTGCAATTTGCGTTGCAAGGTGCGCCGGTGCATGCCGAGCGCACGAGCGGTGGCGGACACATTGCCGTCGAAATCCAGCAACACTTTTTGAATATGCTCCCACTCGAGTCGATCGACCGAAGGCGGCTGTGCCGATGGCTGCGGTGTCGCAGCTGGCAGCGCGGTAAATGCCGCAAGAATTTCATCAACGCTGGCCGGCTTGCATAAATAATTCAACGCGCCGCGTTTCACTGCTTCGACCGCCGTGGCAATACTGGAATAGCCGGTCAACATAATAATTTCGAGCGTCGGCTGCAGCTGCTTGATCGCGCTGATCACATCGAGCCCGGATTCATCGGCAAGTTTTAAATCGATCACCGCACGCTTGAAGGAGTGTGTTTGTGCGATGGCTAATGCTGTCGGCATCGTCTGCGCACTGTGCACGTTAAAACCGCGTCGTGTCAGCGCGCGCGTCAACACGCTACAAAAGCTCGCGTCGTCATCGACGATTAAAAAGTCGCATTCACTCATCGCTGTTCTCTAAATCAGGTGCAACGGGCAGACGCAATACTGCTTCGGTACCGCCGTCGGGATGATTGAACAAACGAATATCGCCGCCGCAGCGCTCGATGGTGGCGTGGCTTAAAAATAATCCCAAGCCCAAACCTTTGCCCTTGCTGGTCACGAACGGTTTGCCGAGTTGGTCGGCGATTTCAAAACCGATGCCGGCGCCGTGATCGCGAACGCGCAGTGCAACAAATTTTTGATCCCACGACAGCGTTAATTGCAATGTGCCGCTATCGGCGTCAGCGCCGTTATCGAGCAAATTGATAATTGCCTGGCGCAGTGTTTCATCGACCCGCAAGGCCGGTGCATCTCCGGCGCTGCACTGCAGTTCGCAGTTCGCGGCGGGGCGAACCACATACCAGCGTTGGACTAATTCGCGCATAAAAATGTCGGCTGGTTGCACGGCGAATTGTTGCTGTTGATGCGTTTCCGCCGTGCTCACTAATTTTTTCAATGTCGAGCGACAGCTGTGCACCTGTTGTTTAAGCATGGCGATATCGCCGTTGAGTTCAGCGTCGGTCGATTGCATATCGTCTAACAGAACCATCATGGTGCCGAGCGGCGTGCCGAGTTCATGCGCGGTGCCGGCGGCCAGTGTCGCCACGGCGAGCAACTGCTCGTTATGCAACGCCTGCTCGCGGCGCAGATTTAATTCGCGCTGTTGTTCGCGCAGCGTGTTCGCCATGCGCACAACCACATACGTGATCAGCGCGGCGGACAACGCAAAATTACACCACATACCGAAAATATGCGGATTCAACGCCGAGTCGGCATGGTGCTGATGTTCGCCGAGTGCGGGTGAAAACAGCGGCAGCGGTACGTAAAAAAATAACAGGCTGCTATAAAGCCCGACGCAAATCAGCGCGAGACTGGCAGTGTAAATCCACGGCAATACCGCTGCGGCAATCGACAACGGCACCAGATAATAGGAAACAAACGGATTGGTCGCGCCGCCACTGGCGTAGAGCATCACGCTCAGACTGCCGACATCGAGCAACAGCTGCGCGAAAAATTCGACATCGGTAACCGGCCACGGCCGCGTCAGTCGCCAAAATGTGAGCAGCGCGGCGAACAGTATTACGCCAGCTATTCCAAACAATAGTGGGGCGTGCAAATCCGCGTGCAGCCAGCCGATGGCGTAGATCAACGCGATTAATTCGGCGATCACAACTACCAAGCGCACTAACGCGAGACGTTGCAGATTGGCTTTTGCGGCGGTCAGCGTGGCCATTGCGGGGCTCGGAAATACAGAAGTCACGCATTATACGTGAGGCTGTGGCCGCGCCGACTGCGACGTTATGTCGCGGCCCCGGATTTATTTTATTTGAGGGGTATGTGATGGCTGGGCGGAAATTTTGGGAGTGTAGATATCAGTTTATTGGGATTTCTTGCGCGGTTTTGGTTTTGGTTTTTTTGTAGCTATAGATGTATTTATAGGTTTAGCTGTTGTTGTTGACGTGTAACGCGTCTGACAATTTTCGCAGAAAAAACTCTGGCGGCTGTTGCGACCTAATTTCGCTGTGACGAAAGGGATATTGCAGCGCGGACAAATCGATTGGCGATGCGCCAGCCAATGTTGTTTCAATACAAATGCTTTTTTCCATTCGAGAAATTCGAATGCATATAGGTGCGTTTGCTCGACCAGCTCGCGTCGCTTTGCGGTCGGCATCGCACCGATAGTCGATAACGGATGCACGCGAATACGAAATAGCACTTCGTTCTTGAAAATATTGCCCGCGCCGGCAAATACGTTTTGATCGAGCAAAACATCGCAAGCCAATGCGTCGGGCATCGCTTTTAATTTTTTCAGCGCGAGTTTAGCGTCCCATTGCGCTGACATGATGTCTGTCTTCCAGTCGTAACGTAGATCGAGCGGCTCGTCGATAATTTGCACCGAACACGCGTAAAAATTCAGCTCACCATTATCGAAACCCAGACTCAAACGCGGCGCAGTGTCTTTGCGCTCATCGATACGATAGCTGCCGAACAATAACAAATGAATTCGAAGCGAAAAATTAGGCAGTTCGATCAGAAAATGTTTACCCCAGCTGCGCAAAGCCACCACAGTTTGCCCGAGCAGACGGCTCTGATCGATTTTGCTGTTACCTTCGACGCGCACAATTTTATGGCCGGCGAAGTGATCGGCTTCTTCACGCAGAATGACAATGCTGGGGTCTTCGGGCATGGCATTTTCTCGCGATGATTAATCTATTAAAAAATTTACCGCGCTAACGCGGCTAGCGTTTTAAGATGATCCGCCTGTGCTGCATTTTTATCGTGCCGCCAACGCAGAATGCGTGGAAAACGCACCGCGATACCGGATTTATGCCGCGACGATTTATTCACGCCCTCAAACGCCAACTCAAAAACATGCTCGACGTTAACCGCACGCACGGGACCGAAACGCTCCGTGGTGTTAGCGCGAATCCAACGATCGAGTTGCAAAATTTCATCGTCGGTTAAACCGGAATATGCTTTTGCGATTGGCACTAGCTGTTCGTTGTCCCACACACCGAAGGTGTAATCGGTAAACAACGTGCTGCGCCGGCCGGACCCCGATTGCGCATAAATAAGTACCGCGTCGATAGTCAGAGGATCGACTTTCCATTTCCACCAATCGCCGCGTTTTCGCCCGTGTAAATAAAACGAGCTGCGTCGTTTTACCATCAGGCCTTCGACGCCGCGTTCGCGCGATTGCGTGCGCAGTTCGGTGGCCTGCTGCCACGATGCGGCAACAACCTCCGGCGAAATTTGTATCGCCGGAGGATTACAGCTGGCGAGTAATTCGATTAAACGTTCGCGTCGAATCGATAACGGTTGCTGGCGTAAATCCTCACCATTTAATTCGAGTAAATCGTAAGCCAGCATATGTACCGGTGCCGTGCTCAATGTTTTTGCACCGGGCTTGCGGCGTTGAATGCGCGTTTGCAACACTGAAAAAGGATGTGGATTATCGCCATCACCCCACGCCAGTAATTCGCCGTCAATGACGCAATCGACCGGCAGCATTGCGGCAGAATTTTCTATTTCGGGGAAGCGTTCATCCATGCGCTCTTCGCCGCGCGACCACAATACAGTTTGTTGCTCGCGAAGAATTAACTGCAAGCGAATACCGTCCCATTTCCATTCCAACAACCAATCGCTGATTGGTCCTAGCGTTTCGATATTTTTTCCGATGGGCGATGCCAAATAAAACGGATACGCCGCGCTTGTTTCCATGCCAGTGCTGGATTCATCGCGCAACGTGGCAACGAAAGCCGACGTCGGCTCCCATGCACCGAGCATGCGCTGCGCAATGATCGAAACATCCAGGTCAAATATCGAGGCCAATGCTTTTTGCAAAACACCGCGTGAAACGCCAACGCGCAAATTGCCTAATAAAAATTTGTTGAAAACAAAACGCTGCGAAAAATCCAGCTCGCGCCACGCTGCAACAATTACTTCACGCCGCGCGGATTCGTCGCGATTGGCGCTCGGTAATAAGATATTTTCGATCCATTCGGTCAAGCTTCGATCGGCGTACTTACGCGTCGGCTCGTCGAATAATAAGGTGACTGTTTCGGCGAGATCGCCGACTTGCTCGTAACACTCTTCAACCAGCCACAACGGTATGTGGCTTTCGGTAGCGATCCACTCGCGCAATTCGCGCGTCGTCGCTAATTTATTTTTTGCAGTCGATAATTTGCCGCCATTCAATAACCAGATAGCCCAGGCCATATCATTGTCTTCAGCGGTATTTAAATATGCCATTAGCGCCGCGAGCTTATCGTTCGCTGCGGTTGATCGTTCCAACCGTTGATACAACTGCGCGAAACGTTGCATCAGTCGTCTTCGCCGCTTTCTGTTTGAAGAAGGTTGGACGTCTGAAAGATGCTGGCATTGGTTCCCTGCTCGTTCAGCAAACGCACCAATGCATCGGTGTTGCCGTGCGTGGCGATAATTTTTTTTGCGCCGGTTTCGTTGATGGTGCGCAGCAGCGCTGGCCAATCGGCGTGATCGGAAATGACAAAACCGCGATCTAAATTGCGGCGACGACGATTGCCGCGAATACTCATCCAGCCGGAAGCGAAACCTTGTTGTGCTTTGCGAAAGCGTCGCAACCACGGACTGCCCGCAGCCGATGGCGGTGCCAGAATTAATTTTCCGGCGAAATTTCCGGTGCGCGCTTCATCGATAACGGCGTGCGTTTCGATCATGTCGATACCGGCCGCGCGATAAATATCGACACCGCGCAACATCGCGCCGTGCAAATAAACCGCATCAGCGGAAGTACGGGCGAGCTCGGCGAGTAATCGCTGCGCTTTGCCCAAGGCGTAGCAATATAAAATTGCCGCCTCGCCATTTTGTTTGCATTCGTCGACCCACGCGACAATGTCGCGCGCGACGAGCGCCGTGTCGGGCCAGCGATAAATCGGCAGCGCAAAAGTTGCCTCGGTAATGAATGTATCGCAACGAATAACTTCGAACGGCGCGCAGCTCGGATCGGGTTGACGTTTGTAGTCACCGGAAACGACGCACACATGGCCGTCGTGTTCGATGCGTACCTGTGCCGATCCCAACACGTGGCCGGCCGGATGAAATGAAATAATTGCCGATCCCAACGTAAAAGATTCGCCGTAATCGTAACTGTGAAAATTTTGTTCGCCCAGGCGCCATTGCAAAATCGGCAGGCCGGCGCGGGTCGCGTAATACTCACCCATGCCGACGCGCGAATGATCGCTGTGACCATGCGTGATAACCGCGCGCTCAACCGGCGCCCACGGATCGATATAAAAATCCCCGGCGGGGCAGTACATGCCATTTTTATTCACTACGATCAATTCGCGATCCGACATAAATCTCCACGCGCCGCCGCAATTTATATTTGCGTATTAATTTCGCTGCGGATATTTCTTTGCAAGCGCTGAAAGTCTGGCGCAGGTATTTGGAAAAACGCAGCAAGTTTCTATACGCAAAACTCGAACCAATGGTTTGATTTAATTTTTAAACGCGGATTGAAAGTAATTATTGCGGTTGCTGCATAGAGAATTATTTTTCGGAATGTAAATCAATGCTGTTAAAGAGAAATTAGGGATTTAGTACGGGCCACACGCTGTCACCAGCGCGGGCTAACGCGGCGGCGGTAGCATTCATAATACGTGTCGTTATTCGTGCAAATGCATGAATGTAACCTGGGTTAAAAAGCCTCACACGTTTGGATTGGTGTCGCTGCATTAGAACGCTGTGGCGTCGAGGGTTCGCGCGGGCTCAGAAATGTCCTCAAGTTGCCGAGACAAAGCCGGAGCGCCAACTTACGCAAGTGCAAATCCAGAGCGCCTTGATTGCGGTCATCAGTCATGAGCAAGCTTTATTCAAATCGGTATTGATGCCGAAAACTTCCTGCAACTCGACCTCTGCCAGTGCCGGAGTAATTTTTGGCAGCACACAGTAGCGGCGAAAGCTGTCACCGAAGTGTTGTTGAAAGTTCTCAACGGGTATCATGTGCGCCCTCCCCGTGGCGGTTTACCCCACGTGCTTTTTTTATGTGTGCACCCCGCTGCGCGCAATTGAGAAATTTCTGCATGCCGAATAGTAGTTTCGTTAATGAAGTCTGCGCGCGCCGCACCTTCGCCATCATTTCGCACCCGGATGCCGGTAAAACCACGATTACCGAAAAGCTGCTGCTGTTCGGCAACTTGATTCAGATCGCCGGCACGGTGAAAGGTAAAAAGTCCGACCGCCACGCCACCTCCGATTGGATGGCGATGGAACAGGAACGTGGGATTTCGGTGACGTCGTCGGTGATGCAGTTTCCGTATAAGGAACGCACTGTCAATTTGCTTGACACACCGGGCCACGAAGACTTTTCCGAGGACACCTATCGCACGCTGACGGCGGTCGATTCGGCGCTGATGATTATCGATGGCGCGAAGGGCGTCGAAGATCGCACCATTAAATTAATGGGTGTATGCCGGCTGCGCGACACGCCGATTCTGAGCTTTATCAATAAGCTCGACCGCGATATTCGCGATCCGATCGAGTTGCTCGACGAAATCGAAAGCGTACTGAAAATTGCCGCCGCGCCGATCAATTGGCCGATTGGTTCGGGCCCGGATTTTCGCGGCGTGTACAACCTCTACACGGACACGATTCACGTCTTTATCAAAGGTCAGGGCCACACCAGCCCCGACGATTTACAAATCAAAGGTCTGGCGAGCGCCGAAGCGCGGGTGTTGCTGGGCGACGACGCGGATAAATTCGCCGAGCAAATCGAGCTGGTGCGCGGCGCCAGTCACGAATTCGATCTGGATAAATATCTGGCGGGCAAATTGACGCCGGTGTTTTTCGGCACCGCGCTCGGCAACTTCGGCGTGCGCGAAATGCTCGATGGCTTTGTCGATTGGGCGCCGAGCCCATTGCCGCGCGTTGCCGAGGTTGTCAACAAAGGCGAGACGCGCGCGGTGGCGGCGACCGAGGAGAAGTTTTCCGGTTTCGTCTTTAAAATTCAGGCGAACATGGACCCGAAGCACCGCGATCGCATCGCGTTCCTACGCATCTGCTCGGGTACATACACGCGCGGCGTGAAGATGCGCCATGTGCGCATCGGCAAGGACGTAAAGATCGCCGACGCCGTGACCTTCAAAGCCGGCGAGCGCGAGCAAGTGGAAGAGGCGTTCAGTGGCGACATCATTGGCCTGCACAATCACGGCACCATTCAAATCGGCGACACGTTTACCGATGGTGAGGTGCTGAAATTCACTGGCGTGCCGCACTTCGCGCCGGAGATGTTTCGCTTGATTCGGCTGAAAGACCCGCTTAAATCCAAGCAGCTGCAAAGCGGATTGAAGCAGCTATCGGAAGAGGGCTCGACGCAGGTGTTTATGCCGCTGCGCAACAACGATCTGGTGGTCGGCGCGGTCGGCATGTTGCAGTTCGAAGTGGTCGCCTATCGGCTGAAGGACGAATACAAGGTCGAGGCCATTTACGACACGGTCAATGTATATACGGCGCGCTGGGTCGAGTGCGCGGATGCCAAGAAATTAGAAGATTTTAAGCAGAAGGCTTACGAAAACTTAGCGCTCGATGGTGGCGGTCATTTGACCTATCTCGCGCCGACCCGCGTGAACTTGGCGTTAATGGAAGAGCGGTGGCCGGAAATTAAATTCCGCGCCACGCGTGAGCACTGATTAAGCGGCGCGGCGGCGGGCAACCGCCAAGCCGATCAAGCCTGCCGTCAACAATATAATTGAGGAAGGCTCCGGTACCGATGCGACCGGACGTGCTTCCTGTTTGTTGCTGGTAGTCGTCGGGGCGGTAGGCGTATCGCCGACTTTAGCGGATTTATCGGCTACCACTTCAAGCGGCGGCGTGCCGGGCAGTGAGCTGGGCGCGACCGTGACGGCAGGGACCGCGGTATCGTTCGATGCTACTGTTTCGGTATTTGTTTTAGCGGCGTCCGTCGTAGCTGTTGTCGCGGGCGCATCAGCTTGTTTATCGCCAGTCGCAGGAGCCGGTGTAACCGGCTTCAGAATCACTTTGCTGGTGCGCCCGGAGCTAGTCGAGCCGAAGCTGGCAAACAGCGGCGAGGCGCTGTGTGGGAACGGATTTTCTGCAATCACCGGCGGTGCGAGATCATTGATGGCGAAGGTAGTCGGACCGCTGAAATCGTGCTGACCGTGCTCTTCCGTTTGCGGCGATGCTGGCGATTGCGTGTCGGCAGGTTGTGTTATTACCGGAAGTGGCGTGGCCGACGTGCCGTGTGCTTTGCGCGTGGTTTTTTGCGCGGGATGATCGGCGCTGGCTTCCTGCGCTACCTCAATATTTGCCTCTGGCGTCTTTTTACTGGCGGCATGAAAGCCGGCAGTAACGACATTAGGTGCCAACACCAAGCCAGCGAGCAAGACCAGCGGGGAGGCAGCGAGCATGCGGTACAGCTTTTTGCGGTTTTGCATAACGTCTAAACAACCATGAGTGGTGAGGTATATCCGGTATATACACAACTCGGGCCAAAAATCGATTTCCCTTTCGCCAGAGTGGGTTAGCTATTTTTGTGTGAGCTGTGTCACAACTTTTTGACAAATGAACCGACACGTTTTTCCAAAACTCACAACTGCGATTCTCTTTTATGCGACTCGATAAATTCATTGCCACCGTTACCGATCTGTCCCGAACCGATGCTAAGCGCGCGATTAAAGCGGGCGAAGTAACCGTGGGCGGCAGCGTGGCAATAGACGCGCAGCTCGAAGTCGCAGCCGACGCCCGTGTCGAATTATCCGGACGCCCGCTGCGCGCGGCGACGGCGCGCTATTTCATGCTGCATAAGCCGGAAGGCTGTGTCTGTGCGACCAAGGACCGTCAGCATCTCACCGTGTTGGAGCTGCTTGATGTCGACAATCGCGAGAGTTTGCACATTGCCGGTCGTCTCGATATCGACACCACCGGCTTGGTGCTGCTGACCGACGATGGCCAGTGGTCACATCGCATCACCGCGCCCAAAGCACACTGTGACAAAACTTACTGGCTGCAAACGGCCGAGCCGATTCCCGCTGAGACTGTGAAGCAATTCGAGCGCGGCTTATTTCTGCACAGTGAGAAGGAGCGGCTGAAACCCGCGCAACTGGAGTTGATCGATGCGGTCACCGCGCGGCTGACCATTAGCGAAGGCAAATACCATCAGGTGAAGCGCATGTTTGGCGCCATTGGTAACGCGGTGATAAAGCTGCATCGCGAGCGCATCGGCGCGCTTGAGCTCGGCGCGCTCGCTCCCGGCGAATATCGGGCATTGACGGCGGCGGAAATCGCCGCACTGGCTGCGTAAATTATTTCTGTTTAGCGAGGTGCTGAATATGTGCGGCGAAGCGCGGATCTTCACCGCGCAGCAGCACGTCGAGTAGGCTGCGAAAATCGCTGCGATCGAGCCACTCGGCCATATAGTCTTCCCACGAACTCCAGCGCCGGCGTTGTTTCTCCGACATCTTGTCTTCGTAAAGCAGCAAATACGAACGTTCGAACAACGAAATCAGCATGCTGAAAATAATCAGGCGCCGCTCTTTTTGTTCATCCGACAACGCGGGCGTTTCATCGACGGCGAATAAACGTAAATCCGCGTTATCGAGTGCGACCTTTAAGAAGTCCTGATAGTTGTCGGACAATAATTGGTAAACATTTTCTTCTTCGTTGTCGCGCTCGCGCCGCTGCTCGTAAATAAATACGCAAATCGCCAGCGGCAAGCCGAACACGGTGACGACGAAGCTTAAAAGCTCCCACGTGTCGCGCGCTATTCCGAGTACATCCATCGCAATGAATCCGATTATTGAGCGGAGCAAATGGTAACGCAGTCGTTGGTGGATGCGTACAATGAGCGCACTTTAACGACGAATCAAAAAAACCAATGGACAAATCGCTACAACTTTTAATAAACAACATGGCATCCGCAAGCGGTGAAACCGTATGGGTTGCCGATGAACACGTCAACGATGCGGTGCTTGCGCAAGTACATCCGCGTGCGGATTTTCGCGTACTGACCAATCGCTGCGATATTGCCGCGCGTTGCGAAGCGCGTGGAATTAATGTGACGCTCAACGATTTTATATTTCCCGAAAACGTAGCACTCGCGCATGTTTTTTTTCGCGTGGCGAAAGAAAAGGCATTGGTTCATCACGTTATTAATGCCGGCTTGGCTGCACTCGCGGCGGGTGGAACATTGTGGTTGAGCGGTGAAAAAAACGAAGGCATTAAGACGTATTTGGAAAAAGCCGCAGCGCGCGCCGGCCGCGTCGCCGAGTTGGAGCGCGGCAGCGGTTGCACGCTCGGCGCGATTGCACGCACGCAACAACTCGGTGCCGAGCTTGATGATCAGTTTTATCCACAATTGCGACACCTGCAATTTGACGAAGTTTTTTCGGCGTGGTCGAAGCCCGGTATTTTCGGTTGGCAAAAAATAGATTCCGGTTCGGAATTTTTAATCGAACACTTGCACGATGTATTTGTTGAGCCGCCGGCGCGCGTACTCGACTTAGGTTGCGGCTATGGTTATTTGAGTTTGTCGGCCGCGCTGCGTTGGCCGCGGGCGGAATTTATTGCAACCGATAACAACTTAACTGCCGTGACAACGTGCGCACGCAATTTTTCTGAAAATAAAATTCAGGGCGAAGTCATCGCTGCCGATTGCGGTGAAAATGTTGCGGGAAAATTTCCGGCGATTTTATGCAATCCGCCATTTCATCAGGGCTTCGATGTGGAAGCGGATTTAACCTTGCGTTTTCTGCAAGGTGCGCGGCGGCTATTGGCGCGCGGTGGTCGTGCGTTATTTGTGGTTAATCATTTTATTGGTCTTGAAAAACAAGCGCAGCCGTTATTTGCGCGCGTTGAAGTGGTCGCGCGCAATAAGGGTTTTAAATTAATCGCGCTGGATGCGTAAGCACAGTGTTGCCGTGGATCGATTCCGAACTTGAATCGCGTTGGCGGCGACTACATGAAATATTGCAGCACAATGAAAAATTTTGGCGGCCGCAGGCATTTACTTATTTAAAGATGTCGTGGGAAAGTGAGCACGCTGCACTGGTGCAACAATTACGCAAATTATCTTTGCCACAAGCTGAGCAATTAGCGAGTGATGATATTGCGTTGGCTGATTTCTTAAGCGAATTTATTCCGGATGCAATTGCTGTTGCGCAGGCCACCGCAGTGCCGAAACTATCGACGCGACCAGTTGCCAATTTTGCAAATGCTGAGCGCGCGGTACCAGGTCGAAAGTGGCAGCAAATTATCGAATTTATTTCGGCGTTGCCCGGCAATAAAAATTCGACGCTTGAATGGTGCGCGGGTAAGGCGCATTTAGGCCGTGCGGTTGCACGTGCGCAACAGTGTCATGTCACCGCGCTGGAATGGAATGCTGAATTAATCGCCGATGGCCGCCGACTCGCGCAGCACGAAAATTTACCACTGACCTTTCAAAAAATCGACGTTATGTCCGCGCAGGCGATTAATTTTATTTCTGCCGAACAGCGCGTAATCGCGTTGCATGCCTGCGGCGATTTGCACACGCAATTATTGCGTGGCTGCGCCCAGCGCAAACCCGACAGCATCGCGCTCGCACCTTGTTGTTATCATTTAACCCAAGAGCATTTATACAAGCCGCTGTCGCAATATGCTCTTCAACACAGCGATTTTTATTTAATGCGCGATGATTTGCGCACCGCTGTGCAAGGCAGTGTGACGTCGCCGCCGCGCGTGCAGCAACAACGAAAACTATTGCAGGCCTGGCGTCTCGGTTTTGATTTGCTGCAACGCGAGTTGCGCGGCATTGATGAGTATTGGGTCACGCCGTCATTTCCGGTAAGTGTTTTGCAGCAGGGCTTTGCTGCGTTCTGCCGTCAGCTCGCGGCGATAAAAAAATTGGAATTATCCGCATCGATTAATTTTTCTTTCTACGAAAATGCGGGAAGCGAGCGCTTGCGTGAAGTGACTGCACTGGATTTGCCGCGGCTGCTATTCAGACGCGCCTTAGAGGTTTGGTTAGCTTTGGATCGTGCGCTGTATCTGCGCGAATTTAATTATGCTGTGGAGTTGGGAGTTTTTTGTCCGCGCCAACTTACGCCGCGCAATTTGCTAATCCGTGCGCGCTATCTCGGATTGGCGTCGACATAGACGTCCGGTCCTCGCAATTGGGTAAAAATCGCAGTATCGTGAATTCCGGATATGTCGCAAGGGCGGAGTTGGAATGGACTCGCAACATAGTTCTAATAAAAATGTAACGCATGGCACAGCGACCGATGCGGTGACAGCGGAATCTATTCGCTTTTTATTTCGCGGCTTCCCCAACGGCTTGCGCGTCAACATCGTATTGGCCATGCTGTTAGGTGCGCGGTTGTGGACGGTGGTTCCGCATCTGTATTTGCAAATCTGGTTTACATTACTGTTAACGATTACAGCACTGCGCGCGCAATTTTTAATACGCTATCGGCGCGCTTCTCCAGCCCCGGAAGCTCTGCCGCGTTGGCGCAATGAATTTATGATTTGGGCCGCGTGCAGCGGTTCGGTTTGGGGCGCGACCGGATTTTGGTTTGCTTCGTACGGCGCGTTGGATATCGCGGTATTTATTAGTTTTTGTTTGTGCGGGCTAGTCGCGGGCGCCACCGCTTTGCTCGGTGCGCAGCTGCGCGTATTTTTGGCTTTTTTGATTCCGACACTGGCGCCGATAACGCTGCACTATTTCACACGCGCGCCGGAGCCGTTGCCGTTTATGGGCGCGATGGTGATCGTCTTCGGGGTGGCGATGACCTCGACCGCGCGCCTGTGCAAAAGTATTTTGCTCGAATCGATCGCGCTGGCAATCAGTCTGGCCGAAGAAAAAGTCCGCGCCGAAACGGCCAATCGCGCCAAGTCGTTATTCCTCGCCAACATGAGCCACGAAATCCGCACGCCGATGAACGGCCTGCTCGGCATGAGCGAATTACTGCTCGCCACCACGTTACAGCCGGAGCAGCACCATCTCGCGCGCACCATTCATCAATCGGGCGAATCGCTGCTGTCGATCATTAATGATGTGCTCGATATTTCCAAGATCGAGGCCGGCAAGTTAGCGCTGGAGCAGCGCGTGTTCGATCCGGTCAATACGCTCGATACGCAGCTCGATTTGTTTGCCGAAATGGCGCGCCGCAAAGGCCTGGATTTGCTGGCCGCAGTCAGCGATAACGTGCCGCGTCAGGTGATCGGCGATCAGGCTCGGCTGCGGCAAATCATCGCCAATCTATTAGCTAACGCTCTGAAATTCACCGAGCGCGGCCATGTGCTGGCGCGGCTCGATGCCCAGCGCGTCGATGACGGTTGGAATTTACTGCTGGTGGTCGAAGACAGCGGCATCGGCATCGAGCCTGCGCAGCAGCAACGGATTTTCGATATTTTCGATCAGGGCGAACGCGACGCGACACGGCGTTACAGCGGCTCGGGTCTGGGTTTATCGATTTGCCGCGAACTGGCGCGGCTGATGGATGGCCATATCGAGGTGGTTTCGCATCTGGGCAAAGGCGCGCTGTTTCGCGTGAATATCAATGTCGGCGCGCCTAACGTAGTGCGGGTGGAAGCGCTGCCGCAATTGCCGAAGTTGCGCGTGGCGATTGTCGATGCGAGCGCGGCCACTGCTGCGGTATTGCTCGGGTATTTACAGCGCTGGGGCTTGCACGCCATCGTTTGCGCGCCAGAGAGTGGCGTCGGCAGGCCGGATGTCGATGTGGCGCTCACCGTGTTTCATGCGGCGGATAGTGCAGCGGCGCAGACGCAATTGCGCGCGCGCGTCGCGGCGTGGGCGTTGCCGGTTATCGAAATTGCGCCGCAATATGGCTTTAATCCGGGCGATCCCGCTGCGCAATTGCCGCTGCCATTTCGCCGCGATCAATTACTGCAAGCGCTACGCCTGCGCTTTGCGCCGCTCGCCACCTCGCCTGCGCAAGTTGCCGCGCCGATCATGGCGCCCGTTAATCTCAACGCCCGCGTGCTGATCGCGGAAGATAATTTGGTTAATCAGGAAGTTTTGCGACGCATGCTCGATAGTTTCGGCTGCGTGCCGACCATCGTCGGCGATGGTTTCGCGGCGGCAACGGCGGCCGGTGACGGCTGGGACATTATTTTAATGGACGTCGAAATGCCGCTGCTCAATGGCGTCGATGCCACTTTGCAAATACGCGCCGCCGAGCGATTAAACGGCGGCGAGCGCGTTCCGATCATCGCAGTTACCGCCAATGCCTTTGCCGACGAGCGCGAGCGTTATCTGGAGGCGGGGATGGACGGGTGCTTGGTTAAACCGTTCACGCGCATGCAATTGTTCGAGGTTCTCGAGCGCCATTTGCGGGTGCCGTTAGCACAGCGCGCGGTGCGCGACAGCAGCGCAGTTTGAGGGCCGCGCCACCCTTTTTTGGTTTGATCGAGTAGAATTCGCGCGTCCCTGTTGTCACGGTCGCCATCCGCAATGCCGATTTCTCCCATTAAATTAATTCTGCTTCTTCTGTTTATTGCCAGCGCGGTGTATGTACACCTGCGCGGCAAAGTGCGGCATAAATTCTGGCGTCAGGCGTCCGACCATTCGACTTTTATGGCGCCTATTAACGCGTTTATGTACATGCTGTCGCGGGTGCCGAATAAGCCCTATATCGATGTGACGCAATTTCCCGATTTGCTACCGCTGCAGCAGCATTGGCAGGAGATTCGCGACGAAGCGATTCAGCTGATGCATGGCGGCCATGTGAAGGCATCGAGCCAGTACAACGACATCGGCTTCAATTCGTTTTTCAAAAGTGGCTGGAAGCGTTTCTATCTGAAATGGTACGACGACAGTCACCCCTCAGCGAAAGTGTTATGCCCGAAAACCGTCGCGTTGCTGCAGCAAATTCCCGGTGTTAAAGCGGCGATGTTTACCGAGTTGCCACCCGGCAGTCGTCTGGTGCGGCATCGCGATCCGTACGCCGGCTCGCTGCGTTATCACCTCGGCTTGATCACGCCGAATTCCGACGGTTGCTATATCGACGTCGATGGTGAGCGCTATTCGTGGCGCGATGGCGAAAGCGTGATGTTCGATGAAACCTTTATTCACTACGCTGAAAATACCACGCAGCAAGACCGCCTGATTTTATTCTGCGATATCGAGCGCCCATTGAAATTTCGCTGGGCGGAATCGTTCAATCGTTTTTTTGGCAGAAATGTGGTGTCGGCAGCCGCATCGCCAAATGCCGAGAGCGATCGCACCGGCGGCATCAACAAAGTGTTCAAATATTTGTACGCGGTGCGCCAAGTTGGCAAACGGATGAAAGCGTGGAATCGCCAGGTGTATTACGTCGTCAAATGGCTGCTGTTCGGCGCTATTTTTGCCGCGATTATTTTCTTATAAATAGGGTTTAAATTTTTAATATTTATCACCGGCTACAGACACATAACTTATTCTATTTTTTGAAGATCGCCAGCAACAGTAAAATCAAAACCAATAAAAATGTTGTGGCGGTGCCTAGGGCAATTTGTTTTCTACTAAATGCCCGCGGTGTTAATTCCGGCACCGCTTCGGCTGCGTCGTAACCAATCCGAAATTCAATTTCCGTGCGACCCAGACGAATGCGGTCGCCCGATTTTAAATCGGCCGCCTCTACCGCCTGTCCATTTACATAGAGTTTATTCGCCGCATTGATATTGACGATTTGCCACAGCGTGCCGTGCTTGACGATGCGCGCGTGCTCGCGCGATACGGTGCGATCGATTAATTCCAGATCGGCATTGTCGCTGCGGCCGATGGTCCATTGTCCCAGCGCGCCATTCGGGCGCAACGCGAATACCTTGCCGCGAATCGGCGCGCTCAACACCAATAAGCACGGACCTTTCACCGCTTCGCCAGGGCGCTGCACATTTAATTCCTTGCGCGCGATTTGGTCGAGGTTGGCAAGATCGTCGGTGTTCAATAAATAGGTCGAATCGGCGTCGAGTGCGGCATCGCTATTCTGCAGCGGTTGCGCTCGCGAAATAGGCGCAACAATCGGTGGTGGCGTTTTAACGCTGTCGCTTTTTGCGATCGCGGCGGCGGCTTTAATCGGCTCGGCGCGTGCAGCTAACGAAGTCGCATCCACCATCATGGTGGAATCGGCCGCGCCAGAGTCTGCGCTGGTTAAACGTAAACTCACTTTGTGCAAACGCAGTTCGTCGCCCACAGCCATTGTGCGCGGCGCATTGACGCGCACCCCATTGATATAAGTGCCATTGGTCGAGTGCAAATCTTCAACGATAACTGCACCGGGACTTTTGATGGTTAATTTGGCGTGATAGCGCGATACCTTGCTGTCCGCGAGTACGATCTGACATTCGGCTTCGCGACCGATCATGGTCACTGCGTGGAGCGGGAACGGTTTGCCGTGCTGGTCGCGCAAAACCAAACTGGGAGCAGCGGAAAAATTTTTATTCATGACGTTCACTCCTTGATGTCGAACTGCAACCGCAACATTCGCTGGATGGGTTGGTGTGCCTGCCAGCTGAACTCGGCAGTGGCGCAGTTTTACCGTGTTCTCTTGAAAAAATAAAGCGAACTCTGCGCGACCGCGACCCAGTTCCGCGATCGCAGTTGCGAATCCCTGCGCGTTGCACCAAGCTTGCGCGCAGTCATTTGTCAGCCCCGGAGCAATAATGGAACCTTTGCGAAAATTGCGCGGTATTTCGCCGTATTTAATGGCGATGTTTCTCAACGCGTTTGTCGATCTCGGCCATAAGATCATTATTCAAAACACCATCTTTAAAATTTATGATGGCAGCGAGCAGGTGGTATTAACCGCCATCGTCAACGCGCTCATCCTGCTGCCGTTTATTTTGTTATTCAGCCCCGCTGGTTTTATTTCCGATCGCTTTCCGAAAAATAAAGTGATGCGAAATTCGGCGTGGGTGGCGGTGGTAATTACCTCGCTGATTACGGTCTGTTATTACCAGGGTTGGTTTTGGGGCGCGTTCGCGTTGACGCTGGCATTGGGTGCGCAGGCCGCAATTTATTCTCCGGCAAAATACGGTTATTTAAAACCGCTGGTCGGCAAGGAGCGTCTCGCCGAAGGTAACGGCGCCGTGCAAGCGGTGACGATTGTGGCAATTCTCGCCGGCACTTTTGTCTATTCGATTTTTTTCGAACGCCGCTACGATTTATTAGGCGCGTATAGCGAGGCGGAAATCTTGCGCGCGATTGCGCCGCTTGGCAGTCTGTTGATTTTGAACAGCGTGCTCGAATTGGTCCTCACCTATCGTCTGCCGCAAATCGAGCAGGGCGATACGCAATTGCGTTTCATGTTTTCTGATTATCTACGAGGACGCGCACTGCGCGACAATTTGCAGCCGCTGAAAAACAGCGCGGTGATTCGTTTGTCGATTATCGGGCTTGCGGTATTTTGGGCGGTGAGTCAGGTGATGCTGGCTGCTTTTCCTGCGTTCGCCAAAGATTCGCTCGGCATTCACAACACCGTTTTGTTGCAGGGCATTCTCGCCGCCAGTGGTCTTGGCATAATTCTCGGTTCGATCATTGCGGGCAAGTGGTCGACACGCCATATCGAAACTGGTTTGATTCCAGTCGGCGCGCTCGGTATTACGCTCGGCTTGTTGTGGTTGCCGGCGTTGCATTCGGTGACGGCGCATTGCATCAATTTCTTTTTCATCGGCGTTATGGGCGGATTATTTATCGTGCCGCTGAATGCTCTGATTCAATTTCACGCCGGCGAACACGAAATGGGCAAAGTGTTGTCGGCAAATAATTTAGTGCAGAACATCGCCATGCTCGCGTTTCTTATTGTCACTGCGCTCGCCGCAGTGATGGGCGTGAGTACGACCGTGTTATTGCTGATGATTGCAATCGTCGCGTTGATTGGTACCGGCTATACCGTTATTAAATTACCGCAATCGTTTGTGCGATTTATCGTCGCGTATTTGCTGACGCGTCGCTACCGCGTGCGCGTGCAAGGTTTTAAAAATATTCCAGAAAGTGGCGGGGTTTTATTGCTCGGTAATCACATCAGTTGGATCGACTGGGCGATTATTCAAATCGCAAGTCCGCGTGCGGTGCGTTTTGTAATGTTGAAAAGCATTTACGAACGCTGGTATCTGCGCGGTTTTTTCCGACTGTTTGGGGTCATTCCCATCAGCCAAGGTGCTGGCGCGCAGGGCTCGCTCGAACAGATCGCGCAGTTACTAAAAGATGGCGAGGTAGTGTGTTTATTTCCCGAAGGTACGATCAGTCGCACAGGGCACCTCGCGGAATTTCGTCCCGGTTACGAACGCTCTTGCGCGTTGGTTGATGACAATGTAGTAATCGTGCCGTTCTATTTGCGCGGTCTGTGGGGCAGCCAATTTTCGCGCTCGAGTGCGCGCTTAAAGCAGTGGAGTCGCGGCGGCTTGCAGCGCGATTTAATTGTCGCCTTCGGGCCCGCTATTCCTAAATCAACTGAAGTCGATGTGCTGAAGCGTCGTGTGTTCGATTTATCGATTCGCTCGTGGGAACAATATGTCGCGGAATTGCCGACGCTGGCGCAGACGTGGTTGGAAGCGGCGAAAAAAGTCGGCAACAATTTAGCTATCGCCGACAGTCTTGCCGATCCATTGAGCGGCACGCAGACGATAGCGGCGGCATTCGCTTTTGCAAAACGCATTCGCCGATTGAGCGTGGAACAGAATGTCGGATTGTTATTGCCGACCAGCAGTGCCGGTGCGCTCACCAATATGGCAGTGTTATGCGCAGGCAAAACAATTATTAATTTAAATTACACCGCCAGCGCGGATGCAATTAAACATGCATTGCTGTTGGCAGAAATAAAAACCGTTTATACCTCGCGCCGCTTTTTAGAAAAATTGCAGCAACGCGGTACGGCAGTTGGCGCCTGCCTCGCCGATGTGAAATTAATTTATTTGGAAGATCTGCGCGCACAAATCGGAAAAAGTGAATTGATTGCACGCTGGCTCGCGGCGCAGTTGTTGCCGGCATTTGTGTTGAAGAAATTGTTTTTAACAAAGACTAGTCCAGATAGCGTTGCCGCTATTTTGTTTTCAAGCGGCAGTGAAGGTTTACCGAAAGGCGTGATGTTGAGTCATCGCAATATTCTCGCCAATGTGCGTCAGATTGCCGATGTATTAAATTTGGAAGAACGCGATGTAGTGATGGCGACGTTGCCGCTGTTCCATGCATTCGGTTTGACCGCAACGACATTTATGCCGTTGCTTGAAGGGGCGCCGATGGTATGTCACGCTGATCCGACCGACGCGCTTGGCGTTGCCAAAACCATTGCCGAATACCGCGCGACAGTGTTGTGTGGCACCGCGACATTTTTACGTTTATATACCAAGCATCCGCGCGTACATCCGCTGATGTTGAGTTCGCTGCGTATCGTTGTCGCCGGTGCCGAAAAACTCAATGACGATGTTCGTACCGCGTTCAAATTGAAATTTAATCGCGATGTATTCGAAGGTTATGGCGCCACTGAAACGACGCCGGTTGCGAGCGTGAATTTACCCGATCAACTCGACACCAATCACTGGCAGGTGCAAGTCGGCGGCAAACCTGGCACGGTCGGTATGCCGTTGCCGGGATCAAGCTGCAAAATTGTCGACCCGCACACATTTGAAGAATTGCCGACTGGCAGCGACGGTTTAATTCTGGTCGGTGGTTCGCAAGTAATGCTCGGTTATTTACACGATGAGGAGCGAACCAACACTGTGATCGTTGAACTCGATGGACTGCGTTGGTATAAAACCGGCGACAAAGGACATCTTGATGCCGATGGTTTTTTAAGTATTGTCGATCGCTATTCGCGCTTTGCAAAAATCGCCGGTGAAATGATAAGTTTGAGTGCGGTTGAAGAAAAATTGCGCGGCGTGTTAGCGCAGCCGGAACTCGAATTGGTCGCAGTGAGTTTGCCCGATGAGAAAAAAGGCGAAAAAATTGTCGCGTTGATCGCCACTGAACTCGAAGGTCAGGATATGCGCAAACAATTACTGGCAGCGCAAATTAATCCGCTGATGATTCCTGCAGAAATTTATCTGGTGGCCGAGGTGCCGAAATTAGGCAGCGGCAAAACCGATTTTGCGGCATCGCGGAAATTGGCGCTGGAGTTTGGTTGATACGACGGGTTGTTCACGTGTATCGATAATTATCAAAAAATAATAATTGATCGCTGCAAATAAAAAGTTGCTGTTTGAAAGTTAATAGTCAACTAAGCGCGAAGCCAGTGTGATGCAATTGCGTCCGCTGGCTTTCGAGCTATACAACGAAGCGTCCGCACTGTGCACTAATTCGCGTTGCGAATTTTTATTACTCGGCACCAGCGCAGCGACGCCAATGCTGATACTTAGAAACCGACCGATATGTGATTGCTGATGTGGAATCGCCGCTTTGTGTATTTCTTCCTGCAAGCGCAACGCAATTTGTTCTGCACCGCTTTCGGTGGTTTCTGGTAGCAGGATCGCAAATTCTTCGCCGCCATAACGTGCCGCCACGTCGGATTGACGAACCACTACTTGCCGCACGATTGCTGCGAGACGTTTCAAAGCTTCATCGCCTAATTGATGGCCGTAATGGTCGTTATAATTTTTAAAATAATCGACATCGAACATGATTAATGCGAGCGGTGCATGCGCGCGATGCGCCAGCGCCCAATTGTCCGCTAGCGATTGATCGAAGCGACGGCGATTGGCGAGCCCGGTTAACCCATCCTGAAACGATAGTGCCTGCATTTCCGCAGTTTGCGCGTGCAATTGATCTTGCTGAATTTGCACATGCTGAACCAATGCGTCGATATCGCGACTGAGATCGCCGATCTCATCGTGCGTATCGATATTCAGGCGCAAAGTGTAATCGCCATCGCGACGAACCTTGCGCAAATGTTTTCCGACCAACAACATTGGATTGATAAGTACGTGGCGAAATACCAAAAGAATAAGGCCGAAGCCAATCAAGCTACTTGCAAACGAAACCAGAACCGGCAGCGCCAATAAATTCGTGTCGTAATCGCGGCGTGGTAGCGAGATCGTTAATTTCAAAACGGGATGTTGTTTGTTGTCGCGCAGCAGCCACGACAATTTATTTTTTTCGTCGCGGTATAGCTTATCTGCGAACTGCGGCGCGGCGCTTAAATCGGCAGCATCGGGTTTTGAGAAATGCACCGGCAGTTGTGCGCTGTCTTCGATCTCGCGCAGCATTTCGCGATCGAACCCGGTGGCTAATAATAGATTGCCGCCGGCGCTGCCGGTCATATCGCTGCGCATGACGCTTGCTACGGCGTAAACCACAACTCCGTTGACAGTTAATGCGAGGCCCGTATCGAATAAGGGCGCATGTTCTTTTACTTTCGATAAATCGATAAGCAGCGGTTTAAGGTCGGGTAGCGGCAGCGCGTTGCTGTCGAATAACGATTCGCTTTCTTGCGCGAAGCGACGCGCAACTAATTTATTGTTGCGGTCGAACAGCGCGATGATATCGACGTGAAAATTACTTAAGGTTTCGTACGGCGAGTTACTTTCAAAAACGTGCAGGTCGGGCGTCTTTAAAAAGTCGTAAGTTCGGTCGTCGATGGCGGTTTGATAAACCAGTGTCGCGAGTTGTAGTTTTTTGCTGTCGATGGCGAGCTGAACACGGCGCAAATCTTTGCGATCGGCTTGCGCCTCGAGTTCGCGCAACTGCGGCAATACCACCCAGTGCCGCGTTGCAATCGCCGCGCTCAAACTAAATATAACGAGAGCAGTGCCCACCGCCAGAAGCAGCGGTAGCAGCCGCAGTTCTATGCTGTGGCGAAGGACACGCAAATTAATTAACCCAGTGCGGCGATTATTGCCTGTTCGATTTTTCTCGGCTTGGTGGTCGGCGCAAAACGCTCAACCACGTCGCCACTGCGGTTGATTAAAAATTTAGTGAAATTCCATTTAATTTTTTGGCTACCCAAAATGCCGGGCGCATTTTTTTTCAAATGAACGAAAAGCGGATGCGTGGTCGGGCCGTTGACATCGATTTTCGCAAACATCGGAAAATTAACGCCGTAATTCATTTGGCAGAATTCGGCGATTTCGCTATCGCTGCCCGGATCCTGTGCACCGAATTGATTGCACGGAAAACCCAGTACCGCGAAATCGCGCTCGCGAAATTTGGTGTACAACGTTTCGAGTCCTTCAAATTGCGGTGTTAATCCGCATTTACTGGCGGTGTTAACCACCAGCAAGACTTTGTTGCGATAGTCGCCGAGCGTTATTTCCTGGCCTTTAATAGTGACTGCTTTGTAGTTGTAGATATCGGTCATGGGCGCGCTCCGTGCCTAGGTTGATGTTCACGATTTTACGATCGTGTTGATGAAAACGGTTATGCGAATTGCAATGTTAAGTAATGCAAGCGTTTGCGTTGTAACTTCAGCGCGTACTCCAACTCCTGTAAGCGCGAGCTAATAGTCGTCTGCCGCCAACGCTGTTGAATCTCAGCGGTTTTCTCGGCCAGTTGCGTGCGTTTTTGCTCGTACCACTGCTGACGCAAATTATTCCACTCATGCAGCGATTCCAGAAAATGCTGATATTCGCGCTCTAAATGTTCGCGCCATGCATCGGCATTGGTTGCGCTGGCAAGGCTCGCCTGCGCGCGTTTGAATTGCATGTCGAGCAGCGCTTTTTGAATTTTGAAATCCGGCACGCGACTCAAATCGCGCGCGAGACCAAACCAATGCGCGACATTGATCAACCATTTGGTTGGATCGAACTGCCACCAACGCACGCCGTTGCGATAGTCGGTTTGAAATAAATGGTGAAAGTTGTGATAGCCCTCGCCATAGGTCACCAGCGCCAGCCAGAAATTATCGCGCGCGCTGTTTTCGTCGGTGTAGGGCTGCTTGCCCCAGTAGTGCGCGAGCGAATTAATAAAGAACGTGACATGGTGATTGACCACCAGTCGCAGGAATCCGGCGATTAATAAATAACCCCACACGTCGCCGGTGGCGAAGCCGAGCAGCAGCGGCGGCGCTAGGTTCATGCCGACGGCCAGCAACGCGTAATGGCGGTGTTGAAACGCGATGATGGGATCGCGCTGCAAGTCCGGCACATTGCTGAAATCGACTTTGCCGGTGGGATAGTCACGCAGCATCCAACCGATGTGTGAAAAGAATAGGCCGCGTCCAGCCGAGTACGGATCGTTGTCGTTGTCGTCGACATGGCGATGGTGGCGGCGGTGGCCGGAACACCAGACCAGAATGCTATTTTGCGTGGCGGATGCGCCGAACAGCGCAAAAAACCATTTCAGCAATGGATGCGCTTTATAGGTGTTGTGGGCGAATAGACGATGGTAACCGGCGGTGATGGAAAAACCGTTAAATGCGAGAATCACCGTGAACGCCAGCCAGTTGCCCCAGCTGTAACCGTGCACCGCGCCGTACCAGGGCACGATGGTGAGTGCGATAACTAAAGTGCCGAGCAATACACCGGCTGGCAGCCACATGATGGGCGGTTTGGTAACCATATTGGACATCGCTGCAACTCTCGCGAAAACTCAAGACTGCCGACCATGGTAGACCAATTCCGAGGGCCTACCTAGTTCGGAAATGTACGCACGCTGCATAAAATCGAATTAGAGCTGAATGGAAATAGCGCCATGTTCCACCTGCGTCGCCAGAGCCTGCAGATGTTTACCCAGGCAGGGTCCGGCGACGCACTCGCCGGTTTCTGCGATAAAAAGCGCGCCGTGCGTCGCGCACTGCAGTAGCCCGCCGTCGGCGTCTAAAAATTCGTCTTCGCGCCAGTTCAGTTCGACGCCCAGATGCGGGCAGCTATTGCGATACGCATAGACGACGCCGTTGCGCCGCAACGCGAATACGCTGATGTCGTCGAACTCAAAGCCGCGGGTTTCGCCTTCCGGCAGTGCATCGAGCGCGCACAGAAAAATCAACGAATAACTCCAACCGGAATATCGAGGGCGTGGCGAATGGCGTCGGCGCTCTGTCTGACACAGGCGCGACCGGCGGCGATGGCCTCGTCGGCGCGGTGGTATTCGAGCAAGCCGATGTGATTGACGTGCGGCAACAGCATCACGTCGGGCGGTTCGCCTGCCAGCCGGCTGCGCGTGATGCGGTCCTGCATGATCGTGATCGCGCCTTGCATGACTTCAAGCGTGCCGGGACCCTGGCGTCCACTCCACAGCTGCCGGATCGGATCGGTAGCGCCGCGCAGGGCATTGCCCAGGCGGCCGAGCAGGTTTTGATTGCCCGCGCCGGTGCTGGCGTCTTCGATGATTTCACTACCCGGTGCCGCATCGTCCTCGGCCAATTGGATTTGCGCGCCGGAGCTGCGCATCAACGAGCAAGGATTTACCGCGATGACGATATCCGCGCCGAGCGCGCGACATACCGATACCGGCACCGGATTCACCAGCGCGCCGTCCACGAGCCAGCGGCCGCGCCACGCAACCGGCGTGATCAGGCCGGGAATGGCAATAGACGCGCGCACCGCGTCCCAGAGCAGGCCACGTTCCAGCCAGGTTTCCTTGCCGGCGTAAAAATCGGTAGCGACGGTGGCGAACGAGACCGGCAGGTCTTCAATGTTGGGATTGCCGAAGGTCTCACTTAGATATGCGATTAGCGCGTTCGCCTCAGCCACGCCGCCCTGCGCTAGCAGGCGGATGCCCATGTAGCGCAAAATATCGCGAGTATTTAACTGGGTGACCCAGGTTTCGAGCGCATCGAGATGGCCGGTCGCATAACTGGCGCCAACCAGCGCGCCCATCGAGCAGCCGCAAATCACTTGAGGTTCAATGCCCATATCGCGCAGTTCTTGCAGGACACCGATATGAGCGATACCGCGCGCGGAGCCAGCGCCTAAAGCAATGCCGACAGTTTGCGGCGGGCGCAGAGCGGGATGTGGAGCGCGCATACAGAAAATGCCTTATTTACAAAAGGCTCTTGTACAACGAAGGTGACGCTGGAGGCAACTCTGGATTATGGCGTTAATGTCGGAGGTACTATTCGGGCGGGCTGCTAAAACACCGATCCGCTTCATCGAGCAGACTGCGTTTTAGCGGCGTATCGAGTTCGGTCCAATGGATGTTGAGCAACGCGCCTTGCAGTGCGTACAACAGGACTTTGGACACCTTGATACCGCGCTCGCGAATGCGGTTATAGGCATGGACCGGCCCCATTTCTTCCAGCTCGCTTCGACTGTGAATACCAATCGTGCGCAGCCAGTTGACAGAGGTGTTCCCCAGATTTTTCAATGCCAGCAAATCACTTTGCATTTTATTCGCCGTTCAACCGAAGTTTTTTTCATTTTTGTTAGCTGGTTGAATGTTTTATACCAATGAATTCGAGCTAGTACAATGTTTTATATAAAATTATCAAAAAATGTGAATTCGTATATGCGCGAGTTAATTGTGTGAATAGCATACCGTTATTGACGTTGGCCGCCCTAACCGGCTCCGACGACAATTTTATCGACCACGCCAGCCTCGAACGGCCGGTGCATCGCAATATCGTTTCAGCCTGGCAAAAGTTAGCGGCGGACGCGCGGGCAGCTGGTTTTGATCTCGCCATTGCCAGTGGTTATCGCAACTATCAGCGTCAATTGCATATCTGGAACGCCAAGGTGCGCGGCGAGCGCGCAGTGCTCGACACACATGGCGCGCCGCTGGATTTAAGCGCCGCCAGCGACTGGGAAAAGATACAGGCTATTTTGCGCTGGTCGGCACTGCCGGGTGCGTCGCGTCACCATTGGGGTACGGATATCGATGTTTATGACCGCGCCGCTGTTCCGGAAGG
Organism: Verrucomicrobiaceae bacterium; assembly: GCA_028293825.1. GTDB lineage: Bacteria > Pseudomonadota > Gammaproteobacteria > Pseudomonadales > CAMLJR01 > CAMLJR01. The sequence goes on from JAQGNY010000049.1 coordinate 61,987, forward strand.
ATACGCATTGCAATTAACGGCGGATGAGGCCTCGGATAGTGGACCGTTCGGCGCGCTGCATCGCTGGCTGGATGGGCGCATCGCAGCGGATTCGGCCCATGGATTTTTTCGCCCCTATGCGGAGGATCGCGGCGGCATTGCGCCGGAGCGCTGGCATTTGAGTTTCGCGCCGCTGGCGGTGCGTTATCAGCGCCAGTTAAAGGCGGATACGCTCTGGAAAGAAATCGATGCGCCGACGCTCGAACTGCGCGAGACGATTGCCCAGCATTGGCCGGCTATTTTCGAGCGCTACATCTGGGTGCCGGCGCTGGCTCATCCCGAACCGTTTCGAGAGCGCCTGACGGTGGATAGAACTTCAAATGATCAATGACTTTAATGAACGCTGAAACGTTAGTACGCAACGCCGAATGGTTGTGGCGCCAAGTAGTTAGTGAAACGCGCGATCTGGCGCGCAAAGAGCCGCTGCTGGCGAGTTTTTATCATGCGAGCCTGTTGAATCACGCGTCGCTCGGATCGGCATTGAGTTTTTTGCTCGCGGCAACGCTGAGCGATCGCAATGTGCCGGCCATGTTGCTGCGACAAGTTTGCAGCGATGCTTACGCGGCCGATCCGGCTATTGTCGAAACGGCCGCGGCCGATAGTCTGGCGCATTACGACCGCGATCCAGCCTGCCATTATTTTTCGATGCCGCTGCTAAATTTCAAAGGTTTTCACGCGGTGCAGGCGTATCGCGTAGCACACTCGTTGTGGCTGCAGGAGCGGCTGGCGCTCGCGTTATTTTTGCAAAACCGAATCGCCAGTGTGTTCGATGTCGACATTCATCCCGGCGCGGTGATCGGCTCGGGCTTGATGGTCGATCACGGCACCGGCGTGGTCATCGGCGAAACGGCCGTTATTGGCAATAACGTTTCCATGCTGCATTCGGTGACGCTCGGCGGGTCCGGGACGGCGAATACGCAGCGGCATCCGCGTGTTGACGACGACGTATTGATCGCCAGCGGCGCGAAGCTGCTCGGCCCGATTTTCATTGGTCGTGGGGCGAAAATTGCCGCCGGCAGCGTGGTGTTGGAAGACGTCGCCGCATTCACGACGGTCGCTGGTGTGCCAGCGCATCGGGTGGGTCTTGCGCACGCCGATGGTCTGTCTTTAGACGTAAATTCCCTTGCCGGTCCGCTCGCCTAAAACGAGAACAATCGCCTGCATTACAAATGCGCAACACGGCTGGATGAAAGTTGTGCGAATTGATCAATATCCGCTACATTTAGGGTGCCCGCGCCCTGGTTATCGCCTTTCCAAATAAGCAGTCATGGCTAGACGTCTTCGCGCGCCGCACGTACTGCAAGGGTTCGATGGAGTGTCCAAGCAGGCTTATTTACCCATGGATGGTGCCTGCCAAAATTATAAAGCGGCAGGTTAGGCGAGTATCCGGAGTGCAATGTGAGTATCAAGTTATTAGATAACGCGGCCTTTTACGGTTTTCGCGTACGCCGCACCGTTAACGGCAAACAATTCCAAGAGTACTTTTCGTTAAAGCAAGATGGTGATCGCTTGCAAGGGCGCGCCAAAAAGTTAGTCGAGCAAGCCGCGCTAAATCGCGATACCGAGCTCTCTAAGCTGCAAGACAAAATTCGCGAGCGCTTAAAGCCCGATCGCTGCTTCAACGACGACGGTTCGATTCGCGGTATCAGCTATTTGATGAAGACGGAAAAAAGCGGCGCGGTGACGCCGATTTTTCAGTTGGGCATCGCCTCCGAGCTGGAAAGCAAAATTGTCTGCACTAGTTTTTCATTGAATGCGCACGGTAGCGAAGAAGCGTGGCGCAAGGCGGTCGATACCTACGCCAAGCACAAAGTGATTCGCAAAAATACCAAGCTCTATCGGCAATTGATGGCAGCGAAACCATCGGGCAAGCGCTGAGAGTTTTAGCGTTTGCCGGATAAGTTTTCGTCGCTGGATGACTGCCAATAAATGGAGGATTAATAGGCGGGTAGTTAGTAAATTAAAGAACCGCAATAAAAAAGAACCACAATAAAAAAGCCGCCGTGCTTACGCAGGCGGCTTTTTTATGGGCTTTGCGTAAACGGCTGTTAGCCTTTGTACGCGGCCGCGGCTTTCATAATCGCTTCGCGGGCGGCGTCGGCACCTTGCCAGCCATCGACTTTCACCCATTTGCCGACTTCCAGATCTTTGTAGTTTTCAAAGAAATGTTGGATTTGCTTGAGCAGCAATTCCGGCAGGTCGGAATACTCTTTAATGTCTTTGTACAGCACGGTCAGTTTGTCGTGCGGCACGGCAACGACTTTTGCGTCCTGGCCGGCTTCGTCGCTCATATTCAATACGCCGATTGGGCGCGCGCGAATCACCGAACCCGGCACCACCGGATACGGAGTGATGACCAATACGTCGAGCGGATCGCCATCGTCGCCCAGCGTCTTCGGAATGAAGCCGTAGTTGGCGGGATAAAACATCGGCGTCGCCATAAAGCGATCGACGAACAGCGCGTCGGCGTCTTTATCGATTTCGTATTTGATCGGGCTGCTGTTCGCCGGAATTTCGATGGCGACGTAGATATCGTTAGGCAGGTCTTTACCGGCCGGGATTTTGTCGAAGCTCATGATTAGCCTTTCCAGTTTGGTGGGATTGATCGTTAAAAATATCAGGACGCGCGGATTATAACGGCAGACGGTGGCAGATCGAAACGTCCGCGACGTCGACAGCATTTTTCGCTGTGCTAGGCTTGGGTGGCGTCTGCAGGGAATCGAGGCTTTGTTGTGACCACTAAGAATCAGCGCAGGCATACGCGTATGCGGTTACGCGCCGAAGTAAAGTTGAAACACCCTGAAGCTGGCGAGCTCAATGCGCATACGCGCGATATCTCCGAAGGTGGCGCGTTTGTCTTCACCGAAAATTTATTGAAGCCGCGCGTCGGCGACATTATCGAAGTTCAAGTTCAAGGCCTGCCCGGCGAACCTGCGCCCATCGTGCCGATGCGCGTGGTGCGTATCGATCGCGACGGTGTCGGCCTGGAATTTCTGCACAACACCGATCCGTCTTAATTTACCGGCGATTTTTATCGCGCTTGCCGCTGTCTTGCGCTTATCGGCCAATGTTATTGCGGTGAGTTGATAGCAGCCGCAAGCCGGCATTACTCGCCGCGTGAGCGATGATACTATCCGCGCCTCGACAATCGACACTCAGCGACCGTCAGGCGATTCGAATGCACATCCATATTCTCGGTATTTGCGGCACTTTCATGGGCAGCCTGGCGCTTCTCGCGCGTCAGCTCGGCCATGAAGTCAGCGGTTCCGACACCGGCGTTTATCCGCCGATGAGCACGCAACTGCAGGCGCAGGGCATTCATTTGCAGGATGGTTACGATCCTGCGCATCTGCAGCCGGAACCTGACCTGGTCATCATCGGCAATGCGTTGTCGCGCGGTAATCCAGCGGTCGAATACGTGCTTGAGCGCAATCTGCCGTATGTGTCCGGCCCGCAATGGTTGGCCGATCAGGTGTTGCAGCAGCGGTGGGTGCTGGCCTGCGCCGGCACGCACGGCAAAACCACCACCAGCAGTTTGCTGACGTGGCTACTCGAAGCAAACGGTTTTAATCCCGGCTATTTAATCGGTGGCGTGCCGGAAAATTTCGACGTGTCGGCGCGGCTGACCGATAGCAGTTTTTTTGTCATCGAAGCCGACGAATACGATTGCGCATTTTTCGACAAGCGTTCGAAATTCGTGCACTACAAGCCACGCACAGCGGTGCTGAATAATCTCGAATTCGATCACGCCGATATTTTCCCCGACCTCGCCGCGATTCAGCGGCAGTTCCATCATCTGGTGCGCACCATTCCGGCGAGCGGTCGCATTATTTATCCGGCAACAGAAACAGCGCTCGAAGACGTGTTGGCGATGGGTTGTTGGTCCGAACGCGAAACGACAGGACTCGGTCACGGCGCCGACTGGCAGGCGCAATTGCGCGCCGACGACGGCAGCAGTTTCGATGTGTTGCAGCACGGTGAAGTGCGCGGGCGCGTGAGCTGGCAGCACACCGGTTTGCACAATGTGCAGAATGCATTGAGCGCAATTGCGGCCGCGCATCATGTCGGTGTGCGCGCCGGCGATGCGATCGCCGCGTGCAATGATTTCGCTGGCGTGAAACGCCGTATGGAGTTGCTCGCCGACATTAATGGCGTGCGTGTGTACGACGATTTCGCGCACCACCCCACTGCGATTGCGACGACATTACACGGCCTGCGCGCGCGCGTCGGCAGCGAAAAAATTATCGCCGTGATTGAGCCGCGTTCGAACACGATGCGGCTCGGCGTGCATTTGCAAAAGCTTGCACCGGCCACACAACACGCCGATCAGATTATTTGGTATCAACCGCCCGGGCTCGATTGGTCGCTCGGCGACGTACTTGCGAGCAGCTCCAAACCGGCGCAAATTTACGACAACGTCGAACGCATCGTGGCCGATCTAACACAACAGGTCAGCGGCGGAACGCACATCGTGTTTATGAGTAACGGCGGCTTCGGCGGCATTCACAAAAAATTGGTGAGTAGTTTGCAGCAGCGCTTTCAACAGCAGTGAGAGCCAGCAATGAAAAAAGTGAACAACCCGATATGACGCAGCCAGAACAATTTACGCGCACCATTACGCTCGCCATCACTGGCGCATCAGGTGCGCAATATGGTTTACGTTTGCTCGACTGTTTATTGGCGGCGAATTGCCGCGTTTATCTGTTGATTTCGAATGCGGCGCAAATCGTGTTGGCGACGGAAACCGACGTAGCGCTGCCGGCGTTTTCCGAATGGGCCGATTATTTTCAGCAGCGGTTTTCGCCTGCGCCCGGCCAGTTGAAACTATTTTCGCGCGACGATTGGTTTGCGCCGGTGGCGTCCGGATCGAGTGCGCCGTCGAGCATGGTGATCTGTCCGTGCAGCACTGGTTCGCTGTCGGCGATCGCGCACGGTGCCAGTAATAATTTGATCGAGCGCGCTGCCGATGTCGCGTTAAAAGAGCGGCGACAATTAATTTTGGTGCCGCGCGAAACACCGTATTCGCAAATTCATTTACAAAACATGCTCACGCTGACGCAGATGGGCGCGATTATTTTGCCGGCGAGTCCGGGTTTTTATCAGCGCCCGACGCAGGTGGCGCAACTCGTCGATTTCATCGTTGCGCGTATTCTCGATCAACTCGGTGTCGCGCAACAGTTAATGGCGCGCTGGGGCGAACCAACCGTTAAGGAGTTGTGATATGGAATCTCAAGATGCGGAATTTTTACCGGTCCTCGCTACGCCGAGCAAAGAAGAGCGCACCTGGGCGATGCTTTGTCACCTCTGCGTTGTCGCGCAGATTTTTTTGCCGATATTAGTGCTCGGTCCGCTACTCGTGTGGCTGGTTAAAGGCGATCAAATGCCGTTCGTGAAAGTACAGGGCAAGGAAGTGCTGAATTTTCAGATCACATTATTTTTAGCGGGGCTGATTAGCACGGCGTTGATCGTGGTCGGCATCGGCATTTTGCTGCTGATTCTGCTGTGGATTTATTCGATCGTGGCCGGCGTTATCGGCGCGGTAAAAGTGAACGAAGGCGTGTCGTATCGCTACGCAATTAATTGGCGATTGATTAGCTAAGGTAGAAACGCTGATGGCATTTATTCCCTGTCGCTCGGGCTGCGGCGCGTGCTGCACCGAGCTCAGTATCAGCTCCGCAATTCCCGGCATGCCGAATGGCAAGCCGGCTGGTGTGCGCTGCGTGCAATTGGCAGACGATTTTCGCTGCCGTATTTTCGGTCAGCCGCAGCGCCCGCAGGTGTGCAGCGATTTTCAGGCAGAGGAGGAGTTTTGCGGCAATTCGCGCGACGAAGCGGTGCAGCAAATGCGCTGGCTCGAAACTAACACTCGCGTTGAGGCGCGCTGACATGCAATTGCAGGTGCCGTTGTTTCCGCTCGGTTCGGTGTTGTTTCCCGGCGGTCGCGTGCCGTTGCAGGTATTCGAGCCGCGCTATGTCGACTTGGTGCGCAATAGCATGCGCACTAACACGGAGTTCGGCGTGGTGTGGATTCGCGAAGGCAGCGAGGTCGTCGTCGATAAGCAAGAGCCGATGCCGCGGCTGGCGCAGATCGGCACGTTCGCGCGCATCGTCGATTGGGATTCGTTAGCGGGCGGTCGACTTGGTGTGACCATCGAAGGCAGCGGCAAATTTCGCTTGTTGTCGACCGAACAGCAGTCCGATTTTTTAATCGTCGCCGGCGCGCAGCGTTTAGCCGACGAAACAGCATTGCCGATACCTGCTCGCGCCAATGAATTAATCGGCCTGTTGCGCCAGTTGATCGAGCATCCGTTGATCGCGCGCCTCAATCTGGAGCCTGAAACCGAAGATGCCGGTCGTCTCGCTAATCAAATTGCGCAGTTGTTACCAATTGCCGAGGCGAATAAGTTTGAATTGCTCGCCGAACTGGACCCAATGCTAAGGCTGGATCGCTTGTTGCTTATTCTCGACCAGCTGTCAGATTAAAAGTGCGCTCATTGCGGTCGCTTCTCTGCATGGCGACCACGCAATAAGTAATCAGGGCGAGCGATGCGCGCAATAGTAAAAGCGTTAGATAAAAATTTAGAGAGCAAGTTAGATAACAGGCAGGCGGGCACAACGCTCGCTGCTGCGGAAAATAAGAGGCCGGACATGTTACCGGTGATCCTCGATGTCGAAGCGTCCGGGCTCGGGCGCGGCAGTTATCCGATTGAAGTCGGTTATGTGCTGGCCGACCAGCGCAGTCACTGCATGTTGATCAAACCGCTGCCGGAATGGTTGCGCTGGGATGTTGCGGCGGAAAAACTGCATGGCATTCAGCGCGCGCAATTGCTGCAATTCGGTGTCGATATAAAAACCGCTGCGCAAATTTTGAATGAATCGCTGCGCGGTTTGACGGTTTATTCCGACGCGTGGGGCAACGATCAAAGCTGGCTGGCGTTGCTGTTCGAACACGCCGGGTTCTTACCCGCGTTCAAATTGCGCACGCTGCGCGAATTGCTCAGCGACGCGCAGCTCGAAGTGTGGCAGCCCACCAAAATCGCCGTAGTCAAAGAGCTTGCGCTCGGGCGCCATCGCGCTAGTAATGATGCGCGTATTCTGCAGCTGACCTATTTGCGTACCTGCGAACTGACCGGCGGCGATCCCGGCTTTCGTAAACGCGCCTAGTTTTTTTCCTCTTTTAATTTCTTCTGGTTTCGTTTTCTCAAGCAGCCGATGACGCAGCCCGTGCATCTTCGCGGTGATCCCGCTAGCATGCGGTGATTCGATTTTCGTCGTGGAGGTGCATGTTGAGTCAGGCTCTTGAAGAATTAATCGCAGCGAATCGATTGGAGCGACTCGACGAAAACCTGTTTCGCGGTTACGGCACCTGGGGCCCGCGCACACGACTTTACGGCGGCCAAATTCTGGCGCAGACGATGAGCGCCGCGCAGCAAAGCGCGCCGGTCGAATTTCAAATTCATTCCATGCACGCGTATTTCGTCCGCGCTGGCGATCCGGCGCAGGCGGTGATTTATCACGTCGAGCCGCTCAGTGACGGCAAAAGTTTTTGCACGCGCGCGGTGACGGCGCGCCAAGGCGGCAAAGCCATTCTGAAAGCGCAGTTTTCGCTGCATCGGCATGAAGAAGGCTTCGAGCATCAGGCGCCGATGCCGGCAGCGCCCGGCCCGGAAGGATTGCAAAACGAATCGCAGATCCGCCATTCCGTCGGCTTCGATAGCCCTGATTCGGCGGTCGGCGCACATATGTTGCATCTACCGTTCGAGTGGCCGATCGAACACTGGATCGTATCGCCGGCGGATCTGATCAATCCGCAATCGCAGGAGCCATCCAATCAGGTGTGGCTGCGCGCGACCGGCCCGCTGCCGGACGATCCCGCATTGCATATGCAATTGCTAGCGTTTGCTTCCGACCACAATTTGCTAATCGCCGCGCTGCGCCCGCACGCGGTTTCGATCGCATCGCCCGGGTTGCAGATTGCGTCGCTCGATCATGCGATGTGGTTTCATCGGCCGTTTCGCATCGACGACTGGCTGTTATATGTCAGCGAAAGTCCATCCGCATCGCATGCGCTGGGCTTCGCAACCGGCCGTATTTACACCCGCGATGGCACTCTAGTGGCGTCCGTCGCCCAGGAAGGTCTGATTCGGATGAGGTCTAGGGTATAATCGCCGCCCCTTATTAATTCGTCGGTTCGTTGCGATGACCAGCTCGGTTGATGTCAAAACCTACATGCAGACGTTGGGTCGCGCCGCGCGGCAAGCTTCGCGCGTGATGGCGCGGGTCGAAACGGCGGTAAAAAATCAGGCGTTGCTCGCCACCGCAGCGGCGCTTAACACACAGCGCGAAGCATTGCTCGCCGCCAATGCCGAAGACATGCGCAACGCCAGAGCCAATGGTCTCGACAGCGCCATGCTCGACCGGCTTGAACTGAAAGCCAAAAACATCGACGCGATGATCGAAGGCCTGGAGCAGGTTGCGGCGCTGGCTGATCCGGTCGGCGCTATCACCGATCTCGTTTATCGCCCGAGTGGTATTCAGGTCGGCCGCATGCGCGTGCCGCTCGGCGTGGTCGGCATCATTTACGAATCGCGTCCGAACGTCACCGTCGAAGCGGCGAGTCTCTGTTTGAAATCCGGCAACGCCACCATCCTGCGCGGCGGTAGCGAAGCGATTCATTCCAACCGCGCCATTGCCGCCTGTTTGCGCAAAGGTTTACTGGCGGCGGGTTTGCCGGAAACTGCAGTGCAAGTGGTTGAAACCACCGATCGCGCTGCGGTTGGTGAATTGATCGCCATGCCCGAGTTCGTCGATGTCATTGTGCCGCGCGGCGGCAAAGGGCTGATCGAGCGCATTTCCCGCGATGCGAAAGTGCCGGTAATCAAGCATCTTGACGGTATTTGCCACGTCTATATCGACGATCGCGCCGACCTCGAAAAAGCCTTTCGCATCGTCATGAATTCGAAAACGCAGCGCTACGGCACCTGCAATACGCTGGAAACGCTGCTGGTCGCTGATGCCATTGCCGAGCAGATCCTGCCGCGTCTGGCCGAAGCGCTGATCGAAAAAGGCGTCGAGTTACGCGGTTGCCCACGCACGCAGGCGTTAATTTCAGGCGCCCTTTCTGTCGATATAAAACTGGCCACCGAAGAAGACTGGCGCACCGAATATCTGGCGCCGATTTTATCGATTCGCGTTGTTGCCGATCTCGATGCGGCGATCGACCACATCGACACTTACAGCTCGCAACACACCGACAGCATCGTCACCGAGGATTACACGCGCGGCCGCCGCTTTCTGCGCGAAGTCGATTCGAGCTCGGTGATGATCAATGCGTCGACGCGCTTTGCCGACGGTTTCGAATACGGGCTTGGCGCCGAAGTCGGGATTTCCACCGACAAGATTCACGCGCGTGGCCCGGTCGGGCTGGAAGGGCTGACCTCGCAGAAATACGTCGTGCTGGGCGATGGCCACGTTCGCGCCTGATGCGGACGGCATCGGTGCGAGCTTTGCCACAGTGCTAACGAATATCGCCATGCTGGGTGGGACGTTCGATCCCATTCACTCCGGCCATTTGCGCTCGGCGGTCGAGCTGCGCGAACACTTGAATTTTGATGAATTACGTTTGGTGCCGTGTCATGTGCCGCCGCATCGCGATGTGCCGCAGGCGACCAGTGCGCAGCGTTTGCGGATGCTCGAACTGGCGCTGGCCGACGAGCCGGGATTGGCCATCGACGCGCGTGAATTGCAGCGCGGCGCGCCGTCCTATTCGATCGACACGCTGATCGCACTGCGCGCTGAACTCGGTGCGCACTGCGCGCTCAGTTTGATCGTCGGCATGGATGCGTTCGCGCAATTGCACACATGGCATCGCTGGCAGGAATTACTCGATTACGCGCATATCGTCGTGATCGCGCGGCCGGGTTCGGCCCTGCCGCAGAGCGGCGCGGTGGCTGATTTATTACACGCCAAGCGCGGCGACAGCGCGACCTTTGCAGCGCAGCCGAACGGCTCGATTGTCAGTGTCGAGTTAACGCCGTTGCCGATTTCGGCCACCGCGATCCGCCAATTGATTAATAGCGGGCATTCGCCGCGTTATTTACTGCCGGACGCGGTGTGGAATTACATTCGCGAGCAACGGCTTTATTAAGCCGAGCTAAATTAATTTACATACCGCAAACAGAGAAAACGTTTTTTATGACCGATGAACAACTGAAACAACTCGTTATCGAGGCGCTCGAAGACCTCAAAGGAAAAGACATCGTCGCGCTCAATGTGAGCAAGCTGACCAACGTTGCCGACCACATGGTGTTTTGCAGCGGCACGTCGAATCGTCATGTGAAATCGCTGGCCGATAACGCCGCGCTGCAAGCAAAAAAACGCGGCGTGAAAATTCTCGGTATCGAAGGCGAAATCGAGGGCGAGTGGGTGTTGGTCGATTTCGGCGATGTGATCGTGCATGTGATGCTGCCGGAAACACGCGCGTTTTACGATCTCGAACGCATGTGGTCGCTACCCGCGGTCAGCGCGCCGTCGCAACCTTAAACGTCTTGCGCTGAGCTTTTTCAATGCGCGTTAGCTTGATTGCCGTCGGTACGCGCATGCCTGCCTGGGTCGAGGCGGGGGTGAATGAATACCGCAAACGTCTGCCCGCCGAACTGCAATTGGATATTCGTGAAATTGCGCTCGCCAAGCGCGGTAAAAATGCGGATATTGCACGCGCGATGCAGCAGGAAGGCAGCGCGATGCTGGCAGCGATCGCGCCGCGCGATGTCGTTATCGCGCTCGATGTGCTCGGCAAAGCGATTTCCACCGAACAACTGGCGCAACGGATCGCGCAGTGGCAATTGACTGGCGACAACATCAGCCTGCTGGTGGGCGGTCCCGACGGTTTGGCGCGCGAATGTTTGGATAAATCGAGCGAACGCTGGTCGTTGTCCGCGCTGACCTTGCCGCACCCGCTGGTGCGCGTGGTATTCGCCGAACAGATTTATCGCGCCTGGAGCATCAACCACAATCATCCGTACCACCGCGCCTGATGCATTAAACGCAGGGCCGATGATTGCCAAGTCAACGGATTAGCTGGGCCAACTGAATAGCCAATCCAACTGAATATTATCGATTGATCGCATGGCCGAACGGCTCACATTAAAAGACCCGTATACCGAAGTCCGCATTTTCACTGCGCGTATTTTGGTGGCCGCGGCCATCGTTGTGCTGTGTTTTTGCGCGCTGTTGTATCGCTACGCCGATCTGCAAATCAATCAGTACGAAAAATACCGCACTGAATCCGAGCGCAACCGCGTGCAGCTGCAACCGCTGCCGCCTAAGCGCGGGCTGATTTACGATCGCAACGGGCTAATTCTGGCCGACAACTCGCCGAGCTACAGCCTGACCGTGATCAAGGAGCGCGTCGGCGATTTGAACAAAGCGTTGGCGTTGGTGCGCTCGCTGGTGTCGATCGATGATGACGATGTCGATAAATTTATGGAGCGTCTCGGCGACCGCTATCCATACCAGTCAGTGCCATTGAAGTTTCGCCTCACCGAAGAAGAAATCGCGATTCTGTCGATCAACCGCTACCGCTTGCCGGGCATGGAAGTCGAAGCGGAGTTCGTGCGCAGTTATCCGCACGGCGAGTTGTTCGCGCACGCGCTCGGCTACGTCGGTCGTATCAGCGAGAAGGAATTGAAATCGCTCAATCCCGAGCAGGTGCTGAACTACAGCGGCACCCATTACATGGGCAAGATTGGCGTCGAGCGTTACTACGAAGATCAGCTGCACGGCAAAGTCGGCTATCAGAACGTTGAAACCAATGCGCGCGGCCGGGTGTTGCGCGTGCTGGAGCGCAGCGAGCCGACCTCGGGCGTGGATATCGAGCTATTTCTCGATGCGAAATTGCAGCAAATCGCGCAGGAAGCGCTGGGCGATAATCGCGGCTCGGTAGTCGCCATCGATCCAAAAACCGGCGGCATTCTGGCCCTGGTCAGCACGCCGGCGTTCGATCCGAATTTGTTCGTGACCGGCATCAGCGGCCCGGCTTACGCGGCGCTGCGCGATTCGCCCGATATGCCGTTGTACAACCGCGCGCTGCAGGGCACCTATCCGCCGGGTTCGACGATGAAGCCCTTTTATGCGCTGGCCGGTCTGAGTTACGGCGTGGTTACGCCGACCACGCGCGTCAGCGACCCGGGTTTTTATCAATTGCCGAACGATAGTCGCCAGTACCGCGACTGGCGCCGTGGCGGCCACGGTTCGGTCGATGTGCGGCAGGCAATCGAGCAGTCGTGCGATGTGTTTTTTTACGATCTCGCGCACAAATTGACCATCGACCGGTTGCACGATTTTGCCGCGCAATTCGGCTTTGGCGAGCCGACTGGCATCGATAACACCAGCGAGCGCGGCGGTGTCATGCCCTCGCGCGAATGGAAGCGCAAGGTCAAAAAGGTGGCCTGGTATCCGGGCGAAACGCTGAGCGCCGGTATCGGCCAGGGTTACGTGCTGGCGACGCCGCTGCAACTCGCGGTCGCTACCGCGACCATCGCCAATCGCGGCGAGCGATTCGAGCCGCGTCTGGTAAAAAGCGTCAACGGCCAGGTGTTACCGGTGCCGGAAGCCCGCCATATCGAGTTGCCGGCGGATATTTGGAAGGTTGTTATCGAAGGCATGGAAGATGTGGTGCACGGCGAGCGCGGCACTGCCAAAACCATGGGCAAAACTCTGACGTATCGGATGGCGGGCAAAACCGGCTCGGCGCAGGTGGTCGGTTACGCGCAGGGCATCAAATACGATGTGTCGCAGGTTGCCAAGCGCAAGCGCGATCATGCCTGGTTCATCGCCTTCGCGCCGATCGACGATCCTAAAATCGCCATCGCCGTATTGGTTGAAAATGGCGAGCACGGCGCTTCGGCGGCGTCGCCCATTGCAAAAAAAATCGCCGACGCGTACCTGCTCGGCATCGACGCGCCGTTGGTTCCAGCCGGCACCGACGGTGAGGGTGTGCTCGAATGAAATATGGCGATTACGTGCGGCAAATGCCAGCCGGCACCAATGAATTGTCGCGCCGGCGCGGGGTATTCGAGCGCCTACATATCGATTGGATTCTGCTCGGATTACTTATGGCACTGACCGCATTCGGCTTGATCGTGCTGTATAGCGCCAGCGATCACAGCCTGCCCACAGTGTTCAAGCAGGGCCGGTTTTTTCTGATCGCTTACTGCTCAATGCTCGTGATCGCGCAGCTCGATTTGGAGCGCATCAAGCGGTTCGCGCCGTGGGCGTATCTGGGCGGCTTGACGCTGCTATTGCTGGTGCCGGTGATGGGCACGATTGCGAAAGGCGCGAAACGCTGGCTCAGCATTGGCGGCTTTCAATTTCAGCCGTCGGAGGTAATGAAGCTGGCGGTGCCGATGGCGGTGGCGTGGTATCTGGCCGCGCGAATTTTGCCGCCGCGGCTGAAGCATATCGTGCTGGCTCTGGCGATTATTTTCATGCCGACGCTGCTGGTCGCCGCGCAACCGGATTTGGGCACCGCGATTTTGATCGCGGCGGCCGGATCGTTCGTGTTGTTGCTGGCGGGTCTGAGTTGGCGCTATATCGCGGCGGCAGTGGCCGCGCTGGCGGCAGCGGCGTATCCGCTGTGGGAATATGTGCTGCACGACTACCAGCGCAAACGCATTCTGACCTTATTGAATCCGGAAGAAGATAAACTGGGCGCCGGCTGGAACATCATCCAGTCGAAAACGGCGATCGGCTCCGGCGGGTTTTACGGCAAGGGCTGGTTGCAGGGCACGCAATCGCACCTCGACTTTTTACCCGAGGGCCATACCGATTTCATCATCGCGGTGCTGTCCGAGGAGTGGGGCTTACGCGGCGTGTTGTTTCTGCTGACGCTGTATCTGGCGATTATCGTGCGCGGCATGTGGATCGCCGTGCACGCTCAGCACTGCTTCGGTCGGCTGCTGGCCGGCAGCATGGTGCTGACATTTTTTGTGTACGTGTTCGTGAATATGGGTATGGTTTCCGGGCTGTTGCCGGTGGTCGGCGTGCCGCTGCCGCTGATCAGTCAGGGCGGTACTGCGCTGGTGGTGCTGTTTGCCGGGTTTGGTTTGCTGATGGCAATCGCCAGCGAAAAACGGATTTTGAGTCAGTAGTTCGGCTTGTCGGGCGGTAGATTGAACCCGCTCAAGTCACGGTTGGATTTGTTTCAGTCAATGTCGAATGACTAATGGTGTAGCCAATTGTTGGGAAAAAGTTTCGTACACAGTTTTACGCGCAGCGCGCGCTGGATTGTTGCCGGCTGGCTCGGATTAAGTGTCTGCGCATCTGCCGATTACAGCCAGCATCCGCAAGCCAATGCATTTGTCGACGAAATGGTGAAGCAGCACGGCTTCAAACGCGAAGAGATGGTGCAATGGCTGAGTCGCGCCGAGCGCCAACAGTCGGTGCTCGACGCGATTGCGCGCCCGGCCGAAAAAGCCAAGCCGTGGAAGGACTACCGCAAACTGTTTGTAACCACCGATCGCATCCAGCAGGGCGTCGCCTTTTGGCGCGATCATGCGGCGTCACTGACGCGCGCCGAGCGCGTATCGGGCGTGCCGGCCGGAATAATCGTCGCGATCCTTGGCGTCGAAACCCGTTATGGCCGCAATACCGGCAATTACCGCGTGCTCGACTCGCTGACCACTCTGAGCTTCGATTACCCGCCGCGCGCCGACTTTTTTCGCAGTCAATTGGTCGAGTTCTTCCTGATGACGCGCGAACAAAAACTCGCGCCCGACCGCGTGCTCGGCTCCTACGCCGGCGCCATGGGTTTCGGCCAGTTCATGCCGAGCAGCTATCGCAAGTTCGCAGTGGATTTCGACGGCGACGGTGAAATCGACATCGTCAACGATATCGACGATGCCATCGGCAGCGTCGCCAACTATTTGAAAGAATACGGCTGGCAGCGCGGCGGCCTGATCGTGACCAAGGCGCAGGTGAAAGAACCGCTGCCGGACGGCCTGTTGCGCGAAGTGCTGGAGCCGGTGACGACGCTGGCCGATTACAAACGCAAATCGATTGCGAGTGTGGCGGTGCTGCCGGATAGCACGCTGGCGGCGCTGTTCCTGCTCGATGGCGACAACGGCAACGAGTACTGGCTGGCGCTGAATAATTTTTATGTGATCACGCGTTACAACCGCAGCCAGATGTACGCGCTGGCCGTGGTGCAGTTGAGCGAGGAAATCACCGCGCAATGGTCGCGTTGATGCAGCGGTTATTCGCCGGCATTGTGGTCGCGGTATTGCTGGCAGCCTGCGGCCACACGCCGGGGCGTAGCGATGGCGCGCCGACGCGTAAATTAAATCCGAACGACATCAAAGACGCGACGCCGCAGCGCGAACCGATCACCCGCGCCGGTAACAAAAGCCCCTACACCGTACTTGGCCAAACCTATGTGTTGCTGCCGTCGGCGAAGGGTTATCGCGCCACCGGCATTGCCTCTTGGTACGGCACTAAGTTTCACGGCGAAAGCACCGCCAATGGCGACCGCTACGATTTGTACGGCATGACCGCCGCGCATAAAACGCTGCCGATTCCGAGCTATGTGCTGGTGACCAATTTGGAAAACAATCGTCAGGCTATCGTGCGCGTTAACGATCGCGGGCCATTTGTCGGCAATCGCGTGATCGATTTGTCGTATGCGGCCGCCACCAAGCTCGGTTATGCCGACAAAGGCACCGCGTTTGTGGAAGTGGCCGCCATCGACGTGGATAATTGGCCGCCGCGCACGGTACCGGACGCCACGCCACCGGTGACAGCGCCGCTGTTGCAGACGCCGGCGCAACAATCGGCGGCGGCTACTGCACCGTTGAACCCGGGGCCGAGCACTGCGGCGGCGCCGATATCCGCGACGTCTTCGACCCCTGCCGTAGCGAACGCTGCAACGGTTGATGGACCGGTGCCGACGGCGTTTACGCCGGGAAATTACTTCGTGCAGGTCGGTGCATTTTCGCTGCGCGATGCGGCCGAGAAATTGCGCGCGCGGCTGGCTAATGCACAGCAATATCCAGTCAGCGTGCAACCGACCAGCGCTGCGCCGGTCTTATACCGCGTCCGCGTTGGACCCTTTGCCGAGCGCGCAGCGGCGGAGCGGGTGCGCGGCGAACTGCTCGAAAAACACATGAGTGACACTGCGCGCGTTGTCGAGAACGACCGCGCCCGTTAAATCGGCCAAGCACCGCGTGTGTTTGGCCAATCGTATCGATACCGAATTTTTTTGGAGGATCAATGAAGAAAATTATTGCGCTGGTTGCGGCCGCGAGTTTGTCACTGGCAGCAACGGCACAGGCGCCGCAGCAGACGCCGATTCTCAATCCGATTCCGCAGGCGACGCCATCGGCGCCGACCATCAATGCCAAAGCCTTCATCATGATCGATGCCGACAGCGGCCGCGTGCTGGCGGAAAACAACGCCGATGTGCGCCTGGCGCCGGCCAGCCTGACCAAGTTGATGACCAGTTACGTGCTGTCTTACGAGCTGGAGCAGGGCCACGTCCACAACGACGATATGGTCACGATCAGCAAAAGTGCGTGGACGCAAAATCCCGAGTTCAAAGAATCGTCGTTGATGTTTATTCAGGTCGGCACGCAGGTGAAACTGCACGACCTGCATCAGGGCATCGTGGT
The DNA here is from genome assembly GCA_028293825.1 of Verrucomicrobiaceae bacterium. GTDB lineage: Bacteria > Pseudomonadota > Gammaproteobacteria > Pseudomonadales > CAMLJR01 > CAMLJR01. The sequence continues at coordinate 78,690 of JAQGNY010000049.1, forward strand.
GTCGTCGGGCAACGATGCCACCACGGCGGTGGCGGAATATCTGGCCGGCAGCGACAGCGCTTTTGCCGATGTGATGAACCAGCATGCGCAAAAACTCGGTATGACCAACACGCATTTTGTGAATTCGCACGGCCTGCCCGACCCGAATCACTACACCACCGCGCGCGATTTGGCGCTGCTGTCGCAGGGCATCATCAAATTTGCGCACGAGTACGAGCTTTATAAAGAGCAGGAGTTCACTTACAACAATATTCATCAGTACAACCGCAACGGCTTGCTGAAGCGCGATCCGACCGTCGACGGTTTGAAAACCGGCCACACGCAGGAAGCCGGTTATTGTCTGGTGTCGTCGGCGTTGCGCAACGGCCAGCGGCTGATCACGGTGGTGTTGGGCGCGGACAGCATCAACATGCGCGAACAGGAAACGGAGAAGCTGCTCGCCTACGGTTTCCGCTATTTCGAAACCAGCAAGGTTTATCAAAAACGCGCTGAAGTCGCACACCCGCGCGTCTGGGGCGGCAGCAAAGACGAAGTCAAACTCGGCGTCGATAAAGACATCGCGCTGACGTATCCGCGCGGCAAGCGCGAAAGCATTCAAGCCGCGATGAATATAGAGAAATACCCGCATGCACCGATTGAAGCCGGCCAGGCTGTCGGCGAAATGGTGGTAACGCTCGACGGCGAAACCATTTTCAAGACGCCACTGGTCGCGCTCGAAGCAGTCGATAAGGGCGGTATCTTCCACCGCATTTGGGATGCACTGGTGTTGTTCGTCACCAAGTTGCTGAGCTGAAATCCAATGACCACGGTTTATCTCAATGGCCAGTATCTGCCGGCGGAGCACGCGCAGATATCGGTGATGGACCGTGGTTTTTTGTTCGGCGATGGTGTTTATGAAGTGATTCCGGTGTTCGGCGGCCGTTGTTTTCGGCTCGACGAACATCTGGACCGGCTCGATTACAGCCTGCGCGAAACCGCTATCGCGCAGCCGCTGACGCGCGCGCAATGGCTGGAGATATTCGAGCACTTGATTGCGGCCTACGGCGGAGGCGATCAGGCCATTTATATTCAGATCACGCGCGGCATAGCGGCGACGCGCGAATTTAAATTTCCTGAGCAGACCGTGCCGACCGTGTTCGCGATGAGCCGCGTGTTGGCGCCTGCGCCTGAAGAAGCGCCGGCGCCGATTGCGGTGATAACGGTGGACGATATTCGCTGGCAGCGCTGTGATATCAAAAGCACATCGCTGCTCGCCGGCGTATTGATGACGCAGCAGGCGCTGCATGCCGGCGCGCGCGAGGCAATTTTGCTGCGCGACGGTGTCGTGCTCGAGGGTGCCAGCAGCAATGTGTTCGCGGTCACCGACGGCGTTTTGTACACTGCGGCGAAGGATCATCGGATTTTGGCCGGTATCACGCGCGATTTAATCGTCGAACTGGTACAGCAAAAAGGGCTCGAATTTCGCGAGCAGGCATTGCCCACCGCGCAGTTGAGCAGCGCCAGCGAAGTGTGGATCAGCAGTTCGACGCGCGAGATGGTCGCGGTGACGCAGCTCGATGGCAAGGCTGTCGGCAGCGGGGAAATCGGTCCGGTCTATCGGCAGGTGTGGCAGTGGTATCGCGAGTACCGTAAAAGCTTTTCGCGGTAGCGATTTTCAGTTTTCGAACGCGACTTTTCAGCTTTCAAATGCAAGTGTCGGTGATGACTATGGTCGATATGGAACCGCCAAAAATTGTTTTTCCGTGCGCCTATCCGTTGAAAGTGGTCGGTCATGCGGCGGAAGATTTTCGCGACTTCGTGGTGGACGTGCTGCGTCGCCACGCCGGCGATATCGATGAAACAATTATCGATGTGCGCGAAAGCAGCGGCGGGCGATATTTGTCGGTGCGCGTGACCATTACCGCGACTGGGGAAGAACAATTGAAAGCCCTTTTCAACGAGTTAAAAGCATCTGGCCGAGTCCAGGTGGTGCTTTGATGCGTACTCAGGAGATGCGGTAATGCAGTTGCGAATTCGCAAACTCGGTCTCGCCGATTATCAAACCGTGTGGGACGCGATGCGCACCTTCACCGAAACGCGCGGACCGGAAACGCCCGATGAAGTCTGGTTGCTGCAGCACCCGCGCGTATTCACGCAAGGTCAGGCCGGCAAGGCCGAGCATGTCATCGCGCCCGGCGATATTCCGGTGATTCAAGTCGATCGCGGCGGGCAGGTCACGTATCACGGCCCCGGCCAAATCGTCGGCTATTTATTGATTGATTTGCGTCGGCGCAAACTCGGCGTGCGCGACTTGGTAACTGCCATCGAAAACAGCATTATTTCTGTGCTGGCCGGTTACGGCGTCGAATCTTCCGCAAAGCCCGATGCGCCCGGCGTGTATTTGCCGAGCGGCGCGAAAATCGCCGCGCTCGGTTTGCGTGTGCGGCGCGGTTGCACGTTTCACGGCTTGAGCTTGAATGTGGATATGGATCTGGAGCCGTACGCGCGCATCAATCCGTGCGGTTTTAGCGGTTTGCAGGTGACGCAGATGCGCGATTTGGTCGAGAGCGTACCGACGCTTGCAACGCTGGAGCAACAACTCAGCGATGCGTTGTGCGGGCAGCTCGACTACGATCCCAGTACGGTTTTGATTGAAACGCGATTACCCGAATAGTTACGTCGTGAATACGCGGTAGGGCGCGATAAATCGCGCCCTACGAATATAATTTTTGATCCAGCCAGATACGATCAATGCACGCCGCCAGAACTGAATGGAGGCACCGGTAGGGGCGTGATTTATCGCGCCCACACACGCGAACCAGACGAGATATTGCGATGACTGACAGCACCACGGAAGCGCTCACACCCCAGCCGATCAAGCCGGTTGTGCGCGGCGAAAAATTGCGCGGCGCGGATAAAGTGGCGCGCATTCCGATCAAGGTTATTCCGACCGTCGAGTTGCCGACCAAGCCGTCGTGGATTCGCGTGCGCATGCCGGCGAGCCCCGAAGTCGCGCGCATCAAAAGTATTTTGCGCCAACACAAATTGGCTTCGGTTTGCGAAGAGGCGCAGTGCCCGAATATCGGCGAGTGCTTCAGCGGCGGCACCGCGACTTTTATGATCATGGGTGAAATCTGCACGCGCCGTTGTCCGTTCTGCGATGTGGCGCATGGCCGTCCGAATGCGCTTGACGTTGACGAGCCGAAAAATCTGGCGCTCGCCATCGCAGAAATGAAATTGAAGTACGTCGTCGTAACGTCGGTCGACCGCGACGATTTACGCGACGGCGGCGCGCAGCATTTTGCCGACTGTATTCGCCACACGCGCGAATTGTCGCCCGGTATTCGCATCGAAGTGCTGGTACCGGATTTTCGCGGCCGCATGGATGTGGCGCTCGATATTCTCGAAAGTGGAGCGCCCGATGTGTTCAATCACAATTTGGAAACGGTGCCGAGTTTGTACACCAAGGTGCGTCCCGGTTCCGATTACGCGTGGTCGTTGTTGTTGCTGAAAAAATATAAAGAGCGCCGTCCCGATGTGCTGACCAAATCCGGTCTGATGCTCGGCCTTGGCGAAACCAGCGACGAATTAATTCAGGTGATGCGCGATATGCGCGCGCACAACATCGACATGATTACGCTCGGCCAATATTTGCAACCAAGCCGCGAGCATTTGCCGGTTTCGCGTTTCGTAACGCCGGACGAGTTCGATGAGTTCGGTCGCATCGCGCATGAGCTGGGTTTTAAAAGTGTCGCCAGCGGTCCGCTGGTGCGCTCGTCGTATCACGCCGATAAACAAGTCGATTTAAGTCTGCTGAAATAATTTAAACGTTGTTGCGGCGCGCAGCATGCGCCGTAAATTCGTTTAGATTTCTCCCGCGAGATAAGCCAGCCGTTCGTGTTCGGGAAATTTTTCGATCGCATAGCGCAGCATCGTGCGTGGCATTTTTCGATAATGCTTTTTCAAGAACTTCTTTTCCGCATCGGTATCGCGCTTGCCGATTTCGCGCAGCATCCAACCCACCGCTTTATGAATCAGATCGTGCGTGTCGTCGCGCAGCAGCGCGGCAGTTTTTAGTGCGTCGCTAAAATCGTTGGCGCGAATAAAATAAAACGCCGCGATCATTGCGATGCGCCGTTCCCAAATAATCGACGATACAGCCAGTTCATACAGGATCGCTTTATCGCGGCCGTGCAAATAAGCACCGACTATGGGCGCAGCGGAGCTGTCGACCAGATTCCAATTATTTACATGCTGTCGATGCTGCAAAAATAATTCGTAAATCGTTTTTTGCAATTCTTCATCGCCGCTTGTGAAGCGGTTGCTCAAGCTGAGCAACGCGAATACGCGCTCCTCGTTGAACGGCGATTGCAGTAAGACGATGATGTCGTCGAGCGGCAGTTCGCTGAATTGTTTAACGTGCGCGCGAATAACAGGTACGGATAAGCCGATAAATTTATCGCGCTCGCCGTATTCACCTTTTGCCGTTTTGAAAAACCGTTGCGCGCGTTCGGCAGCATCGGCATCGCCCAAGCTGCGTAATAATTTACTGACCTGCTTGGCGGGGGTGCGATCTATTGTCATGGCACTGATCGTTGTCGAAAATAATTCGAGAAGAAAAATAGCTGAGCGTGAAAGGAAAAATTATTTGCTGATGCCGACAGCCAAACGATCCATCAAAATCCACGGATTATCCGGCGCTGCGCCTTTTACGGCGGCGTCGATTTTTTGCGCGAGCCGCAATAATTTCGCGGTTTTAGTGCGCGATAACCGCTGCAGTGCAGCGCGGATTAACGGCTTGCGTTTATCCCACACGCCAGCACTGTCGATGGCGCGATCAATCGTCTGACCTTGTTCGATCAGCTCGGTGCATTTATATACTGTGCGCAATTCTTTGGTCAGCGCCCATAAAATTACCGGCGGCTCTTCGCCTTCGCCGCGCAGGCCAGCGAGCGCGCGCAATGCGTTCGCGGTTTGCCCCAACAGCAATTGATCAATGGTGGTGAACACGTCGTAGCGCGCACTGTCGGCGACGGTCAGCTCGACCGTCTCGACATCGAAATGCGTGGCATCGGTGTAGAGCTGCAATTTTTCTATTTCCTGCACGCACGCCAATAAGTTGCCCTGCACGCGCTCGGCGAGTAGGGCGATGGCATCGGGCGTTGCGCTCAGACCCTTCGAGCGCAAACGCTGTTCGATCCAGCGCGGTAACTGCGCCGGTTCGATTGGCCACAGTGGAATGGTGACGCCGCAAGCGTCGACCGCTTTGTGCCATTTTGCACGCGCCGCGCTGCTGTCGAGTTTGTTGCACAGAATCATCAGCACCGTATCGGCATTGGTGCTCGCGCAGTAATGTTCGAGCGCGCCCGTACCGGCATCGCCGGGCTTGCCATTGGGCATACGCAATTCGATTAATTTTTTATCGGCAAATAATGACATCGCCGACGTTTCATTCAGCAGCGTGTTCCAATCGAAACTGTTGTCGATGTGAAAAACCTGGCGCTCGCTAAAACCCTGTTTGCGGCAGGCGGCGCGCAATGTGTCCGCGCATTCCTGCACCAACAGCGGCTCATCGCCGGAAATTAAATAAATCGGAGCGAGCGCTTGCGCGATATTTTTTTCGAGTTGATCGGCGCGCAGTCGCATGACGAATTAATTAGCTGGCGCTGGTGGCGTTTGCGGTTCTATCTGCTGGGCTGCGTTCTCAGCTTTTTTCGCCGGCAATTGGTGATTCGCATACGCGCCTAAACGCCGCACAACTTGCGAAGCCAATACCTGATCCATGTCAGTGCGTACTAAGCCTACATCTTGCGAGGTTGTTAATGCATTGTCGGGATTGTTGGTGATGGTGCGGCGCTCTTCAATGGTCTGCGGTCCGAGCACGCGTTGCCCGGCTTTATCGTGCAGTTCGAATTCGACAATCGTGGTGATGCCGTATTCCGCCGCAAGGCCGCGACGATCCAACGAGATAATGCGTTGCTGCTGCTTTTCGCTGAGCAAAATTAATTGGTAATTGGCTTCGGCCGAACGCTGCGTCACTTTCGTGTTGGAGTTGGTGAGTTGATAGCGCAATGCCTGCGCGAGCGGCCCATTGCCGGCGGCGCCGCCGATAAAAATCGGCTCCAATGCGCTGGGTAGTGTCGCGTTATTGCGCAAATGAAAGCCGCAGGCGGCGATGGCGAGGCAGGCGAACAACGAAACGCTGAGGCGAAGAAAAGTTTTCATCAATTATTTCACTGCAAAGGTGACGAGTTTTCCGGGTATGACCTTGCTCATCGCAATTTCTTTACCGGCGATAAATTTTTGGACGCTTTCCTGCGCGAGTGCCAGCGCGATGATTTCAGCACTCGGCGTATCGACGGCGACTTCGATTTTGCCGCGCACTTTGCCGTTAATTTGCACGACTAATTCGATGCTGCTGCGCTGCAGTGCATTGGTGTCAACTTGCGGCCACGGTGCATCGATTAGTGAATTGCGATTGCCCAGTTCCTGCCACAGCCGATGGCTGATATGCGGCACGATCGGCGCCAGCAATTGCACGATGGTTTGCAAAACTTCGCGTTCGAGTGCGAGCCATTGGCCGTTGTGTTCGGCGATCTTGGAGAGGTCGTTGCTCAGCTCCATCGCTGCCGCAATCGCGGTGTTGAAGGTCAGGCGGCGGCTGTAGTCGTCGCTGATTTTGGCGATGGTCTCGTGCAGTTTGCGGCGCAAATCCAATTGATCGGGCGTTAGCGCTGCGATGTCCAGAGCGGGCACGGCGCCAGCCTGAACATGCGTATGTACCAGTTTCCATAAGCGACGCAAAAAGCGATGCGCGCCCTCGACCCCAGAATCCGACCATTCGAGCGATTGCTCCGGCGGCGCGGCAAACATAATAAATAGCCGCACGGTGTCGGCGCCGTACTGCTCGATCAATTCCTGCGGGTCGACAGTGTTGCCTTTCGACTTCGACATTTTCGAGCCGTCTTTCAACACCATGCCCTGACACAGCAATTTTTTAAACGGCTCGTCGCAATCGAGCAGGCCTTCGTCGCGCATCAATTTGTGGAAAAAGCGCGCGTACAACAAATGCAGAATCGCGTGTTCGATACCACCGACGTATTGATCGACTGGCAGCCAGTAGTTAGCGGCCTCTTTGTCGAGCATGCCGTCTTTAAAGTCGGGGCAGGTGAAGCGCGCGTAATACCAGCTCGATTCCATGAAGGTATCGAAGGTATCGGTTTCGCGCTCGAGCGCTCTGCCGTCCAATTCGGTTTTGCGCCAAGTAGAATCGCGCTTGATCGGCGATTGCACGCCGTCCATTTGCACGTCTTCCGGCAGCAACACGGGCAGCTTATGCGCGGGCACCGGAATTTCGCCGCCCTCGGGCAAATTGAACATTGGAATCGGCGCGCCCCAGTAGCGCTGGCGCGAAACGCCCCAGTCGCGCAGGCGGTAATTCACCTTGATGCGGCCGAGTTCTTTCAACTCAAGTTCTTTGGCGATGGCGTAAAACGCGTCTTGCGAGGTTAAGCCGTCGAATACATCCGAATTAATCAGCGCGCCTTTGTCGGTGTACGCGGCATGGGCGATATCGCAGGGCGAGTCATCGGCCGGCGCGATTACCTGTTCGATCGGCAGCTCGTATTTTTTGGCAAATTCCCAGTCGCGCTGATCGTGTGCCGGCACGGCCATCACCGCGCCGGTGCCGTATTCCATTAGCACGTAGTTGGCGATCCACACCGGAATTTCTCGGTCGGTCAGCGGATGCAGTGCCTTCAGGCCTGTATCCATGCCTTTCTTTTCCATCGTTGCCATATCGGCTTCGGCGACGGATGAGGTTTTGCATTCCTGGATAAACGCGGCGAGTGCCGGATTGCCGTTCTCAGCAGCGAGAGACGCGGTGGCGAGCGCAATCGGATGTTCGGCGGCGAGGCTGACGTAGGTGACGCCCATCAGCGTGTCGGGACGCGTGGTGTAAATATCGAAGCCGTCCGCAACGCCAATGATCGACTGCGTCAATGCAAAGCGCATTTCGACGCCCTCACTGCGGCCGATCCAGTTGCGCTGCATGGTTTTTACTTGCTCGGGCCAGTCGGTGAGCGTGTCGAGCGCGGCTAACAGTTCGTCGGCGTAGGCGGTGATCTTGATAAACCACTGCGGAATTTCTTTGCGCTCGACTTTGGTATCGCAGCGCCAGCAGCAGCCATCGATGACCTGTTCGTTGGCGAGAACGGTTTCATCGTGCGGACACCAGTTCACGGCGGAGGTTTTTTTGTAGACCAGACCTTTTTCGTACAGCCGTGTGAAGAACCATTGTTCCCACTGGTAGTAATCGGGCTTGCAGGTGGCCAGCTCGCGCGACCAGTCGTAGCCGAAACCCAGGCGCTGCAATTGGCCGCGCATGTAATCGATATTTTCGTAGGTCCATTTCGCCGGCGCGACGTTGTTTTTCACCGCGGCGTTTTCTGCTGGCAGCCCGAACGCATCCCAACCCATTGGCTGCAGCACGTTTTTGCCGAGCATGCGCTGATAGCGAGCGATCACATCGGCGATCGTGTAGTTGCGCACATGTCCCATGTGCAGTTTGCCGCTCGGGTACGGGAACATCGCCAGGCAATAATATTTCTCGCGGCTGTGATCGACGCTGACGCGAAAGCTCTCGTTCTGCTGCCAGAACTGTTGGGCTTGTTGTTCGATGAGCTGCGGCTGGTAAATCTCTTCCATTGGCGACGTCTACTAATTGGCTGCGGGTGGGCGTAAAGAAGGCGGGGATTCTATCAGCTGAGGCCGGCGCAGGCGAAGGCGAAGGTTCTTTAAAGCACTTGCGTGACTATCTATTTGGCCGGGGCAAGCGGCTATTCGCTGGAGCAAGCCGGGCGAGCGAATCAGTGCGGCTTCCATGAGAGCCTGCGGACCAGACCGCCGCTGACAATGATCAGCGCGCAAAATCCAAGCAGCGGCCATGAGCCGAAGCGCGCAAACGGCGTGAGGCCGGCAAAGCCTTGTACTTCGCCGGTGAGCACGGTGCGTTCGAACTGCGGCGCCCGCGCTGTGATGCGGCCTTTATTGTCGATAATGGCCGTCACGCCGTTGCCGGTCGCGCGCACCATGTAGCGGCCCAGCTCCAATGCGCGCATCTGCGCCATCTGCAGATGTTGTAGCGGGCCGATCGAATGGCCGAACCACGCGTCATTGCTAATAGTCAGCAACACATCGGCGCGCGCATGACGTACCAGATCGCCGTAAACCACCTCGTAACAAATATAGGGAGCGAAGGTCAGGTTGCCAGCGCGCAACGGCGCTTGGTCGGCGGGGCCGGCTTGAAAGTCGGACATTGGCAAATCGAAAAATTGAATCAGGCCGCGTAGTGTCGATTCCAGCGGCACGTATTCGCCAAACGGGACGAGATGTTGTTTGTGGTAGACGCCGCTGCCATTGCCAAGCGCAACCGCGCTATTAAACATGCCGCCATCCGGCTCGGCGGAGGTGGGCTCGGTTCGATACGGCACCCCGGCGATAAGCGTGTGACCGTATTGCTGTGCTAGCGCTGCCTGTTCGTCGAAAAATGAGCGGCTGCGATCGTAAAAAGCTGGAATGGCAGCCTCTGGCCAAAACACAATATCGGCTTGTTGCCACAACGGCGCGCTGAGCGTGCGGTACAGATCGAGCGTATCGCGAAATTGTTGCGGGTCCCATTTCATCGATTGCGGAATATTGGCTTGCACCAACGCAACTGAGGCATGCCGATCGGTTGGCGTGGTCCACTGCACTTGCTGCAGCGCCAATGCGATCAGCCATAACGAAGCGCAGGCGACGAGCGGTTTAGCTCGACGAATGTTCTGTAAGAGGAGTGTTAATGTCGCTGCGGTTAAGGCGACGACAAAACTAATTCCGAGTACGCCAGTAACTGGCGCGAAGCCGCTGAGTGGCGTCGTTAGATGCGCGTAGCCAACGTAAAGCCAGGGGAATCCGGTCAATAACCAATAGCGCACCCACTCCCACAAAACCCACCACGCGGCAAAACCTAACCAGCGTCCGGCTGCTGATTCGCGCACCCAGCGCACGTAGCCGTACCCCAGCATCGCATGCATTAACGCGAGTAAAAGACAGAACGAGGTCGTTAGAAATCCGGCGAATAATACCGAGGCATCGCCGTAATCGTGTATGCTTACGTACAGCCAAGAAGTGCCGCTTAGAAACATCCCGGCGCCAAAGAACCAACCACGCTTCGCCGCTTTTTTAACATCCACGTGATCAAGTAATCGATGCAACAACACCAACGCAATGATTCCCGCTGGCCAGAAATTAAATGGCGCTAGCGAGAGCGTAATTAGAGCACCACTGACAATACTCAAAAGATGGCCTGGCCATTGCCGCTTAAGATATCGCTGCAAATTTGCCTGCGCGAAGAAGTTTGATTGGATAGAACTCATCTTGCCGTAATACTTATTGAAATAATTAGCACGTAAATTTAACTCCTTTCCTACAATCAAACTACCGTTTATCGCATCGTTACTATGAATGGCCGGATATTTGCCTTATTGCTGCGGCGATGCTGCTAATGGGGCACAGTAATGCAGTTGCGCTCATAGATAGTGCGGGCTGGATTAAATCAAGGCAGCGGTAGCGAAGGCTTTAAGTTGAATTAAGATTTTGACGAAATTTAAATTAGCAGCGGTAATAGTTTTTACATCGAAAACTGTGAGCAATCCCGCTAAAAAATGAAAATCCACTTTAATCTGGCTCATTCCCTTTTAAAATGATGAACGGTTCAAATTTCATTGGCAGAGTAATTGCTCTCCATTCACTAACGTTTTCGTTATGGAGCAAGCGCGTGATCACGCGGGGTTGGGAGAGTGTCAATGGGTATTCATGAAATCCACGCAAACATAGATATTTTTCCCTTTTCATCTCCCTCTTCACGGCGTCCTCGGCGTCTTTTACAAAATCACGATACGATTTTGCATCATTTACAAATTGTATTAAGCATCATTAGTTCTGCTGGCGTGTTGATGGCGCTGGCATGGTGGCGCGACGGTGAAGTTCGCAACGAATATCGTTCGATGGCCGTTATCGCCGGGCTATTAATGTTAGTGATCTATAAATGGCGCGGTGTATTTCGTCGCTTCGATGGCAACAGTCCGCAACGCTTAGCCCTGTCCTGGGTTTTAGTTGTTGCTTTGGTTATCGCAACTGGCTTCTTCACCAAAACTAGCGAAGATTTTTCGCGCGCGGTCATTTCTTGCTGGATGGTTTTCGGATTCATCCTGCAGTTAGTCGGACATCATTTGTCCTACCGGGTTTCGCAAAAACTGCGAGTGCATTTCGGTCAGCCAATTCGCGCGGTGGTGATGGGCTCGGCCCGCGTTGCCGAGCACCTGGTGACAAGTATCAACAAGAACGGTTGGATGGCCGATCGAATTATCGGCGTTGTCGACGATTCCCCGACGCCGATGAGCGAATGGAAAAGCGCGGCAGTAAATTATTTGGGTTCGTTTAACCAGATAATGGAGATTATCGAAAAGCATCAGGTCAATCGCGTTTACCTGGCGCTGCCCATTAGCTGCGCACAGATGGTCGAGCGAATTTATAAAGATGTATCCGGCGTTTCAATTGATGTGGTGTGGGTGCCGGATATTTTTAATATGCAGCTGCTGAATCATTCGGTGCGCGAGCTCAATGGCCTGCCGCTGATTACGCTATCCGAAAGTCCGATGATGTCGGAGACGCAATTATTCGGTAAAACATTAATGGACCGAGTGATCGCGATATGCGCGTTAATCATGCTCAGTCCATTAATGTTAGTGATTGCATTCACCATCTGGTTATCATCGCCCGGTCCGATCTTTTTCAAGCAAAAGCGTCACGGGTGGGATGGTCGCATCATTGATGTATGGAAATTCCGATCGATGTATGTGCATAACGATGCGGTCGTGCAACAGGCTTCGAAGAATGACAGCCGGATTACTCCAATCGGCCGATTTATTCGCCGCTCTTCGATCGATGAATTGCCGCAGTTGTTCAATGTGCTGGAAGGCACGATGTCGTTGGTCGGTCCGCGGCCCCATGCGCTCGCCCATAACGGTTTTTATTCCCAGTACATCCGATGCTATATGATGCGCCACCGCATCAAGCCGGGCATGACCGGTCTTGCACAGGTGAATGGCTTGCGCGGCGAAACCGATACGTTGGAAAAAATGCTGGCGCGTGTCGAGATGGATATTGAATACATTAACAAATGGTCTCTTTGGCTCGATGTGGAAATCTTATTGAAAACCCCGTTATCGCTATTTTCAAAAAATGCGTATTAAAACCATGTTGAAATTGGGCGCATGTAGGTCGGAATATTTGGGGTTGTCATGAAATTACTCAGTGGCGTCGCCTGGTCGGCGGTGCGTGGCTGGGGAAGCCGCTTTATAAATCTCGCTGTATTTTTCGTCGCTGCGCGTTATCTCACGCCAAGCGAATTAGGTGTATTCAGTTTAGTTGCCGCTTATTTGATGATCATGCAAGTGTTGGGCGAAGGCGGCTTGGCCGAATACATTGTCCAGCGCACTGAGCTTAATCCTCGCCAAGATCAGGCGATTTTTTATTCGCAGTTATTCAGTAGCGGCACCATTGCGCTTTTAATTGCGATGGTGGCGCCTTGGGTTGCGCCGCTATTGGTAAAGCACGCCGATGCCGTTCCACTTTTCATTGTTTCCGCAATCACGATTCCGCTCACTGCGGTAATTCGCGTGCCGGAAGCAATTATGCGCAAAGGGTTGCGCTTCAAAGCGTTGGCATATCGCGGGTTGTTAACCAGCGGCATCGCCGGCGTTGTGACTATGTTCATGGCTTATCGCGGATTTGGTATTTGGGCGCTTGTGGTCAAACAGGTGCTTGAAGCAATTATCGATGCATTGTTAATTTTTATTGCCTCGCGTTGGAATCCAGGTCTACCGAAGTTCGATCGCGAAGTATTGAAAGAGCCTTATGCGTATGGCAAGCACATACTCGGTGCACGCTTGCTGGACACCTTATATCTGCGCATCGACACCTTCTTAATTGGGAATTTTATTGGCAGCGCAGCGCTCGGTTATTATTCAGTCGGGCAAAAAATCTACCAGGCGTTGATCGAGCTATTGTCTAAAGTTTTTTCAAATGTCGCTGTTCCGTATATGGCGCGCGAAAAAAATAATCCCGAAGCGGTTAAGAAAATTTATTTGCAGTTTGTCCAATTGGTCGCGACGATTGCACTGCCGGGTTTTGTATACATTTTTATCTTTTCGCCCGAATTGATTGTCTTAACTTTCGGCGCTAAGTGGGCTGAAGCGGCTTGGATACTGCGCTCGTTCTGCGTGTTGGGCGCAGTTAATTGCGTGGCCTTTTTTAACGGCTACGTTCTTATGGCAATGGGCGACTCGAAATCTTATTTTGCTGTGCTTATCGCCAAGACCATTGTGTTGGTGGTGCTCTGTTTGATCGGCGTTAACTTTGGCATTGAGGGTGTAGTTGCTGCAGTGGTTCTTGGCGGCATTTTGGCAACGCCATTTTCATACCGAAAAATGCGCAACTGGATTCCGATTAACGTAAAAGATATTGCGCGCGCCTTGACCAAGGGTGCCGTCGTTGCGGTATTGGCGGGGGTGGTAGTGGTAGCAATTAAATTATTACTAATACAATTCCATGACATCGAAAAAGTTGCCATAGGACTTGTTGCATTTTTACTGATGATGGTCGGAATTCATTTCGGCACCGGCTCACGGAGACTATCGATATGAATACGCAGGCCGTTGTCAGCGCCCAAAAGCATGAGAGTTTTGATCCGAGTGTAAAGATAAATACCGAGAGCGCTTTTGCTGAAATCATCGCTCCGCCGTTAAAAGCCCAATTGGCGTTAATGACACGCCTGTTAAACGGTATCGACACCATTGCATTGGTGGATTATCCGGTGTCCGGCAATGTTGGCGACTCCTTGATTTGGCTCGGGCAGGTCGAATTATTTAACCAGCTGAAAAAGAAAGTTGTGTATGTTGATGCCGGCTGGCATACCAATGATGCTGAGTTGCGCAAAGTGATCGATAAAGGCGCGGCAATTATTATTATGGGCGGCGGTAATTTCGGCACAGTGTGGCCGCATCATCATCGCTTTAGAGAGCATCTGCTGCAGACCTTCGCCGACGCCACCATCATCCAAATGCCACAAAGCATTTTTTTCGACGACGAAAAAGCATTGGCGCAAACGCAGCGTATTGTTGAGGGATGCCCCAATTTCCATTTCTTAGTGCGGGATTTCCCCTCGTTGAATTTCGCGCGTGCGAATTTCAAGACCTCAATCGAGTTTTGTCCGGATAGCGCATTTTTTCTTGGGCTGTTGAAAGCTCCGCCAGCGGAAGTGGATGTTTTATATTTACGACGCAGCGATAAAGAGTCGAGCGATTCGCCAGTCGATGATCAGTTATTCGCGCAGTCGAATCTGACTATCAGCGTAACTGATTGGTTGCAGCAAAATTTAACCGAGCGCGTTATACATAAAATTGTGCGTAATTTGATTCGCTTCCGGTTGTTGAAAAATACCAGTGAATTAACCTTTAGTTTGTACAACAAATTGGCATGGGCGCGCGCGAATCGCGGCATTCAAATTTTAGCGCGGGGGCGCTGCATCGTTACCGATCGATTGCATGCGCATGTGTTGGGTATGTTGATCGGTCGCCCCGACGTGCTGCTCGATAACAGTATCGGTAAGATTTTTAATTTTCATGAAGCGTGGACGCAGCAATGGCCCGCTACGCGCAAAGCGGAATCGCTCGAAGGTGCGTTGGCGCTTGCGGATACGGCGATTAACTCTGCGGCTGCCGAGATATAAATTCACTTTGGTAAATCGGTATCAGCTCGGTTTTACGATGGCGATGCCATCTCAGGGGAATCAATGCCCGGACAAGGCAAAACCAAAATTTGGGTAGTGAGTTTGGCGAATGCGGCGCAGCGGCGCGAACAATTTGCACGTGCCGTCCCCGGTGATGCGGCTGCTTGGGAGTTTTTTGACGCACACACCCAACTCGCGCCCTCGTTGTTGCACGACAGCGGTGCAACACGCGCAACGCACGGCCGCACTTTGCGCGGCGGTGAACTTGGTTGTTATTCCAGCCATTACGCGTTATGGCAGTGGCTTGTCGATTCTGACTACGAACAAATGGTTGTGTTAGAAGATGATGTTTATGTTGACTGGCCATTCCTGAATTTTTTAATTGGGCACGACTTCAGCAAGCTAAATATTGCGTATCTACGGCTCTTTGCAAAAATCCCGTCGCGTTGGCGATATGTGGCTTCGCCGTTTTTAGACCGGTACCGCCATTTAATTCGCTACACGGGCTATGCGCTCGGTACGCAGGCGTACGTTCTAACTAAAGAGGGTGCTGCTCGTCTGCTTCAGCATGGTAAGCAAGTGCGGTATCCCATCGATGTGTTTATGGATCGGTATTGGGATCATGGCGTGCCTAATTTAGCGATCTATCCGTTTCCGGTGTTGGAGAACTTCCAGCCGTCTTCGATTGGTCAGTCGCGTTTTGAGCAAGAAGCAATTCCGCTCGCTATTCGCATGCAATTCAAGTTCGCTAAAATCTTCGCGAAATTACGGATGTGGCAGGCACATTGCTTTGGAAGTGGTGTCACACGGACGTTACGACAAAATTTGCATGGGCGCTTTTCAGGATGAATCAACTGCGTGATACCCAATGAATATTTTATTTCTTAGCCACTCGTACTGGGACAGCTTGTTCCGCGTGGGCAGTCATCATCTGGCTGAGCATCTTGCTCAAGCCGGACATACCGTGCTTTATATTTCGACACCTGTGACGCCGTTGCATTATTTGAAGTTTGAATCGGTGCGCGGTCGCATGGAGCGCGCGGGAAAGCTGCAGCATGTGATGGAAAATCTTTACGCCTATGTGCCGCGCACAATTATTCCGTCCGGCTTGTTGATCTATAAAGGTTTTGATGTCGCGTTTGCCGGCCGTTGCGATACTACGCGGCAGGCTAAAAAAATCGGCGTCGATAATTTTGATCTGGTTCTAGTGGACGATCCGAAATTAATTGGATTACTCCGTTTTGTGTCGTACACAAAATTGGTTTATCGCCCTACCGATATTTACAGTCAGATGGGGTTGAAAAATTGGCGGCAGCTTGAATCGCACTTGCTGGACAACTGCGATGCCATCGTTGCCACTTCGGGCCCCGTCTTAAGCTTTTTAAATAAAACATTCGATGTGAAAAAGCCGGGCTTGGTATTGGTTAACGGTGTTGATTACGAAACATTTTCGACACCGCAGCCTTGCCCTGTGGAATATGAAGGCAGTGCGCGAAAAAAATGTGTCTATGTCGGCGCGTTGGATTTTCGCTTTGATTTTGATGCGTTGCTATTCGCTGCGCGCTCAAAACCCGATGTCGATTTTTATGTGATCGGTATAGCCAGTGCGGAAGAAGTCACGCGCTTCAACGAAGTTGAGAATCTGCACTTCTTAGGCTCTAGGCCGTACCACCAGGTGCCAGCTTATTTGCAGCATGCCGATGTGGGTTTGCTGTTATTGCTTCCAACCCAGGCCAATATGGGCCGCAGTCCCATGAAGCTTTATGAATATTTGGCGGCGGGCATTCCCGTGGTGGCCCTGAAAACGGATGAATTGCAGCGGCGCAAATTGGGTAGGGTTTTTTGCTACGACACCAATGACAGTTTGGTAGTTGCGCTTACCGAGGCACTTCAAGAAGGTCGCGAAAGCTATTTCGAGCCAAATTTATCGTGGCGAGCCATTTCACAAAATATGCTCAATTTTGTGGCCGCTGAGGCCAGTTGAAATAGTGGGATTAATCAGCAAGGGCTGAGCGCTTGCTCCCAAATTAATTAAATCGGTGGCTGTAATATCTTTTATCAGATGCGCGGACAAGGACGCGGCGATGATAAATCAGCACAGATTAGATTTTCTCGATGGCTTGCGCGGGTTCGCCATATTGATGGTGGTGTGTTTGCATTATTTTGCTCAGGTTGAGCATGTGCCGCGCTCGGAGTTTTACAACGTACACACGCCATTACGTTACGGCGATTTTGGTGTGCAGTTGTTTTTCGTAATATCGGGTTACGTTATTTTCATGACGCTCGATAAGACGGCAAACTTCACTCAATTTATATTGCGTCGATGGATTCGCTTATTTCCGGCGATGCTCATTTGCACGTTGATCATTGCAGCGGCGTCTTATTTTGTGCCGTATCGACCGGGCGGCATTCCCCGTTTGATCGATGTATTTCCAGGTTTGACTTTTCTGGGCGCGCATTTAGTTTCAGGAATTTCCGGCATCCCGACGGACGGGCTCGAAAGAGGGTTTTGGACCCTGTATATTGAGTTTCGTTTTTATTTAATGTTTGGTGCCGCTTATTTTTTATTAGGTCAGCGCAAATCGTTTTTTACGCTAATGTTTTTGTCGATTGTTCTGCTCTGCTTGTTTCAGATTACCCAGTTATGGATGACGGCTTATACATCGAAAGGTGAGGCGCTTTTTGCCAAAGCACTTTTGGGGTATCAGTTGCCCTGGTTTTTATTGGGTATGTATGTGTACTTGTTCGAGTTTAAGCAACATATTTATTTGGCATTTCTGCTTGTGGGTAATGCCCTTGTTTATAACTTGGGCGAGTGGGGCGCGAGCGTTGCAGCGCTGGTGATTGTATTAATAGTTTATTTGGCGTTTACGGCACCGTGGTTCCAAAAAGTTTGCAGAATGAAGTTATTTTTATTTTTTGGATTTATAAGCTATCCGCTGTATTTATTAAATGATTCATTGGGCCGCGGTATTATTCGCGGCTCATACGAGTATTTCGCTGGGCGCGTCCCGTTCGAGCTGCTTCCTTTTGTGGCGTTGAGCATAATTGTGTTGCCCACATGGTGTGTCGCTAAATATGTTGAGCCGCCAATACAGCGTCTCTTAAAGCGTGTATTGCTGCGTCGTAATGCGATGAAAGTAACCGCCTCAATTTGATAGGAATAGACATTGCGCATCGTACATGTGGTTAGGCAATACCATCCCTCTTTTGGCGGGCTGGAAGATTTCGTGCGTAACCTCGTGTCAGCGCAAAAAAATGCCGGTAATGAAGTCAGTGTTGTTACGTTGGATACCAATTTTCAGAATGGTCAAAAGCTGCAAAGTACAGAAGTGATCGATGGTGTGCAAATACACCGTGTCGAATTTGTTGGATCGCAGCGTTACTCAATCGCACCGCGTGTTAGCGATTATTTGGGTGATGCGGATGTAGTCCATATTCACGCCATTGATTTTTTTGTTGATTATTTGTCCTTTCGCAAACGAATCGGTTTATTAAAAGCCAAATTGATTGTTTCCACGCATGGTGGAATCTTTCATACGCGCACGCTGTATTGGGTGAAGCAATTATTCTTTCGCACCGTCACGCCGTTCTCCCTATCGAAGGTGGCGGTAGTGGTGGCGAGTTCATACTCCGATCAGGTCTTATTCGAGCCGATCGTACACGGTGTAAAAGTCATTGAAAATGGCGTGCGTCTGCGTAAATTTGGCGACGTTAAAAGTCGTGCGGACGGCAATGGGTTTTTATGCTTGGGGCGGTTTTCTGAAAATAAAAACCTAGTAAATTTGGTGCGCTGGTTTGTTGCCGCGCAACGTAGCGATAGCTCACTACATCTTTACATAGCCGGGCGAGCAGATACCGGCAATGTCGATGAAATTAACGCAGTTGTAAAACAGCTTGGTGGCGAATCGGCGGTTACTGTCGTGCCTAATCCGGATGATGCAAAAATATGTTCGCTGATCGAGCGCAGCCGCTTCGTGGTCAGCGCATCGACGTACGAAGGCTTCGGTCTTACCGTTCCAGAAATGATGTCTTACGGTTTGATTCCAGTGCTTAGCGATATTCCTTCATTTCGCCATTTTATTAATGGAGTCGGACTTGGGGCGCTGTTTGATTTTAATGAAAGTAGTTTTGCAAGTGCAGTTTCCAAAGCGATTTCGAACTATTTAATAGCACAGACTGAACGCTGCGAGGAATTTGCAGCGGGATACTCTTGGGATACCGTGGCCAAGTTATTTGCGGCGGCTTACGATGCCTGACTTAGGTGCTCTGCGGCATGCGATCGAGCGCATACACATCATCAACACAAATGACGAGCGCGAGCAGTTGCTCGAAACGTTACTGCATCCCGCGTCGCCAAAACCGCTGACCCTTGATTTTCTAAATCAACATGCGGGTAATTTGTTGGTTGGCAATGATGAATTTCGATCTGCCTTTTTAGATACCGATATTATTTTGCGCGATGGCATAGGTCTGAAGTTGGCGATGTCCATTCTTGGCAAAGTTGCCGGCCTCAACATGAATGGAACGGATTTTATTCCGGCGCTGGTTCAGGTTTATTTACAGCAACATCCGACCAAGCCATTGTTGATTTTTGGCACTGCTGAGCCTTGGTTGAGTCGCGGTGCCGCTGCACTCGCGGGTGATCATAAAGGTGGCGTTGCGTTAGTTGATGGTTTCCAGCAAGCGAACGTCTATTGCGATGCCGCTGCTGAACATGCGCAATCGTTTAAATTAATTCTTCTCGCGATGGGAATGCCAAAGCAGGAACAAGTTGCGCGGGCATTAAAAAATGCGGCAATTGGGCCTGCGCTTATTGTGTGTGGCGGCGCGATCGTTGATTTTGCGGCGCAGCGCTTTGCTCGCGCGCCGGCATGGATTCGCGATCTTGGGCTTGAATGGTTATATCGCCTTGCCAATGAACCCCGGCGATTATTTGCTCGCTACGTAATTGGTATTCCGCTCTTCCTAGCGCGGGTTGCATTAAGTCGAATACACGCGCGCGCCTCATATGGTGACTCATGATTTTGACGCTGGTGTGCCCTCAACAAAATATTCGAGAAGGTGGCAACTAAATTGAAACGCTCAGCTGAGTTGCCGGGTGCTGCGCTGGTGGTTTGGGGTGCCCTATTTTTTAATTGGGTTTTGGCATTTATTAATGCGCACGGGATCAATATTTCGCCGTCGTATGTGGCGCTGTGCGAAATTTTATTAATGGCGTCCGCGATGGCCTGGGTTTTAAAGCAGGGTTTAGTGCGTGATCAGGTATTTGTTCTTCTTGTTTATGTAGGGTGCTTTGTTTTTACGCTGCTGCGATTTGCGTATGCAGAGGCATTCGATTTAAAGTCAATGCGCGATCTCGCTATTATTTTCGTTTTTATCTGCCTGGGCCTGTCCTCGCGAGCACAACCTTATAAATTGGTTTACTACGTTACGCTTGCTATCGCTGCAATTGGGATCGTCGAAATTTTATTTCCCGATATTTATTACGGCTTACTAAACATCAAACAATATTATATAAACTCGCGCGGCTTCACCGAAGCAGATTTCTGGAACACCAACTCCGATCTATTCGTTAGCGGTACTCGTCCGGGAGAGCGTTTTTTTCTCGCCTTCACCAATTGGCCGCGCGCATCTTCTGTTTTTTTAGAGCCGGTTTCGCTGGGTAACTTCATTATTGTTTCTTTGACTGTATTATTGGCAGGGTGGAAAAAATTGCCTTTAGTGCCGGTAGTGATATGGGCGAC
>JAQGNY010000001.1 GCA_028293825.1 Verrucomicrobiaceae bacterium
GGTTGCGAGTCAGCAAAATGTAACTGATCACCTCGAACTCATCGGGATTATCGGTTTTACGCACGCGCACGTTCGTAATTAAACGGCGCGTGCGCGAAGGTGGATCTTCCGCGAAAGCACTTTTGCCCTTCAGGCGTTCAACGCGCGCCATGATCGACAAATAATCGTCTTCGTAATGATTCATCGTGCGATCAATCGTTTTAATGCGATCGACATTCAAACGCGTTAATCGCAGCGGCGCGGTATATAACAAATCCTCTGCAAGTAATTCGCTCCACGCAACCACATTCAGATCATCCAGAAGAGCGGCTTCTTCGTACAGAAACTCTAAAACTTCGTTGTATAACGGCGAGCCGACACGCACGCGCTTTTGTTTCGCATCGCTTTCTGTTTTGGAATCCGCGATGTTGGCAACAACAGTATTCATTGCAAGTTATCCTCGATAATTCAGCGTTGCGATTGGGTTTAGTCGACCATCAATTTGCGATAGGCCTGCCACCAATTCCACTGCGTATCGTCTTTTGTGAAGCCATCGTAAACATAACCGCCGCCAGGCCAACCCTCGGGTTTGTTCTCGCCAGTCAGCGCCTGATATTTCATGGTCTGTTGGCGCCCCACCATGCCGCGTGAGTTGCGTGACATATGCGGCCAGGTGTCCGAGTCGTCCTGCTCGATAGTGCCGGTGGTGCCGATGTTGTAGATACCAGCCACGCGCATCGCGCGTTTAACTTCGTCGGGCGTGTCTTTTTCCGCAAACAGCCAGGTGTAGTACTCGAACTTGTCCGGACCTTTCGGCACAAACGCGTGCAGGCCAAGGGCGCCAACGAAGTTGCCATCGCGACCCGGTGCGTAGATAAACAGCACTCCGACGTTCGGGAACATCCCGCCGACTTGCGGTGGCGACAACGCCAACAAGCGCATTTGATCGGGCGATAAGTGTTTTTGCAGCTGTGGCAACAACTCTTGGGTGATGCCCGGGGGCGGCAATATTTTCAGACGCTCTTCCGGCGACAGCTTGCTGATGTCCGAACCCATTACCATCGAAAACGTGGTTTCGGCCGGAATACAACGCAGCGAATGGCCTTGCTCGCAGCTGATATCGACGCCGTACATACCTGGAGCATTGGCATAAATGTCATCGATCGAGCTACTACCCATCTGGCCGATTTCCATCAGCGAACGGTGCAGTGTCAGCGTATGAAAACCGTCGCTGGCCGATTGTTCGCCGGCGGTTTTCCAGTTGGCATCCATCGTCACGCGCTGCGGTGGGCCGAGCACTTCGAGACCGCCATCGGTACGGCACAACAGCATGTCGAAATAAAACTTCGATTCGCCGAAAAACTCTTCCAACGTAGGGCCGTCTTCATTCCAGGTCGCGAAAACCAAGCCGCCGTAGAGCTGAACGCGCGCTTTTTTCAGGCCGAGCTCTTCTTTCGAACGGATGTTGCCGTGCATCTGCTCGCGCTCAATCGGCGCGCCGATGAAACTGCCATCGGGACGAAACGCCCAACCGTGATAGATACAACGGTGCATCGGCGCATTGCCGTTGTCGGTCATGCATACGCGCATGCCGCGGTGCGGGCAGATATTGAGGAGGACATTGACGTTGTTCTGGCGATCGCGCGAAACGATCACTTGGTCTTCACCCATGTCGCGCACAACGAAATCGCCGGATTTCGGGATTTCAGTTTCATGCGCAAGCAGCAGCCAGGTGCGCCCGAATATACGTTCCAACTCCAGCTCGTAAACTTCACGATCAGACAGCAGACGCATGGAAACTTCGCGGTTTTCGACGTCGATTAGATCAGCGATCTTGACGCCATCGGTCAATACGGTATTGGTCTTGGTCAGCATAAACAGCTCCAGGGTGAACGCCACCGGGGTGGCAGATTCACGTTTACTTGTTCACTGTACGAGTCCATTGCAACAAACCAACGAACTAATTAGGCATCGGGCCGCAAGAGACGGTGCCGGCGTTTTCTTGTTGTTGCGAAAGATGATGCGAAAGCTCGTTCCGAATTTTTAAAGCTGTAACGGAAACCGATATTTGCAAGCCGGGCGCAGAGCCGCAGCTGATTGCGACGTTTAAGTCACTGTCACAGCGCGGCAAACTATAGCAAAGATGCGGCACAAAGGCGTATTACAGATCGATGAAACCGTACGGGCTTGCCACTGTCATCGCCACACCCTGCTCTTCACTTACCGCGACAAGGCAGCACTTCCGGGTGAGGCAATCGGATCGATCCCCTTTCAGCCCAACCAAGCGTCGAAAAGTCAGAATACTGAGCGGCGTATTGCCCGTTTTAGCGCCGCAGCTAAATGCAATCGCTGCATAAAAAGCAGGCATAAAAAAGGCCGGATAAACCGGCCTTTTTTAGAAATCGGTTCTACAAAATCAATTCGCGCACGCTGGCTTTGAGAAATTCTTTCTTCAAATCCTCAAAGGTTTGCACGGCAGGGAATTGCGGAAACTCGCGAATCACGTTGTCCGGCGCATGAAACAAAATGCCGGCGTCGGCCTCGGCCAACATCGTCGTGTCGTTATAGGAATCGCCGGCGGCGATAACGCGGTAATACAAACTTTTAAACGCCAATACTGATTGCCGCTTTGGATTAGCCTGACGCAATTTGTAATTCACCACGCGCCCTTTCTCGTCGGTTTCAAGCTTGTGACACAGCAGTGCTGGGAAGCCGAGTTGCCGCATGAGGGGCTGCGCGAACTCGTAAAAGGTGTCCGACAAAATCACGACTTGAAAACGCTCGCGCAGCCAGTCGATAAACTCTTTAGCACCTTCGAGCGGTTTGATTTCGGCGATGACCGCCTGAATGTCCGGCAAACCGAGATTGTGCTCGTCGAGAATGCGCAAACGCTGCTTCATCAACACGTCGTAATCGGGAATATCGCGCGTCGTGGCACGCAATTCCTTGATGCCCGTTTTCTCGGCAAACGCGATCCAGATTTCCGGAACCAGTACACCTTCAAGGTCTAAACAGGCAATTTCCACGGACCGCTCCTAAAAAAATAAGGTAAAAATAGGGCAAAAAAACAGGCGGCAAGACTACCGGGAAGTCACAGTCAAGGCAATGTGGCGGAATTTAAGAATCTCAGGCAAACCCGAAGTATCTGCCTGAGTAAACACGCGAATTAATAAACAGGAAGTTCGATGTGTTCGAACAGCTCATCAAGTTCGGCTTTGGTATGGCGCTGATAGGCTTCTTCGACCAGTTCGCGCTTGAGGTGCGGCGCGAACATTTGAATGAAGTCGTACATAAAACCGCGTAAAAAAGTACCGCGACGAAAACCGATTTTAGTGACGCTCGGCAAGAATAAATGGCTGGCATCAAGTGCAACCAAATCGCTGTCGAGCTCAGGATCGACCGCCATATGCGCGACGATGCCGATGCCCAGACCGAGTCGCACATACGTTTTGATAACGTCGGCATCGGCGGCGGTAAACACCACCTTCGGCACCAGCCCTTTCTCCATAAATGCTTCGTCGAGCTTGGAGCGACCGGTAAATCCGAACACATAAGTCACGATCGGATGTGCGGCGACATCTTCCAGCGATAATTTGGCCACCTGCGCCAATGGATGACCTTTCGGCACGATCACGCAGCGATTCCAGGTGTAGCACGGCATCATAATCAGATCGCTGAACAGCTCCAGCGCTTCGGTCGCGATGGCGAAATCGACGGTGCCATCGGCAGCCAACTCTGAAATCTGCATCGGCGTGCCCTGATGCATATGCAGGGCAACATCGGGAAATTTCTTGATGAAGCTTTTGATGACTTGCGGCAATGCATAGCGCGCCTGCGTGTGCGTAGTCGCGATAGAAAGGCTGCCCTTCTTCTCGTTACTAAACTCCTGCGCGACTTGTTTGATGCTTTCGACCTTGCGCAAAATCTCGCCAGCGGTTTTAAGAATCGCTTCGCCAGCCGGGGTAACGCGCGTCAAATGCTTACCCGAGCGCGAAAAAATCTCCACGCCTAACTCGTCCTCAAGCAGGCGAATTTGTTTACTAATACCGGGTTGCGAGGTGTAAAGACTCTGCGCCGTAGCGGAGACATTGAGTTCGTGATGGGCCACTTCCCAGATATAACGAAGCTGTTGTAACTTCATTGCGCCCTCCTAGTCAGCCGTAGACAATTATTTTATTAAAGGAATTCGCTCTATTCTGGATGGCCGCACATTTACGGCTTTAGTTACGAGTGAGCGATCCGTTATAGCCAAACATAGCGCATTTACATCGAAAAACGAATTTTTACTGCAACAAAATGTTAATTAGCTATAACTCGCTAATGCTCGAAGCCGTTTATTTGATCACCGAACGTTAGCCACGCCGTGCGGAACATGCCCCGTCGCCACGTGTTGATTCGCAGAATCGCAATGACCCAGTTGATCGTCGAAAAATACATCGGCACCGAACGCGCCGAGAAATTCGCCCTTTGGCATACCGCCTAAAAACAACGCTTCATCGATGCGAATATTCCACGCCCGCAAGGTGCGAATAACGCGTTCATGCGCGGGCGCCGAGCGCGCTGTTACCAACGCCGTGCGAATGGGCGATTGCTCGGCCGAAAACGCCTGCTGCAATTGATGTAGCGCCTGTAAGAACGGTTTGAATGGACCGCCCATCAGCGGCTGTTTGGCGGCGGCTCGCTCACTATCGGAAAAGGCTTGCAAGCCTTGCGCTTTATAAACACGCTCGGCTTCGTCGGAAAAAATAACCGCGTCGCCATCGAACGATATACGCAACTGCTCGCTGTCCGAAACCACATCCGACGTGCGTGTTGAGGCCAATAAGGTTGCCGCCGGCACGCCCTGATCGAGCGCTGCGCGCACATCCTCAGGATCGGTCGAAAGAAATAATTGGCAGCCAAATGCGGCGGCATAACGATACGGCGACTGCCCACCGCAAAACGCGGCACGACGCACCGGCAATTGATAATGTTGGATCGAATTGAAAACCCGCAGACCGGTATCGGCGCTATTGCGCGATAACAAAATCACATCGACACGCGCATCGCCCTGGCGCTCGTTGAGTCGCAATAATTTCTGCACCAACGGGAATGCCGCGCCCGGCTGCAATAACTCGTCTTCGTGTTCGATTTGATAACGTTGAAACGCTTCGAGTCCCTGCTGCTCGTAAACACGATTGCTATCGTCGAGATCAAACAGCGCGCGCGATGAAATCGCAATTGTCAGCGTGGTTTCCACGTGGGCTTTCCCTCTACTTTCTCGGTATCTATTTAATTCGCGAAACTATACCCGAGCGCTGCGCTGATATGCAGCAGCAATCGTCGCATCGCGCTGTCGGGATTCGCACTCAATCAGTACAATCGCCGCTGACTTAGTTGCGACCGTAATTTGTTTCCCATGCTGAATACCACGCGCGCCATCATCGACCTCTCCGCCCTGCGCCATAATCTTTCCGTAGTGCGTTCGCTATGCCCCGTCAGTCGCGTTATGGCTATGATCAAGGCTGATGCGTACGGTCATGGTCTGATTAACGCGGCGCGCGCATTAAGTGGCGCTGACGGATTAGCCGTCGCACGGCTCGATGAAGCGTTGCAATTGCGCCGGGCCGGAATTTCGCAACGCGTTTTACTGCTGGGTACACTGCTCGATCGCGACGATCTGCAGCTGTGTTCCGCGCAAAAAATCGATGTCACCGCGCACGATTTCGCAACCGCAAAAAATATTGCCGCCATCGTCGATCAATATCCGTTGCGGGTATGGTTGAAGCTCGACTCGGGGATGCATCGCCTCGGTTTATCCAGCACCGAATTTATCGCCGCCGAACAATTGCTGCGCCATCGTCACGGCATTATCGAGTTGTCGCATTTGTCGCATCTCAGCAGTTCCGAAGATTTCAGCTCCGATGCGACCGCAACACAATTGCAAACCTTCGATGCACTGCGGACCAACGCGGATTGCGATGCAAGTATCGCGAACTCCGCCGCCATTATTGCCAGACCTAACACGCGCCGCGAATGGGTGCGTCCCGGCATCATGCTTTACGGCGTCAACCCGCTTGCCGAGCAGCGGGGGATCGAATTAAAACCAGTGATGAGTTTGCGAGCGAATGTTCTCAGCGTGCGTGAAGTCGCCGCCGGCGACAGCGTCGGCTACAACCAAACATGGACCGCGCAACGCGCCAGTCGCATTGCGGCAATCGGTATCGGCTACGGCGACGGTTATCCGCGCCATGCGCAAAACGGCACGTCGGTATCGATCAACGGCCATATCGCGCCGCTCGCCGGACGTGTTTCGATGGACACCATCACTGTCGATGTGACCGAGATTCCAAATCTATACGTCGGCGATGAGGCGATTTTGTGGGGTGTGGAATTAGCGGTGGAGCGCGTGGCTAAATATGCGGGCACCATCAGCTATGAATTGCTCACAGCAATTGGTCACCGTGTGCCGAGAGAATATATCGGCGAAAATTAAGCGCAGCGCTTTGCGGCGAATCTAATTGTCGAATTGGAATTCATTGCGCTGCGGAAATACGCCGAAAACACCACCGGTATGTACGAAAACAATATCGTTGGTGTCGTCGAAGCGGCCGCGTTTAATTTCACTGAGCAAGGCGTGGAATGCTTTGCCTGTGTATACGGGGTCGAGCACCAAACCCTCGCTGCGCGCGACATATTTAATCGTCTCGAATACGTCGCTATCCGCTTTTGCGTAGCCCGGTCCGACATAACCGTCGATGACATTGATCGATAACGAATCGAGTGCGAGCGGCGTTTCGTAACGGTGTTGCCAATCCTGTAAATCGGCCAGTACTTTCGCTTTGAAATAAGCCTCATCGTCGCAAACCGCGACGCCCCACACTTTTGCATCGATCGAATGCAATGCGACGCCCGCGGTTAAGCCGCCCTGCGTACCGCCGGAGCCTGTCGCGCAAACGATGTGCTTTGGTTGAATCGCGTGATGGGCAAAATCTTCGCGCAACTCTTCGCTGGCGGCGACATATCCCCACAAACCGATGCCATCGCTGGCGCCGGTCGGAATAACAAAAGGTTTTTTGCCGGTTTCGCGCAGTTGCGCTGCGGTATCTTGCAACAAGGTATGCAGATGTTTTTGATAATGATCGGGCGCATAGGTTTTAACGTCAGCGCCAGCGAGAAAATCGAGCAGTAAATTCCCGTCGGCCGGCGATGCCGGCTCACCGCGCAAAATTAACGTGCAATGTAAACCGAGTTGCGCGCACAACAGCGCCGTCGCGCGGCAGTGATTCGACTGCAATCCGCCGCATGTGATGATTGCGTCGCAGTCCTCCACCTGCGCTTGCGCCAGTGTGAACTCGAGTTTTCGCACCTTATTGCCGCTGAGCAGCGAACCGGTGAGATCGTCGCGTTTGACCCATATGCGCGGACCGCCGCTATCGCGCGACACGCGCCGCAACAGCTGCAGCGGTGTCGGCGTTAAGGCGAGAGTTAAACGAGGTGGATACGTTATCGGCATCGACAGGCACCGATCAGCATAGCCATGATTAAATCGATTTCAGCGTGCCTTTTGGCAATATCGAGCTGACCGATACTTTCTGAAATTTCAGTTCGACGTTATCGGCTACTTGCAGCACCACGAAATCATCTTCGACTTTCAAAACCTTGCCGAGAATACCGCTCGACGTTACCACTTCATCGCCTTTTGCCAACGCGGCGATCATTTCGCTTTGCTCTTTCTGACGCTTGCGTTGCGGGCGAATGGCGAGAAAATAAAACACGACAAATAGGCCACCGAGAAATACGACCTGAACAATGGCGCTAGTCGGTGAAGCAGGTGCCGCAGCCGCTTGGGCATAGGCCTCGGGAATAAAAAAACTCATCAGCAGAAAACCCTGTAATTTGAGGTAAACGAGGATGCGGTTGACGCCGCAATCGGATCGCCACTTTACCCTTTTTGCGAAGAGCGCAGCAAACGCCCTGCCGATTTGACTACATTACGATCCCGCAACATACAAGGCGAACGCTGGACAGCACGCGTAACGAGGCTTAACTTTCTGCGACAGCTGTGTATTTTTATTGCGTCTACTGTTTTTTAGGCCTTATTTTCAGGTGGTGTCGCAGCCATTGATTAATGGTCGAGCCAGCCGCCTAAACAGAGAATACAGCTGCAATAGTGAACAATTAGTTTTACCAGACAGCAACGCAGCCTCTCATAAAAATAATCAGGAGTGCCGCACGATGAATCAAAAAGCGCACAGCGATTGGCATAGTCCGCTTCCGTCCAGCCACCTCGGCCTTTGGCTGCACCGGCTCTCAGATGACTTTCAACAACGCACATTGGACAAATGCCGATTGCGCGGGCATCGCAAATTCCGCAGTTCGCACAGCGCGGTCATCAACCATCTCGATCCTATCGGCGTTAGCCTGGGCGATCTCGCTACGCGGATTGGCATCAGCCAACAAGCGGCGGGCAAAGTCGTGCGCGATTTGGAACGTGCGGGCTATGTCGAGCGCGAACTGGATATGAGCGATAAACGCTCGCGGATAATTCGCCTGTCAGCAGCCGGGACTGCGCTGCAATGCGATATGGCGGAAATTCTGGTGGAAGTATGCGGCGAATACCGCGACGTATTGGGCAGCGAGCCGCTGCAATTCTTCGAGCAGCAATTGCAAAAAGCCGTGGGAGCGTTGAGCGAGGCGCGCCGCTGAACGCACTTGTTAGGTAGCGGCCTGTTACGTACAACTACGCTCCGCTAGCGTACGAGAGCAACCGCCTCTCGCACGCGCCGGCCGATCTCGGCCCATTCGCCGCGCCTGATTAACTCGGGCTCGACCATCCAACTGCCGCCGCAGGCGATGACACCGGGGATCGCGAGATACTCACAAATATTCGCCGTACCGATTCCGCCGGTAGGCATCAGTTTAATTTGCGAATAAGGGCCGAGTAGCGCTTTCACCATCTTGATGCCACCAGAGGCTTCCGCCGGAAAAAACTTCAGCGCGGACAAACCCAACTCCAAGGCAGCTTCGATATCGGAAGGATTGTTCACGCCCGGCAGCATCGGTACGTTGAGCGCCTGCGCCGCTCGCACCGTGGTTGGATTAAGGCCGGGGCTTACGATAAAACTCGCACCCGCCTCTAACGCTTGTTCGATATGCGCTTGATTCAATACCGTGCCGGCCCCAATCAGCATGTCGGGTTGTACAGCCCGCAACAAGCGAATCGCATCGACCGCTGCCGCTGTGCGAAACGTAATTTCGGCCACCGGCAAACCATTGTCGGCCAGCGCTTTTCCGAGCGGCACGATATCGGCGGCATTGTCGATTGCAATAACCGGAATTATTTTCAGTGCGGCAAGCGCTTCGATTAACGGCATGGCAAATACCTCTATTCCATCAACAAGCAAAAAATCGAAAGATGGTGGAATTCACGAGTGAAATAGCAATTGCGGTGTAGGATCTGGTTGATCATTAACTGAGTGGATTTTGCGCAACATCAATGCGCATTGTCACGATTTTTCTTGCCAAAAAAATGATTCGAAAAAGTAACCTTAGAAAGTTTACGTTCTCAGCGCGGATGCAAAATCATCGCCGCAGCCTTTTCTGCAATCATTAATGTCGGCGCGTTGGTATTGCCCGAGGTAATCGTCGGCATAATCGACGCATCGACCACGCGCAAGCTTTCCACGCCGCGCACGCGCAACTGCGCATCGACAACAGCGCTGTCGTCATCGGCTCGTCCCATTTTACAAGTGCCGGCTGGATGAAAAATTGTCGTGCCGATTTGCCCCGCCGCGTGCGCCAGCTCCGCATCGCTTTGATAGCCCGAACCGGGCAAATATTCTTCCGGCGCGAACGGCCGCAGTGGTGCCATCGACGCAATGCGGCGCGTCAGTCGCAACGAATCAGCGGCAACATTGCGATCTTCAAGTATGGATAAATAAGCGCAGTGAATTTCCGGCGCGGTTCGCCAATTGTTATCGACAATACGAACGGTACCGCGCGATGTAGGGCGCAAATTCGCCACCGACGCCGTGAAGGCAGGAAAGCGATGCAGCGGATCGCCAAACTTTTCCAGCGACAACGGTTGCACGTGGTATTCAAGATTGGCCGAATCGAATTGCGGTGACGAGCGCGCGAATATCCCCAGCTGCGACGGCGCCATTGCCAGCGGTCCACTACGTTTAAATAAATATTCCAAACCCATCAGCGCTTTGCCAAATAAATTATTGGCGCGGGTATTTAATGTTGGAATATTTTTCACTTTATAAATCGTGCGCAGCTGCAAGTGATCTTGCAGATTGGCGCCAACGCCACTGAGTGCATGTACGATTGGAATATTATGCTGCTGCAATAATTCGGCGGGACCGATTCCCGAAAGTTGCAGCAGCTGCGGTGAGCCAATGGCGCCACTGCATAAAATCACCTCACGACGCGCGCTTGCTTGCCACAGCCCGCGCTGACTTGAACGCGACTGCTGACTGAAAATCTCCACGCCGGTGCAACGTTTACCCTCGAACAATAATCGCGTCGCCTGCGAATGCGGAATAATCGTTAAATTGTCGCGCTGTTTTTCGATGTCGCGCAGAAACGCTTTCCCAGAATGCCAGCGCACGCCGGCACGTTGCGTTACATCAAATTTACCCGAGCCTTCGTTATCGCCGCGATTAAAATCATCGGTAAACGGAATTCCCGCTTCGCGCGCGGCCTCGCGAAATCGATCGAGAATTTTCCACGATAACCGCTGTTGTTCGATTCGCCACTCGCCGCCAACACCGTGAAATTGCGATGCACCGCGGTAAGAATCTTCGTGATGTTTAAATAGTGGCAATACGTTTTGCCACTGCCATGAGTCATCGCCGCTTAGTGCAGCCCATTCGTCATAATCGCGCGCCTGCCCGCGCATATAAATCATGCCGTTAATTAGCGAGCAGCCGCCGAGCCCTAAACCGCGCGCGTAATGAATATCGCGACCGTTTAAACCAGCGTCTTTGGTGGTGCGATACATCCAATCGGTGCGTGGATTCGCGATGCAATACAGATAGCCAACGGGGACGTGAATCCAAATCCAGTTGTCGCGACCGCCCGCCTCGATCAATAAAACTCGATGCGCAGGATTAGCCGACAGTCTATTGGCGAGCAAGCAACCCGCCGTGCCGCCGCCAACAATGATGTAATCGTATTGCTGGATTGGATTCAATTTTTGTTATTGCTCACAACTGACTTTGCAATTCGTATTTTGGCTTTAGTGGTGTGACGGGTAAGCCAGATATCATCGAGAAATTATTTTTATAAAAATAATTTCGGTGAAAACTTATGAAAGCACCGGCTCAGCTTCAATCTCGTCGCCGTGATCCGATTCCCAACGCGCCACTACGGCGGCCGCCAAACTATTGCCAATTACATTAGTGGCGGAGCGACCCATATCGAGAAAATGATCGATACCGAGCAATAATAATAAGCCGGCTTCGGGAATATTGAACTGCGATAACGTCGCCGCGATAACCACTAAAGACGCGCGCGGCACACCGGCAATACCCTTTGAAGTCAGCATCAAAACTGCGAGCATTAATATCTGTTGCGTCAACGTGAGTTCGATACCGTACGCCTGCGCGATAAACATCACCGCGAACGTGCAATACATCATCGAGCCATCGAGATTAAACGAATAACCAAGCGGCAAAATGAAACTCGAAATTTTGTTGCTGATACCAAAGCGCTGCAGACCTTCGAGCGTTTTTGGATACGCAGCTTCCGAGCTAGCCGTTGCAAACGCCAACAGCAACGGTGCGCGCATATATTTGAGTAAAAGAATGACTCGGGGGCCGATAAAAATCGCGCCGATTGCGATCAGCACCAACCACAGTGCCAATATCGCCAAATAAAATTCGCCCATAAATACGCCGTAAACAGCGATTATTTCGAGTCCCTGCTTGGCAACCGTTCCGGCTAACGCACCGAATACTGCCAATGGCGCAAACAACATTACATAGCCAGTAAGTTTCAGCATGATCGAACCAAGCTGATCGAAAATATCAAGCAATGGTCGATTGCGCTCACCAATCGCCGCGGTGGCCACACCAAAAAAAACCGAGAACACCACAATCTGCAAAATTTCATTGCGTGCCATTGCATCGATAATGCTGACCGGTACCGCGTGTGCGATAAATGTTTGCAGGCTGAGCGCGCCGGCTTCAATCTCCGAATGCGCATTGGCGGCAGGCAGAGGCAGTTTTAATATTTTGCCCGGCTGAAAAGCAGTGACCAACATCAGCCCGAGCGATAAAGAAATAAGCGATGCGGACATAAACCAAGCCATCGCTTTACCGCCGATACGGCCAATGGTGCCAGCATCGCCCATACGCGCAATACCACCGACCAGCGTGGCGAATACCAGCGGCGCGATAATCATTTTAATCAGGCGTAAAAAAATGGTGGGCAGCAGAGAAATATTTTCAGCAAATGCGCTCGTCGAATCGACGAAAAATCGATGACAAATAAAACCGACGACAATGCCTAAAATCATGCTCAAAAAAATAGCAGCAGTGAGACGTGATGCTTGCATAGCGAACCGCTCCATGGGGTTCGCCGCAAGCTAACAGCGGATGCCGGAGGGGTCAACCTCATTGCCGAAGTTAAAGCCAGTAGTGCGAAGTAACGCAGCACCATTCAGCGTCATTGTGTCGATTTAATTTTACAGAAGAGAAATCAAGTACAACGGCGACTGTGAGCAAGCATGCAAACCGATGAGACCGGATTAAAATTCTTCGCTGAAGGTTGATACAGAGTTTTTAAAAATCGACGGCGTTATTTGGTGAGAATCAACTTATTGCCGCGGGTAAGGCGCAGCCAGTAGTGCTCACCGTTGTGTTCGATACGTACAGTATTCGCGTGACGAAATAAATCACGCGAGCAAAGCTGCACGCCATGCGGAATTGAGTTTTCTAACGGTTGCGAAAGAGGTTGCGATGCGGCCGACATCACATAAGCATCCGTTTTCATCGTCATCATCCTAAGCGGTGAGACTAAATGCGACCGGCACTACAACCCATGCACCGACCGGATTGCCAGCGCGCTGCGCCGGAACGAACTTCCATTGCCGCACAGCCATCATTGCCGATTCATCCAGACGGCTACTGCCTGAAGAACGCTTTAGCTCGACTACATCCGCAGCGCCATTAGGCAGTACATAAACACGTATAAACACAACGCCCTGTTCGCGCATACGGCGCGATAGCGGCGGATAGCGCGGCGCCGGGTTATCCAGGTAATCGGCATCGAAGCGTGGCACCGACTCAACCGTTTGTTGCGGCTCGGCGCGAGTTGGAGCGGACGAGGTACTCACATTCACCGGCGCGCTCAGTGCAGGCGAGTTATCCGACAACATTATTTCCGGTTGCGGCATATGCAATTTGGGTTGGTCGAGCACTGGGGTGGCGCGTATCGGCTCGGGACGGGCCTGCTCGGAAGGCGAATCGCTGATAACTCGCGCGACGATAGGCGCAGGCTGCGATTGGGTTTCGATCCGATTGGAGAGCAAGAATGCGATTGCAACGACATGAACTGCGACAGTGGCGATCATGCCGACGCTGCCCGTCATTCCCCGATTTGTTTGTCCGTAAGTCAAGCTCGCCACGATGCACCACCAAAGCCAATACAAATGAGAACAGTTATCATTGTATTGCCATGCACGGGCAAACTCAACCCCTCGTACAGTTAATAAGGAGTCAGATCGTGACCCGAGTTAGCCGTCTCTGCAGACGGCAACTACACGCGCGTCAACGCGGCGCTATATAAGTCGGCCGCGGCTGCCCCTGCTTGCCAAGAACCAATTGCCACAGCTGCAAATTGCGCACACGAAACGACGCCGCACACACGTTCAGGTAGTAACGCCACATCCGATAAAAGCGCTGGTCGTAGCGATGCTCAAGACGCGGCCATGCCGCCACAAAATTCTCATCCCATGCCTTTAATGTTTTGTCGTAATCGGGGCCAAAGTTTTGGATGTCTTCAATGAAAAAAATATTTTCGACCGCAGCGGTAATTTGCTGTAACGCAGGCAACTCACCGTTGGGGAAAATGTATTTATTAATCCATGGATCGAAGGTCGTGCTGGCGCTGTTTTCACCGATGGTATGCAGCAACGCAAGACCTTCCGGTTTTAGCAAACGATCCATCACGCGCATAAACGTGCGGTAATTTTTTTTGCCGACATGCTCGAACATACCAACCGAAACGACGCGATCATATTGACCTTCGATCTCACGATAATCGCGCAACAGAATATTCACCGGTAAATCGGCGCAGCGCTCCTGCGCGTATTTTTGTTGCTCGACGGAAACTGTGACGCCATCGACCGCAACGCCGTAGTGTTGCGCCGCGTACCAAGCAAAACTGCCCCAACCGCAGCCGATATCCAACAGCTTCATACCCGGTTCGAGCTCGAGTTTGCGACAGATTAAATCGAGTTTTGCCAGCTGTGCTTCGTGCAAATTTTTTGCATCGCGCCAATAGGCGCAACTGTATGCAAACGTAGGATCGAGCATGGCGGCGAATAATTCATTATCTAAATCGTAGTGTTGCTCAGCCACCTGGCGCGCACGACTCAAACTTTGTCGATTGCGAAAAACTGCGCCCAGCAACTGCACCGCAGTGGTCACTTTCGGAAGAGAAATATCTTGAATGCGAATTTGAAATAAGCGAGAAAAGAATTCATCGAGCTCTGCGCTATCCCACCAACCATCCATGTAGGACTCGCCTAAACCCAACGATCTTCCCACCATAATGCGATCGTAAGCAGCGGGATTATTAATGCGCATATCCCAAGGATGCGCGCCGTTAATTTCAATTCCGGCTCGATCCGTGAGCGCTCGCCACTGTTGTTCGGTTGTATTTTTACGTGCACTTACATCGTCTACTTTGATCGACAGCGTCTTCGATGGCATCGAATACTCCCCCGAAAATTGATAATTGAAACGATATCCCTAATGGAATGTCACAACACCAATCCTGCGCTTAACATACCGGATTAAAAATGCACCATTCAAGCGCCAATTTAGAGCTATATGTTTAGAGCCATATAAACCTCAAACAGGCACAAGGTCCCAGCGCAAATGGATGACAGATATGTATAATGTGCCGCGTTGCTGGTTTTTCCTCCTTTATTCTGAGACTTTATCGTGACTCAACCGTTCCCACGTTCGTTGCGTTTTTCCGTTGCTCTTTCGTTGCTTTTCGCCGCTTCGTTCGTACTGGCCAAAACCGAAAGCAAACCCGGTCCACTCACATGGGATCCGGTGCTCGGTAAAACCGCCGAGGAAATTGTCGATAAACTTGAATCGCGTCATTATCAAAAGCAATTGTTGGACGACACGCTCTCCGCGCAGTTGCTTGATGCCTATTTAAAATCGCTCGACCCCACTCGAATCTTTTTGTTGCAAAGCGATATCGACAGCTTTGCGCGCTATCGCACCACGCTCGATGACACGCTGCACAAAGGCGATATCGAACCAGGCTACGTAATATTTCGCCGGTTTCAAGATCACATCACGCAACGTCTCGATAAAACATTAGCAACGTTACCCGCGACTATTGCAGCGATGGATTTTTCGAAAGACGAATCGCTCGATTTAAATCGCGATAAAAACCCAAGCTGGCCGAAGACCCAAGCAGAGGCTGACGAGCTGTGGCGACTGCATTTAAAAAATACCGTATTGGGTTTGCGCCTCGCCGGTAAAAAACCGGACGACATCGTCAAACTGTTAGAGAAGCGCTACCGCAATCAATTGAATCGCACGCGGCAATACACCAGCGACGATGTTTTTCAAAGCTACATGAATGCGCTGGCCAGTTTGTACGATCCGCACACCAATTATTTTTCGCCGCGTACTTCCGAAAATTTTAATATCAACATGAGCCTGAAGCTCGAAGGTATCGGTGCAGTTTTGCAAGCCGATGACGAGTACACCAAAATCATGCGTTTGATCCCCGCGGGTCCAGCCGATAAACAAGGTGAACTCAAAGCGGCGGATCGCATCATCGGTGTCGGTGAAGGTAAAACCGGCGAAATTCAAGATGTGGTCGGCTGGCGCCTTGATGATGTCGTCGATTTAATTCGCGGCTCCAAAGGCAGCACCGTGCGCATTGAAGTTTTACCAGCCAGCGCAAAATCCGACGGCGAACGTAAAACTATTTCGATTGTGCGCAATGAAGTAACGCTGGAAGAGCAAAGCGCGAAAAAACGTGTGCTCAGCTTTAATCAAAATGGGCGCAACGTAAAAATCGGCGTTATCGATATTCCTGAGTTTTATGTGGACTTCGATGCGAAACAACGCGGCGACTCCGAATTCAAAAGCACGACGCGCGATGTGCAAAAATTGTTATCGGAATTAATGGCCGAAGACGTCAACGGCGTGATTATCGATTTGCGCGAAAATGGCGGCGGCTCGTTGGACGAAGCCAATTCGCTGATCGGTTTATTTATCGATTCCGGTCCCGTCGTACAAATTCGCCCCGCTTCGTCGCGCGCTTATATTCGTGGCAAGCCACGCAGTGGCCCGTATTACGACGGCCCTCTCGCTGTCATGACCAATCGTTTAAGCGCTTCGGCATCGGAGATTTTCGCCGGCGCAATTCAGGACTATCAACGCGGCTTAATTATCGGCGATCAAACCTTCGGTAAAGGCACTGTGCAGCAGCTTATGGAGTTGCAACACGGCGCGCTGAAATTAACCGAATCGAAGTTCTATCGCATTTCAGGCGACAGCACGCAGAATCGCGGCGTATTGCCTGACGTGGCCTTCCCGTCGTTGTACGATCCGAAAGAAGTCGGCGAAAGCTCACT
This sequence comes from Verrucomicrobiaceae bacterium, assembly GCA_028293825.1. Classification (GTDB taxonomy): domain Bacteria; phylum Pseudomonadota; class Gammaproteobacteria; order Pseudomonadales; family CAMLJR01; genus CAMLJR01. The sequence goes on from JAQGNY010000001.1 coordinate 16,802, forward strand.
CGACAAAGCTATGCAGTG
>JAQGNY010000034.1 GCA_028293825.1 Verrucomicrobiaceae bacterium
CACAACGCCGACGGCGGCGAGGTCGAGCAGTGCGGCAACGGCGCGCGCTGCTTCGTCCGCTTCGTGCGCGAGCAGGGCTTGACCGCCAAGGACGCGGTGAAGGTCAAGACGCTGGGCGGCATCATCGAGCCGCGCCTGCAGCCTGACGGCCGGGTGACGGTCAACATGGGCGCGCCGGTGTTCGAGCCGGCGCGCATTCCGTTCAACCCCGCCGGCTTGGCGCCCGAGCCCTTTGGTTCATGGCAAAAATGGCCTCTGGCGCTTGCCGCGCCTGCGCAGGCAGCTCCTGTTTCGGTAGCAGTCGTGTCGATGGGCAACCCCCACGCGGTGCAACTGGTGGACGATGTCGACAGCGCGCCGGTCGCGCAGACCGGCCCGCTGATCGAGCGGCATGCGGCCTTTCCCAGGCGCGTGAACGCCGGCTTCATGCAGGTCGTCAGTCGCGGCCAGATCCGGCTGCGGGTGTACGAGCGCGGCGCCGGCGAAACGCTGGCCTGCGGCACCGGTGCCTGCGCGGCGGTGGTTCACGGCCAATTGCGCGGCTTGCTCGGCAGCGAAGTACAGGTCAATTTGCCGGGTGGCAGCCTGAGCATCGAGTGGCGTGGCGAAGGTCACCCCGTTATGATGACCGGCCCCGCGACGACCGTGTACGAAGGTCAAATTCAATTATAACGAGAGCGCTTAGTGGACTCATTCGACAAAGACCCCGGCGAGCTTAATCCCGAGCAGGTAGCCAATTACCTGCGCGTGCATCCCGATTTCTTTCTGAAGCGGCCGGATTTGCTGGTCGATATTGAAGTCGCGCATCCAACTGGCGGCGCGGTGTCGCTGCTTGAACGTCAGGTTTCAATTCTGCGCGAACGCAATATGGATATGCGCCATCGTTTGAACAATCTGCTCGATAGCGCGCGCACCAACGATCGCCTGTTCGAGCAAACCAAAGCGTTGGTGCTGCATCTGCTCGAAGCGACCACGCTCGATCAAATCGTCGATATTTTCGTGAACAGTTTGCAGCAGGACTTTCAGATCGATTTCGCGGCGATGGTTTTGATCGGGAATCCGAACGCGCACCGCAATGTGCGCGCCAGAGTGGTTTCGTTAGAAGATGCGCGCGCGCAAATCGACAGCCTGCTGAGAAGCAGCAAAGCCGTATGCGGTGTGTTACGTCCGGAAGAAGTGAAGTTTTTATTTCCCGACCACAACCGTCAGATCGGCTCGGCGGCAGTGGTGCCGCTCAGCTACGGCAATCCGCTCGGCGTACTTGCCATCGCCAGCAGCGATGCTAATTATTTTCGCTCAAGCATGGGCACGCTGTTTCTCGGATACATCGCCGAAGTATTGAATCGATTGCTGCCCAAACACATAAAACAGGGCTTTTAAACCGGCGGCTTTAACTGCGTCGATGAACTGATAGCGAGCTCATCGCACACATCATAAAAACCGCAGCGCCCGAACCCCAACGCATGCCGAGACATCCGGCATGCGACATCCTCTTCATCGAGCACCGACTATGTCGAATGAGCGTATTAAATTACTGACATTTGACCTTGACGATACGCTGTGGGAATTCGCGCCGGTTCTTGAGCGCGCCGAAGCGGTTATTTATCGCTGGTTCGAAGAAAATATTCCCGCCGTCGCACAGCAATTCACGATGAAACAACTGCGTGATTTGCGCGTGCAGGTTGCGCGCGAGCGACCGGACCTTGGCCACCGCGTGACGGAGCTACGCAAATACTCGCTGCGGCGGGCGATGGTGCTGGCCGGCGTCGCGGAAAGTGAGATCGAAGCGTTCACTGCAGCGGCGTTCAAAGTTTTTCTTGAGGCGCGCCATCAAGTGCAGTTATTCGACGCGGCGGAAAGCGTGCTGGAGCAGTTGCAGCGCGATTTCACGCTGGCCGCGATTACCAACGGCAATTTCGATATCAATACCATCGGCTTCGACCGCTACTTCGCATTTGCCATTAATGCGGAGCGCTTAGCGCGACCCAAACCGCACCCGGAACCGTTCGAAGAAGCACTGCGGATTTCCGGTTACGCGCCACACCAATGTATTCATATCGGCGACGACGTTGAAAACGATGTACGCGGCGCGCAGCGCATGGGTTTCGCGACGATATGGATGAATAGTGTTGGTGCGGAGTGGCCGGGCGGCGAATTGCCGTCAAAACAAATACGGCATCTGCAGGAATTGCCAGATGCCGTACGTGAGATCGCCGCGCAGTTTAGATAGGACGACTGCCGTAATCGCTATCCGGCTTGCGTGGTGGATCAGCCGTTACGTTCGGTTCGATTTGCGCGATTTTGCCGCCTCTCGCCAAAAACTCTGAGATTTGCTGTTCCATTTCTTCGCGATGCTTCTGCCGCGAAGCCACAGTGCGCTCTTCCGGAGATTCTTCGTGGTTGACTGCAGGTCCGGCTTCGGCGGGCGCATCAGCTTCCGCTTCAGTCTCGTTATCCTCGTCCGCGTCCTGCTCTTCTTCGGCTTCGAATTCGTCTATCTCTTCTTGATCGTCTAACTTGCTCATCGTAGCAACCCCTGTAATGCTAGAGCTTCGTTTCATGGTGTAGTTGAAGCGCTCGAAATATATAGATCAAACTCAGCAACTCGCAACCGTCATAAAAAAGTTTTTTAGATTTTTTCACTCTGGTGATATCTCACCCCAACAGCGTTGCGCTATGAATAATTTTTCCGTCACGCCACTGCCATCATTTAATTCGCAACACTTTGTCGATGCACGCAGCGCCAATGTGCGATCCACCTTAGGCATCAGCGCCTGCCTGGTCGGTGAACGTGTTCGCTACGACGGCGCCGAAAAATCATTCGCTGGAGTCGAATTACTCGACACAGCCCTAACGCTCATCCCCATTTGCCCCGAAGTTGGCGCAGGCCTCGCGGTACCGCGCCCGCCGGTGCAACTCATTACCACCGACACTGGCTTGCATGCGCAGGGTCGCGATGACGCGACACTCGATGTCACTGTCGCGCTTCAACATTACGCAAAAATGTCAGCTGACCATTTTTCGCAGCGCATTTTACTGTGCGGTTATCTGTTGAAAAGCCGCTCTCCCAGCTGCGGTTTGGGCAGCACACCGATATTTAACACGACCGGCCAGCAGATCGGTTTCGGCAATGGTATTCAAGCCGATTATTTTCAGCGCCACTTTCCGTGGGTACATTACGGTGAAGAGAGCGATTTAGACGGCACCCAAGCGATTGCACTGTTCGTGCTGATGTGTCGATTGGTATTTGATCTGCTACAGATTAAACCCAACGATTTGCCGCAAGCACATCGTCATTATCATTTTCTGTCGCGGCGCATGGTAATGGAATCGCGGGAACAATTGAATGAGTTGAGCGAGTTAAATAATACGCTGAAATATTTGGCTGCCTTCAAAGTAGGATGCAGCCAGATAAATCCTCAGGAAATGTTGAATCTGTTTTGCGCTTGAGAGCAAAAATTAAATCGCAACTTTCAATGAGAGAGACAATTGGCAATTAGGCACTCGGCGATAACTACGCGATGAGACAGCGTAATTAAATCGCGTCTTCACCTGTTTCACCGGTACGAATGCGAATGACCTGCTCCAACGGCGATACGAAAATTTTGCCGTCGCCAATTTTGCCGGTATTCGCGGCTTTGGTAATTGCTTCGATGACGGTTTCAACCACGCCATCGGCTACGGCGATTTCCAATTTAACTTTCGGCAAAAAATCCACGACATATTCAGCGCCGCGATAAAGCTCGGTATGGCCTTTTTGGCGGCCGAATCCTTTCACTTCAGTCACAGTCACGCCCTGCACGCCAATGTCGGACAACGCCGCGCGTACATCGTCGAGCTTGAACGGTTTGATAATTGCGGTAACCAGTTTCATGGTCGTCTCCAGAAGAAGCTTTGCGAAAATCGCTTTCAACGCAGTGTGGCTCAGAGCCAGTAACGCTGGCAAGCTGCAAAGCCAATAAAAAAAGCGCCAGAGCATGGCTCTGGCGCTTTCGATCACACGCGATGCGAATTACATGTTGTAAGCGCGTTCGCCGTGCGAAGTCGTATCGAGACCTTCGCGCTCGTCTTCCTCGGATACCCGCAGGCCGACGACCAGATCAACTACTTTGTAAGCGATCAGCGATACCACACCCGACCATACGATGGTTAGCAATACTGCTTTCGCTTGGATCAGAACTTGGCCGGCAATCGAGTATGCGTCCGGAGTAACCATGGTCACAGTTACCCAGTCGCCTACCGCGCTCGGGCCACCCAGGTTCGGCGAGTTGAATACGCCGGTCAGGAGTGCGCCGAGGATACCGCCAATACCGTGCACGCCGAACACGTCAAGCGTGTCGTCCGCACCCAGGATTTTCTTCAGGCCGGTTACGCCCCACAGACAGATCAGACCAGCGAGTACACCGATGATCAGTGCGCCGCCGATACCGACGTTGCCCGCTGCCGGAGTAATCGCAACCAGACCAGCCACTGCACCCGACGCCGCGCCCAACATGGAAGCTTTGCCGCGCAACAGCGCTTCGCCCAAACACCAGCCGAGTACGGCCGCGGCAGTTGCGCCGAAGGTGTTGATGAAGGCCAGTGCTGCGAAACCATTCGCTTCCAATGCCGAACCTGCGTTGAAACCGAACCAACCTACCCACAGCAAGGAAGCGCCGATCATGGTCATGGTCAACGAGTGCGGAGTGAACGCCTCTTTGCCGTAGCCCTGACGTTTGCCGATCATGTAAGCACCCACCAAACCAGCAACAGCTGCGTTGATGTGTACAACAGTACCGCCAGCGAAGTCGAGTGCACCCCATTGCCAAATCAAACCGGCTTTGGAAGTCATAGCGTCGGCAACATCAGCGCTCGAATAAGCATCCGGGCCCATCCAGAACCACACCATGTGAGCCATCGGGGCGTAGCTGAAGGTGAACCACAACACCATGAACAACAGTACGGCAGAGAACTTGATGCGCTCAGCGAAGGAACCGACGATCAAGCAGCAGGTGATACCGGCGAAGGTAGCCTGGAACGCTGCGAACACGATCTCCGGAATGTACACGCCCTTGCTGAAGGTCGCGCCATTGGCGAAGGTACCGGCAACGTTGTCCCAGATGCCCTTCATCATGAAGCGATCGAAGCCACCGAAGAACGCGTTACCTTCAGTAAAGGCCAAGCTGTAGCCGTAAATGAACCACAACACCACGATCAGTGAGAAGGTCACCATCACCTGCATCAGCACCGATAGCATGTTCTTGCTGCGGACCAAGCCGCCGTAAAACAAAGCCAGGCCGGGTACCGTCATCAAAATAACCAACAGTGTCGCGACCATCATCCAGGCGGTGTCGCCTTTATTTGGAACCGGCGCTGGTGCTGCGGCCGGCGTTTCTGCTGCGGCGGCTTCTGTGGCCGCGGGCGCTGCAGAGGTGGCCTCCGTCGCTGTGGCGGCAGGCGCCTCAGCGGCCGGCGTGGCCTCTTGAGCTACAGCCAGACAAGATACGAACACGCATAGAAGCGCGCCCGCAAGTCCAGCAAAGGGCTTAAATTTCATGATTGTTCTCCTGAAATTACGTGAGTGCGAGATTTAGATAGCGTCTTCGCCGGTTTCGCCGGTGCGAATGCGAATGACTTGTTCGAGTGGGGAGACAAAAATCTTCCCATCGCCAATTTTTCCAGTATTAGCGGATTTCGTGATCGCTTCGATCACTTGATCGACAACACCTTCGGCAACCGCTACCTCTATTTTTACTTTTGGCAGAAAATCGACGACATATTCAGCGCCACGGTATAGCTCGGTATGGCCTTTCTGGCGCCCGAAGCCCTTGACCTCGGTCACGGTGATACCTTGCACACCGATGTCCGATAGCGCTTCCCGCACGTCGTCCAGCTTGAATGGCTTCACAATGGCTGTTACGAGTTTCATGGAATCATTCCCCCCTTAAGGATGGGCACGTTGTGTGATGGAAAACTAGCCGGCGGTATGCCCACCGGCTCGGCTGATATTACATCTCGATAGGCAGGGTATAGCTCACGACAACTTTGGCGCGGTTGGTGTCGATGTTAGCCGGCAGGCCAAACGAGGACATTTGCGAACCACTGTGATCGATAACGCTGCTAACGATAAAGCTCAAATTTTTGGTAGCGGCGAAGGTCAGGTCGATGTAGGTGTAATCCCACTTGCTATCGCCCATGGTTTGAAACTTGTCTTTAAATTCTTGATAGCCAATGCTCGGTGTGAATTTGCCGATTGCATAACCTGCGTAAACCCATGCTTGGCTCTGTGCTTGCGCGATGTTGTAGTACAAGCCACCGAATGCATCACCGTACGACAGCTTGACGAATGCGTCGGAAAAGTCGCCCGGATCGTTATCGTCAAAAGAGGCACCTTGCGAATTGTCTTTCGAGTAAACGTAGGTAACAGCACCAACATTCACACCCAAATCGCCAAATTTGCCGGACCAGCCTGCGGTCAAGTCGTACTCAGGACCAACACCAAAGCCTTCTGACGATGCCCACAAGTCGCCATAAAAGCCGCTGTCGAGCGTATAAGTAGCTTCACCCCAAACTTGCGCGCCATTACTGACTTGCAGACCGCGCCAATAGTACGAGGACGCGACACCCGCAGCAGCGGTGAGGTCAGCGTGAGCAGCGGATGTAAATACCGCTGAGGATGCGATTAAAGCAGTACAAGTCGCTGTTAAAAGACGCTTGTTCAAATATTTCATCTTGGATCTCCACGGATTGTTGATTTGTCGTAGTGCTTCCCAGAGCAAACGCGTTCGCTATGCCCAGCGCGCTTTCTAGTGCCGAGCAAGAAATTGCACAGCCCATGCCATATGGAATTTCACTAATACAAACAAGCAGATGAACCGATTTCCCGCAGATTTCCGCTACCCCAGCTCACACCTCGTGGGCGAGAGCAGTGCGTTTTTAGGCAGGCTCACCAAAACAGTGCACAAAGATTGAGCAAATCGAGAAGCACTTCGCAATAAGCAATTTCAAGCGCCGACTAAAGCGCTGCAATAGCTAAAGAAGGGTGAAGAAATTAAATCGAGTTCTAAGGAGGGAGTTGCTAATAGTTGCAGAGCCATAAAGCGCCCAAAAAATGGGCGCTTTATGGGTTCACAGATGAGTAGCGTTAAATCCAGTTACCGCGCTTCTAGCGTTTTGACGCGTTGCTCCAGGCGTTTGATTTGATCCTGCATGGCGCGCACAACATCCGCTAATGACGCATCGGCGGGACTGCCAGCGGCTTGCAGCGCCTGAACTTGCTTCTGCAGCGTCTGCACGGTGCCACGATCGGCCGGGGCGGCACTACCGACCTCATTAGTCCAGCTTGGATGAGCTGCCGCAGCGACTTGCTTCACCGCCACCGTCCCGACAACGCCAACCGCACCCGGTAACCCAGCGCTGCCCCTGGTGCCCGCTGAGCCTGCGCTAAAGTAAGCGTCAGCCGAAGCGGTACGCTGAAAGCGACCATCTGCGCCGGCTCCGCCCGCGCCGCCATTGCCGGCACTGCCGCCCGCGCCGCCCGCAGCGCTGACATTTAAGCGATCGCTAATCGAAAGCCCCTTACCGCTCGCGTCGAAATAACTCAGCGCGACTTCACCGCCCGCCCCGCCAGCGCCGCCGCTACCGCCATTGCCGCCATTACCCGCCGCCGGACCTGCGCAGCGATTAACCTTGCCGCCATCCTGCCCGTTACCGCCGGCTCCACCTACCCCACCGCTGCCGCCATCGGTCAGCAACTTGGAATTGCTCCCCCACGCGTCGATGCCCCACCATAAATCCAGCGCCGTCCCATTGTTGCCGCTGGCGCCAGCGCCACCAGCTCGGCCCACGGAACCGGCATCGCAATCTTTAGCGCGATCGGCGAATGGCGACGCGTCGGCGCCATTGGTTCCGTTGCCGCCGCGACCGTCAATGACGACATTTTCGCCAACACTAACGTGCTTCGCCTCAACTCGCCAACGGCTGACACCGGGCGCGAAACGCACTCGAGCACCATCGCCAATTGAGAGCTTTTCAAGCCGCAAATCGCTCTGCTCCGGCGTGATGATATAAGTCTGTCCGGCTGGAATAGTGAGGTCGGCGGCATGAACCAAAGTGCCGCTGGCGAGCAGCAGCGCCGTGGCAAGAATTCGTTTGCGCATTAGAGTTTTCCTCTTTTGTCGAATGGGGCGGCTCGAAGCGGGCCGCTAAAAGGTGTCGTTGTCGTGTGTGATTGCAAATGGCGCGCCGTATGGTGAGCAAATGCCAAGCCAAGCTCAAGTCGGACAAGTGTTCGGCGCGCGCGATAAATCGATCGGGTACACTAGCGCCGCGCTTGGCGGTACGCACCTAAAACCGCCGCTTCTTACTCTTTTCACCTCATCGTACTGGTACCGCCATGATCAATCGAGAAACCATCGACCAGCTGGCACAGCAAATCGGCAATCTGTTTGGACACAATGCGCTACCGCAGGATTTCCAACGCAACCTGCGCGCCGTCATTCAGGCCGGACTGGGTAAAATGGATGTGGTGACGCGCAGCGAATTCGACGCGCAAACCGCCGTTCTGGAACGCACCCGGGCCAAGATTGACCAGCTGGAAATCCAACTCACCGAACTCGCTAAGCAGCTCGACAGCAACGAACTTCACTAGCCTTACATTTTTCTCCACGGAGGGAGACCATGAATTTAGCCACGGTTTTTTCGCGCGCCAAGTCCGGCATTACCGCCCCCGCAGTCAGTGTTGAAGTCCATATTTCCAACGGCTTACCCGCGCTCAATATCGTCGGGTTGCCGGAAACTGCCGTAAAAGAAAGCAAGGACCGCGTCCGTAGCGCGCTGCTCAATGCGCATTTTGAATTTCCCAGCCGACGGGTGACCATCAATCTGGCCCCGGCCGATCTCCCCAAAGAAGGCGGGCGCTTCGATTTACCGATCGCCCTGGGCATCCTGGCCGCGAGCGGACAAATCCCGTTGGAAGCCTTGGCCGGTCGCGAGTTTATCGGCGAGCTTGGCCTCAACGGCGAATTGCGCAGCGTGCCCGGCACATTGCCGGCAGCCATCGCCAGCTTGGCCGCGCAACGCGCACTGTTCGTGCCGTTAGCTAATGGCAGCGAAGCGGCGATGGTTAAGAGCGCGACGATTTACGGCATCAGCAATCTGGCCGAATTGTGCGCTTACCTGCACCGCCGCATCACGCTCGAACCGGTTTTATCCGACGACACATTCGATACGCAGCAATATCCCGATCTCTCAGATATTCGCGGGCAGGCGCAGGCAAAACGTGCCTTGGCGATTGCTGCAGCCGGACAACACAACCTGCTTTTATTCGGGCCGCCGGGTACCGGGAAAACTATGTTGGCGAGCCGCCTGCCCGGTCTGTTACCGCCGCTCGGCGAGATCGAACAATTGGAAGTAGCTGCGGTTTATTCGGTGGCGGGTCAGGCCTCGGCGACCCAGCAACGGCAGCGACCTTTTCGCGCGCCCCACCATACGGCTTCCGCTGTGGCCTTAGTTGGCGGCGGCAGTCAGCCGCGCCCTGGGGAGATTTCACTCGCGCACCACGGCGTTTTATTTTTAGACGAGTTGCCCGAGTTCCAGCGCAAGGTCTTGGAGGTCTTACGCGAACCGCTCGAATCCGGTGCCATCGTTATCGCCCGCGCCAGTCAGCAAATTACCTATCCGGCGCAGTTTCAGCTGATCGCAGCCATGAACCCCTGCCCTTGTGGTTATTACGGCGACGCCGAGCGCGCCTGCCGTTGCTCGGTCGATCAAATCCGGCGCTATCGCGATCGTATTTCCGGACCGTTGCTGGATCGAATCGATTTGCAGGTACCCGTGAATCGCCTGCCGCGCGGCATGCTCAGCAGTGCGAAAAGCGATACCGCCACCACAGCCGATTTGCAGCAGCAAGTGCTGCATGCGCGTGAACGGCAGCTGCAGCGTCAGGGCAAAGTGAATGCGCAATTGAGCGGACCGGAGATCGACGAGTTAGGCGCGATCAGCACCGACAATCGCATTGCGTTAGAAGAAGCGGTGCTAAAACTGGGGTTGTCGGCGCGCGCATATTATCGAATTTTAAAAGTCGCGCGCACGATTGCGGATATCGACAACAGCGCGGACGTGCAAAAAAACCACATTCGCGAAGCGCTTCAATATAGAGCACTCGATCGCAAGCCGACCTAAATATCCAATCCGTAAGGGCGCAATTTATTGCGCCCAAATAATCACGTAATAAACCTGATGGATCGCACATTAAAAAGGGCGCGACGAATCGCGCCCCTACGGCATGCACATCAATTCAATCGATGCGGCTGCAACTGGATCGATTCCAGCTGCGGTCCCAACATCACCGCGCAACCGTGATAGCGCTCATCGCCGGTACTGGTGAACTCGAACATGTAAGAGCGGCGCACGCACAACGATCCGCGCGCATCGCGCTTCAACCACAATCCACGCATCACCACGCTGTCGTCGAGCAACTGTACCTGCAGCTCTTTGCAATGCTGGCGCGTTGCCCGCAGCGCCACTTCTTTTACGGCGTAACCGCGCCACCACCAGACAATGGCAAAAACAAAAACGATTAATAACGTGGCATCGCCAAGCTCGAACATCGCACACTATTCCTTGGGATGAACCTGATATAAACGGTGGAGATTTTCGGACACCGAATAACCGAATTGTTTCGATTGTAATTTGGCGACTGCTTTGAGCTCGGCTTCCGCGATTGAGTTTTTTTGTTTCGACGCCAGAATAATCCAATTTCCGCTCGGTACCGTGCAGGTGTAAACCTCTGCAAATGTCTCGGCGATGGCCTGCAGCGTTTCGTGTTCGCCGCGATGCTCGTCCCAACAATTCAACACCAGCCAACCGGTGTCACTTAAGACGCGCGCGCATGCCTCGATATACCAAGGCTGAAAATACTGCGGATCCATACCCTCGGCGCCGTAAATATCGCTGAGCAATAAATCCGTCTGTAACGGTTCGCCGTCATCGAAAAACGCCGCCACGTCCTGTTCGATAATTGTCAGACGCTCGTCGCGCGGCAGCTCGAAATATCGACGCGCGACTTTAACCACCGCGTGGCGCAACTCCACGACCTGCAACTGCAATTCCGGCAAATGATGCAGCAGACAGTTGACCAACGCGCCGCCGCCGAGCCCGACCAGTAAGGCACTGCGCGGTTGCGTGAACAATAACGGCAGCAACATGGCGCGCGTGTAATCGTGTTGCAATCGATGCGGCTCGGCTTTCAAAACGCAGCTCTGTTCCTCGCCTTCGCCAAACGATAAATAGCGCTTGGCGCCGTCGTCGAAAACTTGCACCGGGCCAAACTCATCGTAAGTACGAAAGATTTCTTTACCGAGCGGAGACATCACACCACGTCGAATTAGCGAGGATTGAAAGCTGCTTAACGAGCTTATTGGGCGCGCATTAAAACATGTTCCATCAGCGCCTGACGACTCGGCAGAACTGTACATAAACACAGCCATGCGTTAGGCTTCGGCTTCAATTGCATCGCGGAGCAAGTCGATGGCCAGTCATTTCTTTGCCTACATCAGCAAACTGCGCTGGATCGTACGCTGGGGTTTAAAGCGCAATACCATTCAAGAAAACGTCATGGAGCACAGCTGGGAAGTAGCCACGCTGGCGCATGCGCTCGCGCTGATTCGCAATCGTTACTTCAGCGGCGATATCGACGCCAATGCGGTGGCCGTGGCCGCGCTATATCACGATTGTTCGGAGGTGATCACGGGCGATTTACCGTCGCCGGTGAAATACCACTCGCCGGCAATTCAACAGGCTTATCACTCGATCGAACGCGCCGCCGAGCGCGAATTAGTAACGCTGTTACCCGATGCGCTGCAAAATGATTTTGCCGCGCTAATGGTAGAAGACAATTTACCGTTGGCGCATCGCCAGCTTATTAAAGCCGCCGATACCATCGCCGCTTATCTAAAGTGTCAGGCTGAATTAAAAGCAGGAAATCGCGAGTTCGAAAAAGCCGGCGAAAATATTAAGCAACGCCTTACTTCGTATCAATTGCCGGAAGTCGATTTTTTTCTGACTACTTTCGCGCCCAGTTATCAGCTGACCCTGGACGAATTATTATTGCGCCGCGGCAAAGGTGCCGAACTTTCTGAGCACGAACGCCATTTGCTGGCGGTGCGCAATTAACAACGAGCTTTTAAACTCGGCGTTAAGCAGCGCTCTTTTTAACTCATTCTCTTTTTTATTTATTAATAAACGTTGTTAAATCCATTACCAAAACGCCGCAGAAATTTGCGGCGCTTTAATTAACGAAAGTTTTAAGAGGGAAGCTTGGCCCAACCACTGGCGATCTTCTTCGGTGCGACCACGGGAATGTTCGATAAATCGAGCTTTTTATGCGACTGTAAATCGCCGCTTGCTAGCATTTCGGTAATTGGCCGCGCTAAACGTTGCAATATGCGGTCATTGCTGCGATCGGCATAACCTTGAATGCGATCGAACAAATCATCGGCACTCAATTGCAATTTGACGCCGAACTCATCGCTAATACGCCGCCGACATTCGCGAACGACGGCTAAATTTTCCACCTCAAGTAACCACGTCTTATTTGCTTGTACGGTTGTCGCTGCTTGAGTCATCGGTATTTCTCCGCTGCGTCGTGAGAGGAGCTGGCAGAGTAATAAATCGACTTATGCTTAAACCGGACAAACGTCTCAAAATTTTGCATTTTTAATCCCTTAATAAGACGATTACGCAATCGTTTTTCACGCGACTTATAGCGTTAATTAAAATCGATAAATTGATTGAAACTCTTACCACGATTTTTGAAAAATCTATTTCGATCGACCGTAGATGATAGAATTTACAAATCAATCAGGATTGCCTATGTCCTTGCCAAAAGATCAAATTTACGCAGAACCACTGAACGCCATTTCCGGATTCGTTTTCGATGAACGCGTGGTCAGCGTATTTCCCGATATGATCCAGCGCTCGGTGCCGGGATACAGCACGATTATCGCAATGACGGGCGTGCTCGCCGAACGCTACGCGCAGCCACATACTAATTGTTACGACTTAGGTTGCTCGCTCGGTGCCAGCACGTTATCAATGCGCGCGCAGCTCGATAACCGCAACAGCGAAATTATCGGCATCGATAATTCACCGGCAATGATCGAACGTTGTCGCGCACTGCTCGCAGCGGATTCGCACATCACACCGGTCACTTTGCATGTCGACGATATCAACACCACGCCGATTGAAAATGCGTCGGTCGCAGTGATGAATTTCACGCTTCAATTTATTGCATTGGAGCAGCGCGAAATATTATTGGCACGTATCGGCGCCAACATGCACAGCGGCGGCGTTTTAGTATTGTCGGAAAAAATTCGTTTCGACGATGCGCATTTGCAAGAACTCAATACCGATTTGCACCACGCGTTTAAACGCGCTAATGGTTACAGCGATTTGGAGATCGCACAGAAACGCAGCGCGCTCGACAACGTGTTGATTCCAGAAACCCTGACCGCGCATCGCGAACGTTTACAGCGCGCTGGATTTTCCAGCGTCGATGTCTGGTTTCAATGTTTTAATTTTGCTTCGCTGGTGGCCATCAAGTGATCGACTTCGCACCCTTTCTCACCACACTGCAAAACGCCGGACTCGAAAAATGGTCCGCACAACTCGCTAACGTTTTACCTAAGTTGATGGCGTCGGATCGTCATGGCGATTTGGCCGGCTGGCTCGATGCATTGAATGCACTGCCCGATTTAGCCGCGACAGCCATCGACCTCAATCGCAACAGCGTGCGCATTGCCGCCGACACATCGCTCGGTGCCGAACAACGCGAAGCGCTGCGACAAACATTGCAGCAACTGCATCCATGGCGAAAAGGTCCGTACGATATTTTCGGCGTGGCCATCGACACTGAATGGCGCTCCGATTGGAAATGGGATCGCCTGAAAAATCAGATCGCACCGCTCGCCGGCAGAAAGGTATTAGATGTCGGTTGCGGCAGCGGTTACCACTGCTGGCGTATGCGCGGCGCAGGCGCGGATTTGGTGGTCGGTATCGATCCGACCCTGTTGTTTGTCGCGCAATTTTTTGCGCTGCAACGTTATATTCGCGATGACCGCGTCGGTGTGCTGCCGCTGGGCATCGAACATTTGCCCGGAAAACTGCGCTTTTTCGATACCGTATTTTCGATGGGTGTGCTCTATCACCGGCGCTCACCGTTCGATCATTTAATCGAATTGCGCGATGCGTTGCGCCCCGGCGGTCAACTGGTGCTGGAAACATTGGTCATCGACGGTAATGCCGGCGACATATTGGTGCCGGATAATCGCTACGCGCGGATGAACAACGTGTGGTTCATTCCCAGTGTCGCGACGCTGTCGCAATGGTTGAAAAAAGTCGGATTTAAAAATCCACAAGTGATCAATGTCACCACGACTACGACCGAAGAACAGCGCAGTACGGAATGGATGACCTTTCAATCGCTCGCACAGTGTTTGGATTCACTCGACCCGACGCAAACGGTCGAAGGCTATCCAGCGCCAAAACGCGCCATCATCAGCGCAGAGGCGCCCTGAGTTTTACGCAATCGCGCGCGGAAAATTCGGCGCGGCCAAAACGTAGCGCTGTTCTATACTTTGCCAACTTCTACTATTAATGTCTGAAAATAGCGTCTGAAAAAATTATGAGCCAGTACGACTACGACTTGATTGCTATCGGCAGCGGGCCGGCCGGTGAAAGCGCCGCGTTAAATGCCACCAAACACGATCGCTCCGCCGCCGTCATCGAAGAGGAACATTGGGTCGGCGGCGCGTGCACGCACCGTGGCACCATTCCGTCGAAAGTATTGCGTCACTCGGTCAAAGAATTGCGGCGTTTTAATACCAATCCAATGTTTCGCGATATCGGCGAACCGCAATCGCTGTCGTTTCCGCGCCTGCTGACGACCGCCGAGGAAGTGATCAAACGTCAGGTAAAAATGCGCAGCAAGTTTTATCAGCGCAATCGCATCGATGTAATTCACGGCCATGCGCAATTTATCGACGCGCATACGATCGAAGTACGCTCCGGCGACGGCACGGTCGAGCGCCACACCGCGCGCAATTTTGTTATCGCCACTGGCGCACGTCCGTATCGGCCGGCAGATGTCGATTTTTCGCATCCGCGCGTCTATGACAGCGATACGATTCTGAACATGCAGCACACGCCGCGCAAAATTTTGATTTACGGCTCGGGTGTTATCGGCTGTGAATACGCCTCGATTTTTTCCGAGCTCGGCACCAAGGTTGAATTGATCAATTCGCGCGAGCGCCTGCTCGAATTTCTCGACGATGAAATTTCCGATGCGCTGAGTTATCACCTGCGCGATCACGGCGTGATGATGCGCCCGCGCGAAACCTATAAATCCGTCGAAGCCACCGACGATGGCGTGACGCTGCACCTGCGCTCGGGGAAACGTTTGCACGGCGATGCGTTGTTGTTTTGCAGCGGCCGCACCGGCAACACCGATACGCTCGGTCTCGATACCGTCGGCATCACCACCGATCATCGCGGCTACATGAATGTGAATTCGCATTACCAAACCGAAGCAGAAAATATTTTCGCCGCCGGCGATGTTATCGGCGCGCCCAGCTTGGCCAGCGCGGCTTACGATCAAGGTCGCTCGGCTGCTGCCTCGGCGCGCGGTAAAGATCACTGCCGCTTTATCGACGACGTACCGACCGGCATTTACACCATTCCAGAAATCAGCTCAGTCGGAAAAACCGAGCGCGAGCTCACCGAAGCGAATACGCCATACGAGGTCGGCCGTGCCTTTTTTAAAGAAACCGCGCGCGCGCAAATCAGCGGCGAAGATGTCGGCATGCTGAAAATTCTGTTTCATCCGGACACGCTGGAAATTCTCGGCGTGCATTGCTTCGGCGCGGAGGCAACCGAGATCATTCATATCGGCCAGGCCATCATGCAGCAGAAAAATGGCGGCAATACCGTGCGTTATTTTATTTCGACAACCTTCAATTATCCGACCATGGCCGAGGCCTATCGGATCGCCACGCTCAATGGTTTAAACCGCCTGCATACCTGATCAACTTAAGTCGCCGGAAACCTTTCTACCAAAACAAAAAAGTTTCCGAAAAACAAAAAGGGCAGCTCAACGCTGCCCTTTTTTTGCTCGAATTTACAGATCGAGATCAGTCGCGCTAGCAGCCGCCAAATTACGGACCGAATTTAATCGTAACCACCGAGGACAGCGTGCTTTTCAAACCGGCGCCGTCAATCGCCACCATCGAAAAGTTATACGTGCCCGCCGCCAAATTGGTGGCCTTGTACGATGTGGTCGAGCCGCCCGCGACCTGGTAAGTGCCATTTACCTGCAAATTGTCGGAGGTGTAGTAAATCTCATAGCGGGTTAAATCGCTGGCCAGCAACGGCGTTCCATCGGCACGTGTGGTTGGAATCTGCCATGTTAACTGCGCATTGTAAGAAGCCGGGGCTGGGGTCGGGGCCGGTGCCGGGGCCGGTGCCGGTGCCGGTGCCGGTGCAGGTGTAGGTGTAGGTGTAGGTGTAGGTGTAGGTGTAGGTGTAGGTGTAGGAGTTGGTACCGGTGTCGGCGCAGGAGCTGGGCTAGGAGCAGGCGCCGGAGTTGGCACAGGCGTCGGGACCGGTGCTGGAGTCGGAGTCGGAGTCGGAGTCGGAGTCGGAGTCGGAGTCGGAGTCGGAGTCGGAGTCGGAGTCGGAGTCGGAGTCGGAGTCGGAGTCGGAGTCGGAGTCGGAGTCGGACAGTCTAATTGCCGCAATAAATAAGTCGACTTAATCGAAGCACAATAATTTTCTTTAACGAATTCAGTTTCAGCGTTGGCGGGCGGCTGATGTGAGCGTCTGCCGGCGAGCGCCTCGCTACTGCCCGCAACGGACAGAACAAGACAGATACCGACTACGGGATTTCGCATTTTTATCGCCTGCATTGGCACAGTCCATTGGCTAATTGAAAGTTGTCGCTTCGGCATCGGGCAAGGTTGATGCTCCAGGAGAAATCTAGACGAGTTAAATCCATGCCGCACCGCGGCTTGATGCATTTGTGAAGCGAATCAACCGATCCGAGCAATAAGACAAGCAATCCGTTTAAAAGCCCGAAAAATATGGAAATAGCGCTTAGAACTCGTGTGAGCCGCAGCACAGTTGCAAGCACGAATGATGCAGCTCACTGGTAGGTAACACTATTAGCGCTCGCGCCGTTTTCGCACATAACTAATTGGTTGCCTGCGGCAAACTGCACTACGCTTTTGCCCGACCGTGCACTGCTTCACATTAGCTCCGATGCAGCAAAACCGGCCCCTCTAATAATATTGCTTGGAATTCAACTTGGTCATTGCGCCCGCCACCTCCGTATTTCACCGTTTTCTGCGCCATGCGCTGGTGATACTGCTGGTCGCCGCTAGCTATTTTGGTTTGGCGCTAATCACCTTCATGTTGCCGGTGATGAATAAGACCGAGCAAATGGTGACGGTCGCGATTTGGCCCGCCAGTGCACTCGCCTTCACGGCCTATTGGCGTTATGGCTGGCCCGCCATCATTGGCGCGCTGATCGGCGCGCTACTGATGTATTCCCGCATCGGCAGTGGACTCAACATGGCGATGATATTGGTCGCCATCGTCAATGTGCTGCCGCCGGTATTATCGCGCTGGCTGTTGCTGCGCAGTGGCACCACCGAATTATTCGGCAGCATCGGCGCAGTATTGCGCTACTCGATTTACGCTGGCGTGATCGCGCCGATTATCAATGCCGTATTGAGCGTATCGATTCTGTTTGTCTATGGCCACCTGGCGCCGGAGCACATGGCCGCGACCGGCCTCCTGTGGTGGGCTTCGGAAGCACTCGCCATGCTGCTGGTGGCGCCGGCGCTGCTGGCGTGGCGCGACTGGAAAACCATGAACACGCGGCAAGTGTGCGAGTTGAGCGTGCTGCTGACCGTCGTTTTAATTGCGCACTGGCAATTATTTATCGTGCACACGTTGGCGCTGGCGCTGCCGCTCTCGATGCTGTTAATGCCGCTGATTTACACCGCTTTATTTCGGTTTAATTTCGGCGTGATGGCCGGCGTATCGCTGCTGATTTCGATACTCAGCATTCGCGCCACGTCCTCGGCGCAATTCGTCGCGCGCACGCAGGAAGAACAATTTTTTTATCTGCTCAGTTTTCTCGCGATGCTCGCGCTGATCAACATCGTCATGTGCAGCGTGCTGGCGACCGCGCGGCGCACGTTCGCGCGCCTGACGGCGAGCGAAGAACATTTTCGCGCCGTGTTCGAGCAGGCCGCCGTCGGCATTGTGATCCGCGATATGCACCCCGAGCGCCATGTGGTCAACCGCACGCTGGCGAATATGCTCGGCTATAGCGAAGCCGAGCTGAAGTTATTAAACGAGCGCGACCTGGTATTGCCGAGCGATCTTGAAATCTCGGAAAAACATGCCGAGCAACTTTTCTCCGGCACGTGCAACAGCCTGTATTACGAACTGCGCTACCGCCATCGCGACGGCCACACTCTGTGGATTGCCGTCACACTGTCGCTGGTGCGTTCGACGCTGAACAACGCCGATTTTGTGGTGGGTTTATTTCAGGACGTCACCGCGCGCAAAACCGCGGAAGCCGATGCCGAACGTTTAGCGCTGTACGATTACCTGACCGGCCTGCCCAACCGCCGCCTGTTCGGCGACCGACTGAACAACGCGGTTCTTTCCGCGCGCCGCAGCGGTAACTACGGCGCGTTGATTTACGTCGATCTCGATAATTTTAAAAATCTCAATGACGCTCACGGCCATTCCGCCGGCGACGACATGCTGACCATGGTTGCGGCGCGACTGCAAAAAACATTGCGCGAAGAAGACACCATTGCCCGCCTCGGCGGCGATGAGTTTGTCATCCTGCTGCAAAATGTCAGCGCCTCGTTGGATACCGCCACCGATGCCGTATGGCTCATCGCGCAAAAAATTCTGCAGTCGTTTCACGAGCCGTTCACGCTGGCATCCAACATCGAATTTTTTGTCACCGCCAGCATCGGCGTTACGCTGTTTCCAAAAGCGCACGAAACCGCTGAAGAGTTGCTGAAAGAAGCCGATATCGCGATGTATCGCGTCAAAGACGAACAGCGCAATGCGATTCGTTTTTACGCGCCGGAAATGAAGGAAGAAGCCAATCTGCGCGTCTCGCTCGAACGCGATTTGCGTCACGCGCTACAGCGCGAAGAATTCAAATTATTTCTACAGCCGCAATTCGATGCCGAGCGCCACATGGTCGGCGCCGAAGTGCTGCTGCGTTGGTCGCAACGCGACGGCAAAATGATTTCGCCGGTGACATTTATTCCGGTCGCCGAAGAAACCGGATTGATCGTACCGCTCGGCGAATGGGTGCTGAGCGGCGCCGCCAAAATGATTCGCCAGCTTGAGCTGGTTAGCCAAGACATATCGCTGTCCGTCAACGTCAGCCCACGCCAATTCCAGGAAGCAAATTTTGTCGAGCGCGTGCGCACGTTGCTGTGGGAAAACGGCGCCGACCCCGGTCGTTTAATTTTGGAAATTACCGAAGGCCTGGTCGTCGCAGACTTCGACGATGCGCACACCAAAATTTCGCAATTGAAAGGAATGGGCATTCGTCTATCAATCGATGATTTCGGCACCGGCCACTCATCGCTCGCGTATTTAAAACGCCTACCGCTGCACGAATTAAAAATCGATCGCGCCTTTATCAAAGATTTACCGCACGACCGCAACGACGCCGCATTGGTTGAAGCCATTCTCGCCATGTCGGGACATTTACAATTGGAAGTCGTCGCCGAAGGCGTCGAAACCGCCGAACAATTCGAGTTTCTGAAACAACGCGGCTGTCATCGCTACCAAGGATTTTATTTCGGCCACGCACAAACCCCGGAAACGTATTTCGATTGTTTTAGAACTGAACCGCTGCCGCAATATCGAGTGGAGTAGACGCACCAAGTCATGCGTCGTAAAGCGTTTCAAAACCCTACTCTCGCGTTTCGCTCTGCATAATCTGGCTTTCAATCACTAAAGTTGCGCGCGCTATCACAAGCTGCAGAGATTCCGCTTGTCAGGGTTTGACCGCGCTCACGACAATCACGTCTCGCGTTAATCATCGCCTAGGATTTCTCTGTCATGGATGTCAGTTTTGCGAATCTGCTCGCCAGTTTCGCCAGCGCCTTCGATCAAGACCAACATTTATTCACTCTGCATTTTGCCGATGCCGCCCTTGAAGGCTTGCTGCTATCACGCACGCTCACCGGCGCCGAAGCGCTGTCGGAATGTTATCGCTTTGAATTGACCTGCCTGAGCCCCGATGCATCCATCGAGCTAAAAACGCTGATGGGGCAAGTTCTGCCTTCTAAATATCTGGAACACACTGAGCCAGTAATGTGATCAGGGCATGCTTTGACCGATTTTCGCGCCAAAACTTAAAAATTTTTATTTCGAGGATTTAAATATGCGCTTATTAATTGCCTTCATTCTTCCCTGGTTGACTTTTTTCACTATTGGCAGACCACTGGCTGGATTTATCTGCCTGATTCTACAAATCACGTTGATCGGATGGATCCCTGCAACTATTTGGGCGGTCTATTCCCTGAGTCAATATAAGACCGATCAAAAAATTAAAGATGCTCTTTCAAAATAATTGCACCTTCGGTGAAGAAGATAACGCAATACCAAATCGATGCCGTGAATGGTGAGGTAATTTCCGCACTCATCCGTTATCTAGCAAAAAAATTGAAGAAAATATTTTAAGCAATCATTGCTTCCACATTTATGCACTCGATTATCTTCTAATCATTTTTATGGAATATTTTTCTCAACCAGGGATGTACATAAATGAAAAAACGTTTAATAGGATCGGCGATTGCAAGCTCGCTTTTATTGATTGCTTGCGGAAACAAGCAGGATGCAAATGAAACAAACTTTAGCGCTGCGATCATTCAACATCTCGATAAAGAGGGCGGGCTGTGCTTACGACTCAACAAATGGCCTGTCGATTTAACGGAGATGGACTTACGCTTTCAGAAAACCATACCCACCGCAACGGCGGGACAAATGGACGCACTGGGGACTATCGGATTAGTCTCCGGCGCGGATGCCGAAGTCGATCAAATGGATATGTTCGGCAAGCCAACCGGGCATAAATTTAAAGTGAAGCGCTACGATCTGACTGGCGAGGGTAAGAAGTTTTATCGCGAAAAGGAAGTCGATCAGACTGGGATGGGTGGTTCGAAAAAGGTCATACAGGGTGATATTTGTTATGGCAAAAAATTGCTCGATACTGTCGTGAAATGGGAGGGACCGATGAAATTTGGCGACTACCAAGAAGCCAATGTGAAATACCTGTACAAGATCGACGGCTTGGCTGACTGGGCAAAAAAACCAGAGCTTCAAAGCGCGTTTCCTTACATTGCTCAAACTATCGACGCCGCAGGGAAAAATGAGCAACAACTCGTCGTCAAACTGACCAGCCTAGGTTGGGAAGCAAAAGGGCTGTATTGAACTATTTATACATCATTAAATAATCACAAAGGGATTTTATGAACGCTATGTATCTTCGCACCACCGTCATCGCCGCTGCTGTCGCCTTTATTGGAATTAGTACCGGCTGCGCATCCGTTGCTGTTACCGATGATGCCATTGAAAAAAATACGGCTTTCGCGCTTGGAATTGAAAAAGGCACTTTCACCATTTCAAATCGTGAAAATGAGGGCGTGAAATCCACGTATTTAGTCAATACCAATACAGGCAAAAAATACTCATGCTATGTGACCGGAGCGGTTTCGATGGTCGGGCGCACGGTATCCGATGCCATGTGTAACGAAGTTGGCAAACCGGTCAAAGAAAGCGGCGAAACTAACGCTTCTTGTAATGCTTTATTGAAGGCCGCAGGTAAGTGCAACTAGCCAACTATTGCGGGTAGAATCCGACCCGCGTGACCTGTAACACCAACACCAGAGTGCCACGGACTTTAAGGAAAGGCCGTGGCATACATAGAAATCTATACTGCGCTGATCGCATTTATCGTGACAAGCGCCGGCTATCTCACCTCTCACGAAACGAATTACATACGCCATCAATAAATAATTACCGCATCGCAACAAACACAAACCGGCGCACTCGCACCGGTTTGATTTAGCGCCAAAAGTTAAAATTACTTACCAAACACCACCTTAAATACATCATCGTAATGCGCGGCAAAATGCACAGTAATTCCCTGACGCAAATAATCCGGTAGCTCTTCGAAATCGCGGCGGTTCGGTTCTGGTACAACTAGTTCGCGAATACCTACGCGGCGCGCAGCGATTACTTTTTCGCGAATGCCGCCGATGGCCAGCACGTCACCTGTTAAGGTTAATTCGCCGGTCATTGCTAGTGGGCGGCGTGGTTTTTCGCCGCGTGCCAACGAGAGCAGCGCGGTGGCCATGGTCACGCCGGCGCTCGGACCGTCTTTTGGCGTAGCACCTTCGGGCACGTGTAAATGCACCATCGATTCGTCGAAGAATTTTTCCGGCGCGCCGAATTTTTTTAAATTCGCCATCACGTAGCTATACGCAATCTCGGCGGATTCTTTCATCACATCGCCGAGTTTCCCCGTCAATTTAAAGCCGCGATTGAGCGTATGCACGCGCGAGCATTCCACCGGTAATGTTGCGCCGCCCATCGACGTCCACGCCAAGCCAGTGACGATGCCAATACCACGTGCCGGCACTTCGGGCCGGAACAAGGGCATACCGAGAAATTGCTCGACCTCGGCTTTGCCGATATTTAATTTCAATGCAGGATCGTCGAGTAATTTCACCGCAGCCTTGCGCACGATGCGGCCTAACTGTTTTTCCAAATTACGCACACCGGCTTCGCGCGCGAAACCTTCGATCACTGCGCGAATCGCTGCATCGGCCATTTTCAAACGAGTTTTTGAAATACCCGCGCGCTGCAATAACCGCGGCCACAAATGATGTTTCGCAATGGCTAATTTTTCTTCGGTGATATAGCCGGCGAGGCGAATGACTTCCATGCGATCAAGCAGCGGGCCCGGAATGGTATCGAGTTGATTCGCCGTGCAGACGAATAATGTTTTCGATAAATCGAGACGCAAATCAAGATAGTGATCGAGAAAATCGACGTTCTGCTCCGGGTCCAATACTTCAAGCAACGCAGACGCTGGATCGCCCTGATACGACGCGCCTATTTTGTCGATTTCATCGAGCATGATGACCGGATTGGCCACATCGACCTCTTTCAAGGCCTGCACTAACTTGCCGGGCATCGCACCGATATAGGTACGGCGATGGCCTTTTATTTCCGCCTCATCGCGCATACCGCCGAGACTGAAGCGATAAAATTTTCGTCCTAACGCATCCGCTATGCTGCGACCGATCGACGTTTTACCAACGCCGGGCGGGCCGACCAATAAAATAATCGAACCGGACACCTCGCCTTTGAATTTCGCGACGGCGAGAAATTCGATAATGCGCTCTTTAACATCGGCGAGACCGTCGTGATGTTTGTCGAGCACCTGCCGTGCGTGAGGCAGATCGAGTTGATCTTCCGAGTAGACGCCCCACGGCATGCTAGTGGCCCAATCGAGATAATTGCGCGTGACCGCGTATTCAGGCGAACCGGTTTCCAGCACCGATATTTTTTTCAGTTCCTCATCGATACGTTTACGCGCCTGCTCGGGAACGGTTTTACCTTCGAGCCGCTTTTCAAATTCATCCGCATCGGCAGTGCGATCGTCTTTGGAGATTCCTAACTCCTGCTGAATGACTTTTAATTGTTCGCGCAGGAAAAATTCGCGCTGGCGCGATTCGATTTTTTCATTCACCTGCGTACTGATTTTATGCTGCAGTTCGGCTAATTCTTTTTCTTTGCGCAGCAGCAATAACACTTTTTCCATGCGCCGCAACAGGGGAACTGTTTCCAGAATGCCCTGCAGGTCTTGCGCTTTTGCGGTGGTAATCGCTGCGGCAAAATCCGTCAGTTGCGACGGCTCATTCGGACTGAAATGAGTTAAATATTGTTTCAGCTCCTCGCTGTAAAGCGGATTCAGCGGCAATAATTCTTTGATCGTGTTAATTAGCGCCATTGCGTACGCACGCACTTCGTCGCTGTCTTTATCGTCCGTACTTTCCGGGTAATCGACTTCGACCAAATATGGCGGTTCGGTATGCAACCAGCGCCGAATGCGAAACCGCTTCAAGCCCTGCACTAGAATTTGTGCGTGCTCATTATCGTGCTGCGCGCGATGCAGGCGCACTGCGCAACCGATTTCCGGCAACTTGGCCGGATCGATATGTTCGGGATCCTGATCGCCGCAATAGAGCAGGCCGAGCACCGGCCGTTGATGCTTGGAAACGCGTTCGAGCGTTTTGCTCCACGATTTTAAATCGAGCACGATCGGCTGAATTTGCGCGGGAAAGAATGGCCGACCAGGCACAGGGATCAAATACAATGTGCCGGGCAATACCGCATCCGGCAACACCAATTCGGTTCCGGGGATATCGTGCTCCGCCTCTTGACCACTATATTCAGCCAGCGTGTCGGTCGTGTCGTTTTTTTGATCAGTCATGATTTGGCTTCGCAGCGATTACAGTTTCTCCTAGATGGGGCGATAAATAGCAATTCCAACCCCTTTGCAAATTACGCTGCGGACACAATTTCCCAACGTCGCATCCGTCGTCTAAAATTTCGCGGCCGCAGCAGCGGCAAATGCTCAAACTTGGAATCAGCCCACACTTCGGATCAAAGGACTAACACATGGATATCCGCTCCAATCTATTTTGCCCCTCCCGTTTATCTCGTTCACAAACTCTGCGCGCGATAGCGCTGTGCGGATTAGCCGCTATCGGCTGCAACGCGCACGCGGAAGGCTTGTATGTGCTGGCCTCAGGCGGACAGAGCCATTTCGATTTGAACCTCGATCGCAACGACTTCGATGCCGATATTGAAGGCACCGGCTTGACAGTCACCTCCTCGAAATTCGATAAATCCGACACCGGTTACAAATTGCAGTTGGGTTATCAATTTAATGAAAACTTCGCGCTCGAAGGCGGTTACATCGATCTCGGCCAGGCCGAATATTCAGCTGATCTTGCGACTACCGGTATCACCGGCAATTACAAGGCGCGCTTTGAAGCGAAAGGCTGGAATCTGGATGCCTTGCTGACACTGCCAATCAATGCCGGTTTTTCGCTATTTTTGAAAGGCGGGGTTATTCGTGCGGAAGTAAAAGGTTCGGAAAAAGTTTCTGCTACCGATGGCACCGCCACCGCCAGCGACTCGATATCTAGCACCGATAAAAAAGTGCGCGCGAATTACGGACTTGGCGTTGCATATAATTTTTATAACAATTTTTCCGCACGCGCAGAAATCGAACGCTTTAGCAATTTGAAATCAAACAACGATAACGGCTTCGATGTGCAGGCAGATGTCGATTTATATTCGGTAGGCTTGTCTTATCAATTCTAAATAGCTGTATTCGGTTTTAAATAATTTTTAAATCGGTAAAGTAAAACGGCTGCGTTAGTTCGATAACAAGCTAACGCAGCCGCCTTTAAATACTCGGCTCACTCAAAATTCAATTACAGAAGGCCCAGCTGCGCCTCCATCCGCGAGCGAGGCTTTTGTAGCAAAAATTGTTGCGCACCGATGCTGCGCTCGATAAACCCGCCTTCGCAATAGCACAAATAAAATTCCCACATACGAATAAAAATATCGTCGAAGCCTTGTGCGCGCACGTCTGCAACTCGATCGTTAAACCGCTCGTACCAAGCGCGCAAGGTGCGCGCGTAATGTTGCGTAAGGTCCTCGATACCGACGATATTCAAATCGGTATAACGCGCGACGTTGCGTGCCACCACTTCAATCGAGGGTAGACAACCACCGGGGAAAATATAGCGCTGAATAAAATCCACCGAACGTCTCGCGCTGTCGTAGCGCTGATCGGCAATGGTGATTGCCTGAATCAACATGGCGCCATCGGGTTTTAACAAACGCGAACACTGTTCAAAATAAGTTCGATAGTATTCATGCCCTACCGCTTCGATCATTTCGACCGACACTAATTTGTCGAACTGGCCGCTTAAATCGCGATAGTCGCACATCAGTAATTCAATACGATCGCTCAGACCCGCTTCGACAATGCGCTGCAGTGCAAAATTATATTGCTCTTTCGAAATCGTCGTCGTAGTTACGCGGCAGCCGTATTCCTTAGCAGCATAAATTGCCAATCCGCCCCAGCCAGTGCCGATCTCCAACAAATGATCGTCGGGCTTTAATTGCAATTTTTTGCAGATGCGATCGATTTTATACAGCGATGCCTGCTCCAACGTGCTCTCGGCCTGCGGAAATATAGCGGACGAGTACATCATGCTGGAATCGAGAAACAACGCGTAAAACGTATTGCCTAGATCGTAATGCGCTGCAATATTTTTACGCGATCCAGCGCGCGAATTACTACGCAATGCATGCAGCGCGCGCAGTGTCAGCCGACTGGCGCCGCTAAATAATTTTCGCAACGAGAAACTGCGACCATCCATATCGTCGAGCGCATCCATATTCGCTGCCATCAATCGAATTACGCGCGTCAGATCCGGCGAGCTCCACGCGCCTTGCATATACGCTTCGCCAGAACCGATGGAACCGCGCAGTAAAATATCGCGGTACACGCTGCTGTGGTGAATACGAATATGCGCGACGAGATTGCCGTCGACGGCTTCGCCAAATCGCACTTGAGTGCCGCCTTCTTCCACATACAGCGTGCCGATTTGAATATTCGAAAATACCTGCAAAATTAAATGCCGCGCACAGCGATCGACAAAATTCTGCGGCGCGATTTCCACCGCCGAAAACTCCGCTACTCCATAGCGTCCGTCATTGGGAATACTGGCCACGTTATTTTCCTCGCAACGATAAATTTCTTTTTTCGCCAGGATGGCCGAAAAAAGGAACACGCTTAAATAGCAGCCGTAACGCCTGCCAATAAATTCCCACCGCTATCTGCAACGTCATCAACGGATAGCGCAGTAACAACCCATGTAACGCGCGCGGCGTAATTTCGCGGCGCTGCAAATTCAATGTTGCATCGGTAATGCAGTCGCCATCGAAAAAATTTTCCATGTGCACCGGCAAGTGCGCATCCGGCTGGGCGCCGCGCCAGCGGTATTCCATGGCCAACGGATGAAAGGGAGACACATGCATCGCCTTTGCAAACTTGCTATCGATTAACGCCGTGCCGGCACCTTCGATCACATAATGATGACGCTCGCGCCACGGTGTATTGGTGACTTCTGCCAATACACATTCCACAAATTGCGCAGTCTCGTCGAAGCAATAATAAAAAGTGACGGGATTCATCGCAAAGCCGAAATATCGCAAGTTAGTAAGCATACGAATCGGACCGCGCGGAGGATCACCGCGCACTGCCGCGCACGCGGCTCTAACACATTCATCGAGCGGTCGATCGGGGTCGCCCAAATAATCCGCGCGACGAAACCAGGCCAGTGCCGGGCGCCGCGCCGACCAACCTACCGCACCAGAAAACGCTGTATCGATTTCACTGAGATCGAGATACAACATAAACACGCGATAGCGAAATGCATGCTGCGTTGGCGCAAAGCGCCGATGCCGCACACTGCCTTCGTAAATCGCGCTGGCGAGAGTCACCACGTTTCTCCCAATGCGGTGCAAACACGCAGCGCGCTGACCACACCGTCTTCGTGAAAACCGTTGCGCCAATAGGCGCCGCAGAACCAGGTTCGATTGACGCCATTGATTTCGCTCCAGCGCTGTTGCGCATTAACTCCCTGCGCCGTGAATACCGGATGTGCATAAACGAAACGACGCAAAATTTTCTGCGGATCAATCGCGTCGGTATTATTTAATGTCACGCAGAACGTGGTCGGCGCATCCAGGCCCTGCAAAATATTCATCGCATACGTCAGCACTGCCTGCGGCTGAGAGTCTGCGGTTAAGTGATAATTCCAGCTGGCCCAGGCGCGCTTTGAACGCGGCAACACACTGGCATCGGTGTGCAAAATAACGTCATTATTTTTGTACGGTATTGCGCCGAGAATTTGCGCCTCATCGCCACTGGCATCCGCTAATAGCGCCAGCGCTTGATCGCTGTGCGTGGCAATCACTACTTGATCGAATAGCTCATCGCCGCAGCGTGTGCTGCTAATTAAAACGCCGGCATCTGTGCGCGCAATTTTTGCAACCGGTGTCGACGTGCGGATGTGTTCGCGAAAATTTTTGGTTAGCGGTTTTAAATAGCTGCGAGAGCCGCCGCGCAATACGCGCCATTGCGGATGATTGTTAACCGACAGCAAGCCGTGATTTTTAAAAAATTTAACAAAAAACAATAATGGAAATTCGAGCATCGCCTGCGTGCTCGCCGACCAAATAGCAGCGCCCATCGGCACCAGGAAGCGATTAATAAAATAATCGCCGTAGCGATTTTTTTTCAGATACTCGCCAAGAGTCAACGCGGCGTCGATGCGGCCGCTATCCAAATCGATTTGCGCTTCGCGATTGAAGCGCAGAATGTCGCGCAACATGCCCCAGAATTTCGGATTGAATAAATTTTTTCGTTGTGCGAACAAGGTATTCAACGAACTGCCGCTGTATTCAAAACCCGTGCGCGTGCATTTCACGCTGAAACTCATTTCAGTATCTTGCTGCTGCACGCCTAACTGCTGCATCAGGCGAATAAAATTGGGATACGTCCAATCGTTGTAAACGATAAATCCCGTGTCGACCGCATAGGTTTTTCCCGCAATATCGATATCGACCGTCGCGGTATGACCACCAATTTCTGCGCCCGCCTCGAACACGGTGATGTCATGGCGCCGCGACAACAGATAGGCCGCTGTAAGGCCGGAAATACCGCTGCCGATAATTGCTATTTTCAATGGCGCTCCGCTTACCGATATTTTTGCCGCGTATTGGATTTATCCAATACGAAAAAATTAATGCTATTTTTATTTTTTGAAGCGATTGCTCGCTAAGCTTCGAGGCAGCTTTCTCGCTCTTGCGCTTCGACATAATCAATCTTCGCCTGTGCGAAAGCTTGCAATGCCCGTGAGCGCGCAAATTTCACATCGACCAATGGCGGCGGATAGCCAGCTTGCAGCAAATCCGGATGACCCAGTTGCGCGATACTTTTCGGGCTGACATCGATTAGTTCCGGCAGAAATTTTTTGCAGAAGCGTGCGTCAGCGTCGAAACGTTCCATCTGGCGCACTGGACTGAGCAAACGAAAATATGGCGCCGCGTCGGTGCCGGTCGATGCACTCCACTGCCAACCGCCATTATTCGCAGCGAGATCGCCATCGATTAAATGCTGCATGAAATATTTTTCACCCAGACGCCAATCGATCAATAAATATTTGCTGAGAAACATCGCGGTGACCATGCGTAACCGATTGTGCATCCACCCCGTCGCATTTAATTGCCGCATTGCCGCATCGACCAGTGGAAACCCGGTTTTGCCTTCGCACCACGTGTTGAATTCTTTTTTATCATGGCGCCACGCCACTGCTTCGGTTTCCGCGCGCATCGGCCGATGCATGCTAACGCGCGGAAACTGCGCCAGCACATGCGTATAAAAATCGCGCCAGATTAATTCATTGAGCCACGTCGATACGCCTTCATCGCCGCCGCCCCATTGACCGCTATTAACCATTAATGCCGCTTCGACGCAACGCCGCACCGAGATCACCCCCGCAACCAAATACGGCGACAATTTGCTGGTGCCATTCAGCAGTGGAATATCGCGCTGCGTTTTGTATGCACCGATGCGATTGTCGATAAATTCTTGCAACAGATGAGTCGCGGCTTTTTCTCCAGCGGGCCACAGCCCTGGATCTATGGCCGATTTTAGATACGGGTAGCGCGGCAACTTTGGCGCCACAAACCATTCCTCGGCTTTGCGTTTTATTGGCAAACAGCCAATTGCGCCATCGCCGATTAATTCGAGCACAGCGCGTTTAAACGGTGTGAATACTTTAAACGGTTGACCTTGTTGCGTGCGCACCATGCCGGGCGGCAGCAATGTAGCGTCGTCAAAAACACGCCAGCGTATATTTTCTTCGGTTAATTTATTTTTTATCGTTGTATCGCGCCGCAGTTCATTGACTGCATATTCTCGATTCGCAAATACCGCAGCACATTTCAATTTTTTGGTGAGCGCAAGTAAATCGGATTCGATATCGCTGAAGCGCGGTACGCACCGTACCGTCAGTGGAATATTTATTTTGCTCAGTGACTCGCGCAGCTCCGCTAAATTGCGCCACAGAAATTCGGCTTTGACGGGCGCCA
>JAQGNY010000047.1 GCA_028293825.1 Verrucomicrobiaceae bacterium
GCGTCATCGCCGATGGTAGTGTGGGGTTTCCCCATGTGAGAGTAGGTCATCGCCAGGCTTCTAATTTGAAAGGGCTCACCCGCACGGTGAGCCCTTTTTTTATGCTGGAAATTTAGAAGGGGAAAGAGCTGATCGTAAGCGCTTGTAACTTGAAGATTCAACAAACAAATCGCAATGCGACTACAGCAAAAAATTTAACAATAAATATTTAATGCTGAAGTTCGCGAATGATTCGATACCATTTAGCTTTCGTTTTTTAACACCGCCGGTAACTCACCGCTTCGCAAATAATCGTGAATTGCTTCTTGGCTGCGAATACGCGCCCCGCGTCGTGATCGCATTTCATTGGTTTGCTCTGCATCGAGCGTGCGCGATTTAACATTGTCGAGCCACTGCAGATCGATAATTGCTTGAATACGTTTCTGCAGCCGTTCGTCGTAAATAGGGCAGGTCACTTCAACTCGATAATCTAAGTTTCGTGTCATCAAATCGGCTGATGAGATGAAATAGCGCGGCTTGCCGCGATTATGAAAAATAAATACGCGAGGATGTTCAAGAAAACGATCAACAATGCTAATCGCTTCAATGTTATCGCTGACACCTTTTAATCCCGGAACGAGCGAACACATGCCTCGTACGATTAATTTGACACGCACTCCCGCCTGACTTGCTTCGTACAGCTTTGCAATAATTCGCTCATCGACAAGGTTGTTGCATTTGATCGTTATTTCGGCGCGCACGCCGTCTTTTGCCCCATTAATTTCTTCGCTAATCAGCGACATTAAATTGCTGCGATTACTGTGTGGCGAAACTAACAGGTGTCGAAACCGATGGCGGTGATACGTGAACTCGATGAAGTCAAATACGTTTGCTACATCTACGCCGATCTCCTGGTCGTAGGTTAGCAAACTGAAGTCGGTGTAAACGCTGGCTGTTTTTTCGTTGAAGTTACCCGTGCCAATGTGCGAGTAATAACGCAGTGCATTCTCTTCCTGGCGGCCCACGAGAATTAATTTGCTGTGAACTTTTAACCCTGGAATTCCGAAAATGACATTGACTCCGCCTTCGGTGAGTCGGCGTGCAAGTCCAATATTTGCCTCTTCGTCGAACCGTGCCTGAAGCTCAACAATTGCCGTTACTTTTTTATGATTGCGCACCGAGTTCACCAGCGCATCGACGATGTGTGAATGCTTGGCGACGCGATACAGCGAAATTTTGATAATTTTTACGGCTGGATCGAGTGCCGCCGTTTCTAACAATTTAACTACGTGATTAAAAGAGTGGTACGGGTAATAAAGTAAAACGTCCTGTTTGCGCAAGCAGCGGAAAATATTTTCATCGCCATGAAGTTCAGGTGCAGAAATTTCGCCAAGCGGTCGAAACTCCAGCGTGCTTGAGCCGACACGGGGGAAATTCATGAAATCTTTTGAGTTATGGTAACGGCCCCCTGGGATCGTGCTGTCATAGCGGCCAAGGTTGAGACGTTTGGAAAGGTACAACAGCAAATCTTCGGGCATATCTGCATCGTAAACAAAGCGCACTGGGTCAGCTTTACGACGCCGTTTCAAGCTGCTCGATACCTTGTCGAGCATACTTTGCGTGATGCCTTCGTCCATTTCCAGCTCGGCATCGCGAGTTAATTTAATCGTAAAGGCTTCGGCTTTTTCGATTGGCACTACGCCGTGAAAAACTTTCGCCAAATTGTGGCGAATAATATTTTCCAGAACGATAAACACCACGCCGCGCTGTCCCTCGCGTGGAGGAATTTGGACAAAGCGACTAATCCGCTCGGTAGGTACTTCAAGCAGAGCAAATCGTGTCTGCTGCTGGAATTGCAATTTGATCGCTAGATAAATTGACGCATCGGTGAGTTCAGGCAATGGAAATGCATCGTCCAATAAAACGGGTTCCAGCTCCTGTTGAATCGTGCTGTAAAAATACTTAGTAACAAATTCCGCCTGGTGTTGATCAAGTTGTTTTTCGTTGATTAAATAAATGCGATTTTTGCTCAGTCTCGCGAGAATATCTTGATAGGTATCATCGAAGCGCTGTTGTTGCTCAATAACTTTTTGCTGAATTTGTCCGAGCAATTTTTTGTAGCGATCTTGCTCGGTGCCGATTGAAATTCCTGCCATGCGTCGCACATCTGCAACACGCACGCGAAAGAATTCGTCCATATTATTTGAAAAAATCCCCAGATAGCGCAGGCGCTGAATTACGGGGACATTATTATCGGCAGCTTCTTGGAGGACGCGTTCATTGAAGGACAGCCAGCTGAGCTCTTTGGGTATGTGCGGTAATTCTTTTTTGGGTTTTGGCTGTTTTTGTGACATGTTTGCGTCTATGGCCTTGGGTGGGCAACCGGATCAGGCAAGTATAAGAACCTTTTTTGACAGTTTTGTAACAGAGCTGTCTTGTTCTTGCGGTAGTGTGCAAATACCTTCAAATAATGACCCCATTTAAATTGAAAGTTCCGGGAGGAGTCTTGGCACGCTCGGCTGAGGAGATTTACGCAGCGCTCGATTTAGGCTCCAACAGTTTTCATGTGCTGTTGGCGCGTTTTGACGGGCGTCGTTTAGTGGTAATGGATCGTTACAAAGAAACCGTGCGCATGGCGGCGGGCTTGCAGGATGACGGAAATTTAAGCGCTGAAGTTATCGCGCGGGCATTAAAGGCGTTGGAAAAAATTGCCGAGCGTATTCGTCCGTTACCCAAGTCATACGTGCGCGTGGTCGGCACCAATACATTGCGCGCGGCCAATAATCGCGATGTGTTTTTAACGCAAGCCGAAAAAATTCTCGGCGTGCCGATCAACATCATCAGCGGATTGGAAGAGGCGCGATTAATTTATCTCGGAGTGGCGAAGGATTTTACGCCGGAGGACAAAACGCGCTTGGTGGTCGATATCGGCGGCGGTTCAACCGAGCTGGTGCTGGGTCGCAATAAGCCGTTAAAGCTCGAAAGCCTCTATATGGGCTGCGTGTCTTTCAGTCGCGAATTTTTTCCGGACGGTCGGTTGACGCGGCGTGCCTACGACAAGGCGGTATTGGCAGCGCGCAGTGAAGTGCAAGGCTTGGTTAGCGAGTTCGGAGCGAGTAATTGGGACGAAGCAGTTGGCTCGTCGGGAACGATTCGCTCGATTGAGCGGGTATTGGACGGCATGGGTCTCAATCAAAACCACGTAATTACACCGTCGGGTCTGGCCAAGCTGGCGGAGGCAGTAATTGCAGCTAAGCATGTCGATTCGCTGGAGCTGCCAGGTCTCGATGTCGACCGCAGCCCGGTATTTGCGAGCGGTCTCGCCGTACTTCAGGGTGTTTTTGCTGAATTAAAAATTACCGCGATGCACGTATCGGTCTACGCCATTCGCGAGGGCATCATTTACGACTTGGCGGGACGGCTACATCAGCGCGACAAACGGGTGGAGACCATCGAGCGAATGATGGAGCAATACCACGTCGATCGTGCGCAGGCGCGGCGTGTTAGTAGACTTGCTGGCACATTGTTAAAGCAGGTGGAGAAACAAATCGCGACCGAGTTCGGGCAGGCGCAGCGCTTATTGCATTGGGCTGTCGATTTGCATGAGATCGGGTTGAGCATTGCGCACAGCGGCTATCACAAGCACGGCGCCTACATTCTTGCCAGCAGCGACATGCCCGGGTTTTCGCGGCAAGAGCAGCAATTGCTCGGGTTTTTAGTACTGAATCACCGGCGCAAATTAAAACCACAGCCGGCAGCATACGGGTTTGTGCCGGATTGGCGCCTAGTGGTGGTGCTGCGGCTGGCCTGCTTGTTTCTGCGGCGCCGCGATACGACGCTGGTGCCGAGTGGCATTGAGATCAATTTCAGCGGTGCGCGGTGTCGGGTGAAGTTGCCGGTTAAATGGCTGGATACCAGACCGCTAACGCGCGAAGACTTGTTACAGGAAAAACAGCTGTTGGCAGCAGTCGGAACGGAGCTGGTTTTGTCGAGTCGCGCCTAAGTGACGTCGCACTATTCACCCCTTTATAACGCCCTTATTTTTTCGCAGGGTAGATTCGGCAATTAACGGATATTTGCCGCAGCGATTGCCTCTGCGATAAGACGGTGTTTTCATTGACCGGCGCGGCGCGGCTCTTTATACTTGCCGCCCTTGGTTTGGCGGGTGTTTGTTTCGCCGGGCACAGAAAATATAGAGGCTCATCGCGTTGCGCTAGCAGCAGCGGTGAAGATGTGAAAAGCCCCTTACGCAGGGGCTTTTTGTTAATGGCGAAGACGCGGTTGCAGTTGGGCGTCTCGCAAATCAGAAAGTGGGCCTAGTGCCCATTTTTTGTTAGTGGGTCGTGAAAAATCGCGGCAGGCAGCAATGGCGAAAGAACAACAGTTACAGCTCATCTTGGCACCACCCGTTACGGCGTTGGGCTACGAATTCTGGGGGTTGGAGTATTTAACTCACGCCCGGCAGGCAGTTTTGCGCGTGTTTATCGATAGCCCGAAAGGGATCACTGTCGAGGATTGTGCGTTGGTGAGCCGGCAGTTGAGCGCAGTGCTCGACGTCGAAGATCCAATCGCCGTGGAGTACACGCTGGAAGTATCTTCTCCCGGTATGGATCGACCGTTATTTACCGTCGAACAATACGAGCGTTATCGCGGTGAGCAGATAAAAATCCGCCTGCGTTCACCGTTCGAGGGGCGGCGCAATTTCGCCGGTCGGCTGGTCGGTATCGAGGCCGATGAAGTGGTGATCGTGGTTGAAGATCACGAGTATTTACTGCCGCTCGAAATGATCGATAAAGCCGAAGTCGTCCCGAAGTTTGAATAGCACGTCTAATTTGAAAACGTTTAAATGTCGCAGTTTTGAGCCCGACGTTGGGCAAGGGATAAACAGGTTCGCGTCCGTGTGGCCGAGGATTTAGCGAGGCAATGATGAACAAAGAAATTCTGTTAGTGGCTGAGGCCGTGTCGAA
Organism: Verrucomicrobiaceae bacterium; assembly: GCA_028293825.1. Taxonomy (GTDB): domain Bacteria; phylum Pseudomonadota; class Gammaproteobacteria; order Pseudomonadales; family CAMLJR01; genus CAMLJR01. The sequence continues at coordinate 4,947 of JAQGNY010000047.1, forward strand.
CGAAAAAGGTGTGCCGCGAGGCATCATCTTTGAAGCCATCGAGCAGGCTTTGGCGACGGCTAGTAAAAAACGCTACGACGAAGAAGCGGACATCATCGTAACGATCGATCGCGTCACTGGCGATTACGATACGTTCCGTCGCTGGAAAGTCGTGGCCGACGATCAGATGGCATTGCTCGGCACCGAATTTACGCTGCAAGAAGCGCATGAAAAAGATACCAATCTGAAAGCTGGCGACGTTTTTCAAGAGAAAGTTGATAACGTCGAGTTCGGTCGTATCGCCGCTCAAACCGCGAAGCAGGTCATCGTGCAGAAAGTGCGCGAAGCCGAGCGCGCGCAGGTGGTTGACGAATATCGCGACCGCATCGGGCAATTGCTGAACGGCACCGTTAAGAAAGTGACCCGCGACAACATCATTATCGACTTGGGCAACAACGCCGAAGGCGTTATGCCGCGCGAGGAATTAGTTGGTCGCGAAGTATTCCGCGTTGGCGATCGCGTTCGCGCCATTTTGCTCGACGTGCGCAGCGATGCGCGCGGTCCGCAGTTGTTTATGAGCCGCGCTTGCCCGCAAATGCTGGTTGAATTGTTCCGTATCGAAGTGCCGGAAATTGCCGAGCAGGTGATTGAAATTCGCGCCGCTGCACGCGATCCCGGTTCCCGCGCCAAAATTGCCGTTAAAACCAATGACGGCCGCATTGATCCGGTCGGCGCTTGCGTCGGTATGCGCGGTTCGCGCGTGCAGGCGGTATCGGGTGAGTTAGGCAATGAACGCGTCGATATCGTGCTGTGGGATGACAATCCCGCACAGCTCGTGATTAACGCGATGGCGCCCGCCGAGGTTGAATCGATCGTGGTCGATGAAGACACGCATACGATGGACGTTGCCGTATCGGCAGAGAATTTGGCGCAAGCCATCGGTCGCGGCGGCCAGAATGTGCGCCTCGCCAGCGAACTGACACAGTGGACCATCAATGTGATGAGCACTGAGGACATGGCTGCCAAGCATCAGCAGGAGTCCGGTCAGGTCGTCAGCATGTTTATGACCAGCCTCGATGTCGATGAAGATATCGCCAGCGTGTTGGTCGATGAAGGTTTTACCGGTCTCGAAGAAGTGGCCTACGTGCCGCTTGAAGAGCTGATGAATATCGAAGGTTTCGATCGCGATATCGCCGAAGAGTTACGAGCGCGTGCTAAAGACGCGCTGTTGACCCAAGCGATCGCCAGTGAAGAAAAGTTAGGTAGCAACGAGCCCGCCGCCGATCTGTTGAACATGGACGGGATGGATCGCCACCTCGCTTTTGTTTTAGCGAGTCGCGGTATCGTCACGATGGAAGATCTTGCCGAGCAGGGGGTTGAAGACCTGCTCGATATTCCTGAGATTGACGAACAACGCGCGGCCCAATTGATTATGACTGCACGCGCCCCCTGGTTTGCCGAGCTTGAGCAAAAGCAGCAGAGCTAACACCAATAGTCGCACGCGGTACGGGAGAAAAGTTGCATGGCAGAAGTGACCGTTAGCCAGCTGGCCGAAGTGGTCGGTACACCGGTAGAGCGCCTGCTCAAACAGATGCAGGAGGCGGGTCTTACGCATGGCCAGCCGAATCAACTTGTCTCCGATGAAGACAAGCAAACACTGCTGACTTTTTTAAAGAGCAGTCACGGTGAGGAAGCGGGCGAGCCGCGCAAAATCACGTTAAAACGCAAAACCATCAGCACGTTGAAAACGGGCAGTGGCGCCGCTAAAAAAACCGTGAGCGTCGAGGTTCGCAAAAAACGCACCTTTGTGCAGGCTGAAGCCGGTGAAGAGGCGGATACCGAACTCACCGCGGTGAATGAAGCGGCTGTTGAGGAAGAAGTGCTCGACGATGCAATTGTTGTCGATGAGCCGGCCGTGGTCGAAGTGCCTGAGCCGGTAGTTGTCGAGCCGCCGCCGGTAGTCGTCGAAGCACCGCCCGTGGTTGTGCCGCCGCCGCCAGCGCCCGTCGTGGTTGCGCCTGTCGTTCTAGAAGAGCGCAATGACCCGACGCCGCCACCGCCGCGCCCGGAATTGCATCGTTCGCAAATCGACCCTGAAATTCTGCGTCAGCAAGGTGCTGTACGTCGTAAAGAAGAAGAGCTGCGCGATCGCGAGCGTCGCGACGCCGCGCTGGCTGCGAAGCGCGCGCCAGTCGTGCCGGTTGTGCGTGAGGGTGATCGTCCTGCCGCGCCAGCCGCTGCCGCTGCTACTGCCGCAGCGCCAGCTGATGCGAAAGACAAAGCCAAGAAAGATTTGACCAAGCCTTTGCATGTGCGCAAACGGCCTGAAGATGAAGTCGAAGACGACAAGCCGAAGAAAAAAGGCCGTAAAGAGCGTACGACCACCACGCCGACTACGTTTGAGCCGCGCAATGTTGCGCGCGCCCATCTGCATGTCGAAGACTTTGTCGGCGACGATTCCGACGATGCTCAAGGGCGCCGTCGCAAGAAGAAAATGCTCAAGCTGCCGGAAGACGCGTTGCGTCATGCGTTCCAGACCCCAACCGAGAAAATTGTGTACGAAGTAGCCATCCCATCGACCATCACCGTGGGTGAGCTCGCCTCGCGCATGGCAGTAAAAGCCGCCGACGTTATCAAAGAGCTGATGAAGCTCGGCGTCATGGCAACGATCAATCACGCGCTCGATCAAGAAACCGCGCAAATCATTGTTGAGACGCTGGGCCATACCGCCAAGCTGGTCAGCGATGACGCGCTCGAAGAAGCCTTGGTTGAATCGCTGGCAGCGCACGGCGGCACGCCGGTTGCGCGCGCGCCGGTCGTTACCGTCATGGGCCACGTCGACCACGGCAAGACTTCGCTGCTCGATTACATCCGTAAAACCAAGGTGGTGAGCGGTGAAGCCGGTGGCATTACCCAACATATCGGCGCATATCACGTCGAAACCGACAAGGGTATGGTCACCTTCCTCGATACCCCGGGCCACGCCGCGTTTACCGCTATGCGTGCTCGCGGTGCGAAAAGTACCGATATCGTTATTCTCGTCGTAGCGGCGGACGACGGCGTAATGCCGCAGACCGAAGAAGCGATTCAGCATGCCCGCGCTGCAGGCGTACCGATCGTGGTTGCGATCAACAAAGTCGATAAGGCGTCGGCCGATCTTGACCGCGTCAAAAACGAGCTGGTTCAGCGCGGTGTGGTTCCCGAGGATTGGGGCGGTGACGCGCAGTTTATTCCGGTATCCGCGCACACTGGTGTTGGTATCGACGATCTGCTCGACGCGATTCTGCTGCAGGCCGAAGTGCTTGAATTGAAGGCGCCGCAGGATATTCCTGGTCAGGGCATCGTGATCGAATCGCGTTTGGATAAAGGTCGCGGTCCGGTGGCTACGGTTCTGGTTCAGAGCGGCACGCTTAAAGCTGGCGACATCGTATTGGCCGGTACACAGTACGGTCGTGTGCGAGCCATGCTCGATGAAAACGGCAAGACCGTTGAAACGGCTGGCCCATCGATTCCGGTCGAAATTCTCGGCCTGGATGGAACGCCGGACGCCGGCGAGCCTTTCGTCGTGGTCATCAGCGAGAAGAAAGCGCGCGAAGTTGCCGATTTCCGCCAGCACAAAGATCGTGAAGAGAAGCTCAAGCGTCAGCACACCACCAAGCTCGACAATATGTTCGCGAACCTTGGTACCGAGGAGAAGAAAACCCTCAATGTGGTGCTCAAGACCGACGTGCGCGGTTCGCTCGAAGCCTTGCAAAGCTCGCTTGCCGATCTCGGCAACGACGAAGTCGCCGTGGTTGTGGTGGGTTCGGGTGTCGGTGGTATCACCGAGACCGACGTGCACTTGGCGTTGACAGCGAAGGCGGTTGTATTTGGCTTCAACGTGCGTGCCGATAGCGTGGCGCGCAAATTGGCTGAAAACGAAAGCATCGACATTCGCTACTACAGCGTCATTTACGATTTGATCGACGACGTGAAAAGTGCGCTTAGCGGCATGTTGTCGCCTGAGCGCCGCGAAGAAATTACCGGTGTTGCCGAAGTACGCGATGTATTCCGTTCGCCGAAATTCGGTGCGGTGGCCGGTTGTATGGTCATCGAGGGCACGATCCATCGCAACAACCCGATTCGCGTGCTGCGCGACGACGTGGTGATTTACGAAGGTGAGCTCGAATCGCTGCGCCGTTTCAAAGACGACGTTGCCGAAGTGCGCAATGGCTTCGAGTGCGGTATCGGCGTGAAGAATTACACCGATGTGAAAGTCGGCGACAAAATCGAGGTTTATCAAGTGAAGGAAGTGGCGCGCACGCTTTAAGTGTCCGTGTCATTGCCTGAACTGTTGAGAAAAAATGCCAAAAGAATTTAGCCGTACCCATCGCGTTGGCGATTTCATAAAACAAGAACTCGCCAGCTTGATTCAGCGCGAGCTGCGCGATCCGCGAATCGGCGGCATGGTCAGTGTGACCGGCGTACAGGTCAGTCGCGATTTGTCCCATGCGACTGTGTATGCAACGATACTGGGCAAAGATACCGAAGCCGAAGCGGCGGAATCGATTGCCGCACTCAACCATGCTGCGGGCTTTCTGCGCACGCAGATCGCAAAAATTAACAACGCGCGCACTACGCCCAAGTTGCGCTTTGTATTCGACAGCTCAATCGGTCGTGGCGCACGCATCAGTAAATTGATAGACGACGCCGTTGCTGTGGATCGCGAACACGCCGCGCAAGAACGCGCTGATATTGAAGCGGCTGGCGAAAACGACAATGTTGACGCTGACTGAGCGCGCGGGAGTCGACCACATTGGCCAGACAGCGACGCGGTAGACCCATCGACGGCATCCTGATTTTGGATAAGCCGGCGGGCATGACGTCCAACGGCGCGCTGCAAATTGTTAAGCGTATGTTTCAGGCCGCTAAGGCCGGGCATACCGGCAGTTTGGACCCGTTAGCGACGGGCGTACTGCCGATTTGTTTCGGCGAAGCGACCAAGTTTTCGCAATACCTTCTCGATGCCGACAAAATTTACCGCAGTACTTTTGTGCTGGGTGTATCCACTAATACTGGCGATGCCGAAGGCGAAGTGATCGCCGAGCAGGATGCGTCGACCATCACGCAGGCGCAGATAGAGCGGGCATTGCAGCCATTGCGCGGCGCGATTGAACAAGTGCCTTCGATGTTTTCGGCCCTGAAAAAAGACGGTCAGCCGCTATACAAATTGGCGCGCCAGGGCATTGAAGTTGAACGTCCAGCGCGCGCAGTCACGGTTCATGAATTGCGCATCGATGCATTTCGGCCGGGTGTAAAAGCGGAAGTGGACGTGTGGGTGCATTGCAGCAAAGGCACGTACGTGCGCTCGCTGGCGGAAGATTTGGGCCGCGCACTCGGATGCGGCGCGCATGTCAGCGTATTGCGGCGCGTGAAGGCGGGCCCATTTGCCGAGATCGATAGCGTTTCGCCGACTACACTCGAAGGCCTGCGCGCTCGCGATGCATTTCCAGAGATGGACAGTCTGCTGCGCTCGGCGACCACCGCGTTGGATGCGCTGCCGAAGTTGATACTGGCGGAATCGGCCGGATTTTATTTGCGGCAGGGGCA
>JAQGNY010000017.1 GCA_028293825.1 Verrucomicrobiaceae bacterium
TGCTATTTCGTTTATTAGGCGATGAGCGCAAGTATTTAGCTCAGAAAGTAGGGATTATTGATGGCGATGCAGGTGTTTCGCACTGTGGCGAATTGCTTGAGTGGAAACAGCTGCTATCGCACTGCTGTTAATGCAGCAGCTTTATTGCAGCATTGATAGTTAGCCGAACGCACGCATTAACGCGTTATCTTGGTGTCCGAGCGATTACATTGCTGTCGGTGCCGACGGAAATTAATAGCAATTGTTAGAGCGGTATGGATATTGCTGAATTGCCCGGCTGTTTCTTGCGGCTTTATTAATCTTATTTAGACGAGTGCGCCGTACGCGCGATGTATTCATGCTCTGGAAAGTTGATGTGAAGACACAGCTACGCGCAGCGTTAGCGAATGTGCTGCATCAGGATAGGACCGATACGCATAATTATTTCGATGAAAATGCAGAATTAAGTCAGACATGGATTGCCGAAATGTCGACGGTGTTTCGACCGAGTGGCGAGTTCAAGTTGTAGTGCTTGACGCTCACAAAAAATTAAAAGTCGTTTATCAAAACTAATCTTTTGCTCGATGGATAAATCATTAATGGAACCCATGTGTAATTTTTTTAATAAATCTTTTTTGTTTTCTCTTCTGTTGCTCTTGCCGTTTTCAGTCATGGCTGCGCCGCCACTGGCGGTGTATGGCGCGTTACCCAGTATAGATAGTCCGGCATTGTCGCCGTCCGGTAAACGTGTGGCGATGGTTGCTACATTAAAAGACCAGCGCTCGCTATTAGTTATGGAGCCCGGCGGAAAACTATTAACTCGCGCCGAAGTTGGCGATATGAAAATTATCGATTTGGTTTGGGCTGGTGAGGACTATTTGCTGGTGCTGTTTCGGACTACACAGAACCTCGGGCCTCTCTATGGTTTCAAATACGAGCTGGGAAATATATTAGTGCTCGATATAAAAAAATCGACACACAGCCTGCCGTTGGAGAACAGCAAGGTTGCCAATGCGACCTTCGGGTTTTATGGCGCGCATCAACTGAATGGTCGCTGGTATGCCGATATCGGCACTCTTCCAATGCAACGCGTTTCATCTGGTTTGAGCTATCTCGGCGATACCCATCCGAAATTGACGCGCGTCGATTTGGAAACGGGAAAACTAGAACGGGTTGCTGAACCTAACCGAAATGGCGACGGCTGGCTGCTGGATCGCGCCGGCGCAATTATCGCGAACGAGCGCTATGACGATTCCGCAAAAATGTGGACGTTGTATTCCGGCGCGCATGAAGAGCGTCTGCTACTCAATGCAAAAGATCCACTGCATCGCAACCACATTATCGGTCAGGGTCGCACATCGGGAACGGTGCTGTATTCAATTTATGGCGATGACAATAACTCGCATAGGTTCGAGTTAAAGCTTGATGGCAGCTCGGAGCCGGTGGAGATTTTGCAAGGTATCAATGTCAGTGATTTTCGCTTCGATGCCGTCAGCGGATTATTTGATAGCTATGTGAAGAGCGGCGACGCGCGCGAAATTGTGTCTTTCAATCCCGATAAGAGAGAGCGCATACGTGTCGCGCGTGAAGCATTTCCCAATCACAACGTGCGTTTTTATTCGGCGAGCGACGATTTTAATCGGCTCATTGTCGAAACGGATGGTAGCGATGATCCGGGTACTTGGTGGTTGGTCGATATTCCCACGTTGGATGCGGCACCGATCGGCTACAACTATCCGGCCATCGCCGACGCCGATGTTAATCCGTGGCGAGTTGTGCATTACAAAGCGGCCGATGGTTTAGCGCTGGAAGGAATTCTGACGGTGCCGAGTGCGGCGAAGACGGGGAAATTACCGCTAGTGGTAATGCCGCACGGCGGCCCCGAAGCACGCGATTACCCGATGTTCGACTGGTGGGCGCAGGCATTTGCCAGCCGTGGTTATGCAGTGTGGCAACCAAACTTCAGAGGCTCCGCCGGCTATGGCGCCGAATTGCGCAATGCAGGTTTTGGTGAATTCGGCCGCAAAATGCAAAGCGATATTTCCGATGGGGTTGCCGCGCTTGCGCGCGAGGGCGTCGTCGATTCAACGCGCGCCTGCATTGTCGGTGCAAGTTACGGCGGCTATGCCGCGCTGGCGGGCGTCACCGTGCAGCAGGGGCTTTATCGCTGCGCGGTATCCGTCGCAGGTCTTGCCGATATTGAGTTGTGGCTGCGTCGGGTGCCGGAGAAGCACAAGATGGGCGATCAACGCTATTGGCTGAATTACATGGGTACGCAAAATCCGAGCGATAAAGCGCTCGATGCGATCTCGCCGGTGTTGCTCGCGCACAAAGCCGATGCACCGGTGTTGCTGATTCACGGCAAAGACGACACCGTAGTTTTGATCGAGCAATCGCAGGCGATGGAGAGCGCATTGAAAGCAGCGGGCAAGCCGGTCGAGTTGATAACGCTGCAGGGCGAGGATCATTGGTTGTCGCTCGGCTCGACGCGCACGGCGATGCTGGAAGCAGCCGTTGCATTTGTGCAGCGTCATAACCCGGCCAATTCTGTAGCGCCGTAAAACGAGCGCCATTACTTAGATACAGTGAGGTTCACTGAAAAGAATTAATCCAATCTGATCCGCTTTTCTTTTCGGAAGCTGCGCCTGTCTTCGCACAATAATAAGCCGTACAGTGAACTTGGTTTATTTATCGCGATGCCGGTGCAGCGGCGCAGCGATCCTTGCTCTGCCGAGGAGCTGATATGTTTGGATTGGATGCTTTCGAACTCGCTCGAATTCAATTTGCCTTCACCATTTCTTTTCACATTATTTTTCCCGCTATCACCATTGGGCTTGCCAGTTATCTGGCGGTGCTCGAAGGTCTTTGGTTGAAAACACAGCAAGCCGTCTACCGCGATTTGTATCACTTCTGGTCGAAAATATTTGCGGTCAATTTCGGCATGGGTGTGGTGTCCGGTCTGGTGATGGCTTATCAATTTGGCACCAATTGGAGCCGCTTTTCCGATTTTGCCGGCAGCGTCACTGGACCATTGCTGACCTACGAAGTGCTCACTGCATTTTTTCTGGAGGCGGGCTTTCTCGGCGTAATGTTATTCGGCTGGACGCGCGTCGGTCGCGGACTGCATTTTTTTGCAACGGTGATGGTTGCCATCGGCACGCTGTTATCGACATTTTGGATTTTGGCGTCGAACAGTTGGATGCAAACACCGCAGGGCCACGCGATCGTTGATGGTCGTGTAATTCCGGTCGATTGGTTTGCGGTTGTATTTAATCCGTCGTTTCCGTATCGCTTGACGCATATGGCGATTGCCGCCTTTTTAAGTACCGCATTTTTAGTCGGCGCATCGGCGGCGTGGCAATTATTGCGCGGTCGCGATAATCCGGCTGTGCGCAAAATGTTATCGATGGCCATGTGGATGGCGTTATTTGTCGCGCCGATTCAAGTGTTGGTCGGCGACGCTCATGGTCTCAATACGATGAAATATCAGCCGGCAAAAATTGCGGCGATAGAAGGCCATTGGGAAAATAAAGCCGGTGAAGGTGTGCCGCTGATTTTATTCGGCTGGCCGGATATGCAGCGCGAAACAATACGTTTCGCTGTGGAAATACCGCGTCTCGGTAGTTTGATTTTGACGCACAGTCTCGACCAACCGATTCCGGCGCTGAAAGATTTCGCGCCGCGCGATCGGCCTAATGCCACCATTGTGTTTTGGTCCTTTCGCATTATGGTCGGTCTGGGTCTGTTAATGATCGCGGTCGGTTTGTGCAGCGCTTGGTTGCGCTGGCGCGGTCGCTTATATCAATCGATATTGTTTCTGCGCTTTGTGTTGGCGATGGGTGCATCGGGAATAGTCGCGTTATTGGCAGGTTGGTTCACAACCGAAGTCGGTCGGCAGCCGTGGGTAGTTTACGGTTTGTTGCGCACGCGCGAAGGCGTATCGAATCACGGCGCGCTGCAGATGAGTGTCAGCCTGATAATTTTTATTCTGGTTTATCTGTCGGTATTCGGCGTCGGCGTGCGCTACTTGCTGCGGCTGATTCGCAAAGGTCCGCTTAGCGCGGAAACACATCCAAGCGGCGGTCCCGGCCAACAGCGCTCGCCGGCGCGCCCCTTATCCGCAGTGTTAGAAGATATTGACGACGATGCAGACGCTGACATTAAGGGGCGAAACAATAGTTCCGATCAATCCGACGAGTCGAGGAGCTAGCGCATGGGAGTCGATCTGGCGTTGATCTGGGCGATGATCATTGTGTTCGGCATCATGATGTATGTGGTGATGGATGGGTTCGATCTTGGCATCGGCATGTTGTTTCCGTTTGTGAAGGAGGAGGCGAAACGCGACGTGATGATGAATACCGTCGCGCCGGTGTGGGATGGCAATGAAACATGGCTGGTGCTAGGCGGCGCTTGTTTATTCGGCGCATTTCCTTTGGCGTACTCGGTGGTGCTCGATGCGTTATCGATGCCGCTGTTGTTGATGTTAATCGGATTGATTTTTCGCGGCGTAGCGTTTGAGTTTCGCTTTAAATCGAAAGATCACGAACGGCATTTATGGGATAAGGCTTTTATTGGCGGATCGCTGACTGCAACGATTTGTCAGGGCATGGCGCTCGGCGCCTTTATCGAAGGCTTTCCCGTTGTCGATCGTCAATATGCGGGCGGACCGCTCGATTGGATTACGCCGTTTTCGATTTTCTGCGGACTGGCGTTAATCGTTGCGTATACATTGCTCGGTTGCACGTGGCTGATTATGAAAACCGAAGGTAGTTTGCAAACACAGATGCGCAGGCTGGCGACGCCGTTGGCGTGGTTGCTACTCGTTGTGATCGGCGCGATTAGCATTTGGACGCCGCTGGCGCACAGCAGCATCGCGCAGCGCTGGTTCAGCTTGCCGAATTTTTTCTGGTTTATGCCGGTGCCAATTTTGGTGCTGCTCAGCTTGGTGATGTTATTGCGCGCGGTAAAAATCGATGCGCACGTCACGCCGTTTTTATTCACGCTGCTGTTGATATTTCTCGGATATAGCGGGCTGGGAATTAGCTTGTGGCCGAATATTATTCCGCCATCGATTTCAATCTGGCAGGCAGCGGCTCCGCCACAAAGCCAAGGTTTCATGTTGGTCGGCGCGCTATTTATCATCCCATTTATTCTCGGTTACACCGCGTGGAGCTATTACGTATTTCGCGGCAAGGTAACGCACGATCAGGGTTATCACTGATGAAGCCACTACATAACGATGACGCAAAAATAGAGGCCTTAGATAAAAAACTCTGGTGGCAACGGCTGCTATGGTTGCTGACAATTTGGTGTTTAAGCGTGTTGGCGTTGGGTGTAGTCGCTGGAGCGATGCGCTTATTAATGAGTTCGGCGGGGTTGGTTGCGCCTAAATAATAGCGGCGCTATTTATTAGCTTGTTGCGTAAAGGCACTTCACTTTAATTTTATTCTGAGACTTTAAGCTCACAGTTTTACCGACTTCCATTTGCACGGGGATCAGCAATCTAATAAAAAAATAGTTTTTCGTGTGTACTTCAATCAACAAAAAAATATGAAAATGCATATGGAGAATTGGATTAATCAATTATTTTTCTATTTTTTTATGCCTCTATCGCATCAAATTGCTTTAATAAAAACAGTGTTCGCTGAATGCAAAGCAGCATATTTAAAATTTCATCGAAAAATTATTGCTGCTTATAAATTAAATTTATTTTTAATTTTTACTAAAAAATAAGCTTATTTCCTGCCATTTATCGATCACGGTTATTTTATAAAATGTCAGTGGCATAGCAATTGCCATAACCCATCTTTCCGAGGCTTATGAGCACTGCTATGAGTACCGTCACAAAAGCTAGCCGCACTAGCGAGCTACGCAAGCAGCATTATTCGCAAATTCCGTTTCGTCGGTGCGCATTAACCGCTGGCATTTTAATTAGCTTTTCAGTGCTGTCTGCTGTGCCTGTATTTGCTGCGGAAACATCGAAGTCGGTTTCTGATTTAGAGGCGGAGAACGCGCGGCTAAAACAGGAAAACGAGGCGTATCGTAAACAATATGGCCCGGTTCAGCCCGCGCAAAATACCGTGGCTCAGCCGGTTGCAGTGCAAATGCCGGCGCCCGCTAATGAAACAAAAAGCCTCGGCGCGGTGCGCGTGAGTGGGCGCCGCGTTAATCCGCTTGAGCAGTTGCAAGACGTGCCGAAGTCGGTTTCGATCGTCAGCGGTGTTGAGTTGGAAAAGCAGGACGTCGTTAATTTCCGCGATATTGTCACGCGTATCGGCAACGTCGGCATGGGTTATAACAATCCGCAGGCGGCGAGTTTAATTATTCGTGGTGTTGGTTGGGCCAGCGGTGTTGGGCAGTTAGATCCGAGCGTCGGCACGCAGGTCGATGGCGAGGGTTACGGTACCGGAGCGATTGCGGCATCGACGAATTTTATCGATCTGGAAAGTTTCGATGTGACGCGCGGCCCGCAGGGTACGCAGGGCGGTAAAAATTCGAGCATCGGTCAAATCACGATAAAAACGCGCTCGCCGAGTTTTACACCGGAAGCGAATGCGCAAATTACCGTTGGTCAAAATAATACGATCAGAACGCAGGCCGCGGTGGGCGGTCCGATTATTCCAGAATTATTAGCATGGCGCGGTACTTTCTATCGCGAGCAGGCCGATGGCCAGGTGCGCAATCTCAACGAGCCTAAAACTACATTTCAAAATCGCGATCGCACTTTCGGCCGGCTGCAATTTTTATTAACGCCCGGCGATAACTTTCGCGCCAATCTCAGCTTGGAATATACGCCGACGATCAGCGAATACGGCAGTTACGTGGCCTTTCCGCGACCCACACCTGATTTCTACGACACGCTAGACGCCACCGGACATCGCATCGCCGTTAACCAGGCGCTCGAGCAAGCGGGCCGCTTGAGCCGACGCTGGTTTGGGCAAGAAAAAAATTACACTATCGCCAACGATTTTTTCGGCAATCAATACAACATGCTCAATCAGGTGCCGAGTAAATACAGCACCAAAGGCGGCTCACTAAATCTAGCGTGGGATGTCGGCTCGCATACGCTCAGTTCGATCACGGCCTATCGCGATTATTATTTCGATAACGGTATTTCGAGTTCGGGGCCGAATACCATTTTCGATATTGATCGTTCGCCGACACCGGGCCATGTCGAATACAAGCAGTACAGTCAGGAATTTAAATTGGCGTCGCAAGTGGGCGGCTTTATCGATTATCAAACCGGCTTATATCTGTATAAAAACGATATGCCAGATCGCCGTTCGCAAATTAGTTATGGCGCTGATGCCGGTGCGTATTACGCAACGGTATCGCAATATAAGAATCTCGATGCCGATGGCAATGGTCGTTATTTGTTGTCAAATTCGGTAGAGCGCATGCGCGTAAATACCAAGGATGACATCAGCAACGACAGCGTCGCCGTGTACGGCAATGCCAATTTTCATTTATCCGAGCCGCTTACGTTAAATACAGGCTTGCGCTTGACGCAGGAGAATCGCCGAACCAATTCGCAACGCCTGATTGAGAACGAAGGCTTTGCGCCTGAGCTCGATCCTGCGTCGAGCAACAATGTGTATCTCGGCGGATTCGATAGCAATGGTGTCGGGGTATTAACCAATAAAAATTCTGCGGCGCAAATTGCTTTAGCGAATGCGACGGCGCAAAAATACTTCAACGTGGCGAGCTACGGTGCATTAACGCCTGTGCAAATGCAGCAAGTAGCCGATGCTAAATCGATTCGTAACGCTCGTGCCGGCGGACTGTATTTAAATACCGATGCTGAATCATTCCGCAAGATTTTACCGACGATTACACTCAGCCCGACGTATGCATTCAATGATAGATACACCGGATATTTTACTTATCAGCACGGTGAAAAGGCCGGTGTTTCGCAAATTGTTGGCGCCACATTGGCTGGCGGGAAATCGATACCGCTGAAGCAGGAAAAAACCGATAGCTATGAAATCGGCACACGGACTTCGCTGTTGGAGCGCAAGTTAATCGTCAATGCCGATATCTTTATAACGGATATCAAAAATTATATTCAGCCGTTGTATTTTGAAGATGCCGCGCAAACCATCGCGAATAACGACGGAAAAATTGCCTACACCAGCGGTTTGGGCAATGTGCCGAAAGTGCAGACTAAGGGCTTGGAGTTGGACGCCAGCTATTCGGGTATTCAATACACGACGCTGCGTTTGGCCGGCGCTTATAACGATGCGCGATACAAGGATTTTAAGTTTTTGGCGAAGCCGGCTGAGTTGGGTGGATCAACCACGCCCTACTATGACGCGAGTGGAAAAACTCTACCGGGCTCGGCCAAGTACACCTTCAACTTTAATGCGGATTTCGCGCGGCCCGTTTTCAACAATAAGCTGCTTCACGCCAACGCTAATTACCGTTATACGTCGAGTTATAACAACGATCCATCGTTGTCGCGTTATGCCGAGGTCGATCCCTACGGTATTACCGATTTAGCAATCGGTATCGGCAATCTGGATAAATCATTCGACGTCACGCTCCTCGTTAAAAATGTATTTAACGTGAATTACGATTTTTACACCACGTGGAATACGTTTTCTCCAAGCGTGCCGCATTGGGCTGGTATTATGTTTAGTACCTCGCTTTAAAAGAATTTATTGGTTTTGCACAGCGGCTAGATTTGTTCGGCCGCTTTTTTTTTAATAAAATTTTAGGATTATTTATTTATTATATTTTTTTTCTTTTTTTAAAAGTAAATTGATTTTATAAGTGCATACAATCCACCAAATTTATTTTTAGTTGAACAACTGGTGCCTTCTGAAAGGCATAAATAATCAATTGGTTTTCGTTAAAAACTAACATAAAACGCAGAAAAGCCTTATTTCTTGCACAAATAAATACATTTCTTTGCTTTTTGTAAAAATGGCGCGGTTGTTGCGATATCCCTGTACAAGTTATTATTATTTTTGCTAGGGTGTTTTGTTAAATGGAAATTGAAGGAAATTTTTTAAAAGAAAGAAAAAATGAAAATTGAAAAAAAATAGACGTTAGAAGAGAGAGGAAGAAAAAAAATATAAAATTTAGATTGTCATTGCTGGTGACGGGGATTTTAGCCAGCGCATGCGATTACTCCAGCACCGCTATTGCCGCCACCGACGATAATCTTTCCAACGCCGAACTGCGCGCTGAAATTCTTCGCTTGCGGCAGGAGAACGAGGCACTTAAGTCGGGAAAGCCAGCGTCCGTTGTCAATACTGAAGCTGCTGAAAATCCAGCTCCGCTCGTCACGGCTGAGTCAGGGCAGGCTCGAACGCAAACAGGCGACGCAAAAAAATTAGGCGCTGTGCGCGTGAATGGGCGCCGCACTGCGGCACTATCGGCGGAAAAAGAAACGCCGAAATCAGTTTCGATCGTTACCGGTGAAGAACTGCAAAAATTCGAAACCAACTCGTTTCAAAGTATTCTGAAAAAAATCGGCAATGTGCGCTGGGCTGGCGCGTCATCGCAAAATCATCCGTTGCATACATCGCTGACCATTCGCGGCTTGGGTTATTTTAAAAGTGGTGCTGGCGCGCTTGATCCTGGTGTCGGTATCAATGTCGATGGCGTTAGTTATGCCTATACCACGCTGGCGGCAGGCGCTAGCTTTTACGATCTGCATACTGTGGATGTAGCCAGAGGCCCGCAGGGAACGCGGGGAGGGCTCGGTTCTAATTTAGGCACCATCTCGTTTGTCACTAAGGCGCCTACCTTTACCGATGAAGCGGAAGGCTCGATCACCTACGGTCAGCGCGAGACGCTGATTACCAAGGCGGTTATCGGCGGCGGCATCATTGACGATCTGCTGGCGTGGCGCGGTACGTTTTATCGCGAGACCTCGGACGGTCCGTTTGAAAACGAATACAACAAAACGCACACCTTCGGCAATAAAGATCGCACGCTGGGCAAGGTGCAGTTTTTATTAACGCCGTCCGATGATTTCAGCGCTCGTGTCGGTGTTGATTTCACGCCGAAAGGCGGCGAGTTGGATGGTGGCACCGCGTATGGTTTAGTCGCGCGTGAAACCCCTGCGTTTTACGACACACTCGACAACAAAGGTAATCGCATTGCTGTCGATCGCACTACCACCGTCGAAGGCCGTCTGGATCGACGCTGGTTTAAGCAGGAGGGCAGCTACAATTATCTCGGCAGTAATAATGCGAATATCAGCGGCACTTATCCGATTATTAATCGCCAACGCGGTGCCTTCGCCGAATTAAAATACGATGTCGCCGGCGGCACACTGAGTTCATTGACGGCATGGCGCGATTTATTTTTTTACTGGAATGGCAAGGGCACGGACGATCGCACGGTATTTGATGTCAACTCGTTGCCGACCGCTGCCGATCAAACCTTTAAGCAAATCAGTCAGGAATTTAAATTCTCCTCCGCGTTTGATACGGGCTCCTATCAGACCGGTATTTATTATCTCGATAAAAGCAGCAATAGCTCATCGATGACACGCACGGGCGCCGATGCAGGACCGTATTACGCCAATGCCTCGCAATACAATTTGCTCGATACCGACGCCAGCGGCAGATTACTGCTGACCAATTCGGCCAATAGATTGTTACTGCGCTCGCCAACATTGACCGAAGGCAAAACCTTGGCTGTGTTTGCCGATTTGAAATGGGATATCACCAAAGATTTTGCGCTTGATACGGGCCTGCGCATTTCGCAAGAACAGCGCGATCAAAAAGCCGGTCGTGTTATTTCCGATAACGGTTTTGCCGCGGAGCTGAATCCGAGCGCGATAAATAACGTGCAATTGAACGGCTTTAAAAACGATCCGAATGGTAATTTAACAGCGAACAATGCGGCGCAATTAGCGCTGGCAAATTCGGTTGCCAATAAATATTTTGGCATCACCGATTACGCCGATTTGAGCGCCACACAAAAACGACAAGTGGCGGCAGCAAAAGCCATTCGCTTGGCACGTCTCGGCGCACTCAGCCCGGAAACCTCCGCCGAATCGTTCGATGATGTGCTGGTCACCGGCAATATAAGCCCCAGCTACAAAATCAACGAAAACCACACGGCATATATATCGTTTCAACACGGCGAAAAAGCCGGCGTTTCACAAATCATCGGTGCTACCAGCTCAGGCGGCACTTCCATTCCCGTCGATGCGGAAAAAACCAACGCGTATGAGCTTGGATTGAAATCCTTATTCTTCGATGGCTCGGTTTCGACCAGCGCCAGTGTGTATTTGCAAGATATTAAAAATTATATTCAGCCGGTCTTTTTCTACGACGAAGCGCAAACCCTCGCGCAGGCGAACGGCCTGCTGGCTTATACGGAAGGACTTGGCAATGTACCGAAGGTGCGTTCGAAGGGATTTGAGTTCGATGCTGCCTACACCGGCAAACGCGACAGCATTCGCTTCGCTGGTGCCTATACCGACGCCAGATATCGCGAGTTTAAAAATTTAGCAAAACCGCCGGAGCTCGGTGGTACCAGCGTTCCCTATTACGACGTCAGCGGCAAAACACTGCCCGGTGCGGCCAAAGTGACATTCAATTTATCCGCCGATCACATCCAGCCGGTTTTCGGTAACAAAGAATTTCACGTCGGTGCGAATTACAACTACACCGGCAGCAGCATCACCGAGCCGAACTTGTCGCGCTACTCGAAAATGGATGCTTACGGCCTGACGGATATCACCATTGGACTCGGCACACAGAACAAAAAATTCGATGTGTCGTTGATCGCGAAAAATGTCTTCAACGTCGATTACGGCAGCCAGTTTAATTGGAACTCGTATTCACCCAGCGAGCCGCGTTGGGTCGGCATCAATATCAGCAGCAAGCTCTATTAAATAGTTTAAAAATTTTCGGATTATTCCAGCGCGCGCGGTCGTAGCAGCGCCTGCGCGCTAATTTTGAGTGATTTGTACCAATTTTTAAGTCTGTAACTAAGCACGATTTTTCTTTTAATGGATTCGGTGAAGAGGATTGGTAATGAGTGGCAGTGACAGTAAATTCCTACAGAAAAATCGGAGGATACCTAGCGCAAAAAAATCGTTTAATCGCTCGGTACTATTTGCCGCGATTATAACCAGCTCGGGGGCGGGATATTCGGTAAAAGCCACTGCTGCGGAAGATCCAAAAACCAACGCCGAACTGCAAGCCGATAACTTGCGATTAAGACAGGAAAACGAAGCGCTTAGAAAGCAACTTAACCCAGCGGAAAAAATAGAATCGCCGGTATCGAATGCCGCGGCATCCCCTGCTGACGCGCTAAAGACGGAAAGTGTGGACACCAAAAAATTGGGTGCAGTGCGCGTTAGCGGCCGTCGCCAAAAACCTATTGAGACATTAAAAGAAACACCGCAGTCGATTTCCGTTGTCGAAGGTGCTGAGCTGGAAAAACAGCAGGTCAGTAATTACAAAGATATTTTAAAGCGTATCGGCAATATTAAATGGGGTGGCTCAAGCACCAATCCGACCACGACTGCGTTGACGTTACGCGGTGTCGGTTATTTGGGCAGCGGCGGTGGGTTGGGTATCGACTCAAGTATTAACACCACGGTCGATGGCGTGCCGTACATCATTTCTAATATGGCGGTATTCAACAGCTATTACGATTTGGAAACGGTGGATGTCGCGCGCGGTCCGCAAGGCGCTACCGGCGGTTACAGCGCGAGCCTCGGCAAAATTACATTTACCTCAAAGGCGCCGAGTTTTACGCCGGAAGCTGAAGCATCGATTACCTACGGCCAATTAAATACATTGATTACGCGCGCGGCCGTCGGCGGTGCAATCATCGACGATTTATTGGCATGGCGCGGCACGTTCTATCGCGAACAGGCAAACGGCCCGTTCGAAAATGTATATTACCACAGCAAAAGTGGCGGTGGTAATGAAGTCGATTACGGCAACACAGATCGCACGTATGGAAAAATTCAGCTGCTGATTACGCCGAGCGACGACTTCAGTGCGCGCTTGAGCTTCGATGTAACACCCAACAGTAAAGAATATGGCATCTCATCGAACGGTGGTTTGCGCGCGACCGCGGTGCCTGATTATTTCGATTCACTCGATGCAAAAGGCAATCGTATCGCGGTGAATCAAGCCAACCAAGACACAGGAAAATTACAGCGGCGTTGGTTTACGCAGGATGCTAATTTCACTTACGGCGGTACTTATTTAAGAGAGTACAACCGCTCCGAACATTATCCGATTGCCAACGATACCAAAGGCGTGTCGGCGCAATTAAATTGGAACGTAAATAAATTCACGCTGACATCGATTTCCGCCTGGCGCGATTATGACTTCGATTACGGCAGTCCCAACTTCAGCAATCCCACGCCGTTCGATATTTTACGTGGGCCATCGTCGGGGCTCGGTTATTACAAACAACTCACGCAGGAATTTCGCATCGCCTCACCACTGGGCGGCGCCTTCGATTATCAAGCGGGCGTTTTTTACGCCGATGTTTTCAGATCCAGCGGCGGGTTAGGGCGCGGTAACTATTTCGGCTCCGACGCCGGCGCGTATTACGCTACGGCGCCACAGTATGCGAGTCTTGATGCCGATGGCTCCGGCCGCTATTTAATGACCAATTCGCTCAATCGGTTGAAATCGAATAGCTACGCCGAGAAAGACGATAACTCGCTGGCGCTGTACGGCAGTTTAAATTGGCATCCCACCAATAAACTCACCTTGAATACCGGCTTGCGTATCTCGCACGAGAAACGTCGCGATGACACCAACTACAACGTTATTTTCGATCAGGGCTATGCGCCTGAATTAAATCCGGCGTCGATCAACGATGTGCAATTAGGAGGCTTCAACAGTCTCGGCACCGGGGTATTAAAACCCGGCAGCAATAATGCGGCGCAATTGGCGCAGGCCGATTATGTGGCGCAAAAATATTTCGGCGTTGCCAGCTATGACGGTTTAAATGCAAATCAGCGGCAGCAAGTCGCTTACGCCAAAGCGATACGCACCGCGCGTATATCGGGTTTATATAACGATGTGAAAGCGGAAACTTTCGACAAGGTGTTGTACGCAGCAAACTTCAGCCCGAGTTATAAATTAAACGATAACAACACGGCGTATTTCTCGCTGCAATATGGCGAGAAAGCCGGCGTTTCGCAGATCGTCAGCGCGACCAGCGCCGGCGGCATTTCGAAATTAGTAAAGCCCGAACGCAATACATCGTACGAAGTAGGTTTGCGTTCTGCATTGCTCGATGGCTCGTTGGTTATCAACGGCACGCTGTTTTATCAGACGATTAAAGATTACATCGCCAACGTTTATTTTTACGACGAAGCACAAACAATTGCCAACAACGACGGCTTGCTCGCGTATACATCCGGTGTCGGCAACATTCCGGAGGTGCGCTCAAAAGGCATTGAGTTGGACGCAGCCTATTCGACTCGCAATAACAGTTTGCGATTATCCGCCGCCTATAACGATGCGCGCTATGTCGACGAAAAACTCCACGCTAAACCGTTGGAGTTAGGTGGCACTACTACTCCTTATTACGATGTCAGCGGTCGCCGATTGCCAGGCGTCGGTCCGTTTTCCTTTAACGTATTTGGCGAGCATATCTGGCCGGTATTCGTCGACAAGCAATTTTTCGCGAACGTCAATTACAACTACACCAGCAGCTATTTAACCGATCCGTCGCTGTCGCGTTACAGCAAGGTGGATGCTTACGGGCTTACGGATGTGGCAATCGGGTTCGGCAGAGCGGACCACAAGTTCGAAGTTAGCCTGCTGGCAAAAAATCTGTTCGATGTCGATTACAGCTACCAGCCGGTATGGAACTTATATAACCCGTCGATACCGCGTTGGGTGGGGCTGACCGTCAGCAGTAAATTTTTCTAATTTTATTTTTATGAAAATATCTGTGTTGCTGAGTAATCACCAGCTAAACAAATTCCTATTATTTGTTTCTGACGCAGCAAATATATTTGGTTTGATTAATAAAATATATTTTATTTTAATTTTTATAGAATTTTTAGTTGGTCTTGAATTTAAGGGGTTTTTATCGAGTGGTCGCAGCATTTAAATTTCTTAAAACATCTTTGGCACAAGTATTGCCAATGGCCATTCCTCGAACTTTACAGTTATCGCTCGGGGAAATTTGCAATGGTTGTCCACCACAATTCTTTTAATCGTCCTCAGCGCAGGGAGACGCTGGGTATTCCGTTTCGTCGTTCGGCATTGGTCGTCTGTATTCTCGCGAGCTTTGCCATGGCTTCGTCAACACATGCATTGACAGCCGAAGAGGCAAAATCAATTAATGATTTGCAATCGGAAAATGCGCGGCTCCGTCAGGAAATTGAAGCGTTAAAACAAGGGACAAAACCCACGTCAGCACCGGAGGTTCCGATTAGTGCGGTCACTGAAACCCCGCGCACTGAAACAAAAAAATTAGGCGCCGTTGTCGTTAACGGAAGGCGCGCAAACCCGCTGGTCGAGGTGAAAGAAACACCGAAATCAATTTCGATCGTCACCGGTGCGGAGTTGGAAAAAACCCAAACCAACGATTTTAGAAATATTCTTACGCGTATCGGTAATGTCGGCGCGACGTACACCAATCCACAGGCGGGCAGTTTAATTATTCGCGGCGTAGGTTGGGCGACCGGTGCCGGTCCGCTCGATCCGAGCGTTGGCGTCACTGTCGACGGCGTGAGCTACGGCGTAAGTGGTATGGCATCGGCGCTGAACTACACCGATTTGGAAACGGTGCAAGTAAATCGCGGTCCGCAGGGCACACTCGGTGGAAAAAATACCAGCGTCGGCGAAATTATCGTAAAAACACGCGCGCCGGCTTTTGCACCGGAAGCGCGGGCGTCGATTACATACGGTCAGCTCAATACGATAAATACCGAAGCGACAATCGGTGGCGCGGTGATCGATGATTTACTGGCGTGGCGCGGTACGTTTTTACGCGAACAGGCCGATGGTTCGTGGAAAAATCAAAACGATAAAAATTACAGCTACAAAAACACCGATCGCACCTATGGTCGCGCGCAATTTCTATTGACGCCGAGCGACGATTTTTCCGCGCTGCTAGCGCTAGATCTTGCACCAACCAGCAAAGAAATTTCCGACAATTACGTGAATTTCAACCGCGCGACCCCGACGTATTACGATTCGCTTGGTCCGGACGGAAAGCCTGCTTTAGTTAATCAGGCGAATGAAGCTGTCGGCAAGTTATCGCGGCGCTGGTTTACGCAGGAGCCGAATTACACGGCAGCCGATTACACCAAAAACGAAATAAATCGCCTCAGTCAGAACCCGAATAATTATGGTTCGAAGGGTGCGGCAGCGACGTTGAAATGGAATGTCGCGAGCCACACTTTTTCATCGATTACCGCGTATCGCGATTTTGATTTCGATTCCGGCGGTGGACCGATTTCGGTATTCGATATCGACCGTTCGCCATCGACAGGTCACGTCGAATACCAGCAATACAGCCAGGAATTCCGGATTAATTCCGAAACCGGCGGTGTTATTGATTATCAGGGCGGCCTATATTATTTCCAAAGCAAGATGCCGCAACGCTGGACCACGGCACGCTACGGCTCCGACGCCGGCGCCTATTACGCTAACGTGGCGCAGTATAAAGATTTGGATACGGATTCTGCCGGTCGCGCGCTAATGCAAAATTCTATCGATCGTTTATTTACTAAAACGAAGGACGATATCTCCGCTAAAAGCACGGCGATTTTCGGTAATTTGAATTGGCATGTGACCGATCCATTCACGATCAATACGGGCTTGCGTTTGACACATGAACAGCGCGAAACCTCGTCGGCGCGATTTATTGTCGATCAGGGGTTTGGTGCGGAATTAAATCCGCTGGTGAGTAATAACGTGCAATTGGGAAATGCCGCGGATGCAGTTGCCGTGCAGAATGCGATTGCGCAGAAATATTTCGGCGTAGCCACCTACGGCGCATTAAATCCTGTGCAGCAAAAACAAATTGCAGATGCGAAGGCGATTCGTGCGGCACGTATCGGCGGGCTTTATCAGGAGGCCGATGCCGATTCCTACGACAAGTGGTTGCCGACCATAACGGTTAGCCCGACTTATAAGATAAACGAAAATCAAACGGCGTATGTGTCGTGGCAACACGGCGAAAAATCCGGTATTTCGCAAATTGTTGGTGCAACCCCGGCCGGTGGAAAATCGATTCCGTTGAAAGCGGAGAAAAGCAACACGTACGAATTGGGTTTGAAATCGCAGCTGCTGGATAAAACGTTAGTCGTCAATGCCGACGTGTTTTTGCACGATGTGAAAGATTATATTCAAACCGTTTATTTCTTCGACGAAGCGCAAACCATCGCCAACGCCGATGGCAAATTGGCATACACGCAGGGTCTGGGCAACGTACCGAAGGTGCAGTCGAAAGGCGTCGAATTGGATGCGACCTATTCGGGAATACGCTACACCACATTGCGTTTGGCCGGCGCGTACACCAATGCCGTTTACAAGGACTTCCAATATTTAGCGAAACCATTGGAACAAACCGGTGGCACTACCGTTCCGTACTACGACGCGACCGGCAAAACGCTGCCGGGCTCGGCGAAATATACGTTTAACTTTTCCGCAGAGCATGTTCGCCCGGTATTTGTGGACAAAGAATTTCACACCAATATTAATTATCGATATACCAGCAGCCTCAACAACGATCCGTCGCTGTCGCGTTATGCGGAAGTCGATGCTTACGGCATAGCGGATTTTGCGATTGGTCTGGGACGGCGCGATAGGGCGTTCGATGTGAATATTGTCGTGAAAAATCTGTTCAACACCGATCACGGGTTCTATTCGAATTGGAACACTTATTTTCCCAGCGAACCGCGTTGGGTTGGTGTGATGGTGAGCGGCAGTTTGTAACACTTTGCATCGGCACTGTGTAGCAGCTCGAGAAGCACTGCAGGTATTGCGAAAGAGAAGCGCTGCAGTTATTGCGAAGAAGCGACGGCCAATTCGGTTAAATACGACCACGGATAAATGCCGCGGTTGTGGCCGTCGCTAAAATGCAATTGCAGTCCGTAGCCCATCGGCGATACGGCGGTGACGGTGATATTTTCTGATGCCGCGTGTTGCACGTCAGTTAATTCGAGATAACGACAGCCCGAGCAGCGGCAGCGATTGCGCAGATAAGTGCCGTTCAGCAAAACTCTGCGCTCGGGCCAGTCCAAAGCAAGCTGACCATCGACCACTGCAAATGTCTGTGCCGTCATGGATGGCTCGTCGGCAAGCCGAGTTGCGTCAATGCCAAGCGCGCCGATTTGCGTACATCGGGATCGGCGTCGTTCGATGCTTCCGTCAGCGCCGGGCCGGCACTAACATCGCCTATTTCACCAAGTGCGATGGCCGCTTCCTTGCGTACATTGCTCAACGTGTATTGCAGCGTTTCGATTAAAGCACCGACGGCAGCGATGCTGCGAATACGTCCTAGCGCACGCGCGGCGCGCAACCGCACCTGCCAATATTCATCGCGCAATGCGGCAATTAAATTCGGCGCGGCATTGTGCAATTGCAATTTACCGAGTGTGGCCGCTGCTTCTTCGCGCACGGTCCATACGTCATCCTGTAACGCGCGCAGTAGCGATGGCAGCACCAAAGTATCCAACAACGTTGCAGCGGCAGGTTCGGTCGCCAAACCTAACGCACTGGTTGAGGCGCGACGCACATCGATATTGGGATCGTTATTCGCAAGCGTTGCCAATTGCGGCAGCGCGTCGATCTGTTTGAGCCAGCCGAGTACGCCGACCGCTTCGCGACGTACGCCGGCATCCGCATTGCGCAATGCCTCCAACGCGGCAGGCGCAGCTTCCGCAACGCGCAATTCACGCAGTGCACGTAGCGCGGCAGTTTTAACGAAGGTATTGTCGTGCAGCGCCAGCGGCAACAATTGCAAACCCGCTGCGCGTGTTTTTAATTCGGATAATTTTTGCGCTGTGGTCGTGCGTACTTCGTGGTCTAGATCCGACAATAAATTAATCAAGGCCGATAACACCGGCGCTGTTTCCCAGCCTGCTAACAAGCGCGCTGCCTCGGCACGCACCAGCGGCGCTTCATCGGCGGTGGCGGCAATTAAAATCGGCAAATGATCTTCATCGGCTTCATCGGCAATTTCAATCAATGCGATGCGCCGTGTTTGCGCATCGGCAGCGGTGACGCGCTGCTGCAAAGCACCCAATTCGGGATGCGCAGCAAATAAATCTAACAGTTCAGCTGAGTGGTTGGTCATATCAGATCGCCAATTGCAGTACGGGGACCGCGGTATAAGTGGGTAGATCGCCGAGCGGAGATAAACGCCCGACATCCGCGTGGTCGTCATGCAGCAGCGACAGGCAGTAACGTTTCAATTCGGCAAAGCGTGGCGATGTTAACAACGACGCGCTGCGTGGGCGTGGAAATTCCAGCACAATTTCCTCGATGATTGTCCCGGGCCGCGCGCTCATCATTACGATGCGGTCGGCCAGAAATAATGCTTCGTCGATATCGTGCGTGACGAATAAAATCGTGGTGCGAATGCGAGTCCAAATATCCAGCAATAATTCCTGCATGCGCAGGCGAGTGATCGCATCCAGCGCACCGAACGGCTCATCCATCAGCAGTACATCCGGATGATTGACCAGTACGCGCGCGATTTCTACACGCTGCTGCATACCGCCGGATAATTGCGATGGATATAAATCGGCGCTGTCTTCGAGCCCTACTAGTTTTAACAGGTCGCGTGCACGCGACCGTCGTTCGTCCCGTTTTATCGATTTCATTTTTAAACCGAAGGCAACGTTGTCGATTACCGTTTGCCACGGAAATAACGTGTGATGCTGAAATACCAAACCGCGTTGCGGATGTGGTGTCGTGATGGTTTTTTTATCGAGCGTCATACTGCCGCGACTTGGCGCCAGATGGCCGGCCACCGCGCCTAACAAGGTTGATTTGCCGCAACCGGAAGGACCGAGAATGCATACGAATTCGCCGGCTGCAACGTTCAGCGAAACATTTTCCAACGCGGTAAAACGCTGGCTACCGCTGCCCAGATACAAGCTGAGATTATCGATGGATAATTCGCCGCTCATTGTTGCTCTCCGCTTTTTTGTTGCACGCGTCGCCACGGCATCAACCAATTGCCAATCTGTTTTATCAATGCACTGCTGCCCATGCCGAGCACGCCGATCAGCAGCATGCCGACAATAATATTGGCGTAATTTTGCAGGGTGTAGGATTCCCATGTGTAATAACCGATGCCGAATTGCCCGGAAATCATTTCTGCCGTGACCAGACAAAACCAGCACGTGCCCATACCTATCGAAAGCCCGGTGACAATCGACGGCGCAGCAGCGGGAAAAATGACTTCTTTAAATAAGGCGAATCCCTGCGTGCCGAGGCTGCGCGCCGATGCAATCAGACGTGCATCTATATGCTCCACACCGTGAATGGTGTTGAGCAAAATCGGAAATAACGCACCGATGAAAGTGATGTAAATCATGCTGGCTTCGGATGAGGGAAACATCAGAATCGCCAATGGAATCCACGCCACCGCAGGAATCGGACGCAATACTTCGAGCGGCGGCAACAACGTGTTTTGCGCCCATGCAAAATGTCCGATAATAAGACCGAGCGCGATACCGAGCACGCCGGCAATTGAAAACCCAATTGCGATACGCCACAAACTACTGAACAAATGAAAAGCGAGTTTCGGCGATGTAAACAGATCCCACGCCGCGTGCACGACTTCGATGGGTGCGGGTACATTGGCGAAGGTAATAAAGCCGAGCTTGACGTGATGCGTCGCCAATACATGCCATAACAAAATGCAGACGATCAGAGACGCAATTTGCAGCGCGTTATTGTGCCATCGCCCGAGCCCGCGGCCATTCGTTGCGCGCGCAGGCACCGACAGTGGCGGCACGATCATCTCGCCAGTCTCGCTCACACTATTCACTCCACTCATTGCGACTCAAACCATTTATACGTCGTGTGTTTAAATTAATTGCCGTCGTTTGCTGACTTTTTTCGAGCTTCAATTGGCGGCAACTGTCTGCGGTTGTGTGCGTGCCTGCGCGTAATCGAGCAGTTTGCCTTTATTGGCATTTGCCCACGCGAGCGCCGCATCGCGCTGCAGGAATGCATGCAGCTGACCTTTGTCGTCGCTGGCGAACCACGCCAACTTGGCCAGCAATTTGATGCCCGATGCATCGTCCTGCGCATACACCACGCGAATTTGCTTGCCGCTGGCTTCAAGCTTTTTCAAATCAGAAAAAGCGGATTCAGGGCTCGCATAACTGCGCACCTTGGCTTCGCCTTTTACCCACACCTGCGCGACGCGTTTAAAGTCGGTGATGGTTTTGCCGCTGCTCGCGTCCTTGGCGACTAGCGGTGCCCTGTCGTAATTTTTTAGTTGCGCGTCGTAATCGAGCGATGCTGCTTTGAATGCATCGCGCAGGTAATGATCGTCAATAAAGTTATCGACATTTAAATCGCTGTCGGTTTTCTTCAGCAATTTAAGCGTTTCAATCGAGGTTTTCAGCGCCTGCCGGTATTCTGGCTTCCAGGTAAAATCGCGGGTCTGCAAGCCGAGTGGGCCGTGATACAAATAAGCGACTTCGGCTTCGACGCCGGTCACTTGTTGAATAAGCTCGCTGTATTTTTCAGGTTCCGCCGTAAATAATTGATTGGCCTCGATGCCAGCGCGCAAAAATGCGACAACAATTTCTGGATATTTTTTGGCGAAGTCGGCATTCACCAGTGAGCCATGAAAGGTCGGCGTATTGGCTTGCGAGCCGTCATAAAACTTACGTGCAAAGCCGCGATAAGCAAACAATTCGGCGAATGGAACGAAGTCCGCGTGCGCTTGAATTTTTCCGGTTTGCAAGGCAGGTCCGGCTACTTCCGGCGCTTGCGTGATGATCGTGACATCGCGATCAGGATCGATGCCCTGCGCTTTGAGCGCGCGCAATAACATGCCGTGCGCGGTGGAGGCGAACGGCACCGAAATTTGTTTACCTTTTAAATCGGCCAGCGATTGAATGGTGGAATCCAGCGGCACTACGATGCCGTTACCGCTGCCCTGCGTACTGCCCGATAGCACGGTGATGAAAACACTTTTCTTACCGGCTTTTTCAAACGCGGCGCCGTTTAACGAACCGGGGAAATCGGCCATCGAACCGATGTCGAGTTTATCGGCGACCATTTCGTTGGTGAGCGGTGCGCCGGAAGTGAAGTTTTTCCATTCGATATCGTAGGTGGCATCTTTGTATTTGCCATCGTGCGGCAAATATTTTTCGAGCAATTTTAATTCTCGAATCATCAAACCGCCGGTCGCGCAATTAATCGTGGTGTCCTGCGTGCCGATAGCAATGCGAATGGTCTCCGCATCCGCCAAGCCGATAAATGATAAGGCCAGTGCGAGTGCGCTTAAGTGATTTTTTAAATTCATTTAAATTGTCTCCATTAAATTTAGTTTCAGAGGCAATCGCCGCAGCGGTTTTCTCAATGGCCAGTTACGAAGCTGTAATTTTTCCGGTTGATTATTTTCAACCGATTATTTCAATAGATAAGGAATATCGACTTTCACCGCGCCAGTCGGGCAATCTTTTTCGCACGGCATGCAATACCAGCATTCGTCGAATGCCATATACGCTTTGCCTTTGCTGAAATCGATGGCGAGTACATCGAGCGGGCAAACATCGACACAGACCGTGCAGCCTTTGTGCGCGATGCATTTTTCTTCGTCGATAGTGACTGGCAAAGTGGTCGGGTGCAGTGCGATTGGATAATCGGCGTGGCTCATGCTGCAGCGGTCTCCTTGTGAATGCGCAAATGCTGATACGCGGATTTTTCGGCATCGTCGATGTCGATGACATACGGTTCCAATGCGCGTTTGAAGCAGTGCATATCGCCGTTTTCATTTTTTTGCAATTGCGCGTGTACCAGCCATTCGGCATCGTTGCGTTCCGGAAAATCGGCGCGCGCGTGATACAAACCCCAGCGGCTTTCGGTGCGAAACAGCGAAGCGCGCGCAGCCATTTCGGCACAATCGAGAATGGCGTGAATTTCCATCGCGCGCATTAATTCGTGTGGATTGCGTGCGTGTAAATGGTCGAGGTCAGCACGAATTTGCGCAAACCGATCCAGCCCGATTTCCATTTTTCGCGTGACTTTCGGCGGCTGCAGATAATCGTTCACCATGCGCCGCAATTTGTATTCGACTTGTGCCGGCGGTAAACCGCGTTCGTTTTTTAGCGGCTTCAATACGCGGCGGCGCTCGGCGTCGATGGTGGCCTCGTCGATATTTGCGTGCGTGTTTTCAGTGGCGTAGGCACCGGCCGATTCGCCGGCAAATTTGCCGTAGACGAATGCACCGAGCATGTAATTGTGCGGCACGCAGGCGAGATCGCCGGCGGCGAATAATCCCGGCACTGTCGTTGCCGCGTGCTCGTCAACCCAGACGCCGGACGCCGAATGGCCGCTGCATAAACCGATTTCTGAAATATGCATCTCGACCATTTGCGCACGATAGTCGGTGCCGCGCCCTTCATGAAAGCGGCCGCGACTGGGACGTTCATTGCTGTGCAAAATCGTTTCGATGGTGGAAATTGTTTCGTCCGCCAAATGATCTAGTTTTAAAAATACCGGACCGTTGCCGCTTTGTAGCTCGCGATAAAATTCGAGCATCATTTGGCCGCTCCAATAATCGCATTCGATAAAACGCTCGCCATTTGCATTCGCGGTATAGCCGCCGAGCGGGCCGGTGACATAGGCGCAAGCGGGACCGTTGTAATCTTTTATCAGCGGATTAATTTGAAAACATTCGATGCCGGATAATTCCGCGCCGGCGTGATACGCCATGCTGTAACCGTCGCCGGCATTGGTCGGGTTTTCGTAAGTGCCGAATAAATAGCCGGAGGCGGGCAGACCTAAACGTCCTGCTGCGCCGGTGGCTAACACCACGGCTTTGGCGCGAATCACATGAAACTCTGCGGTGCGACAATCGAACGCAAAGGCGCCGGCAACGCGACCGTCAATAACGATTAAACGCGTCGCTACAAGGCGATTGGTTATTTCGACGCGCGTTTTTTTAAGCTGGCGGTACAACACCTTTTTGATGTCGTGACCTTCCGGCATCGGCAATACATAGGTGCCGACGTGATGAACTTTTTTCATCGCGTAATCGCCGGTTTCGTCGCGCTCGAATTTAACGCCCCAGCGATCGAGCTCTTCGATCATGGCGAAACTATTTTGCGCATACGCCAATACGGTTTTCTGGTTGACGATGCCATCGTTGGCGGCGGTGATTTCGCGCACGTATTGTTCCGGTGTGGCATGTCCCGGCACGACTGCATTATTGAGGCCGTCCATGCCCATTGAAATCGCGCCGCTGCGTTTTACATTGGCTTTTTCGAGCAGAAATACTTTCAAATTAGGATTGGTCTGTTTGGCTTTTACCGCAGCCATCGGACCTGCGGTACCACCGCCGATCACCAGTACATCCACATCGCGATAATTCGTATTCATCGTAACTACCTCTACATTTAACGGCTGCATTTAACGGCGTTTTATTAACGCTCGATGCGCAAACGAAATTGAAAGTTGTCGACGCGGCAATATAAATATTCGAAGTCGAGCGGATTGCCGTCGCTGGTGTGCGTGAGCCGGGTGACGCGCAACACCGGATCGCCCGCTGCAATTTGCAAATGCGCGGCGAGATCGGCGTCCGCCAACAACGCATCGATGGAGAGATCGGCGAAGCCGAGCGCGATGCCGTAATCATTTTCGAGAATGGTAAAAATATCGCGCGTGGCAAGTTCCTCGCGTGCTAACCGCGCACCGATCAGCGGTTGTACATAGGTGATATCGAACGAGACCGGCTCGCGATTTAAATAGCGCACACGTTTTAATTCGGTAACGGTATCGCCTTCATTGAGCGCGAGTTGCAAAGCCACATCGGCATTGGCGGCAACGGTATTAACGGCGACGACATCGTTAAAGATTTCATGACCGTGTTGGGACATCGCTTCGGCAAAACCTTGCAGGCGCGACAGCGGTTGAAACGGTTTTGGTTTGGAGACGAATACGCCTTTGCCAGCGATCTTAAACAGCACGCCTTCTTTTTCGAGTTCAGCGAGCGCGCTGCGCACCGTGATGCGGCTGACGCTGTATTGTTTGATCAGTTCGCTTTCAGACGGCAGGCGCGCGTGCGGCGGATAGCGCCCCGATACAATTTGTGCGCGCAATTCATCGCGAATTTGTGCATACAGCGACGTTGGCGTTTTCAACGCGGTGTAATCGGTTTTCGCTGTGCTGTTTTGTGTGCTCACGACATGACTCGTCATAACAGGTGTTAACGAGGTAAGAGCAAGCGCCGCGCCAGAGCACAAAAAACTTCGCAAATCCTTGATTGTTAATTATTTAAATTTGAGATTGGGAGGAGTCGGGCGGTTGATGATCGATGCGCGAAGTGCTGGTTAATAAGCACTTTGTTGATGGAGTGCTGCTTTGGCAGCACTTTTGTCGCGGACAGATAACACCGTAATGTGCTTTAGCGTGGGCGTTGTGCCAGCGATGCCGTTTTAAAGATCGCGATTGAATCGTCATGCATACGCGTGCTCGCCGAGCTGTTTACCAATGCACCGATGGCGACATAACTGGTTCTGGAATTCGTTAAAAAGTGCGCGACCTGCTGCTGTTTTTTTTCGCTGCCATTGGGTTTGAACGAGTAGGTGAT
This sequence comes from Verrucomicrobiaceae bacterium, assembly GCA_028293825.1. Taxonomy (GTDB): domain Bacteria; phylum Pseudomonadota; class Gammaproteobacteria; order Pseudomonadales; family CAMLJR01; genus CAMLJR01. Next base: position 25,729 of record JAQGNY010000017.1, read on the forward strand.
GTAGGTGCCGCTAAAACCGTTCGCGGAGGTGTAATTACCCTGATCGAGAATTTCCACTTCGTCGGAACTGACCGCACTTAAATCGCGAAGCAACCGATTGAAATATTGCTCTGGGTCCGACCAGCCGCGCGGCAAGCGATTGACGCTTATAAAATATTGCAGTTTTTCATCGGACCAACTCGCCAACATTTTCTTGTTGGCGTCGTAGCTGGGAATGGGCCGATAGGTGAGCGCCAGTGTTGCTTCTGGTTCAATCGCGAGACCTTCGCCGAGATCGAGAATTTCTGTGTGCGCGCTGCTCGCGAGCAAACATATCAACGTCAATAACAATCCTTGAGCTCGCAGCATGGTTTCGATTCCTATGAGGCTGGCGCCAATAAGCGCATCCGGTTTCTTTATGGGTCGATGTTGTATCTACGCTTCGATATTTTATTGCGACTGGTATGCTTAGAAATTATCGAAATACGCGGTAATTGCTGTGGTTGCTAGCAAATGCAAAGGCAAATTTTGTGCCCCACGCACCAATCGAATTGTTTAACGGAAAAATAACGAGATTTAAAAGTTGCGGGGCAGATGAGTCGCGCGAGGTATTGCTAACAGGGTGTTGAAGATGTTGTCAGGCGAACAGCGCGGCAGTGATTTGTTCCGGCTGCGTCATGCGTCGAATCGTATCGAATTGCTGTTGCGCCTGTTCGTAGTCGCGCGCCAGATAACGCAGCCATTGTTTCAGGCGGCCATTGCGATTGCGCGGGTTGATGTGTTGTTCGACAGAGAGCCAGAAGCCGTGCAGCAATTGTTGCATTTCGGACCAAGGCAGCATGTCATCGCGAGCGCCGGCGATCATTAATGCCAATGCCGGATTCGCCACTGCGCCGCGTCCAATCATGATGTCGTCGCAGCCGGAAATTTCGCGGCAGCGCTGCGCATCGCTGACATTCCAAATTTCGCCATTCGCGACAATCGGCACGCGTACATGCTCGCGAATTCTCGCAATCCATTCCCAGTACGCGGGCGGTTTGTAACCATCGGTTTTGGTACGCGCATGCACAACGATTTCTTCGGCGCCGCCGTCCGCTAACGCCTGCGCGCATTCCAACGCATGTTCCGGCGTGTCGTAACCCAAACGCATTTTTGCGGTTAACGGTGTTTGCGCCGGCAATGCTGTCCGTATCGTCTGCACGATCGCAAACATCACTTCGGGATTTTTTAATAACACCGCGCCGCCGCCGTGACGATTGACGGTCTTGGCTGGGCAGCCAAAATTAATATCGATACCGTACGCGCCGAGGCTGGCTAATTTCGCGGCGTTTTCCGCCATGCAAATCGGATCGGACCCTAAAATCTGTACGCGCACCGGCACACCGGATGGTGTGCGGCAGCCGTTTTTTAATTCGGGTACGACGCGATAAAAACTCGATGCCGGCAATAGCGTGTCGGTGATGCGAATAAATTCCGCCACGCATAAATCGATACCGCCGGGAGCGCTGGCATTGCCGCCGACTTGCGTCAGCGCATCGCGCAGCAGATGGTCGAGCAGCCCTTCCATGGGCGCCAGTAAAATACGCATTATTGAAACCGGATGATGGGAAGGCGCGGCAGTATAGCGAACCGGGCGCCACGTGCGGAGTCGTTAATCGAGCATGGCGAAATTGACAGCACGAAATAAAAACGGGCGCGGTTCTTTCGAACTGCGCCCGCCGGGTACTTCGAATGAAATGGCACACAGATGAAATGGCGCCATAGATGGAGTGTTAGGCCAGAATCTCCTTCACTACTTCGCCGTAAACCACGGTCGGTCGCTCTGAGCGGCCGTTGTGCAGGAACGTGGTTTTCAAATGATCGAGACCAAGCAGTTGCAGCGTGGTGGCGTGCAGATCATAGGTATCAACCGTTTTGCCGACCGACTTCAAGCCCACTTCATCGGTCTGGCCAAAGGTAGTGCCACCTTTAACGCCGCCGCCGGCCAGCCACTGCGTGTAACCCCACGGATTGTGATCGCGACCGTTACCGCTTTGGCCGTACGAGGTGCGACCGAATTCGGAAGTCCAGACTACCAGCGTCGAATCGAGCAGACCGCGCGATTTGAGATCGGCAAGCAAGCCGGCAATCGGCTTGTCGACCGCACGTGCGTGTTTGCCGTGGTTTTCGTCGAGGTTGTTGTGCGCGTCCCAAGTTCTGTTTTCGCCGGCAACTTCCAGTTCGCCCGAAATCACTTGAATGAAACGCACACCGCGTTCGACCAGGCGCCGCGCGCGCAGCAGGTTGGTGCCGTAGCCTTTGCTGTGCTCCTCGTTCAAGCCGTACAACTCTTTGGTGGCTTCGCTTTCTTTTGCGATATCGACTGCTTCTGGCGCCGCCACTTCCATGCGCGCGGCTTGTTCGTACGAACGGTTACGCGCGAGTAGTTCGGTATCTTGCGGATAACGCGTGGCGCCATCGCGATTCAACCGATTCAACAATTCCAAATTGCCGCGCTCTTCGTTCGACGTAATAAATTCCGGTCGCTCCAAATGCAGAATCGGCGAATCGCCCTGGCGGAATGGTGTGCCCTGATACACCGCCGGCAAGAACCCCGAGTTCCAATTAACCGAGCCGCCGCGCGGTTCTTTCTTGTCGTATAAAGCACGACATAAGCCGGCAAATCCGGATTCGCCGAACCGAGCGCATACGTTACCCACGCACCGAGCGAAGGGCGACCGGGAGTCAGACTGCCGGTGTTGAGTTTGAGTACGGAGATTTCATGTGTGGCGCCAATTGTCGTGCTCGATTTAATAAACGCAATTTTATCCGCGTGCTCGCCGAGGTTCGGCAGCAAATCGGAAAACCACGCGCCGCTCTCGCCGTACTGTTTCCATTTGCGATTGGATGCATACAGTTTGCCGGTGCCGCCGCGAATCGCGACATTAATTCCTTTTAAAAACGACGGCGGAATTTCCTGGCCGGCCAACTTAATTAAATCCGGTTTGTAATCGTATAAATCGAGCGTACTGGGCGCGCCATTTTGGTGAAGCCAAATGACCGATTTAACTTTAGCCGGAAAATGCGGTTGTTTCGGCGCGAGTGGATCGAGCAGCTCGGCCGCCATTACCGGCGTCGCGAAAACACCGCCGCCGGGCATCAAGCCGCTCAAGGTCAGACCGCCCAATCCGTAACCCGCTTTTAACAAAAAATCTCGCCGTGAATTGCTCATCTCAGTATTCCCTTCTCGATAATCGATTTAATTAAATGCTCAAGTGAAATTAATCGTTCAAATTAAATTTACGGTTCTCTTTAAATACGCTTCTTTATAAATACTTTTTTAAATTAAGTGCGGTACGCAAATTCATTGGAATTCGCCAGCGTATGCACCAAGTCGACAAACGCAGCGGCACGAACCGGGTCGAGCGTTTTGATGTCTTTCAAATCGGTGGGCACGTTCAGGCCAAATTTACCGGTCAGTGCTTTTTCCTTAATGATTTGCTCCTGCGTACTGAGGAACGCCAGCAGGGTTTTTCTTTCTGCGGGCAATGGACTACGTGCGAACAGAATCTGGAACAACCGATCCAATTGCGCCGCTTCATCTTTGCCGTTGGTTTCGCGAATTACTTTGCCGGCCAATGCCTGCGACCAGCCGAACACCACATCGCTGTGAAATAACGTCAGCGCTTGCAGCGGCGTGGTGGTGACATCGCGTTTGCTGTGTACTTCCTGTGCCGTTGCCATATCGAAAGTTTGCAGCAATGGATACGGAATACTGCGACGCGTGAACACGTACAAACTGCGACGATTGTGATCGCCCACGTCATCCGACACGGCCCAGTAGGGGCTGCCATCGAGTTGCGAATTGCCGGTAACTAAATCTTTCGGTACCGGTGGAAATACGCTGGGTCCGCCAATTTTTTCTTCGAGCTTGCCGGACGCCAACAACAGGGAGTCGCGAATTTCTTCGGCCTCTAAACGCTTGTGCGGAAATACCGCCAGCAATTTATTTTCAGGATCGGCTTTGAAGGCATCATCGCGCTGCGAAGAAGATTGACGATAAACACGCGATAACAGAATTTCGCGATGCAGTTTTTTCGGGCTCCAGCCGTTGTTAATAAAATCGCTGGCGAGGTAATCCAACAATTCCGGATTGGAGGGCCGCGTTCCGGCTTTACCGAAATCGCTGACTGTTTCAACAATGCCCTGGCCGAAATATTGTTCCCACACTCGGTTGACAAATACGCGCGCAGTCAGCGGGTTTTTCGCATCGGCAATCCAGTTGGCTAATGCGGTGCGACGTCCCGACGAAGTTGCAGTCGGCACAATCACCGGTTTCTCGCTGGTCAACGCCACCGGAAAGGCCGGTTGCACTTCATCCAACGGACGATCGATAGCGCCGCCAAACAATACATGCGTCGACGGCGCATCGGGATGGCCCAACTCTGTCATTGCCGATAACGTATCGGAGCCATTCGGTTTCAGCTTGGCGATTTTTTTGGTGTCTTCTTTCAGCTTTTTATACGCTTCCCAACGGGGACCGTTTTCGGCGTTGAAATCGGGCGCATCTTTATTGGCCGACGTATCTTGTAAATAGTTCGCCAGGCGATCGTCCTCGATATATTCGCCGTAATTGTGGTTGACCCAACGATCCAACCCGTTGCGTTCGCTCTCTGGTTTATTGAGCGACACCAGCGTGATTTCGTTGTAACGCTCCTTGTAGTACGCATTGGCTTTATCGCGCACTGGATCAAGCAGCGCTTTTTTCGCGTCTTGAATCGGCTTCAATGCAGCGGCGTATTTCGCCCATGCTTGCCGATAGACAACTTCCTGCGGGCCGGTTTGCGCAGGAATATTATCGACAGCACTGACATTGGCGAAAAACGCCTGCAATGCGAAATAATCTTTCTGCGAAATTTTATCGAATTTATGATCGTGGCAGCGCGCGCACTCAACTGTCTGCGCGAGGAAAACCTTACCGACGGTATCGGTGATGTCGGTTTGGTTTTGATATTTTTTCTGCACTAGATCGCGCGAATTCGGATTGTCGGGAAAGCCACGCAAAAATCCGGTAGCGGCGAGCGCTTCTTGTTTGTCTGGCCACAATTCATCGCCGGCCAACTGCTCCTGAATAAAACGCGTGTACGGCTTATCGGCGTTGAACGAATTAATAACGTAATCGCGATAACGCCACATGTTGGGACGCGTTTCATCATTGTCGAAACCAGTGCTGTCGGCATAGCGCGCAAGATCGAGCCAGCGCCGTGCTTGGCGTTCGCCGTAACGCGGCGAAGCTAACAATCGATCGACTAATTTTTCATACGCATTCGGCGAGCGGTCGCCAACAAAGTTTTTCACTTCTTCCTGTGTCGGACTCAATCCCCACGCATCCAATGTGGCGCGACGTATAAATGAAGCGCGATCGGCATCCGGCGACGGTTTAACGCCATTCGCTTCCTGCTTGGCCAGAATAAAATCATCGATGGGCGTACGCGCCCAATCCTTTTTTTGCACGGTCGGCAGTGCGCCATCTTTTATCGGCTGCCACGACCATAGTTTGGCATTGGCAAATGGCGCTGCGGGCGCCGCTTTTTCGCTATCGGTCGCTGATTTGGTTTCCGCCGCAGTAACCATCGCAGTGGTTACGCTAAGTATCGCGGCGAGCAATACATGATTTTTCATGCACCCTTACTCCGTTAAAATTTTTAGAAAATTTTTTGCGAGAAAAAAATGAGATCGCAAAAATGAGCGGCTGGTTTGGCGATAGGGGAAAAGGCAATAGCTATGCCAATGGATTAAAAGCAGAAGAGGCGGGGATTTTTAACGCGATGTAACAAATTATCTTATTGATTTGTAGATTTAATTTTTTCGTTGATGTTTAAACAACAGTGGTTTTCCGTACGTATTTAAGGTGATGAAGTTTTTAAAGTTGTTGTTTGGGCCTCAGTTGTTTTGCATGCTGACCGAAAAACAACTACACGCGTACATTCTTGAGAAAAACCGCATACGCGAATTGCTAATCACTCGGCTTGATTAAGACTCTTATTGTTGTGCGTGCTATTTCGCGCTTCGAAAATTGTTTCCATTGAAAATCACAGTGGCGAAAATTGTTCGGCCCATTTTTGCTCACGAAATTGCGCGACCACGAAATCGACAAAGGCGCGGGTTTTTGCCGGTAACAATTTATGCGCGGCAAAATAAATCGAAATCGTTCCGGCATCGACATACCAATCCGGCAATACACGCAACACTGCGCCGCTGTTCAAATACGGCAACGCTTGCGGCATTGCTACCAAAGCAACACCGAGTCCAGCTGCTGCGGCCAAACACGCGGCATCGGGATCGCTCATCGCCATTTTCATCGGCAATTCGAGCGCGACTTGTTTATGGCCACGGTTGCGCAACGGCAGCGCGGAAATACGCCCACTTTGCGGCGAGCGAATCAGAATGCCGTCGTGCTTGGATAAATCTGCCGGTGTTTTGAGCGTGGGCTTTCTATCGAGGTAGGCGCGCGCAGCGACCAGCACGCGATAAGCCGGCGTTAATTGGCGGGCGATCACACCGGGCGGTAAATCGATGCCGCCCCCGATTGCCGCATCGAAACCTTCGCCAATTAAATCGACCTGCCGATTATCGAAATGCCAATCGGGCACGATGGCGGGATAGCGACCGAGAAATTCGCCGAGCAGCGGCACCAGATAAAGGCGGCCGAACGATGCACCCATGCTGACTTTTAGCGTGCCGGCGGGTTGACCATCGGCGCTGGCTAAATTCGCCACCGCCGTTTGGATGGTGCTTAAACCGCCGCTGACTTCATTTAAAAAACGCTCGCCCGCTTCGGTTAATGTCAGTTGTCGTGTGCTGCGGTGAAACAGACGCACACCAAGATTCTTTTCCAGCTTTGCAATGTTTTTGCCGACCGCCGCCGCGGTGAGACTTAATCGCCGCGCCGCTTCGGAAAAGCTGCCGGCCTCCGCGCTGCGCACAAAGCATTCGATACTGTTTAGAGTTTCCATGGGCCGGCTCTCTTCTTACTAAAACAATTTGGCTTTTATTGAAGCCATTCAACGTCATTCATTTGAAACCATTTGGATCGAAAGAATATACCGATTGCTATCTATTCGCATACTAATGATCCCGCGATACTGATCCCACACCGCGCTTAAACGAATACGGCGCAGCAAGCGGCTTACTCATCCACGACACATTTAACAGGTAACGGAGAAATAGCATGAGCAACTCAACAGCTACATCGAAATCACTGACTGGCAAAGTGGCATTCATTCAAGGCGGCTCGCGCGGCATTGGCGCCGCCATCGCAAAACGGTTGGCGAGCGAGGGTGCCGCCGTAGCAATCAGCTACGCTAATTCGGAAAAACAAGCGCAGAAAGTCGTGGCGGAAATCGAAGCGGCCGGTGGACGCGCATTGGCATTGCGCGCCGATAGCGCCGACGCGGCGCTGGTTACGCAGGCGATCGATACTGCGGCGACGGCATTCGGCAGCATCGATATTTTGGTGAACAACGCCGGCGTGCTCGCGGTGGCGCCGATCGAAGAATTCAAACTCGATGATTTCGATCGCACGCTAGCGGTGAATGTACGCAGCGTATTCGTCGCTACTCAGGCTGCCGTGCGGCATATGAGCGAAGGCGGGCGCATCATCAATATCGGCAGTACCAATGCCGATCGCATGCCCTTTCCTGGTGGCGCTGCCTACGCGATGAGTAAATCGGCCATTATCGGTTTAACCAAAGGTTTGGCGCGCGATCTAGGCCCGCGCGGCATCACGGTGAATAACGTGCAACCCGGCCCAGTCGATACCGAAATGAATCCCGATAGCGGCGATTTCTCGGTATTGATGAAAAGTTTTATCGCGGTGAATCGCTATGGCCGCGCCGAAGAAATCGCGAGTTTTGTCGCGTATCTGGTCAGCGCCGAGGCGGGATATATCACCGGTGCTAGCTTGACAATCGATGGTGGCTTCGCCGCATAGCGAAGTTGTTAGATTAATTGGCCGCGCGATGAAATTATCGCGCGGCCAATTTTTTTAGAAGTGAATTAATTTGCTTGGAAGTTAGTTATTTTTTTGAAAATTAATTAAATTTTTTGACGTTAATTAGATCGTGACGATGACTTAATTATTCCACGCTCTGATGTTCTGATTCGACTAACGAATTTGCTTTGTCGCACGGACGATATCCAATTGCTCCAGCGGTATCGGCTTTATGTTTTCGGCCCATTGCTGAATCCAGCGCGGCAACTCGCACGCCGGCAGTGGGCGGCTGATGAAATATCCCTGCGCCTGATCGCAGCCCATTCCCGTCAGCCAAGCCATTACTTCGCTGTATTCGACGCCTTCGGCAATTACTTTCAAATTGAGGCCGTGCGCGAGTTGAATAATCGAGCGAATGATTAATTGATCCTGCGGTTTATTTTGCATATCGCGCACGAAAGTGCGGTCGATTTTAAGCGTTGAAATCGGCATGTCGCGCAGATAAGCCAGCGATGAATAGCCGATGCCGAAATCGTCGATCGACAACGCAATGCCAAGCGCTGCAATGCGTTCGAGCAATACCAGCGCATGCGCCGGATCCTGGATTAACGCAGTTTCGGTGATTTCAAATTCGAGTCGACCCGCTGGAATTTCATAGCGCTGCATTAACGCGCTGACATCGTGCACGATGCGGTCGTCCATTAAATTGCGCGCGGATAAATTAACCGCCACCGTCCATGGCTCGCCCGCGCTCAACCATTGCTGTAATTGTTGGCAGGCCATTTCAACCACTGCATGCGTGAGCGCGTGAATAGCGTCGGTCATTTCCACCAGCGGTAAAAAACGGTCCGGAGCCAATAAACCCAAACGCGGATGTTGCCAGCGCAGTAGCGCTTCAAAACCGGTGATGCGTTTGCTGACCAGTTCTATTTTTGGCTGATAAAACAGGATTAATTCGCGCTGGCGGATACCATTGTGAAAATCGGTGATGATCGCCAGACGCTCCGGCGTATTGAAATCGAGATCGCTGTGATAAAGCGCGACGCCGCTGCCGGTGCGTTTGGCTTCGTACATCGCGACATCGGCCGAGCGCAACAGCGCATGACTGTCGTCGCCGTGATCGGGATATAAAGCCACACCGATGCTGGCGCCGATTTCGAGATTAATACCATTGACTTGAAACGGTTGACGCAGTGCTTCGAGAATTTTTACAGCCAGTGTGTGTGCTCTATCTTTGCTGACATTCGTATCGCGCAACAGCACCGCAAATTCATCGCCGCCTAAACGCGCGATGGTGGCATCGGAATAATCCATTCCGGCGCGGAGCCGTTCGCCAATTTGTCGCAGCAATGCATCGCCAACGTGATGACCTAACGTGTCGTTCACTTCCTTGAAGCGATCGAGATCGAGCAACAGCAGCGCGGTGTTGTTGCCGCCTTCACTTTGCCACTTAATAAAATCGCGGTGCAGTACCGAGCGATTGAACAGGCCGGTAAGACCGTCGTGCTCGGCCTGATATTCCAACGATTGCCGATGCAACGCGCGGCTCATTGCCAGCGCCACCGAGCGACCGAACATACCCAGCATATCCAAATCGAGCTTATCGAAGGCAGTCGTGTCGGGGTAATCGAAAGTCATGGTGCCGATGTCGTCACCGTTTTCGACCAGCGCCATACAGACCACCGCGCGGATATTGCGCGCTGCGGCTTCTTCGTAAATATCGGTACCGCGCATTGCTTCGGTGAAATCGGGAACCAGCAAAATATTATTTTTTGCTTTTAAAATTGCACCGTAAAAAAGCTCCTGCCGTAAATACACTTCGCTGAATGGCGCGTTTTCCGGTGCGCCGTGATAGGCGAGCAAACGGTATTTATCGCCCTCGCTCAATGCCACCGTTACCCGCGGATTACTGCGGTGACGTGAGCCGACCAACACGGCAGTGCGGGCTACATCATCGACGGTGCGCTGCGCGTGAATTTGCGCGGAGGCTTCATACAGCCAGTGTTGTTCTTCTTCGCGTGCACGTTGTGCGCGTTCATTGCGCAGCCGCTCTAATTCCGAGCTGGCGCGCACGGCAAAAATTTCCAACAAATATTTGGCCAATGCCGATTCGGGCAATGCGCCGCGATGGCCGATTGTCACCGCGCCCAGAATGACACCGGCACTGGAAACCAGCGGCACGGCGATACACTCATGAAGATCGATTTCCTTCAGCAGTGCGAAGTTCGGGTAAGAAGTCTGCGCGTCGGTCAGATGCACAATCTGCCCGGACTTAATCGTGTGCTCGACCGGTGAATTGGCGAAATCGATCGGCACATCGCGATATTCCGGAGTTATCGATCGATTCAGCATGATGCCTTTGGTCCCCTCAAGTTCGGGGAGATGCATCAGAATATGCACATAATCCGCACCGGTGGCTTTGCGCAATTCTGCCACCAGGTGATCGAAAAACTGTTCACCCACTGCCGCATTGGTGCCGCGGCTCACGTGCATGATTAAATTCTGTTCGCGCTGTTCCATTTCCAGAATACGCTTACGGTCGGTCTGATCGACCGCGAGTGCGAGCAGGCCCAGCGGTTCGCCGGCTGCATTTTTCAAGACCGAGTTGGAAGCGCGTACCGGCACCCGCGTACCGTCCTTGCGAAAAAAATTCCACTCGAATTCTTGTACGCCATGTTCGAGTATCTTTTTGATCATCGCGTGGTAGCTGGCGTGAAAATCCGCGTGATGATTTTCTTGGCGAAAGCGGCGCAGATCCTCCTGATCGTTAAAAATATCGGGTGTATTGCCGAGCATTTCAGCGGCGCTGTAGCCGAGCAGACGCTCCGCAGCCGGGTTGAATGAAACGATTTTGCCTTCCATATCGGTGGCGATAATCGCGTGCGCGGCATGATCGAGAATATTGCGTTGTTGCGCGGTGAGCTCCTGCAATTGCTGCTGGGTTTCCCACAGCGAGGTGATGTCCAGCGCGACGCCGAGACGGCCTTTGGCGATTGAGGATTCGGGCGTGGTTTGAACTTTGCTGACATGCCACAGGACATGGCGCACTGAACCATCCGGTCGCGTGATGCGGTAATTCGACTGCAAACGGCCGTCGCGTTCCGCGGTTTTAACATCAAGTTGAATATCTCGTCCGTCCGATGGTGCGATAATCGAGGCCCATGTATCTGCCGTCCAGCGCTGATGATCGGCGCCGATCAAATCGACCAATTGCTCATTGCGGTAGAGCACATTGTGGTGCTCATCGAATTCTAAAATTGCGATTGGCGCGTTTTGCGCCAACATTTGAAAGCGGTGATCGGCGTGATCGACGCGATGCTCTAGCAGCAAGTGCATTAACACTGCGTTAATTGCGTTGGCTCGATAGATATCGGCTTGCGACCATGCGTTGCCCGGCGCCCTGCTCAATAACAGCACGCCCCATACTTCCCCGCGCACGGCGATCGGTAAATGCAGAGTCGCGGCTGCCGTAGGTAAACGGCTATCAATTGCGGAAAATGGATTGTCGATTGGCTGCGCCGAGAACGGTTCCATTTGCTCTAACGCCGCGATATAGGCGCGGGGTACGGATATGAATTCTGGACGCGCTACCAACTCATTATTATTGCCAGCGCGGCCACATTGTGAAAATTGCGCGCGAAGTGCGTGCAGCTGCCATAGCTGCGCTTCATCGGAAGGTAACAATGAAGTGGCGATATCTAATAATCGCACGCTGGCGACATCGAGCCGCTCGCGCCAAAAACTGGGATTTGCGTGCAGCGCTGTCAATGCAGCGTCGACAGCGTGGCGATTACTGCCGCCGTTATTCGCGGTGGTATTCATTGTTCACCGTACAACCGAAGGGCATCGGTTCCGAGTCTAATTGTTATAGGAGCCAAGACTCTCATGTCTACTCACGGCAATCAAAAGTCACCGCGTTCCGGACCGCAAAATAGTTGCGTTATCTAACGGTAACGAATCTGTATATTCGGAGCGCAGCGAGCTGCTACTGGTGCGCTTGTAGTCAGTGCACGTTAAGTTGGGAATCCTCAGCTGGGCCTTCCCTTGGAATAGTAGCACCGGATTCGAGGAACGATAGGAAGGCTACGCGTTTAGCTTGTATTTAGACTAGTACGTTTAAAAATTAGCCGCGAAATGTAAAGGCTCATCCATAACCGGACGGAAATTAAATAACTTTTACGTAAAATTGAGGATTATCTCGCGCTTAAGTTATAAGCCTTTACGCTCTGTTGCGCGCGCTTCTCAAACATATACGTAGAACCCGCAGCGAGGAAATTTTACTCGCAGGCTGCAATTAGCCCGCGGCAACTTGCGGTGCAGCCATTTCTTGTTGAATACGTAAATACACTTCTTCGCGGTGCACGCTAACTTCTTTCGGCGCCGCAATACCAATTCGAACTTGATTGCCGCTGATGCTAAGAACGGTGAGGTGAATGTCATCACCGATTACCAGGGTTTCGCCGAGACGTCTCGATAGTACCAACATGCGTTGTATCCTCCGGGATGTATGCATGAACTATTTTAATCCGAAGATAGTTTAGATGCCGCTACCGAGTCGCGGTATTCGCAAATTCACTTAGTGGGCTAAGCGCTTTTGCTTATGTCACATTCCTAACGATTAAGTTTTTTTGGCATAGCACTTGCGAACCCAATGTGCACAACGATTAAGTTCAGTTAATGAGAGGCGACTGCGTAATGAGCGCAATTAAGATCGGCATTTCCGGTTGGCGCTATCCGCCGTGGCGCGGCGTTTTTTATCCAAAAGGTTTAAAACAAGATCGTGAACTTGAGTTTGCATCGCATGCATTGCCGAGTATCGAAATCAACGGCTCTTTTTATAATTTGCAACGACCTGAAAATTATTCCAATTGGTATGCCGCCACGCCAAAGGGCTTTGTCTTCAGTGTAAAAGCGCCGCGCTACATCACACATATTTTGCGTTTGCGCGATGTGAAGATTCCTGTCGCAAATTTTTTCGCTTCAGGGCTGTTCAATTTGCAGGAAAAATTGGGGCCGATTTTGTGGCAATTTCCGCCCAGCTTTAAATTCGATGCCGAATTGTTCGAAGAATTTTTAGCCTTGCTGCCACGCGATACCGAAGCGGCACACGCATTAGCGAGCGCGTATCACGAACACGTAAAGGGTCGCGCGCAACTGGATTTCGATAAAAACAGACGTATTCGCCACGCGGTGGAAATTCGCAATGCCAGTTTTATTGATCCGCAATTCATCGCGCTATTACGCAAATATAATGTGGCATTGGTGGTGGCGGACACCGCAAAAAAATGGCCCTACTACGAAGACATTACATCGGATTTTATGTACCTGCGCTTGCACGGTGAAGCTGAGCTATACGCCAGTGGCTATACCGACGCCGCATTGCAGCGTTGGGCTAACCGTATTCGCGTCTGGCGCGATGGCGGGCAAGTGGCGGATGCGCATCGAATCGATTCAAAAGTTCATAGCAAAGATAAACGTCGCACTAAACGCCCTATTTTTTGTTATTTCGATAACGACATTAAAGTCCGCGCGCCGTTCGATGCAGCCGCTTTAATTGAGCTATTGAAAAAAAGTTGATTAGTTATAGCTTCAAGAATCGGTTTCATACAGCTGTTGTGCGTTATCCTGCAACGGCCGAGTATTATTTGTCCGCACTGTGCGGCATTTCTTAAATCTAAGATTTTCTAAAAAGGGAAACAACATGGCAAGTTACATCGAAGGCGCTCTTATTAACGATGAGAAAATTATTTATACCGCGCATATCAGTTTGTGGTCGCTGGCACATCTAATCATTTTAGGCACGCTGACAATTTGGTTGGTCGTCGGGCTGGTTTTTTTGATCATGGCGTACATCCGTTATAAGACGACCGAGATTGCAATTACCAATAAACGCGTCATTGCCAAGTTTGGTTTTATTCGCCGCCAAACTATCGAGATGTATGTGCAGAAGGTTGAAACGATACAGGTCGATCAAACTATTTTTGGCCGAATCTTCAACTTCGGTACGTTGGTTATTTCCGGCGCTGGCAATCCGCAGGAACCGGTTACCGGCATTTCCAATCCATTGGCTTTTCGGCGCGCGTTTCTGGAAACTCAGGATCGCAACGAAAGTAGCAATTAATCAACTATCATCGCTGGACGAAAAACGCTTGCAGATAACTATGTCGCGCGGCGCGCTGTAACAACTGCAAAGCGCGCTGATAAAATTTAGAATTTGTGCAAGCGCTGCGTCCAAAATTCGATTTTATTTTCTCTTTCCAGAATAAATTTTCGATAGAAATTAATAACCTATTATTGCTGGCACTACGGTTGCTCTACAGCTTCGTTGAGAGATAAATGCGCTATTAAATCTGGTTAAAGCGCAACCGATTCAACGAAGCCACTCAGCGTGAGTGAGGAGCATCCGATCATGAATACCGCCGTCAAGCTGGCAGAAAAAAGCACTAAAAACACAGCCGATTTAACGCAACGTCACATCGGTTTTATGCTGGCGCATGAACAATTCAGCGTGCCGCAATTGGTTGAATTCGGAGCCAGCGCTGAACGTGCAGGTTTCGATTTACTGGCGACAAGCGATCATCTACAGCCCTGGCAAGATAATGAGGGCCATTCGGGTTCTGCCACCGTTACGTTGGCTGCACTGGGCCAACAAACGAATTCTGCGTGGATGGGCACTACCGTGACCTGTCCGATTCTGCGTTATCCACCGGCGGTCGTAGCTGAAACTTTTGCTTCGTTGAGCTTGCTTTATCCGGGTCGAATTTTTTTAGGAGTTGGGTCCGGTGAAGCGTTAAACGAACAAGCTGCAACCGGCGATTGGCCAAGTTGGGATGAACGGTCCGAGCGTTTAATTGAAGCGACTTCGATCATCCGCAAATTATGGACCGGCGAGCATGTCTATCACGAAGGCAAACACTATCAAGTGCAAGCCAAGCTTTACGATAAACCCGCTAAATCAATTCCTATTTTAATGGCGGCAAACGGCCCAAAGGCAATGCGCAGAGCCGGTCAATATGGTGATGGTCTCGTTACCGATGCACAGACTTGGAAAGAACATAAATCTGAATTTGTTGCCGGCTTGAAAGCGGCAGGTAAAACGCTGGCGGACGCGCCGGTGTTGATTGAACACTACGTGGTGGTCGGCACTAAGAAAGATGCAGAGACAGCAGCCAAATTATGGCGTTTTGGACCGAATGCATTTAAGGGCTACCACAATATTCAAGACCCACGTGATATTCAAAAACGTGCCGAAGCGGAAACCCCGTTGGAGGAAGTGTACGGCGATTGGCCTATCGGTACCGATGCCGACATCCACATCAATGCGGTCGAGGAGTTATTCACAAGCGGGGCGACGATTGTAAATATTCATTCCGGTCAACCCGATCAACAACGCGTTATTGAATTTTATGGAAAAAATGTATTAACGCAGGTTCGTAAAAAAATCGGCGCTTAATTGAAAGATTAAAATCAGCGCTCTGAAGCGCCGCTTTTTTTTGACTAACAAAAAGTATTTTCTTCTGCACTGAGAGCGAATATGAGGAAATTTGATAATGGAAATGAGCGCGCAAAAATATAATGACTAGCAGTTGATTATTGGCGAATGGATTGGCTGATTAGAATAATTAAACGAACAATAAGAGCACGTAGTGTGCAGGGCAGGGCGCAGAGCAGGAAATTGCGCACCTTGGCCGCAAAATTTTAAAAAAAATTGTCTTTAGACCGCAGTATCGAATGTCAACGCGACAGTGCTAGTACTTCAATGTGATTTGATCAATACCTTTTCCTTTCATGATCAGCGCCGCCGGCGAAATATCGCTGTGGTGATTGGCGTTGACTGTTGCAGTGAAGCTGTCAATAGATGAACCATTATGAGAATCGCGGTGGATAAACCACTTCGCTGCACCGGCCTGCGCTTTATACGGGCTAGCACCGCGCGCCGCATTCGCGACAACCTTGGCAACATTCACCGCCGCAATCGTCAAAATAATCGTTATGCAGAGCAGCCCCAGCAAATTTGGCGACGATGTCTTATCGGCAGGTGACCGCAACTCAGTAGACGTTAGTGCAATGGCGTTGCGTGAGGAGCGCGCGGGTAAATTTAGTGAAGGCTGCTTTCTCATGGCATTTTTCTCTCTGGAAAATAAATTGCTCATCGGTAGCAACGATTAGAGCAATGCTTATGCCACGTCGGATTTTTCGAATATGAACCTTTTGAACGAATATAAGAGGGCTTTTTTAACTCCCGTTTCGGCCAATAAATAGCTGAATAAATGCATTCATAGAATCTTAATGTAACTTTTATTAGGTTTAGTCATAGCAAAATAAAAGGTACGCAATCAATTACAAAAAATGGTCACCTATAACAATTTTTAGTCATCCACTTTTTTATCTTGGCCCTGAAAAAAATACAATGTACTGTCGAATTTTCATATTTTCCTCTGAAATAAATTTTGGGTTTCTCCAAATCTTTCGATCGTCATGCGTGTTTATTGACTGTCTCGCCGTTGAATCCTAATGGCATACCACTTGCTGTCAGCCGCTACTGGCGCTGCGAATTGCAATGATGGGTGTCGCTGCATTACAGCTGTTCCGTTAAAAATCATTGTTAGAGGCAGGTAGCGTTGAAAAATGTTGTAAGGGTCAACGCATGAAAGCGCTCGCTCGCTGGGCTAACTCTGGTTGGGTTAAATATAGGCGTCGCGTTGCAGTGATAAGTCATGGTGTAGCGATATGCCTAACGTTTACCGCTTGCAATATGCCGGCTCGTAAACAGCCGGCGTCGCTGCCGCGTGCTGAATTACCAATTAGCGCGGAATTGAAAATCAGCGCATCACCACAAACTGCTTCACCCGCAAATACCGCCCAATGGTCCTCGCAAGAATGGCCAGCTGAACAATGGTGGGTGCAGTTGCGTGATGATCAACTCGACGATTTAATCGAACGCGCTTTGAGAAATGCACCGGATTTGCAGCAGGCTCAGGCGCGCGTTGCGATTGCGGTTAGTGCGATTGAACAAACGCGAGCGGAGCTCGGCGTAAAGATCGATGCACGCGCGCAAGCAGAGCGTACTCGCCTCAGTAAAAATTTAGGTTTACTCGGTTCATCGGCGCCAGCTGATGCCGCGTCTTCGCCGAGTATTACTTCGTTGGGCTTAGTCGGCCTGCAATTTCAATACGATTTCGATTGGTGGGGTAAGCGTCGGGCTGCTGTCGATGCGGCAGTTGATCGTGCACGCGCAAGCGATGCCGGACGTGCCGCAGCTGCTTTATTGCTACAGAACGGCGTCGCCACCAGTTATTGCGGATGGTTAGCGGATCAACAACGATTACAGCTGACGCAGCAAATGATCGCGCTGTATGAAAGTGAATTACATATCGCACAGCGCCGCCGCGATAGCGGCATCGATAGTGCCGATGCGGAACAAATGGCGCGCACCGATCTTGCTACCGCGCTGTCGCAACAAGCGATGTTATCGAGTTCGGCTCATTTGCACTTGGTGCAATTAGCCGCGCTGCTGGGCATTGCGCCGGATCAATTACCGCGTTTGCAGGCACGCCCATTGCCGCAATTTGCAACGCCGCTGCCTGCGGATACGCGCATCGCATTACTCGGGCGGCGTCCCGATATCGTTGCCAATCGTTGGCGCATCGAAGCCGCTTCCGAAGATATCGAGGAAGCGCGCAAAGCGTATTTGCCGGACATCAGTATTTCAGCGCTGGTGTTTTTCGCCAGCGATGATTTTCATAAATTATTCGATCGCGATAGTTTGTTGTGGAGCGTCGGCCCCGCGATCACATTGCCGATTTTTGAAGGCGGACGTATTCACGCGCGTTACGGCGTCAGTCGTGCGCAACTCGAAGCTGCCATCGCCGATTACAACGCCACGGTAATAACGGCAGCACGCGATGTTGCGACACAGGTGCTTACGCTCGATCAATTAAATACGCAGCGCACGCAGCAGCAAACGGCAATTGCAGCGTCGACAACGCTGCTCGCCAATGCCAATGCGCGTGCACGACAAGGTTTGGTCGATCGGCGCACGCAGAATAATGCCGACGTGCAGGCGTTGCGCGCGCGCGACGCGGCGCTGCAAATCGATGCGCAATTTATTACGACGCAGCTTGCATTGATCAAGGCGCTCGGTGGCGGCTATGAAATCGATGCGGCAGCATCTGCACAAAAAGATTCTGCAATGATTCATGCGGTGGCGCGTTCTACTGCAAGTGAGACGAGAGCTGATCGATGATTGACGAAACGATGCAAATGCAGCCGCTGCAGCGACGCTCCAAAAAAGCGAAATACAAATATAAGTATCAATACAAATACGGCGAGGAATATGCGCAAGCCGATGTGCAGAAAAAAATTATCGCGCCGGCGACCGATAACCGCTTTGAAGAAGATACGGAAGAATCGGCACAGAAACAAAAAACGATAGCGCAAGAAAAGCAGTCGACTGAAACACAGCAGCGCGGCGACGTGCAGCATGAAAACAACGAACAGACTCAAGAAAAAAAACAACAAACAAAAAAAGATGATGCTGAATCGGAGTCGGATGATTCCGATGAGGATGACGAAGAAGGTATGAGTCCGCAGCGCCGCCGCATTATTTTATTTGGCATCGCTGCAGTTTTTGTTATCGGCGCCATTGTCTGGTTGCTGTTGTGGTTTTTCGTGTTCAGTCAGCGCGTTAAAACCGACGATGCGTACATCGGTGGTAATCAGGTGATGGTATCGGCCAAAGTCGCCGGAACAATCATTGAAATCGGCGCCGATGAAACCCAACGCGTTGTCGCCGGACAAGTCGTAGCGCGGCTCGATCCGGTTGACGCCACCGCATCGTTCAAACGTGCGCAAGCAAATCTGGCGCAGGCGGTGCGGCAAGTTCGGCAGCAAAATGCAAATGCCGATCAATCCAATGCCTTGGTGGCGAGTCGACGGGTGGACTTGCAACGCGCTGGCGCCGATTTGCAGCGGCGTGAACCTTTATTGCAGGACCAAGCGATAGCACCCGAGGAGGTTGCGCACGCACGCGAGCAATATCAGGCGGCGCAAACGGCGTTGACGCAGGCCGAGCAACAAGCGCTTGCCGCACGCGCGTTGGTCGATGGCACCGACATCGAAAATAATCCGACCGTGCAGCAGGCGATGGCGGCGTTTCGCGATGCCTGGGTAAACAATTCGCGCAATGCGATTGTGGCGCCGATCAATGGCTACATCGCGCAACGCCAGGTGCAATTGGGGCAAACGGTGCAGCCGGGCCAGAATCTTTTTACTATCGTGCCGCTCGATTCGTTATGGGTCGACGCGAATTTTAAAGAGAGCCAGTTGCAGCATATTCGCATCGGTCAAAGCGCCGAAGTCACACCGGATATTTATCACGGCGATGTGGTTTTTCACGGCCGTGTATTGGGCTTGGCGCCGGGAACCGGCGGCGCCTTCGCGTTGCTGCCACCGCAAAATGCCTCGGGCAATTGGATCAAAGTCGTGCAGCGATTGCCGGTGCGTATTGCGCTCGATCCCGCCGAGTTGCGGCAGCATCCATTGCGCATCGGCCTTTCGACTAAAACGCTAATCGATACGCACGAACGCGATGGCACCGTGCTGCCCGATAAACCCGCGCAAAAACCGATGGCACAAACGCGCGTTTATGAGCGCGAATTGCGCGATGCGGACAGCGCCGCGAAATTAATTGTCTTGCGCAATCTGGGACCGGTTGCGCCGGCAGCAACGCGCGGTAAGAGCACCAATAAATGAGTGCAGCTCGCGCCAAACCCATGTTGCAAGGTGGCGCGTTGGCGCTGTTGACCTTGACGATCGCGTTGTCCACATTCATGGAAGTGTTGGATATCTCGATCGTCAATGTGTCGGTTTACACCATCGCCGGTGATCTCGGTGTCAGCAGCACGGAAGGCACTTGGGCGATCAGTGCCTATTCGCTGGCGAGCGCGATCATGCAACCGCTGACGGGTTGGATAGCGCGTCGCTTCGGTGAAGTGCGCACGTTTTGCATTTCGGTTTTATTGTTCGTGGTGTTTTCAACGCTGTGCGGTTTCGCCACTGATATGTCGATGCTGGTGATATTTCGTTTGCTGCAAGGTTTGGTATCGGGACCGATGGTGCCGTTATCGCAGACGCTTTTATTGAATAATTATCCGGAAAAAAAACGCGGTCTTGCGCTAGCCTTATGGGCGATGACCGTTGTTGTCGCGCCGATTTTCGGGCCAATTTTAGGCGGTTGGATCACTGATAATTATTCGTGGCCGTGGATATTTTTTATCAATGTGCCAATCGGTATTTTTGCGGTGATCACCAGTTATATTTTGCTGCACGATCGCGAATCGAAGACGGTTAAGCAGCGTATTGATGTGGTGGGTTTAGGGTTGCTGGTGTTCGGCGTTGGCGCGCTGCAATTTATGCTCGATAACGGCAACGACCAAGATTGGTTTAGTTCGCCGTTTATTGTGACGTTAGCGATTGTCGCCGTCGTCGGCATCGTATTTTTAATTGCGTGGGAACTGACCGAAAAAAATCCGATTGTGGATTTGCGCTTATTTCGCAAACGCAATTTCAGTGTCGGTGTAGCGGCGCTGAGCGTTGGCATGGCGGCATTTTTCGGAACTACAGTGGTGTTGCCGCAGTGGTTGCAGCGCGTGATGGGCTACAACGCGACCTGGGCCGGGGTAGCGGTGACACCGGTAGGAATTCTCGCGTTTTTGCTGTCGCCGTTGGTGGGGCGCTACATCAAAAAAATAGAATTGCGCATATTGACGAGTTTCGCTTTTTTGATTTTTTCCGCCACGGCATTTTGGTCCGCGCAATTTACTGACGATGTGAATTACGGCTATTTGATTTTGCCGCGTATCGTGCAGGGCATTGGTGTCGCCTGTTTTTTTGTGCCGTTGCAGGAAATTATTTTGTCGGAAATGAAGCCTGCGCAGATGGCGGCGGCATCGGGGCTGGCGAATTTTTTCCGCACGCTCGCGCAAAGCGTATCGACCGCGCTGACAACGACGCTCTACGATCATCGCAGCGATTTTCATCATGCCGTATTAGCCGAGCGCATTGTGCGCGACCGACCGCAGGTCGAACATTTTTTACAGATCATCGGCACGCGTGCGAATCGCGCGCCGGCTTCGTCGTATCAAGCGCTCGATCAAATCGTCAATGCGCAGGCCCAAACGCTCGCCATTAACGATATCTTTTGGCTGTACGGTTTTATTTTCGTGGTGATTATCGGCTTGATTTGGCTGGCACGGCCGCCGTTTGAAGGAGTCGGCGCACCAGCTGGGTAGTACTTTTCTTTTTTATTGCGCTGCGCGAATCGGTGTCACTGCAGCCACTGTATCGACGACAGGTGCTGCTATTGCGTCGGCCAATGCGTCGTTCGATCCCTTACACAATTTCGCTACCGCATCGCGATTCTTCGATAAAAATAATCCAATCGCTTCCGCTTGAGCGGAGCTGATATCGGCAGCGGCCGATTTCACCGCCACGGCGAAATGCTCGCCGATTTCGAGCATCTGATCGTGTTTATCCGCTTCTGATTTGCTGGTATGCATACTGTTGTCTCGGTCTACTTGCCACATCGGAATAACGGCCATTTGAAAACTCCTGCCACGCACAAGGGAAAAGGGCTTGATTTACCGGATCGCACTTTACTGGTTTTATATACAGCTTTACAAATGATTTCGCCACGCCGGCCCAACCCATTCGGTGCGCTCTGATCGCATTGCAATAGAGCGATAACTCATCGGGGAAAAATCTTGGCTTGGCGTTTGCCTTGATTCGACGCGCGACTGCTTTAAATTTTTAAAAAATCAGTCGCCCGCAAAAATGCAATCGAGTTTTTTCATTTGGGTGAATTCATGTTTAAAGCTGCTCTCATTTTTTTTAGTTTCATTGTGTTTGCATTCGCTGGTCATGCAGCGCCGTTATCAGCGCGTGAATTGGCCGATTTAGCACCGAGTGGAAAATTACGCATCGGTATTAATACCGGCAATATGCTGCTCACCGGCACT
Organism: Verrucomicrobiaceae bacterium; assembly: GCA_028293825.1. GTDB lineage: Bacteria > Pseudomonadota > Gammaproteobacteria > Pseudomonadales > CAMLJR01 > CAMLJR01. The sequence continues at coordinate 47,698 of JAQGNY010000017.1, forward strand.
GACCCGGTCACGGGAAAACCGCGCGGTATCGCGTTCGATTTGGCGGCTGAATTGACGCGACGTGTCGGTATTCCGGTGGAAATCGTCACCTTCGATTCGGCCGGGAAGTTAGCCGCTGGCGTCAAAACCAATGCATGGGATGTGGCATTTCTCGGCATCGAGCCCGAGCGTGCCGAAGGCATTCATTTCACCGCGCCGTATGCGGAAATCGAATCGACGTATTTGGTGCCGGCCGGCTCGCCGCTGCGAGAAGTGGCCGATGTCGATCGCAAGGGCGTACGTATTGCAATCTCGGATAAGAGCGCTTATGACCTATATCTAAGCCGCAATTTGCACAATGCGAATTTGGTGCGAGTACCGGGTGAGCCAGGCGTGCCTGGAATCGAGGGCGCATTTAATGCGTACGTCGCGCAAAAGCTCGACGCACTCGCCGGCCTTAAACCAGTACTGATTGCCTATGCGGATAAACAGCCGGGCTCGCGGGTTTTGGCGGGGCATATCAGCATTGTGAAACAGGCTATCGGTACGCCCAATGGTCGCGATGCCGGCGCTAAATATCTGCGCGAATTTGTCGAGGATATTAAAGCCTCAGGATTGGTAGCAAAGACTCTCGATAAAAATGGCGCACGCGGTGTTTTGGTCGCGCCGCCGCAAGCCGTTCGATAAAACCCCAACGCTTGTGCTGTTGCTCAGTCAACATTTAACGCAACACAGTGCTGATATATCAGCACTGTGTTGCGTTAAAGCGAGTATTTTTTTGAAGAAATAAAATTTAACGTAGTGAAAAATTATTTTAATTTTAGTTTTACCTGCAGTAATTCAGCACTTTTCAGCATCTTCCAACAGCGGGGTTCAGTGACTTTTTAACTGGCGCGCTAGTTGCCTCCCCGTTCAACGCTAATCATTTAAGTTGTCCGCAGGTTACCCACGAGGGTTTTCATGAAGCGTCTGCTCTATTTAATTCACCGTTGGGTGGGCATCGCGCTCGCACTGTTTATGTTCGTCTGGTTCACATCCGGCTTGATCATCATGTATGCCGGCCCGTCGGCATTAAGTCCGGCCGAGCAATTGGCGCATCGTGATGCGGTAAACCCACAAGCCGGTTGGCTGAGTCTTGGCGACGCATGGAAAATCAGCGCCGTGCAGCGGGCCAAATTACCCGAAGTAAAATCACGCGAAGGCGCGGCGATGAATCATACAAAGGCTGCCGAGCACGAAGACGCTGAAGTCGATTCGATTGTCACTGCGCGTTTAGTGAGCCAAGCCGAGCAGCCGTTATGGTTGGTTGAAAACAGCAAGGGACAGCGTTTTGCGTTATCCGCGCGCGATGGATCGCTGCACGAAACCTCAGCGGCGGAAGCGGCGCAAATTGCTTCGAGCTGGATAGCCAACCGTGACGCAGCGCAATCGGTAATTAAATATCTCAATACCGGACCGCAGGACAGTAGCGTGCGCAATCTGGAAGCGATCCGTCCGTTTCATCGTTTTGCGGTCGGTGAAGCGGGGCGCGAATTATTGATTTCCGCCCGCACCGGCGAAGTGGCGCGCGATTCCACACCGTTTACGCGCGGCTTGTATTGGACTGGCAATTGGATTCATTTATTGCGCCCGATCGAAGCGATCAGCGACGCAGCCACCCGCCGCAACGTGCAAATCTGGTCGGGCTTTTTTGCAATTGCCGCGAGCCTGACTGGCCTCATCATCGGCTGGCAACGCTGGCGTCCGGGTTGGGGTGGACGCCGCACTTACAGCGAAGGCCGCAACCATCCCTATCGCGATGTGTGGAATACCTGGCATTTCTGGGTCGGCTTGATTGGAGGCAGTGCGGCGTTGCTGTGGGCATTCAGCGGCTATTTGAGTACGAACCCGTTTCAGATTTTTTCGCCGGCCAATCCCGATAAACAGGAGTTAACCCAGTACCGAGGCGAGCAAACGCCCGCTGTGATGTTGAACTGGCGCCCCACTGCGCTCGATACCGACAACGCTAATGAGCAAATCGTCGAATTAGCGTGGCGCAGTTTGGGCGAGCAAGCTGTGTTGTTAGGCATCACACGCGATGGCGATCGAATTCCACAAACGGTTGCCGGGGCAGTGACGCAGTTTAGCGAGCTTGCACTACTCGATGCGGCCACGCGATTGTCGAACAACACGGCAATCGCGACGTACACGCTGCAAACGGCATACGACAGTTATTACTACCCGCGTCATCATCAAAATGCAGTTGAAAAAGCGTTGCCGGTATTACGTGTCGATCTCGCCGATAAAGTCGGCACGCGCTTGTATCTCGATCCGCAGGACGGACGTTTATTGTTAAAACAGGATGCGAGCCGTCGCGTGTATCGCTGGTTGTATTCGGCGCTGCATCACTGGGATTTTGGCTGGTTGTACTACCGACCGATTTGGGACTTGTGGATGTTGCCGCTGGTGCTGATGGGCGTTGTGCTCGGTGGAACGTCGGTGGTGTTGGGATGGAAGCGGCTGCAAATCGAATTCAAGCCGAAGAAGAAAAAGAAACGCGCCGGCGTTGCCAAGCCTGCGCGTCCCATCAAAGCTGAGCCGACCGCTCAAACCGAACCCGAACTGGCGCCAAATTTACAGAGTTCATAAATCAATTCATTTATTTAATTCATTAAGCGAGCGAACACACGATGCGAATTTCTTTTCACCAAATAACTGCTGGATTTCTGATAAGTCTTTTTGCGGTAAGCGGCTACGCGGTCGAGCTCAATTCCCACGCAGTCGAATTTAAAGCGCCGAAAGATATCCCTTGGGTGCGCAACGCTGAAGGCACCAGCGAGCGCGCCGTATTATTCGGCGATCCTGATAAGCCCGGTCCTTACGTTATCCGCATTAAATGGTTGCCGAACAACTTCAGCCGTCCGCACTTTCACAATTCAGATCGCTTTTTTACCGTGATTTCCGGGACGTGGTGGGTCGGTACCAGCGATAAATTCGATCCAGAAAATACCGTACCGATGCGGGCCGGCACTTACGTCATTCACAAGGCTGGTCAGGTGCATTTCGACGGCGCTAAAGATGAAGAAGTAATTATCGAATTGACCGGCATTGGCCCGGTAACATCGACGCCCGCAGCAAAAAAATAATTGTCATTTATAAGTTACAAATGAAGCCGCGTGTTTTTGGGGGAAAACTAATGAAACGACATCTATTAACAGCGGCGCTTTTACTTACAGCAGTAATTTTCTTTGGCATCGGTTGGAGTAGCAGCAGCGCAATATTGTTTTTGATCGGACTTACTGCTGAATACTTTTTTTGGATTCGCGTACTGCGTAAAAAAATAATGCAGCCGCGTTGCTCAACTTGTAATTAAACGACTCCACCGCTCAAGTGAAATGCTGCTGCGGCTGGTTCGAATTCTCTGCTAAGTTACGGTGACCCCGCAGTTATTAATACTCGATAAAAACCCATGCTCTATATTCAAACAGACGGCGCAACTCCGTTGCAGTGCGTTGTGGATACCCCAGCTTAAGTTTTAAGTAACGGAAAATTGCGCTCCGCAATCGAGCGCCCTTGTCAGTGTCTTCCTCAACTCAGCAATTTCGATCATGCTTAATCGAAGCGAAAGCGCTAATTTATCGGCAGTCGAGGGGATATTTCATTGAATTCAGTAGCGGCAGAAAATTACCGTTCGAGATTGCGCAAGGTGCTTGCGTATATCGATGTGAATCTTGACAGCGATCTTACTGTCGAGCGTCTGAGTGAAGTTGCCGCCTTTTCAAAATTTCATTTTCATCGGCAGTTTTCCGAACATTTTGGGATTGGCGTATACAAATTTGTGCAGTTGAGTCGCTTAAAGCGGGCGTCTTATCTATTGGCTTATCGCGACGATCAATCAATTACCGACATAGCGTTGGGCTGCGGTTACGAAGGTCCGGAAGCTTTTGCGCGCGCATTTCGTAAAAACATCGGACAGTCTCCCTCTGAGTTCAGAAAAAAACCACTGTGGAACGAATGGCACACGATGTATCAGCCATTAAATGAATTGCGGAGCAAGCATATGAAGCCGGAGAATGGTCTTGATAACGTGAAAATAATTAATTTTTTGGAGACGAGGGTTGCGGTTTTTGGGCACCGCGGCGATCCGCAATTGCTAGGTGATTCCATTCGTCAATTTATCGCTTGGCGAAAGCAAAATAAATTGCCTCCTTCAGTCAGTGCCACATTCAATATCGTTTATGACGATCCAGTCGATACTCAGCCGGATGCCTACCGCTTCGATTTATGCGCGGCAACTGATCGTGAAATTACGCCGAATGAGTTCGGTGTTGTTGGAAAAGTAATTCCGGCGGGACGTTGCGCTGTTCTGCGACACATTGGTTCGGATGATCATTTGGCGGCAGCAGTAACTTACTTGTATGGAGAATGGTTGCCGCAGAGTGGCGAAGAAATGCGCGATTTTCCGCTGTTTTTACAGCGAGTAAAATTTTTCCCGGATGTTGCCGAGCACGAAGTGATTGTTGATATATTTCTTCCGTTGAAATAAGTGTTTAGGCCAATCTGATCGTTCGCCCCTAGTATCGAAGATGAGATTGTCAGAGCGGTTAATTGATTATTCTAGAACGCTCAAATCGCAATTTAGTGTCGGCGTTAGATTGATGTCATCAAGACGCTGCCGCGGCTGGACAACGGCAAGCTATATACACAGAAATTAAAAAATCTATATTCGATTTAATTGGGAGCGATTAGGTTAATTAGATGTGATTAGGGCATTGCTTTTGATTTAAGCACGCAATGCCCATGTGTGACATGTTAAGCGCAGATGCTGAGAGCACTTAATAGTCCATGTCCCACGCTGGATTAATTAAGGGCTGCTTATCAGCAAACATATAGTGCATTCCCTCAATCTCTGAATCTATATCAGCAGAAAAATCGGGATCGTTTTCTGCGATGCGGCGAATCAGTTGCGCCTCAGTCTCCGGTGCCGTTTCAATCCAGCGCTGCACGCGCTGCGAAAACAGGCGCGAATATAACTCGTAATACAGCCCGGCTGGTTGCAGGACTTCATTGGCTAACACGTCTAACTGTTTATGAACTTCTTGCTGCGTAATCATTTCTTTATCCTTTAGCTCCTGCTGGAGCATCACTCCACGGCGTCTATAAGCGCCAAGTACGACTGCAGGATGCCAGCGCAAAGCTGAACCTCTAATGAATACCAACATTTAGCGCCTGTCATTGCTGGATAGTTAATAATTGGACCTGCCCCGTTTCATGTAACATATCCGACACAATTTCTTAACAGTCCGGCTTAGCCGAATCCCATGGCACATCTCATTAAAATAATGAAGCGCGAGTTCAAACAATTGTCTGTGAAAAATTTGGCGCCCTGGAAGGAGCTAGGCCTCATTACCTGTTGCTATTTGTTGTCGTTGCTGCCGCCGTTTATTTTGGAATGGTGGCGAGACTTTTCCGGTGTTTACTACCTTTATGACAAGCGTAACTCCTACGGCATCGATACCTTGCTAATCGTGGTATTGGTCGCGATGGGGTTGGGATGCGTGACCGAATATTTCGGTCGCTGGCGCCACATTGTGTTCACGCTGCTGATTTTTTTCCTCGTCTTTCTCGGCATGTTGGCAACGGGTCATGTGGTTTTATACGGCGCCCCAATTTCTGTTGGCGCGATCGATGCTTTGCTCGGCACTGATTTGCACGAAGCGATGGAGTTTTTAAGCTTTCAGTGGAGCTACGCGTTAGCGGCAACCTGTGCGGGTTTTGCGATTTTATTAGTCGGCAGCGTGTTTTGGATAACTCCACAGTTGCGCATACGCGCGAATTCTTTTTTACCCCACGGATTTGCCTGGCCACTCTTCGCGGTGTTGGTGCTGGCCGTCTATCAACACCCGGCGGTGGCTGCGCAAAATCGCGCGGCCGTCGCGCAGATGCAATTTTGGTCGCGTGTTTACGATTTAAATAATCAGGTGCCGAGCTTGCGCATTTTGCGCAATGTTAGCGAATGGTTTAGCTATCGCGAATGGTTGACCGAAATGCAGACGCAGCGCGCGGCTTATAGTTTTCACGCCACGCAAACGCTGCCGGCGCCGCGCACTGTTGTGATTGTGCTCGGTGAGTCGATGCGTCGCAGTAATCTTAGCTTGTATGGCTACGGTAAAAAAACCACACCGAATCTCGATGCTCGGCGCGAACAATTATTAATTTTCAACCGCGCGGTTTCCGCTGCAAACCAAACTGTTCCCAGTGTCACGATGATGTTGACGACCGCGAGTGTGCTCGACCCGAATAAATTTTTGTTCGAGCCGTCGCTTTTGACCGCTGCCAAAGAAGCGGGATACCAAACGTACTGGTTGTCCAATCAGGGCCGTGTTGGTCAATTCGAATCGAAAATATCGCTGGTGGCGCACGACGCGGACAAGCGCGTATTTACCAATACCGAATTCTACGGCAGCGTTTTCGACGAAAAATTATTGCGGCCCTTTCAAACGGCATTGCAGGATGCACAACCGCTCAAGTTGATTGTGGTGCATTTGCAGGGCAGCCATCAAAGCTACGAAAATCGTTATCCGACAGAGTTTGATTTTTTCAAAGAGGATCAATACATCGCGCACTCCGTTGACGACGCTAAGCACAATGTTGTAATGGCTGAATATGACAACAGCATTCGCTATACCGACTTTTTATTGGGAAAGATTTTTGCGCAATTAGAAAAACAACCGGGCAGCATGTTGTTATTTGTCAGCGATCATGGCGAACGCTTTTACGAAAACGGCGTGGCGAGTGCGGGTCATGGTTATTCGCGGCCGACTAAAACCGAGTTCCAGGTGCCATTCTTTATTTGGTGCAACGGCGGTTGTGCGCCGGATTGGAAAAGTGCATCCCGGCAACATCTTAATCTTGAGTTCAGCACTGAAAATGTTTTTCAAACCGGCGCCAATATGCTGGGTCTGCAAATGGATAATTACCATGCGAGATCCGATATTTTAAGCACGTCGTATGTGTCATATCCGCCACAGGTTATCGCGACTGAACGTAACGTACTGAATTACGCGATGTTGCCGTAAGCGTTTTTCTGCTTGGCTGTCGCTTTTTTGTTAACTTGTTTTCGTACACTGCGAGACCAATTACAACGGAGCCTTTCGTTATGACTTATCGTTTTTTATGGGCCGCAATTTTTATCGCGTTGAACGGTCTTTCGGCACATGCGGACAATAATTGTTTGCCACCGCAATTGTCAGCGCAAGCTGAAGGATTTGTCGAAGCAGTGCCGGATTTGGTTATTGTCGATGTGACTGTTTCGCACACGGCACCGACACTGGTCGAAGCGAAAAAACGTGTCGATCAAATCGGCAATGCAGTGATTCGCGCGGCCGATCAACAGCAGATCGATAAAGACGATATTCAGGCCAGCAAAATTCAGGCGGCGCCGGATTACGATTGGAGCAACGGCAAGCGCGAATTGCGAGGCCAGCAGGTGTCGCGGCAATTCGAATTAAAGCTTCATGATATCGAGCGATACGGCGCGCTGGTACAAGGGCTCGCCGATGCGCAGGTCACACAAATTAACGGTATTCGCACCGAGTTTTCGAAGCAGCAGCAATTGGAGCAGGACGCTTTGCAGCAGGCGATTGCGAATGTGCAGGCGAAAGCAAAAACAATGGCCGCAGGTTTCGGCCGTAAAATCGAGGGTGTTATTAACGTGGCGGAAGACGGCGGCCCAGCGCAATTTGGCCGTTTTGAGTTGCACGCAGTGACGCTGAGTAAAACGACAGGTGGCGACGACGAAGCGGCGCTTACGGTGGGCAAGCGTCGCATTTCAAAAAATATCTCGGCAACGTTCAGGCTTGATGGCGATTGCACATCGAGGTAAAGCTTTCGCTTTGTTGGTGTGGAAATACTCAAAAATGAAAGGCCATTGTTCAATCGCCTTTTTTATGTGTTGGCCGCGCGCGTATCAGCCACGCAGATGGCAACTTAGCGCGCCACTTTCACCGACGACTGCCGATCCAGTCGATGCAAATAGTCTTCGCGCAGCTCGATAAAATCGGCATGCTCAATGCCGAAATACTGCAGCGAGAGCGGATTGACGCTGGTCAAATCACTGTCGTCCTCAGTGCGCCATAGTTTGCGATAGGTGCCACTGATTTCTTTCGCGATATCGAGCAGGGCGGAAAAGGCCTTGACGGTTTCATCGTCGTCGACCGCAATTTTATCCGCGAACAAATCGTCGATATGCGGTTGAAAGCGAATGGCGTGATTGACTGAATCCGGTACGCACCAAATCTTGCCTAGCTCGTAACCGACATCGTAATGATTGAAGCCGTAGCGATCGGTTTCCTCCGCCGCCAGACACATCACCGAGCTTTGGTTGGCTTGTTGCAGCAGCGCTTTGTAATCGGGAAAGGCCTGCATCATCAGCGGAATACCGAAGTCATGAAACATACCGACTGTGTAGGCTTCTTCGGTCGATAGACCGGTAAATTGCTGCGCCAGTGTGGACATAATGTCCGCGACCTCGGCGGCGGTATCCCAAAACCGATTTAACTGCATGGCCTTGCCGAGCTGATTTTGCAGCGTGGTGACTTGCACGATTTGGGCAATGCGCACCAAACCGAGCAGCATGATGGCGCGGTCGATCGAGGTGACATTGCGCGCCAGCCCCAACGAGGGTGAATTCACAAGCCGCAAAATGGCGCCATACAGCGTCACATCGCGTTTCAACACCGTCGCGATTCGCGCCATGTCCGGGTTTTGGCTTTCCACTTCGCGTGAAATTTCCATCAGGATTTCAGGTTTCGGCGGTATGCGAATTGAGCTGGCGAGGGCGGCGGCCTTCATGGGTCTATTTCCGGCGATAAGTGAAGTAGATTTTTATAGACCAACTACAGCCGATTTCCGTAAGGGTTTCCGCAGTGCGAATAAATTCTTTGAACATTCGCCATTAATGAATGCGGCCCGATTAGCTGCCATCAAATGCCGGTGGTGTTAGCAAGCGGGATTCGGGCACAGCGCCTTTTGCCAGCTCATCAAGGCCGTGCATCAACGCATTGAGAGCCGCCATTGTTGCAGCGTCGGTAATATTGCCCTGTGCGTCCATTTTAGTTTTAACCATTGAAACCACGACCTGCGTAGCGGCCGTCATCTGTGCTTCGATAATTAATAAGGTGCCAAGCAGGGAGCGGTGCGCGATGACGCCAGAGGTCGCCGCCGTTATCAACGCTACCGGCTTGTGCGAAAACTCCATCGACGACACCGTCCAATCGAGCGCATTTTTTAATGTGCCCGGCACGCCGATGGCGTATTCCGGCGTGCAAATCAAAATCGCGTCGGCGGCGCGCAATCTTGCACGCAACGCGATAATTTTCGGTGGCGGATTGTCGCCGTCCAAATCGGGATTGAAATGCGGCAGCTCATCGAGACCTTCCAGCAGCTCGACGGTTGCTGTCGCCGCATGCGCAGTGGCGATGGCCTGAATCAAATGATAGTTCGATGATTTTTTGCGGGTGCTGCCACTGATGGCGAGGATGTTCAGCATTGGAACTCCGGTAAGTGTTGGTGGTTCAGCCCGTATTTAAACCACATCGTTGATCTGGATCAATGCATTGACTTAGATCAAGGCAGCGCCGGTGCGAGACCGCTATCCTCAGCGTGATCCCTTTATTCGCGAGAGCAACCTGTGATGTCGTCCACTTCTGCCGTACAAACATTTGCCGACGATATTGACGCTCGCCCCATTGCCGCCAGTTATAGCGACAGCGTTGAACAACCGCTGCACTGCCAGCAAGCCGGCAAGGTGTCTTGCGGCAATTGCCGCTTATCCAAAATCTGTTTGCCTTTAGAGTTGCAGGCGCCGGATATCGATCGTCTTAACGCGATAATTCAACGCGGTCGGCCACTGCAAAAAGGTGAATTTGTTTATCGCGCGGGTCAGCCGTTCGCGTCCGTGTATGCGGTGCGCTCGGGAACATTGAAGGCTTTTTCGATCGGCGAAAACGGCGAAGAGCAGGTCACCGGTTTTTATCTGCCGGGTGAAATTTTTGGCCTCGACGGTTTATGCAAAAGCAGTTATGCCAGTTCCGCGGTCGCGTTGGAAACAGCGGCAATCTGTGAAATTCCGTTCGAGCGCTTAAGCGAGTTGAGCGCACTCATTCCCAGCTTGCAGCGCACCTTCTTTCAGGTGATGAGTAAGGAAATTGCCGACGACCAGCAATTGCTGATGATGCTCAGTAAAAATACCGCCGAGCAACGTGTCGCCGCGTTACTACTGAGTATTTCAACCCGCAACGCACGCCGTCGTCTGTCATCGACTTCGTTTCGTCTGCCTATGTCGCGGACCGAAATCGGCAATTATTTGGGGCTGACGGTGGAAACAGTGAGCCGCGTTTTCAGTCGCTTTCAAAAATCGAAAGTGATTGCCGCCGAGCAGCGTAATGTCGAATTATTGCAGCCCGACCGCCTGCGCCAAGTCGCCAGCGGTGGCTGATTTTATGCGCGGGCAATTATATGACTTGCGAGTAGCTGCGATTAAAAACCGGCGATAGATAGCGATCGAACACCATGCAAATAGTGCGCAGTAAAAACCGTCCAGAGCTTGTTACCGTAATGTAATTGGCGCTCTCGGTCAGCAGGCCATCGGCAGCAAGTAGCTCAAGCTGTTCTCTCTCGTCGCTAAAATATTCGGCGAAACAAATAGCGAATTTGATTTCGACCGCGCGAATATCCAGATGCAAATTACAGATGATTTGCATGATAACGAAGCGGCGCAGCTGATCGTCTGCGGTCAAGCGCAATCCCCTTGCTATCGGCAGTTGATTTTGATCGAGTCGTCGATAGTAATCGGCCAGTGTCTTTTCGTTCTGCGCATAACCTTGCTCAGTGCTGCCGATTGCAGATACACCCATGCCGATTAAATCGGGCGCCAGCGCTGTCGAGTAACCCTGAAAATTGCGCTGCAGAGTTCCGCGTTTTTGTGCCAGCGCCAAACTGTCATCGGCGCGAACGAAATGGTCCATGCCGATATTGAGATAGCCCGCAGCACTCAACACCGTATTCGCCAATTCGAGCATGACCAGTTTTTTATGCGCGCTCGGCAGTGCTAATCGATCGATGGCGCGTTGTGATGAAAACTGTTGCGGCAGATGCGCGTAGTTGTAAAACGCAATGCGATTGGGTGCCAGCGCGAGCGTTTTTTGCAGCGTTTGGTTAAGGCTTTTAATGGACTGCAGCGGCAATCCATAAATTAAATCGACGCCAATCGCATCGAATCCCAGTTCGCGCGCTTCATGGATTAAGTTTTCGACTTGCGCAAACGATTGCACGCGGTTGACGGCACGTTGCACACCGTAATCGAAATCCTGCACGCCAAAACTGAGGCGATTAAATCCCAGCCCTTTCAGCAGCGCGAGCGTTTCTCCGGTAACAGTACGCGGATCGATCTCGATCGAGTATTCGCGCTCAATACTATCGAGCAATTTAAAATTGCCGGCGATGCTGCACATCAATTCGGTCATTTCCGCTGCGCTTAAAAATGTCGGCGTGCCGCCACCCCAATGCAACTGTGTAACCGGCCGCTTATTGCCGATCAACGCCGACTGCATGCGCATTTCTTTTTCCAGATAATCCAGGTATTGCCGTGCATTGAGCTTGTTGGGCGTAACAATTTTATTGCACGCGCAGTAGTAGCAAATGTTTTCGCAAAACGGAATGTGTACGTATAGCGAAAGCGGCGCATCAGTATTCTTTTCCGCGCCTAGCAGTTGTGCGTAAGCGTCCGCGCCGAAGTTATCGAAAAAATTCAATGCGGTCGGGTACGAGGTGTAGCGCGGTCCGTTCGCGCTGTATTTTTCAATCAGCGCGCGTTGAAAATTCAATGCAGGCGCAACGGATTTTTTATTCATATCTGGAAAACTCGAGGTGACGATAAAGAGGTCTGTGACTAATGCGGACAATAAGCAGTTATGGGCAATGGTCGTTTGATCTGCATCAAGCCACTCAAAAAAATAAACGCTATTTATTCGCTTGCTCGCAGATTTTATAAAGTTTATTTAAAGCGATTGAATGAACGACATGAAGATTGATGTAAATCATGGTCGAGGATTTTTTGGAATTTATAGTGACCGTACTTTGTATACGAATAACAATTTCGATACGAATAACACGTTCGATACAAATAACACTGACGATGCGATCAACACAGAGAAAAATTCGATCAGTTGCGGAGAAGGCGATGAATGCGATCCTAAAACAAATCCCAGCACACGTGCCACAGCACCTAGTGCGCGACGATTTCCCTTTCATTATGGGCGCGACTACTGCGGAGAATCCTTTTACGACCATGGTGCCGGCGATTCATCAAGGTCCGGAAATTGTTTATTCGACGAATTTTTATCCGGGTCATCAACCGGCGTGGATACCGCGGCGGCTTGAAGATTTGCAGGCGCTGTATCAAGACACCGAACATTTCTCCAGCGAAGGTTTTTCGCCCTTTGCGCGATTGATTGGCGAAAACTGGAATTTGGTACCCGCTGAAATCGATCCGCCGGCGCATGCCGCTTATCGCACCTTGTTGAATCCGCTATTTACGCCGCGCCGGCTGCAAGCGCTCGATGACAAGGTGCGGCAATCCGCGCGTGAATTTATCGATAAATTTAAAGCGCGTGGCGAATGCGAATTCATGAGCGAGTTTGCTCTGCGTTTTCCGATTGTGGTCTTTCTCGACTTAATGGGATTGCCGCGCGAGCGCATGGAGCAGTTTCTCGAGTGGGAAAATATGCTGCTGCACAGTGCCGATATCGAGCACGTCGTTCGCGGTACGCGCTACGTTGTCGATTATTTGCGCGAGGTCATCGACGAGCGCCGTAAACATCCGGTCGATGATCTGATCAGCTTCGGCGTACGTGAAACTATCGACGGCCGCCCGCTTAACGACAATGAGTTAATTGGATTCTGTTTTAATTTATTTATCGGCGGTCTCGATACGGTGTCGACCAATATTTCATGGCAGGTACGCCACCTTGCCGAAACGCCTTCCGACCAACAACGTCTGCGTGAGCAGCGCGAATTAATTCCTAATGCGCTCGAGGAATTTTATCGGCGCTATGCCGCCGTCACCACATTTCGTACCTGTATCAAAACCACTACGGTGCGCGGGGTAACGATTATGCCCGGCGATAAAATTGCCATGCCCACCACGCTGGCGAATACCGATCCGGCCGCGTGGGATAGACCGTTCGATGTCGATATCGATCGCGTGCCGCGCCATATTACCTTTGCCTACGGCATTCACCGCTGTCTCGGTGCGCCGTTAGCGCGACGCGAATCGGTTATCGCACTCGAGGAATTATTCGCCGCGTTGCCGCCGTTTCGGATTAAAGAGGGCGCGGAAATTATCATCGAGCTTGTGCCTATTCTGCAGCCGCGCAATTTGCCATTGGTGTGGTGAAAAAGCGCTTACCGAAAACTTGAGATAGTCGATGAATAAAAATTTGTGCAATCAACCATTAAAAAATGCAGCGCCGGACTCGCTGCGACCGATCGATAATTCTGCGGTGCACTCGCTCGATCATTTCGCGATGGACGTTCCCGATCTGGATGAAGCTATGAATTTCTATCGCGCGTTCGGATTGGATGCGCGCGTTGACGGCGATTCAGTCGGTCTGTATGCGCCGAATAATTCACAGCGTTGGGCGGTGCTGCGAAAAGCGGTGCGCAAACGGCTGACGGGGCTTTGCTTTCGCGTTTATCCCAGTGAAATAGCTGCATTACGAGAGCGTTTAATGGCGCGAGGTTTTACGTTGCAGCGTCACGATGGCGAAAGTTTTTCAGTGCATGATCCCGATGGGCTTGAGATAGAAATTTGCGCGGGCGGGCGCGTAACAGTAGATGAGAAAGCGCCGTTTGTAATTCACTCCGCACCCGCCGGTAAGCAAGCCGTGTGGCCGTGTGCAGCGGTGCCTTTATTTTCGCCGCAACGACTTTCACATATCGCGATTTTTTGCAGCGATGTCGATCGTGCGATTGAATTTTATTGCGGTGTACTCGGTCTTGCGGTTAGCGATAGATCGAGTTCGATGCTGGCGTTTCTACACAGTGTTCACGGCAGCGATCACCATATTCTGGCGCTGGCGAAATCGACCGGCCCCGGTATGCATCATTGCAGTTGGGATATGGGCTCGATTGATGCAATTGAGTTATCGGCAGCGCGTATAGCCGAGGCAGGTTATCGCGCCGGCTGGGGGCTTGGTCGCCACGTATTGGGTTCGAATTATTTTCACTATATTCGCGACCCGTGGGGCAGTTATTGCGAATACACCGCGGATATCGATTACATTCCCGCTGGCTGCGGTTGGCGCGGCGGCGATCATGCACCGCAAGACGCCATGTATTTGTGGGGTCCGAATCCACCGGCGGATTTTATTGTTAATCACGAAGTAGAGGCTGCGGTACAAGGCTAGATAGCGCGGTAGAAAAATATCAGGATGTAAGTATTGCTGATAATTTTTATGAGGGAATTCGCTCGCGGTTTTTCGCTTTTTGCTTCTTGTTTTTTACTTTTTGTTTTTTCACGTTGCGCTCGCATCAAACGACTATGGCAATACGGCGCAGCCTCGTTGTTTTCTGCCATCTAATTAAATGTATTTAACATCGCTGTAATACAACGCTAGCGGCGATATTCTTTGTGCGCGAAAATCCCGTCCTGCATTTCAAAACCCATCGGAGCGTTTATGGCTGTCGTGCAAGAGGAGACCACGGGTTGCGGTATTGCCGCAGTGGCGAATATCGTCAATCTGTCGTATGCAGAGGTGAAAGCCAAAGCCAATTCACTGGGTGTTTTTGCCGAGGACAAGGCGCTATTTTCCGACACTCAGTATGTGCGCGCGCTGCTGCGTGAGTACGGTGTAAACACGGCGGCCAAAGAAGTACCGTTCAACACTTGGCAGACGTTACCCGAATTGGCGTTGCTGGCCATTAAATATCACCTCGAGGAGGGCAGGCCGTTTTGGCATTGGGTGGTGTTCAAACGCGAGCAGGGCATCTCGGCAGTGCTCGATTCAGCGATCAATTTACAACATAGCGAGCGCACCGACTTCGAGGCGATGCAACCCGAGTGGTTTATTGCAATCGAACAGTAAGATCGTTCGAAGTACGATGAATGCATTCGAGAATCAGCGACGATCAGGAGGTGTTTCATGGTGATGCTCGACCATACCATCTTGCGGGTTAGCAATATTGCGGCGTCGATACGGTTTTATCGCGATGTATTGGGTTTCGAATATATCGGCCGCGCCGGTCCATTCGAGATGATTCGTATAAATACTGAGTTGACGCTTGATCTCATGGAGGTGTCGCCAAAAGATCCCATGCATTTTGCTTTTTCTTTCGACCGCGCGACGTTCGATGCGCTGCATGCGCGCTTGCTGCAATACGGCATTGCTTTCGGCAGCGATGTATTCGAGCGCGATGGGCGCATTGCGCAAAATTCGTTTGGTGCAAAAGGGAATGCGCAGGCCTTCTATTTTTACGATCCCGACCGCCACAATCTGGAGGCACGGCTGTATACGCAGTGACGGTGTTACCCGTCGGTAACCGCACGAAGCGCGAGTGCGCCGGTACCCATAACCTTCCGCCTTTCTTTTCTTGAAATAATCACGTCATCCAATAATGACTAAATCCTGTTTAGTGGCTACTTTTATTCGGGAATATTGATTAATCGCTCAGCAAAGGATCCGGGCGTTTTGTTAAACAGGCCTGAATTGAATGCTGAATTGAATGCTGAAGTGGATAGATACTAAACAGCTGCGCTTGGGCATGTTCGTTTGCGAGCTGGGCGGATCGTGGGTTGATCATCCGTTCTGGCGCAATAAATTCCTGTTGAAAACTCGAGAAGAACTGGCGTTGATTCGCGATGCCGGCATTGCGCGCGTGCGCATCGATATTGGCAAAGGATTGGACATAGTTGCCGTTGCGCCGGCCGCAGCCGTTGTCGCGGTGCCAACACCTGAACCGGCAAAGACAGCCGTTGCACAAGTTCGCATGGACGAAGAGCTAGCGCGCGCCGCGCGTATCTGCACGCGCGGCAAAGAAGCCGTGATGTCGATGTTTCAGGAAGTGCGCATGGGCAATGCGATCGATGTGGTCGATATTGCTCCGCTGGTCGAAGAGATAGCGTCGTCGATGGCGCGGCATCCGCATGCGCTGTTGAGCCTGGCGCGCTTAAAGACACAGGACGATTACACCTATCTGCATTCGGTGGCGGTGTGTGCGCTGATGATTGCATTGGCGCGCCAGCTGCAATTGGACGATGCGCTGACGCGCAGTGCCGGTTTGGCCGGTTTGCTGCACGACATGGGCAAGGCGACTTCGCCGCTCGAAATTCTCAACAAGCCCGGCAAACTCACCGAGGCCGAATTTGCGGTGATGCGACAACATCCCGAAGCCGGCCACGCGATGTTGTTGGAAGCGCGCGGCACTGATTCGATCGCGCTCGACGTGTGTTTACATCACCACGAAAAAATCGACGGCAGCGGTTATCCGCATCGCCTGAGCGGCGATCAAATTAGCCTGTTCGCCAAGATGGGGGCGGTGTGCGATGTCTATGACGCGGTGACATCGGAGCGTCCGTACAACAAGGGTTGGGACCCGTCCGAGGCATTGCGGCGCATGGCGGAATGGCGCGGCCATTTTGATCCGGCGATTTTTCAGGCTTTTGTAAAGAGTCTCGGTATTTATCCGATCGGTTCGCTGGTGCGGCTTGAATCGGGTCGCCTTGCCGTGGTGATTGAGCAGGGCAAAAAATCGCTGACCACGCCAATCGTGAAAGTGTTTTTTTCGACGAAGGCGAAATGTCATTTGATGCCGAAATTGCTCGACCTTTCCAAATCCAACTGCGACGACAAAATCGTTGCGCGCGAATCCGCCGAAACCTGGGGGCTGGTTAATCTCGACGAGCTGTGGGGCGGTGTCACGCCAGCCGCAACGTAATCGATTTATTGTCCGCCGCTATTTTTGAAAAAAAGGATTTCACTCAATAGGATTTTTTTCTTTAATTTGAGGATTAATTGATGAACGCGTTGTTTGCTCCTGCTGTTGCGTTAATGGGGCGTCTTAAGATCTCGGTTAAATTCGGTTTGGTCAGTCTCATCTTTTTGCTGCCGTTGGTGCTTACCGAAACACTGCTGGTCAGCAATATTCAAACACAAATTGCGTTCACCAAAAAAGAACGTCTCGGCATCGAATACATCGTCGCGACAGAGAAATTACTAAAAGATATTCAGCAGCATCGCGGCATGGTCAGCGCATTGCGCAACGGCGACAATTCATTTCAGCAAAAAATAAATGCAAAGCAAGGCGACATCGGCGCCGATCTGGAATCAATCACGATCATCGATCAAAAACACAGTGTGGAGCTGAAATCGACAGAACGCTGGCAAGCCGTGGTCGATAATTGGAAGACGCTTAAGCAGAGCCTCGATACATTAAATACGTCGCA
The DNA here is from genome assembly GCA_028293825.1 of Verrucomicrobiaceae bacterium. Lineage (GTDB taxonomy): Bacteria > Pseudomonadota > Gammaproteobacteria > Pseudomonadales > CAMLJR01 > CAMLJR01. The sequence continues at coordinate 65,159 of JAQGNY010000017.1, forward strand.
AAATTTTGATCGACACACCGCATTAGTCACGGCGATTATCGATCACATGAGCTATATCGGTGATGAATCGAATCTGACGCTCGATACTGACATCGACAGTTACTACCTGATGGATACCTTCGTTAATAAGTTGCCGCTGTTAACCGAGACGATGGGGCAGACGCGCGGTTTTGGTGTTGGCGTAATTACGCGCAAACAGATACAACCGCACGAAAAAGCGCATTTGCAGCTGCTCGCCGCGCAGGCGCGCGAAGCATTAAATGCGGCGCGTAAAAATATCGGTACCGCATTCCGCGAAAACGCATCGTTGAAGGATTCGCTCGAAGCGCCTTTGCAAACGTTGCAGCTCTCTGATCAATTTTTGACGCTGGTCAACGAGGGCGTGATCGATGCGGCGTCGATTGCGGTGACTCCTTCGGATTATTTCGCACTGGCCAGTCGCGCCATCGACAACACGTTTGCATTGAATGATGTTGTAGCGGTGCAGCTCGATAATTTATTGCAGCTGCGCATCGCAAAAATAGCGACAGAGCGCAATCAGGTATTCGCCGTTAGCGCGGTCGCATTACTGCTTGCGGTGTATTTGCTGCTCGGATTTTTTATCTCGGTCAAGAAAACTGTCAGTGTGTTGACCAGTGCCGTTAGCGCTGTTGCCGCGGGCGATTTATCGGGTAAGGTTCAGGTCGTCAGCAGGGACGAAATCGGCGCCATAGCGACGGTGTTAGATGGAATGGTCGGGCAGCTCTCAACCGTAATCGGCGATGTACGCTCTGCATCCGATGCGCTCGCCAGTGCGTCGGAAGAAGTTAGCGCCACTGCACAATCTCTGGCGCAGGCATCGAGCGAACAAGCGTCTGGCGTTGACGATACCAGTGCTTCCATCGAGCAAATGACGGCGTCGATTGCGCAAACCAGCGAGAACGCGAAAGTGACCGACGATATTGCCGCCAAAGCGTCGTCGGAAGCGGAAGAAAGTCGCGAAGCAATGACTGCGATGATTAATGCGATGCACCAAATCACGCAGAAAATCAGCATTATCGATGACATCGCCTACCAAACTAATTTGCTCGCGCTCAATGCGGCAATCGAAGCGGCGCGCGCCGGTACGCACGGTCGTGGTTTTGCCATCGTTGCAGCGGAGGTGAGAAAACTCGCCGAGCGCAGCCAAGCCGCCGCGCAGAATATCGAACAGGTCGCCAGCGCCAGCACTGAAATAGCCGAGAGAGCAAGTCAGTTGCTGTACGCGATGGTGCCCAACATTCGCAAAACATCGGATCTGATACAGGAAATAAACGCCGCCGCGCAGGAACAATCGAGCGGCGCCAACCAAATTAATTCGGCGATTTTCCAAGTGCGCCAAACCACCCAATCCAATGCGGCTGCGTCCGAACAGTTAGCTGCAACGGCGGAAGAAATGAGCGGGCAGGCGCAATCGCTGCGTCAAGTGATGGAGCGTTTCAAAACCAAGGGCGAAGTTGCTTAAAGGCAATAAAAAAACATTTAATTGTCGATGCCGAGGGTGCAAAAGCAGTCTCGGCATTTTTTTGAATTTAAATCGTGTCGGATTAATTTTTACAGCGTCGCGTTGAAATTATTTGAGGCGAATTTATAACGCGCGAATAAAACTATCGCGCATCGTAAATTTATTTAATCCGACTTTTCCCCAGTTTGCGCGCGAGCGTGCGGCGGTGCATGCCGAGTCGGCGGGCGGCTTCGGAGATATTGAAATTCGATGCCGCCAACACTTCGTGGATGTGTTCCCACTCCAGCGTTTTTATCGAGGTTTGGCGTTCGGTGAGTTCGACGGTGGTATCGCCGGCGGCGCGTTCGAACGCGGCTTCGATATCGTCGGTGTTGGACGGTTTGGCGAGGTAATGGCAGGCGCCGAGTTTGATTGCTTCGACGGCTGTGGCGATGCTGGCGTAGCCGGTGAGCACAACGATCAGCATATCGGCGTCGTGCGCGTGCAGGGCTTTTACGCATTCCAGACCGGAGTCGCCGCCGCTGAGTTTTAAATCGACAACGGCATTACTCGGCGAATTTTCCTTTAGCAGCGCCTGCGCTTCTTCGAGGTTGGTCGCGGTGTGGACGATGTAACCGCGGCGTTCGAACGAGCGCGTCAGCGTGCGTGCGAAAACTTTATCGTCCTCGACAATCAATAAGTGCCGCGCTTCAGAACTCATCGTCTTCTTCCTGTTCTTCTTCCAACATCAGCGATGTCAGCGGCAACGTCATGGTGACGATCGCGCCATGCGGCTGGCGATTTTCCGCCGCGATATTGCCACCGAGCGTGCGCGCGACATTGAGCGCCAGAAATAATCCCAGGCCGCCGCCGGGTCGGCCCTTGCTCGATTGATACGGGCGTCCGAATTGCGCCAGCATCGCCGGCGCGAAACCGGGGCCGTTGTCGCAAACGCGCAGAATCAGATCGTCCTCATCGCGCCGTGCTTCCAGCGTGAGCCAATTCGGCGATGCTTCCAGCGCATTGTCGAGCACGTTGCAGATCATCTGCTTCAGACCTTCGTCGGAAACGATGGTTGAGTCGTCGTCGAAACCTTTGATGTATTCGAAAGCGCGCACCGGTCGCGTTGTCCGCCAGTTTGCGACCAGATCGTCGAGGAAAGTGGCGACCGTGGTCTGCGTTGGCGATTCGGCGCGCATTTCGCCGGCGGACAATAAGATGCCGCTGACGATGGTTTTGCAGCGGTTGAGCTGGGTTTGGATATCGGCGAATTCCTCGAGCATTTCCGCGTTGGCGCTGAATTCGGGCATGTGGCGCCAGTCACCGAGAATCACCGAAATCGTCGCCAGCGGCGTGCCGAGTTCGTGTGCGGCGCCGGAGGCGAGCAGGCCCATGCGCACGATGTGTTCTTCTTCGGCCGCGCGCTGGCGCAGCAGTGCGAGGCGGTCATCGCGGGCGCGCAGAATGCGGCTGATGCGATTGATAAAGACAACCACCAGCGCCGCGTTCAACACGAAGCAGAGCAGTAAGCCTTGCGCGTAATGCGCCGCTGGAATGGTTACCGGGCCGGCCCAAATAGTCAGCGCGATAACGCAGGCGCCGGTGATGCCGGCGACGCTCCAGCTCGCCCACGGTTGCAACAGGACCGCGCCCAATACGACTTGCAGCAGGAATAAAAAGACGAACGGATTGGCCGCGCCGCCGCTGAAATACAGCTGCGCCGTGAGCGTGAAGACATCGACCAGCAGCGCGCCGAATAACGCGTTGTCGGCAACTTCCTCGCGATTGCGCCAGCGCCACATGCTGACCAGATTGAATGCGATCAGCAATGCCAGGACGACCGCCATCATCGGCAGCGGCAGCGCGATGCCGAATACGAAATGGACGAACACAATCGTCGCGATCTGACCGAACACCGCTATCCAGCGCAACTGGACCAGCGGATGCATTTTGGTGACACCGATATTGAAGAGGGGCGCGATCATCGAGGATGCGGCGTCCTTATAAGAGCGGGCGGTGGGTTCGTCCCGAGTGTGCGGAGTTTGGGTCAGGATCGCCACGGCGCAACCGATACTCCTGCCGCGCCACGCGCCAGCCGCCGTAACCGACCATCGCGGCCAGCGCAAACCAGGTTAGCGCATAGCCTAAATGATTATTGGAAAAATGCGTCACGGTTAAGCCCGCGCGCGGCCATGTAGATTCGGCTTCAATCGCACTGCGATCCGCATCGACAAAATAGGGTGCGACCATTTGCAGTCCGCGCGCGCCGGCGATGGCTTGCACATCGCGCGAATACCAGCGCGCTGCGGCTGGATCGTTGTGGCGCAGGAAAGCGCCGTTCGGTTCGGATAAACGCAGCAGGCCGGCCACTTCGGTTGGCGCGCTGGAAACGGTATCGCCATTCCAATCGATCGGCGCGAAGCCGCGATTGATCAAGACGACATAGCCGTCGTCGGTTTGAAACGGAGAGAGAATCCAAAAGCCGGCACCGAGCGCGGTCAACGCTTGCACGCGGGTGTCGCGGTCGGGCAGGAAGTGGCCGCTGAGGCGGACGTGTTTGTATTCATCCTGAGCGGCATTGATAGCCGGCCAGCGCTCCGGCTCAGGAATATCGGTAGGCGCTGCGGCGATGCGTGATTCGACGCGCTCGATCAGATCGAGCTTCCAGGTGCGACGTTCGATTTGCCAGGTGCCGAGTGCGGTAAGGCCAATAAAGACGAGCGAAAACAGCAGCGCCAGAGCAATTAACCAGCCCGTGCCGCGCGGCTGTTCAGCATCGCGGCGGGCGCTGGTCACGGCATATTGCTCATATCGTGCGCGGACATCGGCATCATGTTGGTGTTGAGGTGATTCATCACCCAGAGCGAGCCGGCCAGCATGATGACGAGCAGCACCACGGTGAAAATCAGCGCTAGCATGGTCCAGCCGCCCTCCGATTTGGAGTTCATATGCAGGAAGAAAATCATGTGCACGACGATCTGCACGGCGGCGATGGAGAGCACCACGAAGACGGTCATCGCCGAGCTGGAAATGACTTTTTCCATGACCAGCCAGAACGGGATCGCAGTCAAAATCACCGACAGCACGAAGCCGATCACATAGCCCTGCATGCTGCCGTGCGCATCGTCGTGATGGTCGTGCGAATGGTCGTGGGCGGGCTGGCTCATGGCAGAACTCCCATCAGGTAAACGAAGGTGAAGACGCCAATCCAGATCACGTCGAGGAAGTGCCAGAACATCGATAGGCACATCAAGCGGCGCTGATTTTCCGCGGTCAAGCCGAACTTGCCGACCTGCGCCATCAGCGTCACCAGCCACACAATGCCGAACGTCACGTGCAGGCCATGCGTGCCGACCAGCGCGAAGAATGACGACAGAAATGCGCTGCGCTGCGGTCCGGCGCCCTCGTGAATCAGATGGTGGAATTCATACAGCTCCAGCCCGACGAAGGCCATGCCGAATAGACCGGTGATCGCCAGCCAGAACTGCACCGGCGCGACGCGGCGCTTTTGCATTGCGATCATGGCGAAGCCGTAAGTGATCGACGACAGCAGCAGCATCGAGGTGTTGACCGCGACCAATTTCAGATCGAACAGATCGGCGCCGGTCGGACCGGCCGCGTAACTGTGACCGAGCACGCCGTACACCGCGAACAGGCTGGCGAAGATGAGGCAATCGCTCATCAGATACAGCCAGAAGCCCAGCAGCGTGCCGTTTTCGGGATGATGGTCGCCGGATGCGTCGTGGAAAATCGGGTTTCCGGCGGCGTCGGTGCTTACAAAAGCAGTAGCGTCAGACATGAACGGCAGCCAATTGTTGAGTGCGGGTTTCCTCGGTGCGAACAACTTCGTCCGCAGGGATGTGGAAATCGCGCTTGTAGTTGAAGGTATGCACGATGGCGGCGACCAACACGGCAGCGAATGACAGGCCGACCAGCAGCCACATATGCCAGATCAACGCGAAGCCGCACACCGAACTGAGACCGGCCAGCACGATGCCGGCGGCAGTATTTTTCGGCATATGGATCGGCTTGAAGCCCTGCAGCGGGCGCTCATAGCCGCGCTGTTTCATGTCGTGCCAGGCGTCGTTGTCGTGCACGATCGGCGTGAACGCGAAGTTGTAGGCCGGCGGCGGCGACGAGGTCGACCACTCCAGTGTGCGGCCGCCCCATGGGTCGCCGCTTTCATCGCGCAACGCATGGCGGTCGCGAATGCTGACGTAGAACTGGATCAGCATGCAGACGATGCCGATGGCAATCAGCACCGCGCCAAAGGCGGCGATTTGAAACCAGATCTGCAACGATGAGTCCTGGAAGTGGCTGACGCGACGGGTGACGCCCATCAGGCCGAGCACATACAGCGGTGTAAATGCGACCCAGAAGCCGATCAGCCAGAACCAGAACGAGCGCTTGCCCCAGACCGGATCGAGACGGAAACCGAATGCTTTCGGGAACCAATAATTGATGCCAGCCATCAGACCGAACACGACGCCACCGATGATCACATTGTGAAAGTGCGCGATCAGAAATAGGCTGTTGTGCAGCACGAAATCAGCGGGCGGAACTGCAAGCAAGACGCCGGTCATGCCGCCGATCACGAAGGTGATCATAAAGCCGACCGTCCACAGCATCGGGACGTCGAAGCGGATGCGACCGTGATACATCGTGAACAGCCAGTTGAAGATCTTGGCCCCGGTCGGAATTGAGATAATCATCGTGGTGATGCCAAAGAACGAGTTCACGCTGGCGCCGGAGCCCATCGTAAAGAAGTGATGCAGCCACACCAAATACGACAGAATCGTGATTACTACTGTCGCGTAAACCATTGATGCGTATCCGAACAGGCGCTTGCTGCTGAAGGTGGAAACTACTTCAGAGAAGATGCCGAATACCGGCAGAATCAGAATGTAAACTTCGGGGTGGCCCCAGATCCAAATCAGGTTCACGTACATCATGGCGTTGCCGCCAAGATCGTTGGTGAAGAAGTTGGTGCCGGTGTAACGGTCCAGCGCCAGCAGTGCGAGCACGGCGGTCAGCACCGGAAACGCAGCGACGATCAGGACGTTGGTGCACAGCGAGGTCCAGGTGAAGATCGGCATCTTCATCATGGTCATGCCGGGCGCACGCATCTTGACGATGGTGGCGATCAGGTTGATGCCCGACAGCAAGGTGCCGATGCCGGCGATCTGCAAGGACCAGATGTAATAGTCGACGCCGACACCCGGACTGTAGGCAATACCCGACAGCGGCGGGTACGCCAGCCAGCCGGTCTTGGCGAATTCGCCCATGAACAGCGACATCATCACCAGCACCGCGCCGCTGGTGGTCATCCAGAAACTGAAGTTATTCAGGAACGGAAACGCCACGTCACGCGCGCCGATTTGCAGCGGCACCACGTAGTTCATGAAGCCCGTCACCAGCGGCATCGCGACGAAAAAAATCATGATCACGCCGTGCGCGGTGAAGATTTGGTCGTAGTGCTCGGGCGGCAGATAACCGACGTTATCGCCGAACGCCATCGCCTGTTGCAGGCGCATCATGATGGCGTCGGTAAAGCCGCGCAGCAGCATCACCAGACCGAGCACGATGTACATGATGCCGATCTTTTTGTGGTCGATGCTGGTGAACCACTCGCGCCACAAATAGCCCCAGAGTTTGTACTTGGTCACCGCGCCGACCACGACGCCGCCGACCAGTGCCACGACGACGAAGGTCCACAGCAGAATCGGTTCGTGGAAGGGAATTGCTTCCCAGGTCAGCCGGCCGAAGATCAGTTTGGCGAGGTCGGATGGTTCAGACATAGTGGCTCCAGCAATGGTTGCTCACGGATTTCACGCGCTGGCGAAATCGTTGCTCTATTCAGTTGGCGGCATCAATGCAGTGTTAACAGCAGTGCCGCGCTAGTGGTGATGGTGTTCCGGCGGCGCGGTGTCATAGGCGTGCTCATTACCTTCGCCATGCTCCGCGTGTTTAGGTCCCTTGCCGCCGGCATCGATTGCCATCATTTCGTTCATGCACATCTTGCTGGTGTCGACGCAGCGATTAAGGATGGCCTTGTACAAATCCGGCGCGACGCTGGCGTAATGCTTAACTGCTTCGTTCGAGCTGGGTTGTTCGAGCTGCAGGTAATCGGCGCGGCTCAGCGTGTTGCCATCGGCCCGGCTTTTTGCCACCCAGGCGTCGAAGTCGGCGTCGCTCAGACCGTGAAAACGAAAGCGCATGCCCGAAAAGCCCGCGCCGCTGTAGTTCGCGGAAAAACCTTCGTAATCGCCGGCCGTATTCATCACCGCATGCAGTTGGGTTTCCATGCCGGGCATCGCATAAATCTGGCCGGCGAGGGCGGGGATATAGAACGAGTTCATCACCGTCGACGCGGTAATCTTGAATTGAATCGGTCGATCGACCGGCGCAGCGATTTCGTTGATGGTCGCGATATTTTGCTCGGGATAAAGAAACAGCCACTTCCAATCGAGCGCGACGACTTCGATAACCAGCGGCTTGACGCCTTCCGGCACCGGCTTGTTGGCGGCGATGCGATCGAGCGGGCGGTACGGGTCGAGCGTGTGCGTGCTGATCCACGTCATCGCACCGAGCGCAATAATGATTACCAGCGGCGCGGCCCAAATGATCAGTTCGAGCTGAGTCGAGTGATCCCAGTCCGGCTTATAAATAGCCTCGCGATTCGAGGCCCGATAGCGCCATGCGAATAGCAGAGTCAACGCGATCACCGGCACGATGATCAGCAGCATCAAGAAGGTCGAATCGACAATCAGCTTGCCCTGCTGCGCGGCGACATCGCCGGGTGCGTTCAACAGAATGGGATTGCAGCCAGCTAATGGCAGGAGCATGCTGCTGAGCAGCCAATGGCGGCAGGAAGTTTTGACAGTGGTCATCGCAAAGAACCAGTACGCAAATGAGCGCCGCGAAACTTACGGCATGAATGCACTCTAGTTCGGACAATGTGTGGCGTCGATTGGACGTTTTGTCCTATGGCTGCAACCACCAAATGGTGCGAATCTAGTCACGTGCCGATCCTTGACGATAGTACACCCCATGCCAATATCGAATCAGACAAATTCAGAATCAAACGCCACTGCTCTTGCCGCTGCGGCTCAACACGCGGAAGTGGCGCCCGGCGAAATTGCCGTCGGCGTCGTGATCGGGCGAGCCTCCGAGTATTTCGATTTCTTCGTTTACGGAATCGCTTCGGCCATGGTGTTCCCGACCGTATTTTTCCCGTTTATGGAAAAACTCGACGCCACGCTGTGGTCATTCGCGGTATTCGCGCTGGCCTTTATTGCACGGCCGATCGGTACTATCAGTTTCATGTGGATTCAACGCCGCTGGGATCGCGGTACCAAATTGACCGCCGCGTTGTTTTTGCTCGGCACCTGCACCGCCGGCATTGCGTTTCTGCCCGGCTATAACCAAGCCGGCGCGATTTCGATATTGCTGCTGTCGCTATTTCGGATCGGCCAAGGCATTGCGCTCGGCGGATCGTGGGATGGCTTGCCGTCGCTGCTCGCATTGAATGCGCCGAAGCATCGGCACGGTTGGTACGCGATGCTCGGTCAGCTCGGGGCGCCGGTCGGTTTTATTATCGCGGCTTCATTATTCGCGTATCTCAATTCCAATTTGTCGCGCGCCGACTTTTTCGATTGGGGCTGGCGCTATCCGTTCTTCGCCGCGTTTGCGATCAACGTAGTGGCGCTGTTCGCGCGTTTGCGTCTGGTGTTGACACATGAATACGAGCGCGAATTGGACGAGAACGAACTCGAGCCCGCTAGTGTGTTTGAGTTATTCAGTGCCAAAGGGCGTCACGTCATAATCGGTGCCGCCGCCGCGCTGGCGAGCTATGCGTTGTTCCACATCGTGACGATCTTTCCGTTGTCGTGGACGCTGCTGTATTCCGATCAGTCGATCAACGAATTTCTCAGCGTGCAGATCTTCGGCGCGGTGCTTTGTGCCGGCGCAATAGTTCTTTCCGGTGTGATTGCCGATCGTTTCGGTCGCACTCGTACGCTGGCTGCGTTGGCAGCGGCGATCGCAATGTTCAGCGGTTTTGCGCCGACGTTATTGGGTTCGGGCGCTGTGGGTCGCGATGTATTCGTGCTGGTTGGTTTCGTGCTGCTCTGCCTTTCGTACGGTCAGGCTGCGGGTTCGGTCACTGCCAACTTCGGTTCGAAGTATCGCTATACCGGCGCAGCGCTGACCTCCGATCTGGCGTGGTTGATTGGCGCGGCGTTCGCGCCTTTGGTGGCGTTGGGCTTGTGCGCACACTTCGGGCTGGGATTTGTCGGCGTGTATCTATTGTCCGGCGCGGTATGCACGCTCGCGGCGCTCGGTATGAATCAATACTTAAAACTGCAAAGTTAATTGCGCAGGCCGGCTGCGGCTTCATCCCGCAAACGTTTCGACAAAATCTGCAATGAAACTCTATTAGTCCTCACCTTTAAGTAGGTGAGGGCAATCCATCGCGCTGATCCTCGTTCCTCAAGCAAAGATTTTTTCAACAAATTAACGTCAGCCGCAAATCATTAATTTGAATTCGTGGTGTCTCCCACGCAACTATTCGTTGAAAATTGCCGATCGAGATATTTTCGGAACAGCAATTCTCTTTCACGCGCGACGGTTTTCACCACAGTAATTATCGGAATCCCGCAGATATCGAGCATTTCAAACACATCCTTCAGCGAATATTAAATTTTAATAATATTTACGGGGTTATTTGTTTTTGGTGGCAATACGCGGCGGACGTGTACTTGAGAAGAGAAATGGAAAGCGTCAGTAAATAGTGAATAGTTAAAGAAAAGCTAGATTATTCGGTGGCTATCTTTGCGAGTGAACGGGAAGCTCATCTGCGTAAACGGGTCACTTCCAACGTCCCTTTCCAATCAGGCACATTTCGAAATCCATTCAGTGTCGAATTTTTTTGCAAAATATGCGTGCAAAGTCTCAGTACGCTGTTGTATCTTTCGGCTCGATAGAAGTACGGGTTCACGTAATGTCTTTGCATGAACACCGTACCGGGCGATAAATCAATAATTAGAAAACCGGTGCCAACCTCTGGCATCCAAAGTAAGAAATCAAAGAATTAAAGCAAGTCATTTTCCATTGAGCATTTTCGTCACTGAATAGTTTTGCATTGAATAACCTGCCGCAGCAGCGGTATTTAAATGGTGCGGTATCGCCGCATAGTGCTTTTAACTGGCGTCAAATTAAAAAAATAACGCAACCATTTGGCGTTGTAGCATTCACCCAGTTGGAAAAAAATTATGAATGTTGTGATGATCTATGAAATAGCGGTCGATGGTATGGCTCGCGCGCAAGCTAATTATTTTGTGCATCGTGCCCGCCTCAATGAATTTTATGCGCGCGGTCTGTTGTTGATGAAAGGCCCGCACGCTAACGCCACCGAGGGTGCGGTCGGCGTATTTACCAGTCGTGAAGCGGCCGAAGAATTTGTAGAAGGCGATCCCTTCGTGGTCAATGGCGTAGTGGCGCAATGGCGCTTGCGCGAATGGAGTGAGGCGCTCGCCTAATTCACTCGCGTGTCGAGATTGGTTGTTCCCAAAAAGCACGGCGATAACAGTTGTATCTTGTTGTCGCGTGCATTTTTAGCGGATTCATTTCGTCTGATTTTGATTTGAATCGGTTGTGTTTTTAGTGCTCGCTTAGTGCAAACCACCTCGTTTTTTCGTGCCGAATAAGTTCTTCTCCCGAAGTGCTGTTTTATCTGTATCCCCCTGTCTGTATATGCCTGTGCCAGCGTTGCCGATGCTCGTTAGCTAAAACCGCGACACCCCTCTGAAAATCGCGATTGCAATCGTTTGCGGTCAGCTTGTCGCCATATTGCAGTTATCTCCGATTTTTTGAGAGTGCATTCTGCCGCAATAGGATTTATCGAAAAAACAAATGATTAAAGAATAATTCATGACATACAACATGCTGAAGCTCGGCATGGTGGATGAGGTTATGGTGAATTCTCCACACTCATTACTAAGCCATTGGTTTTTAATTGGCATGCAATCTAGCTAATCCACCATCAGTAGGTAAAATAATTCACAGATTGTTTGTGTAAATAGGTCACATGCCTATATCTTCATCGGCATACAATGCCGCCCTATTATTCCAAACTGCACGGTCAACGTAGCAATTCTTTTGCGATACTCTTTAGAGTTTATAAAAATCGTATACGTATAAATACATTCTCGCGGTCATCGCGAAACCAGAAGAGAGCGCATTTTATGCAGTTTTCCGATCTAAGGATTTCGAGCTCCACACGGATGCAGTTAAACATCACCGGTCCAGACTACAAACAGCAGACTATTGCTGCTCAGTTTTTGGGTTATCGTCCTGGCATTACATTGCTTGCTTATGTATTAAAAAAACCTTTAATCGCCATCCAGCGCGAATCAAAAGTGTCCGTGCGAATCGGTTTGCAAAGTGCAATTATTCAATTCGACTCAGTGATCGAACATATTTTCGAACAGCCCTTTTTCTATATGCATTTGCGCTATCCGCCGTCGGTCGTGGTCGAGCAGCAATTGCGCCAGAGTCCGCGTTTCGATTTGGATACGCCGCTTAAGGCCAGCGCGGAAGGAGCGGTGGGACGTGTTGAAGTTTCTGGGCGACTGCTCGATATAAGTTCGAATGGCGCGCGTATCGCTTTTAAAGAGCAATTGTTTGCTGAAAAAGTGACGTTATCGTCGATGGTTTTTGTGGTCGGCATGGAGCAGGAGCTCAATGTAATCGCAACCGTAAAAAGCGTAGCTTCAACGGCTGATAGTGCGGCTGAGTTTGTTTATGGCGCGCGTTTTATCGATGTGTCGCCAGCACAAAAATTATTGTTGCAGGCCCTGTGCTATGAATTGCAGGCAGCGACACCGTCATGAGTTTTTCGTGATAAGTGATTTAAGCCCGCATTATAAATTTCACTTAAGCGATCACGTCACATTAAAATGGCGGCATCCATCATTTTTACAAAAATTTCATTTCAGCAGTACCGCAGGCTGCACTTATAATGACCACCACCACGTGGTAATTATCGATACTTGTAATACCAGCGTTTCATACTCGCGGCATCTTGCAAAATCACAATGGCACCATTTTTATTTTTTTATTAAGGATTTTTAAATTTATGCGCTCTATAGAAAGCTGCTGGGAATACTTATGCAGTGCTACATCGGACCAAGTCATTGTGGCATTGGGTGGTAAGGCTTACGACATCATGCCGATAACACCAAAAAGTCGCGGAGAGAGTTTTCTCGAAACCAGTCCCGATCGTATCGTCGGTGTCTATTCGCCCGGTACTGAATTGTCTTTCATTCTGGATGATGTGGAAGTGTTGGAAGGTGTCAGCTCGTCATTCCGCAAATAAGTGCGCATGTTCATGAAATAATTGAGCGCACAATTTCGAGTTTTAATTACGAAACCGATACGTAACTATTGTTGCGAATATAAAAACGCAGCAGTCGTCGCGCCCAATGGCCGGCGTAGTGAACGCCTACACGGGGGCGTTTCACAATACGAAATGATTGTTCCGCTCCTTCGCAAATAAAAAGCTCCGGTGATATCAGATCGTGCGCGTACTGTTTTTTATCGATTTGCATCGCCTTGCACAGCAAGCCCGGTCCGTTTGTTTTCAACGCAATATTTTTAACCGGTTCTAGCGCGCGAATTAAAATCCCAGAGCCGTTTCCTGTCACCACATTCATGCAGTGATGCATTCCGTAAATAAGATAAATATAAGCATGCCCCGGCGGGCCAAACAAAGCTGCTGTTCTTGCGGTTAGACCTTTGCTGGAATGTGCGGCAGCATCATGCGGGCCGAGATAGGCCTCAACTTCGACAATCCGACCTACGCGTTCGATACCGTCGATGACATGCACGAGATATTTGCCAAGCAGGCTTTGCGCCACCTCGACAACATCGCGCTGGTAAAAACTGCGTTCAAGTGGCGTCCACGACATGCCGATTATTTCTCCATTCTGTTTTTCGAGCACAGTGAACCTGTGCACAGCGCTTGCTTAGTTGTTGTTTCGTGTATCTGAATGCGCGCGAATTTTAGAAGTATTTTAAATTAACCAGGCTGATATTGCCGACGCAGTCGTAAGCGCCGAAAAGAAAGATTTATTTCCAGGGGCTTTCTGGTTTACGTCCAAAGTTTTGTTCGACCCATAAACAGCCGCGCCAACGCTAAATAATTCCGAATACTTTTTACAGCGGGAAGCGCTGTGTAACGTACCGCCGACACATAAAAATAATGTCGGGAGTACTAAAATGGAAGGCACTCGGAAGCGCTCTAAGCGCAGCCTATGCGTGGCTATAGCGGCATTATCGCTGCTTGAAACTGGAACCGCTTTAAGTCAGGAAGCTCCCGTCGCGCGAGCTGCTCCTACCACTTCCGCAAAACTGGAAGAGGTTTTTGTTACTGCGCGTCGACGCGAGGAAAATGCGCAGACTGTGCCGATTTCTATCAGCGCATTCAGCGAGGCGGAATTACAGCGCCATGCATTTAACGGTACGGCGGAACTGACGCAATTGACACCCGGGTTACGTTTTGTCTCGGCCGGCGGTGGCAACAATACGTCGATCCAATTGCGCGGTCAGTCGCGGTTACCAATAGGTGAAAGTCCCGGCGCGGTGGCGGTTTATTTCAACGAGGTGCCGCTGCAGAACGAAGCGCAATTGGTGCCGACCTTCGACATTGCCAATATTCAGGTGTTGAAAGGGCCGCAAGGCACGTTGTTTGGCCGCAATACTACTGCCGGTGCTGTACTGATTACGCCGAAAGAACCCGGCTTTAAAACCGAAGGCTACGCCAATGTCGGCTTCGGCAATTATGGATTTAAAAATTACGAAGGCGGCGTGACATTACCTTTAGTCGACGAGCGGCTGTCGCTGCGGCTTGCCGGGCAAATTCGGCGTCAGGACGGTTACACCAAGAATTTATCAGGTGGCGGTGATTTCGACGATTCCCACAACAATAGCCTGCGCGCCACGCTGTTATGGAATGTCACCGATACGATATCGAACCTAACCATGGTCGATTCCTTTAAAGAAGATATCGCCGGCGCGGCGGCATTTTTTATTCGCGTTTATCCGACTGGTATTTTACGCAATCCATTTTTCGCGAGCGTTGCCGATTGCAGTCAAGGCGGGCCGTTCAATCCGGTACCTTGCAGCGGTTTTAATCCGGGGCGCGATCTCGACGATGCATTCGCGCAGCAACAAGCGCACGACCGCGCCGCTGCCTACAACACGCCGCTGTCGCAGCGTCGCGATATCTTCGGCATCACCAATCGTTCTACGTTTCAGTTCGGCGATTTCACACTGAAAAATATTTTGGGTTATCGCACTACCGATGTGAAATTAGTGTCCGATGGCGATGCGTCATTGCTGCCGCAAGTGCTGGAAACACGGCAATTTCAAAGCAATAAACAATACAGCGATGAATTGCAGTTGCAGGGAAAATTGTCCGATAACATCAACTTCACCGTCGGTGCATTTTATCTGCGCTCAACACCGAATAAGACGGCCGGGCAACGTTCCGATAGTTTCTTTCAACAAGGAACATGGGGCAGCGAGTATTACCATTCGACCACCAAAGCCGCGTTTGGACAGGCCGATTTTAATCTCGGCGATTTAGTCGAAGGTTTATCGCTGACGGCCGGCGCGCGTTACACCTGGGATCGCATTGAGCTGTGTTCGCTCAGCTCGCCCGGTAATACGCTTGATCCCGCGGTGTCGCCATCGGGCTGCGATTCTTACGCTGGCACGCCGCCGGCATTTCCCGCTTCAAGCCAAATCAATAGCGAAAGCAAAGCGCCGACCTGGACGTTGTCGCTCAATTATCAAATCAACGATTCGGTATTTGCCTATCTGACTAATCGCCGCGGTTATCGGCAAGGCGGAAACAACGGTCGTCGTTTCGCGACGCCGGGTACCACGCAAAATCCGCCGTGTCCTGCATTGGGCGATCTGTGCCGCGATATTCGCCGCTACCAATCCTACGATCCTGAGTACGTCACCGATTACGAGCTGGGCACCAAAGTCGATTGGAAAATTGGTGACGTAGGCGGTCGCTTCAATATCGATGTGTTCCGCAGTCAGTATTCGGATTTGCAATCGGTGGGATTGGTGAACGGGTTGATTTCGCCGGCCGATCCGGGCCTGCCGCCGTTTGGCGTGATCATCTACAACGGCGGCAAAATTACCGTGACTGGCGTGGATCTCGAAGCCATGGTCGCGTTAACGCCGAACCTGCAACTCAGCGTCAACGGCAGCTATTTTCACGCCAAGCAGGATTCAATCGGTTCGCTGCAAATCGACGGCGTAACGCCGGGCACATCGATTATCGGCACCAGCCCGAAATGGAGCTACAACGCCGATGTGCGTTACATCTTGCCAGTAGCGCCAGCGCAAACGCAGCTGGCGGTCAGCGCCAATTACTTCTGGCAGGACACGGTGGGGCCGAATCCCGATCAACGTTTGGACTCTTATGGCTTGTTGGGCGGACGACTTGAAGCGAATGAAATTGCCGGTTCCAAAGTCAGTGTCGGCTTCTATATTAAGAACGCGTTGAACAAAGAGTATTACTACGCGTTCGCCAACGGCGTGCCGGACTTCGGTTTTGTCAGTGGCTTTCGCGGTCCGCCGCGCACTTATGGCATTGATGCGACTTTTCGCTTTTGATCGCTAGCCGTAATTGATTTTTTTATTAGCGCCGGTGCAGTCGCCGGCATTAAATCCAGCGCAGATAAATACATGAACAATTAATACAACAAATAATCACACAACCAATAAACCACATCATCAATCAAATAGAACACTAACCATAACAAGAGGAAAGCAACGATGTTAGCAATGCGAATTTGGCACGCGGTGATGGCAATTCTGACGTTCGCCGTTATCTCGCCTTACTTCTTTCAAATCGAGAAAATGATGGCGCGACTGCAACTGGCGCCAGTTGGCCCATTGGGTGAGGGCAATGTGTTGATTGCGTCCGCGCTGCAGGGCATATCGGTGGGTTTGTATTGCCTGTGGGGAGCGATCGATGCACGGCGAGCAGAGGAGGCGTTGCGTTTTCTAGTGCTTTATATGGCGTGTATTTGCGTGGGACGGGCGATGGCTGCGACGCCTTATCTACCGGATTTGACATCGACGCCAGTAATTGTTTTTTCGATCGATTTCGCCATTACGATTTTCAGTGCGGCATTGCTTTATCGCTATCAGCGGTCATTGGCAAAAACAATTTGAATGGCTAGGCGAGGAGTGGCGCACGAGCCACTCTCGCTGTGCAATAAGCACGGATTTATCGAGCAGTTAAACCTGCATCAAATTGAGTTGCTCGAACAACGCCATGCGCCGCGCAAAAATTTGACCGGCCGCAGCGGCGTCGCGGTCGGCGATTGCGCGCAGTCTGTCGAGATGAGAGTCGTGCAGTTGTCGCATTGCCGCTGCGCTTGCGTTGAACCCGTTGCTGAGAAAGCGCGTGTTGTAAGCAGCCAATGCGCGCATCAGGAATTCCAGCGGGCGATTGCGCATGGCTTTCCATTCGATATCGAAACAGCTCATCGTGGCGTTGCCGCAAAACTGTGGAATACCTTGCGCGGTCAGCGACAGAAAACGTTGATCATCGAGTGCCGACCAGCGTTCGCACGCAAGCTTGGTAGTGACTTCGTACAGAGCGTGCGAAAACGCCAACTCGTCCTGATGCAGGCTGCTATCGCTGGACAAGTAACCGGCGACAATATCGATGGCGCGGCCGGGATCGGGCTTGCGTGCGAGCACGCCACCGCTGCGCCCGCGTCGCGCCATGCTGATGCCATCGGCTTCCAAAATACATAACGCCTGCCGCAATACTGCGCGGCTGACGACATAGCGATCGCACAGTTCTTCTTCGGTGCCGAGCCAAATATCCGTTGCGGATAAACCGCTCTGCTGTTGAATTTGTGCGCGCAACTGGTCCGCGAATTTAGCGGCGCTGGTTATGGTTTTACCGTTGCAGTCGGCATTTTGAATCGACGCGCAGTTTGTATTTCGAGTTGTAACTTCGCTATCGGGTTCACCGGCTCGCAATGCCGTGTGGATTGCAGTCGCGAAAAAACTGAGCACGCGATTGGCCGACTGAATTGCGCTGGTACCAATCGGCGTGTGAATTAATTGCGTGGAAGCCGTGACGTGAGTGACGCGATTGGCGGCTGTATCCAACGCTTTAAGTGCCAACCAATCGAGCTGAATTAACGCTTCGTTAAGTTCCCACAATTCCGCGCCATCGCTGCGTAAATAATTAACGATAGCGATAAGTGCTTCGTCGCGTGTGGGCTTGCTGACAAAAAGTCCGCCACCCGGTCCGCGTCGCATCCGGCACGCGTAGCGCGATTCCAAAATACGAATGGCTTGGCGCAACGTGCTGTGTCCGGTTTGCAGCTGCGAGCGCAAACTGGCTTCGGTCGCAATGGCCGAACCATTGGTCAGGCCGCCATCTGCAATCATTGCTTCAATTTGTTGCGCGATCCGAAATCCCGCTTTACCCGAATGGCTGTCAACGCCGCGAATGCAGTAGTTGTAAACACCTGCTTTATCGATAGAAACACGCATGTCTGATCCCTCAATATTATTTTCATTATTTGGGCCGGAACGTGCGAATCAGTCGATAGATTGTATGAAAACACGTTGCCCGTTGAGAAATGCCGATACGGTTTCGATCTTCCCACAAGTGCGGCATTTAAGCCAAGCCTTGTAAGGAAATTGAGAAGTTGGCGGTTTTTTTGTCGCGAGATTGTAAGAGAACCGAGAGTAGATTTTTAATTTTTAAAGTTAATTAAATTCAACTGATTAAAGCGAAGCTTATTATTTAAGTCTTACTATTAGTCAGTGTAAATAAAAGTTTAGGAAGAGTGTTTTTGACAGTGCGTTGCTTAAGAAATATTTAGCGCGCCGATAAAATCCAACGAATTTGACTGGATGGAAAATAAAATTCAATTGTTCACAAGGTGAGCAGATAATGTTTCTGCTAAGCGTGCGAGGCGTCGTGTGAGAGACGTGCATTTGCTTCTAATTTAACGTTCCTCCAAATAGGCTGCTGACTTTATTATTGGCCGGTGATGGCCAATCAGTGACGCCCTTTCGCGATGATGCGCTCTACAAATTAAATCAGTTTCCAATTTTAGCATCGGTGGTGATGGTCTACTCAGAGTCTTCGTTAAGTCGAAACAAAATTGTCCGATCTAGCATCTGCTGTATTGGGCGTTGTGTTTTTTTTGTTACATTTTTTTAATGTGTCAATTTGCCGCGGGTGAGGCGATTTTTTAGTTTCTGGCTCCGAGCGATTAGGAGGTAGATCCGCTTTAGTTTTCGCCACGGTTTATCAACGTATCTATGTAGTTGGCTTTCAACTTGTCGATTTTACCCAAGAAAATGACTCGATGTGACGCTTCCCATAAGTAAGCGTGATCATAAAAACTCATCCCTTGGGCGCGATGTGGGTGTGCTTGGGGTTTAGCTTTCAGCGCCTTCTAATGCGAGAACCTTGTAATATCTCCAAGAAATCGATGCTTGATGACGGCTAGGCAACGTAATCGCCTTATGGATTGTTCAGCGGAGTTAAATATACTGTTTGAATTTGGCGGATTATCACCCCGTTTAATCGCTGTTAGGATGTTTGGTCGGTGTGAATTCACTAACGTTGTTAACGCTTGGCTTCTCTGAGTTTATTTTCCCTGCGGCTTTTGTGGGTGATTTTTTTGAAAAGCTGCGTTCCGAAAACATGGTTTACTGTTTAGTAAGCTGGCTACTTCGGTACTCTGCAATTATTTTTCTAAAAATAGTTCTGTGCGTCGTTTGTACGATGTGGCTAGGAGTAACGACGTGCATGCCTTGAATTTTTAATTTGATGTTAATTTTTAATTAATAAATTAATTGTGATTTATTAAAATAATAAAGAAAATTTATTTTATTTTTTTACGCGATTTAGTCGATTAATATGCGTCCATCTGCAGGATTATTTTTGGAATATGAATAATAAAATAAATTGTGAATCCACCAATTACGATCGTCGCTCCGAATGGACTCCATCGCCCCGTCCCGACTGGATGGCAACGTTGAACCAGCTCGGCGAAAATCTCGATATCAAAAGCATTGTTCCGCTCTCATCGACATCATTAATTAATCAGGCTGTTAGTAATGCCGGGCTGTCCGATTTTGGTGGCGGGCGCTGGTTGCAGC
>JAQGNY010000026.1 GCA_028293825.1 Verrucomicrobiaceae bacterium
TGATGAAGCTCGGGCAGATGGTCACCATCAACCAGGTGCTCGATCAGGAAACCGCAATGATCCTGGTCGAGGAAATGGGCCACACCGCGCATCCGGCCAAGCTGGACGATCCGGAAGCGCTGCTCGAAGAGGGTGTCGATCATGCTGACGTCGAGGCGTTGCCACGCGCGCCGGTGGTCACCGTCATGGGTCACGTCGATCACGGCAAGACCTCGCTGCTGGACTATATCCGGCGCGCCAAAGTGGCGTCGGGCGAAGCCGGCGGCATCACGCAGCATATCGGCGCTTATCACGTCGAAACGCCGCGCGGGATGATTACCTTCCTGGATACGCCAGGCCATGAAGCATTTACCGCCATGCGGGCACGCGGCGCGAAAGCGACCGATATCGTCATTCTCGTGGTGGCGGCCGATGACGGCGTCATGCCGCAAACGCGGGAAGCGATCGCCCATGCGAAAGCGGCCGGCGTTCCGCTGGTGGTGGCGATCAACAAGATCGACAAGCCAGGCTCGAACCTCGACCGCGTGAAGCAGGAATTGGTGGCCGAACAGGTCGTGCCGGAAGAATACGGCGGCGAATCGCCATTCGTCCCGGTATCGGCGAAGACCGGCGAAGGTATCGACGCTCTGCTGGAACAGGTGCTGTTGCAGGCGGAAGTGATGGAACTGAAAGCGCCGGTCGACGCGCCGGCCCGCGGCCTCGTGATCGAATCGAAACTCGACAAGGGCCGTGGTCCGGTCGCGACGATCCTGGTGCAAACCGGCACCTTGAAGCGCGGCGATGTCGTGCTGGCTGGTTCGGCTTACGGACGGGTACGCGCCATGCTCGATGAAAATGGCAAGAGCATTACCGAAGCCGGTCCATCGATCCCGGTTGAAATCCAGGGCCTGACCGAAGTGCCGAATGCCGGTGAAGAAGTCACGGTGCTGGCGGATGAACGCAAGGCGCGTGAAATCGGCCTGTTCCGTCAAGGCAAGTTCCGCGACGTCAAGCTGGCCAAGCAGCAGGCGGCGAAACTGGAAAACATGTTCGAGCAGATGGCCGAAGGCGAAGTCAAGAACCTGCCGATGATCATCAAGACCGACGTGCAGGGTTCGCAGGAAGCGCTGGTGCATTCGATGCAAAAGCTGTCGACCAGCGAAGTGCGGGTGCAGGTCGTGCATGCCGGCGTCGGTGGCATTACCGAATCGGACGTCAACCTTGCGGTGGCTTCCAAGGCGGTCATCATCGGCTTCAACACCCGTGCCGACGCTCAGGCGCGCAAGCTGGCCGAGTCGAATGGCGTCGATATCCGTTACTACAACATCATTTACGATGCGGTGGACGAGATCAAGGCGGCGATGTCGGGCATGCTGGCGCCGGAGAAGCGCGAGCAGGCGCTGGGCCTGGTCGAAATCCGCCAGGTCATCCTGGTCAGCAAGGTCGGCGCAATCGCCGGTTGCTATGTGCTGGAAGGATTGGTCAAGCGTGGCGCGTCGGTACGCCTGTTGCGCGACAATGTCGTGCTCTGGACCGGCGAACTCGATTCGCTCAAGCGTTTCAAGGACGACGTGAAGGAAGTCAAGTCCGGCTTCGAATGCGGTTTGACCCTGAAGAACTTCAACGACATCAAGGAAGGCGATCAACTGGAAGTCTTCGAAGTCCAGGAAGTTGCCCGTACCCTGTAAGCCAGCAATGTAACGGCACCGGTTTTCGGTGCCGTTATTCTTTTGTACCCAGGCGCGCCATTGAACCGGCGCCGCCGGTTCATTCAACCCGCGCTTGCGGAGTCTGTCATCATGGCTAAACACAGTAAAAACATCCCGGCCCGCGGTCTGCGCGTGGCTGACCAGATTCAACGCGATCTGGCTGAAATCATTTCCTTCGAGCTGAAAGATCCGCGCGTCGGCATGATCACCATTACCGAAGTGCAGATCACGCCCGATTATGCGCATGCGAAGGTATTCTTCACCATGCTCAGTGATAACAAGGATGATATCCGCAACACCATCGAGGGCCTGACGAAGGCCTCCGGCTTCGTCCGCGGCCAGCTCGGGCGCCGGCTGACGATTCATACACTGCCTGAATTGCATTTCATTCATGACACGTCGACTGCGCGCGGCATGGAATTGTCGAAACTGATCGACGAAGCCAACGCGAGCCGCGCGAAGGATGCGGACGAGGGCTGAGGAACAATTCAAAGATGGCAAGTTTCCCATCCCGAAGAAAACGGGTGCCGGTGCATGGCGTCCTGTTGCTGGATAAACCGGTCGGTCTATCCAGCAACGATGCACTGATCAAGGCCAAGCGGCTGTTGAATGCGGAAAAGGCCGGCCATACCGGCACGCTCGATCCGTTTGCAACCGGGCTGCTGCCGCTGTGTTTTGGCGAAGCGACCAAATTTGCGCAAGACCTGCTCGACGCGGACAAGACCTATGACACGGTAGTGCATCTGGGCGTCGCGACGACCACCGGCGATACCGAAGGCGAGATACTCGCTTCTTGCCAAGTCGATGTCGCGATGGAACAGATTGCCGCGGTCCTTGAACGCTTCCGCGGTGAAATCGATCAGGTGCCGCCTATGTATTCTGCTCTGAAGCGCGACGGCAAGCCGCTGTATGAATATGCGCGCGCCGGCGTGACGCTCGAGCGGGAAGCCCGCCGCGTCACCATTCATGCACTTGAATTGCTCGATTACCAAGCCCCATTCCTGAGCCTGCGAGTCGCTTGCAGCAAGGGTACCTATATCCGTGTCCTGGGCGAGGATATCGGCAACGCGCTCGGCTGCGGCGCTCACCTGCGCGCATTGCGCCGTATCGCGGTCGGCGATCTCTCGCTGGCCGGGGCACTTACTATCGAAGCCTTGACCGACCTGCCGGAAACCGGGCGCGCCGCGCGGCTGGCGCCGGTAGATGCGTTGTTATCCACATTTCCCGCCATTTCGCTGGGAGCGGATCTGGCGCAGCGGTTTTTGCACGGCCAGCGCCTTGCGCTCGGCAAGGAAGGCATGTCAATCCCGCACCAGGAGGGCAGGGTGCGCGTGTATCGCGCAGCCGATGGCCAACTGCTCGGAACCGGGCAGATCAAGGAATTCGGCGTGCTGGCTCCGGAGCGGCTGGTTCACCAGGCAATGCCATAGGGCCAACGGTCAATATTCCATATGTCCGCGGCTTTCCCACTGTGGCGTAATTGCAAGCAACTCTTTGAAATACCACGCCTTTTCTAAAATTCGTGCGTCGCAGCATGCTATAATGTGCGGTTTCCCGAGTCCTGCTTCTTACCAAGACCATGTCAAATACTAAACGCGCCATCCGTAACATCGCCATCATCGCTCACGTCGATCATGGCAAGACGACCCTCGTCGACCAACTGCTTCGCCAGTCGGGTACATTTCGCGAGAATCAGCACGTCGATGCACGCGTAATGGATTCGAATGATCTTGAAAAAGAACGCGGCATCACGATTCTGGCGAAGAATTGTGCGGTTGAATACGAAGGTACCCATATCAATATCGTCGACACCCCGGGCCACGCCGATTTCGGCGGTGAAGTCGAGCGCGTGCTGTCGATGGTTGACTCCGTATTGTTGCTGGTCGACGCGGTTGACGGTCCCATGCCGCAAACCCGCTTCGTCACGCAAAAAGCGTTTGAAAATGGCTTGAATCCGATCGTTGTAATCAACAAGGTCGACCGCGACGGCTCGCGCCCAGACTGGGTTGTCGACCAAGTGTTCGATCTGTTCGACCGTCTCGGCGCCACTGACGAGCAACTCGACTTCCCGATTATTTTCGCCTCAGCTCTGCTCGGCAAAGCTGGCGACGACTACGCCGATCTGGCCGAAGATCTGACACCACTCTATCAAGCGATTGTCGACAAAGTGCCGGCACCGAAAGTCGACGTCGACGGCCCGTTCCAAATGCAGATTTCCGCACTCGATTATTCGAGCTATGTCGGCGTTATCGGCGTCGGTCGCATTTCGCGCGGCAGCATCAAGCCCAACACGCCGGTAGTCATTGTCGGCGCCGATGGCAAAACCCGCACCGGCCGCCTGCTGCAGGTAATGGGCTATCTCGGCCTCGACCGTCAGGACGTGGACATGGCGGAAGCCGGCGACATCGTCTGCATCACCGGTATCGACGGTCTGAAAATTTCCGACACCATTTGCGATCCGCAAAAGCCCGAAGCATTGCCACCGTTGACCGTCGACGAACCGACCGTGAGCATGACCTTCCAGGTCAACGACTCGCCGTTCGCCGGCAAAGAAGGCAAATACGTTACCTCGCGCAATATTAAAGAGCGTCTTGAGCGCGAATTGATCGCCAACGTGGCACTGCGCGTTGAGCCGGGTGAAACGCCGGATAAATTCCGCGTGTTCGGTCGCGGCGAATTGCATCTGTCGGTACTGATCGAAAACATGCGTCGCGAAGGTTTTGAAATGGGCGTGTCGCGCGCAGAAGTCGTGCAGAAAGTTGTCGACGGCGAAATTCAAGAACCGTACGAGCAAGTGGTTATCGACTGCGAAGAGCAACACCAAGGTTCGGTCATGGAAGAACTCGGTCGTCGCAAAGCCGATCTGAAAAACATGATGCCGGATGGTAAAGGTCGCGTGCGCTTGGAATTCATCGTGCCGTCGCGCGGCATCATCGGCTTCCGCTCGCAATTCCTGACCATGACCCAGGGCGGCGGCATCATGACATCCGTGTTCGATCACTACGGCCCGGTGAAAATCGGCGAAGTGGCGCAGCGTCAGAACGGTGTATTGGTTTCGATGGTCGCCGGTAAAACACTCGGCTTCTCGCTGTTCGCTTTGCAGGAGCGCGGCCGCATGTTTATCGAGCCGAATGCCGAAATCTACGAAGGCCAAATCATCGGTCTGCACTCGCGCGGCAATGACCTCGTCGTCAATCCGACCAAAGGTAAAAAGCTGACGAACATGCGCGCGTCCGGTACCGATGAAAACATCGTGCTGACACCGCCAATTCGCCACAGCTTGGAGCAAGCACTCGAATTTATCGAAGACGATGAATTGGTGGAAGTCACCCCGCTGAGCGTGCGCCTGCGCAAAAAATTCCTGACGGAAATCGATCGCAAGCGTTCGGGCTCCAACAGAAACTAAGTGTTAACTGCACGCGCGCTGCCGTGACTAATTCAGTCGCGGCCACGCGCGCTGCAGAATCTCTCGGCAAGCAGTTCCTGCCGGCAACACGCCATACGCAAAACCTCCCACACCGTTTAATCGCGATTCGATAAAGGCTTCGGCATTTATTGTCGGCGCATACCGCAGCATCAAACTCGACTGCAGCAATAAGGCTAACGTTTCGACTAAGCGGCGCGCCTGGTTTTCCAGCGCAGCGGTTTTTGTCAGCAATTTTTTAACTGTGTCGACCGCGCGTGCGATACGTACGTCTTGCACCGCAACGCCAATTTCAGCGAGCAGCAGCGTCAAACTATTTGGCTCGCGCGCCAGCGCGCGCAGCACATCGAGACAAATCACATTGCCCGAGCCTTCCCAAATACTGTTGAGCGGCGCTTCGCGATATAAACGCGGCAATAGCGATTCCTCGACATAACCGTTACCACCCAAACACTCCATTGCCTCATAGACTAAATTTGGCGTGCGTTTATTCACCCAATATTTTCCGATGGCAACGGCGATACGCGCGAATTGCGCAGCGTCTGCATCGTGCGCCGCTTCGTCGTAAGCGCGCGCGATACGCAGCGTCAACAACAGCGCCGCTTCCGATTCCAACGCCATATCGGCAAGTACGTTTTGCATCAGCGGCTGCTCGATCAAACGCTTGCCGAATGCGCTGCGATAATTTGCATGATGCGCGGCCTGCACAAAAGCCTGGCGCATTAGCGCAGCAGCAGCGAGACAGGTATCGAGCCGCGTGTGATGCACCATTTCCAAAATTGTTTTAACGCCGTGCCCTTCTTCGCCGAGCAATTGCGCAAATGTATTGCTGTATTCAATCTCTGCGGAAGCGTTCGCGCGATTGCTCAACTTATCTTTCAAGCGTTGAATAAAAAAATGATCGCGCGTGTTATCGGGCTGCCAGCGCGGCACGAAAAAACACGTTAAGCCGCGTTCGGTTTGCGCCAGCGTTAAAAATGCATCGCTCATCGGTGCCGAGCAAAACCATTTGTGTCCTGTTAATCGATATTCGCTCGCGGAAATTTTTTGCGCGCGTGTGGTGTTTGCACGCACATCGGAACCGCCCTGCTTTTCCGTCATCGCCATGCCGATTGTCAGCGCGCTCTTCTCTGAAAACGGTAGTACGGCCGCGTCGTAATCATTGGCGAGAATTTTCGGCAGCCACGTATTCGCAAGATCTGCGTGGCGACCCAAAACTGGAATTGCGGCATATGTCATCGTCATCGGGCAACACACGCCAGCCTCGCTCTGCACCAATAAATATTCGGACGCTGCGTGCGCGACATGACTGCCGCCGCTCCATGCCATCGAATGAATACCGGCACTTAACCCGAGCTGCATTAACCCGTGATAGGCGGGATGAAATTCGACTTCATCGATACGTTGGCCGAAGCGATTAAATGTTTTTAATTGCGGTGGGAAGCGGTTGGCCAATTCGCCGGCTTTGAGAATTTCTTCGGAACCAACCTGCGCACCAAAAACAGCGAGGGTGTCGCGCGCCGCTGCGGCACCTTCGCGCTGCAGGCCTTCGATCAAGGCATTATCGAGTTCGAATAAATTGATATTTTCGAGCGGCGGCGGTTGATTGCTCACCGCGTGTGTCGGCAATTGCGTGATAGGAGAGTATGTGGCCATGGCCCAACTCCTCGCGCCTTACGCGCACTGTTAGTTCACGGATTTAATAAATCTTCCCACCATTCCAGCGGCGCGCCGGTTTCCGGGTCGTACACATTGCCGTAGGACCAAGTGGCGTTTTCCAGGGTGCCGACATGCGCGTCGAACACTTGCTCGATTTCGTGAAAGCCCACCGCGACGTGAATGCTATAAACGAGCGCGCGTTCACTTTGCACATCGAGCTGACCGTCGAGCATTTCCACCGCTGGCGTTAATTCATTTTCGAGCTGCGTCACGCCGTCGCGGCAAAATACGCGCACCGCGAGTTGCCCGCTGCGCTCGCGCACGCGAAACCGGCCCGGATTATTTTGCAGCATGTCGATAATGTCGCCACACGCAGCACCGGTAACAAATAACGGCGACTGCAATAAACAATAAGCATCTTTCCCCGATTCGGCGCCCGGCTCGGCCAACGCGCGCACTTTTTCTAGCACCGGCTTGCCATTGGGATGCTGGCCGGCCAGCAGATCGATTAACACGGTTTGCCGCTGAATACTTTCCATAACGCCTCTGTAATAACTCAGATGGACTAACACAAATGCAGGAACGCAAATAAAAATGCTTTAGCAAAACTGAAATCGATTTGTCTTTTTATTATGCCTACAACACTTTAATTTCGAGAATTGTGCGACCCTGCTACACTTCGCGAGCATCCTATAACGATACAGGCAACGCCATGAAAGAAGTAGATATCGACGACACCCCAACCCCGCGCGGCGAGCTTTCGTTGCAAACGGTTGCCATGCCAAAAGAAAACAACGCGAAAGGCGATATCTTCGGCGGGTGGCTGGTATCGAAAATGGACTTGGCGGCCATGATTTTAGCATCGCGTATCGCCAAAGGCCGCTGCGTCACCGTCGCCATTAACGGCATGGCGTTTTACACGCCGGTACAGGTCGGTTCCGTGGTCAGCTGCTATACCGATGTGCTCGAAGTAGGTCGCAGCTCAATGCGCATCAATGTCGAAGTGTGGATCACACACGCCGATAATTTCGAACAAGTAAAAGTGACCGAAGGCGAATTCGTATTTGTCTCGCTCGACGAAAAAGGTCGCACGCGGCCCGTTAAAGCCTGATCGGTATTCCGACTGTTTTAACGCTTGTGCCGACACTTAAGAGCGACGTTTACAAAATCAGTATTTTAAAAAACAAAGACGCGCGCTAACGAACAGTTAATGTTAAAACGAAAAGTTAGCGCACCAAAATAATAAAAAGCTCAAGCCAGCATTTGTAAGTTGGCGTACTGCAATACCAACCACTTACTGCCCTCGTCGGAAAAATTCACCTGCACACGCGCTGCAGCACCGCGTCCTTCGAAATTCAACACCACGCCTTCGCCAAATAATTCGTGATACACGCGTTGCCCTAAATTAATTCCGGTGTGATTTTCGTTGGGGTTGTTGCCGCTGTAATTATTGTGCGACGACGACACCGGCCGCGTGACGCTGGTTTGCAAGCGTACTTCCTGCAATAATTTTTTCGGAATCTCGCGCAGAAAGCGCGACGGCGAATGGTAATTATCCTCGCCGTACAAGCGCCGCGATTCGGCGTAAGTTAAAAACAACTTTTCTTTGGCGCGGGTGATGCCGACATAACAAAGGCGGCGCTCTTCTTCGAGACGGGTCGGATCGTCCATCGACATTTTGTGCGGAAATAAATTTTCTTCGAGCCCGACGATAAACACGAGCGGAAATTCCAAACCCTTCGCCGAGTGCAGCGTCATCAACTGTACGCTGTCTTCAAATTCCGCCGCTTCGTGATCGCCGGAATCGAGCGCAGCCTGATCGAGAAATGCATTGAGCAGCGGCAGCGTTTCGTCCTCGACCGTGAACGAAGCGGTGGCGATAACTAATTCCTGTAAGTTTTCGACGCGCGCCTGACCTTTCTCGCCTTTTTCCTGCTTATGAAAATCGATAAGGCCCGAGTGACGCAAGACGTGATCGGTCAATTCATCGAGCGTCATGTCTTTGGTTTCGACATCGAGACGATCGATCAACTGCAGAAATTGCGACAGTGCATTCGATGCCCGCGCCGGCAACAAATTGTGCGCAATCACTTCGTGCGCGGCGCGCCACATCGACACGCGTTGTTCGCGCGCAAAATCGCGCACGACTTGAACTGTTTTATCGCCGATGCCGCGCGTCGGTGTATTGATGGTGCGCTCCACGGCGGTGTCGTCGTGGCGATTAATTAACAAACGCAAATATGCGACCGCATTTTTAATTTCGAGCCGATCGTAAAAACGCAGGCCGCCGTAAATACGATACGGCACGCCGCTGCGAATCAGCGCTTCTTCCATCACCCGCGATTGCGCGTTGGAGCGGTACAAAATCGCCGCGCTACTGCGCGCATTGCCGTGCGCAATCCAATCTTGCAAACGCTCGACGACGAAACGCGCTTCGTCCATTTCATTGAACGCGGCGTACAGCGAAATCAATTCGCCCTCTTCGCCGCTGGTCCACAATTCTTTACCGAGACGGCCGTTGTTATTCGCTATCACCGCATTCGCCGCAGCCAGAATGGTCGCCGTCGAGCGGTAATTTTGTTCGAGCCGAACTAATTGCGTGCCGGAAAAATCTTTCGAGAATTGCTGAATATTTTCGATGCGCGCACCGCGCCAACCGTAAATCGATTGATCGTCATCGCCGACGGCAGTAATCGGAATGCGATCGCCGGCGAGCACGCGCAGCCATGCATATTGCACAGCGTTGGTGTCTTGAAACTCATCGACCAACATGTAGCGAAAACGCTGTTGATAATGCTGCAGGATCGCTGGTTTTTTTAACCACAATTCGTGCGCGCGCAATAACAGCTCGGCGAAATCGACCACGCCCTGACGTTCGCACGCCTGCTCGTAAGCGTGATACACCTTCAACATCATCTGCTGAAAAATATCTTTGCTCTGATGATCGAGATGCGCAGCGCGCAGCCCTTCATCTTTTTGCGCATTGATAAACCACTGCGATTGTTTCGGTGGCCAGCGCGCTTCGTCGATTTCCAATTCGCGATGAATACGCTTGAGCATGCGCAACTGATCTTCGGAATCGATAATTTGAAAATTATCCGGTAGCCCGGCGTCGGGCGCGTGCGCTTTTAATAAACGGTGCGCGAGGCCGTGAAAGGTACCGACCCACATGCCGCGCGTACTGATGCCCGTCGCGGCATAGGGGCCGAGCAAATGATCGATACGCTCGCGCATTTCGCGCGCGGCTTTATTGGTGAACGTCACCGCCAATACGCTGTGCGGCGAAAAACCTTCAGCCTGAATCAGCCACGCGATGCGATGCACCAGCACGCGTGTTTTGCCGGAACCGGCACCAGCGAGCACGAGCATGCTGCCGGGGTCGGCAGTGATCGCGGCGCGCTGTGCATCATTGAGATCGTTGAGAATATGAGAGACATCCATCGCGCCAGTTTACCAGACGACACCGAGACTGAATGGACTACAATTCGCCGAAATTGGTTTGGGATTGCCGCGTGTCATCGAATATTTTTCTCAGCATCAACAACGCGCGTGCGCAGTTGCGTAAATCCGAGCGCAAGGTCGCCGACTTCGTGCTGGCACATCCCGACCAGGTTATTCATATGCGCATCGTCGATTTGGCGCAGGAAGCGCGTGTCAGCGAACCGACCGTGGTGCGCTTCTGTCGCGCCATCGATTGCAACGGCTTTCAGACCTTCAAACTCGAACTGGCGCAATACCTCGCCAACAATCCGCGCATCGAACAATTCAGTATTAGCGAAAAAGATTCGGCGCGCGATTACACCTTCAAAGTATTCGATGCGTTGCTCGACACGTTGAAGCGCGTGCGCGAGAGCATCGACACCGCCGCGATTGAGCGCGCGGTATTCGAATTGGCGAAAGCGGGACGCGTGGAGTTTTACGGTTTCGGCGCATCAAGCGCCGTGGCCATCGATGCGCAGCACAAGTTTTTTCGATTACAGATTTCGAGCGCGGCGTATTCCGATCCGCATATTCAGGCGATGTCGGCGTTGTCGTTGAGCGCGAACGATGTGGTAGTGGCGATTTCACAGAGTGGGCGCACGCGCGCCTTGATCGACGCGATGGCGCTGGCGCAGCAGGCCGGCGCCTGTGTTATCGGGTTGGCGCCGAGCGGCACGCCAGTGGCTGAGCAAAGCGATATTCCGCTGCATGTCGATGTCGAGGAAGACAGCGAGCACTACCGGCCGCTGCCGTCGCGACTCGCGCATATGGCAGTGATCGATATTCTGGCGGTGGGCGTGGCGCGGACCAAGGGCGTCGCGATCGACGCGCATCTGCGCAAACTCAATCGCGAGCTGGAGCTACTGCGCTCCTGATCAAAAAACGGCTTTTTCTCAGCTGCTGACGCGGAACCGCGAGACCACCTGCTCCAAATGCTGAGACTGTTGGCGCAATGCGGTGCCGGCACCAGCGACCTGTGTTGCCTGCGCCGTAACCATTTCGCTCAAGCCGTGAATGCTGGCGACATTGCGCGCCACTTCGCTGCTGACGCTGCTTTGCTCATGCGTGGCCGCCGCGATCATTTGATTCATGCGACTGATATCGTTTACCGCCGCGCTGACATCCTGCAGCAGCTCGCGGTTGCGATGGGTTTCGGCCACGCATACCTCGACGCTGCGCTGGCTCGAATCCATCGCGTCGACTGCCGCGCGGCTGCCGGCCTGCAAGCTTTGGATCATGCCCTGAATTTCCGCCGTCGATTGCTGTGTGCGCGATGCCAGCGTGCGCACTTCGTCCGCCACTACCGCGAAGCCGCGCCCCAGCTCGCCGGCCCGCGCCGCCTCGATCGCAGCGTTCAGCGCCAACAGATTGGTCTGTTCGGCGATGCCGCGAATCACGTCCAACACCGAGCCAATACGCGCGCTGTTGTCGTTGAGTTCGGCCACCGTGCCGGCCGCATTGCCGATCTGCGCGGCGAGATTGTCGATTTCCTGCGCCATGGTCGTGCTGGCAGCGTTGCCGGCGTGGGCGCTTTGGTCGGCGCGACCGGCCGACGATGAGGCTTCTTCGGCGTTGCTCGCCACTTCGCGGACCGCGACGGACATTTGCTCGATGGCCGCTGCGACCATTTCGGTTTCGCGCTTCTGCCGCGCGGCGACATCGTTCAAGCTCGCCATCAACCCTGCCAGTTCATCGCCGGAGCCATTGATGTTCTCGGCCGACACATGCGCCTGCCGCACCAACTGTTCGAGATCGCCGAGCACCGCATTAAAGCTGTTGCCGACGAGCGAGCCGCCCTGCACGCGATGGGTTAAATCGATGGTGTTGTCGCTGCTGATGGCGCGGGTCACACGCATGATTTCCAGCGCTTCATTGGCTTCCGTGCGCGAGCGGTTTGCCATCAGGCACAACACCGCCGCCTCAACCACAACGTAGGCGGCATGCAGCCCGATCACCCACCAATGCTCGTGCGCATCGGCTAAAACACTGACGCCCATGCCCTGCGTCTGCCAGTAGAAAAACAACACGTGATGCACGGCGATGACAGCGGCGGCGACCACGATCGGCAGCCAATCGCGGTAATACAGCAGGATCGCGAGCAACACGAACACGCCGAAATGCATTTCGACCATGCCGTCCGACTGCTGCACATGCAGTGCGGTAAACACCATGAATCCGGCCGCGAATGCGCAGCGGCTGAGCACGGTGCCCGGCGCCAATTGATAAACCAGCGCCAACATCGCCAGCGTGCCGCCGCCAATCAACAGCGATTGCAGCCAGGTCGAGTACCAGGCCGCCAGCGCCAGACTGAAAGCGAACAAACCGGCAGCAATCGCCAGCATAAAAAGATCGACGTCGCGGTCGCGGTTTTCGAAATCTGCGCTGTTTTGCATAGCCGGTAACTCCTTTCTATTGATCAATAAGTAGCGGGCGAGGAACCCGGCGTTGAACAAAAACAGCCGACCGCATCGGCCGGCGCGGCGACTGGCGTCTGCCCGCGACTCAAGCGGCGCAACGTCGCACTGACAAAACTATCGCTGGCTGCGCCGCAATCGAGCCCGGCGGCGAGCGGACCGAAATAAGCGAGCTTGCCGCTCGCATCCCAAATCGCCACGGCAGGAAACGCCGGCACTGCGGCGCGAAGCCGTTTGGCTACGGCAATATCGAGCGGGATTGTGGACGCTACTGTCGGAGCAGCCCGGTCTGCGGCAGCCACGATGGATTGCTGCAGCGAAGCGCCATAACTGTGTTGAAAGGTTTCTATCTGCGCCCTGAGATTGCGGCTGCACGGGCATTCGCCATCGACAAAATAAACCGCGTTAATCGCGCCGACATGCGGAGTTGCGGGCAGCAAAGCCGCATCAAAATGTACAAGTTTGAGGTTATCCACGAGCGGATTAGCGCCGTAAAAATGAAAGAAAAAGCCCAGCATGGCTAATCCCCAGATCAGCAGCACCGCGACTGCCAACCGCCGCAAACGCGCAGTAGATTGCGAGCCGTTAGCGGCAAAGCGCGACGTTGCTGCATAAGGAGCGGCATCAATGCTGGACACGAAGATTTTTCTCTAGACCTGAAACGCTGGCTGAGCACCAATTGAGTTCTGAGTATAGAAGGAGAATTCCGGACAGCCGGATTAGATGCGAAACAGCGGATTAATTGGCGAGGGCGGTCAGCGCAATACGGCTGGCGCCGCGATGATTGAGGTCGCCCGCCATGTCGGCCAGCGTGATGGTCGCCAGCTGGCGGTTGATCAGATCGGTGATGACATGCCAGTTGCCGCGCATGCCGCAGCCCGGCGACAACGTGCAGTGATCGTCATCGTGCGTGCACTCGGTGAGCCCGATCGGGCCTTCGATCGCCGCGATCAGCTCCGCGACGGAAATACGATCAGCGGTTCGACTCAGTCGATAGCCGCCCTTCAAACCACGGCGCGAGCTGACCAAACCGGCGTCGACCAGATGACGCAGCAGCTTGCGCACGGTCGCATCCGGCAAACCGGTCTGCTGCACGATGGCTTCAGTGGTGAGCTGATCCGGCGCGCCCGCCAAGCAATCGGCGATCAATAAACCGTAGTCAGCCAGTTTTCCGATACGTAACATGGTCAGGGCTCTCTGCAAGAGCAC
Organism: Verrucomicrobiaceae bacterium; assembly: GCA_028293825.1. Classification (GTDB taxonomy): domain Bacteria; phylum Pseudomonadota; class Gammaproteobacteria; order Pseudomonadales; family CAMLJR01; genus CAMLJR01. The sequence goes on from JAQGNY010000026.1 coordinate 13,875, forward strand.
AGAGAATACCAATTTAGTATTGATTTTAATACCCTACTATTTTAGTATTCTATTCCCTAGCCACCTCCCAATTCACCGGCCTGTTACTTACCGTTACTTTGTCCGGGAGACAGCCAATGAGCAACGCCGCCGACTCGACCTCCACTCTCGACGCCCTAGTACAAAGCGAGTACGAGCACGGGTTTTATACCGACATCGAAGAAGATCGCATTCCGCCCGGCCTCAGCGAGGATGTGGTGCGCGTTATTTCGGCCAAGAAAAACGAGCCGCAATTCGTGCTCGACTGGCGCCTGGAAGCGTTTCGCAAATGGCAGCAAATGACGCTGCCGGATTGGGCCAAACTCAACATTGCGCCGATCGATTTCGAAGAAATAACCTATTACTCCGCGCCGAAATCGATGGCCGATGGCCCCAAAAGCCTTGATGAAGTCGATCCGGAGCTGCTGCGCACCTACGAAAAACTCGGCATTCCATTGCATGAGCAATTGATGCTGGCGGGCGTCGCGGTCGACGCAGTGTTCGATTCGGTCTCGGTCGCCACCACCTTTAAAGACTCGCTGCACAAAGCCGGCGTGATTTTTTGCCCGATTTCCGAAGCGGTGCAATTGCATCCGGAGCTGGTGAAGAAATATCTTGGCTCGGTCGTGCCGCAGAGCGATAACTTTTACGCCGCGCTGAATTCGGCCGTGTTTTCCGATGGCTCGTTCGTTTACATCCCCGAAGGCGTGCGTTGCCCGCTCGAACTGTCGACGTATTTCCGCATCAACGCCGCCAATACCGGCCAATTCGAACGCACGCTGATCATTGCCGACAAAGGCAGTTACGTGTCGTACCTCGAAGGCTGTACCGCGCCGAAGCGCGATGAAAATCAGCTGCACGCGGCGGTGGTCGAATTGATCGCGCTGGAAGGCGCCGAAATCAAATACTCGACCGTGCAGAACTGGTATCCCGGCGACGAAGAAGGTCGCGGCGGCATTTATAACTTCGTCACCAAGCGCGGCGTTTGTTTGGGCGCGCGCTCGAAAATTTCGTGGACGCAAGTCGAAACCGGCTCGGCGATCACGTGGAAATACCCGAGCGTGATCCTGCGCGGCGACGACAGCGTCGGCGAATTTTATTCGGTGGCATTGACCAAGCATATGCAGCAAGCCGACACCGGCACCAAGATGATTCACCTTGGCAAGAACACCAAAAGCTCGATTATTTCGAAAGGTATTTCCGCCGGCCGCAGTCAAAACGCATACCGTGGCTTGGTGCGCATGTCGCCGCGCGCCGAAAACGCCCGCAATTACACGCAGTGCGATTCGCTGCTGATCGGCAATCAATGCGGCGCGCACACGTTCCCGTATATCGAATCGAAACAGCCGAGCGCGGTGATCGAACACGAAGCCAGCACCTCGCGCATCAACGAAGAACAATTGTTCTATCTGCGCAGTCGCGGTATCGACGCCGAGCAAGCTGTGGCGATGATCGTCAACGGTTTCTGCAAAGAAGTGTTCGATCAGCTGCCGATGGAATTTGCGGTCGAAGCGCAGAAGCTGCTCGAAATCAGTCTCGAAGGCAGCGTCGGTTAACGCTCAGCGCGCTCAATCAGCTCGCGGCACCAATTAAGTCAGGGCACATTAAGCGGCCCGTTTAAGTGATAGAGAGAATGGATATGCTGAAAATTTCCGATCTGCACGCCAGCATCGATGGCACCGAAATTCTGAAAGGCCTGAATCTCACCATCGGCACCGGCGAAGTTCACGCCATCATGGGTCCGAACGGTTCCGGCAAAAGCACGCTAACACGTGTACTCAGCGGCGATCCGCGCTACGAAGTCACCAGCGGCAGCGTAGAATTAGACGGCGTCGATCTGCTCGAAAAAAGCGCCGAAGACCGCGCTCGCGCCGGCTTGTTTCTCAGCTATCAATATCCCGTGTCCGTACCGGGCGTCAGTAATATTCAATTTTTGAAAGCCGCCGTGAATGCACGTCGCGCTGCACTCGGCGAAGGCCCGCTCGACGCGCTGCAATTGTTGGAGCGCGCGCGCGAAGGTTTGAAAACCGTCAACCTCGACGCGAGTTTTTTGCAACGCGGTGTCAACGAAGGCTTTTCCGGCGGCGAGAAAAAACGCAACGAATTGCTGCAAATGTTATTGCTGCAACCGCATTTGTGTTTGCTCGATGAAGCCGACTCGGGTCTCGATATCGACGCATTAAAAGTCGTCGGCGATGTCGTCAACAATATGCGCGCGCCGGATCGCAGCTTTTTATTAATCACGCACTATCGCCGTCTGCTCGATCACATTCCGCCCGACCACGTGCATATTCTTTCCGCCGGCAAAATTATTGCGAGCGGTGGCATCGAGTTGGCGGAAGAACTTGAACGCAATGGCTATCGCGGCATTGCGGCGTAACGGTGGAATGAAGCGATGAGCGCATCCGAAACCATACTCGATCAATACACCGCATTAATTGCTGCGCGGTTGCAGACCCAACGCGATCCGCTGTGGCTGCGGCAGTTGCGCGAAACCTCGCTGCAGCAGCTGCAATTAAACGGCTTGCCGAGCAAGCGTTGGGAAAGCTGGCATTACAGCCCCGCCGATTTCTGGCTGACCGAATTCGGCACGCAGCACGCGCTGGCACCGATTACGCCGGACGAAAATGCGCCGCACGCGGATCTCGATGTGCCGAGCGGCCACGCGATTTATTTCAATCACGGCTATCTCGTCGATCAGCAATTGCAAAATGACGAGCGCGAAAAATTTTCGCTGCAACCGTTATCCGCTTTGAGCGAGCAACAACACAGCGCACTGATCGATTGGTTGCGCACAGTGCATCACGCCGATCCGCTCGCACATTTGGTTACCGCGCTGACGCCGGAAACTTGGGTATTAACGGTCGAGCCGCGCGCGCGCCTGAAACATCCAATCGTAATTTCGCAACGCAGCAGCCAACCCGGCAATCAAATCAGCCAATTAATTGTGTGGGCCGGTGAAAATAGCGAAGCGACCATCGTCGAACATTTTTCCGCAGCACCAGCGACCGCCGCGTATCTGCACTGCTCGCACACCGCGCTGAAACTTGAGCGCAACAGCAAATTAATTTATGCGCGCATCAATCGCGACGGCGCACAGGCGCAGCATTTAGGTGTGGTCGAAAGCAGCGTCGGTCGCGATGCGCGCCTGCAACTGCAAGTATTGGAAAGTGCCAGCGAAGCGCAATTGAAAAATCGTATTCGCAACGGTATTTACGTGCGTCTCGACGCGCCGAATGCGGAATTTATTGCGCGCGGTGCGTTTGCAGCGAGCGAGCAACAACACATCGATTATCACTTCACGGTCGATCATCTCAGCGATCACGGCCGCTGCGATATTTTGATGCAGGGTCTTGCCGCCGATCAAAGCCGCGGCGTCGTTAACGGCCGTATTCATATCGCCGCGAATACGCACCACAACGACGGCCATTTCACCACGCACAATTTATTGCTGTCCGATGAAGCGGAAATCGACGCGAAGCCTGAGCTGGAAATTTACGCCGACGAAGTCAGTTGCGCACACGGCGCCACCATCGGCCAGCTCGACGAAGAGCAATTATTGTATTTGCGCACGCGCGGCATCAATCGCGACGACGCCATTGCATTGCTGACCGAAGGATTTTTGAAAGCCGGCCTGCTCGACAGCGGCAATCCCGCGCTGAATGATTTCTTTGCGCAGCAATTGCTGGCGGCGCTGCCAAAGCCCGGAGTGTGACGATGACCGCATCCGTTAGTGCACAAACAATTTCAACACCAACCGTCGATATCGATGCGTTGCGCGCGCAATTTCCAACGCTGCATCAGGAAGTGCACGGCCATCCGCTGGTGTATCTGGACAACGCGGCGACCACGCAAAAGCCGCGTGCGGTGATCGATGCAATCAGCCATTACTACGAACACGACAACGCCAACGTGCACCGCGGCGTGCATTCGCTCAGCGAGCGCGCCACGCAGCGCATGGAAAATGTGCGCAACACCGTGCAGCGTTTTATTAATGCGCCGGCGCCCGAGCAAATCATTTTTACGCGCGGCACCACCGACAGTATTAATTTAATTGCGCACGGTTTCGCGCGCGCATTTTTAAAGCCCGGCGATGAAGTGCTGATCACAGGCATGGAACATCACGCCAATATCGTGCCGTGGCAGCAGGCCTGCGAACTTAGCGGCGCCACGTTACTGCACGCGGCGATTCTCGATAATGGCGAACTCGATCTCGACGATTTCCAGCGCAAGCTGTCGTCGCGCACGCGCATCGCCGCATTCACACATGTATCGAATGCGCTCGGCACCATTAATCCGATCGAAAAATTAATCGGCTGGGCACGCGCTGTAGGCGCCGCGGTTTTAATCGATGGCGCACAGGCGATTGCGCACGCGCCCGTCGATGTGCAAAAACTTGATTGCGATTTTTACGTGTTCTCCGGCCACAAACTGTATGGCCCGACCGGTACCGGCGTTTTATACGGCAAACGCGAATGGCTCGATAAATTGCCGGTATACCAAACCGGTGGCGACATGATTCGCGAAGTGCGTCTCGAAGGCAGCACCTTCGCCGGCATTCCACATAAATTCGAAGCCGGCACGCCGCATATCGCCGGCATCATCGGCCTCGGCGCGGCGATTGATTTTCTGCACGCGCAACCGTGGGCCGCGTTGATCGAGCATGAACAACAACTGCTCGCTCACGCCACCAAGCTCGCGCGTAACATTCCGGGCTTGCAAATCATCGGCGAGGCCGCACATAAGGCCTGTGTGTTGTCGTTTACGCTAGAGAATGTGCATCCGCACGACATCGGCACCTTCCTCGATTTCGAAGGCGTCGCGGTACGTGCCGGTCATCACTGTGCAATGCCGGTGATGCACCGCTTCGACGTGCCCGCTACCGCGCGCGCATCGTTTGCGATTTACAACACGTTCGATGAAGTCGAAAAATTTATTAACGCAGTGGAGTCGGTTCGAAAAACTTTTGCATGATTTCTCATCCAAAACTTTTTTCGAAAACACACTGGCAACGAGTTATTTATGAATCCTGATTTGCGCGGGCTTTATCAAGAGATGATTCTCGACCACGGCAGACGGCCGCGGCATTTCGGCGCACCAGCGCAGTTTACGCATAAGTTAGATGCGTTTAACCCGCTCTGCGGCGATCGCCTGACGCTGTATGCAACGATCGAAAATGGCGAAGTGAAAAACGCACAGTTCGATGGCAAAGGTTGTGCAATTTCGGTCGCCTCCGCATCGATGATGTGCGAAGAAGTCGAAGGCAAATCGTGCGACCACGCCGAGCAATTGTTTCATCGCTTTCATCAATTGGTCACCGGAAAACAGGAAGCTGGCGATATCGGCCGCCTCGAAGTGCTCGCTGGCGTGAAAGATTTTCCGGCGCGCGTGAAATGCGCAACGCTGGCATGGCACACGCTCGAACATATGTTGAAAGGCGACAGAGAAGCGGTATCCACGGAGTGAATGTAGAGCGCAATAGCAACGTGTATTGCGCCGGTCGGACAACGGCATAATACGCAGGTTTAGGGGTGTGAAATGTCAGTAGCCACATTTGATCAATCGCAGATTCTGCAAATCGATCCGCAAGCTGGACAACATTTGCAGCGCTATTTGCGCAATTCGCCGAACGCGATCGGTGTGCGCATTGGCGTGAAGGACAGCGGCTGTTCCGGCTACGCGTACGTGCTCGAATTGACCGAGGCCGCACCGGCCAATCATGTGCGCGTCGATGCGGAAAATGTCGCGCTGTTTATCGACGTAAAAAGTATTCCGGCATTATCCGGCAGCACATTGCGCCTGGTGAAAGAGGGCCTTAATGAAACCATCAAATTCGATAATCCCAATGCGGGATCTTACTGCGGATGCGGCGAAAGCTTCACCGTTAATCCCGACATCGAAACCCAGCTCAGCGCGTGAACGCTCCGCGCTGCTGCGCGATGTAATTGCATTGCAGGTGCCGAGCGGCACCGTCACCACGCTGCCCGCAAACGCTGAAGTTATTATCAGCCAGGCGCTGGGCGGTAGCTTTTCCGTCGAATACGAAGGCCGTTTATATCGTATCGACGGTATCGATGCCGATGCGCTCGGCAAACCGCCGCTGCAATTAATTTTCGACGATGCCGAACCCGGCATTATCAAACTCGAACATGTCGATAAAGTTTTGCGCACTGTTTACGATCCGGAAATTCCGGTGAACCTGCTCGACCTCGGCTTGATTTACGCACGCCGCGTCGAAAGCAAAACCATATCCATTGATATGACGTTGACCGCACCCGCGTGCGGCATGGGCGATGTGTTGCGCGCGGAAGTCGCGCGTCGCTTAAAACAGGTCCCCAATGTCGAAAATGTCGAAGTGAATCTGGTGTTCACGCCGCAGTGGAATCGCAGCATGTTGTCGGATGTGGCGAAGCTCGAACTCGGGATGTTTTGATTCGCATCCCTCGATAAAAAACGCGAATTCAAAAGCAAGAAGCGGAGTGCAGGCGCGTTTGATCTCGGTTAATTTTCCATTCAATCCTTAATAGCAGGAGCGATCGAATGGAAACGTTAATGGAACGTGCAATGGCAACGACAAGTAAAGACAAAACGACACTTACCGAAAAAAAACAACGCGCTAGCGTTACGCAAAACGACCCGCGCTGGGCAGCGCTTGTTGCACGCGATAAAAATATCGACGGCACATTTTTCTACTCGGTAAAAACCACCGGCGTTTATTGTCGCCCCTCGTGCAGCGCACGTTTAGCCCGCCCTGAAAATATCTCGTTCCACAATTCATGTGCGGAAGCTGAGCGCGCCGGCTTTCGTCCGTGCAAGCGCTGCCAACCGAATACACAAGCGCTGCATGAAAAAAATGCGGCTTTGGTTGCGAACGCTTGTCGTTTTATTGAAACCTCGGAAGACAGTCCGAGTCTCGCCGACTTAGCCGAGCGCGCCAATCTCAGCACCTACCATTTTCATCGTATGTTCAAACAAGTTACCGGGCTGACACCCAAGCAATACACCAATGCACATCGCAACAATCGCGTGCGTGCGCAATTAACCGAAGGCAGTTCGGTAACCGATGCAATTATCGGCGCTGGCTACAACTCGAATAGCCGCTTCTACGAAAAATCCAATGCGGTACTGGGCATGACGCCGACGCGATATCGCGAGGGCGGCCAAAAAATCGATATTCACTTTGCCGTCGGCGAATGTTCGCTCGGTGCAATTTTAGTGGCGCAAAGCGCACAAGGCATTTGTGCAATTCTGCTCGACGATGACCCGCAGGTATTAGTCCGCGATTTGCAGGATCGCTTTCCCCACGCCAGCTTAATTGGCGGCGATAAAAACTTCGAAAAATTAATTGCTACGGTAATTGGTTTTGTCGAAGCACCAGCGCTCGGCCTCGAATTGCCGCTCGATGTGCGCGGCACTGCATTTCAACAACGCGTCTGGCAGGCATTGCGAGAAATCCCCGCCGGGCAAACAGCGAGTTACACCGATATCGCCAATCGCATCGGCTCACCAAAGGCAGTGCGCGCCGTCGCGGGCGCCTGCGCTGCGAATGCAATCGCGGTGGCGATTCCATGTCATCGTGTGGTGCGCAACGATGGCGGTATATCGGGCTATCGCTGGGGCGTGGAACGCAAGCGCACGTTACTCGAAAAAGAAAGTCGCAATCGAGAAACTCCGCAATGAGCGGCGCACCAAAAATTATTTCTGACAACGCGCTCGATCAAGTTGAAAGGCGCATTAAATCTATCGATTGGCAAGCACTTACCGCCGAACTAAATGCTCGTGGCAATGTAGTTCTTGAAAATATTATTTCGCATGATCAGTGCGATTTTTTACGAAAACTTTTTGCTGAAGATGAAATATTTCGCAGTCGTGTAAATATGGCTCAGCACGGCTACGGACGCGGCGAGTATAAATATTTTAATTATCCGCTACCTGATATTGTCGCAGCCTTGCGCACTGCAATTTATCCGCACTTGGTGCCGGTTGCTAATCGCTGGTATGAGGCGATGAATATTGATGTTAATTTTCCGGCAGCACATGCCGAATTTATTGCGCGCTGTCATGCGGCCGGCCAGCTAAGACCGACACCATTGTTATTGCAATACGGCGTCGATGATTACAATTGCTTGCATCAAGATTTATATGGCGAGCATGTATTCCCGCTGCAACTCGCAATTTTATTGTCCGCCCCGGAGCGCGATTTCAGCGGCGGCGAATTCGTGCTGACCGAGCAACGCCCACGCATACAATCGCGCCCTGAAGTAGTGAGATTGGAACAAGGTGACGCCGTTTTATTTGCCGTCAATCAACGGCCGGTACAAGGCACGCGTGGCATTTATCGTGTTGCTATGCGTCACGGTGTTAGCCGTTTGCACTCAGGCCAGCGCCACACGCTCGGAATTATTTTTCATGACGCGAAATAATTACGGTTATGACGCCCGATTTATTCGATAGCGATTTAACTCGACAACCGATCTGCGACGGCGCGGTACTGTTGCGTGGGTTTGTCACGCCACACACGACAGAAATTTTTGATGCAATTGCTACTATCGAAAATGTCGCACCGTTTCGCCATATGATCACGCCCGGCGGCTTTCGAATGTCGGTGGCGATGACCAATTGCGGCACATATGGCTGGAGCAGCGATCGCCGCGGTTATCGCTATGCGAGCACCGATCCACTTAGCGAAAAAAATTGGCCAGCAATGCCGGCATTATTTTTGGAGTTGGCGCAATCGGCCGCCGAGCAAGCGGGCTTCGTTGATTTCAAACCGGATTCATGTTTGATCAATCGCTATGAAATCGGCTCGCGTTTATCTTTACATCAAGATAAAAACGAACGCGATTTTTCCGCTCCGATTGTTTCGGTTTCTCTGGGTATTTCAGCACTATTTTTATTTGGCAGAGAGCAACGCAATATCAGACCGCTGCGCCTGCCGCTATCGCATGGCGATGTCGTAGTGTGGGGCGGCCCTGCGCGTTTGTATTACCACGGCATCGCGCCGCTGAAAATTGACACACACCCATTGACCGGCACACATCGTATCAATCTAACTTTTCGAAAAGTTGATTAAGCACAGTCAATTAATCGCGACTGCCACAACAAATGTGTTAGCTCTTTTAACAGAGCAATTCGATGGCCTGCGTTGACACGACGTAATATCTCCACCCAAAATACTATGCATCATTATTTTTATTCGCCCCACTGTATTAATTTCCACTTCATTCCTGATATAAAAACTGCCGTACAACTGGAAGTTTCGATGCCAGAATTAAGCAGCAACACGCAAAACAGCCACTTGGTGGAAATCGCTTCTACGGGTGATAACCAGCGTGTGCATGCATCCGATAATGATAAAAAAAATGTCGCCAGTCCTTCGCTCAACACTTTCGTCACAAATGACTTACATGTTCTCCCCACACAGCATGACAGCTGGGTTTCACCTGCTGAGAAATATTTAATACCTGAGCAACGGATAGCAATATTTACAATTAATACACCCGAGGTCGGACAGTACGATATTAAATTGGCTCGCACAGGTCGATATATCAAAAGACTCGGTATTATCGGCGCAGCTGAAACTGGTGAGCCGGCGGATTTTAATTGTTTAACGCAAATTGAATTGGCACAACTCGCCAAACAATTAGCAGCGCAACCGTTAGCGACTCAGCTACCGCGAGTCCCCGTTGCATCAGCAACTATTGCCGCATTAAAAAATGCATTTGCCAGACGCGGCATCGTTGTTGTTCGCGAGGCGCTGGGTACACCGTCGATTGCGCTTGATGCGAGCTGGCGAGAGCCGCTCCTTAAATTTAACGCTGGCCGACGATCCGATATTCGTAGAGCGCAACGTCATGCGCACAAGTTAGGTGGCATTCATTTTGAGGTATACGAAAAATTAGACCACAAGGAATTAGACCGCTTATTGAATGAGGCTTATTCGGTCGAAGCAAAGGGCTGGAAAGGCGAAGCTCGCTCCGCTTTAGCTACTAATCCAAAACTAGGAACTTTTTTTCGAGCGTATGCGCATGCAGCGATGCGAGCAGGAATTTTTCGCCTTATTTTTATGCGTATCGATGGGCGCGCAGTGGGGATGCAAATTGCTATTGAATGGCAACACAGTCTTTGGCTCATGAAAATTGGCTACGATGCAAACTATTCGCGCTGTTCACCAGGAAATCTTTTATTGCTCTATTCCATTGGTTACGCCGCACAACGCGGTCTTCGCTCTTACGAATTTTTCGGCGATCCGGCGCCGTGGATTAATAAGTGGGCTGCCTCCCTTAAACCACATGTGATCGTTCGCGCTTATCCGATTTCAATTCAAAGTGGAATGGCCCTGCTGCAAGATATTTATATATTTTCAAAAATGCGCGTGCTGCGCTGGTGGCAAAAATCTGTCGCGTCGATAATTGCTCTTAACCTGATCGATAATTTTTTTCAGGCTTCTTTAATCAGCTGCTGAAGTACTCATGTGAATTTATAAATATATTTATGACGCCGCGCTCGGCGCTACAGAGAGGCTATCTTTTAAGGCGCTGCCGAATATTTTTAAATCTTAAAAACAATTCGCGCGCCGGAATCGCGCGACCACATAGCTTCGACATGTTCAAGCGCAACGGATTCCGTGTTGATTCGCAGCTTTAACGAATTCACTACCTGCATAAGACTTCCAACCGAACGTACCAACGCCAGTGTCGATAAACTACCGAGACCGCTACCGACAATCTCAATGCCGCTGCTGCGCAATGTCGACGCCGAAAATGCGATGGATGCACCGCCGAGCGAACCGATATTTACAAAACGAATACGTCGCGCGGCGTCGCCGCTGCCGTAACCTGCTGCGGCAAGAAAGAAAGCCTCTGCTGCCGGACCCCATACATAGTCGAGCACCACATCGACACCGCGCGCAATTTCTTGGCGAAATTGATCGGCCAATAAGGCAGATGATTGACTCAGCGATATAAATACATCGGCGCCGAGCGCAATTAATTCCGCTTCGCTCGCGGAATTTCGCGCCGTAGCAATCACGCGTTTTGCGCCGAGATGTTTTGCAATTTGAATAGCAAGCCGACCGGATACACCGTTTGCTCCATTAATTAATATCGATTCGCCGGACTTAAATAAAACGCGCTCACTCAACGCAGCCCACGACGACATCGCCGGATTTGCAATCGCGGCGGCAGTAATATCATCGACATCATCGGGCAACGCTACCGTGTGAGCCGATTTCACCGCGACGCGTTCCGCCATTGCGCCAACGGGACCACGCGGAAATGCAAAATACACGCGCTCGCCATTGGCAAGACGTCCAACGCCATCGGCGCCGGGTACAAACGGCGGCTCGCCGCTGGTGTAATGTTTTCCTGCCGCTTGCGCTCGCACCAATTGGCTTAGCGCTGCTGCATGCACATCGACGATAACTTCATCGCCGAGCGCATGTGGTTCATCAAAATCACGATAGCGCGGCGGCACATCAAATGCTTCGACAACTGCTGCTTTCATTTTAAATTTCCGCACCAATTAATAAGATTAAAAAATTTTATTGTTTGGATCGACAGCTTAAAGCGCGGTGGCTTTCGAAAAAGTGTCGCAGGATTTTATCGAGCCTGTTTCCAAGCCACGTCGAAACCAACGCACGCGCTGCTCCGCCGTGCCATGGGTAAACGATTCGGGCACCGCGTAACCGCGCGCTTGTTTTTGCAAGGTATCGTCGCCGATTGCGGTCGCCGCTTTCAGTGCTTCTTCAACATCGCCTTGCTCCAACACGTGACGCGCACGATCGGCGTGATTTGCCCACAGCCCTGCAAAACAATCCGCCTGCAACTCTAAACGTACCGACAGCGCATTCGATTTCGCCGCTGTCGCACGCTCACGCGCATGCTGCACTTTGGTGGATATGCCCAGCAAATTTTGCACGTGATGGCCGACCTCGTGCGCAATAACATAGGCCTGTGCAAAATCGCCGGGCGCATGAAAACGATTTTGCAATTCATCGTAAAAAGCCAGATCGATGTAAACCTTTTCATCACCAGGACAATAAAACGGTCCCATCGCCGCCGCGCCCATGCCGCAGGCTGTGGGATAACTGCCGGAAAATAAAACGAGTTTAGGATCGCGATATTGTTTGCCCTGCGCGGCGAAAATCGCCTGCCATGTATCTTCCGTGTCCGCCAATACCATCGATACAAAATGCGCTTGTGCATCGCTTGCAGGCGGTGCCGCAGCCGGCTCGTTGTCGACCGCTTGTTGTTGCGCTTGACTGGCGCCTTGCAACACCACATTGGGATCGATGCCGAAATACCACGCCGCCAAGGCCAGCACGATAGTGCCAATGCCAATACCGCCGCGCCCGCCTAAACCTAAACGACGCCCGGATTGACCGCGCCGATCTTCAACGTTTTCACTTTCACGACCATCTTCGAAGCGCATAAGATTTCTCCTTAATGATTGCGAAATTTTTTAATTCTTTAAATGCACGCACTTGTGGAAATTTTATCGAAGCTTTTTCTGAAGAATTTAAATTAAATAATTCCGTCCGCACGTAACACGTCTTGCTCCGTTGCACTCAGTTGCAACAGCGTCGAAAAAATTTCTGCGTTGTGGCTACCGATCGCCGGCCCGGTCCAGTCCGTGCGTCCCGGAGTTTCACTCAAGCGCGGTGCAATCGCAGGAATCGTTAACGGCTTGCCGTTGACAACAAACTCTTCAAACAACTCGCGCGCACGAAAATGCGGATCTTGGAGCATATCGGCGACGTTATAAATCGGACCGACTGGCACTTGCGCCGCATCGAGCAGCGCAATGACCTGCGGTGCCGTTAAACCTGCACACCAATGTGCAATGGCGGCATCAATTGCAGTTTCATTTTTTACGCGACCGGGATTGTGCTCGAGCTCGACATCGTCTGCCATATCGGCACGACCGATAGTACGCATCAGGCGTTTAAAAATTGAATCGCCGTTGCCGCCGATTACCACATATTTTTCGTCGTTGCAGCGATAGGTATTGGTTGGAACGATGCCGGTCACCGTGGTGCCGGAGGGTTCGCGAATAATACCGGCGCCGGAATATTCGGGCACGACTGCTTCTAACAAATTAAACATCGATTCGACAATCGCGACATCGACCACCTGCCCCGCCTGTCCCGGTTGTTTACGCGCCAACAACGCGAAGGCGATACCGAGCACGGCGTGCAATGCGGCGATGGTATCGCCAATACTCAAATTAGGACGCACCGGCGCCTCACCGGGATAACCGTTCACGTAGCGAAAGCCACTCATGCCTTCGCACACCGAAGCAAAACCCGGCTTCTGCGCATACGGTCCGGTTTGGCCATAGCCGCTGATGCGCGCATAAATTAATTCGGGGTTAATTATTTTTATATCTTCTGGGCCCAGCTGCCATTCTTCCATTACACCGGGCCGAAAATTTTCAACAATGACATCGCATTGTTTAGCGAGATCGCGCACTAGCTCGCGCCCGCGCGCCTGCTTTAAATCGATAGTGATACATTTTTTATTGCGACCGACACTATGCCACCACAGCGATGAACCATCGCGCACCACGCGCCATTGTCGAATTGGATCGCCTTTCAACGGCGGCTCTACTTTAATCACTTCCGCACCGAAATAGGCGAGCACCGAGCCGGTGAACGGTCCAGCAATTAATTGTCCGAGCTCGAGCACACGGATGCCATCGAGCGGTCTTGCAGAATTTTTAGCGGCCATACGTTTTCAATTTAATAATTTAGTGAGTTTCAGTTTTTAATTTTTCATTGAGCTCGCGAATTTCGCGTTGACGAATGGCGACAGGCAGCGATTGTTCGGGTGGATATGGCGGTACTGCATTGAGCGCGCGCTCGATGTAAACCCGCGAGCGTGCAAAGTCACCTTGGTCATACAGAAATTTTGCGTAAAAATAATTTGTGTTCATTCCATCCGGCGCGACCGTCACGCCTTTTTGCAATAATTCGTCCGCTTTCTTTTTATCGCCGAACGCCAACGGCCAACCCGGTACGCGCGCATAAAGCGTTCCCAACACGCCATAGGCATAGCCGTCCTCCGCGTTGGGATTAAGCGCCAGTGCTTTTTCAACATGCGCGCGACATTCTTTAACAAGACCGAGCGCCGTTAATTTACTCTCGACTTCCGCCAGCGAGCAGCGCACCACGCCCGCCCATAAATAACTGTCCGCCTGCTCCGGATATTTTTGCGTTAATTCATCGGCTGTTTTTAACAGTGCGGTCAATTGCGTTTTACGTTCATCGCCGCTGGCTTCATAACGTGCGCCCGCCCAACTTTGTGCAAAGTCGCGTAAATCTTCTTCAAAGTCCGCGCGGGCTGGGCCGGTAAGCATTTGGATAGCGATGCCGATGAGTAATAGCGTCGATTTACGCAACATGGAGATTTCCTCGCGGCATTGCATTTTTTTACATTATGCCCGCATTGTTGATCATCGCTTCACCGTTGCCAAGCGCAATTGGCCGCAGTGAAAAAAGTCCGTACACTCGCAGGCTGCGATCGGGAGAATATGTGAATGAGCAAACAGTACGGGCTCATAGGTAATGCACTAGCGGGACTCGTCGCAAGCGCTGTCACAAGCAATGTGGCGCTGGCGGACAGCATGGACGAGTGCTTATTGCACGCCGTGCAATCGGCCACTGTTGCAACCACAGTTGGTGAGCTGCGCACCTTGTGCGAACAGCGGCCTGCGCAAACACCGAACGAGTCGCCGGTAGTGGCGACCGAAAATGCAGCGGCGGATGCCGCGCAGGCAAAAGGCGTGGTTGAAAAACGCCTCGCGCTGGAACGTTACAGTCACGACAATCCGTTCGTACTGACGCCGCACCGCCCTAATTATTTGTTACCGATTAGTTACAGCACGAGCCCAAATCAAGCGCTGTTTAAACAGTTCGACGACGGTCAATTGCAACACACCGAAGTTGAGTTTCAGTTGAGTTTGAAAGTTTTGGTGGCGGAAAACTTGCTCGGCGATAACGGTCATTTATCTTTCGCGTATACCAATCATTCGTTCTGGCAGGCGTATAACCGCGAGATATCCGCTGCGTTTCGCGAGACCGATCACGAACCGGAATTGATTTTCACGCTGGAAAACGACACCAATTTATTCGGCATGCGCAATTCGGCGAATCAATTTATTTTTAATCATCAATCGAACGGCCGCGGCAACGAGCTTTCACGCAGCTGGAATCGGGTGATGCTGAACAGCGTGTGGGAAAAAGATAATTTCGTCCTGTCGGCAATGCCGTGGTACCGCATTCCCGAAGATAAAAAGAAAGATCCCAACGATGCCAGCGGCGACGACAATCCCGACATTGAAAAATATCTCGGTAATTTCGAGTTGCGCGGTATTTATCAAGTCGAGCACGGACAGACTATCAGCTTGATGGTGCGCAACAATCTGCGCAGCGATAATTACGGTGCGTTCGAGGCGGCTTATAGTTTTCCGATTGGCGGCACCAAGTTAAAAGGTTATGTGAAATATTTTAATGGCTACGGCGAGAGCCTGATCGATTACAACCATCGCACGCAAAGTTTTGGTCTCGGTTTTTTAATCAGCGATTGGCTGTAAAAATAATTTATCCGCAGCGGAAATTTTTATGAGCAAGGTACTTGTCATTACCGGCGCCAGCCGCGGCATTGGTTTCGCGACGGCGCAGCTGTTTGCGGAAAAAGATTTTACGATTTTTAATTTATCGCGCTCGCCTTCGTCAGCTGCCAACATTCATAACGTCGAAGTTGATTTTGGCGGCAACGATTGGCAGAGCACCGTCACATCGACGCTGCTACCAGCCATTGCGAAGGCCGAACAAGTAGTGCTGGTGCACAACGCTGCGGCGAATATTCGCGACTCGCTGCTGGAATTTTCCGTTGACGATTTTCGGCGCGTGCTGGAAATAAATTTGGTAGCGCCCGCGCAGTTAAGTCATCTCTTGTTGCCGCAGATGCGCGCCGGCTCATCGATTATTTACGTGGGTTCGACGCTCGGCGAAATCGCAGTGCCGAACAGCTGCGCGTATGTCACGT
The DNA here is from genome assembly GCA_028293825.1 of Verrucomicrobiaceae bacterium. Lineage (GTDB taxonomy): Bacteria > Pseudomonadota > Gammaproteobacteria > Pseudomonadales > CAMLJR01 > CAMLJR01. The sequence goes on from JAQGNY010000026.1 coordinate 29,942, forward strand.
CGAAACATGCATTAATCGGGTTGATGCGTTCGACCTGCCAGGATCTTGCCGGCACCGGCGTTCACACCGCCTGCGTCTGCCCCGGTTTTACCGATACTGAAATGCTGCGCCAGCATGTCGGCAACAGTGAAGAAGTTTTGCAATCGCTCGCTGCTGGCGTAACGCAAAAACGGTTGATTCAACCAAGCGAAATCGCGCGCACTGTTTATTTTTGTGCGGATAACGCCGTTATCAGTGGCGCAGTTATTCACGCCAATCTCGGCCAAATCCAATCGTAATTGGATTTTTCGCCCATCCTAGAAATTAATTAACAGCGACTGATTCGGCAACGACACAGCGATTGCGACCGCCCTCTTTAGCTTGGTACAGCGCCGTGTCGGCGCGCTCGAATATTTTTTCCGGTGTCGCATTTTCATAGAACGTGGCGATACCGGCCGACATCGTTATCGATAATGGTTTTTCACGGAAATGGAACGGGCAATTGGCAACCGCTTCGCGAATTGTTTCGATCGTTTGCAATGCAGCTTGCTGATCGGTCTCCGGCATCAGCACCACAAATTCCTCGCCGCCGAAACGCGCGATAAAATCGGTTTTGCGCAAACGCTTCGCCAATGTTTTCGCAATGATGCGCAGCACTTTGTCGCCAGCGAGATGGCCGAAATTATCGTTGATCGATTTGAAGTGATCGATATCGCAGACCGCCAATGCCAACGGACGACCGTAACGCTGCCAGCGCTCGAATTCATCGCGTAAGCGCTGCTCGTACGCATTGCGATTGGGTAATTGCGTCAACGTGTCCAGCAGTGCCAGGCGCTGTTGCTCAAGCAGGCGTTGTTCGATATTGGCGGATTGCGATTCCATTTCGCGCAGACGCGCGGTCAATGTCGCGAGCTGCCCTTCCAATTCCTGCTGGCGGACTTTTTCGGAAACGCGATGGTGATCGAGCGCACCAACGACGCTATCGAGACGCGAGCCGATGCTGAATTTTAAATCGTCCAGCTCGGTGGCCTGCGCCACACTGACCTGCATTTCGGCGACTTCAGAGCGCACCGTATCATTGAGTTCGGCATCGGCTTGCTGGCGTTGCGTTTGATTGGCGCGCGATGACTCCAACACGCTGTGCGCATCTTCAAGACGCTGATTAATGCCCTGCAGAAATTGTTGAAACTCGCCCTGATCGCGCTCCAGCGCGGCGAGTACCACCAAGCTGATATGTTCGAGCGTGGAAACCAACTCGTACCAGTTCAAGCCTTTGGCGATTTGCTCGCGAGCGTGACGGTAGTCGTCGCTCGCATTCGGCGGCGGATCGATTTGCGTCAACAGATGCTCGAGCACCTCGCACACGGCCGTACTGATACGTGCAAACGGCGGCTCGCTATCCGCCGTCGGTGTGGCCTGTTCGACGCGAGTATCAGTTTCGATAGGCGAGCTGACTGCTGCGGCAGGTTGCTCGGCTATCGGCGCAGCATGTTGCTGCGCGAGCGGTTCGTCGCTTTCGTCAATGTTCTGCGCCACATCAGTGTCGGCAGCGGGCGCGAGGTTATGCGCGCTGCGCTCATCGGCCACCGGCTCTTCCGCGCGCGCGAACCAGCGCGAAAATAAGCCGCCGCTGCGCGCCGGTGCGCCGGTTACACCTTCAAGCACGCGCGCTTGCAGAATCGGCAAGCGCGCAATCAGACGCAGTTGCTCGCCATCGACCAGCGGCTGCTTAAGTTGTTTGAGTTGGCCTTTGAGTTCGCTGGCGATATCGGCGTCGGGCTTCACCGCGAGCAGCTGACCGATCACCTTTTGCAGCGCTTGCTGCAGTGCCTCGGCATGGCGATCGCGTGCATCGTCGACGTGCTTGATACGCGCATCGATGGCATCAACAAGATTGGCAAGTTGGACAGGGTCCTCGATGTCGCGACGCAACAGCTGACGCAATTCCGCCAATTGCTCGTCGAGGCGCTTATCGAGACCGTGCGCCGCCACCGCCAGGCGAGATAGCGCGCGGCATAGCAGTCGTACTAGTTGGTCATCCGGCTCATCATTACGCTTGTCGCTGTCGCGCGAAACCGTCGCCATAGTTGGACTGCCTGCCTACTCATATTATTTTTTAACGGGATTCTGCTGCGCTTTACGCTCTTGCTGAATCAGAAAATCCGCTGCCTGCAACATCTTTTCGTGCGATGCCTGCTCGGTTCCGTTGGGGCTGCTGAGAGCCTTGCCGTTAACGCGAAACTTGCCCGCCACGATCAATTCCGGTGTGCCCTCAATACGGTAGCTCAAGGTCCGCGCTTTCGCCTGATTGACTTGGCTGGTAACGCCAAAAGAATTGAACGCTTTGTCGAATTGTTCCGCCGTGACGCCATAATTGGCGAACAACTGCGCCACCCGCTCCTGCGAATTGAGCGGATTACCCTGCTCGTTCAACGCAGCGAACAATGGATCGTGCAGTTGATCGAGCTTACCCAGCGCCTGCGCGGTGTAAAAAGCGCGCGCATGCAGCTCGGTCACGCTGTTCCAGATCACCGGCAAACGATAGAAATCGACATCGGCCGGCAATTTTTTCTGCCACGCCTTAACCATTGGATCGAAGCGGAAGCAGTGGGGGCAGCCGTACCAAAACACTTCGACGACTTCGATTTTTTTAGGATCGCGCGGGCGCACCGGCTCGTCGATACGAAAGTAGTTAGTGCCTTCCTTGAAAGGCTCGACGGGTGCCTGAGCGTGTGCCATTGGTACCAGCAGCAAGGCCGCAAGGGCGAGGACGGATCGAATCATTCTGGTTAACTCCTAGTTATTGGACATATCTTTTTAACGCACCGGTGTGCGTGACCGCAGATTTAAGCAAAACGCGAATTGGACCGGGATTTGCGCGCGACGTTCGCACTAGCGGCATCTGCCGTCAAATGAATCTGCCAACAAAAAAGGCGGCTCATGGCCACCCTTTTTGTGTTCTGAATACGCGCTAGATAGCTTAGTGCAACCCGGAAATATAGTTGGCCAATGCCGCAATTTCGCTGTCGCTCAGACGCGACGCGATGGTGCGCATCGGCTTGGTATCGCCATCGTTAGCCCGTCCGGTCGCATCGCCATCGGCTGCGGCGCGATAGGCCTTCAACTGGGTCGATACGTAGTCGGAGTGCTGACCGCCAAGGTGCGGAAAGCCGGCGAGCGCATTGCCGCTGCCATCCGGGGAGTGGCAGGCGGTGCAGGCCGGTACGCTTTTATCGCGAATGCCGCCGCGAAAAATTTGCTCGCCTTTGACGATCGTATCTTTCTTAGCTTGATTGACGGTCGCTTTTTGCGATGAAAAATAAGCGCCGAGATCGGCAATATCCTGATCGCTGAGGTTGTCGGCAATGCCCGCCATCGCCGGCACTACACGCACCTTGCCTTTAATGTCGTGCAATTGCTTGTTCAGATAGCGCTCGCTTTGGCCGGCCAACTTCGGAAAGGTTGGTGCCGCACTGTTGCCATCGGAACCATGGCAGGCCGCGCACACGGCGGATTTCGATCTGCCGGCAGCGGCATCGCCTGCGGCCATCGCCAAGTGGCTGGACGTACCCAACAAAATCGCACCGATCAATACAATCTTTTTCATCTTGAATTCACACTCGAACACAGTTGACGTGGCGCAGCGGCGCAGGCTTGGGGTGTTTACTTCTTTGGCGTCGACATAAATTGAATCAACGCTTGGTAATCCGTATCGGAACAATCATTACACATCCCGCGCGGCGGCATGGCGTTGAAACCGTTCTTAACACTCAGCACCAGTTTATCGATACCTTTGGCGAGGCGCGGCTTCCAGTCCTCCGCCGAACCAAACCGTGGCGCATTGGCAACGCCGGACGCATGGCACACCACACACGCTTTATTGTAACGGTCGGTGACCGGATCAGCGGCGCTGGCGATCACCGAAATTGCCGCCAGCAGCAGGCCAACCACTACCCTTTTCATGACTGCGCCTCTTACTAACAACTCGGGGCGGCAGGTATGATGGCGCCTGCACAGCAGCAAACCACCGAAACAAGTACCCTCACAAAAAACCGCGGCATTATAACTGGCGCCGCAGCGAATCACTATCCCTGCCGTTGGTATCCAAGTTATGGAAGAGTCCGAAAGCCTTACGATCGATTATCGCCGCGCGCGCTTTTTAAAAAGCGCCCCGACGCTGCGCGAGTGCCCGCCAGACAGCGGCGCCGAAGTGGCTTTTGCCGGCCGCTCCAATGCGGGCAAGTCCAGCGCGATCAATGCGCTCACCGATAACCACAAACTGGCGCGCACCAGTAAAACGCCCGGACGCACGCAGCTGCTGAATTTTTTCGAACTGGACGACTTGCATCGCCTGGTGGATTTGCCCGGTTACGGCTTCGCCAAAGTGCCGCTTGCGGTCAAACAGGAGTGGCAGCGCCATCTGGAGAAATATCTGAGCGATCGCGCCAGCTTGCGCGGCTTGATTCTGCTGATGGACGTGCGCCACCCGCTGCAGCCGTTCGACACGCTGCTGCTGGATTGGGCAGCTCAATGCAAAATGCCGACGCATATTCTTTTGACGAAAGCCGATAAGCTGAACTTCGGCACCGCAAAAACCGCTTTGCTCGGCATTGAAAAAGCACTGAAGGGACGACGCGGCCTGACCGCGACTGCGCAATTATTTTCGTCGCTGAACAAAATGGGCTTGGAAGAGCTACAACAGCGATTGAATAGCTGGCTGCTGCAGGAAGTGGAAATCGAAGTAGCACCAGAATAGAAAGCGGCGACGGAATAAAAAAAGCCCAGTGCGCTTTTGGGGAATTACGCACCGGGCTACCAGCTCTTCTGGGAAAACACTGGGGAATACTGTCTGAGCCCTTGGATTACTCAGCCAGCAATGGCAAACGCCACGTAAGCTGTGACTCGCCCAGTTTTTAAAAGTTTCAACTCAATGCGCTTCATCCCAGTTGTTGCCGGAGCGCGCCTCCACCAATAAGGGCACCGCCAGCGCAACCGCATTGCTCATGCGTTGCTTAACCTGCGGCAAGAACCATTCGACCTGATCGGCGGCAACCTCAAACACCAGCTCATCGTGCACCTGCATAATCATGCGCGCATCCAACTGCTCGGCACTAAGCCATGCATCAACCCCAATCATCGCTTTCTTGATAATGTCCGCCGCCGTCCCCTGCATCGGCGCATTGATGGCAGCGCGCTCCGCACCCTGCCGGCGCTGTGCATTGCTCGCGTTGATCTCAGGCAAATAGAGGCGGCGCCCGAACAGGGTTTCGACATAACCCAGCCGTGCAGCTTCCGTTCGCGTGCGATCCATAAAATCTTTAACGCCCGGGTAGCGCGCGAAATACAGCTCGATGTAGGTCTGCGCCTCGCCGCGCGCGATATCGAGCTGACGCGCCAATCCAAACGCTGACATGCCGTAAATCAAACCGAAGTTGATGGCTTTAGCGCGCCGGCGCTGCTCGCCGGAAACGGTGTCGAGACTCGCGCCGAACACTTCAGCGGCCGTGGCGCGGTGGATGTCCTCCCCCAGCGCGAATGCTTTCAACAAGCCAGCGTCCGCCGACAGGTGCGCCATGATCCGCAGCTCAATTTGCGAATAGTCCGCCGCCACGATGCGATAGCCGGGCGCTGCGATAAATGCTTGCCGAATCCGGCGACCCTCGGCGTTGCGCACTGGGATATTTTGCAGATTCGGGTCCGACGACGACAGCCGCCCAGTCGCCGCCACCGCTTGGTGATAGGACGTATGGATGCGGCCGGTGCGCGGACTGATCATTTCCGGTAGCTTATCGGTATAGGTCGATTTTAATTTCGACAGGCCGCGGTACTCCATCAACAGACGCGGCAGCGGGTATTCGTCCGCCAGCTCCGCCAACACATCTTCGGCAGTCGATGGCACGCCGGTTGGCGTCTTGCGAATTACCGGGATGCCCAGCTTGACGTAGAGAATCTCGCCCAGTTGTTTCGGAGAGCCCAAATTGAATTTCTGCCCGGCCAAATCGTAGGCCTGCTGTTCGAGTTCCAGCAGCCGCAATCCCAGTTCGTGGCTTTGCTGGGAAAGCAATTCACGACTGACCAGCGCGCCGTTGCGCTCTATCCGCGACAGCACCGGCACCAACGGCATGTCGATATCTTCGAACACCGACAACAGCGAAGGCTCGGCCTGCAATTTCGGCCATAGCGCTTGATGCAGTTGCAGCGTGATATCCGCATCTTCAGCCGCGTATTCACCAGCCAACTCGATCGCCACCTGACTAAATCCGATCTGCTTGGCGCCCTTCCCGGCCACGGCTTCATAAGGAATGGTGGTGATGCCGAGATATTTCAGCGCGAGGCTATCCATATCGTGGCGCGTCGCCACCGCGTCCAACACATACGATTCCAACATGGTGTCGCAAGCAATTCCGCGCAGTTCGATACCGTGATTGGCCAGCACGCTTTGATCGTATTTGAGGTTTTGGCCAACCTTGAGGCGCAACGGATCCTCCAGCAGCGGCTTCATCAAGGCGAGCACTTGTTCGCGATTAAGCTGCCCCGGAGCGCCGGGATAGTCGTGCGTTAACGGGATGTAGGCGGCCTCGCCAGCATTTATAGCGAAGGAAACGCCCACGATTTCCGCCCGCATGTAATCGAGGCTGGTGGTTTCGGTATCAAAGGCAAACAGCTCGGCTTGCTGCAACCGCCGCAACCAGGAATCCAACTGCTCGAGTGTGAATATGGTTTCGTAATTACGTAGCGGCTTGGCGGCGGAGGTAATGTCTTCAGCGGCATGCTCAGAATCCACCTTCAGTTCTGTTTCGACCAGCTCGGCCACCCAGGTTTTAAACTCGAGCTGCTGATACACGTCCATCAATTCGGCGCGATCCATCGGCCCGAGCGCCAGATCCGCAATAGTGAAAGGCAACTCGACATCGCACTTAATCGTCGCCAATTGCTGCGACAGATAGGCATTTTCGCGCTCGGCCTCAAGCTTGGCAGCCAGGCTTTTCGCGCCGCGAACGCTCAGAGCCGCAATTTTGTCGAGATTGCGATAGAGCTCATCGAGACCGCCGATCTCGGTAAGAAGCGGTACTGCTGTTTTCTCGCCGACGCCGCTGACGCCGGGAATGTTGTCGGAGGTATCGCCTACCAACGCCAAGTAGTCAACGATTTGGGAGGGGGGCACGCCGAACTTGGTGACTACGCCAGCCTCATCCAAGGTCGTGTTGGTCATGGTATTTATCAGACTGATGTAAGTGCTCACTAACTGCGCCATGTCCTTATCACCAGTGGAGATCACCACCGGGAGCGCATTTTTAGCCGCGGAACACGCCAGGGTGCCAATAACGTCATCGGCCTCCACGCCATCAATAACGATTAGCGGCAAGCCCAGCGCGCGAACAATGCGGTGGATCGGCTCTATTTGCAGACGCAAATCGTCGGGCATAGGCGGGCGATGTGCTTTGTACTGCGCGAATAGCTCATCGCGAAAAGTTTTGCCTTTGGCATCGAATACCACGGCCAGCGGACTGCCGGGAAAATCTTTTTGCAGTCGCCTCAACATGTTAATCACGCCTTTCACGGCGCCGGTTGGCTGGCCTTTTGAGTTATTCAGCGGCGGCAGTGCATGAAATGCGCGGTAAAGGTAGGACGAGCCGTCAACAAGGACGAGCGGAAGAGGCTGATCAGTCATTTTTAGAGGCTGGCAATTTTAAATAGGGAAGCCGCGGAGTGTATCACGCAGGAATTCGTGCGCCGTGCTAACAACTTTCTCCTAGACCCAAGCCAAAACACTGGCACAGGAGCCACAAAATTTTCAAAGCAAAGTGTTACCGTCAAAATTTAATTACCCAAGACAAAATCAGCTTAATATTTTAAAGAAAGCTATTTTGAAGAAATTAAAATTAACATATGTAAATCAAGTAATTAAATTATACGCCGACTTCCAATATTCCGTTATTGCCAATTTCGTCACGTCCATAACAAAAAATTAATAGTATTCGCCTTGCCCATTTTGTTACCTATTGTTACCATTTGTATCAAGTTGAGTAACAAACCCGATCGACCTGAGCCACAAGCCAGTCAGATCATCAAAGGAGAAGGTCCATGAGACGAGTAGCAGTTGTAGCAGTTCTGGTTAGCGCGCTGGTTGGTGTTGTTGGCGCGGAAAGCGTTATCAAAGCAAAAAATTCCTCACTGCCAAAAGGCAGCGTGGTTGTCGAAGAAGTTGAAACCGTAATGGTAGAAGCGACAGCACTGAAAGCTGTTGACTCGATAGCTAATGCTAGCCAGACCGTCCGAGGAACTAGCTATGCCATGTACTAATCGCTAATGCGGGATCTCAACTGAGATCCCGTTCTTTTTTTCCTCGATTAAATCTTCAAACATCCCGCTATAGATTCACCCAGCTGACGATAAAAATCAGGCAAGGCCTGATCGCTTATCGGCACATTTGCCGCCAATGAATCCAATTTAATTAGCCGAATCGAACGATCCTCTGTCAACGCACGCAGCTGTGACGACTCCTGAATCTCGGCTAACGCGCATGCGATTTCGCCGCTATCGAGCAACCTCTTAACTTTTAATACCGTTGACACACTGGGCGGCAAATCGGAGTTATCCGTCAACGCCGCAAGATGCTTTAAGCCGTAGCGACCCTCAAACCGACTATACGCATCGTGCTCGACGATATAACCGCGGCGCGGCGCATCCACCGGAAATAAATGCTGTAAAAAACGATCTGATTGCTGTAATTCGGCCTGGACGCGCAAGGCATTGGCGCGGAAATATTCGGCTCGTGCTGGCCGCAGAGCGCTATAAACCGTTGCCATTTGCTGCGCCACCGTTTGCATCGCCACAGGGTCAATCCAAATATGCGGATCGGCCATATGGTCCTGCAATGCAACGACCGTGACTCGAGCCGATAACACTTTTAACGCTGGCTGCAGAAAATGTTCAAGCTGCGGGCCGACCCAAAAAACCGCATCCGCCGCATCGAGCTTAGCCCGATCGGATGGCCGCAACTGGTAGTCGTGCGGCGAGCCGCGGGGATCCAGCAGCGCATCGACTTTGACCTCGTTACCACCGACCGCCAGCGCAATTAATTGCAGCGGTTTGATTGACGTCAGCACTTGCAGCGGCGCGTCTGCCCGACTGAAACCGCTGACAACCGCAATTAATATCAGCGCACTCATGCGCAGTAGGGCCCACATGAAGATATTGGCTCCGCTTTAAAATAATGTAATAGTGTAACACCTGCACTTTAGATCCCCATCATGCCAACCACCTCTCGCAATCTGGCCTATCGCAAACACGACCATGCGCGCTGCATCGACGATGCGCTAAGTGCTGCTAGGAAATTGTGTACCGAGCGCGCGCTGCGATTAACCCCGTTGCGCGAGCAAGTTTTGCAGTTGGTATGGCAAAGCCATAAACCGTTAGGCGCGTATGCCATTCTCGATTTATTGAGCGCTGCGAATGGTGCGCAGAAATTGCGTTTGGCACCGCCGACGGTTTATCGCGCCTTGGAGTTTCTGTTAGAGCACGGCCTGATTCACCGCGTTAATTCGCTCAATGCATTTATTGGCTGCAGCCAACCGCATGCGCATCACAGCAGTTTGTTTTTGATTTGCAGAAATTGTGAAACGGCGGTGGAAATAAACGATTCGGCAATCGCGACAGCTATTCACACGGCAGCGCAGCAGGCGCGCTTTACCGAACAAAGCGCCTGCGTGGAAATCGCAGGTCTGTGTCCGAATTGTCGGCGCGACGCCGCATGAGCGAATCGCTTCTGCAATTGGATCGTGTGTCGGTGAAAATCGAGCAGCGCACCATTATCGAAAATGTTTCGCTGCAATTGCGTCATGGCGAAATCATCACCGTCATCGGCCCCAACGGCGCAGGCAAATCGACTTTATTGCGCGTCGCGCTGGGATTGCTGATACCAACCTCCGGCGCGGTTATTAAATCCGACAACACGCGCATCGGCTACATGCCGCAACGCTTGAATCTCGACGCAAGTCTGCCGCTTTCAACCGAACGCTTTTTGCGATTGGGCGGCAGCAATAAAATTAAAATTAGCGCGGCGTTGGCTGAAGTGGATATGCAGGGCAGCGAACAGCGGCCGCTGCAAATGTTATCGGGCGGTGAGTTGCAACGTGTCTTACTGGCGCGCGCATTATTACGCGATCCCGATTTATTGGTGCTCGACGAGCCTGTGCAAGGTGTCGACCTCGGCGGGCAAACCGCGATGTACGAATTAATCGGCGCAGTGCGGCAACGTCATCACTGCGGCGTGTTAATGGTGTCGCACGATTTGCAATGGGTGATGGCGCAGACCGATCACGTGCTTTGCCTGAATCAACATATCTGCTGCGAGGGGCATCCGCAGCACGTCGGCAACGACCCGGCGTATCGCGAATTATTCGGTGCCAACGTCAGCCATATTGCGCCGTATCAACATCATCACAATCATCAACACGGGCTGCATGGCGAAGTCTGTTCCGAGCACACGCACGATGCCTGAGTTTTTATTTTATTCGATGGCTGCCGGATTAATCGCAGCTGTGGTGGCGGCGCCGCTCGGTACATTAGTGGTGTGGCAGCGGCTGGCTTATTTCGGCGACACGCTCGCGCATTCCGCTTTACTCGGCACCGCACTGGGTTTGTTGTTGTCGATCAATCCGTGGTGGATGGTTTTCGCCACCGCGTTAACCGTCGGCGCACTTCTCGCGCTGCTGCAAAATCGCCCGCAACTAAGCGCGGACAGTTTGCTCGGCATTATTTCTCACGGCAGCCTCGCGCTCGGCCTTATCGCAATTAGCCTCACGCATTTGCGTGTCGATTTGAACAGTTATTTATTCGGCGATCTTTTAGCGGTAACTCGCAGCGATTTAATGTTAATGGCGGGGCTCGGCGCATTAATTATCGCGTTGCTAATTCGCTATTGGGATCCTTTGCTTGCGCTTACCGTGCATGCGGAACTTGCCGCCGTTGAAGGCTTGCCGGTGCGGCGGCTGCGCCTGCTGCAATTAATTTTGTTGGCGTTATTAGTTGCAGTGGCGATGAAAGTTGTCGGCGTTTTATTAATTACCGCGCTGTTAATTATTCCTGCGAATATCGCTCGCCCGTGGGCGCGCACGCCTGAACAAATGGCTGTGCTGGCCGCGGTTGCGGGCGCCGTTGCAGTTATCGCCGGTCTCGCTCTGTCGCTGTGGCTCGATACGCCGAGCGGCGCCTCCGTGGTGTTATGCGCGGCACTGACTTTTGCAATTTCACTTACTGTGCGCAAACTCACCGCATGAGTGTCCAGGATTTTCACCTCACCATCGACACCGATAATATTCGCGTTATCGATGCGCTTGCCGACTCATCCGAGCTGCCGAAAGTACGCATTAAAGATGCGCTGAATAAAGGCGCGGTGTGGCTGCATACGCGCGGTCGCGAGCAGCGCTTGCGCCGCGCCACCAAAACATTGAAACGCGGCGATCGCGTATCGCTGTACTACGATGCCGATGTGTTGCAACGCGAACCGCCTGCAGCGCAATTAATTGCCGACGAACGCGATTACAGTATTTGGCATAAACCGGCGGGAATGTTGGCGCAGGGCACGCGCTATGGCGACCATTGCTCGCTACTGCGCTGGAGTGAAAAATACTTTCAACCGCCGCGCGAAAATTTCTTAGTGCACCGACTCGACCGCGAAGCGGAAGGATTGATACTGATCGCACATACAAAAAAAGCAGCCGATGCTTTTTCGAAATTGTGGCAACAGCACCGCATCAAAAAACAATATTCTGTCATTGTTGAGGGTGCGATTGGCGCTGTTGGCAGTGCGCATCGAATCGACACCACCCTTGACGGCAAAGAATGCGCGACTGAATTTACCGTGGTGGATTTCGATGCGACGCTAGCGCGCAGCAAACTCGCCGTCACATTAATTACCGGACGCAAGCATCAAATCCGACGCCACTTAGCCGGCATCGGGTTTGCCTTGGTCGGTGATCCTCGCTATGGAAGCAGACGCTCCGATAGAGGCGGCGAAAATTTAGCGTTGCGCGCCGTTGCGCTGGAATTTATTTGCCCGTTGCGCGGTGACGCAAAAAAATACGCGCTCGAATAATTAATTAAATTGCGCGTGGATTGACTGGTAATTTTGCAATAGCTTATCCACTTCATGCGGCGTCTTGAAAAACCCCACGTAATGACCTTGCGGATTCACGATGGCGATACTGCCGCTGTGCTCGATTTGATAATTGTCACCGCCGCCTGGAATTTTCGCGAACGGAATATTTAACGATGTCGCGAATTGCTGTAGCGCCATAAATTCGCCGGTAACGCCGCGAAATTGCGGATTAAAGTACCGCACGTAATCGTGCAGCTTCGTCACATCGTCACGCGCGGGATCGATACTCACCATAATGATTTGCGTGTCTGCTGCCAGCTCGGGTTTTAATTTCGCGTAAAACTGATTGAGTAAAACCATTGTCGTCGGACAAATATCCGGGCAATAGGTGTAACCGAAAAACAATAGCGACCATTTTCCCTGCAACTGCGCCGCAGTAAAAGGTTGCTGATTATCGTCGATCAAAGTGAATTGGCCGATATCGCGGGCGCGATCGAAAACGAATGCATTATTGGCGCGCATCGCAGCGGGCGACAAAATGCGCGGCTTCATCATCGTATAAACAAAACCGCCGACAATGACGATCACAAACACCAACAACAAGCTAACCGTTAGACGAATGCGGCGCTTATGCTGCGGACCGATTTGCGTACGCTCGGGAGCATCCATTAGCGGGCGGCCTCGACAATGTTATGCATCGGATAAATGTAGTGATCGAGCAGCATGATGACGAATAACGCCATCAAATAAATAATCGAATAACGAAATGTTTGCATGGCGGAATCGGCGCGCTTGCCGATCATCATAACAATGGCCCAATACAAAAATCCCAAACCCAATACGACCGCGCCCAACAAATACAACGGGCCGCTCATGTGAGTGGCAAATGGCATTAATGTCACTGCGAATAAAATCAGCGTGTACAACAGCGTGTGTAATTTTGTGTACGGAATACCGTGCGTCACCGGCAGCATGGGAATATCAGCTTTTGCATATTCGTCGCGACGATGCACCGCCAACGCCCAGAAGTGCGGAGGCGTCCATGCAAAAATAATCAACACCAATAACAAACCGTGACCGTCGACTGAATTGGTTACCGCAGTCCATCCAAGCAATGGCGGCGCGGCACCCGCCAGGCCACCGATAACAATATTCTGTGGCGTCGCACGCTTCAGCCACAGCGTATAAATAACCGCGTAGCCGAGCAGCGATGCCAGCGTTAACCACGCGGTCAATTGATTAATTTGCGAAATCAAAATAAACATACCGAACACACCGAGCACCAACGCAAATACAATCGCGTGCATGGTGTCGATACGCCCCTGTGCCAACGGCCGATTGTGCGTGCGCGACATCACCAGATCGATGCGACGATCGACCAGATGATTAACCGCAGCAGCGGAACCCGCGCACAGCGCGATACCGAGATTTCCAAACAATAAAACCTGCCACGGCACCATCCCCGGCGTGGCCATAAACATGCCGATCACCGATGTCAGCAACATCAGTAAAACCACGCGCGGTTTACACAGCTCGTAATAGTCGCGCCAACCGGCGTGCGTGCCCGTTAATGAAGCGGATGTCGATTTCACAATGGCAATCTCTAACGCGGTTGCGCAGTAAACACGCGATGATTAAGGGTAACGAGGGCGAGCAATAATAACGCACCGGTCAAGTTATGCGCGACCGCCACGCTCAACGGAAAATTGAACACAATATTGGAAACACCGAGACACAGCTGTGTAAGCAGTAACGCGACTAACACTACCGCTATGCGTTTGGTTTCAGTCAGTGCGACTTGCGCAATTAATTTCCAGGCGAGAAAACCAATATACAGTGCCGTTACCATCGCGCCGATGCGGTGACTGAAATGAATTGCAACGCGCGCAAAATTGTCCATGGTGCCGCCGAGATAATTCGGCCCGATGTGTTGGAATATATTAAAGCCTTGGGCGAAATCCATCTCCGGCAACCACTGCATACGGCAGGTTGGAAAATCAGGGCAGGCGAGCGCTGCATAATTCGATGTCGTCCAACCGCCCAGCGCAATTTGTGCAATGACGATAAACAAACCAAGTAATGCCCACGACCGCAATGCAACCACCCGGCCGAGTTCCCGATCGCCAAAACGCCAGCGCTGATTATCCAAGCGCAACGTCAGCAGCCACAATGTACTCAGCATGGTAAAGCCGCCGAGCAAATGCGTCGTGACTACTTGGGGCCACAACTTCAGCGTGACAGTCCACATGCCGAACAGCGCTTGCAGAATAATGAATGCAAAAATGAAAACAGGAAGCTTGATTGGCTGATTCGGTTTGTTGCGATTTTTAACGGCGAGAACTAACAACGCCAACGTCAGTATCACCAGCGAGCCGGCAAAATAACGATGCACCATTTCCGGCCAGGTTTTATCGAGTTGCACCGGCATATCGGGATGCGCGGCATTGGCATTCGCGATTTCATGCTCCGCTTGCGGCGCCCACACATGGCCGTAACAGCCCGGCCAATCCGGACAACCTAAACCTGCGTGTTTCAGCCGAGTGAACGCGCCTAAACCAACAACAATAACTGCAAGCAATGTCGCGATAAGTGCCAAATAAAATCCGGGCTTGCGATTTTCGGCCGCATTAAAAAAACGCATTAATTAACATCCTCATGCTCATGCGAATTCGTCAGCAGGAATTTCAGATCTTTTATTACCACTTTGCCGTCGTGATGCGGGCCGTAATACATCATGAACCAACCGGCCGGATCGATTATCAAATATTGCTGATCGCGCACCGGCTGTAATTGACTCTGCGCAAAATATTGATCGAACACGCCGGCGTCCGCTTTTAATATTTGCAGCTTCGGATGCGCTTCCAATACTTTTTCAAACTCGGCATCCAACGGCCATTGCGTTGCAATCAAATAACGGCGCACGCGATCGCTGTCTTTTCCCAGTGCAGTGTGAATTTGCCGTGTCAGATATAAATTTTGCTGGCACTGAGCGTCGCAGTGCGCAGTAACCGGAATCGCGATACTCCACTGCTTTTGCTGTTTTGAGAAATCGAAGACGCTGCCATTTTCTTCCTGCAGCGGCAGCTCGGAAATCGGACGCGGCGGCTTGATCAACTCACCGTTATTTTTGGTACCGAGCAATGCCGGCAAATCGATTTGGCCATTTACCGACACGCGAAATAACAGTGTCGATAACAAAATAACAGCGACCAACGAGCCGAGAATGATTGCAGGAATACGGCGACTGTTATGCGGCGTTTCGGAATTAACTGCCATCTTTTTTACCCTGAATAATTTGCCAAAGATTGCTGCTTATTAATATCCATGTAACTAACAATGTTGCGGCCATCGCAAACCAGGTGACCGCATAAGCGATATGTCGCTCGGGGCCGAAACCGCTGGTAAAAATTTGCCAATCCGTTTGATAGGCGCCCGGCATATTGGCGTCGAGACGCAGTACGAAGGGATAGGCGGGCGCACCTAATTGTTCCTGCAAATCCTCGATCCGCAAATTCTGAATTAATTTCGGCCAGCGGGTTTCATGGATCGTTTTGAAAAAATTAAATTTCGTGGTGTCGCGATAAATCGAACCAACAATCGCCACCTCGCCGCCGACACTATCGATAGCGGGACGCAACGCACGCGACGGATCACCAGCAATCCAACCGCGGTCGACAAGCATCTGTTGCGTTGATTGCGCCGACACGAAGGGTGTAATCACCTCGTAACCGAAGCGCCCATTGTGCACGCGATTATCCAATAAAAAACTATGCTCGTTATCGAAGTGGCCGCGAGCTTGGACGCGCGCGTAGGTGTCCGGCTGTGCCGGTAATTTTTCCAGTGCAGTCGGGGATTCTGCGCCGAGCTGTTCTAACGCGGCCTGCGCAATGCGCTTTTCTTCGGCGCGATGCAATTGCCAATTTCCGAGCAAAAGCAACAGCGGCAACAACACCAACGCCAACAACGTAGTGGGCCAATGAACACGCCATTGCAATCCAGCAGTTTTCATCGTGCGCGCTTTAAGTCTCGGTTTTGGGTTTGTGTATACTTCGCCCCCGCAACAACATGACTGAATTCACGCGCTCGGGAGGGCTTTTTGATGTGGCTCAAAGTAATCATAGTGCTGCTGTTTATCGCTCTGGTAGTGAGCTTGTTCAGCGGTTATGTATTTTTAATCAAAGATAAGGGCACAACATCTCGCACGTGGAATTCATTGAGTGTGCGCCTGGTACTTGCGGCATTAATGATGGGCTTTTTAGTATTCGGTATCTATACGGGTCGGCTGGGTTCGAGAGCACCATGGGATGCAGAACTCGCACCCCCGGCTAACTCATCGCAACAATAATTACAGAATGTAAACGAAGAGAAATAAACCAACCCACACCACATCGACAAAGTGCCAGTACCACGATGCGGCTTCAAAACCGAACTGATCCGCATCGCTGAAGTGCCCGGCAACTGTCGCCCGCAGAAATTGTACCAGCAGAATCGTTGCGCCCATGATCACGTGAAAACCATGGAAGCCGGTCAGCATGAAGAACGTGCTGCCATAAATACCGGAGTGCAGCGTCAAGCCGAGCTCGGTGAAGGCTTCATGGTATTCGCGGTATTGTAAAAATACGAACGACAAACCTAACGCTACAGTCACACCCAACCAGAACTTCAACTGACCGCGATTGTTGGCTTTGATACCGGAATGCGCGAGGTGCACGGTAAAGCTGGAAGAGAGCAGGATTATCGTGTTCCACAGCGGCAGCCAGTGAAACATTTTGCTGAAGCCGGGGAATGACAGGTTTTCATGCGGGCCGCTGAAGGTGCCGTTGTTCGCCATGTATTGCTTGGCGAGACCGACCGCTTGTTGCGGTGTCTGCATCAACGGCCATTGGAATTTAAAGCCTTCCCAAATCAAATGGTTCATCGATTTGTCGCCCATGCTGGCGAGCCATGGACCGGCCAACACACGCACATAAAACAACGCACCAAAGAACGCGAGGAAGAACATGACTTCCGAGAAAATAAACCACTGCATGCCGAGCACGTAAGAATGCTTGAGCTGCGCGCTGTTCATGCCGGCGCGGTTTTCATTGATCGTGGTGCGGAACCACGCGAACAACGTACCTATAAATACTGCTAAGCCTGCCAGCAGTAAAAAGCCAGCGCTGCTTGGCTCGTCCGCATGGTAGTGCGCGTGATTGATAACTCGCGCGGCGCCATATACCGAGAGGAACAAACCGAACGCTGCGAAAATCGCCAACTTGCTTTGCTCGGGAACGTAGTAATGCTCATGCCCCGATGTGCTCTGACCTGCCATTTTTTTTCTCCGCTTACTAACGCTGACTGGTGTTTGTGCAATTCGTTAAAACTTAGCGATTCGCCACGCCTTTGCTGGCTTTGTCCATTGCCGTTACATCGAAGAGCGTATACGACAACGTTATGTTCGTTACCTCTGCCGGCAAATCCTGATCGACAATAAACTGTACTGGCAATGTCGCTTCTTCACCCGCCTTTAACGGTTGGCGGCGAAAACAAAAGCATTCTGTTTTGTGAAAATACTGCGCAGATCGCGAGGGCACAAAACTCGGCACCGCCTGCGCAACCATATCGCTGCCAGTGATATTTTTGGCGTAAAACTCAATCGTATTTACAGCGCCCGGATGGATCACAATCGACGCTTCGACCGGTCGAAACTGCCAGGGCATTCCCTCTGCATTCGCGGCGACAAATTGCACCGTGACTGATCGCCCCTTATCGACATTGGCTTGCACAACTTCGTACTGCTTGCCGCTGTACTTGCCGTTTAGGCCAAGTACATCACATAACGTGTTGTACAGCGGCACCATCACCACAAATACAAACGCGAACATACCGACTGCCACTATCGCCAGCTTGCCTACCGTTTTGGCGATATTATTAGCTGCCATTGGCGAACCTCGTCGATTGTTTCGTGAAAGACGTCCGTGTCCTTCGGTAAAGCAAAGATGTTACTTAACTTCTGGCGGTGTAGTGAACGTGTGATAAGGCGCGGGCGTAGCAACCGTCCATTCCAAACCTTGCGCACCTTCCCACACTTTCGGATCAGTGATCGGCCGGCCTGATCTGATGGTCCGGATCACATTGAACAGGAACAGAATCTGGCTGG
The DNA here is from genome assembly GCA_028293825.1 of Verrucomicrobiaceae bacterium. Classification (GTDB taxonomy): domain Bacteria; phylum Pseudomonadota; class Gammaproteobacteria; order Pseudomonadales; family CAMLJR01; genus CAMLJR01. The sequence goes on from JAQGNY010000026.1 coordinate 48,163, forward strand.
ACCCATAGAAGAATGCACCAATCGACGACACCATATTGAAATCGGCGAATTGCAACGCGTAATCCGGAATCCGACGCGGCATACCGGCCAAACCCACAAAGTGCTGCGGGAAGAACGTTAAGTTAAACGCGAAGAACGAAAGCCAGAAATGGGTTTTGCCCATGGTCTCGCTGTACATTCTGCCGGTCCATTTTGGCAGCCAGTAATACGTCGCAGCCGTCAGCGAGAAAATCGCACCCGCTACCATTGTGTAGTGGAAGTGCGCGACGACAAAGTACGTATCCTGATATTGGAAATCGACTGGTGCCATCGCCAGCATTACGCCGGACAAACCGCCAACCGTAAACAGGAACACGAACGCAATCGAAAACAACATCGGCGTTTCAAAGGTCATCGAGCCTTTGAACATCGTGGTGATCCAGTTAAACACTTTCACACCGGTCGGCACTGCAATCAGCAGCGTGGCGTACATGAAGAACAGTTCGCCCGCTACCGGCAGACCCACTGTGTACATGTGGTGAGCCCAGACAATGAATGACAGGAATGCGATCGATGCCGTCGCGTATACCATCGACGCGTAACCGAACAAAGGCTTGCGTGCGAAGGTGGGGATGATTTGCGACACCACGCCGAAACCCGGCAGAATCAGGATGTACACCTCGGGGTGACCGAAGAACCAGAACACGTGCTGGAACAGGACCGGGTCACCGCCACCGGCGGCTGAGAAGAACGACGTGCCGAAGTGAATATCCATCAGCATCATCGTCACGGCGCCAGCCAGAACCGGCATGACCGCAACCAACAGGAACGCGGTGATGAACCAGGTCCAGACGAACAACGGCATTTTCATGTAGGTCATGCCGGGTGCGCGCAGGTTAACGACGGTCGCGATAATGTTGATCGAACCCATGATCGACGATGCACCCATGATGTGGATCGCGAAGATGAAGAACGTCACGCTCGGCGGGGCATAGGTTGTTGACAACGGTGCGTAGAAAGTCCAACCGAAGTTGGGTGCACCGCCCTGCATGAACAGCGTGGACGCTAGCATTGCGAATGCGAATGGCAGGATCCAGAAGCTGAGGTTGTTCATGCGCGGCAACGCCATATCTGGCGCGCCGATCATCATCGGAATCATCCAGTTAGCCAAACCGACGAAGGCCGGCATGATCGCGCCGAACACCATCACCAGACCGTGCATCGTAGTCATCTGGTTAAAGAACTCGGGATGCACAAGCTGCAGTCCGGGCTGGAACAGCTCGGCGCGAATAATCATCGCGAACGAACCGCCGAGAATAAACATGGCGAAGCTGAACCACAGATACAGCGTGCCGATGTCTTTATGGTTGGTGGTATACAACCACCGGGTCAGGCCTTTAGCGGGCCCATGATGATGTTCACCCATGGCGATGCTCCTACTGACCTTTCTTGAGTTTATAGACGTCGACTGGCTGCGCCGAGTCGCCCATGTTGTTGCCAAACGCATTGCGTTCATAAGTAACTACGGCGGCGAGATCAACTTCGTTCAGCTGACCACCAAATGCCTGCATCGCTGTGCCGGCTTTACCGTGAATAACAATGCCGAGGTGCGTTTTGATGTCGCCGGTAGCAATAGCGCTTTTCGCAAGCGGTTTACCGATGCCGCCTTCACCATTAACACCGTGACAGGCCACGCAGGTCCGTTCGTAAACGCCTTTGCCGCGCTCAACCAACTCCGGCAGCGTGAACTCTTTTTCCATCAACGCTTTCAACTCGGTGGCTTCGGCTTTCTTCTTGCCAAGCCACGCGTCGTATTCGTCTTGCGAGACGACGTTGACCACGATCGGCATAAAGCCGTGATCGCGGCCACACAACTCCGCGCACTGCCCGCGGAAGATGCCGGTTTTGATCGCCTTGGTATGCGCTTCGTTAACAAAGCCAGGGATCGCATCGCGCTTGACCGCCAGCTCCGGTACCCACCACGAGTGGATCACGTCGTTGCCGGTAACCAGGAAGCGCACTTTTTTGTTAACAGGAAGGTAGAGCGGTTCGTCTACTTCGAGCAGATAGTCCTGCCCCTTGGCTTCCTCGTTGTAAATCTCCGATTGCGGGGTGCGCAACGAGCTGAAGAAACTGACGTTATTGCCTTGCGGATCAATGTACTCGTATTTCCACTTCCACTGATAACCGGTGATCATGACATCGAGATCGGCGCTTTTATTGTCATATATTTCTAACAGGGTTTTAGTCGCGGGGAACGCGAGCCCAATCAGAATGACGAAAGGCACGATGGTCCACGCGATTTCAAGCGTGGTGCTTTCATGGAACTGCGACGCTACTGCACCGCGCGATTTACGGAAGGCAAATACCGTATAAAACATCGCGCCGAATACAACAACTGAAACCCCCACGCAAATCCAGAAGACAAGCATGTGCAAGCCGTAGATTTGTGCGCCGACATCGGTTGCGCCGATAGGCAGATTGAACTGGAACCGATGACGCCAAGATTCAGCTTCAGCAGCCCATGCCCCGTTACTGATCAGGCTGAGAAACAACAGCACAGGACCAAGCGTCAGCTTAGACAGCCGTTTCGCTTTCAAGAACATCTCCCGTGTCTCCAAGGTTGAGTGTTAATTGTGCCCGCGCCAGCAATGCGCAATTACAACGTGGCTGAAACAGAAATCGTACCGACTTCTATCGCCTTGCTGCGGATGCATATTGTGATGCGATTATTTTACGGCGCGAACCGCCGCAGACGTCTGAATTTTTCGCCGCACGCGACATTAGGGTGCGACAAAACGCCGCAATTATAACCTCGGCGCAAATGCTTATGCCACAAAATTGCCACACAAATAGGCGGGAATCAGGATATAGAAATCAAGCACAACATATTAGTGGTTATTTGTTCGCGCAGCACAAAATGTGGTGCGCGCAACACATGGTCACGCCAACATAAAGCGTGAAAATCGTTTTTGGATTCTGATTATTTTCGCAATTCATCGAGCGCGCGCTGCCTTTCTTCCGACACGAGCAAATTTGATGGCTTCAAATCAGCGCAGCGAGCCCACGTATTTTTTGAATACCGGGGTGCCTTGCTCGACTGCAACGGGTATCGGCTCCTTCACGCTACCCTCGCCAAACATCAATGCCTCGAAACGATCGGCCAGCCGCGACAGATCCGCATCCGCCTGCTCGCGCGTGACGCGCAGTACCTCAAGCGCGTAATCAGTGTTTTGCGCCATCCATACCGTGTCGATCACACGACCGCACTTTCGCCGCAGTAACACGTACAGATGTGCCGCTGTTGCAAACTTGTCATCGCTGGTCATTACCGCAACTCCAAACTACGCACCGGTTTCGCACTCAGGCGATTTGTTCCCCGTGCTGGGTGACATCGAGTCCGGCATGCTCCTGCGCCGGCGTGACGCGTAGACCAAAAATCCACGCGACTATTTTTAGAATGATAAAAGTCATTGCTGCGCTGTAACAAAAAGTGGCGATGACACCGAGCGCCTGTACCGCCAGATTGCCAGTGACACCGCCAACGCTGGGCCGCGCGAAGACGCCGGTAAGCAGCGCGCCAATAATGCCGCCGACACCGTGGATACCGAATACATCGAGTGAATCATCGGCGCCGAGCAAGCGCTTCAATGCCGTCGCGCCCCAATAACATCCCGCGCCAGCTGCCAAGCCAATGCATAAAGCGCCGCCGACATCGACAAACCCTGCGGCCGGTGTAATCGCCACCAAACCGGCAACCGCACCCGAACAGGCGCCGAGCAACGTGGCGCGCGAGCGCACCAACGATTCCACTAACATCCACGTCAGTGAGGCCGTGGCCGTCGCTATTTGTGTGACCAACATAGCCATGCCGGCACGACCATCCGCCGCGCCCGCCGAGCCCGCATTGAAGCCGAACCAGCCGACCCACAACAACGAAGCGCCGACCAATGTGAAGCCCAAGTTGTACGGAATAAATGCCTCGCGCCCATAACCTTCGCGCCGTCCCAACACGTAAGCGCAAACCAATCCGGCGGCACCAGCGTTGATATGCACCACGGTACCGCCGGCGAAATCGAGCGCGCCCATGGCCGCGAGCCAGCCGGTCGGCTCCCATACCCAATGCGCGATCGGCGCGTAAACGAACAGCGACCACAATGTGATAAACGCGGCGAGCGGGGGAAACCGAATGCGTTCGGCGAACGCGCCAGTAATCAATGCCGGCGTAATGATCGCGAACGTCATTTGGAACATGATGAAAACAGATTCGGGAATGGTCGGCGCGATATGACTGACGCTCAAAGTCGCCTCGCTTTTTACGAAACTAAGTCCATTCAAAAAAACGCGATCGAAACCGCCGATAAAGCCGCCGCCCGGCGTGAACGCCAAGCTGTATCCAATCACAACCCAAAGCACCGTCACGATCGAACAGGTAAAGAAACTTTGCAGCGCCGTCGACAGCACATTTTTTTTGCGCACCATGCCGCCATAAAAGAGCGCTAAGCCGGGAATCGTCATCAACAAAACCAGCGCGGTGGACGCAAGCATCCACGCGGTATCGCCTGAATTAATTTTGTCGAAACCGGTAACAAACGGATGCGTTGGCGCCGCCTCTTCAGCAGCGGCTAATTGAATTGAAAATAAATAAATACTTAAGCAGGAGAAAAAATTTAAAAACTTTTTTTTCAATATCGCACGCGCCACAGCTTCAAACGACATTCCGGCAATCTCTCAATGAGTTTACTCAGACCCTTTTCGGTCGCGAGTATCGGAAGTTATTTAACGCAGAATGAGTGCCAACTTTTTCCGAGAATTACGCGCACAGAAAAAATGCGGCACTTGCGAACAGTTGCGCGGTTTTTTTTGCGGGCTATTGATTTTCGTCAATTTTTTGTAGCGGATACAGCGCTCACTCGGTGGGCACTGCGTTTCAATATGCTCTATTACGGCACATCGGCACTGTTTTAAATTCCATTTAAGCGAGTTAATGATCGCGTCGTTTCGCGCCGGGATTTGATTCCAATACGCGGACGTAGGTAATTTCATCTTCATGCTCTAATGGCTTTTCGCCCACGCGAGGCTGATTGACCCGCGTCGTTAATTCGATCGGCTTGCCGTTTTCATCGAGCGCATCACGATAGCCGCAATTAACGCATTCGCGCACACGCTGATTTTCTTCGCTGTCATACATCACGATTTTGTCCATCTGCGCACAGCGCGGACATACGGCCCCGGCAATAAAACGTCGCGGCATCATGCTGCTTGCGCTCCAATACCGCAGTGACGAAGCAATGCGTCCACGGACGGTTTGCGGCCGCGAAATGCGACGAACATCGCCATCGGCTCGCGCGAGCCGCCGCGCTCAAGCAATTCGTGCAAAAAGCGCGCGCCGGTGTCGCGATTAAAAATGCCTTCTTCCTCGAATGCGAAAAACGCATCGGCCGATAACACTTCGGCCCATTTATAACTGTAATAACCGGCCGCGTAACCGCCGGCAAAAATATGTGAAAAGCTGTGCTGAAAACGATTGAATGCCGGCGGCGCATAAATAGCGATTTGATTGCGTACTGCTTCAATTATTTCTTGCACCGGCCGCGGCTGCGCGGCGTTGTAGTCGCGATGCAATTTGAAATCGAATAATGAAAATTCGATTTGCCGCATCATAAATAATCCCGCTTGGAAATTTTTCGCCGCCAGCATTTTATCCAGCAACTCCTGCGGAAGCGGCGCGCCGGTTTGATAATGCGATGATATCAGCGGAATTGCGCTCGGCTCCCAGCACCAATTTTCAAGAAACTGACTCGGCAGTTCGACCGCGTCCCACGCCACCGCATTAATGCCTGCCACCGACATCGCGTTAATTGTGGTCAGCATGTGATGCAGGCCGTGACCGAATTCGTGAAACAGTGTGGTGACGTCGCTGTGTGTTAACAGCGACGGCGTCGACGCGGTAGGCGCGCTGAAATTGCAGATAAGAAACGCCACCGGCAATTGCACGGCGCCATCAGTGTCGATACGGCGCGAGCGACAATTGTCCATCCACGCACCACCGCGTTTGCCGCTACGCGCGTACAAATCCAAATAACAGCGTGCGATGACGTCGGCGCCACGATGCAAATTAAACACCTGAACATCGGGATGCCAGGTCGCAATGCTGGTATCGGCGATAAATTTCACCGCGAATAATTTTTCGACGACAGCGAATAAACCGCTCAGCACTTTATGCGCGGGAAAATAAACACGCAGCTCTTCCTGCGACAGCGCGTAGCGGGCGACGCGTAATTTTTCGCTCGCGAACGGCACGTCCCACGCCTGCAAATCGGGCAGATTTAATTCGCGGGCGGCGAAATCCTGCAACTCGCGGTATTCGGTTTGCGCCAGTGGACGCGTGCGCACGGCGAGGTCTTCAAGAAACTCCACCACCGCGTCAGTGCTTTCCGCCATTTTTGTCGCGAGCGAATATTCCGCGTAATTGGCAAAACCGAGCAGCTGCGCCAGCTCGTAACGCAACGCTAAAATTTCATCGATCAGCGCGGAGTTATCCCACTGACCGGCCTGCGGGCCCTGCTCGGAAGCGCGCGTGGCATAGGCCGTATACAACTCGCGACGCAACTCGCGGTTCTCGCCGTATTGCATCAACGGCAGATAGGCGGGCGCGTCAAGCGTCAGCACATAACCATCCAGCTCGCGGGTTTTTGCCGACTGTTGATACATTTGCAAGGCGGTGTCTGGAATGCCGACCAACTCGGATTTATTCGTAATATGTTTGAACCAACCCTGCGTCGCATCGAGCACATTGTTCGAAAACCGCGTGCTCAGCTCCGCTAATTTTTGCCGCAACTCGCCGTAGCGAACTTTGGCAGCGCCTTCGAGCGCCACACCGGACAGGCGAAAATCGCGCACCGCGTTGTCGATCACTTTGCGCCGGGCTTCATCGAGCTCGGCAAACGTGGCACTTTGTTTGAGCTTTAAATAGGCGTCGTAAAGGCGGCGGTTTTGCCCGAGCTGCGTGCCGTACTCGGTCAACAGCGGCAACACGGTTTCATAGGCGCTGCGCCACTCCGGCGTGTTGGTCACACCGTTCAAATGACCGACCGGCGCCCAAGTTTTTTCCAGGCGATTTTCGAGCGCTTCCAGCGGTTCGACAAAGTTTTGCCAGGTCGGCGCGGTTACCGTATCTAACAGCTCCTCTATAGCGCGTCGATTATTTGCCAGCAATTCGGTAAACGCCGCTTCGACGGCCTGCGGCTGCAGCGCGGGGAAATCCGGTAATTCGGTATCGCGCAAAAAAGGATTGATCGCCACGTCGCTCGCCGCCATGATTTTACTTTCACCCGCCATTGATAATTTAATCGGACGCTGGCGGCATCTCGTTGTAGCGCCGCGCCGCTGTTTTTTTACATTGAGCTTTCTATATTGAGTGCGCGCGACCATTAATCAATGTCGCGCGTCGCAACGCATTGTATCAGCGCCTCGGAGCCGTCATGCACAACGATTCAATCCGCCGTTTTGGCGACAAATTTCCACAACTGGGCGCCGCCGTTTTGATCGACCCCAGCGCGGTCGTCATCGGCGATGTGGTGTTTGGCGACGACTGTTCGGTGTGGCCGCTGGCGGCCATTCGCGCTGACGTCAACGCCATCCGCATTGGCGCGCGCAGCAACGTGCAGGATGGCTCGGTGCTGCATGTCACGCACGCCAGCGCATCTCAACCGCAGGGTTTCGCGCTGATTATTGGCGATGAAGTGACGGTCGGGCACAAAGCGATTTTGCACGGTTGTCGTATCGGCAATCGCGTCTTGATCGGCATGGGCGCGACGGTAATGGACGGCGCGATTGTTGAGGATAACGTCATCGTCGGCGCCGGCAGTTTGGTGGCTCCGGGCAAAACTCTGGCGGCGGGTTTTCTCTACAAGGGCAGTCCGGCGCAAGCGGCGCGCCCGTTAAGCGCCAGGGAAATCGAATCAATTGCCTACAATGCCAATCACTACGTCAAGCTGAAGGATAAATATCTGGCGATGAATTCTTGATCGGCTGGATTCTTGATTGAAAGAGGGCGCAATAAATTGCGCCCTACGAAATCATGAATTGAATACACTGTGCGCCCGGCAGGGGCGTGATTTATAAGGCCCAAATTGCCGGGATTAATGACCGCTCAAACTGGCGCGCAACATATCGATCACCGGCCGCGTTGCCGGCCGCACACCGCGCCAGATGCAAAACGATTCGGCGGCTTGTTCGACCAACATGCCGAGTCCATCTGCCACCGCCCATGCGGCTTCGCTAGCGGCCCAGCGCATGAATGGCGTCGGCGCGGAGCCATAAGTCATGTCGTAGCAGCTGCAACCGTCGCTCAAAATATCGCCCGGCAGCGGCGGCAATTCGCCCTGCAAACCGGCGCTGGTGCCGTTGATCAGAAGGTCGTAACGATTGCCGACCAGCGCATCGTAGCTGCAGGCGCGCACTTCACCGAGGTCGGCGAATTCGCGCGCCAGCTGCTGCGCCTTATCAACACTGCGATTCACAATCACTACTAGCGCCGGATGGCGTTTCAGCAGCGGTTCGAGAATGCCGCGCACCGCACCGCCGGCGCCGAGCAGCAGCACGCGTTTACCGGTAATTTCCCACGCCAGATTCTGCTCGATGTCGCGCACCAGGCCGACGCCATCAGTGTTATCGCCATAAATACTGCCGTCGCCCTGCGCGGCCAGCGTATTGGCAGCGCCGGCCCGCCGCGCGCGCCCGCTCAACTCATGCGCGAACGCGCAGGCATCGAGCTTGAACGGCACGGTGATATTGAGGCCGTTGCCGCCGCCGGCAAAAAAGGCCTGCGCCGCCGCGACGAAACCGCCAAGCTCGACCAACTGGGTGCGATAACTGAGTTGCTGGCCGGTTTGTTCGGCAAAGGCGGTGTGAATTTGCGGCGAGCGGCTGTGCTTGATCGGGTTACCGAATACGGCATAGCGACCGGCGTTTTGCGTAGCGAGTTGTTCCATCAATCGATCCAATCCCGGGGCTTCAAAAAATACTCGGTCAACGCCGCTTCGGCGCTGCCGGGCTCGGCTTGATAACTGTATTCCCAGCGCACCAGCGGCGGCAGGGACATCAAAATGGATTCGGTGCGACCGCCGGTTTGCAGACCGAACACAGTGCCGCGGTCATAAACCAGATTGAATTCGACGTAGCGGCCGCGGCGCAGCAATTGGAATTCGCGCTCGCGCTCGCCGTACGGCGTGTCTTTGCGGCGCTCAACGATGGGCACATAAGCCGGCAGATAGGAATTGCCGATCGACTGCATAAAGGCAAAGCACTGCTCGAAGCCGCCGCTGGAGAGATCGTCGTAAAACAAGCCGCCGATACCGCGCGCTTCGTCGCGATGCTTCAGGAAAAAGTACTCGTCGCACCACTTCTTGTAGCGCGGATAAACGTCGCTGCCGAACGGATCGCACGCGGCCTTGGCGGTGCGATGCCAATGCGCGCAATCTGCGTCGAACCCGTAATAGGGGGTTAAATCGTAGCCGCCGCCGAACCACCACTGCGGCTCCATGCCAGGCTTTTCAGCGATAAAAAAGCGCACATTGGCGTGGCTGGTCGGCACATACGGATTGCGCGGATGAATGACCAGCGAGACGCCCAATGCCTGCCACGACGAGCCGACCAGCTCCGGCCGGTGCGCGGTCGCGGAGGGTGGCAATTGTGTGCCGAACACATGCGAAAAACCAACGCCGGCTTTCTCGAATACCGCGCCGTCAGTCAACACGCGCGAGCGGCCACCGCCGCCGCCTGGACGCTGCCACTCATCGGCGGCGAATGTTTTGGCGCCATCGATGGTAGCCAACTCGCCGCAGATTCGATCCTGCAGGCCGAGCAGATAGGTTTTGACGAGAGCGGTATCGATTGCGCTCATTGAGCCTCTCACAGTGGCGACTGGCAGCGCCGAAGTTAGCGCGCTAAAAAACTGCAGTGGACGGAAGGCGGGGCGCCCCAAAAATGCGCGGCGAGTTTAGCACTTATCCTTGGCGCAACAGCCGATCGCTGCGCAAATCCTTGATCGCGGTCGGACCGCGCTGATCGCCGCGCTGTCCGGGCAGCACGTAGTCGAGTCGCTCGCAAAAATAATGCCTCACCTGCAATGCATTAATCGCAGCCGGCCGCCCGCTCGGATTGGCCGATGTCGACACTATCGGACCACCGAAGGCGGCGCACAGTGCAATGATTGTTGGGTGAGCGCTCACTCGCAGTGCGACGCTCGAGTTTCCGCCGGAAATCCAAGCGGGGATCAACCCGCTATGTGGCACCAGCCAAGTCAGCGGGCCGGGCCAGCCAGCCTCAAGCTTTTCTCTTTCTTGGGCAGATAAACCATCCAGCAGCGGCTCGAATTGGCCGATCGACGCGGCCACCAGGATCAGACCTTTTTTGGGATCGCGCTGTTTTAGCGCAAGCACGCGGTCGACGGCGAGCGGGTCTAATGGGTCGCAGCCCAAACCCCAAACGCCTTCGGTCGGGTAGGCGATGACACCGCCGGATTGAAGCGCCAGCGCAGCGCGGCGAATATGAAAGCGATTGATCATGACGGCACGGCTAATGAAACGCGGGCTGCGAACTTACTCAACCCGCCGAGACTGCGCAAGCTTCGGCACGCAAATAGCCACCGCCGCGATTCTCCAGCAAGCCCAATAACTCAAGCTCAGCCAACGCCGCCAGCACAGCGGGAACAGCCAGAGTGACGCTTTCCAAAATCGTGTCGAGGGACGCCGGCTGAAAGCCGATAGCGGCGAACACCGCAGCTTCATCGGCGGGAAGTTCGATAGGAAGTGGCGCGGGGCGTGTTGAAGTCTGACTCAAAGTTGCGCTGATATTTTCGCCGAGCGTTGCGCCCGACCATCCCATCAACTGGTCCAATATGTCGCGCACGTCCTGCACCAGCGTCGCGCCGTTGCGAATCAGGCTATTGCAACCGCGACTGACCGGATTGTGGATGGAGCCGGGGATCGCAAAGACCTCGCGATTTTGTTCGAGCGCCAACCGCGCCGTCACCAACGAGCCGCTTTTGACGGCGGCCTCAACCACCAATGCACCCAAGCTGAGCCCGCTGATTATGCGGTTGCGGCTGGGGAAATGCGCCGCGCGCGGCGGCGTACCGAGTGGAAACTCCGTAATTAATGCACCACTGCGACGAATCATATCGGCCAGATCGCGATTAGCCGCTGGATAAATCCGATCCAAGCCGGTGCCCATGACCGCCACAGTTTTGCCGCCGGCATCGAGCGCCGCGCGATGCGATGCGGCGTCGATTCCCTGTGCTAATCCACTCGTTACGACGAAGCCGGCCTGAGCCAGCGCGCCGGCAAAGGTTGCCGCATCCGCCACACCTTGCCGCGTCGGCCGACGGCTGCCGACCACCGCCAACTGCGGCGCAGACAGACACGTCGAATCTCCCAACGCGTACAGCAGCGGTGGCGGATCGGTGATTTCCAACAACAACGGCGGGTAATCGGGATGCGTGACCGGCAACAGCACGGCGCCGCTTTCTTCAAGCCAGCGTTGATCGCGAAGCGCTGCTTCGCCGGCGGGAGAGTGCGATCCGCCGCGCTGCCAATCGGCGATGGACTGAATACCGAGCTCGCTGACGCCAGCTGCTTTTAGTCGCGTCGAAGACCACTGCAACCAAAGCTCTGGATTATTGCCGTCTCGCTCAAAGCGCGCGAGACGACGCAATGCCGATGCGGTAACACCGGCTAAACGCTGCGTCAGTAACCAATGAAAAGAAGAGAAGTGTTGCGTCATCCGTGACTCCAAAGCCGCTATCCGTGCGGCATGATTTGATGGCTAGCTATTTTTGATAGGTATTCTGTTAAGGATTGCGGACCGAATCGCCGACCCGGAGCGGGCGCTCGGCGCGCAGCACTAAGCCGTAGCTGACTTTATCGAATACGCGAAACACCATTAACAAGCCGGCGCGGAAATCCGGGGTTTTGACGGCGTCATTGGTAACCGGATCGTTGATCGTTTCGCCGGTTTTGTAAATCGCCAGCAAATCGCCTTCTTTAATACCCTCGCGCGCGCCTTTGCTGAGCACGACCACATTCATGTTGCCGATCTGCGATACGCCGCCTTCGACCGCGAGCAATTTGCCTTTGATGTCCTGCTCGGGTGCACTCGGGAAAAAGTTAGCGGTGATGCGACGCTCTTCCTCAGGCAGCAAGCGATCGCCGCGACGGACTTCTTGCGTCGAGCGATTCAGGGCCAATGTGCCGACGTCTTTTTCGCTGCCAAGCAGTTTCGCCAAACCGATATCGACGGCATCGATACCCAACACTTCTTTCGTATCCGGATCGATGAATGCATCGCCCTTGCGGAAAATGCCGTAACTGGTCGAGTTCGGATCGAAGCTGCCGCGCGCATAAATTTCATCGCCAGCTCCACCGATAATGTGGCCTTCCTTGCCCGATAACACATACGCGGCGCTATCAAGGACGCCGGGCTGCACGATACGACCACGGGTCAGGAACGAATTAATTGCCTCTAGCGGAATGGCCGGGATGGCGCGCTCAATCGCGGTGGCGCGAATCTCGGGCGAAAGTTTTACATCGCCACTGCGGCCACGATTCAACACCAGCTGCGGCTGGCCGTTGATATAAACGAGGTTCAGCGTGTCGCCGGGGTAAATAAGGTTGGGGTCTTTAACTTGCGGATTGACATGCCACAGCTGCGGCCAGCGCCACGGATCTTTCAGGAACACGTTGGAAATATCCCACAGCGTGTCGCCTTTTTTCACGACATAGGTATCGGGATGATCACCCTTCAGCGCGAGCACATCGGCATGCGCGGCGAAAACCATAGCCAGCGCCAGTAAGCCGCCGAGTAACAATTTTTTCATAGCTTTTCATTCCTTTCCGGGGTCAAAGCCTCTTTATCGGGGCAGCCACGAGGCTATCCGCCGGGTTTTCCCCCGGTCGGCAACCTGTATACTATAGCAGGCGAAACGCGCTGAACCCGGGATTCAAAAGGCAAGGTAATTGCTGTTTGATCATAACTTTAGCAGCCGTTTTTAGAATTACACTGGAACCGCTTCACAAACACGATGGCCAAGCTGACTATCCTCGAATTCCCTGATCCGCGCCTGCGCACCGTCGCCGCGCCAATCAAAGCAGTCGACGACAATGTGCGCCGGCTGATCGATGACATGTTTGAAACAATGTACGAGGCGCCGGGCGTCGGTCTCGCCGCGACGCAAGTCGACGTGCACAAGCAATTGATCGTCATTGACGTCAGCGACGAAAAAAATGAACCGCTGGTGTTTATCAACCCGGTGATCGAAGTGTTGGACGAAGAGCTGGCCGAATACGACGAAGGCTGTCTATCCGTGCCGGGTTTTTACGAAACCGTGCTGCGGCCCAAGCGCGTGCGCGTCAAAGCACTCGATCGCGACGGCAATCCGTTCGAGCTTGAACCCGAAGGCCTGCTGACCATCTGCATCCAGCACGAAGCCGATCATTTGCGCGGCAAACTCTACGTCGATTACCTGTCATCGCTAAAACGCACCCGCATTCGCAAGAAGCTGGAAAAACAACAGCACCACGACGCCTGATAGCGACTCCATGACGAACTCTTCACCGCTGCGTATTATTTTCGCCGGCACGCCCGCCTTTGCGGCGGCGCATTTGCAGGCGCTGTTGGACTGGAACGGCGGGCAGGTTATTGCCGTTTATACCCAGCCTGACCGCCCGGCCGGACGCGGCAAGCAACTGGCGGCCAGCCCGGTCAAACAGCTGGCGCTAGCTAACGCGTTGCCGGTGTTGCAGCCGGTATCGTTACGCAACGCCGACGCGCAAGCGCAGCTTAAAGCGCTCGGCGCCGACATCATGGTCGTGGTTGCCTACGGTTTGATTCTGCCGACACCAGTGCTCGAAACACCGCGCCTTGGCTGCGTCAACGTGCATGCATCGATACTGCCGCGTTGGCGCGGCGCCGCGCCGATCCAACGCGCGATCGAAGCCGGCGATGCCGAAACCGGCGTCACCATCATGCAGATGGACGCGGGCCTCGACACCGGCGCGATGCTGTCTATCGTGCGTTGCGCCATCGATGCGGATGAAACTGCGGCGACGCTGCACGACAAGCTTGCAGCGATAGGCACCCCGGCACTGCTGGCGACATTACAGGCATTGAATGAGCAGCGCGCCAATCCGCAACAGCAAGACGATGCGCTGAACTGCTACGCGGCCAAAATCAGCAAAGACGAAGCGATCATCGACTGGCAGCAACCGGCCGGCGTGCTCGACCGCCGCGTGCGCGCGTTCAATCCATTTCCGATTGCGTACGGCGTATTGAGCGGCGAGCGCGTGAAATTCCATCGCGCTGCACCCGGACCAATGATTAGCGATGCCAACCCCGGCAGCATCGTCAGCGCCGAGCGCGACGGTATCGTCGTTGCCTGCGGCGACAACACCAGCCTGCGCATCCTTGAGCTGCAATGGCCCGGTGGAAAAATCCTCAGCAGCGCCGAAGCATTGAATGGGCGTGGCGATTTACTCAAACCGGGTGCGCGTTTCGATGCTGCTTGATTGCCGCGCAGCGGCAGCGCAGGTTATCGCCGCGGTTTGCGCCGAAGGCCAATCACTCGAACGACAACTGTCGCGCCTGGAACCTTCCGTTAGAGAACGCGATCGCGCGCTGTTGCGCGAGCTGTGTTACGGCAGCTTGCGCTGGCACCCACAGCTGTCGGCGCTGATTAAACCGCTGCTGCAAAAGCCGCTGAAAAAAAACGACGGCGATGTCGAACAGCTGCTGATCGTCGGCGCCTATCAATTAATGCACACGCGTATCCCGGCGCATGCGGCGATCAATACTGCGGTCGAAGCCTGTCGCGCACTGAACAAAACCTGGGCCGCCGGCCTGATCAACGCCGTGTTGCGCAAATTGCAGCGCGAGCAACAAACCTTGTTAGAGCATTTGTCCGACGACGCGCGACGCGCGCATCCGCAATGGCTGTGGCAGCGTTTGCGCAGCGAATGGCCGCAGCATATCGAGACCATCGCCGCCGCCAACAACCATTACCCGCCGATGTGTTTGCGCGTTAATAAACTGCACACCGCGCGCGCGGATTATTTGACCGCGCTCGCCGCAGCCGATATTACCGCCGCCGCGTGCGAACTCAGCGCGGACGGCATTCGCCTGCACGAACCGATCGACGTGGCATCACTGCCGGAATTTTTCGAAGGGGCGGTGAGCGTGCAGGATGAGGCCGCGCAATTGGCGGCGCAGCTGCTCGACGTGCAGCCGCAACAACGGGTACTCGATGCCTGCTGCGCGCCGGGCGGCAAAACCTGTCACGTGCTGGAGCTGCAACCGCAGTTGCGCGAAATGGTCGCCCTGGATGTCGACGCCGCGCGCCTGCACCGGGTCGAATCGAATTTACAGCGCTTGAATTTAGCCGCGACGGTGGTGGTCGGCGATGCGCTGACGCCGTCGACGTGGTGGGACAATGTGCCGTTCGAGCGCATTCTGCTCGACGCGCCGTGCTCCGGCACCGGCGTTATCCGCCGTCATCCCGATATCAAAATTCTGCGCAGCGAGAGCGATGTCGCGCAGCTCGCTGTCCTGCAATTGCAATTGCTGACCGCGCTGTGGCCGACACTGGCGGCCGGCGGCATTCTGCTTTATGCGACCTGTTCAATTTTGCCGGATGAAAATACCCGCGTGCTCGAGCAGTTTCTGGCCCTGACCAGCGATGCGCGCGAACTGCCGATTGCAGCGGAGTGGGGCATTGCGCAACCGATCGGGCGGCAATTGCTGCCGAGTATCGATGGCTGCGATGGCTTTTATTACGCGCGCCTGCAAAAAATCTAACGGCTTTCTTTAGGCGCGATCTTTAAGCTCGGCTTAGACGCGGCGGGCTTTTTCGATCAGCTCGTACGCCGCCTGAATTTCCTGGGTTTTCTCCGTCGCCATTTTCAGCATGTCCGGCGGCACACCCTGCGACATTAGTTTATCCGGGTGATGCTGGCTCATTAATTTGCGATAGGCTTTTTTCAGATCGGCGTCGTTGATGTCCGCGCTTACGCCCAGCGCCCGATACGCATTGGCGAGCGCATCCGGACGCGGCGTTGCCTCTGCGCTGTAACCCTGCGAATAGCCGCGCTGATGAAAATGCTGTTGCGCTTGCAGCATGTCGAGCAACTGCGCGAACTGCGCACCATTGAAGCCGACGCTAGCGGCAACGCGTTGCAATATCGAGCGCTCCGCCGCGTGCAAGACATTATCGGCCAGCGCGAAGGCGACCAAATATTCGATCAACGCGCGCTTCAGGCCCGGATGAAACGCCGTCTTGCGCGTGAAATCCGCCAGTTGCGCATCGAGCTGAAAATCGGGTGTGGCGCCGCGTTTGAACAGCGCGATCGCTTCGTTGCGCGTGTTGCCGCTCAAGCCGAATTGCGCCATCAACTTTTCCATGCCGGCGATTTCGGCTTCGTTGATATGGCCATCGGCTTTC
The DNA here is from genome assembly GCA_028293825.1 of Verrucomicrobiaceae bacterium. Taxonomy (GTDB): domain Bacteria; phylum Pseudomonadota; class Gammaproteobacteria; order Pseudomonadales; family CAMLJR01; genus CAMLJR01. Next base: position 64,637 of record JAQGNY010000026.1, read on the forward strand.
GCCAGATGCCCAGCCAATAAAAACACCGTGGCAAAAAAGGGATGCTCGTTTAACGGTAGCGAGCCGAAATTCGAAAATCCCGAACGCGCGCGGCTGAAGGCCTTATCGAAATAATGGCCGAGTATCAGGCCGAACAATAAGCCGACCCAGCCCGCCATGCGCACGCCGACGATGGCGCCAATCAATTTGCCGATAATCATGCCGATATCTCAAAGGACCGCTGAGAAAAAAAGAGCCGTGGCGAAAGTTCGCCGCGTACGCGCTGTGTCGAAGCGATTAGCCGCGTCACCGGATTGTTTGCCATAGGGACGAATCGGATTCGCTGCACACTTAGGCCGAGCGCCGCTTATAAATATCGGCGGTGCCTTCGACTCGTGCTTTGAAGCGTTTGTATTCCCATTGATATTGCTCGGGATGCTCGCGCACGATGGCCTCGACGCTGCGATTGAGCGCCGCCAGCGCCACGGCCGAATCGGCGGAATAAAGCGCGGGATCTGGCTCGCGGTAAATCATCCGAAAGCCACCTTCGGGCAAGCGCAGCGCCACCGTAATTACCGCCTGCACGCCAGTTTTCTGCAGCAGGTTGCTGGCTAGCGTCATCGTCAATGCCGGCTGACCGAAGAAAGGCGCGAACTCCGCACCGGCTTGTTTCGGCACTTGGTCAGGCAGCATGCCCACCAAAGCGCCGCGCTTGAGTGCCTTCAATACGCTGCGCACACCGCTGTTGTCAGCCGGCACCAAGGTCGAACCGCTGCGGCTACGGCCGGTTTGCACCAGTGCGTTTACCGCCGGATTTTCCGAGGGTAAATACATCGAGGTAATGCCGTAGCGATGGCCCAGATAAACCCCGACTACTTCCCAGTTGCCATGATGTGGCGCCAGAATCATCGCGCCCCGGCCGCTGGCGCGGGCGCGTTCGAGCACATCCTCACCCTCGATTTGCGTCACCGCCGCGATCACTTTCGCCGGGGGCGACAACCATATCTTCGGCAGCTCCAGCGCGGTCTGGCCGAAATCGAGCAGGCTGTCATGCACCAATTGCGCACGCTGGTCGTCGTCGAGCTCGGGCAAACACTGCGCGATATTGGTAGCGGTGATGAATTTTTCGCGCGAGTCGAAGCGCCAAAACACCTCGCCCAACTGACGGCCAAGCCAATTCAGCCACGACCACGGCAACAGCGCGAGCAAGCGCATGAGAATCTGCAACGGCAGAACTTTAAGCGATGACACCGGCCGGGCAACCTCAGACAAACGGCGCCCATTGTAAACAGCGCAGCGGCTTTAGCGGCAATCACAAAGTGCAGACAAAATGACTTTCTCACCCGGCAGCAACCGCAACCATGCGCGCTCTGTATAATTGCGCCTTTTTCGCGAAGCCAGATTTTTTCAATTCCAGCTTTTCGCCACACTCTCTTTTAAATGAACAAAATTAAGGTACCCGCCGTGAGCGCGCCCTCTAACACACCAGACAAGAGCACTTTTCAAGGTTTGATTCTGGCCCTGCAACAATTTTGGGCCGAGCAGGGCTGCGTGATTTTGCAGCCGCTCGATATGGAAGTCGGCGCGGGTACGTTTCACCCCGCGACATTTCTGCGCGCACTCGGTCCGGAAACCTGGAACGCCGCCTATGTGCAGCCGAGCCGTCGCCCGGCCGATGGCCGCTACGGCGAAAATCCAAACCGGCTGCAGCACTACTACCAATTTCAGGTGGTGATGAAACCGTCGCCGGACAATATTCAGGAGCTGTATCTCGAATCGCTGCGCCTGCTCGGTTTCGATCCGCTCGTTAACGACATCCGCTTTGTCGAAGACAACTGGGAATCGCCGACGCTGGGCGCGTGGGGACTCGGTTGGGAAGTGTGGTTGAACGGTATGGAAGTCACGCAGTTCACTTATTTTCAACAAGTCGGCGGCCTGGAATGTTTCCCTGTCACCGGCGAAATCACTTATGGCCTCGAGCGGCTCGCCATGTACCTGCAGGGCGTGAACAGTGTTTACGATTTGGTATGGGCGAAAGGGCCGCAAGGTGTCGTGACGTATGGCGACGTGTTCCACCAAAACGAAGTGGAAATGTCGCGCTACAACTTTGAAGAAGCCAACGTCGAAAAACTATTCGAGCTGTTCGACTACTACGAGAGCGAAAGTAAAAAGCTGATCGAAAAAAGTTTGCCGCTGCCCGCCTATGAAATGGTGATGAAAGCATCGCATTCGTTCAATTTGCTCGACGCGCGCAAAGCAATTTCAGTGACTGAGCGCCAACGCTTTATTTTGCGCGTGCGCGGTTTGGCACGGGCGGTTGCGCAGGCGTACGACAATGCGCGCGAAAAACTGGGTTATCCGTTAGCGCCGGAGCCGTTGCGTCAAGAAGCGCTCGACAAGAAAAAAAATGAACGTCAAAAAAATTCCGGTGGAGAAGCCGCATGAGTCTGCCGTTCCTTGTAGAAATCGGCACCGAAGAACTGCCGCCGAAAGCGCTTAAAGCACTGCACGAACATTTTGCTGCGGGAATCGCGAGCGGTTTAAAAGAAGCCGGCCTTGCGCATGAAAAAATTCACGCATTCGGTGCGCCGCGTCGTCTTGCGGTCTTGGTCGAAAATCTCGAACTGCGTCAGGCCGATCAGCAAATCGAAAAGCTCGGCCCCAATGTTGCCAATGCATTCGATGCCGACGGCAAACCGACCAAAGCGACCGAAGGTTTCGCGCGCTCGTGCGGCATCGCCGTCGAGCAATTGCAACGCACGCAAACCGATAAGGGCGAGCGCCTGGTTTTTCGCAGCGCGCAGGAAGGAAAATTCGCGCTCGATTTATTGCCGGGCATCGTCACCGCATCGCTGGATAAATTGCCGATTCCAAAACGCATGCGCTGGGGCGCCAAGCGCGCTGAGTTTGTACGGCCCGTGCACTGGCTGGTAATGCTGCTCGGCAAGCAAGTGGTCGACGCCGAAATTCTCGGCATCAAAGCCGGTCGCGATACACGCGGACATCGCTTTCACGCCAACCGTAATTTCCCGCTCGCCAACGCGCTCGACTATCAATTGACGCTGGAAAAAGACGCGAAAGTTATCGCCGATTTCAATGAGCGACGCGGCCATATTCGCGCGCAGGTCGAACAGCTCGGCCGCAAATTCAACGGCACGGCGGTCATCGATGAAAATCTGCTCGACGAAGTAACCGGCTTAGTCGAATGGCCGGTCGCGCTCGCGGGAAATTTCGAAGAACGCTTTCTCGCAGTGCCGCCGGAAGCGCTGATCTCATCAATGAAAGAACACCAAAAATATTTCCACGTGGTTGATGCGAGCAGAAAACTGCTGCCGCATTTCATCACCATTGCGAATATCGAAAGCAAAGACCCGGCGAAAGTTATCGACGGCAACGAGCGCGTAATTCGTCCGCGCTTAAGTGACGCCGCGTTCTTTTATGAAACCGATTTGAAAACGCCGCTGATCGAGCGCCGCGAAAAATTAAAAAGCGTCGTGTTTCAGGAAAAGCTCGGCACTGTGTTTGAAAAAACCGAGCGCATCGCACAGCTCGCGGGATTTATCGCTGAAAAAATTCACGGCAACAGTGACTGGGCGAAGCGCGCTGGCGCTTTGAGCAAAGCGGATCTGGTCAGCAATATGGTCGGCGAGTTCGACGATATGCAGGGCATCGCCGGTACTTATTACGCGCTGCACGATGGCGAACCGAACGAAGTTGCGCACGCGCTGCGCGAACATTATCAGCCGCGTTTCGCCGGCGATGAATTGCCTGCTACAACAACCGGTGCTGCCGTTGCACTGGCCGATCGACTCGATACCTTGGTTGGTATTTTCGGTATTGGCCAACCGCCGACCGGGTCGAAAGATCCGTTCGCGCTGCGCCGTGCCGCGCTCGGTGTGTTGCGTTTAATTGTCGAAAAGAATTTCGATCTTGATCTGCGCGAATTGCTGCAAAAAGCTCAAGCGCAATATCCGCAATTTTCCGCGCAGAGCGATCTGGCCGAAACTATTCTCGCGTATATGCTCGAACGTTTCCGCGCGTGGTTCGAAGATGAAAATATTCCCGCCGAAGTATTTATGGCAGTCAGCGCAAAACAATTAAGCCAGCCGCTCGATATCAATCAGCGCGTGCAAGCCGTGTTTCGTTTCAGCCAATTGCCGGAAGCACAGGCGCTCGCCGCTGCGAATAAACGCGTGTCGAATATTCTGGCGAAACAAAGTGGCGACGCTGAATTGCCAGCGCTGCAAATGCAACTATTGACCGAGAGCGCCGAAAAAGAATTGGCGCAACAAGTGACGACACTGCAACAGAAAGTGCAACCGCTGTTTGCGGCGCGACACTATCGCGAAGGTCTTGAACAACTCGCCAGTCTGCGCGGCGCGGTCGATGCGTTTTTCGATAATGTGATGGTGATGGCGGACGACCTCGCGGTAAGAAACAATCGGCTCGCGCTGTTGTCGCAATTGCGCAATTTATTTTTGGAAGTGGCGGATATTTCGTTGCTGGCGCCCACGACGAAGTAATGCAGCTGCAGAACGTTAACCCCGTTTAATCAAAGGGACTATGAACGCAGCGAGTGGGAGATTTACGCGCCGAAGAAATCCCCCTACCCCCCTTTGATAAAGGGGGAAATTAATTTTCAACTATCAAACTCTGGATTTATATGCTCGTAATCCTCGACCGCGACGGTGTAATTAACGAAGACTCCAGCGATTTTATTAAATCGGTAGATGAGTGGCACCCCATTGCCGGCAGCATCGATGCAATCGCGCGTTTAAGTCGGCATGGATTTACCGTCGCCGTGGCCACTAATCAATCGGGATTGGGCCGCGGTTTATTTACGCTCGACGATCTGGAAGCAATGCACGCACGTTTATGCGAAATGGTTGAAAGCGCGGGCGGTCATGTCGCCGGTATTTTTTATTGCCCGCACACGCCAGAAGACAATTGCGATTGTCGCAAACCGAAAAGCGGTTTGATCGATGCGATCGAACGCGAATTTAAGACGTCAGCACACGGCGCATGGTTAATCGGCGATTCGCAACGCGATCTTGAAGCGGGATTAATTAAACACTGCGTGCCGGTATTGGTATTGACCGGCAAAGGCGCCGCCACCCAAATCAAATTAGCGGCGAGTAATGACGCGCAATGGCGCGATTTAAAAATATTCCCCGATCTGTCCGCCGCAGCCGATGCCTTGATTGCGAGTACCAACTGATCATGTCTTCATCGAACACTTTTTTTCTCGCGCTGCGCTCTGCCATATTTTATTTCGGTTATTCATTGCTCACCGTTTGGTTCAGCGTCAGCGGCGTAATTTTTTGCTGGTTTCTTTCTTATCGTACGCGCTACGTTTATTTAACCTGGTGGAATTATTTGGTGATGGCGTGGTTGCGTTTGATTTGCGGCGTGCGCTGCGAAGTGCGCGGCCGCGAAAATCTCCCCGCTGGTCCCATCGTGTTGTTATCGAAACATCAAAGCCAATGGGAAACTTTTTTTCTGCAGGTGCTGCATCCGCCGATCGCGACTGTTCTAAAAAAAGAATTACTGTCTGTGCCTTTTTTCGGTTGGGGCTTGGCGTTGTTGGAACCGATTGCGATTGATCGCAATAGCCCCAAGCAAGCGCTGAAACGCATTATGGAGGAAGGTCAGCGGTTAATTGGATTGGGCCGTTCGGTAATGATTTTTCCCGAGGGCACGCGCACACCGCTCGGTGAAATCGGCAATTACGCGCGCAGCGGCGCTACGTTGGCGTGCAAAGCCGGCGTGCCGATTATTGCTGTCGCGCATAATGCCGCGCATTGCTGGCCGTCAAAGAAGTTTATTAAATATCCGGGCGTTATTCAGGTTGTGATCAGCGCACCGATCGATACCAGCGAAGGCGATGGTCGCGCTCTGACCGAAACCGTTAAAAATTGGATAGAAGACGAAATCACCAAAATGGATAGCGCCACCGCGCCATAACTTACATGTTAGATAAATCGATCCTCACCTCGTCATGAGTCAGTTAACGCTGCGCCGCCCGGCGCTTATTTTTATTTTGATCACAATCACGCTGGATATGCTGGCGATCGGCATCATTATTCCGGTGCTGCCCAAACTCGTGGTCGATTTTGCCGGCGGCGATTCGGCGCATGGCGCCGAGATTTACGGTTTGTTCGGCGCGGCGTGGGCGCTGATGCAATTTTTCTGTTCGCCGATTATGGGCGCGCTATCCGATCGCTACGGCCGGCGTCGCGTTATTTTGATTTCCAATTTTGGACTCGGCCTCGATTATATTTTGATGGCGCTGGCGCCAAACCTGATGTGGCTGTTTGTCGGCCGTGTTATTTCCGGCATCACCGCTGCGAGTATCAGCACCGCGCAGGCGTATATCGCCGATGTCACGCCAGCGGATAAACGCGCCGGCGCATTCGGTTTGATGGGTGCGTGTTTTGGATTGGGATTTGTGCTCGGGCCGGGCTTGGGCGGTTTGCTCGGCAGCATCGATTCGCACTTGCCGTTCTGGGTCGCTGCCGCGCTCAGCTTAACCAATGCGATGTACGGATTATTTGTATTGCCGGAATCATTGCCGCCAGAAAATCGTTCTGCATTTTCATGGCGACGCGCTAATCCCATCGCGTCATTGCGCTTGTTGCTCGCGCACAAAGATTTAGCGGGACTCGCCAGCGTCGGGTTTTTATCGAATCTTGCGCACGTGGTATTGCCGAGCACCTTTGTGCTGTACGCCGGTTATCGCTATCACTGGGACGCGCGCGATGTCGGCTTGGCGATGGCATTGGTCGGCGTTTGCAGTGCCGTCGTGCAAGGCGGATTGGTACGGCCATTCGTCGCGCACTTTGGCGAGCGCGCGGCGCTGTTGACCGGATTGATTGCAGGGGCCGTTGGCTTTGTTATTTTCGGGCTCGCGCCTACGGGAACATTATTTTTGTGGGGAATTTTATTCACCACGCTGTGGGGATTAGCAGGGCCCGCCGCGCAGGGTTTGATGAGTCGACGCGTCGGCGCCAGCGAACAGGGTCGCTTGCAGGGTGCCAACTCGAGTCTCACCGGTATTGCACAATTAATCGGCCCGCTTTTATTTACCTATACGTTCGCGAAATTTATTAATCCCGACGCCGCTTGGCATTTACCGGGCGCACCGTTTTTATTGGCTGCATTATTGTTATTTGCGGCGATGCTAAATGCGTTGTATGCCGCACGTAACGCCACTGCGATTTGAAAAAATCAATTCGCTAATTGAACGGAATTTGTAGTGTGTATAACTCACGCCAAAGTTTTCGATTAGATGCTTGCTATCAATGCCGTCAACGGAATAATCTCCGTACTCCTTCTATAAAAAATCATCGCTGCTTATAAAAAATTCAATACTGCGCTTATTTGCGCAGATCAAACTTTTTTTCGCCCAAGTGGGTCCAAATTGCGTTGAGCCGTTTGCGCGGGTGTTGGTTTAGAACCAACCGCGCATCAACACACTAACTGGAGGGCTGCACATGCAGGTTTTATTGGAGTCTTTTATTTCGGCATGGCAAGCGCTGGTCAGCGATGAAGATCGCACGACGCTGATTGATGCACTGGAAGCCGGCAAAATTTTATATTTTTATTCGCTCGCATTTAGTTTTAGCGATTTCGAGAAAAAGTTTTTATCGCCGCATTGGTTGGATGGCTCGCGCAAAAATATCAGCCTGCAGGGCGATACCGTGCGCGGCGCGCGCGGCGACGAAAGCGATCTGCAGCAACTTGCGACGATGATGTCGCGCTTCGCAGGCCAGGCGACGCAATTAGTCCAAACGCTGTTTCCGCAATACGGCGAACAGTTGCGCACGGCCCGAACCAGTTATCGTCCAGCGCGCGTCACTCATCGCAAAGCCTCGTGGCGCAAGGATGATTCGCGCCTGCATGTCGATGCGTTTCCCTCACGACCCAGCCATGGCGAGCGCATCTTGCGCGTGTTCACCAACGTGAATCCGCACGGCGAGGCGCGGGTGTGGCAGGCCGGTGAATCTTTCGCGGACGCGGCCCAGCATTTCCTGCCGCGCATTCGCAAACCGCTGCCCGGATCGGCCGCGCTTATGGCTGCACTCGGCATCACCAAAGGCAAACGCAGCGAATACGATCACATCATGTTGCACCTGCACGATGAGATGAAGGCGGACAGCGAGTATCAGCGTTGTGCGCAGCAGCAGCGCATCGAGTTTCCGCCCGGGACGACCTGGGTTTGTTTCAGCGATCAGGTATTGCACGCCGCGCTGGAAGGCCAATATTTGCTGGAGCACACGGTGCACGTGCCGGTTTCAGCGCAGCAGCATCCGGAGTGTTCGCCGCTGCATATGCTGGAAAACCTCATCGGCCGACAACTGACGTAACTATTGCCGAGGCAACCTGTTGACAATAGTTCTCATTTGCACTAGATTTCGTATATCAGCTTTCTTCGGGCTTTCGTATGTACGTCTGTTTGTGCAAAGGCATTACCGATACGCAAATTCGCACCGCCGTCGCGAGTGGCTTAACGCATTATCGCGAGTTGCGCCTCGCATTGGGTCTAAGCACTCAATGCGGAAAATGCGGGGTGCATGCACGCGAAGTTTTTCGCGAAGCTGTTCATCCCGAATCGACTCACTCCACGCTTTATTATTCCGCTGCGCAGGTTGTGTAAAACAAACGCAATTTGTTTGCATTTATATTCCGCGTAATAGTTATGTAAGTGTTTGACACACTGGGAAATAGTGCGGAAAATCGCGCCATTCCCCAATGGAGCAAACATTATGAAAGGCGACGCCGCGGTTATCGATATTCTTAATAAAGTGCTTGGCAATGAATTAGTCGCCATCAATCAATATTTTCTGCACTCGCGCATGTATGGCAATTGGGGTTTGAAAGAACTCGAATCGCACGAATACCACGAATCTATCGACGAAATGAAACACGCCGATAAATTAATCAAGCGCATTTTATTTCTCGACGGCTTACCCAACCTGCAACACCTCGGCAAATTGCTGATCGGCGAAAATGTCGAAGAAGTGTTGCGCTGCGATTTGCGTTTGGAACAGCAAGCATTGCCCGATTTGAAAGTGGGCATAGCTCACTGCGAAAAAGTCGCCGATTACATCACCCGCGAATTACTCGAAGATATTCTCGAAAGCGAAGAAGAGCACATCGACTGGCTCGAAACGCAACTCAGCTTGATCCAACAAATCAGCCTGCAAAACTATCTGCAAAGCAAAATGGGCTCCTGACGCTTTCGCCGCGCGATCAGCTTGATCAGCGCGGCAACCAGCAACTAATTTCCACCCACCTGCTCCAATCTTTTCTACACTTCCTGCACTTCCTTTCGGTCGAGGCCGACAATGCCATTCAATAAGCTCACTGTCGGCATCGCACTCTTTGCGTTTTTACCTATCGCGGCATTTGCCGAACTCGGCGGCGACGTTACCTCAGTACAAAACGATCAGAACCGCCTGCAGGCGGTGCGTCGCGCCACGCTCAGCAACGGCTACACCGTGCACGAGCTGCAAACCGATAACGGCATTAGTGTTCGCGAGTATGCCTCCACGCAGGGCAAGATTTTCGCGGTGACCTGGGAAGGGCCATTTTTGCCGGACTTGCAGCAATTGCTCGGTACTTATTTTCCGACCTTCAAAGCGGCAGCCGAGGCACAGCGAGCGACCGGTGCGCGCGGCCCGCTCGCCGTAACCCAGGATGATTTGGTCGTGCAGTCGGGCGGACATATGCGTGCCTACAGCGGCAAAGCCTACGTCATCAGCTTGATTCCGCCGCAAGTCGCTATTGCCGATATTCAGTAATGAGGAATTTATCCGTGCGTTGTCTGCGTCCATTGCTGCTGATTTGTTCGACAGTTTTTTTTACGGCATGTGGCGGCGGGGGAGGCGGTGGCGGCGGCCATAGCGTTACGGTGACGCCTGCACCCAGCGGCGCCAACGTGCAGGCGATCAGTGTCAACGGCGGACCGGGCGGCAATGTCAACTTGCCACTGGTTAGCGTGCAGGTGTGCGAAACCAGCTCCAGCGCTCGCTGCGTCACCATCAATAATATTCTCGTCGATACCGGCTCTTCGGGTTTGCGCGTGCTCAGTTCAGCGCTTAGCTCCGTGTCTTTGACGGCACAAACAGTGGGCAACAATCCATTATTGGAGTGCGTGAAATTTGTCGATGACTCGCACGCCTGGGGCGCGATAAAAATTGCCGATGTAAAAATTGGCGGAAAAACGGCGAGCTCCATTCGCATTCAAGCAATCGGCAATCCGCAAGGCATTGTCGAACCCAGTGTATGCGGAGTCGCAACAGATAATCTCGATACGCTGGACAAGCTCGGCGCCAACGGTATTTTAGGTGTCGGTCAATTCACCGAAGATTGCGGCAGTACCTGCGCCAACGTGACCAACAACAAGCAATATTTTTCCTGCACTGGATCGAGCTGCGTATCGACATCAGCGCTAACGATTGCGCAAGTGCAAAACCCGGTCGCTGCATTCGACAGCGACAACAACGGCGTCATCATTCAATTGCCAAGTATTGCTGCAACGGGTGCAGCGAATATCGATGGTTGGCTGATTTTCGGTATCGGCACGCAGAGCAACAATACGCTCGGGTCTGAGAAAATTTTTACGCTCGACAACAGCGGTTATATTTCCACGACCTACAAAGGCGACTCGTATCCACATAGCTTTCTCGACAGCGGTTCCAACGGTTTCTATTTCCCCGACAGCAGCATTCCCAAGTGCATGACCGCCACAGATTTTTACTGCCCAACATCCACATTGAATTTAAGCGCGACGATCATCGGCGAAAATAATGCGAGCACCACCGTAAACTTTAGTGTGGCCAACGCAGAGTCGTTCGCTAGTACCGTTGCAGCTGTTCCCACCCTGGCCGGCCCGTATGACGATGGTTTCGACTGGGGTTTACCTTTCTTTATCGGGCGCAAGGTCTATACCGCGTTTGAAAATAATTCGAGTGGCACCTACGTCGCGTTCTAAACGAGTCAGCTAAACACGGCCAGCTAGACACAGGTAAAAATGGCTATAGCACACTGCTGGCAATAATCCGCCGCGAGCGTCTATCGCGCATTTGCCCGGCAATCCTGAAATAATAAGCGGCTAGCACTTCGCCCCATATCAATCGAGACCGCCGATGAATCCGCATCACCATCAATCCGCCGAGCCATCCTCATCTAAACGTGTCGCTACCGGGGATTGGCGCGTCGTAAAAGTGTTGCTACCCTATTTGTGGGAATACCGCGTTCGCGTAGTTATCGCGATGACTTTTTTGATCATCGCCAAACTCGCGAATATTGGCGTGCCGTTGTTGATGAAACAAATTGTCGACAACCTATCGACGACGCAAGCGGTGCTCGCGGTGCCGACCACGTTATTACTCACCTATGCATTGCTGCGTCTGTCGTCGACATTTTTTGGCGAAATGCGCGATATCGTTTTCGTGCGCGTCACGCAACGGGCGATGCGCCGGGTTGCGCTAAATGTATTTCGCCATCTGCACGCGCTCAGTTTGCGTTTTCATCTCGACCGTCAAACCGGCGGCGTATCTCGCGATATCGAACGCGGCACGCGCGGCATCGCCACGCTGATGAGTTTTATGCTGTTCAGTATTATTCCAACGATTCTCGAAATCGGTTTAGTGTGCGGTTTATTATTTTTTAAATACGATCACGTGTTTGCCTTGATCACCTTACTCACGCTAACCATTTATATAAGCACCACGGTCGCGATTACCGAATGGCGCACCGCGCATCGGCGCACGATGAACGACATGGATTCGAAGGCCAACACCAAAGCCATCGACTCGCTGCTGAATTATGAAACGGTAAAATATTTCAGCAATGAGAATTACGAAGCCGACCGTTACGATAACAATTTACAGCGTTACGAAACTGCCGCCGTTAAAAATGAAACATCGCTCGGCGTTTTGAATTCAGTGCAAAGCGCGGTCATTGCGCTGGCGGTATCGGTGCTGATGTGGCGCGCGGCAAGCGGTATTGTCGCCGGCAAAATGACGCTCGGCGATTTAGTGATGATCAACGGCCTGTTGGTGCAGTTATATATTCCACTGAATTTTCTCGGTGTGATGTATCGCGAAATCAAACAAGCATTAACCGATATGGAAAAAATGTTCGGCTTATTGCAGGAACATCGCGAAGTCGAAGACGCACCTGGCGCGCTGTCGCTCGATGTCAGCAAAGGTGCTTCGATTCGTTTTGAAAATGTCGATTTCAGTTACGAAAGCAAACGCCAGATTTTGTTCAACGTTAATTTCGAAGTAAAGGCGGGAGAAACCATTGCTGTCGTTGGCTCGAGCGGCGCCGGTAAGTCTACGTTATCGCGTTTGCTGTTTCGGTTTTACGATGTAACCAGCGGTCGCATTCTTATCGACGATCAGGATATTCGCGCCACGCAGCAAACCAGCGTGCGCTCGGCGCTCGGCATTGTGCCGCAGGACACGGTGCTGTTTAACGATACGATTTATTACAACATCGCCTACGGCCGCCCTACCGCGACGCGCGATGAAGTCATCGCCGCCGCGAAGGCCGCGCACATTCATAATTTTGTCGAGCAATTGCCCGATGGCTATAACGCCATGGTTGGCGAGCGCGGCTTAAAATTATCCGGCGGCGAAAAACAACGCGTGGCTATCGCGCGCACTATTCTCAAACAACCGTCGATTTTAATTTTCGATGAAGCGACATCGGCGCTCGATTCGAAAACCGAAAAAGCGATTCAAGCCGAGCTGCGAGAAATTTCCGCCGAGCGCACCACGTTAATCATCGCGCATCGGCTGTCGACCATCGTCGATGCCGATCAAATACTGGTGATGGAACATGGCCGCATTCTGGAGCGCGGTAATTTTCGTGAATTGATCGAACACAATGGCAAGTTTGCGGAAATGTGGCGTTTGCAGCAGGAAGAAGATGCGCAGCGCGCGGCGGATATTCGCGCAGCGTAATTGATTCGCTAAAAATAATTCATCGCGCAAGTGCCGAAAAAATTTACTCAAAAAAAATATCGAAATTTATTCGGCGATAGAGAGCAATAAATCGGCTAATTTTTGCGGCGCGGAAATCATCGCGTCGTGACCGGTGGCGAGATCGACGTGATTCCAGCTCGGTTGTGTTTTAGCAAAGGTGCGCGATGAATCGGCCTGACGAAAATACGGGGCAGTACAATTGATGCAGGTCACTGGCCGCCCGGCGCCAATCGTGTGCGTTAAATCCTGTTTACTGAATAATGTTCTTACTGGCTGCGGCGTTAAATTGCGCAGCAAAAATTTAATCTGCGTTTCATCCTTCACGCCAAAAAAATCCATCGGCGGTACCGGCACCGCACCATTGCCGCCGTATTCAGGCAATAAGCTGCGATAAAAACCCACCACTTCGCTCGGCGCCGCATCGAGCACCGCTCTGCCCGGTTGCAGAATCACGGCATCGAGATAAATTAAATGCCGTATTTTTTCCGGCACGAGATCGACCACGCCCGTTACCACAGCGCCGCCGAGACTGTGCCCGACGATAATCACATCGGTTAATTTTTCGCGCTCAATCACATCGATGACATCGGCGATCAATGCGTTCAAATCCGGATACGTCGACAACATATTTACCCGATCGCCGTGGCCGGGCAGTGTTGGTGTAAATACTCGATGGCCTTGCGCGCGCAAAATATCGGCGACAAATTGCCAGCACCAACCGCCGTGATAGGCACCGTGGATTAGCAAATAAGTTTTGTAGAGCTCATTGCTCATGGCTAATTATTCTCGACTCATCGCGGGCAATAGCAATGCGATAGGCACGGTAATTGATACAGCAAATAAATAATATCCGTAATTAAAAATCCGGCCGGACGCTCACTCGACGACTGCACAAATTTTAGTGCGTCTTGCGCGCGTTGCCGCATTATTTTTTCTCCGCCGCAGCGCGCTCGATATGATCGCCGTGACCGACGCGATTATCCAGCAATGCCTGCGTCGCGGTTTGAATATAAGCGCGCATCAGCGTTTGCATCTGTTGTTGATGCTCCGCATCGGTTAACGGAGTTGCTTCCAGATGCGGCAACGTCGTGTATTTATACAGTCGCGGCGTCGCGTTCGGCGGCTGCACCATAATTGTGTCACCTTCGATAATTGCAGTAGTGCCTTCGCTGCCGGACGGTTTAATAATCGCAACGCCGCGATCATCCGGTGCCACCGACAATAAATCGCGGCCCCAGCAATGATGATCGTAATCGCCGCCAAGAATACCCATGATGGTCGGCACCACGTCAACTTGCGAGCCGACCACCGAGCGCGTAGCACCATAATTGCGCTGAATATCTTTGCCCCAAATCAACAGTGGAATATGAAAGCGCCACAAATCGATATCGGTAATTTGTTCGCCGCCGCCAAAACCGTGATCGCCTAAAAATACGAATACGGTGTTGTCGAAACCGCCGCGTTGTTTTATCCGATCAAAAAAGACCCCGAGCGCATAATCGTTGTAGCGCATCGCGGTGAGATGTTCATCGCGCTGACCATTAACCAGCACCGGCTCCACCGGCAATTTCGGCGGCAACGCGTAAGGCGCGTGATTCGACAAGGTCTGCAACACGACAAAGTACGGTTTGCCACCGTCCTGCAATTTCGCGATTTCTTCATAACCGCGATCGAACATATCTTCGTCCGACACACCCCAGGTGCGATCGGAAAAACGCGGATTCACAAAATCGTGGCGGCCGATAAAACGCTGCATATTTTGTGCGCGGAAAAATCCGTATTGATTGTCCCAGGCGAAATCGCCGTTGTAGACATACAGACTTTGATAATTGCGTTCAGCCAATACTTTGGTAATGCCGGAAAAATTATTCGCGCCCTGCGGCTGCTTCATTAAATATTCGTAGAACGGCAAATTAGGAAAACACGCCATCGTCGCGAACATGCCCTGATGCGTGTGCGTGCCCTGCGAGAAAAAATGATCGAACAACAATCCTTCGCGCGCCAGCGCATCGAAACGCGGCGTAATTTTTAACGGATTGCCAAACACGCCGGTGCGTTGCGCGCTGAAACTTTCATCGATAATCAACACCACATTTTGAAAGCCCGGCGGCGTATCGGTAAGACGCGCAGTGACGTGGCGATACAGCGGCAATTGGTCGGGCTGCAATAACGTTTCGCGCGGCATCACCCAATTGGCGCGCACCAATGCCAACGCCTCAGCGGGCGGCATTTGTTTCAGCCACGGATTTTTTGTTTTGGCGCCGGATTCCTGCTGCGCCGCTTTTAATAATGTGAACGAACCGTTCAACGCCAGATGATTGGTAAATAGATGTTTGGTTTTATACGCGTCGGCCCAGCGCAGCGGCGGACCAGAACGAAAGGTGCCGCGCGAAGCCGCCGCGGTAACGACAATCAGCATCAATGCAACCAGCACGCGCCGCGAATAATTTTTCACCGGCGCCGGTTGGCGCGTCGCGCGATCGATACGCACGATGGCGAATACCGCGAGCACCGTCATCGCGCCGCACAAGGCAAAATAACGCAGCACCGGAAAGCCGTACCACAACATGCTGATGACGGTTTTCGGATCTTCTTTGACGTATTGAAAAACCAGACTGTTTAAGCGCGCGTGAAATTCGTGATAAAAATCCAGCTCCAGCGCGGCGAGAAAACTAAACAGCAACGCGACCATCGCCAGCCACGTATTACACCAGCCCCGTCGCGATAAACCCTTCGGCAGCAACATCGCCAACACCAACGGCGTCAACGCGTAACAGGTCATGATTAAATCGAAGCGAAAGCCGATACCGAAGGCGAGTGCAATTTCCTGCAGCGGTATGTCGTTGGTCAGCTCGACGTTGCGCCACAACAGCAGCGCGCGCGACACCGCGAACAACACCAAAAAAACCAACGCACTGCCGAACAAATAAATTGTGTCGGCGGCAATGCTGTGACGCTGGCTGGAAAACGAAGACGGGCGCGCTGGCGAACGAATCATTGAGCGACCTAATACGAAGCAAGAGGGAAGGGCGGGTGCGCGGCTGCAACAACGCGGCAGGCGCTAAACGCGCGCGAAATTAACACAGAACCGGCAGCGGCGGAATCTGCAATTGTTGCGATCGGCGCGGCGCTTTCGGTTAGCATTCGGAACGGCCCATGAATGCATGGCCAACCCCATATCGGCACACGACCAACACTATCACCGTGACATAAACAGTGCCGCTGTACCCAAGGCGCCACAATAGTGAACGCGAGGAAGCCGCATCGATGAAGATTTATTCGTGGAACGTCAACGGCATACGCGCCGTGATCAAAAAGAATTTGCTGCAGCCATTTCTCGACGCGCACCAGCCGGACATTCTTTGCCTGCAGGAAACCAAAGCCCAGCGCGATCAGGTTGAAGTCGAATTACCGGGCTATTCCGAACACTGGAATTCCGCGATCAAAAAGGGCTATTCCGGCACCGCCATTTTCAGCAAGACCGAACCGCTCAATGTCATCAACGGCTTTCCCGATGAAATCACCGAGCGCTATGAATTTGCCGATGAATTGCAGCGCGATGCCAGCAGCGAAGGCCGTGTCATCGCCGCCGAATTTGAAAAATTCTTCGTGGTCACGGTTTACACCCCCAACGCGAAGGAAGACCTGAGCCGGCTCGCGCTGCGCCATCAACACTGGGACCCGGCGTTTCTCGCTTATTGCAAATATCTGGAGCAAAAAAAGCCGGTCATTTTTTGCGGCGATCTCAACGTCGCGCACACCGAGCTGGATCTGGCCAACCCGAAACCGAATCGCGGCAAGAAGGGCTTCACCAACGAGGAGCGCGAAGGTTTTCAGAATTTCGTCGATGCCGGTTTCATCGACACGCTGCGGCTATTCAAGCAGGGCAACGGGCATTACAGCTGGTGGAGCCATTACGCCAATTCGCGCGAACGCAATGTCGGGTGGAGAATCGATTACGTGCTGGTGTCGCCGGCGCTAAAAGACGAGGTGAAAAGCGCGGACATTCACGCCGATGTCTTCGGCAGCGATCACTGCCCGGTCAGTATCACGCTGAAAACTTAACTGCTGGCTGGCTGGCTGGCTATCGAGCGGAGAATCAGTCCAGCGAATTCAACACCGACGACACCCAGCCCAGGCTCTCGATATAGGCCTCGAGCAGCGTCGCTTTGTCGATCCCCAGCGTAGACATCGCCCGCCAATCGATTTGATCGAGATCGGCCTGGTCGAGCGCGATGGCGCAGTCGAGCAATTGCCCGCTGGCGCCGGTGTGATTGACGATGGCCTCGCGCACGGCGGGAGCGAACGGCAGGCGTTCGATAATCTGCTCCAACCCCATGTCCAGATAGGCATCCAGATTGGAAAACAAACCCACGGTAAATTGCTGATCGCCCTCGCTGCTCAGCACCGACGAATGTTCGGCCAGCAACTGGCCGACGCGGGCGCGCAGCAGGCTGCTGGCAAACAGCGCCGGCAGTTTTCCCTCCAGGCCGGCCAACACCAACAAAGTACTCATGCTGCGAATTTTTTCGATGCCGAGCAGCGTGATCGCGCGCTTGATCGACGTCACCTCGCGGCCGACGCCGATGAACGCTGAGTTCACCAGCTGCATGATTTTCAGCGCCAGCACGGCGTCGGTACGGATGATCTCTTCCAGCTTCGCCAGACTGATATCGTTTTTTTGCAGCGCGTCGAGTAGCAGCATCGCGCCGCGTTGACTCGGCGTTAAGCGCCGGCCGGAAACCGCCATCGGGCGCCCGTGGTAATAACCCTGAAACAAGCGAAAGCCCAGACCCAGGCAAAGCTTGAACATCTCCAGCGTTTCGACTTTCTCCGCCAGCAGCGTCAGCGGATAGCTTTGCAACCGCTCGACCAGCGCTTTGATATCGTCCAGCGGCGTATTTAGCACGTCGATTTTCACGATGTTGGCCAGCGCCAGCAGCGGCTCGTGGCCGCTCAGGAATACGTAGTCGTCGAGCGCTATCGAGTAGCCGAGACGCTTCAGCGTCTTCAGCGCCTGCAGAACCTCAGGCGTGATCTCAATTTCTTCCAGAACCTCAATCACCACCCGCGACGGATCTACCGGTGGCGGCTGATTGAGCAATTGCGCGGTGAAGTTGATGAAGGCCGGTTTGCCGTTAAGTACGTCTTCAACCGGCAAGGCGCTGAACGCATCGAGCAGCACGGACGCCGTCGCGGCCGAACCATGACTGAATTCGGCGCGATCGGCCTGACCTTCGCGAAACAGCAATTCGTACCCAAACACGCGATGTTTGGTGTCGTAAATAGGCTGACGCGCAAATAAAACGGTATCCGACATGCGTGGAATCGCCAGAGCAAAGGGTTGGGGAATCGCATCAATGCGGGCGGCGTCGGCTGACCGAGCGCCTTGTGCTTTAGCACGTATCACGAAACAAGGCGCGCTTACCAAGAATAGCCAAGATCGGCGCAAATACGAGCAAGCGCTCACTGCCGCAGCGGCAAGAAGGCGGTCGCCAGCGGCAAACGACTGCCGCTTATGCGCCACTCATCATCGGGCAAAAAACCAGCACGCCCGCGCGTCCTCTGGGCTTGGGCGGCTGGTATCAAATTTGCTGATTCCGACAGCAACCTATTTTTTTATCAGTTCTTTGCTCGGATTAAAGCCAATGCCAGTCAACGCCGATTCGTCAGCGCAGAGCCATTTCAATCTGATCGTCGCGCAGCGCGCGCAAGCGATTATCGATATCGCCGTCGCCGGCTCCGATCAGCGTTTCCAGAGTGCGATTCTGGGGGTGGATACGGCGGCGCAAACGATTGCCATCGATGAATTGTTTCCACAGGGTTATCGCGCCAAAGCGGGGCAGCGCGTGAGACTGAGTCTGCGGCTGGATGGCGACCATCGCGAAAGCTTCGATACCGAAATTATCGGCGCGGAGGCAGACGGACGTTATCTACTGCGGCTGCCGGCCAGCGTCGATTATCACCAGCGCCGCTCCGCCTTTCGCGTACCGGTGCTCAAACAATGGGCGCGCAACGGCGAATTTTTCACCCCCGGCAGCCGCCGCTGCGAAGCGGCAGTGCGCGATATTTCGCCGAGCGGCATTCGTCTGGAAATCGTCGAGTGGTCGCCGCTGAAACAGGGCGATACGTTAGAGGAATTGCACTTCGAATTGCTTGGCGAGCGCTATCAGTGCCGCGCCAGCGTGCGCAATATTCGCGTCAAAGGCAGCAGCAGTATTGAAATCGGCGCCGCGTTTATCGATCTGCCGCGCCCGCAGCAACGCAACCTCGAGCGCAGTCTGATGCAGTTGCAACGGCGTCAGGCGGCATCGGCGGCGCAGTTGCGCGTTGCGGTTTGAATTCACGCCGGCACTTTCGGCCTGTGCTCGTCAGGCCGCTCGCGTTATGAATCAGCGTCGGTGCTAGCGTCGTTCTCCGCTTTAGTTTTACGCCACACCAGCGGGTACAGCGCCTGCTCCAGCCAGCCGACTTCCGCTCCCGGCAACCCGTATTGCGCGGGCCGCCCCTGCGGGTGATGGATAGTGCCGAATAGAAAATCGTAGAAGCTGAAAAACACCGCGAAGTTGCGGTAGCTTTTGCCATCGCGTCCATAGCCATGATGGGTGTGATGCATACCGGGCGTCACTACAACGTGCTCGATAAGGCGCAATACGCGCGCGGCTCGGGGGCGCCGGCGCAGCCAGTCGTCCCAGCGAAAATCGCTGTGCGTAAAAATATTCCAGAACATGATCACCAGAATTGAAACTGCCGCGGCCTGCGTCATACCCAAATAAATCGCCAAACCGAGCACCCAACCGTGCGGCGTGACGAACGTCCAGAACACATTGACGCGCCAAAATACCGAGATATTCATAAAGCTGGCGCTGTGATGGGTGCGATGCAGCCGATACAGGAACGGATGCTTTTTGGGGTTGTGCGCCATGCGATGCACCCAGTAAAAACAAAACTCGGTGGTCAACAACACCAACGGAATTCCGGACCACAACGGTATGGCGCTGAGCGCTCCCGCGTAAGCCGGCAGCAGTAACGCAAATAAATGCGCGATCAATAAACCCGCCAGCGGGCGCATCACGCTCATACCGACCAACATGCAGGTCGCGGTCGTCAGCACATCGTGCTTGGTGAAAAGTGTTTTCAACCGGCCGGCGCACAGCTCGGCCACCAAAACCACACCCATCACCGAGAAAATCACCCCATTGGCCTGATTGACCACATCGTTGCTCGTCATCGCGCATCTCACCCTTGATAGAAACGAAACCGTTTCGTTTCTAAAGATAGTGCAGCGCAACGGGGCCGTCGACCACCTTGCGTGTGTGCAATGCTTTACCCGCACCGACAGGTACTCCAAGCTAGCGCCTTTCCTTTAGCCGGATCGTTACGTCAGTGGACATCGACACCAAACCTAATCCCGCCTCGCGGCTATCGCCGGAACGCTACGCCCATTTACTCGCGATCGCCGCCGAGGTGTTTCTCGCGCGCGGGCTGGGAAACACAACCATCGAGCAAATCGCGCAGCTTGCAGGTATCAGCAAAGCCACGATCTACCGGCGTTTTCGCAACAAGGAAGAATTGTTCGAGGAAGTGATTCTAACCGTCACCACTGAAATGGCGCAGGCACTCGATGCTATAGAGCTAAAAGTCGCCGCGCCGGAATTGACCTTGCGCGCGGCGGCGCAGGCGATCAACGCATCATTGCGGCTGCCGAGGCACGTCGAAGTTATGCGCGCGCTGATCGCGGAGGCATCGCGCCAACCGGAATTGGTCAAGCATGCGCGCCTGCGCATGGTCGCGACGCTGACCGGAAAGCTAAACGAATATTTCCAGCAACTGATTGATGCGGGCATCATGGTGAGCACTTACTCTCAGCAAACTGCAGTGAGCTTTGTGTTCCTGGCCAGCGGCGGACTGCGTCCTTTATTGAATGCCACTGCGGATCAAGTCGATGACGAGCGCCGGCTGGAGGCCGATCTGCAAATGTTCCTGCGCGGCTGCGGGCTTCGCGCCGAGCTTTAAAGTACTTCACTGTGGTTTAAGTTTGGGGCTGATTGCTGCCGCAACTGCGACCGACTACGCCAAACGCTCTGCGGCGAGCCGATTATAGATAGCCGCAAACATGAGCGCGAAATTGCTCAGTATCATTCAGTCTATTGCGCCATATCGCCTTTGCACCAGATTGGCGCTAGCATCGTCGCTGCTTTCGAAAGTCTGAATTTTCATTGCCCGGATCTGTGGATATCAGTTATCGCTTGCAAAAGCCTGGCGAAGGGATCGTCGACAGTTCGGCCTAATCTCGGAGATTGGTCATGTCGGCTCGTTGCTCCACCGTTCTGCGCCCCACCTCTTTTCCACGTTTCAACTCACACCTTTCATCAGCAACCGTCGCCCTGATTCTGTCCGCCGCCGTTATGCCTGCTTTTGCTGTCGATGCCACCGATGTCGGCGCGGCGGGTGCAGCCGGCGCCAGCGGCGTGTTGGGAAAAGCCGGCGGCAACGGTAAAAACTCGCAGGCAGGTTTGGGCAGCAGCGACTTTTTCAACAACGTAAAAGCGACCGGCGGGCAGGGCGGCAATGGTGGGTCGAGCTTGCCGCTATTGCCGGGCGGTAACGGGGGAAAAGGCGGCGCGGCGAGCGCCACTCTGCAAACCGGCAATCAGGATTTTCCGACCGATATCGAATCGCAAGGCGCGGGTACCGTTGCGGCCACCGGTGGCAAGGGCGGGAATGGCGGCTCAGGCTTGCTGCCCGGTAATGGCGGCGCGGGTGGCGCGGCGGCGGCGCAAGGAACGGATACCGGCACCACTAACTTCGATTCACTCGCCAGCTCCTCACTGCAGGTTGACGCCAGCGGCGGCGCCGGTGGCAGCGGACGCAATGGCGGCGCGGGTGGCGCCAGCACCGCGCAAAGCACCATCAATCTGCAGACAACTACCGGAGCCTCATCAAGCGCCACCGCGCAAGGTGGCGTCGGCGGCAACGCTGTACTGAGTGGCGGCAAAGGCGGCAGCGCCAATGCCGACGCGTCTTTAACTGCCTTCAGTTATCCGTCCGACAGCTATGTCACCGCCGTGGCGAAAGGCGGCAACGGCGGCAACTCGGCAACCGGGTTGAACGGCAATGGCGGCGCGGCGACGGCAACCAGCGGCGGCGATTTTTACGCGCGCGACTTTGGCCTGACCAGCTCCGCCACGGCGGTCGGCGGCGCCAGTGGTCTGGGTGGATTACCGCTTCAGGGTAACGGCGGCGACGCCATCGCGACAGCCAGCGGCAGCGCGCACAACGCGGCTTACATCAATTCGCAGAGCTCGGCGCAGGGTGGCGATGGCGTGTTGCGCGGCGGCAATGCCATCGCCAACGCCTCGGCCAGCGCCGATATGTTCGGCAACGCCAGCGCACAAGCCAGCGGCGGTGCCGGTAAACAAGCGGGCGCCGCGATTGCCACCGCCACCGTCAGCAACGGCTTTTTAGATACCACCGCCAACGCCGTCGCCAATTACACGGGTGCGTTCGTGCGCCAGGTCTCGGCGCGCGGCGAAACCTTCGCCGTCGAAAACCAAACCGCTTCGACCATCTACACACAAGCGCGCGTCGGCGATACCAGCTCGATAATGACGGCGGCGCCCGCGCCGGCAGCCGACACCAGCCTGATTGCCCGCGCCATCGCGCCGACCAAAGCCGAAGCCGCTACCGCTCTGGCCGGCAATACCACGCTCAAAAATGCGTTCGCCGGCTGCAGCGTTTGGGGGCTGGGTGAGTTCGGCACCGGCGGCGGTTTGTTCGATTTCAACAGCGCTTCCACGTCGTACACGTTCGACATCAACACGCTCGCCGACCCGCAACATCTGTGGCTGGGACTGCTCGATTCGAACCTGCCGAGCGCTACCACCGGCAACTTCCATTTCAGCATCGCCGGCGAAGGCACCACGTTGTTCGAGCACGATTTTACCGGCTCGGACTTCCTGAGCTACTTCGACGACCGCCTGTTCGATCTCGGCACATGGAAAAATCTGGTCGGCAGCGATGGTCTGTTCAACCTCGACGTGTCCTTTTCGGGCTATGTGCCGAAAATCGATTTCGCCTTTGGCGAGCGGGCAGAAGCGAGCGCGGTGCCGGAACCATCGGCATTGATGTTGATTATTCTTGGCGTACTGGGACTATGGATTTCGCGCGACGGATTGCGGCTGGGCCGGTTTGGCCATAAGGAATAAATCATGCGTCTGCGCCCTGTTAACGCACTTCCGCAGCAGCCGTTAGCGAAAGGGAAACACTCGTTCGCAACTGACCTGCGCTTAAAAGCCGGGGCCGCGTTGCCTTTTCATGTGCTGGCAGCGGACGCCACCGATAACGGCGCGGCGGGCGCGACCGGTGCCAGCGGTGTTATCGGCAAAGTCGGCGGCAGCGGTCAGGCCGCACAAGCGGGTTTGGCCAGCAGCGATTTCACCAACACCGTTAGCACCAGCGGCGGAAAAGGCGGCAACGGTGGCGCGAGCTTCCCGCTGCTACCGGGCGGCAATGGCGGTAAAGGCGGCGCGGCGGCGGCGACGTTAAACACGGCTGGCCACGTTTTTCCGACCGATGCGAGCGTGCAGGTCATCGACTCAGTCACCGCACGCGGCGGCGCGGGTGGTAATGGCGGCGCTGGTTTGATCGCCGGCAAAGGCGGCGCCGGCGGCACAGCCACTGCCAACGGCGCCAACGCCGGCGCGGCATCGGGCGAAACGGCAGTCGATTTTGCCTCGCAAATCAATGCAATCGGCGGCAATGGCGGCGCCGGAATCACTGGCGGCGCGGGCGGCAACGGTAACGCTGTCGGCAGCCAAATTCCCGGATCAACCACAGCCAGCAGCACCACTACTGCGCAGGCGCAGGGCGGCGACGGCGGCGCCGCTGTTTTGAGCGCAGGCAATGGCGGGGATGCACGCGCTGCGGTCACATTGGGCGTCACCGGCAACCCGAGCTACAGCACCATTACCGCCACCGCGACCGGCGGCAGTGGCGGCGCATCGCAAACCGGGCTGCATGGCAACGGCGGCACAGCCAGCGCCGTGGTCAGCAGCGAATTATCAAGTGGCAATATCGGCACCAGCTTGTCGGCCACAGCTATCGGCGGCGCCAGCGGCAGTAACTCCAGCGCCTCCTTATTGCTGCGCGGTAACGGTGGCGATGCCACCGCGACAAGCATCAGCGGCAACGGTAATCCAGCGGCAACTTTTGCGGATTCACACGCTGCGGCGCAAGGCGGCGCGGGCGCGGTGCGCGGTGGCAATGCCGTCTCCACGGCGAGCAATCGGGCTTTTTTGAGCAGCGAAGCCAGTGCGCAAGCCAGCGCGGGTGCCGGCAAATTGGCCGGCGCTGCGGTGGCGACGGCGCAAGCCATCAGCCTCGGCGAAGGCGGCATCGCGACAGCGAGCGCTAACTCCGCCGGCACCTTCGTCAGACAAGTAACCGCCAGCGGTAGGTCGTATGATCGCGGTTCGTCGACGCCGATCGGTACTTATGCGCAGGCCAGCGTCGGCAATAGCGATGCGCTGTTGGCGTCAGTTGCGCCGCCTTCGGCCGACGCCACATTGACCGTGCACGCCGCCGCTCCGACCGCCGCGCAAACTGCGGCGGCGCTGCAAGGCAACAGCCACATCGCGGGCCAATTTGCCGGCGGCTCGGTATGGGGATTGGGGTCTGTGGATGCCGGCAACCCGACCGGCCAAGAGGAGTCGCAGTACACCTTCAACGACGCCTCGATTTCCTACACCCTCGATGTCGCCACCATCGCCAACCCGCAACACCTGTGGCTGGGCTTGTTCGACTCGAACCTGGCGGACGACAGCATCGGCAATTTTCACTTCAGCATCGCCGGCGAAGGTGCCGCGCTGTTCGAGCACGATTTCTCCGGCTCGGATTTTCTCACCTATTTCGATGACCGCATTTTCGATCTGGGCAGCTGGGCCAATCTGGTCAGCAGCGACGGTCTGTTCAACCTCGACGTCTCGTTCTCAGGCTACGTGCCGCGACTCGAATTCGCGGTCGGTGAAATCACCTCATTATCGCCGTCAGTGCCGGAACCCTCGGCGCTGGCGCTTATTTTGGCGGGGCTGCTTAGTTTGGCGATGTCGCAAACTAAGCGGGCAGTATCGCGAAAAGGATTGCCGCAACGGCGGCGAATGAGGGAGAAAAGTCATGTGGTCGCCATCGAGCAGAACGGGCTTAAACCTTTTTAAACGCAAATTTGCAGCGCATGCGCTCGCTCTAACGGCCCTGACCTGCTGCTTGCCGGCACTGGCCGCCGATGTCGCTAATACCGGTGCAGCCGGCGCCAATGGTGCGAGCGGGTTGCACGGCAAACCCGGCGGTAGCGGCGGCGATGGCCAAGCCACTCTGCTCAGCAGCGATCACCTCAACACCGCAAGCGCCGCCGGTGGCATCGGCGGAAACGGCGGCTCAAGCTTTTTAATTTTCCCCAGTGGTGCCGGCGGCAAAGGCGGTAAAGCGACGGTTGATCTGCAATCCGCCGGCCAGGCCGACTTCGAAGAAGACACAGATGGCAGCGCTATCGCCACGGCGATCGGCGGCGCTGGCGGCAATGGCGGCGCCGGCGGCGCGGCTCAGGCTCGCGGCTCGGCTGGTGAACACCCCGATTTATTCAACAACACGCCGAACTTCTCGCTGCTGGTTAACGCGACAGGAGGCAAGGGCGGCAATGGTTTGAACGG
Organism: Verrucomicrobiaceae bacterium; assembly: GCA_028293825.1. GTDB lineage: Bacteria > Pseudomonadota > Gammaproteobacteria > Pseudomonadales > CAMLJR01 > CAMLJR01. The sequence goes on from JAQGNY010000026.1 coordinate 90,321, forward strand.
TGGCGCGGGCGGCGCCAGCACCGCGACCGGTAACTTTATCGCGCCGAGCGACCAAGCGACGGTGCAGACAACATCACTCGGCGGCGCCGGCGGCAGCGCAATTTTGCAGGGCGGCAAAGGCGGCAGCGCCATCGCGCACAGTCAATATGACAGCGGCGGCCAGCCCGCATTTAATCATTCCAATGCTATCGCTATCGGCGGTAACGGGGGCGGTTCGAGCAGCGGACGCAACGGCAACGGCGGCGCAGCAATCGCTACCGCCGATGGCAAACGCGCTTCCCGCGGCGAAGGTGTCCAAGTCGAAGCGACCGCCAAAGGCGGCGCCAGCGGCGGCACAGTCAATCCGCTTTCGCCGCGCGGAAATGGTGGCGATGCCTACGCCACCGCGACCGCTGCAGCCTTTAATCTGCCGACCGATGCCAGCGCGACCAGCACCGCGCAGGGCGGCGATGGCGTGGCACGCGGCGGCAATGCGGTCGCCAGCGCGGTCTCGTCGGCCCCAGTCGGCGGCACCGCGCACGCCCAAGCCACCGGCGGTGCCGGTAAAAATGCCGGCGCGGCTATCGCGACTTCAACCGCCACTAATGACGATGGGTTCGGCACGCCGATGGCATCGGCAACGGCCATTTCTCAGGGATCGTTCGTGCGCAAAGTGGACGTACAGGCCGCGATTACCGAGCCGTTCACACCCGAGCCGGACCGGTTTTTCGCCGGTACGGTTTACGCCCAAGCGCGCGTGGGAGATACCACCGGTATTCTCGCCGCCGCGCCGAACGCCACTCAAAATCCAGGCTTAGTAGCGCGGGCGAGCGCACCGACTGCGGCCGAAGCAAGCGTTGCCTTGGCGGGGAACACAACTGTTGCGCAGACTTTCGCCGCTGGTTCGGTGTGGGCACTCGGTGATTTCGGCACCGTAAACAGCGGCGATTCCGCCGGAACGCCAGTGACGAACATTTTTGAAAATATCCACGCCACTTCGTCCTACACCTTCGATATCAGCGGTATCGGCAACCCGCAGCAACTCACTTCGCAGCATCTGTGGCTGGGCCTACTCGATTCGGATTTGCCCGCCGACAGCATCGGCAATTTTCATTTCAGCATCGCCGGCGGTGGTCAGGCGCTGTTCGATCACGACTTTACCGGCTCGGATTTTCTCAACTTTTTTGACGATCGCGTCTTTGATCTCGGCAGTTGGGCGGCGCTCGCCGGCGCCGATGGTCTGCTCCAACTCGACGTGGCTTTTGCTGGCGACGTTAGCGGAATTGAGTTTGCGCTCGGGACAAACGGCAATGCCGTGCCCGAGCCATCGATGCTCATGCTGTTCGGCGCCGGGTTAGTAGGATTGCTGATGGCACGGAAACGTTCGCCGACGGTTCGGCTGCAATAACGGAAATACGGAGAAAATCATGCGCACAGTCAGCTCCATTCACCGTAAGCGTCACCCCGTTACACAAATGCTTGGCACTAGCGCGCTGGCGTTGGTTTTAGCGTCCTCTGCCATCACCGTGAGTGCCGATGATGATACCGATCCCGATAATGTGATCAGTACCGGCGCGCCGGGCGTCAATGGCCAATCCGGCAAGAATGGTGCGGCTGGCAAAGGAGTTAACGCGGCGGTCACCAGCACTAACATCTACACCTCGGCCTATGCAGACTTTCGCACGTCAGCCACCGTAACCGCCGGAAAAGGAGGCAATGGCGGGCCAAGCACCGCCAAGGTTGCCGCCGGCAATGGCGCCAAAGGCGGTGACGGGAAGGCCAGCGTGACGATGCAAAATCAGATTCAGCAACCCAATTACCCGGAGATTACGATTCACGAAGATGTATCGGTACGGGCAGGCGACGGCGGTGACGGCGGCATTGGCCCGGTACAGGGCAAAGGTGGAGCAGGCGGCTTTGCGAATGCCAAGGCGGTTGATAGAAACGTCGACCAAACTTATTCGGAAGCCAACCACACCGAGGCGGAAGTGGTCGATGTGCTTAGCGTGAGCGGTGTCGGTGGCAATGGTGGGGCCGGGCGCGATGGTGGGGCCGGAGGCGGCAGTACCTCATCGAGCTTCGCAGCGACGACGATAAATACTCAATCAAGCAGCAGCGCGCACGGGGGCAGTGGCGGCAATGCCTTAAACCAGGGTGGCGTCGGCGGCAACGCAACGGCGGACGTCAGCGCTTCCGCTCACTCTTATAATTATTGGCCCGAAGGTGCCCATGCAACCGCTATTGGCGGCAATGGGGGTACGTCGGCGACCGGGCTGAACGGCGATGGCGGCAGGGCCGTTGCAACTGTGAGCGGTGGCGCCACTGGGCCGCACGGCGGCGATCCAGTCTCACTCAACGCACAGGCCATAGGTGGAAACAGCGGCACCGGTCTGGGATCTGGTCTCGCGAGCGGCAAAGGCGGCGATGCGTCCGCCACGGTCACTGCCATTTCCCGTGAATATTTCAGGTGGCTGGGTGCTGCGCCTATAGCTATAGCGCAAGGAGGTAATGGCGTAACTCGCGGTGGTAACGCTATCTCCAGCGCAACCAGCAGTGCAGACGATGGAGGCATTGCCACTGCGAAGGCCAGCGGCGGCGGCGGTAAAATTGCCGGCGCCGCAATTGCCACCGCATCCGTGAACAATCGCGAGGCTTTTAGCCCCTCAGTCACGGCTACCGCCAATTTCGCCGGGCCTTTCGTCAAGCAAGTAATCACCAGCGCCACCAGCGACCCTTTACCCTATGACGATTTGGGCGATGGGTTCAGCAATGTGTCGGCGCTGTATGCGCAGTCACGCGTTGGTGATACCTCCGGTATCTTGGCACAGGCGCCACAACCGCCGAACAGCAAATACTTGTCCATCCAGGCTGCTGCGCCTACTTCCGTCGAAGCTACCCAGTTTCTCGCCGGAAATAGCCTCAGCACCACTTTTGCGGCGGGGGAGGTTTGGGGCATCGGCGGTTTTAAATCCGGCATGGGTAGCAGCGGCAGCTTCTCCGCCACCGCCTCGTACTTGTTCGACACTAAAGCCGTGAAGAACCCAGATGATTTATGGCTTGGCGTACTAAATACCAACTATTTCGGCCGTTTTGAATTCAGCGTCGCGAGCGGCGGTAATACGGTGTTCGACCGCAGCTTCACGTCGGCTGATTTCAACGGGAATGCGATTGACTTGGGTGACTGGGACAGCCTGGTTGGCAGCGATGGATTGCTCAAGTTCGATATTTCGTTTTCCCAACTTTCCTACAGCACTGACTTCGCCTTCGGCAATGCACCGGCGGCGAGTGCAAAAGCTGCGGCTCTAGAGTCCTCAGTGCCAGAGCCATCCGCCTTGGTCCTGTTCTGCGCAGGGCTAATAGGATTAGCTATTTCTCGTAAAAAATCATCCGCCGCTCGGCTCAGCTAGGCAGGGGCGAAAGTCATCGTACCGGTACCTCAACCCGTTGGAGAACAGCCATGCGTACTTTTCCATCTATCGGACATACCCAACATCCAGTTACACACAGCCTCAACGCCAGCGCGCTGGCTTTGGTTTTAGCGGCGACGGTTTCCTTTCCTGTTTTTGCGGCCGACTCGACCAGCACCGGCGCGCCCGGCGCCAACGGTGTGCCGGGTAAGAACGGCAGTGCCGGCAAAGGCGGCGCAGTCAACCTCATCAGTCACGACCTTAACAACAGCGCTATTGCGACTGCAGGTAACGGCGGCAATGGTGGCGTCAGTTCGCCGAAGGCGGCGGCGGGCAATGGCGCCAAAGGCGGCGAGGCCAAATCCGTGCTGACGCTGAAAGGCCAAAACTATGTATCGGATGAGGGTTTCGTGCGGATTTACGGCACGGTGACCGCAACGGGCGGGAATGGCGGCAATGGTGGACTCGGCCCGGTGCTGGGTAATGGCGGCGCGGGCGGGCTCGCCAACGCAAAAAGCCTCGACTACGGCAGCTCGGTGATGGGTGACTTTTATCCCGATGTGCTCACGCAAACGACGGTAAACGGTGTCGGCGGCAATGGCGGCGCGGGCAAAAATGGGGGCGCAGGCGGCGGCAGCACCACCTCGAATGCCGAATTTACCGAATTTCCCAGCACGCAGGACACCACGTCGCGCGGCGGTACCGGCGGCAACGGATTGAATCAAGGCGGTAATGGCGGCAATGCCGTCGCCGCAATAACGTCAAACAAAACCTATGCAGAGACGCACGGCGCCTCAGCACTGGCCATTGGTGGCAATGGCGGCGATTCGGCAATCGGCTTAAACGGCAATGGCGGCAAAGCGACTGCGACCGTGCAGGCACCGCTGGCTGTAGGAATCCGCGGTGACTACGATCCGATTTATACAACGGCCAAAGCCGTCGGCGGTAATAGCGGCGTCGGCACGGTGGCAAGTCCCGGTCAGCCGAGCGGCAACGGCGGGGATGCCTTTGCCACTGCGGCCTCCCACATATTGGTTGGCAGAGATTCTGGAGATAAATTCCTAGCCGCCACGGCGCAGGGCGGTAACGGCACCAGTCGCGGCGGCAATGCGGTCGCCACCGCCATTAATATTGCCGAAAACTACGGCAATGCCACATCGGTTGCTACCGGCGGTGGCGGCAAAATTGCCGGCGCGGCGGTAGCAACTTCCACGGTGGATAGCTATGGCACCGACGCCATCGCAGCCGCCACCGCCAAATTTGCTGGCCCGTTTGTTAAGCAAGTAGTGACAACCGCTTCGATTACTACCGTGAACGATGATCCTGAGTTCCCCACTCTGCCCTATCACGAGACCCTCTACGCGCAGTCCCGCGTCGGCGATACCACCAACCTGGTAGCAACCACGCCGCAGCCGGTGGGCACCAAATATCAGGAAGTGAAGGCAGCCGCCCCCACTGCGCAGGAAGCGGCGCAATTTTTGGCCGGCAACAGCCAGATCCAAACGACCTTTACAGCGGGCGAAGTGTGGGGCATCGGTGAATTCAAGACCGGTCGAGATATATATGGCGGGATTGCCACTGCGTCCTATGTTTTCGACACCAAAACCGCAGCCCACAACGGCGACCTATGGCTGGGATTGCTCGACGCCACCATTGCGCCGCATAGCTCGCAGAACTCCTTTGGCTTCAACGTGACGAGCGGTAACACAACGTTATTCAGCCGCCATTTTTCTGCCACTGATTTCCTAACGTACTTCGACGACAACCCCATCGACCTCGGCGCATGGAAAAGCCTGGTCGGCAGCGATGGCTTGTTCAAGCTGGATATATCGTTCGCGGGCAGTACCTCCGGCCTGGACTTCGCCTTTGGTAATGCGCCGGCGGCGAGCGCAAAAGCGGCGGCGCTGGAGTCGTCCGTGCCCGAACCCTCAGCGCTCGTCTTGGTCTGCGCAGGATTGTTGGGGCTGATGATTTCCCGCAAAAAATCGTCCGCAACTTGTCTAGCCAGCTAAACCCCCTAGTTAGTTTAAAAAAGGGAAGGAGAAAATCATGCGCGCATTCAGCTTTATGAACAGTAACCGCACCGCACCGACTCGGTTAAATGCGACTTGTTGCGCGCTCGCGCTCGCCATAGCTGCCGTCTCTCTGCCCACATGGGCGACCGATGCCAGCGACACCGGCAACCCAGGCGCCAATGGAGCGAGCGGGATCATCGGTAAAAAAGGCGGCAACGGCGCGGGCGCGCAGACGAATCTTGTCACCGTCGATTACTTCAACACGGCAACGGCCACAGCGGGAAAAGGCGGCAACGGTGGCAATAGCTTTCCGTTGTTGCCCGGCGCCAACGGTGGTAATGGCGGCACCGCGAAAGCGGCGCTGCAATCGGGCGGGCAGCAGTACAACTACGACCACGATGTAGTGAGCAGCAGTGTTAATGCCAGTGGGGGCGACGGCGGTAACGGCGGCAGCGGTTTGTTGCCGGGCAATGGCGGAACCGGCGGCGCTGCGCATGCAACTGGCGCCGATACCGGCGGCGTGGTGCCGGAGGATTTTTCCGCACCAGCCGTGTTGGTGGATGTTAACGCCGCCGCCGGCAATGGTGGCAGCGGGCGCAATGGCGGGGCCGGCGGGGCGAGTACCGCAGCGGCAAGTTTGTCCGGCAGTCCCGCGTCGCCCGGCTCGGTGGACGCGACCGCGCGCGGCGGCGCGGGCGGCAATGCGCTATTGAGCGCCGGTAAAGGCGGCGCCGCCACGGCCACTACTGTCTATAACAACGGCGGCTTTCCCAGTGACGATTTCGCCGGCGCGACCGCCATTGGTGGCAATGGCGGCACCTCGACCACCGGTCTTAACGGTAATGGCGGCAATGCCAGCGCCACCGCGTCGGGAACCCACAGCGCCCGCGATTTGGAATTGACCATCGAAGCCCACGCCACGGGCGGCAATAGCGGTACCAATGGCAATTTGCGCGGCAATGGCGGCGATGCTTACGCCAGCGCCAGCGGCCATGCCGAAAACGTGGCCGCTGCGACTCCGTCCGCTGTGGCGCAGGGCGGCAACGGCGTAGTTAGAGGTGGCAACGCCGTCGCCAATGCCGATGCGACTTCCGACTTTATGTTCGCCAGCGCCACCGCCGCAGCCAGCGGCGGCGCCGGTCAACACGCTGGGGCGGCAGTAGCGACGGCTACCAGCACGGTGCCTTTTCTCAGCAATGGCGTGACGGCCAGCGCTAACTATGCCGGCGATTTCGTCCGCAATGTGACGGCCTTCGGCGGCAGTTTCAGTCTGGATAATCCGGTGACCACAACGCTGTATGCGCAGGCGCGGGCGGGCGATACCAGCGGTCTTTTGCCGTTAGCCACGGCCAAACCGAGTGAAACAAATGGTTTTGTAACTGCTGTGGCGCCGACCCAGGCCGAAGCGGCGGCCACACTGGCTGGCAATCCCACTATCGCCAGTGCCTTTGCCGGCGGCAGCGTCTGGGGAATCGGCGCGATTGGCAATGCAACCGGCGCCGATTCGTTCGGCGCCGGCAGCTCCTTCACGTTCGACATCAGCGACATCGCCAACCCGCAGCATCTATTGCTGGGCCTGTTCGACTCGAATTTGCCGAGCGACAGCACCGGCGATTTTCACTTCAGCATTAGCGGCGAGGGCACGACCTTGTTCGACCGCGATTTCACCGGCGCGGATTTCCTGACCTACTTCGATGATCGCGTATTCGACTTGGGCAACTGGGCCAGCCTGGTCGGCGCTGACGGTTTGTTAGATTTGGATGTGTCGTTCTCCGGCTTCGCCCCGGAAATCCAATTCGCCGTCGGTCAGAAGGCCTCCGCCGTGCCGGAACCCACAACGCTCGCGTTAGCCGTCGCCGGGCTATTCGGTATTTTCATTGCGCGGCGCCGGGGCCGAGCGCAGACCACCCGTTAAATCGATACCCGACCGTGGACACGCATCAATCCCCAAAAAAATAATCAATTTCATACTTCGGTTGACCGACTCCGGCTTAGGCCGGATAGTCCTCGACCATCGCGCAACCCTTATCGGCCCATAACAACGCGCACGATCAAATAACCACGCGCGCCGGCCTCGTTATTTCTAGCCACTCCAATTTATTAAAGGAAAGACCATGAGCGAACTCGATTCGATTGTTGCCGTCGTCACCGGCGCGAGCCGCGGTTTAGGACGCGGCATTGCCCGTGCGCTCGGCAGCAAAGGCGCCACTGTTTATCTGACAGGACGCGCCGGTTCGGCCACCACCGCCGGCGCCAATGCGCTCGAAGAAGCGGCGGCGGAAGTCACTGCAGCGGGCGGCAAAGGTGTGGCAATTTATTGCGACCATCACAACGATGCCGAAGTCGAACACGCGTTCGGCCAAGTCGCCAAACTCAGTGGCCGCGTTGATATTCTGGTCAACAACGCCGCCGCCGTGTATCAGGAATTGGTGATGCCGGGTGGCTTCTGGGAAAAGCCGGTCAAGCTCGCCAACATGATCGATATCGGCGAGCGCTCGAATTACGTCTCCAGCTACTACGCCGCACCGTTGATGCTCGCGCAAAAACGCGGCCTGATCGTCAATATTTCGTTTTACGGCGCGGTGTCGTATTTCCACGGCGCCGCCTACGGCGCATCGAAAGCCGGCACCGACAAAATGGCGCGCGATATGGCAGTCGATTTGAAACCGCACAACGTTGCATCGGTTTCGTTTTGGCCGGGTTTTATTTTGACCGAACAAATCAAAGCGATTCCGAAAGAATTTATGCCGCCGGAACTCGCCGCCAATTTGCCGAATTTCGAAACGCCGGAATTTTCCGGTCTGGTCATCGACGCGCTGTATCGCGACCCACAACGCATGGCGCATTCGGGTAAGACATTGATCGGTGCCGAGCTCGCGCTCAATTACGGCATCAAAGATACCGATGGCAAACAACCACCGTCGTACCGCGAATTTATGGGCGCACCGCACGCGCTGTTTGAAACCGCGGTTTAAATAACCCCGCATCGGTTAAAACGTTTGCTGAAAGCTCACTGCATCATCCAATGCAGTGAGCGAAAGAAATCCGAAACGCCCAAGCAAAGAAACAGAAATAGAAGAAAAAGAAACAGAAGAAAAAAATAAATCGTGGCCAAGCTACATATTTTCCGTTTGAAAAATTAATTGAAATAAACTTGATGAATTTTTTGAAATAAATAAGTACCGCGCAAAGCATTACTATTTAGCCACAGCCGAATCAAATTGCCGACACGCTCGGCGCAAATAAAAATAACGCTCAGTGGGAAAACAATATGAACAGCATCGCCACAACTCATTTTTCCGAAACTTACGATGTCGTTGTCGCCGGCTCCGGCGGAGCCGGACTTGCTGCGGCAACCACAGCGGCATTGCACGGCTTAAGCGTTTTGGTGGTGGAGAAAAGCGAATATTTCGGCGGCGCCACGGCGATGTCCGGCGGCGGTGTTTGGATTGCCGATAATCATTTGATGCAGCAAGCGGGTTTAAAAGATTCGCGCGCGCAGGCGCGGCGCTATCTCGAATTGTGCGTCGGCGATTATCTGCGTCAGGATTTACTCGATGTATTTCTCGATACCAGCCCGGAGATGTTGAAATATTTCGAGAAAAATACGCGCCTGCAATTCGATATGCAGCGCGGCATGCCGGATTATCAACCGGATCTTGAAGGCGCTAATTTTGAAGGCCGCATGTTGAATCCGCTCGAATTCGACGGGCGTGAACTCGGCGCTTATTTCGCGCAGCTGCGACCGCCGCTGGCGGAATTCAATGCGCCCGGCGGCATGATGATCGGCATGGCCGACGCGCCGCATATGTTGAACGCGACCAAATCGTTGCGCTCGTTCTGGCATGTGGTGAAATTGCTCGCGCGCTTCGGCAAAGATCGCCTCAGTCATTCGCGCGGCACCCGATTAACTATGGGCAACGCGTTTGTCGCGCGGTTGTTGCGCTCGGCGCTCGATGCCGGCGTCACGCTGTGGCGGCAAGCGCCGCTCAAACAATTAATTATTCAAAGCGGCCGCGTAGTCGGTGTTGAAATCGAACGCGATGGTAAAAAAATTAATATCGGGGCGCGCATCGGCGTCGTACTCGCCACCGGCGGATTTTCCGCGAACGCAGAAATGCGCAAAAAATATATTCCATTTGCCGAACACCATATTTCATTGCTGCCCGACAGCCACAACGGCGACGGCTTAAATAGTGCAACTGCGATTGGCGCAATTATGGAAACGAAAAACGCCAACAACGCGGTGTGGACGGTGATTTCCAAAGTACCTAAAACAGGACCGAAAGCGAACGGCGGTTTTACTAAATTTCCGCATATGATGGATCGGTCGCAACCGGGTTGTGTGGCCGTTGATAAAAACGGAAAACGTTTCGGCAATGAAGCCGCGCCGAATTTTGTCGAAGCAATGCACAGCGCCGGCGCCGTACCCGCTTATTTAATTGGCGATGCAACGTTTGTAAAAAAACATGGACTCGGCGCGGTTTATCCTGGTGCGCTCGGGTTGCAAAAATTAATTAACTCCGGTTACATCGTCACTGCGCCGACGTTGCGCGAACTCGCACAAAAATTATCGATCAATGCCGATGAATTGGAAAAAACCGTTGCGCGCGCAAATGCAGAAGCGATTGCCGGCACCGATCCGCAATTCGGTCGCGGCGGCAATGCGTACGACCGCGCGATGGGCGATCCCACCAATAAACCCAACCCCTGTTTGGCGCCGCTCGACACGCCGCCGTATTACGCGGTGACGATTTATCCCGGCGATGCGACAACCACATTGGGACTACGCGTAACTACCGATGGCCAAGTGCTCGGCCAAAACAATGAACCGATTACTGGTTTATACGCGTGCGGATTGGATATGAATTCGCTGTGGGCCGGGCGCGCTCCGGGCAACGGTTCGAATAACACGTTGAGCCTGACGTTCGGTTATGTGGTTGGAAAATCACTGAGTAAATTAAAAGCCCGCGCCACCTGAAAATTTGCTCAAAGCGCGATTCAAATTATCTAATACACTTTGCGCAATTAGTTTTTACGTCGCTTTCTTTTACATCGCTGCTTTACGCTGCTGACAACTCCGCAGTCGCAAGCGCCGCTTGTAACAATTCAACCGCCTGATCAATTTCTTCGCGCGTCACATTTAACGCAGGCATAAAACGCAAAATATTCGGCCGTGTTGCATTGATTAAAAATCCCAAATCGAATGCACGCGCAGCAATTGCGCTTGCGTTATTCGCGGGAATTTCCAGCGCGATTAATAAACCGTCGCCGCGCACTGCGCCAAGCGCAAATTGCTTCGATAACGCGGTCAGTTGTTCGCGAAAATAAATTCCGCTCGTATGCACATTATTTAAGAATTCCGGCTGCGTTACTTCATTCATCACCGCGCAGCCGACGGCGGTCGTCAGTGGATTGCCGCTGAAGGTGCCGCCTTGATCGCCGTGATCGAAACAACTGACATCGGCATGCGCGACTAATGCCGCCAGCGGCACACCGCCGCCCAAACCTTTGCCTAGTGTAAAAATATCGGGAACGATGCCGGCACGTTGATACGCGAACAACGAGCCCGTGCGCCCAACGCCGGTTTGAATTTCATCGAGAATTAACAGCACGCCGCGCGCACGCGTTAATTCGCGCAGCGCCTGCAAATAATTAATATCGGCAGCGACCACACCGGCTTCGCCTTGCACCGGCTCTAACATCACCGCAACGGTATTGGCATTAATTGCAGCGGCAATAGCATCGATATCATTGATCGGCACTTTGCGAAAACCCGGCACTTTCGGCTCGAATAAATCCTGCCACTGCGGCTTGCCCGACGCCGACATCGCCGCCAGCGTGCGGCCGTGAAAACTATTTTCCAGCGTGATGATTTCGAACGCGCCATTGCGATGCAGCGATCCGAATTTGCGCGCCAATTTAATTGCACCTTCATTCGCTTCCGCACCGCTGCACGCGAAAAATACTTTGTGCAGGCCGCTGTGTAACGCGATTTGCTCTGCAAGCTGCATCATCGGGGCGTTATAAAACGCGGGACTGCAACTGATTAATGTGCGCGCCTGCGCAGCTATTGCATCTGCAATTACAGCGGGCGTATGACCGAGACAATTCACTGCCCAACCTTGCACGAAGTCGAGATAACGTTGGCCGTGATTATCGATCAACCACGATCCATGACCGGACATCATCGTCACATTCGGGCGCACCGTTACCTCCATTAACGCATCGCAATACGAATTCATTACTCTCTTCTCCTGTTGTGGTACTCGTAAGTAGTACATCGTTGTAGGCATAAATCGTTTGTCGTACCGCATCGTCGCCGCTGTATTTTTTCCGCAAAAAAAAGGCCGCAGTGTTTGGCTGCGGCCTTTGGGTAGTTCGACTTAATTAATTAATCGCTTCCCTCCAGCTCGCAAATAGCCGCCGCCGCGCGGGCGGTTGCTCGTGCGGCGGCGATTGCTGCGATGGTGGAGAGAGTTAAATTTTTCATGTGCCGATAATGTGCAACATCCGAAAAAGTGTCAAGGCGCAATTAATATTTAATCGATGCGGTTTCTGCGGTCGCATTCCAACCGCCGCCGAGTGCTTTGTACACCGCGATTAAACTGGTTGCTGCCGCCGTGCGTGCGCGCGATAAATTCGCCTGCACTTCGAGCTGGCTGCGCTCGCTATCCAACACGTCGAGAAAATCCGCCGCGCCACCCTCGTAACGCAAATGCGCAAGTTCCGAAGCGCGATCGATTGCACGCGTACCGGCCTGCAAATAATCGAGTTGTCGCCGCGTTTCGCGATACGTCACCAATGCATTTTCGGTTTCTTCCAACGCGCGCAAAATGGTTTGCTGATACGCGGCGAGTAAACCCTGTTGATTGGCCGAGGCCTGACTGACGCGCGCCTGCACACGCCCCAAATCGAACGCCGCCCATTGAATGCTCGGACCATACGCATACGTCGCGGTCGGTGCATCGCCGATACGATCTCTGCTATTCGCAGCAAAACCGATTTCACCGGTGAAACTCACGCGCGGAAAATAATCGCCTTTCGCCACGCCGATATTCGCGGTGGCGGAAGCAAGACGTTGCTCCGCTGCATTAACATCGGGACGGCGCCGCAATAATTGTTCGGGGCTGCCGATCTGCACCAAGCGTGGCAATGCGGGCAACGCTGCAGTTGGTGCTAACGTTTGCTGCAATGCGTTCGGTTGCTCGCCGACTAAAACCGATAAGCGGTGAATGGTATTTTCAATCGTCATTTGAATCGCGGGCAATGTCGCCAGCGTGGTATTTAATAACGATTCGGCGCGCGCGGTATCGAACTCCGTACCGCGTCCCGCATCGAGTCTCGCCTGCGCGATTTTTAATGTTTCGGTTTGATTATTCGCATTGCGCTGCGCCACATCGAATTGTTCCTGCGCACCGCGCAATTCAAAATAATTGCGCGCGACTTCCGCTACCACGCTGACTTGCGCCGCGTGTAAATCGGCGGCGTATGCTGCTTCCGCTGCGCGGCTCGCTTCAACTTCGCGACGCACGCGGCCGAATAAATCAAGCTCCCAAATCGCATCGAAACCGCCGGTGGTTAATGTCGATGTCTGCGCTTGGCCGTTGTAGGTTTGATCCGCGCTCAGGCGCTGTTTCTGATGCGCTGCCTGCGCAGTTACCGTCGGCGCCAAATCGAATTGCGTTTCGCGGCGCAGTGCGCGCGCTTGATTTAAATTCGCCAGTGCGATGCGCAAATCATGATTCGATTTCAACGAGTACCCGACCAATGCATTCAGCGTGTCATCGTTAAACACGGTCCAGAATTGATCGAGCGCCGCAGTTTCTGCCACTGCGGTATCGTCGCCGGCAAAGGCCGTTGGCAATTCTGTTTTCGGTTTTTCGTAATCGGGACCGATCGCGCAACCGACCAATATTCCGGTCAGTGCAACCGCCATTGCCGACACTAAAAATGCGCGCGCAAACGGCACCGGTTTTTTTGAATTTTCTTTCATCGTAATTCTCATGTTCTCTCTCGCTTAATCGTGTGTAAGCGGGGCGAGCGGCAACGCCGCTGAACTCGTTTTGCGATCGCGCCGTTGTTTTACATAACTCTGAATGACGGTGTAGAACAGCGGCGTTAAATAAATGCCGAACAGCGTAACGCCGATCATGCCGAAGAATTCCGCGATACCGAGCGCTTGCCGAATTTCAGCGCCGGCGCCACTCGCCAGGAACAGCGGCAGGACGCCGAAAATAAATGCAAACGACGTCATGATGATCGGGCGCAGCCGTAGACGACAGGCTTCCAGTACGGCTTCGGTAATCGTGCGTCCTTGCGCTTCCAAATCGCGCGCAAACTCGACGATCAAAATGGCGTTTTTCGCGGCCAGTGCGATCAGTACGAATAAACCGATCTGCGTAAAAATATTGATTTCGGATTTCATCAATAAAATCCCGGCAACAGCGCTGAGCAAACACAACGGCACGATCAGAATTACCGCGAGCGGCAGCGACAAACTTTCGTACTGCGCCGCCAACACTAAGAACACCAGCAACACACACAGCGGCAATACATAACCGAGTGCGCCGCTAGCCTGCACTTGCTGGTAAGTAATTTCAGTCCAGCTGTAGGTCATGCCCGGCGGCAAAGTTTCGCGCATGATTTTTTCCATCGCTGCAATCGATTGTCCCGAGCTGAAGCCCGGCGCCGATTTGCCGTTGATGTCGCTCGATGGAAAACCGTTATAGCGCTGCACCGTGAGCGGACCGTGACTGTCTTTTAATGTCATCAACGTGCCGAGCGGTACCATGTCGCCGCGATTGTTGCGGGTTTTTAGCAGCAACGCGTCCTGCGGTTTGGCGCGGTATTTTTCATCGGCCTGCACCATGACGCGGAAGGTGCGATCGAACTGGTTAAAGTCATTAACGTAGTACGAGCCCAAGTACGCTTGCAGTGTTAAAAACACATCGCCCAACTCGACGCCTAGACGCTTCGCTTTAACGCGATCGACATCGGCATAAAATTGCGGCGCATTCACTTCGTAGTTGGTGTAGGTACCGATCAGCTCCGGCGTTTTCCAGGTTCTTTCCAACACGTCCTGTGTGACCTTCGCCAAATTATCCGGGCCGCTCGCGCTGCGATCTTCGATTTGCAATTTGAAACCACCGGCCGGACCGAAGCCGCGAATCGGTGGCGCCGGCAGTACGAAAATTTGCGCGCCGTCGATCACCGAGAATTTTTTAATTAATTCGGCGCTGATACTGGCCTGTGTCAAACCGGGGCGATCTTCAAACGGTTTCATCGGAAAAAACACAACGGCATTGTTCGAACTGCGGGTGAAACCGTTGATCGATAAACCGGGGAATTGCACCGCGTGTTCGATACCCGGAACCTGCAACGCGATTTCACCGATTCGTCTGACCACTTCCTGCGTGCGTTCAATCGACGCGGCTGGCGGCAATTGCACCACCGTGACCAAATAACCTTTGTCCTGTGCGGGTACGAAGCCGGTTGGCGCTTTCGCGAAACCGACACCGGCCAGTACTAACAAGCCGGCGTAAATCACCAAGCCGACCGCCGATGCGCGCAGCAATTTTTTCACGCCGCCCTGATAGCGTTGCGACACGTTGCCGAACGCGCGATTGAACGGCGTGAAAAACCAATTCAAATAGCGATCGATAAAACGTTGCACGGCATCGGGCTTGGTACCGTGCGCCTGCAATAACAAACCGCACAACGCTGGCGATAATGTCAGCGAGCTGATTGCGGAAAAGATCGACGCGAAGGCAATCGTCAATGCGAACTGGCGATAGAACGCGCCGTTAAATCCGGGCACGAACGCGGGCGGAATAAATACCGCGCACAGCACCAATGAAATCGCGACGATGGGACCGGCCACTTCATCCATCGAACGGTGCGAGGCGGCGCGCGGCGTCAACCCTTCGGAAATACCGCGCTCGACGTTTTCCACCACCACGATGGCATCGTCGACGACGATACCGACCGCGAGCACCAGCCCCAACAGCGTCAATGTATTAATCGAAAAGCCGAACAACAACAGCGCCGCCAACGTGCCGACAATCGATACCGGCACCGCGATAATTGGGATTAATGCCGCGCGCCATTTTTGCAAAAACACGATGACGACGATAACCACCAACAGCGTCGCTTCGAGCAACGTGTGAATAACCGATTTAATTGAATCGCGCACGAACACGGTCGGATCGTAAACAATCGAATAATCGACGCCCTGCGGAAAGCGCGTTTTTAAATCGGCCATCGTCGTGCGTACATCGTCGGCCAGCTTTAATGCGTTCGCGCCCGGCTGCAGAAAAATGGGCAGCGCTACCGCAGACTGATTGTCGAGCAAGCTGCGCAATGCGTATTCGCCCGCGCCCAATTCTATGCGCGCGACATCGCGCAGTCGCGTAATTTCGCCGTCGTCACCGGCTTTGACGATGACATCGCCGAATTCTTTTTCATCGCGCAAGCGGCCCTGCGTTTTAACCGCGAACTGAAATTCACTGGCGCTTTTCATCGGCGCGGCGCCGACTGAACCCGCCGCCACTTGCACGTTTTGTTCTTGAATCGATTTGATCACATCGCCGGCAGTGAGATTGCGCGCCGCCAGTTTTTGCGGATCGAGCCAAACACGCATGGCGTAATCGCCGGAACCGAAAATGCGCACATCGCCGGCACCGGGAATTCGCGCCAGCGCATCGCGCACTTGAATCACCGCGTAATTGCGCAGATACAAACCGTCGTAGCGGTTATCCGGCGAGAACAAATGCACAACCATGGTTAAATCCGGCGAGCTTTTACGCGCGGTAACACCGAGCGCGCGCACCGCTTCCGGCAACCGCGGCACTGCCTGCGCGACGCGGTTTTGTACTTGCACTTGTGCGCGATCGATATCGGCGCCCAATTTAAATACCACGGTAATTTGCAGCGTGCCGTCCTGTTGCGCCTGCGAATTCATGTAGATCATGTCTTCGACGCCGGTAATTTCCTGCTCCAGCGGCGCCGATACCGTTTCCGATAACACCTCCGGATTAGCGCCTGGATACTGCGCCTGCACGATGATGGTCGGCGGACTGACTTCGGGATATTCGGCAATCGGCAAGGTGAATGCGGATATCGCCCCCGCCAATAAAATCAGAAAAGAAATCACGCCGGCAAAGATGGGGCGCTCAATAAAAAAGTGCGGAAATTTCATAATCGTGATCCGTTGGGCAAGCCGTATACGCATCCGAAAAAATTCGGACAGTTAAACAATAAAATTAAAAAATCCTCTCCCGGAGGAGAGGAAGGGGGGAAAGCGTCAGTACTTGGCTTTTTCCGGGCTGTTGTTCTGCGCGACTTTTTTCGCATCGTTTTTCGCGTCAGTGCCTGGCTGTTCCAGTGTCGGCGCCACCGTCATGCCGGCACGCACACGCTGCAAACCGCTGCTGACAATTTGCTCGCCCACTTGTAGGCCGCCGCGCACGATGCGTTGATTATCAAACACGCCGCCGAGTTCCACCGCGCGATACTCCGCCACATTTTGCGGATTGATCACCAGCACGTATTTGCGATCCTGGTCGGTGACGACCGCTTCGTCCGGAATTAACGCAGCGGTGTATTTTCCGCTGCCCTGCAAGCGCACGCGCGCCAACATGCCGGGTGTGAATAAATGGTCCGGGTTGGCGATGACCGCGCGCGAACGAATGGTGCCGGTTTCAGGATTCAATGCGTTGTCGACAAAATTCATCGTCGCCGCGTGCGGAAAATCTTCTTCATTGGCAAGGCCGACAAATACCGGATTGGCGGTATCGCGTGCGCTGGGTCGCTCGCCGCGTTTGGTCAATTCGGCGTATTTCAAAAAGGTTTGTTCGTCGCCTTCGAAGTACACGTAAATAGGATCGAGCGACACCACCGAGGTCAGAATGCTTTCGCCTTTATTGACGTAATTGCCGGCCGTCACTTCAGCGCGCGAGACGCGACCATCAATCGGCGATGCGACGCGGGTGTATTCCAGATCGAGTTGCGCCGCATCCACCGACGCTCGCGCAGCCTGTACATCGGCCTGCAATTGATTGCGCTGGCTGGCGCGCTGGTCATATTCCTCCTGCGATACCGCATGCGCCTGCAACAGGCGTTCGGTGCGCTGCAGCTCTTTGGCGCTCAGCTCGACCTGCGCGGTGGCGCGCGCCAATTCGCTCTGCGCTTTTTCCAATTGCACGCGGTAGGAGCGCTGGTCGATCACAAATAAGATGTCGCCCTTTTTAACTTCCTTACCTTCGGCAAACGTCACTTGTTCGATGTAACCGCTGACGCGCGGACGCAGCTTGACGCTTTCGACCGCTTCAAAACGGCCGGTGAACGTATCCCAATCGACCACTTCGCCGGATACCGCAGCGACGGTATGCACAGCCGGTGCGGGCGGCGCGGCGGCGGTTTTGCCACTGCCGCAACCGACCAGACCGAAGCTGAGCAATGCTAGGCCAAGAGCGAGGACAACGACATGCGCGACGCCGAAGGTACGTGTCGAAGTCGGCGCTTCTGCAGCGGTAGAAGTAGACGAAAAATTGTGCAATTGATTCATGTCGTAAGTCCCATTCAGGTAAACTGCGCCCAGCGTGCCCGAACAACCGAGCATAACGATAAGACGCGATCCGCTATGAATTTGTGACTGTTGCATTGAGCTAATGGGTCACACTGTGGTCATAGAGGTGTCAGTAAAAAACTGGTCATTGCTGGAATACGTGTGTTACCGTTCAGTAACATGAATCGAGGTTACTGACCGGTAACACACGTGTCAAGAGAAGTTTTATGATGAATAAGCCTGAAGCTACCGTATCCGGTAATAAGTCCTGCGAAGTCGGTAAGAGCAAAGTGCGTGATCGCATTTTCGATACCGCCTGCGAATTATTTTATGAGCACGGGATTCGCTGCGTCGGTGTCGATGCGATTGCGAATGCCGCCGGCACCAATAAGATGAGCTTCTATCGCAGCTTTCCATCCAAGGACGATTTGGTGCTTGAGTATTTGCGCGAGCATGAGCGCGCGCATTGGGAATGGTGGGACGCGACCATCGCGCCACATCACGGCGCACCGGAAAAACAAATCATGGCGCTGTTCGAAGGTCAGCTCGCCAAATCGCGTAAGAAAGACAAACACGGCTGCGCGTTCTTAAATGCGATGGTGGAAATTCGCGAGACCGAACACCCGGCGCGCGAAGTGGTGTACGCCTATAAAGCGGAAACGCGGCGGCGCTTTCGCAAGCTCGCGAAAGAAGCCGGTGCGCAAACGCCGGATGTATTGGGCGATGCGCTGACATTAATTGCCAGCGGCAATGCGATGTCGAGTATTTCGTTTTCGTGTCAGGATGGTCCGGTTGTTAATTCGCCGAAGATTGTTAAGAAATTGCTCGAAGCGTATCTGCAGTAATTTTTTAAAACGCTTTCTCATTGCCATCGAAGCTTTCCGTGTTATTGCTAGCCCGGCCAATGAAAACTGTCGGGTTAGTAAAGATTTTCCCGCAGCTCATTTCTCGAAATCACGTCTCTTCCGGCCAGGCATTTTCCTTCCATTCAGTTCTCTTTCTTTACATGCGGCTAACTAACAAATTTCTGATTAACAGCGCCCCTTTTTAAAACGAACAAACATTACTGACTGCGCGGTTCTACTCCATACTTTTCAGCGCCTGATCGGCACCTAAAAATTTGAGGAGTTATCACCATGCTTGGCTTTTCTCGTTTGCGCCTCGGCACAAAACTAGTGCTCGCTTTTTTTCTGTGCGCGGTGCTGACCTTATTGGTCGGCGGTTGGAGTCTACTAAAAATCCAGGAAATAGGCGCGCGCAGTAAAGATGTATTCGATCAAAATCTATTGGCGATAACCAGCCTCAGCAAAGCCGACAGCAACGTAACCATTCACGCGCGTACTGTCGTGCGTGCACTGGCACAACAAAAAGATAAAGCCGCACAGGAAAAGAGTTTTGCCCGCATCGAAGGCTATTGGGCCGACGCGGAAAAATATTGGGCCGACTACATGCAAACAGTGCCCAGCAGCGATGAAGTGCAATTGCGCGACGACATGCTGATTAAAAAACAAAATTATTTAGACACCACCAAAGCGGCGCTTATGTTGCTGCAGGCCAATCGTAACGATGAGGCTTACGCATTAATTAACGGCAGCCTGCGCGATCAATCGAAAGCCGTCGAAGCGCTCTACGATAAATTAATGGATGTGAACACCCAACAAGCGCAGGCAGCCAATTTAGAAAATTCAAAAATCATTACGCATACGCGGCTGGTTATCACAATTGCCGTGGTTGCGGCTTTTGTCGTGGCGATGTTGTTGGGCATCTTCGTGTCGCGCGCTATAACACATCAGCTAGGCGGCGAACCCGATTACGCCACCAGCGTGGTGAAGCGTGTCGCGGCCGGCGATCTGAATTTCGCGGTAATCGTGAAAAATAACGATAGCAAAAGTTTGTTGGCCGGCATGGGGCAAATGGTCGATAAATTGCGCGGCACAGTAGAACAAATTCGCGCATCGGCCGATGCGTTAGCTGCCGCGTCGGAGGAATTATCGTCGTCATCGCAAGCGCTCAGTCAAAGCGCGTCGGAGCAAGCCGCTGGCGTTGAAGAAACCAGCGCATCGGTCGAGCAAATCTCCGCTACCGTTGCACACAATGCCGATAACGCACGCGTAACGGAAGACATTGCCACTGCATCGGCGGTCGATGCGCGCGAAGGCGGCGATGCCGTTAAACAAACGTTGGCGGCAATGCGAAAAATTGCCGAGAAGATTTCCATCATCGACGACATCGCCTATCAAACTAATTTGCTCGCTTTAAACGCCGCCATCGAAGCAGCGCGCGCCGGCGATCACGGCAAAGGTTTTGCGGTAGTCGCAGCGGAAGTGCGCAAGCTGGCCGAGCGCAGCCAAGTTGCATCGAAAGAAATTGGCGAGCTGGCCGGCAGCAGTGTGTCGGTGGCTGAGCGCGCCGGTGCGCTGTTGGAAAAACTATTGCCGTCGATCAGCAAGACATCGGATTTAATTCAGGAAATTTCTTCAGCATCCGGCGAGCAATCGAGCGGACTTGTGCAAATAACCAATGCACTGGAGCAATTATCGCAAACGACACAATCGACCGCGTCCGCAGCGGAGGAATTGGCTGCGACTTCGGAACAAATGAGTTCGCAAGCATTAGAACTGCAGGGTGCGATCGATTATTTTCAAACTGATGCCAACGCACCGAGTGCGGACGAACTTTTGGAAGACACGCAAACGACGCAGAGCAACACTTAGCGCTACGCCGTTTGAAATTGCGGATGTTAATTAATGCGGATCAATTTTTTTCACTGCCGATAAAACGATAAAGCACCGCACCGATCAATGCGCCGATAATTGGTGCCACCCAGAACAACCATAATTGCTCGAGCGCCCAACCACCGGCGAATATCGCAACACCGGTACTGCGCGCTGGATTTACCGAGGTATTCGTCACCGGAATACTGATCAGGTGAATCAATGTCAACGCGAGGCCAATCGGAATCGGCGCAAAGCCGGCCGGGGCGCGTTTATCGGTGGCGCCTAAAATGACGATTAAAAAGAATGCCGTCATCACGATCTCGCACACCAATGCGGCCAGCAGCGAATAGCCGCCGGGCGAATGCGCGCCATAACCGTTCGAGGCAAAACCTTTAGTGACATCAAAGCCGGCTGCGCCGCTCGCAATCACATACAACACGCCGCCGGCCGCGATAGCACCGATCACTTGCGCAGCGATGTACGGCAATAATTGTGTCGCCGGAAAACGTCCGCCGGCCCACAACCCAATCGACACCGCTGGATTCAGATGGCAACCGGAAATATGGCCGATGGCATAAGCCATTGTCAGCACGGTTAAACCGAACGCGAGCGCGACACCGTGAAAGCCAATTCCCAATGCCGGAAAACCCGCAGCCAATACCGCGCTACCGCATCCGCCAATGACCAGCCAAAATGTACCGAGAAATTCCGCACTGTAATTTTTCATTTTTTTGTCCCTGTGAAATTGAGCCTGTGATATGAAAGTTGTGAAAGAGGCCATGAAATGAAGGTTGTTAATTGACGCGTATATCGTGAAACTCTCGTATCGCTGCTAGTACTTGCCGTTACTCCGTTAACAATCACTGAGATTCCTCAACATAATCGCTGGACCGCTCCTGCAGCAATTGCGGTAAAAGCTAGCGTAAATTATCAGATTGGCGAATCGTCCGCGACCGCGTTGAGCGCGCAATAATTTATAACAAAGTGCCTGCGTGAGGCCCAGCTGCTGGCTGGCAAACACTATTCATATTGAGTTCATGCGCTAACTCATTAAATCGCAACCGTGTTACAAAACTTCGGAGTCAACCCGTGCGAATTATCCGCTCCAGCATTATTGCCGCCTGCCTGTTAGTCGGCATCGCGAATCCCGCGCATGCGCGCGTCAATGTCGATATCAATTTATCGCTGTTTCCCGATTTGGTCGCCGTGCCCGGTTATCCGGTTTATTACGCGCCGCAGGTCGATAGAAATTACTTCTTCTACGATGGCCGCTACTGGGTTTACGAAGACGACGATTGGTATGCGAGCGACTGGTACAACGGCCCGTGGGAATTTGTCGATCGCGAATATGTGCCGCTGTATGTATTGCGCGTGCCGGTGCGTTACTACCGACGCCCGCCGATTTATTTTCGCGGCTGGCGTGGCGATGCACCGCCGCAGTGGGGGCGGCATTGGGGCAATGACTGGGAGCGCAATCATCGCGGCTGGGATCATTGGGATCACTATCGCGCACCGGCGCGCGCACCGTTGCCGATTTATCAACGCAATTATTCCGGCGACCGCTATCCGCAGCGCGATCAGCAACACGAAATTCGCGACCGCGATTACCGCTACCAGCCGCGCCATCCCGATCCGCGTGAACGCTCGCAACATTCTCCGTCCAACGATCATCGCGATCAGTCCAATGACCATCGAGATTTTCAACAACAGCGCGGCCCGCAAAATGACAATCGCCGCGAGCCGGCGCGAACCGATAGTCGCGACGCGCAACACCGTGAGGGCGATAACAACCCCCGCGTAAATCACGAGCGCGTGCCGCATCCGCAAAATCAGCCGGCTAACGTCCAGCAACCGTCCCCCCAACCGGACAGAGGCCAAAATGGGAGAGGAGACCAACCGGGACGCGAGCAACAAGATCGCACCCCGCGCGAAAATAACTGGCAACGCAATGCGAGCCCCGAACATCAGAATCGCGAGCAAGGTGGCAATGAGGGTCGCGGTAATGATCGCGGTCCCGATGGCGGGCCGGGGCGCGATCGGTAGTTTTCTTACATTGTCGCTGCCGGAAATTATTCGGAGCTTATGAAAAAAGGAACAAGTCTATGCATCTACCGTTATTTATTCTCGATTCAAAGCGCTTGGCTGCTCGTGTAGCAATGCTTGCCATTGGCATGAGCGCAGCGGCCGCGATGCCAGTGCACGCCGACGCCATCGGCGTACGCGCCGGCTTCTACGGTTGGAATCCAGATTTCGATGGGCACGTAAAATCGGGGGGCGATCGCGTCGACCTGCATAACGATCTTGGCATCGACGATGACAACGCCACTGTTTTTTACGTCGCCATCGAGCATCCATTGCCGTTGCTGCCCAATGTTTTGCTGCAACATACCCAGCTCGACACCGACGCCACGCATCAACTGTCGCGTACATTCACGTTCGATGATACGACATACACGGCGGCCGATACGGTCAAAACCAATCTCGATCTCAGCCATACCGATGCCACGCTTTATTACGAGCTACTCGATAATTGGGTTGAGCTTGATCTGGGTTTAACGATTCGCCATTTCGACAAAGGCGTGAAAATCACCGCGCTCAATGCCGCTAAAAGTTCGACGCTCGATATCGATTCCACCATTCCGATGTTGTACGCATCGGCGCGTTTTAATTTGCCGCTGACCGGGCTTTATGTGGGCGTCGATGGCAATGGCATCGGCTACAGCGGCAACACTTTGTTCGACTATCGGGCGATGGTCGGTTACGAAACCAAGATTGGCTTGGGCGCCGAACTGGGCGTGCGTAATTTCGATCTGAAATACAAGGACGGCGACGACAAAGCCAACGTTAAAGTGGATGGCATGTACGCCGAGCTTTTCTATCATTTTTAAAAACGTCTGCCATTTTAAAAGCGGTTTTTAATTCATAAAAAAGGCGACGCATTAATGCGTCGCCTTTTTATTTTTTCGCGTTTACTAAAACGCGCCGATTTATTGGCCGAAATCAAAATCCATTAAAGATACGCACGCTGCGCCGCCACACCTTCGCCCCACGAATGAATACGCTGCCAAAACAATTGCCGGGTGTGCGCGAAGTTATGCATATGCGCCATGCGCGGACACACGAACAGCGTGAAATCGATCGCGCTCTTGAACGCTAACGATTCCATCCACGGATTCGGCACCACATCGCGCTCGCCCATCGCCGCCAATACCGGCACTGTAATCGCGGCCGCTTCGATCGCCACCGTGCCCGGCGCGATCATCAAAATACCGCACGGCGGCGTGGTTGCCGAACGCCAAGCCGGCAGTGGTGCATCGCTGCCCGCACTTGCGGCCATATCGAGCGCCACCATAGCGGCCGGCTCATCGTCGTAGTGAAAAGCCCAGCCGAACGGATGTTCGCCGGTTTGCGCCGCGCTCTCAATCGCATCTTTATCGCCCAACACCGGCCCGGCTGCCGCCGCAATCGCGGCCGCGTTGAGCGGCACTGCGCTGGCGAGATCGCTGCCGCGCGCAATCCACGGCCACACGGTTTTGGGGGTGCCGGGTTTGCTCGGCACGATGGTGTGAATGCCGCTGTAGCCGAGTGTGGCGATGCCATCGAACGTCGCGTGCTGACCCTGCAATACGATGGTGAAACAGCCGCCCATCGATTGACCGATGCCGAGCTTGGTCGCGCCTTTCACCGCCGGATAACCCTCAAGCAGGGTGCCCGCTTCCAGCTTGCGGACGATGGTATCGACCGTTTCTTTATTGCCGCGCGCCACGTTGTCGTAATTGAGTGCGTTGCCTTCGGGGATGGTCGAATCGCCAAAACCCAAATGATCGCAGGCGACAAAAATCCAACCGCGCTCGACATGCCAGCCGGCCTCGCCACCGCCGCTGCTATCCGGCATATCGAACGAATAATAACGGCGCGAGTAACCGCCGCCAGGAAACGCGAAACACACCACTGGCGACGCTGCCAATTGATCGGGCTCCGGCAAAAATACCGTGGCCGCCGTGTGTGCGGAAATCCCCAAAGCGGCGGCGGCTGTGACATCAATTCGCAAATCGACTTCGCGCATCGTTAACTCCTCTCGAAATAGTTTTCGGCAAATAATTATTGTCCGCGGACAGTAGCCGATATGCCGATAAAAGAGAACGACGCGCAGTCAAACGACAGGCGCGAGTTATTGGGAATTTAAGAATGTATTGAAGAAAAACCAGGTAACAAATTATTGAACGGGCCGCTCCGCATACTGCGGTAACTCATCGTTGATATCGTCCCATTCGGCTTTGGAGCCGACGAAAATATGCACGGCCGGTTTGCCAGCGATCGTCGAATCGAGCGTACCGATCCGCACGCGAATAATGTCCGGCGTAGCGGGGCGCCGACTCAGCAACGGCGAACCGCATTGTCGACAAAAAACCCGGATCACCCCTGGCATCGATTCGAATTCGGCGAGCGTTGTTTGATCACCGACGAAACGAAAATTCGCCGTCTCGACAATCGCATTAGTGGCGAAAGCCGAACCGCTGGCCTTGCGACATTTCGTACAATGGCATTTTATGATCTGACCTAATTCGCCATCGATTTCATAACGAATAGAACCGCACAAACAACTGCCGTTAAGCATTTCGCCACCTCGCTTCGTTCTATTTATTTACCTAATTGATTTATCTAATCAGCTATCTGTGTTTAAGACGCCACAAGTTTTACTGAATACACTTTCAACTTTTCGTTAAAAATAATTCAAACGCGTGCCGTTTTAAAATTTACTGCACGCTCAAATCCTTGCTACCAATGCAACCAGTTGATCGGTAGCTTTACCCCAGCCGTCGTGAAAACCCATTTTCTCATGCGCCTCGCGATCGGCCACGGTCCAATGCCGCACACGTGCAGTGTATTTAGTTTTGTCGCAGATATCTTCGAAGGTAAGAATTCCCGTCATAAACGGCTTTTCAGAAGGCTCCCATGCATTAACAAACGCATCGGTAAAAACCAGTTTTTCGTTTTCGATGACTTCGAGATAAACACCACGATTTGGAAACTCTTCGCCATCCGGCCCACGCATCAATATAAAACTGGAACCGCCGACCCGCACATCGGTTTCGACAACTGGCGTCGTCCACGGCCGCGGCGTAAACCATTGTTTGATTAATTCGGGATCGGTCCAGGCGCGAAATAATTTTTCGCGCGGCGCATCAATAATGCGCTCCAATACCAAGTCGCGCTCGGAAGCAGAATCTGTTTGCGCTGGCGTCGTCATAATTTTCTCCTGTCGTTCGATGATTGCATTCAACGGTGTTGAAATTGCGTAGGCAACCATTAGTCGTTCGGGACTCGGGCCGATCGACAAGCGAATTGAAAATTCTAATTATTAGTTTTTTTCTGTTTTTCCGTTTTGCTACGGATCGTATTTTTTGTTACTGACTGTACTGGGCACAATTTCTGCCGTTTTGTTTGGCCTTGTAAAGCAAGCGATCGACTTCTTCGACAAAGGCAATCGGTTCGATATTGTTAGATGGAATGATCGTGCCGACACCGAGGCTTATCGTCAGCATCTCGCTAACGGCCGAACTATTGTGCGGAATTTGCTGCTTGTAAATCAACGTACGGCAGCGCTCGGCTACCGTTAGCGCTGCGTTGGCATCCGTTTCCGGCAGAACTAAAACAAACTCTTCGCCGCCGAAACGTGCGAAGAAATCTTTCGAGCGCGTTGCTGCCGAGGTCAACGTCTGCGCAACGCGTTTTAAACAGTCGTCGCCTTTAATGTGCCCGTACTGATCGTTGTACTGTTTAAAAAAATCGATATCCAAAATAATTAACGACAGCGGCTGCCGGTTGCGGCGCGCATTTTCCCATTCGATATCGAGAATGGAATCGAACATGCGGCGATTGGCCACGCCGGTCAAACCGTCCTTGAACGACAGCTCTTCCAATTCTTTTTGCAAACTCAGCAATTTTTCTTCGGTTTTTTTGCGTTCGCTGATATCGAACATAAACCCGATCAGCGCTTCGACTTCATCGCCCTTGCGCACCACGTGCACAACGTCGCGTATCCACACATAGCCGCCGTCCTTGGTGAGCGCGCGGTAATCCGCTTCATGGTCGATGCCGGCCAGCGACTGCGCGACGCAAAAATCGAACACCGCCTCGCGATCGTCGGGGTGCATGCGTGTGACCCAATCTTGCACACCTTCCCAGCTCGTCGGCGACCAGCCCAGCAGACTTTCGATTTGCGGGCCGATATAAGTGAAGCGCTTGCTGGCCCAATCGATTTTCCAGGGGATCGCTTTAGTGGATTCCAACAATGTTTTGTAAACGGCGTAATCGGTTTCTACAGCACTGGTTTCATCGGTCATGGTCGTTTTTGATTCATTGTATTTTTAGAGCGGTGCGACGAGTCGCGCAACGGTGGAGGTACAGGCGAAGAATATGCGAAGTGCATGCCGCCGACCACCACCGTGCGTCCGATTAATACAACGCTTAAACAACCGGCGGCTAACAGAGTCCCGCGCGCGTATACAACTGCAACAAATTAGCTGGTTCGTCGTAGACGATACGTTCACCGGCCCGCAAATCGCGACGCATCAGTCGAATCATTTGCTCCAATGTCGCTTCGAGAAAGGTCTCCGGCGGCTGCCCGGTCACTTCCGCCAAGCGCCCGGCGATCACCTTGGTATCGCTCACCACCGGGCAGATGCGATAGCGATATACGCCGCCGATGGCCTCGGGAATCAAATCCATAAACCGCCCCGGCACTTGCCGAAAGAAGCTTAGCGGCAGCCGATAGGCGTTATGGCCGAGGATCGGACTGTCGTCCGGCACCGGCAATTCCTGATCCAACACCTGCAGCGATGTTGCCAGCGGCAACAATTGGTTGAGCTGATAATCCTGCATGTTTGGATTGCCGACGCGCACCAGATTGGCAATCAATTCACCCAGCGACGCGTGTCCGATAATCGCCGCCTGTTTAGGCAAGCCGCCCCAAATACCATCGGCTCCGTTCAACAACGCCTCAATGGCGGACGCATTTTCGACGCCCGCACCGGCGTGAACATGTACTAATAATTGCAGCGGCGCCGGCAGAAAACTGCGCGCGACCGCGACATAGGCGCCGACTTGAAACGGCAGATAGGTGCCGCGATCGTCCTCGATGCTAACGCCTTCGATATCTTGCTCGGCCAGCAAACTCAAAATCGAACAGGCCGTGTCCGGGTCTTCCGCGAATGCATCGCAGCCGTCGACGATATTGATCAGAATGCGCGGCTTGCCGCTCGTTCCATTTTCACGAGAGTCGCCCACAATATTTTCATTCAGCCACTGAATACTGAGCGGCAAACTGCGGCGCAACGTTTCCAAATCGTACTGACCTTCCATGCCGGCCTTGCTCAAATAAATTTCATGCAAGGTATTCGGCACGCAATAGTCGCGCAATTTCAGCATGGACGGATCGGGTACGAACACACCGTCCGCGCTGGCGATACCCATTGCGGTAAATGCGAAGCAACTGGTCATATCGATTTGATGATCGCGCAGATACATCATGAAATCGTCGTCGACCTCCAATTCATCCGGCATCGAATAATCGAGCGTGCCCAGAAAAATATTTTTAAATCCGAATTCGCGCAGCTGCGGAAGGATGGCGAGTTTGTCCGCGAGGTTTTGCCCCATGCGTGCGCCGACCGGATTTTCACGCAGCGATAAATCAATCAAATACGGCTTAATGTTGCGCAGCTTTTCCAGTTTTTCCTGCGCATCGGCAAGAATTATATGGGCATTGGTTAAAGCGGTTGGCGATGGCGACATAATGATCCCTTGGCGAATAATCCGATAAGTGGTTTAGGAGTATAGCGACGGCATTGAAATTTTCCTGATGCAGTCGGTTTCCATAGCACTGTTCCATACAACCGCTCCATACAACTGAAAGACAGGGCGCCGAATCCGCTTTAGCAGCTTTTTAAAACTTTGCAGTTTTTATTATTTTTTTACGAAATCCTGCACAAATTATTTTGATGTGCCGACAAACGAATATCCATTATCTGATCCGCTTTCGATTGAGTTTGTCGCTCTTGCGTCGGTATAGTCGGCCGACGGCGCAGTGATGCTACGGCTGTATTGATATCTCAAATATCACCGCTACGACATTTATAAAAATAAACACAACGGGAGCACGGGAGTCATCATGAGCAACGCTCAAAACAAGCAAGTGATCGAACAATATTTTGCCGCCATCGACCGTGGCGACGAGCAGGGCATTCGCAGCTTTCTCACCAACGACTTTAAATTCGAATGCATGGCGTTGAAGCCTGAACGCTTTCATTTTATTTGGGACGCAGAAGCATTTGCCGCCGCACCACGTTTGATGTCGCGCTTTATGCACAAGCCGATAAAAATCTGGATCGAAAGCATGACGGCGGACGAAGACCGCGTAGCCGTCGAAGCCAAATCGCATGGCGAATTAAAGAACGGCAAGCTCTACGAAAATGCGTATCACTTTCTGTTTAAATTACGCGACGGAAAATTATTCAGCGCACGCGAATACAGCTGTAGTCATTTGGCACAGGAATGCTTTGGAGAATACGAAGCAACGTTCGATTGAGCAGGAGAGGGTAATTGATCGCGCGCTGTGCCACTCTTCCTGAATGGCGTTGATTGGAAATTTTTACAGCGCGCGGTCGTGCATCTAATTATTTAGTTGCGGGTCGAGCTTTATATATTTTTACTTGCGCATTTAATGCATCGGCACGTTTTTGCAAATCATCGACACCGGCATTGTGCTTCTGCGCAGATTCAGCCTTTATCTTTTTAATTTGATCGGCGGAAAGCACAGAGCCGCCCGCTGCGATTTGTGCATCCGCTTCCTGATCGACACAGGTCGCGTACGCAGTAATTTCCGTATTGAAGCGCTTCATATCTTGAATAGCAGCAACCAGTTCAGGCTCAGTCGCGGTAGCACCGCTCGGCGCGGCGGCGGTCACCTGCGGATAAGTACACTCCGCGTGCACTGCAGCACTGAGCGAAAGAGTCATCATTGCAAACAAAGTTGTTAACTTGAAATTCATGCGGCGTTCCTCACGTTATATTATTTTTCGGAGTATGCCGAATATTGGGGCGGTAGCGCTAGCCCCAAATAGCAGTCGCTGTATTTCCAGATATTTAGAAAGCTACCACCAAGAAATCCAATCTTTTATTGAATACCAGAATCGATCGCCGTATTTCATGGCAAGCCATCCACATAAAAATACAACAAAAACGACAACGGCCCAGAAAAAGCCAAATTGCTCGTAAGCAAATCGTACTGCAACGGCAAAGCCTAGAAGTATTCCCAGCGCCGCACCACAGCCGAAGCGAATTGCTTTATCTAAATTATCGAGATTATCTTTTTGCATTTTTCATTAATGTGGAATGGAACAACTAGGCAATAAAACGGTCAGCATTCCGCAATCGTAAACGTGCCGGAGAAACCCGCTTCTCGCTCAAACCTGTCGCGAACCTTCGATGACAGATCAAGTAAAATTTGCGTTGCAATAAGCCACAGCTGCATTTCATTTATTGTGCTTCACGTACTTCAGATTTGCCTTCACGCGGCGTAAGCAATGCCAGCACCGCCGCTACCAAGAGAAGCGCTAAATCGTCGCCCATTAGATGGCCCATATTATGATCGCCATCAAATGACTGCGCAGTCATGATTCCGCCGTGCACGATGCTAGACCAAACGGTAAACCAGATGAGACTGCGATGAGCGAGAGGATTACGGGCGGCGAGGATGAGAAAAACTCCGAGCGTCGCATAAATACCGATGATCATCTCAAGATAATATGAACGGCCCTCCGCATGCCAAGACCAACCCGATGGCCACACAACCGTAAGCGGCCAAATACCGAAAGTAAAAATTAGTCCTACGATCATCAATGCAATGCGTAGATATTTAATGCGATCAATTTCATTCATTATCTTTCTCCTTAGATTAACGTTTACGCGCCAAACGACAATCCTCTCGCGTGCGCTGGAGGACAAGTTGTTAAGGTATATCTCACGCCGTTACCTTGTTAATTTCTTATTTTTTAGAAACCAGAATTACGCCACCGACGATGAGCAATGCCCCAAAAACTCTCGGCAATGAAAGATCGATTTTTGGATAACCAAGCCAGCCGTTTTGATCGAATATTAAAGACGCAAAAACTTGTCCGCAAACAACCGAAATCGCGAGCGTTAATGCGCCGAGCTTCGGTGCCAAAAAAACGGACATAGCAATATTGAATGCACCAAATGCGCCGCCAAGCCAAGCCCACCAAGGAATGCTTGAAATACTGCCGGGCTTAAACCACGAATTCCCTTGAAGCAAAGACAAGCAGCCTAAAATTACGGTACCGATAAGATCGACAAAAACGCCGCTTGAATTGGTGAGGTTACTGCTAGGCGCAGCTGAGAATTAACGCCCGCCTGCGAAGCCAGAGAACAGCCTATTACTAAGCTGCACGCCAACAGAAAATAAGTGCTCGAAGTATTCATTCCGTTTTCTTACGCTCCAAAACTATTGGGTGATTAGAGCTACGGCAGGGTTTGCCAATCGCATTGATTATTTTGTTACTTACAGTTTCCTGCTGTAAAGCAAGAACTCACGACCATTTAACTCTATATTTTTAACATATGAAAAACCAACAGACTCATAAAGGTTTTGGGCAACCTTCATTGTTTGTTGAGTCCATAAAATTATCTTTTTGCGACCCTCATTTTTGGTCCTCGATATGACGTTTTCAACGAGCTGCCGGCCGAGCCCCATACCGCGATACTTTGATTTAACGCCCAGCAGATGAATCTCGACCTCGCTGTCTGTTGCCAAGCGGCAAGCCTCCGATTCAGGCGGTACTAAAATTATGATGCCTGCAAGTTCCGATGAGTTTTTGGACCGAGCACCAAATACTGCTCCGCGCCTTCTAATATTAGTCGGCGCGAATAATGTTTGTGCGAGATGCCGATCAGTAAATCCGCCGTCGACATATACCTGCGTTAGCAACTCCGACAACTCGGAATCGCTAACCTTGAGGTTCTCGGCGGTATCAAATTCGAAATCCATTTTGATGTCTCGCGATGAGGTGAATGCGCCTAATGATTACACCCAAGATTGAAGCAAGCATAGTCTCGCCCAAATTGCGGATGCACCAAATCGCACGCCGCCACGGCGATATTCCTCGCCCGAACCAGCCATACCTACTTCTAAACAAGGATGCCGAGTCTTTTTGCTGCGATCACCTACCTCGAAACGAGGATGTCCTCCCTTTTTGCTCCGATGACCTACCTCGAAGTGAGGAAATCCTCTCTTTGAACGAGGAATTCCTCACTTTTTAGGGGTACGACCCATCCGAGAGCGCCGACATCGGAGCTTTTTTGGAGGATGGCGGAGCTCTGAAGGAGGATTTCCTCGCTTTGAGGTGGGAGGGGGTACTTCGGAGGTAGGTATTCCTTCTTCGAAGCTGGCTGCGAATCTTTTCGTAGGTCAATTCGCAGTCGTATCAATTCCAGTGAGCGTAACGAACGAACTTGAATGCTTTGTTATGCTCCACGCAAGTACTCCCTATCTAATGCTAGTTGGCCCGCTCGGAGACGGTCTGCCCTTAGTAATGTGCGTAGGTCACCAAAAAATTCAACCGCCTCGCGAAGCGGAGATTTTTCGGGGTCTGAATATGGTGAGCGAGCAGCTATATACCAAAGCTGATAAACATACGCCTCGACCGATAGGGGTGCCAATTCGCTTGCATTCATAACTGCCCAGAACGCTAAAGATTCCGTTTCTTCTGGGTTGAACTCAAGCACCGCTTCGTGATCCTCTCGCGCGTGTTTCAAAAAGTTTTGGTCACGACGCATGACTTGAAAATATTCAGATTTTTTAAGTGAATTAGACTCGCGCGCTTTTGTGTCCCATGACCGCTCGGGATTTCTTATTTCAATGAGATCGCTAAAAAGTAGAGACGCAGCTCCTACGAGTGTGTGTGTGGCGACCGGATCAGCTTCCGAGAAAAGCATACGAATGGCTACATTTAGCTGCCGCTGTGCGGCATCAAGTTTAGATATTGAAAGGTGCTCTGAATCATTCATAGCTTAAACGTCTACAATAGGGATTAGCACACGAGCAGCGTGTGACAATCTCATTGCTTGCAATGTTAGATGATGCAATTACATAAACCCTAGAACGACCCATCCAATTAGCACGGTAACTAATGGAGAAATTACAATCTCTCCAACCGCTCTGCCAATAACTTCACTAATCTCAGAGTTTTCGTAGCGTTTCTCATTGTAGCTTTGGCGGATTAAAAGCTCAGCAGCTAAAGCAATCCCAATTGCAGATGAAATTGACAGGACCGGCAAATTAAATAATGGAGAAATGAACCAGCCCCATATAATCGAGAGCGTCCAACCATTGATAATTGGAGCTAAAACCAGAGCGGCAATCATTGTCGCCACCAATATTTTTAGCTGCATATTTATTCCTTTTCAGAATCCAATATCTCGAAGTTCTTTATTTGGATGGCATCTAACGTCTGCAATAGGCGCGCGCGTTAGCGCGTCGACTGCTTGCGATTGTTAGCCATTTATATGGCTACGTATGAATTCTTTAAGCGAAAGACCACTGCTATCAAAGTCGTCAAGAAATACCACCTTTCCACCTTTTTTGTACGCATCATTTATAGGGCCGGCTTTCTTATCTAAGGTTAATACCACTGAATGCATTGCTCTTGCGGCGATGGAGATATCAGCTTCATTTTTGTAGAGCTTAGTAGATACCTTTTTAGTGGCTCCTAATCTATTTTTCTGTTGTTCCATAAAGGCCACTTCATCTTGACTAGCCTATCGGCCGGCGTTAAAACCGCCAACTCTTTGCTCGCCCCCAGAATGAGCGGAATCATAAAACCCAAAATAACTATGAGGCCCGATCACACATTTATTTATTGTGTCTTGGATAAAATTCTTTAGGTCAGCCTTTTCATTCGGTATTGGCGGAATTTCAAATTCAGCTTCCCTGGTCATGCATAAGCAAAACTCGGCTTGAGGAAGTTCGACGCTAAGATATATTTTTCGAGAAAACAAAAAACCCCCATACGTTGTTATCGATGTACACACTGATAGTCATTCGTACTCCTTTAAGGCTAACAGTCTGTTAATGAGGCCAATGGCCTCATAATAATTGTTAAAAGGCCAATCTTTTTATTTTTAACGAAAATTTTTGCCATTGCCAATCCCTTGTCTTGGAAAGAAAAAATATGACGCTGCTTTGCGCGCCAAAATTATGAACAAGCATTCCACCATAATTACCGCAGTTTCACCAATACGCTCGCACGATTATTTCACCCGATAACCTTTCGCTCTTAACGGACGCAATTGCGGTGCGCCCGGTGTGCGCATAATTAATGCGGATTTTAATTCGTGTGCCTGCAATGCATCGATCGGTTGTAGCCATTGAATTTCATCGGCGATTAAAACGCCGAGCGGTACGCCGTCGCGAAATAAAATTCTATTGCCGGCGAGTGCGGGCACTTTATTACCGGGCAATACGGTGCCGATTAAATTGAGTGGGTCAGCACCGCTGATGCAAATTAATTCTTCCACTTTTTCTATTTTGCGAATACCGCGTAATGCGGCGAGTGCATCGGGCAGGGCGAATTGTTCGCCGGTGATGCCGGCGACGAAACGACCGCCGCGAATTTCGCCGCGCGCTTCCATGCGTCGCAGTACGCGCAACATGTCGCGCCACGGTGGCAACCAATCGGCTTCGCGCGCCAGAAGGCGCCAGAAAATTACGCCGTAGCGACGCAATAAGGTCAGCGCGATATATTCGAGCACATTGTCGTCGGTTGCAGTTTTTTCACGGACCAACGACCAGCGACCCGCATCTTGAATACCGAACATCGCGGTGCGGTGGCGACGCTTCGCGCCATTCAGCGGCTTGCGTTTTTCCAGCGGCAATAACAGGGCGCGAATTCCGGCGAAACTATCCGAGGTGACACGACCGAGCGCGACTAATTCGCCGAGCGCTTCTTCGAGTTCGCTCGGCAATAATTTTTCGCCGTCGACAATTTCATCGAAAAATGACGCGCCGTTTTGTTGCAGAAATTCGAAGGCGCGTTGCGCACGCGAACTCATTGGAATCGGTTCGCTGTTCGCCACGATTTGCGCGGTGGCGGCTGAACTCCAAATGGGCATGTTGCGGCGCGTTACTAATGCAATCGGTGTTGAGCGCACTGGGCCGGCGCGTTTGCTGTTTTCGGTTTGTTTGGGTTTTGCTAACCGCGCCCAGCCGGCACGACCGGCCAAACACAAATCGTCGAGCCAAGTGAAATCGTAATTGTGCAACCGCGCCGGTAAAATTTCACCTTCCCACGCAATGGCCGGCGCTTCGAAGCCTTCGAGGTTCGCGAGAATAGCGGCGAGTGCATCGGGGCCTTCTTTGCGCGTTTCTTCCGCGACATTTTG
This sequence comes from Verrucomicrobiaceae bacterium, assembly GCA_028293825.1. Classification (GTDB taxonomy): domain Bacteria; phylum Pseudomonadota; class Gammaproteobacteria; order Pseudomonadales; family CAMLJR01; genus CAMLJR01. The sequence goes on from JAQGNY010000026.1 coordinate 125,464, forward strand.
CCAGCGAAATAAAAAGCGCATGAAATCCTGTGCGGTGACGGGTTCTATTTCCGCGCGCAGCCGATTGACGGTGTAGCGGTGAATGCGCGCGAGCAAACCGCGCTCACACCATTCCACTTCGTTTTCTTGAAAGTTCGCGCCCGGCGTAAATTGCCCACGCAGCACGAAACCTTCTTGCTCCAACGCAAGCAACGCGATATCTATTTCTGCGATGTCGATACTGAGCGGTGCAGCAAGTTGCGCAGCCGTCACCGGTCCCAATATTTCCAAACGGCCGCGCACAATTTCGAGCACGGATTTTTCGCGCGCGCTGTCTTGTGTGTTTTTGAATTCGCTGGCGTAGGGTTCGGGCGCTGAAATTTTCGGCTTTAGTTTTGCGAGCGTCGATAAAATAATTAGGCGCGGAATACGTTCGGCGGCAATCCACACCGATTGCGTTTCACTTCCAGACCGCTCAGATTCGCCTCCCCCTTTAATAAAGGGGGATTGAGGGGGATTTTGCTCGGCGGTAAATCCCCCCTGGCCCCCCTTTGTCAAAGGGGGGGAAATGAAAGTGCCACTTTTCAAAATGGGAGAAACAACGAGAGTGCCATTTTCCAACGGAACAGAAATACCAGCACCATTTTTTAAAGAAGGAGAAATCAGCGTGTCATTAGCAAACGTTGAAGGAATCGAAAGGCAGGTGGCGCGCTTGGTGTCGATTAATTTTTGCAAAAAATCTGACCACGCCGGTTGCTGCGCAATTTCTTCGTCCGTTAAAAAATGCGCGCGCATTAATGCGTCGTGCAATTCGTCGGCATTGATCGCTTCGGGAAATGCTTCCTCGCGCACGCGCGCAATCGCCGCTGCATCGAGCTGACCTAAATCGCTGGCCGCTTTCGGGTCGAGCCAGCGGCGACTCATTACCGCTTGCGTGCGCCGCTCTTCCAATGGCGCATCGTCGAGAAATTGATAAGGCCGCGCGGCGAGCACTTGCAGGGCGAGCGGCGATGGCTCGGTCACATCGCGCGCGATGATGGTGATTTTTTTCTGTTCGATATTGCGCAGTAGTTTTTGCAGGCCGTGAATATCCATTGCCTCTTCGAGACAATCAGATAACGTTTGCTGCACTAACGGATGATTGGGAATTTCGCGCGGGCCGCTGAGATTTTCTGCACACGCGATTTGATCGGGAAATACGTCGGCAATTAAATCTTCGGCGAACATGCGCTGTAATTGCGGCGGTGTTTTTTTGCCGCCGCGAAAACGCGGTAGCGCTAACGCAATCGATGCAGCCCAGCGCCAGCGCGCGGCAAACATCGGCGCATCGAGCAGCGCCTGAATTAAAATATCGCGGACCGTACGCGAATTTAAATAATGCGCGACTTCTTCCAATGGAAAGCTGTGACTGGTGCTGAGCGAAATAATAATGGAGTCTTCGGTCGCAGCCGCCTGCAATTCAAAATTGAATTTGCGACAGAAGCGTTTGCGCAGGGCCAAGCCCCACGCGCGATTAATGCGGCTGCCGAACGGCGCGTGAATGACCAATTGCATGCCGCCGGTTTCATCGAAGAAGCGTTCGAAAATAATAGTGTCCTGCGTCGGCAATGCGCCGAGTGCGATTTTCGCCGCCGTTAAATAATCGACGAGCTGTGTCGCCGCGCCGGTTTCGATACCGACTTCATCGATCAGCCAGTGCAAACTTTTTTCGGCGTCGTCGTGCTGTTCGATAACGTGTCGTAAATGCGCAACCGCCAGCGATAATTCGTCGCTGCGACCCGGCGCTTCACCGAGCCAAAATGGAATGGTCGGCGGCAGGCCTTTCGCATCCTCGACCCGCACGCGGCCCATTTCGACGCGAATAATTCGGTACGACGTATTGCCGAGTTGAAAAATATCGCCGGCAATACTTTCCACCGCGAAATCTTCGTTAACGGTGCCAACCACAATCGCTTCCGGTTCGAGCACGACGTTGTAATCGGCGTTGTCGGGGATGGTGCCGCCGGACATGATGGAAGTCAGCCGCGCGCCGCGCCGACCGCGCAATTGTTTGTGCACCGCATCGCGGTGAATGTATTGGCGTAAATGGCCGCGTTGCGCGCCGTAACCGTCGACGACCAATTCCAAGGTTTCATCGAATTGCGCGCGCTTTAAATTGCGGTATGGATACGCGCCACTGACCAATTTAAATAAATCGTCTTCGCCGTAATCCTGCGCGGCGACTTCAGCCACGATTTGTTGCGCGAGCACATCGAGCGGCTGCTCGGGAATAATTAAATGATCGAGCTCGCCGCGCTGAACCGCTTCGAGCAATGCCACCGCTTCGACCAACTCATCGCGCGACAGCGGAAATAACCGCGCCTTCGGCGTGCCGGTGACGGAGTGATTGGCGCGGCCGGCGCGCTGCAAAAATGTCGCAATCGAACGGCACGAGCCGATCTGACACACCAAATCGACATCGCCGATATCGATACCGAGTTCGAGCGACGCGGTGGCGACTAGTGCTTTTAATTGACCGTTCTTTAAACGCTGCTCCGCATCGAAGCGCAATTCCTTCGACAAACTACCGTGATGCGCGGTGATGTTATCGGTGCCGATGCGTTCGGATAAATAGCGCGCGACGCGCTCGGCGTGACGGCGCGTGTTCACAAAAATTAATGTGGTGTGATGCGAATTAATTAATACCGTGAGTTGATCGTAAACCTGCTGCCACATTTCATTCGACAGCACCGCTTCGAGTGGCGTCGGCGGCACGCTGATTTGCAAATCGCGTTCGCGCACGTGACCGCTGTCGACAATCACGCAATCCTTTAATTTACGCTTGGCGCCGATTAAAAACTTCGCAACGGTTTCGATCGGCTTTTGCGTAGCGGATAAACCGATGCGTTGCAACGGCGCATCGAGCAATGCCTGCAAGCGTTCCAGCGACAACGCCAAATGCGACCCGCGTTTATTACCGACCAGCGCGTGAATTTCATCGACGATAACGGTGCGCACGCTGCGCAACATATCGCGCCCGGATTCCGAGCCGAGCAGGACGTATAGCGATTCCGGCGTGGTGATGATGATGTGCGGCGGATTGCGGCGCATTAATGTGCGCTCGGCTTGCGAGGTATCGCCAGTGCGCACCTGTGCACGAATCACCACATCGCTGTGACCGCTCGCGTCCAATTCGCTGCGAATGCCGGCGAGCGGCATTTCCAAATTGCGCTGAATGTCGTTCGATAAGGCTTTTAATGGCGAGACGTACAAAACGCTGGTTTTGTTCGGCAGTTCATTTTCAATACCGGCGCATACCAGCGTATCGATGGCGCTCATAAAAGCAGCGAGTGTTTTACCAGAACCGGTCGGCGCTGCGATCAACACATCGCGGCCCGATTTAATCGCCGGCCACGCGTGCGTCTGCGTAATCGTCGCGCTGCCAAATGTTTTGTGCAGCCACGCGGCAACCGCGGGATGAAAAATGTCGGAAGCGTTCATCGATCGATCAATCTCCACACGATAACTGGCGATATATAAGAAGCATGCTGCGCGTGTAAGGCTGTGTCTATTTAACCGTTCTATTTCTGCTGCCGTATCTGTTTGCTCGCCGTGAGTCTCGCTGCTATTTATCCGATTGCTTATCTATTAGCAGCCAATTTATCTATTTATGGGCCAATTAAATTATTTAAAGGGAATTTAAGTTGCCAACGTGCGGCATAACTTTATATAACGCGTGTTCTGTAACGAGTGGTTGATGGACGCAATGGCAAATCCGCAATTAAAAAAACGCCTGTTAATAATGGGCTTATTTCTTCTAGTGTTTTTCGGTGCGCTTTTTGGTTGGCACCTGTTCGGCAAAATACAAATGGGCAAAGCGATGGCTAATTATCAGCCGCCGCCCGTCACTGTTACGGCAATTACCGCTACCGCCCGGGAAATTCCGCGTGCGCTGGAAGCCATCGGTTCGCTGGAGGCGATACATCAAGTCACTATCGCGCCGGAAATCGACGGCCGCATTACCGAGCTGCATATCGCGCCCGGTGCTGCGGTTAAAGCCGGGCAAGCGCTGATTCAATTGAACGACGGCCCCGAGCAAGGCGATCTGCAGCGGTTGCGCGCCCAGGCAAAATTAGCGCGAATCAATCTGGAGCGCTCGACCAAGTTGCTCGGCCTTGCCGTTTCGCAAAGCGAGATCGACGCGCAGCAAGCGACGCTCGATGAAGTGAACGGCGAAATTGCGCGCACCCAGGCTTTGATTGCGCAGAAACTGATTCGTGCGCCGTTCACCGGCATGCTCGGCGTGCAGCGCGTGCACGTGGGCGAGTTCGTTAAGCAGGGCGATCCGCTGGTGACGCTCACCGATCTGAGCACGCTGTATTTAAATCTGACGCTGCCGGAACAGGCGCACTCGCAATTGAAACCGGGGTTGACGGTGAAGTTTGTCGTCGATGCGCTGCCCAAGCGTGAGTTCAGCGCAAAGATCATTGCCGTCGAGCCGCAGATCGGCGCCGATACGCGTTCGATCAAATTGCAGGCGAAGCTGGATAACCCGAAAGGCGAGTTGGCGTCTGGCATGTTCGCGCGCGCCTCGCTGCAATTGCCCACCGAAGACAACGTGGTCAGCATCCCGACTATCGCCATCGATTACAGCATCCATGGCGACTCGGTGTATGTGGTGCAGAGGCAGAATACCGAGCACGGCGAGCAGCAAATCGCCAAACGCGTGTTGGTTAAAACCGACGGCCAGTTCGGCGACAGCGTGATCGTGCGCAGCGGCGTCAAACCCGGGGAAACGGTGGTCACTGCCGGCCAGATGAAATTGCACGACGGCGCCGTGGTGGAAATTGTGCAGAACACCACGCTCGATAATATCGCCGCGAAAGTACAGAGCCGGCCAGAGTAATGGCTCGGCGTGAGACGCGCGTCCGCGCGTTTCGCAAACCAAGAACAACATATATACAGATAGAAAGCGTTGGGCCGGCAGCTAAAGCCGGATCCGCGCCGATCCCGACCCAACGCCAATGGCGACTACCGCATTCGTAAGCTAGTACCGAAATCATGGCCAGCACGGAATTCATATCCAGCCAAAATTGATAGCGCGGGCTGAATTGATAGCCCGGATTGATTTATTAGAGAGCAACGAAATGAAAATCACCGACCTGTTTATCCGACGCCCGATTCTGGCGCTGGTGGTCAACGTATTGATCCTGCTGATGGGCATGGCGGCGCTGTTCAAGGTATCGGTCCGGCAGTTTCCGCTGGTCGAAAACGCCACCATCACCATCACCACCAGCTATCCGGGCGGCACCGCGGAAACCATGCAGGGCTTCGTGACGACGCCGATCACGCAGGCTATCGCAACCGCCAGCGGCATCGAATACCTGAAGTCCGAATCCACCCCCGGCCTCAGCGTGATTACGGTGCAGTTGGCGCTGAACGCGAACTCGAACGTCGCCATGACCGAAATCATGGCCAAGATCAACGAGGTCAAATACCGGCTGCCGCGCGAAGTCACCGACCCGGTGATTCAGAAGATGTCGAACGATCCGACCGCGCTGACCTACATCGCGTTCAGCAGCAACGAACTGCGCCCGGCGCAAATCACCGATTACTTGATCCGCACTGTACAGCCGATGTTGAGCGCCATTCCCGGCGTATCGCAGGTCGAACTCGCCGGCGGCCAGACGCTGGCGATGCGGGTGTGGCTGGATCCGGTGCGGATGGCGGCGTACAACCTGTCGGCCGAGCAGGTCTCCGACGCGATCCAGCGCAATAACTTCCTGGCCGCGCCGGGGCAGACTTCCAACTCGTTTCAGGTCAACAGTATCCGCGCCGAAACCGATCTGACCAGCGTCGATGAATTCCGCGATTTGGTGGTGCGTGCCGACGGCAACGCGCAGGTGCGCCTGCGCGATATCGCCGAGGTCGAGCTGGGTTCACAGAACTACAACCAGATGGGCATCAGCGACGACAAACGTCCCGATCACGCCGCCACGCACTTGGCCGTTTACGCCACGCCGGCCGGCAACCCGCTAGAAATCGTGCGCGCGGTGCGGGCGCTGATGCCGGAAATCGAACGCAACCTGCCGCCGACCGTGCGTGCGCGGATCAGCTTCGACGTCGCGCTGTTCGTGCAAGCAGCGATCGACGAGGTGCGCAAAACGCTGGTCGAATCGATGGCCATCGTGGTGCTGCTGATTTTCCTGTTCCTCGGTTCGTTCCGCTCGGTGATGATCCCGGTTGTCACCATTCCGCTATCGCTGGTCGGCACCGTCGGGCTTATGTACCTGTTCGGTTTCTCGGTGAATCTGCTGACGCTGCTGGCGATGGTAATGGCCATCGGGTTGGTGGTGGACGACGCCATTGTTGTCGTTGAAAACGTGCACCGACATATGGAGGAGGGGCTCTCGCCCAAAGATGCCGCGCTGCAAGGCGCGCGCGAAATCGTCGGACCGGTGATCGCGATGACGCTGACGCTGGCCGCCGTCTACGCACCGATTGGCGTGATGGGCGGTTTGACCGGTGCGCTGTTCCGCGAGTTTGCGCTCACTCTCGCTGGGGCTGTTATTGTGTCTGGTGTTATCGCACTGACTTTATCGCCAACCATGTGCGCGGTGTTTCTGAAACGCGAGTCGCTGAGCGGCCCGTTCGCCCATGCAGTCGACCAGTTTTTCTCGCGCGTGGCGGAAGGCTACGCCCGCCGTCTGCGTGGCTCGTTGAACTATCGGCCGGTAACGCTGCTGTTGGTGGTGTCGGTATTGGCCAGCCTGTGGTTCATGTACCAGGGCTCGGCTACTGAACTGGCGCCGCAGGAAGATCAGGGTGTGATCCTGACCGTGTTCAAAGGCCCGCGCGGCGCCAGCCTCGAATACACTCGCGCCTACATGGGCAGCATGCAGAAAATGCTCGGCGACCTGCCTGAAACCGCCGACCGCTTCGGCGTGAACGGCTCGACCGGCCTGTTCGCGGCATTCGGTGGCGCGCTGTTCAAACCGTGGGATGAGCGTAAGCGCAGCACGCAGGATTTGCTGCCGATCGTGCAGGGCGAACTGTCGAAGGTGGAGGGCGGTACCGCGTTTGCGTTCCTGCTGCCGCCACTGCCGGGTTCGACCGGCGGCCTGCCGGTGCAGCTGGCGATCAAAACCGCCGCGCCGTATACCGACCTTTATAACAACGTCGAGAAACTGAAAACGGCGGCGCGCGAAAGCGGCATGTTCCTGCTCACCGACAGCGATCTGGCGTTCGACAATCCGGCCGTGCGCATCGTTATCGACCGCGCTAAAGCCAACGCGCTCGGCATCGATATGCAGAAAGTCGGCGACACGCTGACACTGCTGGTCGGCGGTAATTACGTCAACCGTCTCAGCCTGCAAGGCCGTTCGTACGACGTCATCATGCAGGTGCCGCGCTCGTACCGCTTCAACCCGGAAAACCTGTCGCAGTACTACGTGCCGACCAAGGGCGGCGGGCAGATTCCGCTATCGACCATCGCCACGGTCAAACGCGAAATCGAACCGAACGCACTGACGCAGTTTGCGCAGTTGAACTCGGCGACGATGCAATTGCTGCCGGCACCCGGCGTGACGATGGGCGCGGCAGTGGCTTTCCTGCAGGCGAAGGCGAAGGAAATTCTGCCGGAAGGTTATTCGTACGACTGGCTCTCTGACGCGCGCCAATACGTGCAGGAAGGCAGCCGGCTGGTGACGACGTTCGCCATCGCCGTGGTGGTGATCTTTCTGGTACTGGCGGCGCAGTTCAACAGCCTGCGCGATCCGCTGATCATCCTGATTACGGTGCCGCTGTCGGTATTTGGTGCGCTGATTCCGGTGTTTCTCGGTTTCGTCACGCTGAATATCTACACCCAGATCGGGCTGGTCACGCTGATCGGCCTGATCAGTAAGCACGGCATTCTGATGGTCGAGTTCGCCAACCGCCTGCAGGTGGAAAACCAGCTCGACCGCGTCAGCGCGATAGTGCGCGCCGCGCAGGTGCGGTTGCGGCCGATCCTGATGACAACGGCGGCGATGGTGGTCGGTCTGGTGCCGCTGGTAGTCGCGAGTGGTGCCGGCGCCTCGGCGCGCTACAACATCGGTCTGGTCATCGTCTGCGGCATGTCGGTCGGCACGCTGTTCACGCTGTTCGTGTTGCCGGTGTTTTACACGCTGCTGGCGCATAACCACACGCACGATGCCACCGAATCGGTGCCGGTCCCGGTGGTTTAACCCAACGTTTGTTTTGGGAAACAAGCGCGATTCATCGCGCCCTAATCCCAGCCCTGGAGGCGCGCAATGAAAAACATCGTCGTCTTCGGCGGTGCCGGCATCAGCGCGGAAAGCGGGTTGAAAACCTTCCGCGCGGCCGATGGGTTATGGGAGGAACATCGGCTCGAAGACGTCGCCACCCCCGGCGCCTGGCAGCGCGATCAGGACATGGTGCTGCGCTTTTACAACGAGCGACGCCGCACCGTCGTGACCGCGCAACCGAACGCCGCGCACCTTGCACTGGCCGCGCTCGATCAGCACGCCAATGTGCAAATCATCACGCAAAATATCGACGACCTGCACGAGCGCGCCGGCTCCAAAAATGTGCTCCATCTGCACGGTGAAATCATGCTGGCGCGCAGTAGCATCGACGAAACATTGCTGTATGACACCCATGGCAAAGACATCCAGAGCGGCGATTTTTGCGAAAAACGCTCGCAGCTGCGCCCGCATGTGGTGTGGTTCGGGGAAGCGGTACCGCTGTTCGAGCCGGCCGCTGCGTTGGTCGAGCGGGCCGACATTTTCCTGGTAGTCGGCACTTCGCTGGCCGTTTACCCAGCGGCCTCATTGCTTCAGTTCGTGCGGCCCGACGCCGAGAAATACATCGTCACGCTCGATCTGGCGGAGACGCCGCGCCGCGATTTCGTGTGGCTGAAAGAGAAGGCGTCGACTGGTGTGCCGGCGCTGGTCGCCGAGTGGATAAATCCCCCCTTTGATTAAAGGGGGAATGGTTGGGTGCAATTCGAATGGCACCTAGTTCTACTCGAAGCACCGCACCAATAGCCCCCTTTAACAAAGGGGCACGACTGCATGGATGCAGGAGATAGAGCGGTGCCGGGAGCAGCCGCCGAGCGAGTGTAACGAGCGGGGGGATTTGCCCGCCGGAAAGCGGCAATTTCAATACTCAACCGGCACCGATTCAATCGACCGCCATAGATACCAAGCCGCGACCGTAGCCCATGGATCAAAGCGCTCCAGGTGAGCGAGCATTTGCTTACGCACGATGCGCTCGCCGCCGTGGTAGTGTTTTTCCATTGCGCGGATCACGCCGATATCGTCCACTGGCCATACGTTCGGCCGCATCAGATAGAAGATCAAGAACATCTCGGCGGTCCAGCGACCGATGCCTTTGACCTCAACCAATTCGGCAATGATTGCGTCGTCCGGCATCGCCTGCCAACGGCGCGGCTTGATCCGGCCATCGGCGAAGCGAGCCGACAGATCGCGCAGATAGCTCACTTTCTGGCGCGATAAGCCGGCCGCGCGCAGGCCTTCATCGGTGGCGAGAAGCACATTTGCCGGCGTGACTTTTCCGACCGCGAGTTCTGTTTTATTCCACACCGACTGCGCCGCCTTTACCGAAATCTGCTGGCCGACAATCGCGCGCGCCAGCGTCTGAAATGGATTGCCGCGCGTGCGCAGACGCGCCTCGGGATGGGCAGCAATCAGCTGCTCCATCACCGCGCAACGTGTCGATAACTCGGCGCAGGCCTGTTTCCAATAGTCGGGTGTCATGGGCTGCTCCGGGCGGGCTGAAATATGCGCGCACGATAGCGTAAGCGTGTGGCGGGGAGCCAATTGGGCGCTGGAACCGCCCCTGTGGTCGAGTAAAATTACTCCAGATTCACTGCCGGCTACACGACATGACCCGGGCCCTGCCGCGCTGTTTAGCGCCGCTTTTTGGACGCTCCTTAGCGCGGCCCAAACCGCGTCGAGACAACGCGCGCAGATTAACGTTTGGTAATTGCGTGGCCGATTTGATGTCGTCGACAATCGGGCTCCTTCCGACCCGCCCAGGCGGGTTCAGCCGATAACAATAACCTTCCTTAAAGCCGAGTCGCGCATGACAGATCTTTTTCGCACCGAACTTCCCGTACTGGTGGTCGATGACATCACCGCCCGGCCCGAGCAGCAGCAGGCCATCTTCGATCTGATGACCGGCCCTTACGCCGAGCTCGCCGCCACTCGGCAATTGCACTTGAAGCAAAGTCTGGTGTTGCCGCCGTTCGAGCGCAGCGGCCACGCGTCTCAATTGTTGTTCGTGTGGGAATACCCGTCGCTGAACGCCTTGTGGCAGGCGCGCATGACCGAGGAGAGCGATACACAACTCGCCGCGTTATGGGCACAAGTCAATGAACTCAGTTTGCGCCGCACGCGCCGACTGGGGCGCCCCGAGCCGATGCAAGGCTGCGGGCGCGAGCCGGTCGCGCCGCCGCCGGTAGCGGAAAGCGTCGCTGCCGTGCGTCGCATTCTTTTCGTGGCGCCATCGACCGAAATCGATTCCGCGACTCAGGCGCAATGGGTCGCCGCAGCCACGGCATTCCCCGGCGCCGTGCGCAGTCAGGCCGGTTTTAATGAGGGTTACAGTTTCCTGCTCGGGCAAATGACCTGGGATATATCGACCCCAGCGACGGTCAGTCTGGACGATTTGCTGGCGGCACTGCCAACCGGCGCGCAGTTGACCGACGCCATCGAGCTGGGTGAAACACTCGGCAGCGGCGTGCGCGAACCGCAGATCGCCGGCATCAAGCGCACGATTCTGCTGCAGGCGACGCCGAGCCTCGGCGCCGATCAGCTCGCCGCGCTCGAGCAAACCACCGACGAGACGCCACACTTCATCACCGACCTGCGCAACTGGCGGTTCAGCCGGGTCGCGCGCAGCCACGGCACCACGCCGTGGACGCATTGCGTCGAGCAGGAGGTGTTCGACGCGGCGGTATTCATGACCAGTTATCTGAATCACCCCTTTCACTGGGCCATTGTCGATCGCTACTTTCACCCGGAAGGGCACGAGCGCTCGGCGGTCGCCTTTTGCCACACCTTGTACCCGATTGCGCGCTCGACGCTGGCCGAACCGCCGCGCCGTTAGTTCATCAGCGCTCTTTTCTTCTGCATAAAATTTGAGGAATTCACCATGCAAACCCGCACCGTCACGTATCAGGCTGATGACGTCGAAATGATCGGTTTCTTCGCCATCGACGACAGCCGCAGCGGCCCGCGCCCGGCCATATTGCTGTCGCCGGAAGCGCCCGGACTCGACGATTTCAACCGCGACCGCTGCCGGCGCTTTGCCCAATTGGGCTACGCCGTACTCGGCCTCGACTTTCACGGCAACGGTGAAATTCTCGGTCGCGAGGACATGATGGCGCGGCTGACACCCTTCTTTCAGGACCCATTGCGCACCCGCGCCCGCGCGCAGGCCGGACTGGCGGCATTGCTTGCACAACCCAATGTCGACGCAACCCGCGTCGCCGCGATTGGTTACTGCTTTGGCGGCACCATTTCTCTGGAGCTGGCGCGCAGCGGCGCCGACATCAAAGCAGCCGTCGGCTTTCACTCCGGGTTGAGCACGGCGCGTCCGCAGGATGCCAAGAACATCCGCGCGAAAGTGTTGATTCTGAATGGCAACGCCGATCCATCGGTACCCGCCGAACAGCGCGCCGCGTTCGAAGAGGAAATGACCGCCGGCGGCGTCGACTGGCAACTGCACTTATACGGCGGCATCGGTCACGCGTTCACCAATCCGAACGTCGATAAGTTCGGCATGCCCGGTTTCGCCTACAACAAAGCCGCCGACGAACGCTCCTGGCAGGCGATGCTGAATCTGTTCGAGGAAACGCTCGGGCCGGTTTAAAAACCGCCGACGCGAATCAGGTAAGGCGCACTGACACGAACCGACGCTGTTTGATCTTCCAGTCGGTGCCGGTTTTCACCCAGATATCGTCGTAGTAGCCGATGCCGCGATGCACATCGCCATCGGCTTCGAGCGGCGTCAGTAGTGCATCGATATAGGTGCGCGACGTGGCGCCAGTGGCGCTGTGTTCGATAACGATGTTGCTCATCCGATGCAGCGTTGCGCCGACCGCCAAATGCACGTTGCGCATGAACTCGGTGATCTCGCCGGCGCTGCGCCAGGTACCGAAATCGCCATATTCCGCTAACACATCGGGCGCAAAACAAGTTTCAAACAACGTCCAATTGCGCGTGTCGATGCCGGTGCCGTAGCGAAAAAGCACCTGCGTGATGTCGTAGTGGTCTTGAAGTGTCAGCATATGCGCCTCTTAATTTTGGGATTGGCCAGCGGGTATTTTCGGATTGCTCTGCGGGGATGTTTTTCATTTAACGGCGGTCATTGGTGCTGGTGAATGATCGCATCAGGGTTGTGGAACAATTTCGTCTCGGCAATAATATATTCTATATTTAGCCGCTCACCAATGCCTGGGAGACTCCAATGACTTCTCTGTTTAGCGCCGCGGACGATCGTTTTCGCGAACAGTATGGGCCATGGGCGGTGATCGCTGGGGCCTCCGAAGGTACCGGCGCCGAGTACGCCCGCAAATTGGCCGCGCGCGGCTTGAATCTGTTTCTGATCGCGCGTCGCCCCGAGCCGCTCGAAGCATTGGCGGACAGTCTTCACCGCGAATTCGCCATCGACGTGCGCACGCTCAGCCTCGACCTGTCTCAACCCGCCGCTGCATTTCGCATTCTGGCGGCAACCGTCGAGCTGGAAGTCGGCCTGTACGTGTCGAATGCCGGCTCCGATACCGCCAGTAGTTTATTTCTGGACGCGCCGATTGCCGATTGGCTGGCACTGATTCAACGCAATGTGACCACCACCGTCGAAGCCTGTTACGGCTTCGCCAAACCGATGCGCGAGCGCGGTCGTGGCGGCATGATTTTGATGTCGTCCGGCACCGCGCTCGGCGGCGGCAAACGGCTCGCGGTGTATAGCGCGAGCAAGGCGTTCGATATGAATTTTGCCGAATCGCTGTGGGCGGAGCTGGGCGAATTTGGCGTCAACGTGCTCAGTGTGGTCGCGCCCGGCATGAGCACGCCGCAAATTCAACGCATGCTCGAACGCAAAGGCTTGCAGACGCAGGGATTGTTCGATCCCGCGCAGGTAGTCGAAACCGCACTCAATCGGCTTGAGGACGGGCCGACCGTACTGTTCCCATTTGGACCTGAAGCCGACACCGCCGCAGCGCTGTCCGTCGCGCGACGCGAACGCATCCTCGAAGTAACCCGTCTTTCCGCAGCTATGTTTTTTGGAGACAAATAATGCCAACGATTACTCCACTGTTAACCCCGTTCGACCTGCGCGGCGTGAGCTTGCGCAACCGCTTCGTGATGGCGCCGATGACGCGCCAGTATTCCCCGGACGGCATCCCCGGCGATAACGTCGTCGATTACTACCGCCGCCGCGCCGAAGCGGGCGTCGGCCTGATCGTCACCGAAGGCATCGGCGTCGATCATCCGGCCGCGATTGGCTCGGGCAGCATGGGCGAGAAAAACATTCCGCTGCTGCACGGCGACGCCGCGCTGGCCGGCTGGAAGAAGACCGTCGATGCCGTGCATAAAGCAGGCGGCGTGATCTTTCCGCAGCTGTGGCACATGGGCGTGGTGCGCAGCGCCGGCACCGGCTATCACCCGGATGCGCCGTCGATGCGACCGTCCGGCCTCACCGGCCGGGAAGGCAAACCAACCGCGCTGCCGGACGATGAAATCACCCGACCGATGACCGAATCCGAAATCGGGGACGTCATCGCCGCGTTCGCGCGCAGCGCCGCCAACGCCAAAGCGGTCGGCTTCGATGGCATCGCCATTCACGGCGCGCACGGCTATTTGATCGACAGCTTCTTCTGGACCGAAACCAATCAGCGCACCGATCAATGGGGCGGCAGCATCTCCAACCGCGCGCGCTTCGGCGCGGAAGTGGTCAAAGCAGTGCGCCACGCCATCGGCGACCTGCCGATCATGTTCCGCTACTCGCAGTGGAAACTGCAGGATTACGACGGCCAGCTGGTCAAAAACTCCGAGGAGCTGGAGCAGCTGCTGCAGCCGCTGGTCGATGCCGGCGTCGATTTGTTCGATGTCAGCACGCGCATCTTCAGTCGGCCACCGTTTGCCGATTCCGACCGCACGCTGGCGGGTTGGACCAAAGCCGTGACTGGCAAACCATCGTGCTGCGTCGGCGGTGTCGGCCTGAATAAAGAGCTGGCCGATTCGCTGCGCAGCGGCAGCGAAGGCACCAATAATCTTGGCGAAGTGTTGTCGCGCTTTGAGCAGCATGAATTCGACCTGGTCGGCGTCGGCCGTGCGCTGCTGGTTGATCCGGACTGGGTCAACAAAGCCGCGACTAATCAGCCATTCAAAGACTTCAGCCTCGCCGCAGTCGCCGCGCTTTACTGAGTCGCCGATGACGTTGATGCGGTTACAAACACCGGCCACCTTGCGCGAAGCCGCCACCGACGAGTTGCGTCGGGCAATTGTGTCGGGGCGCTTGGCGCCGGGCGCGTTGTTGAAAGATACGGAGTTGGCGATCCAGCTTGGGCTCAGCGCGACGCCGGTGCGCGAAGCGCTGATGCAGCTGGTCGCGGAAGGACTGGTGGCGATTGAGCCGAACAAATCGCGGCATGTCGCGGCCATCGATATCGGCGCCACCGTGCAACTGCTGCAAGTGCAGGAAGCGCTGTGGTCGCTCGGTTATAGCTGGGGAATTCCGAAGATCGATGCCGCTGCGGTTGCCGCGCTGCGCTCGATCAATGCCGCGTTGGAAGCAGCGCTGGCAGCCGGTGATTTGCTGTCGGCGGTATCCGCCGCGTTGTCGTTTCACCGCGCGGTGATGGAGGCTTCGGGCAATCTGGAGTTGGTGCGCGTATCGACCGACCGGCTGGCGTTGATCCAGCGCTTTGTTTTATTGGCCGCGCCGTGGATCACCTCGACCAAAGGCCTCAACGATCACAAAGCGATTGTCGCCGCCATCGAGCGCGGCGACCACGCCGGCGCCATCGCGATCTTCAAGGCCTCGAACGCTGAATTACTGCGCGCGGCAATCACGTTGCGCGATGCGCAAATAAAAGAGAAGAAATAACAATTAAAACGCAGGGAGCAGGGAAAAGAACGAGCGCGATTAATTCGCGCTGGCGACTGTGGTGTTGGCTTTGCAATTAAGAAAGCGTGAAGACGACAGCCATTTCTGATCGGGATAGTACGAAAACACAAACTGCCCGCCCTTAAGCGCATCGATGATCTGATGCGCAACGCCCATACGTACTGCTGGACAACCCCAGCTGCGGCCGATGCGCGCGTTCGCTTTCGACAGCTTAGCGTTCACGTACGGCGCGCCGTGCATAACGATGGCGCGCTCCTGTGCTAAATCATTGAAGCCGGCGTCGAGTCCTTCCATCCGCAACGAGTAGCCGTTATTGCCGTTGTAGGTGTCGAGCGTGCGAAATAAACCGATGCTGGATTGCAGACTGCCGGGGGTGTTGGAGAAATGTTGTGCGTAGTTATCGCCGGTATTGCGGCCGTGCGCGACCAATTCTTGATTCAACAGCGCGCGCCGCTGCAAATCGAAAACCCATAACCGCGGTTCGGTCGATGGGCGTGAATAGTCGATAACGGCCAAACGCGATGAGGGCGACATACCGTGCGCGGTCGCACATTGCGCGGCATCGAGCGCGAGACGAATGACTTTAGGATCGGCGGCGGGAGCGGCTTTGACCAGACTATCGGCGAGCGACATGGCGTGCGCGCTTAAAGCTGTCCCTGCACTGAAAGTCAGCGCAAATAGCGTTTTTCTAAACATGATTTACCTAACGATTTGATACCAACAAGAGCCGTCCTGCCCCAATGATATTGTTCAACTTATGTTTGGATGACGTCTCCGTATCGGTCAAAGGTTAACCTGCATGAGCGCATCGCGCCACTTTAAGGCTATACATTCTGATATTTTGTGACTGCGTCAGCATGCCCACTGAGGAACCTTTGTCCTGATGATTCGCCCGCTGTTTGTTTTTGTTGTGATTTGCACCAGCCTTTTTGCTAACGCTCATGCCGCTGAAAATTCCGCTCAACCGCTCCTACGCGAACAGATCGAGCAATTGCGCAATTCGCCGCAGACGCTGCATATCGTCGGCGATCTCACGCTCGCGCAAGCTGTCGCGGACATTTATCAGCACAACAATTTCAATTTGATCTGGGTCACGCGCGCGCGTTTGCAATCACTGGTTGGTGCGATAGCAACCATTACCACCGACGGCCTCAATCCCGATGATTACCATCTCGCGCAATTGCAGCAGGGCCTTGAACATTTATCCGAAAGCGAGCTGCTGGCGCAGCGTGTCGATTTCGATTTGCTCGCGAGCGATGCGTACATACGCGCGCTTACGCATTTGTGGCGCGGTAAGGTCGATCCGAAAAAACTTGATCTGCGCTCTGATTTTTTAATTAATGATTTGTCGGCGGAACAAGCGCTGCAAATTATCAACGACGGCATCGACACGCATAAAATTGCCGAAACATTTGCACTCGCGCGGCCACAACATAATTTGTATGTGCAAATGCGCAACACGTTGGCAACCTTGCGCGCACTCGCTGCGCATGGCGGCTGGCCGCAAATCGCAGAAGGTCCAACCTTAAAAATCGATATGCACGATGCGCGCGTACCGCTGTTACGACAACGATTAATTGCTGCCGGAATTACCGTAGCTGACGACAGCGGCGATTTGTACGATGCAGCGCTCGCCACCGCTGTTAAACAATTTCAACGCGAGCAATTAATTTCCGCCGATGGTGCGATTGGCAATGGCACGCGCACCGCATTGAATATTTCAGTGCAACAACGTGTCGAACAACAACGCGCGGATCTCGAACGCGCGCGCTGGTTACTGCATGGTGTGCAAGGTAATTTCGTCGTGGTCAACGCGGCCAGTTACAAAGTGAGTTTTTATCGCGGCGATATATTGGCGTGGACTGCGCGCGTACAAGTAGGCACGCCGGTGCGCGATACACCGATTTTTAAATCGATGGTCACACGTATTACATTCAATCCAAATTGGACCGTACCGCCCACCATTTTCACGAAAGATATTTTGCCGAAAATAAAACACGATCCAGCCTATTTGCAGGAAAACAATATTCACGTTTTCGACAGCCAAGGCCAACCGCTGAATGCGGCGCAAATCGACTGGAAAAAACCCGGCAACATTATTCTGCGGCAGGACGCGGGGCCACACAGCGCATTGGGACGCGCCGCCATTCGTTTCGATAATACCTTTGCGATTTATTTGCACGATACACCGCACCAGGATTTATTTACGTCGAACAATCGCGCATTCAGTTCCGGCTGTATTCGCGTCGAGCGCGCGCTCGAATTGGTGGAGTTATTACTCGACGACAACACGGCGTGGAACCGCACTGCGATTGATGCCGAAATTGCCACGGAAAAAACGCACAATGTAAGTGTCGCTCATCGCATACCGATTCTATTGACGTACTGGACTGTGAATAGCGACGAAACCGGCCACATCACATTTATGCCTGACTTCTACGCGCGCAACGAAAAATTGCTCCGGCTTTTAAATAGTCATCAATAATCACTCGCTAAACTCCGCCCCATCTCTCAGTGATAAATGGAGCTAAACAAGATCCAAAATAGACTCGCAGAAACCGCAATTTATTAACCAACTACCGCTTATTTCTGACGCGCCGTTAAACAACCAAAAACTCTCAACAGCATTTTCATCATCCTTAAATGCTCTATTCAGCTTGCGTCTTACCCATCGGCTAAATTTTCAGCGGTGCTATGCTGGTCCCGTCATGCAACGCTTTTTGTAGCTGATCTTTGTACTTGATAAAGCTCGTTAAAAGCCTTGCTTTAAAAGTGACAGTTAAATCTCCAAGACTTGCGACGACCGTCGCCGGAAACTACGAGGTGTGTCATGAAGCGTTATTATTTTGTGAACGACAATTTAAACGATTTGGAATCAATCGAAAGCGAGCTGGAGCAGCGGGGCATTACCACACTACAAATTCACGTGTTGAGTCAGCGCGACGCTGACGTGAAAATGCACAAATTAAATGAAGTTATTTCTTTTCTAAAGCACGATGTAGTGCGATCCGCCATTCTCGGCGCCGCTGTCGGTTTCGCCGCGTGTTTGTTAATTCTCTCCGTAGTACACACCACGGGACTTGCGAATAGCGCAGCAGGCTGGGCGCCGTTTCTATTTCTCGCGATAGTGCTATTGGGATTTTGCACATGGGAGGGCGGCTTAAAAGGCATTCAGGAACCGAACCATCGCTTCCGCCGTTTTCAAAAAGAATTGCAGGATGGCAAACATATTTTCTTTGTCGATGTCGATCCGAATGAAGAGCGCATTTTGCAACAGGTCGCGGCTTCGCATCCGAACCTGCAAGCGGCGGGGACGGAACCTGCCGGCGCACACTGGATTGTCGCGTGGCAACAGAAAGGTCTTAACTTCATCAAAGCATTGCCTTGACGATTGTTGAATAAAATTAATTCCCAAATAAAATCGGCGCCGATTAAATTAATTGGCGCCGATCTCTTTTCTCATTTCGCTAATTGCACATCGCAATCTAAAATTCAGCTAATTGAGTTTCACCGATTATCTTTCAATAACTAGCTTTCAATTAATAATTTGCCAAGATCGCCGCTGGTCGTCGCCGGATCGTTACCCGGATGAACGCGCGCCGCATTTAAATCCAACCAGAATCGCGTAAATGCGCTGTCGAGAAAAACCGAGCGCGCGCCGAGATGCGGCAATAAATTATCGACCAGTCCCGCGCAACGCCGAATGATCGAGGTGAGATGCACGCGATGCTGCAGCGCTTCGGCCAATGTCATCGCTTCGCCGCTGGCGGCGCATTCCATCAAGCGCGCCACATTGCGGCGAAAGGTTTGATCGATTTCTTCGATTTCACCTTTTGCCCGCGCCGCGATTTGCAATGCGGAAGTATCTACGCGTGCCTTGCCGCTCGGTGTCGCCAAGCGCGCACGCGTGATATCGAGAAATTCGCGCAGTGCACCGCGCGCGCCGCCGATGCCGAGCGATGCCACGGAGCAGGTAAATACATAAAGCCATGGCATGCGATACAGCGCGGCGTTATGCACTGATAATTTCGACCCCGGCACAAATCCCTGTTCGGGTTTTAACGTGCGGTATTCGGGCACGATTGCATGCTCGATACGAATATCGTTGCTGCCGGTGCCGCGCAGACCAAAAGTATTCCATGTATCGACAATTTCGTAATCAATGCGCGGCACTAAAAATAAACGCATCTCCGGCGGCTCACCCGCGTTAAGCGGTGGGACCAACGCACCGACCACTGCCCACTGCGCGTATTGCGAACCGCTCGAATACGGCCACTGACCGCTTAATTTAAATCCGCCCTCAACGCGCTCGGCTTTTCCAATCGGTTGAAACGAAGACGACGCCAAAGCAGTTTCATCGCTGCCCCAAACATCTTCCTGCGCGCGCTCGTTGAACAGCGACAACATAAAACTTTGCACGCTCAATACGCCGAATACCCACGCGGTCGAAAGACATTGCTCCGCGAAAATATTTTCGACATCGATAAAAGCCTGCGGCGTGGTTTCGAAACCGCCCCAGCGCTTTGGTTGCAGCAAACGAAACAAACCGGCGTCTTTAATTGCCTCGATCGTTTCCGGCGCAATGCTGCGCTCGCTATCGATTTGCGCGGTGCGCTCTTTCAGCGTTGCAGCAATGCGATGAGCGCTCTGCAATAAATCGTCGGGCGTGATTTGGTTTATTCGAGTAGCTGCGTTAACCACTTGGCGATACCTCGTGCGGACTAGCGATCGTAATAATTATTGGGCGTGCAGAATATCCGTTTACGTACGCGGCGAGAAATACATTTGGATGAGTTTTGCGGAAATCGGCCCGGGGAATAATTCGGGACAGCGTGCGGGATAACGCGCTTTAAATGCGGCGCTATTTGTCGACAATTAAAATTACGTTGCCGCAGGCACGCGCGCGAATAATCCCAACGGCGAGGCCGCTTCGAATTCGGGAAAAATTTTCGTTAGCGGGTTTTTCGCAGCAGTCGGAGAATT
The DNA here is from genome assembly GCA_028293825.1 of Verrucomicrobiaceae bacterium. GTDB lineage: Bacteria > Pseudomonadota > Gammaproteobacteria > Pseudomonadales > CAMLJR01 > CAMLJR01. The sequence goes on from JAQGNY010000026.1 coordinate 145,561, forward strand.
GTTGTCGCCGCTGTGGGCAGCGAGAACCTCCGCAATAACTTGTCGATAATCGGTGGTCACCGCCAGATCGACACCTTCGTCGAGTTGCTTTTGCCCCAGTCCGGGCCATGTTCCGAACATGCGCCCTCCGGCGACGTTGCCGCCGAGAATGGCCATCACGCCGGCGCGGCCGTGATCGGTGCCATTGCTGCGGTTCGAGCGCAAACGACGGCCGAATTCGGTGGTCGTTATCACCACCATCCGCGAGTGATAGGCGGCGGTGTCATTCCAAAATGCAGACAGCCCGGACGATAATTTTTCGACCAGATTTTTAAAGCGTCCCGGTTGATTTTCATGCGTGTCCCAGCCGCCCAGTTCGACGCTGACAGCGGTCAAACCGATATCCATTTTTATTAATTGCGCCGCGTTTTTGAGACCGCGCCCCAGCTCCGCGCCCGCCTCGTAATTGCTGTCGCCGCTCGGCTTGTACGCAATTATTTTGCCTTGTGCGTCGCGCCTTACGCGCTGGTCGATGGTTTGAATGGCCGCGAGCGTGCGCCGGCCCCAATCGCCGACCGCACCAGTCGCGGGGCGGTACAAATCGTCCAATAAATTCGCCACCACCGGACCGCCGGGCACGCTGAATCCATAATCCAGCGTCGGCACCGCGAGCGCCGCGGAATAATTCGTGAGCTCACCGCTGACGGCATTGGCAACCGATATCGCGCCGGTCGTTGCGACCGCCGGACGCTGCTCCAGATAGCGCGCCAGCCACCCGGAATCGGTGCGCGCGAATGCGGTCTGCGTGGCCACACCGCGTTCGATCATATCGGTGGCGACAAAATGGCTGCGCGTTTCATTGGTGAGACCGACCGCGTGCACAAATGCCAATTGGCCTTGCGTATAGATGTCGGCAAGTCCCTTCGCTGCGGCATGCAAGCGAAAATCGAGCGCCGGATCGAGCCCGTTATCGAGATGAAACCCGGCGTTGCCGCCATCGGCGTCGACACGTAAATCCGCGTTGCGTGCGGCGATAAATGTCGCATCGTTGGCGGGCGAAATTAAATTGAAGCCATCGCAGCCGCCGCGCAAATGCACCACCACCAAAATCATCGGTTCGGCACCGTCCGCCGCGAACGCCAGCGTACGCAGACCGAGCGTTGGCACACCGAGCGCCAGTGAAGTGATAGCACTGCGTTGCAGAAATTCGCGGCGGCTCAGGGTCATATCAATTTCCTCGCGGTGAATTTCACTCTGGGAATGTTTCTATATGAAATGTTTCTACGTGAATTGTTAGCGATGAATTTGCACTGACGGCGATGGATAATTTCGCGCGTTACGCCAGCAACGCTTCGGGTACCAGCGCGCACAAACCGGCAAGGCGGGCGAGTCGTTTCTGTCGTTCGCCGCCGGGCGGTGCCACCGGTTTATCCAGCGCCCAGCCGGTACTCGCGGCAATCGCGTGCTGTTGTTGCGCGGAGCTCGCGCCAATTAAATTATTCAGCCAATACCCGCTCGCCGCTTCCGGCGTAAGCACATTTAATTGTTCCAACAGCGCAATCGGAATCGTGCCGTTTTTCCAATTATTGTTGGCAAGGCCGAGCATTAAACCCCAGCGCTGGCGCAGCGCACTGGCGCTGATTAAATAGCTGTCGTCGTCGGGAAATCCATTCGGTGTCGGCCAGCCGAACAGGCGTTGGCCGCAACCGGATAATTGATTGACCAGTCCTTCGCTCGGGGTGAAATCCATGCCGGTCGCGCGCACGAAACTTGCCATTGCATTCAGCGGCCGTTGAATTTTCGGTGCGCGTTTATCGAATTCGGCGGCAAGCACAATCGCTTTGATCGTGCGCGCGATTTGATCGCTGCGTTGGCGATTGTCGCGAAAGACTGTCGCCGCCATTTTTACCGTTGGTTCGGACACCGACGCGCCAATCAAACGCACGCATAATTTGCGCGCAACAAAATTGGCAGTGGCCGGATGCGCGGCGACCAGATCCAACACTTTGCGACCATCGGCGAGCGCTGCCTGAAACGGATCGAAATCCTGCGCCAGCACGCGCTTCTGATTGCCGTCGTGCCAGCCTTCGACATAAATAAAACGGCCGGTATTCGGCAATTGTGTGCGGTTATCGACGCGCGTGCCGTCGGCAACGGTCCAGCCGGTAAATGCGCGTGCCGCTTCGTAAACATCCTGATCGATATAGCCGCTCGGTTTGCCGTTGAGCGCACCGGGCACATCGCGCCAGCGGTCGTAACGATCGTTCAAATACGCCGCGCTGCCGAGCGTGTGCAATTCGAATAATTCGCGCGCGTAATTTTCATTGGCGGCACCGGCGCGCGACGAGCGATTCGATAAATAAAATTGCATCGCGGTGCTCGTTGCGACCGCTTCCAAAAATTCGCGAAAATTACCGAATGCGTGCGCGCGAATAACATCGCGGTCGTAACTCGGCAGTGCCGCGGTAATTTGATCGCTCGAATACGCATCGACATTGAAATGATCGTGCCAAAAATTGACTATGACTTCGCGCAACTGCCAGCGGCTATAAACAGCGCGCAGCAAGGTCGCTGCGATCACTTCGTCGCGCGGGCGACGCCGTGCAGCGTTATCCATGGCGACGCTGCGATCGACAACTTTCCACGCCGTTTCGATCGGCGCCTGCACATACATTAATTGGCCTTGCTCATCAACGGCGGGCCATGACTGCACGACGCCATTGGGCGCCGGCGTATTCGGCCCGGCCGCATATTTGATCGGTAATTTCAGCGCATCGAGACGGCGTTTTAAATCGACATCGGCACTGTCATCCGGCGCGAGCTGCGCATCGAGCCAGCCGTGCAGACCGAGCGTGTTGAGCCAGCCGACATCGCCCAGACGCGGCCCGTAGGTAAGCCTGCGCAATAACGCGACGGCTTCGCGATTATTTGTCGCCTCGGTATTTGCCGGAGACGAATCGCTACTTTTTGTTGCTGTATTCGTTGCTGAAGAAGAAGCCTCAACGCGCGTCGGTGTCATGCGGTCGATCCTTTCTCTGTGTTTTAAAACCTCTGAGCTTTAAAACGATTTCTGCGTTTTTAAAGCGGTAATTTGCCGCGTGTTGCTGGCGCAATTTATCGCGTCGCTGCGCGGCGACAATTCACGCACGCTCTGTTAAAAATCTCGGCCTGTGAAAGCGTCACTGCTTGTTGAGAGCCTTTGATAAGACTCTCTTTGCTAAGAGACTTTTTACTAAGAGTCCCTTAGCTAAGAGTCGCGGCGAATGGCTTTGTTCAACCGCTCGTTATTGCGATGGCACGTTTTCAAATTGAAATGCGGTTAGCGCTTCAGATCCGCGATGGCGCGATCGGTTGCATGCCACGCCGCATCGATATGTTGCAATGCGCGCTGCTGTAAACCACGCGTGTACGGATCGTCTTCGGTATGCGCAACATCTTCATGCACATGCTGTAGCAATTTCGCCGCATCGCGCAAACGACCCTGGCGATTTAAATTCGCATCGATCGGCGTGTGATCGTTAATATCTTTGCCGTCTTCAATCGCCGCCTTTTTAATTTCATTGAGCGCTGCGCCAATTTCATCCAGCGCGATATGTTCGTTTTCATCCATCGCATAATTTTCCGCAGGGCGATGTTGAATTAACCAATGCGCCGCGCGTAAATCCGCTAACGCATGCAAATACGCCGGATGTTGATCGGGACGATAATGTTCGGCGCGCGGCTGCGGGCGCTCCGCAACACAGGCGCTAACGCTAAGTGTGGTGACGGCGGCAAGCAGTGAAGCGCGTAGAAAATAATTCATTGTTGTTCTCGCATTGTTCGAATATTTAATTAAGAAAAAATTTAGAGAGCCGAGTCTGCGCATGAAAGCCTGACAACGAGCTGCCAGCGCTCGTTGTCAGTGCACCCGCATGAGACGCAGTGCGCACATTAATTAGCAGCGATCCCGATTAGCAGCGATCATCATGCCCGCGCTCGTAATGGTCATAGTGGTGCGGGCCGCGATAAATCGGGCGATAGCCAATCGGCTCGACCACACAGGCGCTTAATAAACTGCTCGCCGCTAATACAAGCGCAATCAGTTTTACGCGGTGCGTCACTTTCGACGAATTCATTTTCAACGACGCTTCTTTTAACGAACCAGTGTTCATGATTTTCTCTACCTTCATCGAGGATTTTTTCGAGCGCATCGATAAAAAGATTTGCTCTACTTGGAATCGAGAATAGAGATTTCGCACTGAACGGCAGATTAATCAAAAGTGCAAAGATTAAGATCGTCAATGAAGCGAGAATTTCTGCGCGCGCTGTAAATAGAACATGGTACGGAGCGACCCATACTGAAAGAGCAATACCGAAAGAGCAGTGCGGAAAGAGTGGAGCAGATAGCGTGCAATAAGAGGGCGGAAATTAATTTGTAAAAAGCAGCAATGGCTATGCCGTACGTTGAGAAAATAATTCAACAAAATACGGCAATGATTTTTCTAGCTGCAACGCTCGTCTCTTTTATCCTAATTAACACTTTTCTTATTGCAATGAACTTACACCGGCGGCGGATTGCGCTCGGCAAAACCGCCACCGCCCCAATACGGATAATAGGGATACGGCGGCGTTACATAACTGGCTTTATCCAAACGCACGATTTGTTCCGGCGTAAGATTCCAGCCCACCGCGCACAGATTTTGTTGCAGCTGTTGTTCGTTGCGTGCACCGATTAATACGCTGGCAACAGTAGGGCGCTGCAACAGCCAATTCAACGCAATTTGCGGAATGGTTTTATCGGTTTCAGCGGCGATTTCATCGAGCACATCGACCACCCGATACAGACGCTCCTGCTCGACCGGCGGACCGAAATCGGCGCTCTCATGCAGACGGCTCGACGCCGGCAGCGGTTGGCCGCGCCGAATCTTGCCGGTCAAGCGGCCCCAGCCGAGCGGACTCCACACCAGCGCGCCGATGCCTTGATCGACGCCCAGCGGCATCAGCTCCCACTCGTAATCGCGGCCGAGCAGTGAGTAGTACGTTTGATTCGCCACGAAGCGCGCGTAACCGTAACGCTCGGCGACCGCCTGCGATTTCATCAACTGCCAGCCGGAGAAATTAGACGCGCCGATGTAACGCACTTTGCCGGCGCGCACCAGATCGTCGAGCGTCGCCATCACACTCTCGACCGGGGTCATCGCGTCGAAGTGATGCAATTGCAGAATGTCGATGTAGTCCGTGCCGAGCCGCCGTAGTGCGTCATCGGTGGCCTTGAGCAAATGATGGCGCGAGGCGCCGACATCGTTCGGCCCATCGCCGAGCCGCAGCGTCAGCTTGGTCGAAATAATCGCCTTGTCGCGACGGCCCTTGAGCGCGGCGCCGAGAATCGTTTCCGACGCACCATCGGAATACACATCGGCGGTATCGAACAGATTCACCCCGGCATCGAGGCAGATATCGACCAGCCGTTTCGCCTCGCGCTCGTCGGTGTGACCCCACGCGCCAAACAGCGGACCGGTGCCGCCGAAGGTGCCGGTGCCGAAACTTAAGGCCGGCACTTTGAAGCCGGAGTTGCCTAGAAAACGGTATTCCATGTCTTGCTCCTTAGCTGTGAAGAATTCGAGCGAGCTGAACTCGAACGTGCTCTGAATTCGTGAATTGGATACAGCCTTAAGCGGCGACGACCTGCGCCGTGCGTGCCGAACGCACGCTGAACAAAGCAAGCAACAGCCCGGCGCCGGAAATTGCGGCGGCGATAATCGGCAGCCCAGCCAAACCCGGGCCGTGATCGAGAGTGACGCCGCCGACCCACGCGCCGAATGCATTGCCGAGATTAAACGCAGCGATATTAAGACTCGATGCCAGCGTACGACCGGCACTGCCGGCCTGTTCCAACACGCGCAGTTGCAACGGCGCCACAGTTGAGAAGGCGGCCATACCGAGTAGACCGATGAAAATGACCGCCGCAATTTTCGCGTGAATCGCCAAACCCATCGCCAGCAACGCGACGGTCAACAATGCTAGCGTAACGACCAATGCACGCGTCAGACCGCGATCGGCAAATTTGCCGCCGGCGATATTACCGATCGACAAGCCGGCGCCGAACACCAGCAACACCGCCGACACCACGCCGCTGGAAAAGCCGGTGATCTGCGTCAGCAGCGGCTGAATATACGTGAACACCGTGAACAGGCCGGCGAAGCCGAGCACGGTAGTGAGCAGGCCCAGTTGCACCTGCGGTCGTTTTAACACGGCCAACTCATCGCGCAGCGCAACCGGGGCGACGCCGGCGCCGACATGACGCGGCACGAACAGCGCGAGGATGACCAAGGCGACGATGCCGATCACTGCGACGGCCCAAAACGCCGCGCGCCAACCGAGCAGCAACCCGAGCCAGGAGCCGAACGGCACCCCCAACAGTGTTGCGATGGTAAGGCCTGCAAACATCATCGCGATGGCCGAGGCGCGTTTGTCTTCCGCCACCAGTCCGGTCGCCACAATCGAGCCGACCCCAAAGAAGGTTCCGTGCGCGAGCGAAGTAAGCACTCGCGCGGCCATTTGCATTTCGTAGTTAGGGGCCAGCGCGCAGGCCAGATTGCCGAGCGTGAAGATCGCCATCAAGCCGAGCAACACCGCCTTGCGCGGCAACCGCCGCGTCGCCAGCGTCAGCACCGGTGCGCCGACAAAAACACCGAGCGCATAGCCGGACACCAGCAATCCGGCCGCCGACACCGACACATGCATATCGGCGGCGACCTGCAGCAGCAGACCCATGATGATGAATTCGGTAGTGCCGATGCCGAACGCGCCGGCGGTCAGCGCGTAAACCGCCAGCGGCGTGCGACCGGCGCTAGCCGATTGAGCGGATTTGGATGGCAGGGATGAGGGCATGGCGGTCTCCGGTAGCGAATGACTGCAGCCTATGCGCTTGTACTGTCGCGAAACACCGGCGCTAGAATGAAGCACTTTCAATAATCGGTTGATAACGGCTCGAGCACCGGGCGGGGAAACGATGGACAGACTTACCGATATCGCGCTGTTTCTGCGGGTTCTCGATTTGGGATCGATCAGCGCAGCGGCGCGCAACTTAGGCTTATCGACGGCCGTCGCCAGCAAACGACTGCAACGGCTCGAACATGAACTCGGCGTGCGCCTGTTGCAACGCACCACACGGCAACTGCATGTGACGCCCGAAGGCGCGGCGCTGGCCGCGCAGGGAAGAATGCTGGTCGAGGATCTGGAAGCGTTGACCAGCGGCCTGCGCCAGACCGGCACCGAGGTCACCGGCGCTCTGCGAGTGAGCACTTCCTCATCGTTCGGGCGCCTGTTTATCTCGCCGTTGCTGCCGGAGTTCCTCGCGCTCCATCCCGGCGTGCAGATCAGCATTCACTTCAGCGACGAGCTTATCGACCTAGTCAGCGCCGGCTTCGATGTCGCCATCCGCATCGGCGTGCTCAACGATTCGCGCCTGGTCGCGCGGCAACTGGCGACCAATCAGCGCGTGCTGTGCGCCGCACCGACCTATCTCGAACAACACGGCGTACCGCAAACCCCGGCCGATTTGGAACAACATCAATGTCTGGTTTTGGTCGGCAGCCTGGGACGCCAGGATGTGTGGCGACTGACTGATCGCGTCGGCCAGGAAACGGCGACGCGAGTGAAAGGTCAGCTGGAAAGTAACCTCGGCGAAACCCTGCGCGATGCCGCTCTGGCCGGTCTCGGCATCGCCTCGCACTCGACCTGGCACATCAGCGACGACTTGCGCAGCGGCAAACTGCTGCGGGTGCTACCGGATTACAGCATCGCCGAAAGCGGCATATACGCAGTGATGCCACAGCGCCGATTAGTACCGCCGCGCGTGCGCACGTTTATCGAGTTTCTGGTGCAGAAGTTTGCCGATCCGGGGTATTGGAATCATGGATTGGCGGCGAGTGATACGCGGCCGTTGCCGACTCACTAGCGCGTATGAATTAAGCCGAGTCGCCAAGCAGCTTCGGCTTGAACAAATTATTAGCTGCCAACGATCGCCTGTTGGCAACCTTGGACTGAAGCTCTCGGGCCTTCGCTAGGAAACCTTCCCACTCCGCAACTAGGGCGTTGTACTGAGAGAGCTCTTCGCCGGTAAGGGAGGATTCCAGAGTACGCGGTGAGTAGTTGTGCACAGCGATGTACTGCTCTATGCGACGGATTCGGACTGTTGCCTCAACCGGAAATCGGGTACTGAGGAATGCGCGCCAAGGTTTATTTCCGCGTGAATCGTTGCAGGTCTGGCAGGCGGGGACAATGTTTCCAGGCACGAGTTCTCCAAAATCAGTCACGGCCACGAGATGATCAGGAACTATGCCCCGATTTTCCGCCGACGCAACGGCATAGCAGTAAGCACAACTGCTGCCAAACTCGGCGAGAACCAATGCCCACTCATCCTTAGAGACACGGTGATCTGGAGCCACAATCTCGCGGAGGCCACGGCGAACGTTGTAACTCATGCGCGAGAAGTGTTGAGTTCCTTTCATGAAAGTTACCGCCGTTTAAAGGGCTGACAAAACGCATAGCGTTTTGTCGTCCAGGTAAGCGCTATAAGCGGATTTGAATGCCTTGCGATATGTTTTCATTTTTGCAGTATCAGCGCCAAGACCGCTGAAACTGCCATAACTGCGGTTAAGGTTGCCACTACTATATTTAAAGCAAACACCTTGCGGGCTAGACTGTCGCTGCTGTTTGACGCCTGAAGAATAGTGGTGTGGTTTTGCTTAGCAATTTCCATTGTTAGCTTAGCTCTGAGCAGAGCTAACTGTTCCTTTTCTCGTTCGGATAAATCGTATTCCGTTCGACTTGGATGCCCTTCAGGAAATCGGTTGCTTTCATTATTTCTCGCATTATTTATACGAGCATAAACATGCTCGTATATATCAAATGCCGTTTCGACTGAGCCTTTACCTTCCACTGTCAAACTCCCCGCTAATCGGTCTAACCATTTAACGTAGGGCGCAATAACCAGAGGGCATTGCGCCAGCCACCTAGATTCCTGGCGCAATGCATTACATTTATGCGCCCTACACGCTCAACCATCCTACTCAGGACGATGAATCGCGCAGAGTTTATGGCCGTCAGGATCGCGGACATAGGCTAAGTGCAGCGACCCCCATTCGCCTTCGCGAGGGCCGGGCGGGTCTTCGATGGAAATGCCGCCATGCGCAATGGCTGTGTCATGGAACCTGCGCACCTGCTCGGGTGAATTGCAGGTAAAGCCGATGGTGCCGCCGTTGGCAAACGTTGCGGCCTCATCGTTGATGGGCTCGCTAATACATAACACCCCGCCTTCGTGCCGGTAGAACAGTCGCGTGTGGCCAGAAGGCGCTGTGTCACGCGCGGGCTCGCCGGCCCCGAGTGTGCTGAGCACTGCATCGTAGAAGCGCTTAGAGCGCTCGATGTCGTTTGAACCGATCATGATGTGATTGAACATTGTTTTTCTTCTCTGGTGTGTGTGTGGCATGGCTGCCGAACGCAGCGTCACGCCATTGTCTTATTAAACCTCATCACCGCAGAACCTTGCGCATGAGTGCATTTGGAACGACGACACCCCGCAACTCGGGCGCCCGTTGCTCAATGATGCCGAACCCAAATCTTTCAAAGAACGGCTGTGCGGTCCGGCTGACGTGGGATGTCAATTCAGTTACGCCGAGACTCGCCGCCTCTCCATGAAGAGTCGACATCAATAGCTTTCCTATTCCCTGGCCCTGGTGATATCCCGAAACGAAGAAGTGATCAATGTAACCGGATGGCTGCACATCGGCGTAGCCAACAACCTTTCCATTAATCTCTACAACAAACGGTTTGATAGCACGCATCTTCGTTGCCCAAATACTCTGATCCAAATCTACCGGCGCCCACGCATTGATTTGCTCCGCTGTGTAATCGCGGCTGGCAACGCGATGAATCGCCGAATAATAAACATCGAAAAGTGCACGATCTTCACCGAGATGAAAGCGACGAATAAGCACGACTCCTCCGGTGAAATTTAACGTTAGCTCATTGGACACAAGAGACTAAATGTTACGAGTGCCGTTTATTTATTGCGCCACGTACCTTGCACCTAGGCACCTTCATTTTGAAACCACATTCAAGTTTAAAGTCGTAGTCAGATTGCCGTTAATAAAAACTTCGATTTGATAATTGCCAATCGGATCACCAGGATTAAATTCAAAGCAAAATGGACGAATCCCATCAACAGATGAAGTTTCTGTTTGTATGCCAGATATAGCGGCCAGTGGTGACAGTTTCGCGAAGTCCCCTGTAAGCGTCGCAGGGGCCTTCGGTAAATGGTGTACCGAATAGACTTGATATCGATTTTGACTCGGGGGATCAACAATAAAGCAGAAGCCGGATGTTCTCGACGGGTTCATTTTCTTTGCTCCTAGAATTCTAAGGCCGTGCATTGGGGCTGACGTAAAGCGTCAGCGCAGAAACCTCAACACTTTATTAGATTCACGGAACATCAACGCTGTCACCAAACGAATCAAGCAAATCGGAAAACCAAGAAGAGCTTCCCAGCACTTCAGTTAATGTGCCGACACTTGAAGCGTCTATGTTGGGTAGAATTTCCGAAACGGCCTCTAGCATTTTTCCGTGCATGAAATCGAAATTGCAGACCTCGCCGATGGCCTGATGGTAAGCATCGAACTCTGTGCGATCGCAGTAAAGGGAATAGGCCCAGCAATCCCAACCAAAAGGGATATTTGCACCACGAGCCGCGGCTTTAACTTCTTCTACGGTGTAAGTCTTTTTCTTGCCGCTTTTCTTGACCAGAGCCTCACCAACCTTTTCGGTGAGGATTTTCTTTTCATCAGGTGCTAATGCACAAATTCCCATGCTTCTTCTCCATAAGAGCTGCCCTGCAGCTATAAGCTGCGATTACCGCGTCTTGTTAACACCCGCTATTTGTACTGTATGTACACCGTGTTCCATCGCGAACCCCAAGAGTTTTCTTGGTTGTAAATTTTAATATATTTATTGATGCTTATATTCAAGTTAGATGGGCTTTGCCAAGATACAACGGGCCTTACATCTTCAGGGCGACCGCTTCCAATGAATACGTTACCACCTTCATTCTTTAACTCTTCACTTGAAGGAATTACCGATATTTGCGTGGAAAACCCCGTAGTAGCACCGCAGCTCCGCTCAAATATTACGGCCTTTAATTTCCCATCCGGTGAAACAATAGACGCATAGATATCGTTGTCACACATATCCCGAAGAAGATATGCAAGTCCGCCAACCATAAAAATGAACAGCAAGAAAAAGCAACCTACCGTCCATGCCCCTATTTTCCTCCACAAGACCATCAGCTAAACATCCGTTAATAACTCTCGTGGTTTGTAATTGTTAAAGCTCATTGTATGAATCTTTAAAGTACTGATGGTTTTTTGCCTTTGCTGACGTTAAAACAAGAAGCAAGTTATTAGCTTTTATGCGCAGCGGAATCCATGAGGGGTGTTTCATTTTTTCCAAGCTGGCCTCTTTGATGTTTGTAAAAGACAAAACCTCAGAAGGAATTTCTTTTAACGACTCAACAAGCCCTGTAATTGCTGCAGCTTCAGCGAATGATAAATAACAGCCATTGGCTTTAGTTAAATACGCACCCGCAAAAACATCCTCTTTAATTTCAAATGCCACATTGAAATGACCCATTCGTTCGCACTGCTCTTGCGGAGGCAAAGTCATAACCTCAACTGCCTGAACAAAATGATGAAACGAGTTTTCAAATACTTCGAGGTTATCCATAGCTTTAACGCCTAACAGGTAACCGGAGGGCGCTCGTGCCCCGTAGCGGGGTATTGCGCCAGCGATCTAGATTCGTGGCGCAATGCATTTCATTTATTGCGCCCTACGCGCTGCCTGCGCTTGTTGAATGTCTACGCACCGGGTTCACCTAACTGTGTAAATTTAGTGAGCCCGCGTGCGCCAAATAAAAGCCAAATTCCGATTAAAATATCTAACGTTAATCTCGCAATTGATGCATGTGCAGCGCCGTCGAGAGGGGACGAGCGCGCCAACAATACAACTACGGCATATCCGGAGTTGGGAACGGCACTGCTCAACACCCACAAACCTAACAATGAAGTACACACATTTCGAAATTGGGGCAAATTCAAATTGGTTGATTCTGTGTTGGCCGCGACGGGAATCAGTTTTTTTGTAACGGTAAGTGGAAAATGCCAGAGGAGCATGGCAATGAGCAGCATCAAAAAAGAAATCGTATAAGAAAATATGCGAGCTGAAAGTGGGGCGTCAGATACGCCGAAAACCCAAAAAGCGGGAAGATTGCGTAATCCCCACGTAGCTATCCAAACTGAAAAAAGACGTACTGTCACGCCAACTATTTGAGTGTTTAACACTGATAACTCCTTTTAACGAGGCTGTAGAAAAACTAGGTTATTTTGAAAGAGAGCCTCCCCCATTAAGTAGACACCCATATATTTATGCCGCGAGTTTTCCATTTGTAGCGCGACCGCTGCTAGGCAGATGAATCATTTACTGGCTTTCGCAGCAAGCCCCGCGATGCAAGAGTAAACAACAGACCACCAACGCCGAGTGCTGGCCACGCGAGCTTATTTGCAACTGATGGGAAATAAGCCATTAAAAGATGCCTACACCAAAACCAATAGCATACGAGCCGCGATGAACATCCAAATTTCACCGCCGCCGAGATTCTGAACGCGCGACCTATTTCCCTCTAGCACTTCCTCACCTTTGTGCAGAATTTATTTGAATATAACGCCAAATTAGCCGGCAGAGTGCTTTACAGCGGGCGAAAATTTTGCAAAAAAATGCCCCACTGCAAACTCTCCGCGTTGAACGCCTGTTAGGGCGGATTTTCAATGCCACTACATGGAGCCCCACAATTTACGCAACATTTTATGATGGGCATATTAAGAATGGCAGGACGGCCGTACTGATGCTTTCTCAAAAAGCTGTGACCACACCAAGGACAAATGTCTACGCCCAAAACTCTGAACGAAAAACAGTAAGCAATTACAACATCGGCGGCAAAGAGAAATGTAGCGCCGCGCTCTCCAAAAAGAGAGCCGGAAAGAACCAGTAGAAAAGGCATGCTTAGAAAAAACCAGAATGCCTGTTTTTGAGTCCTGAGAATTTTCTGGTAGTGCAATTCTTTATCCACGTGAGCTCCAACTAATTAGTAAGCAAACACGTCCGCATTTAAAATTAAAAGCGACGCATCGATTGATCTTGTCTGTTGGGTATTGGTTCGGAAGCGTCGGTTGATCCAATCCATTTCGGCAGTCTTCTAATTGTGTTGGAAGCTGCGCCAGCACTTGGGAAGGGGCCACTATCCGTAGTTGTTATGCAGATTAGACCGAATGTGTTTTATCGACCAGTCCGCCCGATGGACGGATACAACGTCCCGCATTTTGATTGCGAAATCCCTTTCCCGAACCAGTCACACCCACCTCAAAACAACGATGCCGAGTCTTTTTGCTCCGATGTCCTCCCTTTTTAGGGGTATGACCCATCCGAGAGCTCCTACGCCGGAGCTTTTTTGGAGGATGCCGCAGCTTTTTGGTGCGGTGTCCTCTCTTTTTAAGGGTACGACCCATCGGAGAGCTCCGTTGTCGGAGCTTTTTCAGAGGATTTCCTCGTTTTGAAGTGGGAGGGGGGTACCTCTGAGGTGGGTGGGGGTACTTCGGAGGTAGGAGGGAGTACCTCTTAGGTGGGGAGGGGTACCTCTTAAGTGGGTATGAGCAATTGGAAGGTAGGTCAGCGGATATAAAAAGTGGGTTGGAGCGTATTGCAGATTGGGCGGATCAGGCACGCGCGGGTTGCGGCGTGCCCTCTACAATTGATGCAGATAACGCCGAGTTATTGCAGGCGCAGATGATAGGACGCGGTGCGGCGGGCCAGCTCGTCGGCGCGCTGCTCAACGGAAACCCACGGCGTATCGGGCGGCAGCAGATTGCCGATGTCGGCGACTTTGACGATGCGGAAATCGCGCAGCAGTGTGTGTGCCTGAGTGTTTGCGGCGGTCTGTTGCCAGCGGAAAATCACGATGCCCTGGCGCAGGCCGGTGGTGTCGATCCAGTTCGGCGCGCCGACATCGCGCTTGGAGATCACGTAGGTGACTTCGCCCTGCGCATTCGGTGTTACCTGCGACATATTGCGGCTGGTAAAGGCCAGCGCGCCGTCGTTCGCCATCATCCACGGGTTGGTCACTTGCACGCCGGTGTAGCGGGCGCCGGCTGGAATAGTGGTGACGAGGATGGCTTCGTCGTCGGCCAGATCGAAATGACCGCCGGCAAGAAAGCCCCAGCCGCCGTCGCGCGGCACGGCCTGCGGCAGCGTGTTGACGGCCGGGGTGCCGAGCCAGTGATTCTTGAACAGTGCCCAGAACAGCGTGAAGGCCGGCATGTCGATCAGGGTGCGGCGGATGATTTCGTCGCGGGTCAGCTGCGGTCCGGCGGCGGGGCCATCGGTGCGGATGATATCCAGCTGATGCGGCCGGGCGCTCCAGTCGGACAGGGAATCGCGAAAGTTGACCGCCTGCGGTCCGAGTTCGATTTGAATATGGTTGATGCGGCCATTGGCCGGCTTGGTGTCGAGCGTCACGGTAAAGCGGCCATCGGCATCGACGATGAGGTCGCGATCGCTAAATAGCGCGACCTGATCGCCGAGATCGGGGGTGCCCGGCGTCTGCGGCGACAGCAGGAAGAAGCCCGGGCCGCCGCGGGTGACTTCGATACTGAATTGGGTTGGCGCATGGGCGGGGCGCACGCCGCGCACTTCGTAGCTGGAAATACCGTTGATAAAGGACGAGCGGTAAATATTGTCCGGGTTGTCGCCGGCGACACCGCTGCCGGGGAAATTGATACCGCCCCATTGGTGCGCGGAGTTTTCCACGCCCCAGATTATTTTCGGCCGCGCCACATCGCCGGCGCACTCGCGAATCGTTAAGAAGGTCGCCCACAGTGTCAGCGAGCGTTCCAGCGTCAGCGGACCGTCGGGCTTTTGCATCGCCATGTCGTCGCGCAATTGTTCGCGCAGAGTGGCCCAGATTGCATGTGTCTCGGGTAAGCCCAGCACGTCGATCGCCAGTTGTTCCGCGGCAATCTGATCTGCCGTATACAGCGGCGATGTAGCTCCAGTGTCCGATATCACTTCCAAAGAATGCCCTACGGCCATGCTGCGCGCTCCTGTTTACGACGGGGAATTGCTCGATGTCGGCGCCTCCTGGCAAACGTCGACCGGTGTTATGCGTTGTCGTGTCTGTTCGTGCTCAGGGAATTCGTGTTCAGGGAATCGATAGAGAAACTATAGGGCTCGTTGCGCCGAGTCAATATTTACACAATATGCGGACGAGCCTGGTGGCGGGGCGAAGCGTTAGGGCACCGGCGTGACCTGCACCGAGACCGTTACGGTTTTGCTGTTGGCGCCGCTGCCGAACACTAGATCGAAGGTCACCGTCGTCGCCGTCGTCACCTTGTTCGGCGCGACGAAAGTGAGCGTCGCCGGCCGGCCTTTGCCGTTGATCACGCTGGCGTTGGTGGCAGCGCCGGCCGGCAGCGCGGAGGTCACTTTGACGCTGGCCGGCGCAATCGGCATTTGAAAGGTTTGGCTTTTGCCGGCCTGCACGTCGGCAATGGTGGGGGCGATTAACGCCTGCACAGTGACCGGCAGCGCCTGACAAATGTTGCTGAGTTGATCCGCCGTCAGATTGATCGTATCGAGCTGGCCGCCGCCGTGAAATACCGCATCGGTCGCTTTGTAGGTTGCCTTGATATCGAGCGTGTGCGCGCCCGCTGCGCCGACCGGCACCGTCACATTCAAGGTATTGGCCGCGTCGAAGGTGAGCGCCTTCGCCGGCGCCGCGCCGTGGTATTGCAGATCGTATTTGGCTTTGGCATCGCCGCCAATGACGAAGCGCAGGGTTTCGGTTTCGAACAGCGGATCGGTAGCGCTGCCGGTCGGCGTCACTGTCAGTGCCTGCACGGTGATATTGCGCAGCTTTTGGAAGTCGGCGTTGAAGGCGACCGTTGTCACCAAGTCCCCGGCGGGTAATTCGCCCGGCACGTGCAGGATATAAACGCCGGGTTGCGAGGCGGCGAAAAACGCACCCATCGCGTTTTCGACTTTGTCCTTCATGTGCATGTAGTAGTTTTCGCGAAAACGTACGCGGCCGGCGCGTGCCGCCGACACCGAGCCGAACACCAGATCGGTCGGCTGCAACGGCAGGCCGCCGACCGTCACCGCTGGTGTTTCCACCGTTAAAATTTCGAGCGGATTGTCATCGGCTAAACCGACTGCGGTATCGCCGGCACCGCGCCCGGAAATAAAACCGCACACGCGCGAAAACTGGCCGACGTAAATCGTCGCCGGCTCGCTGGTGGCGAAATTGGTGTACACATCGCCGGAGTGATAACTGGCGTCCTGCTCGAAGTGCATGCGCGATTGATTGCCGCCGGCCATCATGAAACCGATCGGATACAAACCCAGCAGCGGGAACCAGCTGTCGCGATTTAAAAACTTCGACAGCACGCGGCCCCACGACACCGGAATGTGACTGCTCCACAATTCTTCCAAATTGAGGCTGAACCATTTGTTGACGGTGGCGCGAATTTTCTCGAACGGACTCACGCTTAAATTGACGCGATCGTTAGTCGCGAATTTATCGGCTTCGAGCGAAAACCGCAGCGTTACTTTGCGCTGCGCAATATCGAGTTTGTCGATGACGTTGTAGGTGGCGTAGCCATCCTTCGACGCTTCGCACGGCGAGCTTTCGGTAAATGTTTTTATTTTTTCGATATCGGCGTCGGCGCCGAATTGAATGACTTTTCGATCCGCGTCGATTAGCTCGCCATCGATATCGGCGGCCTTCGAGGTTTTTCCCAACACCGAACCGACGCCCCATACCACCAGCGAAAATAATGAATCCAAACCGCCGAGGCCGATATTGCGCATCACTTTATTCGCGCTGTTGCCAGTCGCTTCCGAACCGAACGCGGAGAAGCCGAGGTTGATTAACCACGGCAGTGGAAAACTGAAAAAGAACGGTCCCAGCACCGAGTATTGCCAGACGTGGCGCATCTCGTGCGATTCGACCGCGCGCCGGCGCGTGATCGGATCTTCATCGGGATCGGACGGAATTAAAATCAGCGACTCGCTTAGTTTTGCCGCTGGCGTGCTGGCGCCGGTCGGTGTAATGCGTTGCACGCCGATATTGCTCGCGCCGAGTGCAAATTCGATCGGATGTTCCAGTTCGATAATTTGTCCGACCGGCGCGGCGATAATTTTTCCGTAACCTTCCTCGCCCTGCGCGAAAAATAATTCATCGCCTTGCACGAACGGATTGGTCGCGCCGCTAATGGTGAAACGCAATTGCACCAGCGGCGCTGCGGAATTGTCTTTCACCGTATTCGCTACCGGCGCGAATCGCTGCACCGATAAATTCGCCGTGTGCGTCGCCGGCAATGCGCTGTCCACTTGCGCCACCACGACGGGCGCCGCATTGACCTGACGCAATAATCCGCCACTGGTATCGCTCGCCGCGCGCACGCGCAATACATCGTTCAAGACCGGGCTGTTCGGTTGATCGACCTGCAAGGTCACTTGCGTGCCCGGCGCGATGGATTGATCGGCGCTGAAATGTTTGGTGTCCGTCATTAAATGCACGGTGACGGCAGTGCCATTCGGAAAATCGGCGGCAGGCAATGCATCGGTCAGCGACAATTTATTATTGGCATTGTCGACCACTGCGACCGTGGTGAAAAAATCGGTAGCCGGTGCTTTGCGCACGCGTACCGCCTGATCTTTATTGAAACGGCCGGCCTGATCTTTATCGGTGTCGATATCATTGGCGCTGCTGTTTTTTCCGGTCGCCTGTTTGCTAGTGTCGGCCGTCATCAAATCGACGCTGATCGCGACGCCCTGCAACGCGGCCGGCAATGCGGCAATCGGGCAACTGACAAAAACCTGGAGGACGATACGCCGCTCGATAGTGGCCGGCGTGGCGCCGGTGTTTTCTACCGCGACACCATCGGCCTTGCGCAGATCGGCGATGGTGCCGACATTGACACGATCGCCGCCGGCGGTTTGGCCCGCAATCGCGGCGCCGCTCGCGCTCATTTTCGCGACTTCCACTTGCAGGTATTTAATCTGCGTCGGATCGGGCGGCAATGCGGTGTCGAGAATTAAATCGCGCGTGCCGCGCAACCGCGTCAGCCGCCGCGCCGAATAATCGTTGCCGGCGCGCACGCGCAGAAAATCATTCACCGCATACAGCGGCTGATCTTTTTTATCGGCGACGCGAATCAGCGCCGCTTCGCGCGTGGAGGCCGCGGTAGTTTTCGCGCGAATAGCGGCAGGCATATATTCGGTCGCGCCGATGCTCTCGCTGGGCACTGCTTCGGGTAATTGCGCGGCGATATGCAATGCATTGCCGCGCACAAAGCGAATCGTGCGTGTCGCGTTAACATCGTCTTTCTGCAAATGCACAGCGGCTGGATCGAGTCGTGCGATATCGATCGCCTGATTAAAAAAACTCGCCGGCAATGCCGCATTCAACGTGAAATTGCCGCCGCCGATGCTGGTTATCTGGCGCAGCTCATCGCCGCTGGTGGCGCCATGAATTCGAATCGACAGCCAATCGCCACCGCCGCCAGCAATAAATACATCGGTTAATGCCGCTGCTGCCGGTGTTGTAATTGCCACTGCATTTAAATTCAGGCCCGAGCCATCGACTGTCGCCGTCGCGACCACATTGGCGCTGCGCACGCGATACATATCGGCCGCGACTTCATTGCTCGCCGCGCGATACGTGCTCGCATTGCTGCATTCGATTAAATCGCGCTGCGACGTGCTTTCAAGTTCGCTCATCTGGTCGCCGTTGACCCAGATCACATTGCCCATCGTGAACACTTGCCCGCTGGCATTCCAAATACTGTTGAGCGGAAAGGCAAACGGCACCATCAACCGGCTCGAGCCGAGCAGCGGTGGCAAACCATTCCACGGCGCGATGCGTTTCCAGCCGGATAAATTCCACGCCGGCATGAAGCCCGGAAATGTCGCCAGAATAAAAATAACCAGGCTCACCAATTCCATTTGAAACGCGATGCTGGTGACTTGCATCGACCAAAGAAACGCGGAGATCGTCGACCAGATCAATCCCATAAAATTGTGGCCATTCGGATCGCAGTAATTGACCGGATCGCGATTGCACCAATCGTACGCAGCCTGCGCATTCATCGCGCGGCCGGTGCCGCCCGGCAATGCATTGAATATTTCGCGCGCGCCGCCCGGCATGCGCTCGAGCGCGTGCGTGCCAAACCATGAATCGGCGCTGATAAATTGGCCGATAGTGGGATCGAGCCAGCGACTGCTCGCATGTAATAAACCGGTCGCGCTGTCGCCGAATAAGCACGCGTAACCGGGCACGTTATCGATAATGTGCGCATCGGCGCCGTAGGGATCGGCGTGCGCAATTAATTGCAGTGCGCCATCGCTGTCGCCAATTGCCGCCAACGTGCCGCCGTGCACGCGGTGAAACGATTGGCTTAATTTGGCGCCGCACACACCATCGATGGCGCCGATGCACTGCGCGCCGAACCATAAATAACTGCGCAGCACCGCGCCGCTGGCGGAACATTCGGCAATGCGATGACCTTCGAAATCGTTGATGTAATAAATTATTTCGTTCGTGCTTTTTCCATCGCTCGAACTATCGATTGCGCGACCGACCAAGCGACCAAAGCCATCGTACAAATAATTAATTACACCGCCGTTAGCCAAAGTGACCGCAGCGAGCTGGCCGAATAAGTTGTAGCGATAGTAGTGCGTGCCGCTTGCGTCGTGTTTGGCGCTGCGCCGACCGAGTGCGTCGTAGTCAAATTGCATGGCGCCCGCTTGCGCTACATGAGGCGCAGCGCCATAGGAGAATTCAATATCATCTGCGGCAATTAACCGATTGCTTGCATCGAATTGATAATGAACGTCATCACACGCAATTAAACGGCCTTCATCGTCGTAATTAAATTGTTGCGTACCGGCGCCAACGACGCGGGCATTATCGTCATAGCGATACGGTTGATCGACGCGTGCGTTATTTTCCGCATCGAAATGCGCGATGCGCTGCAACTGCCGCCGTATTGGTTTTGCATTATCGGCGGTAACGAGCGCGGCATTTTCTATTTCCTGCTGTTGTTCACTTTCCTGCAACTGCTCTATTTCTTGCCACAGCTCAATGCTGCGCGTGCCATTGGCAAAAATAATTTCAGGCACTTTTAATTCGGCATATAACTGCGCTCCGCAACTTAATCGATTGCCGACGCGTAGCCATTCGTTGCTGTTCGGATAACGCATTGCGGTCACACGGCCCTGCGCATTGCGACGATAATCGATGCGCCATTCGTGGCCGTCGATGCGATAAATGCATTGCGTTGGGAAATTATTTTGATCGAATAAAATTGTGGTTTCGACGCGCGCGCTGCTTGCGCTCATCGAATTGTCGCTGCGCACGAAACGCACGCGCTCGCCGTTGGAATGTTCGAGCTTTTCCAATTGATTATTCGCGTCGTAACCGTAACGCAAATAACTGCCGTCGGGTTCATCGACCTGCTGCAGGCGGCTGAGAAAATCGTATTGCTCGATGCGCTCGGCACCGTTGGCTAGCTGCACGGTTTTAAAGACGCGATCCGGTCGCTTCAGCGGCGCATTCATGGCAGTCACTCCGTTTACTTTTTCGAAACCGAATTCTCAAAAATCGAATTGTTGCTCAATCGAAAAGAAATGCAGCGCGGCAATAAACTATTTTTGCGCTGCGATTAGCCGACCGAAGCGGAGGCCGAAACAGACACCGATGCGCTGTCGATACCGCCTTCCGGAAATGCAGCCAGCACTTCGTCGAGCGCGGCTTCAACTTCCGCCACCACGGTTGGCAATTCATCGCGAATACGCGCAATGGCGTCGATCAACGGCTGAAATAAAACATGCACGTCGAGCTTCGCCACCAAATCGCTGATCGGCTGCAGCGTTTGCACCAGCGGCGCTAACAATTGGCTCGGTTTCAATTGCGCCATTTGATCTTGCAGCTCATGAAACGGCGCCGGATCGGGCAGCAGCTTCGTTACCATTTCATTTAATTGTTGAATCAGCGCATCGCGCAGGCCGTTTAATTCGTTGACGATAATCACCGGATCGAACGCACCGAGCTGGCGCTTCACCACATCGAAAATTAGCGTCACTTCGTCTTTAAAACGCGTCGGCGAAAATTCCTGCACCTGCTGTTTTAAGGCCGCGTGCAAATTGTCGGCAACATGCGCCAGTGCGCTCGGCGTTACCGGCAAAATAAATTCTTCGGCGATGCGGCCCAACTCCTCGAACGCCGCCGCTACGATATGCTGCAGCGCGACAATACGCTTACCGATGCGATCGAACAGTGTGTTGATTTCGATACGCAGCGGCGCCGGATCTAGGTCCTGCAACGCTTGCCGAATGGCATCGCTGGTCAATTCCGGTACACGCAAAAACTCCGGCAACAATTCTTGAATTTGCGCCAATGCCGGCGCTGCATCGGCAAATGCGGATAAATCGAGGTTCGCCTGTACCTGCAATGACGCGCTGAACACGCCGTCGAATTGTGCGCTTTCGGGTACCAGTACCAGCGGATTCATGTCATTGAGCAACGCCAACACGCGCGTCGATGTTGCAGCATCGTTCGGCGCGGTCGCCAAAGCTGCAGCGCTTGCAATCGCGCCGACCGCATCGTGATAGGCGAGCGTGGCCGCACTTAATTGCGCGGAAATTTGCGCGGGTTCGAATTCGAGATGGACCTGCACCAACGCCGTGTCGATATGTGCGGAAATTGACAATGGATTTAACGCATCGAGGCCGCCCTGCAACGCAGCGCGCAAACTCGCCGCCGCCGCCGACAACACATTGTTATCGAGACTGTTAAATGCCTGCGTTAATTGCCGATGCAAATCGATCAACGGCACCAACATATCGCCGATACGAAAGCCGAATAAATCGTCATCCGCTTCCGGTCCGGCCGGCATCGCCGCCTGCAAATTCGCGCCGGTAATAATCGCCGGCGGCGCGGCGGCGCCACCGACATTACTCACCATGCTGTCGCTGTGCGGTTCGAGCAATTGAATAAATCGCGTTGGCTGCAATGCGTCGATCACATCGGTAATCGGCTTGAACAAGGCTTCCAGCGGCGCAAAAATCACATCGGGATTTAATATCGCATCGACCTTCGCTGCCAGCTCGGCATAAATGCGCGTGATCGGCGCCAGCAGCTCGGAAAAATCGAGCGAGTGAATCGCGTCCGTCACCGGCTGCAATGCGTCTTTCAATAATTTCGAAAACTGTTCGGGGCCGATTTTGGAAAACTCGGCGAGCAAATCGTCGACCGGTTTATCCAGATCGCGCGTCAACACGGCGGGGTCGAGCTGTTTTAATTGCGCGGTGATCGCGCCGATTTTATCGGCGGCTTGTTGAATCAATGCGGTCGGATCGATTTCCTTCAATACATCGTTCAGCGGCGGATTGATGGTGCCGGCCAAATCCAAATTGCGCAGAAATTCCGCGCCGGCTTTAAGTCCGGCAACCGCTGGCTCCGGCAAATTCGATACATCGAGCGCGGCAACTTTATCGCGCAATTTATTTAATTCGCCAATCACCGCCTGCGCCGGCTGTTCCAGATCGAAATTGCCGAGCGCGGTATCGACTGTCGCCACGCTGTCGGAAATCGCAGTCAACGCCGGCTGCACATTTTGCGCGAGCGTTTGCAGTTGCGCGGTCAAGCCGTCGAGCGTGGTGCGCAGCGTTTGGATTTGCGCGCCGATTTGATTGAGCGCATCGGCGACGCCGCTCCACAGCGAACCGATTGCATCGAGCACCGCATTGTCGGAAAACGCATCGAGTTTGGTTTCGATGCCGGTGAAAAATTCGTGCACCGGTTTTTTAATTAAATCCGGATCGATCACCTGAACCGCGTCGGCCAATTTGCGCAGCGCAGCTTCGGCCTGTTGCGCCAGATCGCGAAATGGCAGCGCTTCGATAGCGTGCAAAATGCGTTGCTGAAAATTCACCAGCAGCGTGCGCAATTGACCGAGCGGACTGTTCTCGACATAAGCGAGCAGTTGATCGACCAGCCCGCGCACCAGTTTCAGAATGTCGTCTTCGCTCGGTTCCCACGCTTCGATGCGCTCGGCGGTGCTGGCGAGTTGATTGCGCAAGCCGCTGAGTATCGGTGTTAGACGAAAATCGCGCGGCTGCGGCAATGCTTTAATTTTCGTCGCGACAGCGGCGATACCGCGCAGATCGATGCGCGCCAGATTGCCGAGGCTCGCCTGCAACAAATGATCGCGCACCGCTTTCAGTTCGATCAGCACGCCGAGCTCGACGTGCAAACTCGCTTCGAGCGTGGCCCAATCGACGGTGCCGCCGACGCGCGCAGAAATGTCCTGCCACAGCGCGAGACGTTGCGTCGGCACGGCGCGCCAGCGCGTCAGTTCATCGCCGCTCGGCACAATGGCGGCGAGCGGGGCCAGCACGCTATTTAATGCAGCGGTGGCGCCGCTCAATAAATCCGGCGCCATGCCGGCGAGACCTCGCGCAATCAATGCCGCGACGTCGTCCGCATTCGGCGCGCTGTCTTTCCAGCCGAGCATGGCCTTAAATAATTTCAGAAATTGTTCGAGCTCGCCGAGTAGCGAGGTCACTTCCTCGCCCGGTTTAAATAAACTGCCTAAATCGCCGATGGTTTTTTCGATAAAGCCGGTGACATCCTGATCGATACCGCCACTGAGCAGGCCGTCTTTTAACGGCCCAAACAGCGCCATCACTTTTTCGATTTCGGCGCCAATGGCCTGTACATCGGCCAGCGCGCTGGCCGGCAATTGGCTGGCGAGATCGCGAATCGGCGCGATTAGCGGCTCGATGGCGGGCAATTGCGCCGCTTCGTTACCGAGCGTTTGTAAACCTGAAAACAATGCGCCGACCGGATTGCCCGCATTGGCGCCGCTGCGTACCGCCGCCAGCGATTGCTGCGCGGTATTGGCCAGCGTCGCAATTTGCTGCGGCACATTCTGCAGGGTCGCCAGTTCGTCGGCGGAAATCGTCAGCGCAAAACTGCCCATCGTCAGCCTCCGTTGCTGGTGGTCGCCGCATTTGCGGCAGTGAAGGGGTCGTAGCTGAGCGTTAGTGCTTCCACCACGACATCGATGGCACTGCGCGAGAACAATAAAAAGTCGCTGGCGACACGGCCATTGCCGCTTTGATTGGCCAGCGCGGTATGCACTGCCGCCGGCAACGCGGTGGCATCGAGTGCATATTCGCGCGCGGATTTTTGCTGCGCATTCGCGAAAATATTATTTTGCAAAACGGTGGCGCCACGCTGAATGCGAATAATCGGCGCCGCCAGCGGCTCATCGACAACATGAAATAATTGCGCGAGCAGCGGACGCGGCGCCTGTAATTGCGGATTCGGCGCGCCCCAGGTCGCACCGCGATCAGTGCTGACCAGATTGCTATTCAATGCGCTCGCGTCCGTTGCGGCGGCTGAATTAAACCATCGTACATCGCCTTTATTGGTGCGCAGCGCCAGCCAGATTGGCGCGTTGCCGGCGACGACTTTCAGCGGCGTCGGCAACTCAAATTCGAGCCAGCCGCTAAAATTCGCCGTCAATTGTTGAACCAGCGGAGCGGCCACTATTGCGCCGGGTGAATTGGCGATATCGCTGCGCAACTCCAACACGATTTCTGCGGCATCGGTGTTCGCCATATAAATGCGCACGCTGGCGATTTGCACGACGCTGCCGTTCGCTTCGTTCGCACGCGGTGCGACATTTATCGCCGCTGCAATCCAGTGTTCGAGGCCGACCCGCAAACCGCTTGACGGTGGTTCGAGCGTTGGCTCCGGCGACGCGGCATTAAGATCGCGGCCGAGCAATTTCACCGTTAATTTCAGCGCGCTTTTGCTCGGTGCCAAACGTGCCGGTGCGCTCAGCGTGAACGCAACGAAATCACCGCGCAGCGAAAATGTTTTTGCGTCGGCACCGAACGGCTGCACC
This sequence comes from Verrucomicrobiaceae bacterium, assembly GCA_028293825.1. Taxonomy (GTDB): domain Bacteria; phylum Pseudomonadota; class Gammaproteobacteria; order Pseudomonadales; family CAMLJR01; genus CAMLJR01. The sequence goes on from JAQGNY010000026.1 coordinate 170,601, forward strand.
TGGTATTCGGCGATCAGCGATTTAGTGACGATGGATACCGCGCCGCCGCAATCGGAATGAAAACGCAACGGCACCGGCAACGCGGCGGTCGCAGCAGTTGCGTTTTGCTGTTGCAGCGCGGCGGTTAAATGTTTTTGCGCGAGCGGCGCGAAACTGATTTCCTGATCGCCCGCTTCCGGCAATAGCACACCGGGATTTTTCCACAGCGTCAGCGCGTCGGTGTCGGGCGCTAACACAACCGATAAGTTGCGCGGCACCGCTTCCAACACCACGCGATTAATCGCCGGCTTGATCGGCAGCGGCGCCAGGTCTTTAACCTCATCGCCGGTCGCCAATTGAATCAACCACGCATTGCCGAGCGTGGCCGGCAGCGTCAGTAAATTGCGCTTGGCATCGAGATTAGTCACCGCCATGCCGCCGAGCACCGCGTTGAACATCGGGCCGAGATTACCGAAATCCGGTGTCGCGAACAGCGGTGTGCCCGCGCTCAGCGCGCCATTTTTGCTGGCGCCACGCACCACGATGCGCACCGTCGGCGGCTGCACCGGCGCGTCGAATCCAATTTCTATTTTCTTCAGCCGCGCCGGATCGGGCAGCGAGAGAAAAACACCGTTACTGCCGTTGTCGCTGACGACGTAGTTGTCGATATCGAGATTTTTCGGCGCACTGCGCAACACCAAACGCGCACTGGTGACGACGATGGCATCCATTCCGGCGAGGAACGGCACCGCCAGCGCCTGATCGACATCGCCGCCGGCTTCGTCGGGAAAATCGACCACATCGAGCCCGGCCAACATGCCGTACACCAGTTGCACAATCTGGCTCTGCGCATAGCTGATCGGATAAAACAGCGCATCCATCAGCCCGGCTCCAGTCGCAATGCAATCGAGCCGATAAACACACCGCGATGACCGTCCGGCGTGGCCAGATGCACAGCGACATATTCGACGCGGCCGCGACTGAGTGCCGCCGCCGGCGCCTGATACGTGATCGCGGTTTGCGGCGGCGTGACATCGATAATGCGAAAACCGGTTTCCAGTCCGGCACTACCGCCGACGATGGTGCCGCGCTGCGCCGGCGGCGCATCGCTCAATACCGTTACCGCCAGTTGCAGCGGCCCGCTGGTGCTCGGCTCGCGCGTTTGCAAACGCGAGGTCGGCAGCGAGCGCGTGTTGACGATGGCGCTTTGCCCCGCGCGCAAGACCGGATTGGTCGCGACGATGCTGAGCGGCAGCGCCACGCTGACCGTATCGATGGCGAGAATTTCGCCCTCGTCCTGGGTCACCCCGGGCGGCCAAATTTCCGCGCTACCGCGATACTGCAATCGTGCCGATAACAAACCATCGGCGTCGGCATCGCGAATCAGCGCGCCGGTCGTCAACGCAAAGGTGAGCACACGAAAACCCGGATCAGGATCAGTCACCGCGAATGCTTTGCCGTTGATTAATTCCGGCCGCGCCAAGCCGTGCCCGATCAGCGAAATATCGTTCAACAATAATTCGCGCGCACTGGCGAGTTGCGCCGCGTTGTTACCGGCGGGACGCAGCGCGTAATCGACATTCACATTAAATTGCAGCGGCAAAATGCGGCGGCTCTGCGCGCCGTTGAAATTGAATTGTTCGCGCTCGAACAACGACGCCGGCGTGACCTCGGCGAGCGCAACCAATACCGCGCCGCGACCGGCGACAGGCGCGGGCGGGCCCGGCGCTTCCAACACGTCGAGATGCGCACGCGCCGCCAGATCGTCGCCGAGGATCGATGTCAGTTTCTGTTCGATGGTGCCGAGCATCGAGCGCTTATCCTGTTGCGGTTATTTCTAGGGCGGCTTCCAGAAAACATCAGCCGCTAAATTAATACGTCGTATTTTTTACTAAGCGCTGAACGCCACTATTCACTACTGATTCGTTGCCGGTTTCGCTAAGCGTCCGGCCGCCACTATTATCCAATTAAGGCTGCACTGCTCTTCATGGGGCGTAGCTCTTCTTCATCGGCCAGTAGCTCTTGTCCATTACGGCGCAATTCTTTTCCATTTACAGCGCGTTCACCCATTAGGCCGTAACACTGGCGACACCGGCCGCGTCACATCGATCACGTTGCGGGTATTGATCGCATTGGTTAAATCGCTGCGCGTGGCGCCGATTTCGCCGCGCAACAACGTCACGCTGCTGTTGATCGCAGCCGAGTTTTTCGCGTCCTGATTGGCCAGCGCCAGCGTTTGCTCGCTGCGCAACTGCGTCGCCAGATCGGTGTTTGCGCTGCGGATTTGATCGTTTAATTTCAACGCGTCGATTTGCGTTTTGACTTCGCTATTAATTTGGTCGGATAAACCGCGCGTGGCGCGTTCGACCGATTTATTGACTATGTCGTCGAGCCCGGCGAAGCGCGCGTCGACGCTGGCGCCAATACGGGTATCGAGATCGATTTGCGCCGTTGCCAGCTCGCCTTTGATTTGCTCGCTGATGGTATTTTGCAAATCGCCGCGAATGCCTTCGACGCCGGCGTTAATTTGCTCGCGCAAATTAGTGGCGAGATCGGCGCGCAAAGTATCGACGCCATTGGCAACCAATCCTGGGATGCGTGTTTCGAAATCGTTGACGCGGCCTTCGAGCGTGCCGAAGCGCGTGTCGATTTGTGTTTGCAAACCATTGAAGCGCGTATCGAGCGCAGCGCTGACATTGGCGCTGATTTGATTGGACAGGTCCGCGCGTAACGCGCTGATTAAATCGTTAGTGGTCGCGCGTACTTGATCGGGCACGCCAGCCAAACGCTGGTCGAGTTGCGCGGCGCTATTTTCGTTCGCGGCTTTAGTGACGCTTTCCGCTGAGCTGGCGATGCGCGCCTCAATGCCGGCGTTAGTGCGCGTTTCGCTGTCGCCAATGCGCGCGTTGAAATTTTGTTCGAGCGCTTGCGCGCGTGTATCGACCGTCGTATTTAAATCGTTGCGCAAACGGCCTTCGCTGGCATTGATACCGTCGGTCAACGCCTGCTGCAGCGTCGCGTCGCGCTGATCCGCGCGCGTGTTTAATTGCTGCTGCAATTGTTCGGTAGCCGTGGCGATGCGTTGATCGAGCCCGGCGCCATTGCCGGCACCGGCGGCATCGCTGACTTCATTTAATTTCACTTCGATATCGCGCAGACGAATTAAATTGCCGTCGACACCTTTTAAGTTTTCGCGCAGCGTTTCCAAATCGCCGACCTGCGTTTGCAATTGCGCGACATTGATCGGATTGCCGGCGGCATCGCTCAAACTGGTGCGCAATCGCAGCACGGTATCGACATTGCCGCGCAGGCCGTTGACGTCGTTCGACACCGAGCCGACCAGCGTGCGCAGATTTTCGACACCGGCAAAACGCGCGTCGAATTGCGTCAGCGTTTTACTGCGATCGACAGCATCGACGGCAGCGCGATCGATAAATTGTTGCTGCGTTTCCGCCAGCGTACTTAAGCGCGCAACTTCGGTACCGAGGCTGGTAATTTTCTGCGTTGCTTCGCCGAGCGCGGTGCGCGTAAATACCGAACCCGAACCCTGCGCACCGCCGAGCCGCGCCTGCAAATCGGCATCGAGCCAAGTGATGTCGACCTGCCCGATATGGGTGTGATCGATGGCAGCGAAACGCTGCTCGAAACCGGTTTGCGCGCTATCTTCCTGCGTGCGGTCGATTTGCAAAATGCCGCGCAGCACATCGATCAGCACATTCCATTCGTCGGCTTCGATGCGCATGCCGCGCTGTTTATTCGCCACCGGATCGAGTTTTTCTACCAGCGCGGCGATGCGTTCCAATTGCAGGGAAGTGGCCATGACGTTATCTCTCTGCTCTCTATTTTCCAGCTATTTTCTAGCGCGTCAGCACGGCGCCGCCGATCGAGCGATCGACTTTGCGCTGATGTTCCAATTCGGCACCGTAGGTTGTGGTGCGCTGCTGTTTCGCCAAATCGATCGAGGTCGATAGGCCCTTCACCGAATCGGCTGTGGCGAAATTCGGATCGGCGGCGCGCTCATCCATTAATGCTTCGAGCTTGGTCGACAATTGCACGGCGGTATTGCGCACTTCGCGTCCGAAAATAGTCGGCGACGCGGTGACATTGGTTTCGAGATGTTTTACGAGATCGGTAAATTCCAAACCCTTCGGCGAGGCCGGATCGATGGCGGCAGTGTCGAGCACATCGCTAATCTGCTGGCGAATGCGCTGCGTTTGAAATTGCCGCTGCAACTCGGTCAGCGATGCACTCACCGAATTAATTAATTGGTTGAAGTTGCCCGACACTTCGTCGAATTTTTTCTCAAGCTCGGGATGGTTGTGGCCGACCGGGCTGACCAATTGCGTGAGCTGCCCTAACGCGCCGGCTAAGTCGCGAATGGCGCCGGCCATTGCGTTCCAGTCCTGCGACAAAATCGCTTCGCCGGGCAATTTATTCGATAGCGGCAATACCGTTTCCGCCACCGACTGCGCCAGCTCCTGTACCGGCGCCAAATTGGCATCGGGAATATCTTCAATCGGCGTGTTGCGAAATTTCGACGGATCGATCACCACCGAAATATTGGTCGGACCAATCGGCAGCACGCGAATAGGTCGGCGAATAATCGGTAACGCGAGATTGGGATGACGAATCGCAATTTCATAGGACCCGGCATCGATTTTCGGAATGCGCACGGTGCCGTCTAAAAATGGCGTTACTGTGCGCACCACATTTTGCGAAACCGGATCGAGCACGTCGACACTGAGATCGCGATTCGCGAACGGCACTCCCAAAATATTTAACGTTAAGTCCTGCATGACGGTCGCCTCGCGCAATTAATGTTTCAAAAACATCTCAAACAAAATTCCAAAAATCGTTGCTGTAAATTTCGAGAAAACCTTTCGAAAAACTTTTAAAAAAGAAATTTCAATGCCCGAACGGAAAATCTATTTCCCAAAACAACGTGACGTCCTGACCGGGACGCAACGTCACTGGCTCGAACACCACCTGGTTATACAATTTGTCGCCGGCCAACAACCCGGCTTCGGTGACGTTGATTAATTCCTGCGTCGGTCTGAACACGCTCGCGATCAACACCTGCACGCTGTTCGGTTTATCGGTGACGATGCTGAAATCGGTGGGCGCGATGGCGCTGATCAACGCGCTCGCCGGAATAGTGGTGTCGTCGGGCGGCACCAGCGCAGTGGTTTCCGCGGTGGCGCCGTCCTGCGCGAAACCGACCTGCACGTTATTGATCGCGAATGCGCCGGCCTGACCGGCAAATAAATTCGCAATAATTGACGCGCCCTGACGCAGCACAATATTGCGCGTGCGCCGCTCGGCGATTAGCACGCCGCCAGCGCGCACGCATAAATGCAGGCGACCGCGCGGGCGACAATCCGTGTTGTTCATAACCGGCTCCTGAAGCGAATTATTCAAACCGCGAGTCTCCGATAGTGGTGTCGCCGTAACGGCCGCCCAACGCCAAGCTGTCGTGCGTTCCTGCCGTAGCGATTTGGCGATCGGTAATCAGCCACGGCAGGGTGACGCTGACACGCTGCGACTGCGTTTCGACAAACGGTATAAATTGCACTTGCGAGCGCACACCGGCCGCGCGCAATTGCGCAATCGTGCTGCGCAGACCGTCGGCAATTTCCGCATACAGCGGTACGCTTTCTTCAGCGGCCAAATAATCCGGTTCGCTGACGATGAAACGCGGCACACGCACTTCGAAACTGGCCGGCTCGGTTTCGAGCCAGCGCATATCCAAGCGCGCGATATTGCCGGATGGAAACAGTGCGTGATCGAACGCGGAATCGTCGAACACGCCTTCGCGCAACTGCGCATCGGCAATCGATAAAAAGAAATGGTTGAGGCCTTTGATATCGAATAGCCCGACCGCTAAAAAAATCCAGTCATTAGCGCCGCGCGCGAGGCGCGGCAGGCGCGGTTTTTCATCGTATTGTTCGCGCGTGAACGGCACGCCGAGTTGAAAACCGCGCACGCTGAATAAACGCGAGGTGACATCGACGCCATTCAACGTGGCGACGGCTAATTCGTCGCTATCGGGTGCCGCATTAATTTCCAGACGTTGGCCGAACGGCAAATCTTTCGCGTAACCGATTAAATCGCCGGTGCTGATATTGACCAGAATCGGTACCGTGGTTTTGCCGCCGAACGCGCCGGTCAACGCGAACGTCGCGTGCGTTTCGTCGAGGCCTTTATTGCTTTCGGTCCAGCGGTATAAATACGGAATATTGCCACCGCGCGCGGCGAGCACACCGCTGATTTTTTCGCGCGCGGGATTTTCGATTAATTGCAATGGCCGAAACAGCGGCCGCTCCGGCAGCGGCGCAAATGCATTTTCGAACGGCACGCGCTGCAAACCGGGCAACAGTTGATACGGCAAATTAGTATCGGTGTCGCTGAGCGCGTTTTCGGTTTCGAGCAAATAATCGTAAACGAATTTTTTAATTTCGTTAGGTCCGAGTGCACCGGCCAAGCGCGCTTTCACCAGCGGCAACAATCGCGCGCGAAAGGTGCGCAAATCTTCCCACGGCAAACGCGTCACACCGACCAGCGCCGCCAGTTTTACCGCATCCTGCAAACGGTATGCAGTGCGAATCCAATGCGTCTGGCGCAGGCGATCGAGATCTTCGTCGATGCATTCCATTTCCAACGAGACGGTGTCGAGCAGTTGCGTCAGCACCGCATCGGGCGCGAGCGAATACGGATCGGGCAGATAACTTTGCAGCGCAGCGAGATGTTTCATGTATTCACCTCGACCGAGGCAATGCTAAATACCTGCTGCGGCAACACGGTAAATACCGCGCCGCCCTGCGCGATCAATACGAATTGATCGACGGTGCTGAGCGTGATTTGTAATTTCAATGGATCGATCGCATAGCGCGAGTCATTGCGCAGTGCCGTGAGTAGCGCGTTGCTGTCGACGCTGCCGGTTTTCAGATTTTCGAAAAATGCATTCAGTCGCGTTTGAATTTCAGTTTTGACATCGACCAGCGCAACGCCCGCCAGCAATTGCACCGTCAGCGCCGCACGCACTTCGACCGGAATGGTATCGCCAGCCGCGAGCGCCTTATCGAAACTGTCAGTTGCGAACGACACATCGCTATCGAGCAATTGCACGCTGCTGGCCGCGTCCGGCTCGAAATCCGCACCGGCATCGCCGACCGCGCCATCTTTTACGCTGAAGGTAATTACCGCATCGACGATGCGTTCGTCGCGCAACACCGCCGCTGTTAGCGCGCGATTGCGAATTTTTTCGCCAACGCCTTTTTTGCGAATTTCCGCGACCAATGTCGACTGCGCGGTTTTGTGAATCTGCGCGATATCGGCCGGCGCCATATTGCTGCGGGCCAGCGTCAATTGCAGCTTCGCCTGCAGCGCAATACTGCCGGCGCTGTCGCGCACTACGCGAATGCCGGCAGGGCGCAATTCTTCAATGCGATTGAGCACCGCCAGCGGTAAATCGCCGGCGGCATTGGGCTGCGCCAGATCGATCGATAATTTAATTTCGCCGGGTACGCCGTTCGGCATTTCGACAATTTTTACGCTGCGCACTTCAGGCAATTGCAGCAGGCCGTGTTCGATCGCACTGACTGTGCCTTTATTGCTGGCGAGCAATGCGTCGCGCGCGCGGGCACGCAATTGTTCGTCGGTTTCGTCATCGCTGGAGCGCGTAGTGGGGCGCTCGTTGGTGACGGTATCGAGACCGGCAATCGCGCGTTGAATAATGGTCAGCACGCCGGTCTCGACCACCGGCGTGATATCGCTGCTGCCGCGCACGGCAATTTGCGCAGTCGCTTCGCCGGCGAGCAGCGCGCGCGTTTCGATAGTTTCGTAACGGATTTTATCGGCGCTGTCGGTGATCGGTGTGCCGGCCGGAATGGTGATGCTGCCGATGGCGCCGGCGCGACGCGTGAACGTCACACTGCCAGTCGGGCGTCCCGCGCGGAAACGCTGATAGCCGAGCAGTGCCACCACGCGCTCCAGCGACGCGCCGGTGGCGGTTTCGACAAAGGCCGAGTCGTACACCAAATTTAATTGCGCGTAGAGCAACGCCATTTCTTTGCTCACTGCTTCAAGCAATGTGCGCGTGACACTGCCGACATTTAAATCGGTGAGCGGGGTAGGGTCGGTACTGCGCGGATAATAATTAACGGTGACATCGGTATCGGTTGCAGGTTTTTTGCCGAACGGCAGAAAGCGAATGCGACTGACATCGGTGGGATCGCTCGGATCGGCCACCAACTCGTAATCGTTGAGCGAGAACGTGTAACGCACCAGCGGATCGGACGGCTGTGGCGGTTCGATAAATCCCGACACCACCGATACGCGTTTCACTGGGCGCCGCAGTAAAACAATATCCGGCACCTGCAACGGCCGCGCGAGCGGTTTGTAAGAAACGCGGTGCAACTCGCGCGTCACACCCTGTGTCAAATTGGTCAGCACATCGCGCACGATGTCCGGATAAATACGATCGACAAAACTCATGCGCGCGGGCTCGCGATAAATTCGAGCGGAATTATTTTCGTGATCGAATTAATTTTTTTCATAGCACCACTTCCAATGTCAGTGCGAGCGGATCGTCGTCGTTCACCGGCAGCACTGAAAAGCTGATGCGAATCGTGTCGGGCTGATCGGCAACGACGGTAACCGCGAGATCGATTAATTGTTTGACGCGCGCTTCCTGGTTGATCGCCTGAATCGTAAATAGTCGCGCTAGATTGCGCGTGTTGTCGTTGTTCAACTCGCCGATTAATTCAAGCAAACGACAACCGTAATCGGGATGACCCAAACCGCTCAACGCACCCTGTCGCGTCAATAGACGCAGCACTAATGCTTGCGCTAAATTCGCGCGACCGGCGACCGCACCGGCATCCCGAATATCGCCTTTTTGCGGCAGACCACCTTTACCACCGGGCACCACTTGCATATCGAGCACGCCCCATGAATCGGCGACTTCCAGCGGTACGCTGCTCGGCACACCGCTGTAACGCGTCAGTGCGATATCGCTGCCAAGCACGGCGTAGTTTTTTAATTTCTGTGTCGCAATTGCCATGGTTATTTATTCCGTCGCGTGCGCTTGAATTTGAGCAATGACCGCTGTGACCGAAACTCAATATCGGTGCTTCGACCGAATTTAATTAACCACCAATAAATACCGTGCCCGCCGCAATGATCGAACCCATCGGCGCGTCGGCCGGATCGTCGCAGGTCAACGCGATATCGCCATTGCGCGCAGCGGCTTTGCCGCCGATTTTCACGGTGCCGCTGCCGGCTTGGATCGTCGCTTTATTGCTCGGCGGTTTTTGAAAACTGACGCCGGGCGGAGTCGGTATATGCGCCGGCGAATTGTCAGCAGTGGAGCCGACCACGGCCGCCGCTGCACCGCCGATATTCACTGTGCTGATGGTGCCGCCGTTGATAATCCCGGTGTACGGATGCGGTAGCGGTGTCGGCACTTGCGCCGGGCCGGCTGGCACAATCACGATATGTGTATCGGTGCCGATGATCTGATCGTTTTGTTTTGCTGCCGGTTGTCCCATCGCGTGCCGCTCCTTGATCAATTCAGTAAATTAATTTTTTCCGTTACGTTCTTTAATTCACCAATTCGATGCGCTGTATGCAATTACCGTTTCGCGAAAAATTAATTAATTGAGATCGATAGTTTGTCCCGCCACTTTCACTGACGTGTCGCCGGAGATTTCGATTTTGTTCGCCTTCAATGTCAGCGTGCCGCTCGCCTCGATTTTTATATCGCCGCCTTGCTCGACAATCACTGACGAGTCGCCAACTTTTAATTCGGCCTTGCCGTCCGAGCTGCTGCTTTGCGTTAATTTAAAGGTCGTGTCCTGCGCTTTTAATTCGATGCCGCCATCGTTGATATTGATCGCGATCTCAACATCGCCGCCGAGTTTTAATTGAATATCGCGACTGCCATCGCCCGGCGTGTTCACGCGCAATTCCACGCGTTTATCGATACCGGTTTCGTCACCCGGCAATACCGTCACCCATTCGCCCGGTTTGTTATTCGGCGGCGCGACAATTTCGTTATACAAACGGCCGATCACCACCGGCGCATGTGCGTCGCCGCCGAGAAATAACACGATCACTAAATCATTTTCGCGCGGTAATGCCGCCGCGCCGGTGACGCTAGTGGCAATCGGCACCTTCGGCAACACCAAACCGGTCTCGCGCAATTGCACCGTGCACGCGTACAGCTGATTGCTGTCGTCGGTGGTGTGTAATGTTTTCACGACGGCCAAACACGGGTGCCAATGCTGCTCGACTTCATGCCGCGCAATTTGCCGAATGGTTTGCACGATTTGCTGCATCACAAATTCCGCCGCGCGAAGAAATTAAAAAATGCGTTCACAACAAACCACCGATGGCGCTGGCGAGTGAACCGAGTAAAGCGCTGGGATCGAATGCATCGCCACCTTGATGAAAATGCACGCGCGTAGTCGCGGTGCCGCCGCCCAATTCGTGCTCGACACGCGTCAACCAAATTGGGCCGGCCAATAAACCATCCGGCAGTTGCTGAATGTCGACGACGCTGCCGCAACGCAATTGCGGTTGCAAAAATGCGCGGAAATATCCTGCGTCGAGGCTGGATGTGTATTGCCGCTGCAGCGCGGCGCCGGCAGTGGCAGCGGATTTTGCGGTGCGCAACGCCGGCTGGAATTGCCAGCGCTTGCCGCGCGCGGGACCGTCAGGTCGATTGCCGCCAAAAAAATCGGTGCTCGGTCGCAGCACATCGGCCGAGCCGGTATCGCCGGCGCCGGCTTCGCCCGCGACAACAAACGAATCGATGGCGACGCTGCGTTTATTGGCATGCAACGAAATAATTTCGCGGCCATAGAGCAACGCGACATCGGCCTGCGACGCATCGATCACGCTCGCGTCGACTTTGTTATCGGCACCGACTCGAGCGACTGCGCCGCCCCAACCGGCAACGCGCGCGATATGTTCCCAAGCGGTGCGGGTTGGATCGGCGACGTAAAAAGGCAGATCGGGACCGGCTTCGATAACGCCGGCGTCGACACCCATGCTATCGAGTAAATTATTAATGACCGTGGCGGCGCTGATGTTTTCGTAAGTGTCCGCTGGACGAAAGCGCGCCAGTACGCCGCCGGCGTTGACGCAATTCACGCGAAATTTATCGAAGTCGCGCTGAATCGAATCGATCTCGCCGGTGAAAACGATTTCTTCTTTTTCGCCGTTATTAATTTTCAGCTCAACGCGATCGCCGCGATCGGCCGACAGCGGCGCTGCAATCGGCAACCATGCGGTTAATAAGTCAACGCGCGGCGCCAACTCTAACGTCACAACGATGCGCAACGCCTGTTCGGTCCACTGCTGCGAACCCAACGTCAGCGCGTAACTTGGCAACAGTTGCGATGTCATTCGGTCAGCCCTTTAACCGCAGTGGTTAAACCATCGACCAGCGAGCCGACCGCTTTTAATTCGCCGACTTTATCGGACAGCGGCTTAATCGGATTACCGATGTTGGCGAGATCAGCCAAATTGGCCAGCGCCGAAATTTGTTGCACCGCATCGAGCGCGGTATCGACAGCGTCCATCACGGCGCCCGCTTGATCGGCAATGTCGCCGAGCACATCGCCGAGCGCGCCGGGATCGAAACCCAAATCGCCCAAGCCGAAATCACCGAGTCCGCCGAACGAACTCAATTCAGCCGGCGGCGGCAGCGGTGGACTTTCTGCGAGCACCAATCGATACGCAATTTGTCCAGCCGGGCCGACTTGTTGTTCGGCGACAAACGATTCGATCACCATTTTGTCGACGCTAAGTGCCGTAGTGATGTCGGCGGAAAAAGTCACCTCGGTGCCGGCGCTTACTTTGTCTTGCAATTTTTTTAAATCGTCGGTAGCAGTTTCCGGCAATAAAAATCCGCTCAGCAACACGCGATGCGATTTGCGTCCGATTTTCTGGTGCAGTGTGCCGTCGAGACCGGCGATGCGCTGCTGCACAAAACCCTGATCGGTTTCCTGGCGGATGTGCTGCACCGCTTTTAATTCGATGTCGTCGAGCATCGGTGCGCCCATATCAGCTCTCCACGTCGATGCCAACCAGCGCGGCAGCTTCGTGTAAACGCTCGGCAAACAATTCGATAAATTGTTCAGCTAATTGCGGCGTCGAAATCACATCTGCATTCGGCGTGATCTTGGCGATATCTTGTGGCAACGCCATGCTTACTATCGACGTCGATGGCTGCGCGTTAGCGTTAATCGCACGTACTTCGGCAACGGCGCGCATCGAATCGAGCGCGTGTGGCTGCGCGGAAAAATCAGCGTGCTGAAATTCACTCGGCGCAAATTCGGTCTGAGCTGCTGAATGCGCATTAGTCGCGAACGACGTTGAAATCATTTTGGCGACAGGCGCGGCTAAATTAATACGGAAACGATTTTTTGATTTTTCTTTTTTAATTTCGCCAGCCGCTCGCAACGGCGTGCTGCCAATCGCAGCAAAAGGCGCTCTGTCTATTGTCGATGGCGGTCTTGATAATTCATCTGCGCTATTTTTCGAACTCTCAGCACGTACTGAAGCGCTCGCATCCTTCGCATCGTTTATTTTGTTCGATAGATCGGCATTTACGGGAATCGATGAATTATCACGCGTGTTAATTTCTGATTTTGAATTTTCTTTATTGTCATCCGGCAATACAACGATCCGCGTCTTACCCGATACAGGCGCTATCGGCTGCGCATTTTGCGTGGGTGCCGGCGCATTTGCGCGTGTGGCCTGCCACAATATTTCCACGTCGCTCGCCGCTAAGGTATCGAATGCCGTCGGCGCCAGCTGCATATTTCTGCAAATATCCAAAGTCACCGATGCCAATAATTGCTGATCGAGCGGCAAACCAAAATTGCCGTCAGGTGCATTTAACCAGCGCGCCAATACAGACAAAGCCGCGCGGTGTTCTGCGCTAGCAGGCAATTCGGCCGCTTTGTTAGTCGATGCACGCGTATCGACACTCTTTTCCAGACTCGCTCCTAAAGAGGTGCGCAAAAATTGCGTTTGCAAAAATTGTTCGCCGAGATGCGCGAACCGCGCGAGATTACGTTTTTCACGCCATGCCAGCGGATGCAATTGATACGATGAATTATCGAGCACAATGCGCACGCTGCCATCGTGACAATCGATAGCAAATGGCCACGCGTTATCGCCATCACGCACGCTGCAATTATTTGCATCCACATACGCGGTCATTTATTACTCTTCCCGCACGCGCGTTGCAGTGAATGCGTAAACCGTTTCGGCGTGACCTTCCGAACTCAAACCGAACGATTTTTCTTCGAGATAACAGCTGTCGAACGAGACGGTACGTTTGGCATCGCCATTGCGCAGCGTGGCGCTGACTGAAAACGATGTATTCGCCTGCAGAAAACCGTCGAGCGTCGCGTTGATCGATGCCACCCGCAATGTACCGGCGACATTTTTAATACCGAAATAAACGGCGATGCGTTCGTCGGTACCAATCGCGCCGACCTGCTGACGATTTTTGACGACGTTGTATTCGATCGATTGCAAACCTTCGACAGTTTCCTCGTTGATTTTTACTTCCGAGGCAAAAGCAGTAAATAGTTGTGGCATTTTGTTGCTCCCTCAAACCGTATCAATTCTTCACAAGAATCGTCGCGTAGATGTAATCGATTGCGCGCACCGGTCGTATCGCAATATCGATACGCACAATGCCGTTGGCGAAATCGGTCTGGGTGGAATACACATTGACGAAAAATGCCGGATCTTTGCCGTCGGTGCTCGGCACCAGCGCGCCGTCTTTTTCCATTTGCGAAAACAGCGCGATGATTTGCTGTCGCAACGCATTGCGCGCGCCATCGTTATTTAACAAACCAATGTATTTATCCGAAATCGCTTTGACTTCGCGCACCGATTTATTCGCAGTGCGTTGCACATTGATTTGCCGCCCACTGGTCAGCAAACCTTTGACGACAATAATGCCAAGCCCGCGCTTCTGATTAATCGCGACAACATTGCCGGTAATTAAATGTTCGAGTTGCGAATCGGTGTACGCCCCCGGCGGCACGCTGAGCGCAGCGACAGTTTTAAATGTTGGCGATTGAAAATAGTCCTGACGGCCAAGCAACCCGGCCAATGCCGCTTCGGAACCAGCTGGCGCGCTCAGAATAAAATGATCGCTGCGCACGTCGTCGGCATGATCGAGAATGGAATCGACTTTCGGCGATTCGCTCACGGTGACGGAACCGAGCCCAATACGATTGCGCGCGACATCGGCCATTTTCGTGCAATGTGCGACGACCCATTGATGCACCGATTTAATACCGGTGTCGTCGAGTTGATTGCCGACGGACGCAATTACTAAATCGACTTCTTCAGCCGATTCGAGATTTTCCAACGCGGCTTGATAATCGTCGGCGAGCGGTGAGGTGCCGCCGCTGAGCAATAACGGTCGCGGATTATTTACCGGCAGCGACGACGCGCGACTGCGCACGAATAAATCGTGGGCGCGAATTAATTTCGATGAGTCGGCCAAAAATTCCGGCAGATAATTTATGTCATCAGGGTCGAGCGTCAAATTGGTAAAGGTTTCCGCCGTATCGCCGTCTTGCGCGACCACCACGGTGACAACACCGGTGCTGCCATCGAGCGTCGAAACGCCCTGCGTAATCGCAACCGCTAAATTTCCGCTCACGCCCGGCGCCGGCACAATTTCCAACAATGGCTGCGTGGCGACGCCATCGGTCAGCGCGAGCGCAGCGCCTTTGTTGCGGCCGCTGACTAAATTGGTGCCGGTATTTATATCGGGCAATTGAGTGGCTGCGCCGACAATCGAAAAACTCACTAGCGGATCATTCACTGCCGCAATCGCCGCGAGCGTCGGCAAATTACTGTAGGTCGCGGTATCGCGGCCTTCGGTAATGACATCGACGCTAACGCGACGCGGCAACGGCGTTGCGGCAATCACCGATGGCAACACAGCACCGCGCGCGACGATTACAACATCCGGATCATTCGCGGCGGCTGCAACCAATGCATTGACGGTGGTAAAGGGACCGAGCGTGCGCGGCGCACCGACCACCGGTGTAATCACGATATTCACATTGTCCGGCCCGCCGGCAGCCACGCCGATACGAATACCGCTGCCATCGGCGCCCGACTGTCGCGCGGAAACTTCAATGCTCGGTGCATCGGCAGCGCCGAGCAGAATTAATCCGGCTTGACCGTCGCTCAAAGCAACCGCGCTTAAATTGCCATTCTTGCCCTGCTTTTTTGCATCGACGCGAATGACATCGGCGCCGGCCGCTTGCAATGTAGTGAACGCGGCGCGCGCGTCGGCATCCACCAGCGGCGTAAAGGCAATCGTGGCAGGCAGCGCTTTTTGAAACAGCGGATCGATGGCAATTAAAATGCGCGAGCCGTTATTGATACGATCGAAAAAATAATCCGGGCTGTCTTCGTTTAACACCAAATTATTTAATACTTCAACGGTTTGGCCGTTAATTAAAATTTCAAGATTGACGTATTTGATGCCTTTGCCGGATAGCGTTTTTATCTGCGTCACTTTTATCGAAACCGCATTGCCCCAATTGCCTTCAGCACGTGCCTCTAACGTAACGACTTGTTCACCGTCATCATCGAGCAGCGTTCGCGATGCTTTTTGCGCACTGCCCGGTGTGACGCGTGCAATCACCGCGCGCGATACGCCATTGGCAAAGGCTTCGCGTACTTCCGGCAAGGTGTAGCGCTAGCCGGACCGAACAGCTCGATAAATTCACCAAAATTGCCGACGGGTGTCGGCGTGGTGGGACCGCGATCGGTCACGCCGACCACACCTAAAATACCGGTCGCGCCGAGTAATACCGGGGCTGGCTCGAATTCGGTTTTGACCTGCACGCCGGGAATTATGAGCGCCGATGCCATGTGTATCTCCCTATAAACCCGGTACGCTTTCGCCGCGCACGGGAGTGTCGTATGAAAACCAGAGCGAGTTTGTACCTGCTCGCCGAATTAACGGACAAGACAACGCAACTCGCGCTACGAATAAAATGGTTTTTTGGACAAAAAATCACAATCGGCTATTTTTTTATAAAATAGTCCGCTGCATCTTTTAAATAAATTTTGTTAAATTAATTTCGGTGTGCGTACGCTAAAAATATTTTTCATAAACAGAAACTCCATTTTTAGAAAAACTCCATTTGATCCATTGGTCATTTATTTAACTATTTTATTGCTATGTTTTTATGAACACGGCAATTAGAAATTAATTATGAAAGTACATTTCTCAAAAATTAACCGATGCCTAAAAACTAGAACCGAACAAAGTTGGGATCCGCTCTTTAATTAGCGTCAACTTTTTGAGCTTTTTATTTAACGTCAGCGCGCGTAACCGCACAACTATTAAAAATACGATTATCAATTTTTTATTAGATTCATTTTGCATATGTTAATGCGTAGTTTATGTCATCGTTATTTTTTGCTAATTTTTTTACGCTCTCTTTTATTAGTATCACGAAACACTATTGGTACCATGGAACAGTTAATCAGCATTTTTCAGCGCGCTATCTATCTATTGCGGATCATTTAAACGCGAACACCAATACGCAGCCGTGTAATAAGGAAACACGATTTCATCTTTATCGCGCAACGCCGGATGTGTTGCAATCAGAGTTTGCAGTTGGGTTTTTACTTTGGATTTTTCCGCAGCTGGCAACGCAGCGATAAAACTGATCGATAAACTGCGATCAATAATAACGGCCTGCGGCGCGCCGACATGGCGATGCGAAAAGGTGGTTTGTTGCAGCGGCGAAAAATAATGACTTGAAAAAGGGCGCCGCCATTCGCCACTGATAAAGCGCGGTGCATCGCCTTCGTAGGGATGCATAATTTCATCGAGCGCCGCGACCCAATCCGTCGCTTCATCGCGCACGTTCCAAATCAAACCTAATTTTCCATCGGGACGCAGCGTGCGATGAATTTCGCGCAGCGCCTCAACGGTGGCGAACCAATGAAACGCCTGCGCGCACACGACCGCATTGGCGGAATTATCCGGCAGCGGAATTGCCTGCGCATTGCCCACTAAAATTTTTACGGTGGGAAAAGTCTCTTCAAATTGTACACGCATCGCTGCAACCGGTTCGACCGCGATAATGCTCGCGTCCGTTTGCAACAATAACTTGGTGAATTTGCCGGTGCCTGCGCCTAGATCGACCACTGTATCGCCCGCGTCAATATCTAACTCGCGCTTCAGCCAGGGTAAAATTGTGTCGGGATATTCCGGTCGACCGCGCGCATAGGTGGCGGCCTCTTGCGAAAAACCCTGTTGGGCGGCGCGATGAATATCGGTCATGACACTCTCCAATTCTTCTTGAACCAATCTTCGTGGGCTAACTTTGCTTGAGCCACGCTCGCTGACCCCGTGCTCTGGCAAAGAAATTCAACGGTGGAATAGGCTGCCGCGCCGCCTTTATTATTCTTGGACGAAATGAAAACGAAAAAATTCAGCGCATTAAATTTTTGTCTGCGCTTTTTAAGCAATCGAAATTTTTCGAGGTAAAGCATGCGAGATCTGACGGAGCTGGATATTTTAATTGTGCCGGGGCGCGATAACTCCGGTGCCGAACATTGGCAGACGTATTGGCAGAAAGCATTTCCGAAATTTCGCCGCGTCGAGCAAGACGATTGGGTGGCACCGACCTATGCGGATTGGTCGCGTAATTTAGACGCCGCCGTTCACGCGTGCAAAAAGCCGGTGGTGTTGGTCGCGCATAGTCTTGGCACCATATTGATAACGCGCTGGGCACAGACTGCTGCCACGCATAATGTGCTCGGCGCCTTTTTGGTGGCGACCAGTGATGTCGATGAAATTATAAAAACCGAAGGCGACTCACGCCTGCATGGTTTTGCGCCGGTGGTGTTGCAGTCATTGCCTTTCGCATCGATGGTTGTCGCCAGCCGCAATGACGAACGCGTGACATTCGAGCGCGCAAAATTATTCGCGCAGGCGTGGGGATCACACTTTGTCGACGGCGGCGAACTGGGCCATATCGGCAGCCGCGCGAAGTTAGGTTATTGGCCACAAGGGTTGGTATGGTTCGGCCAATTTATTGCGACCATTACAGCCAGCGCGAAAATCTAAAACCGCTTCCTTACAAAAATTGGCTTTAAACTGTCTGCGCAAATTATCAGGTCATGTTCGATTACGGCGTACGCCATAAACCGGCGCCGCCTTCGATGCCAGCGTCGTTCGACACAATTTTAATCGGGATGCTGTGTTTGGTGCCGTCGCTGTATTTCGCAATTAATTCATTTAATAAATCGTCACCGATTTTTTGCGCATTGCCGCCACCGATATATAAACGCTCGTAGTGCAGTAATTCATTCAGAACATCGACCACTCGCGTTACGCGCCGACGCCAGCGTTTGATGCCGATGCGCTTTAGTGTGTGATCGCCAACGTAATCGTTGTAAGTCTTTTTGCCGCGAAGCGGATGTTGGGCTAATTCGAGATGCGGCATTAATTCGCCATCGCGGAATAACGCAGTGCCGACACCGGTGCCGAGCGTGACCACCAATTCCAAACCCTTGCCGGAAATTACCGCGAGCCCCTGCATATCGGCATCGTTAATTAATTTCGCCGGTTTTTTTCCTAAGCGCTTTGACAATTCCGCCGCCAGCGGAAAACCCGCCCACTCCTTGACGCCGAAATGAGGTGCAGTCAGCACGCTGTTATTGCGCACGACGCCGGGAAATCCAATCGCAATCCGTTGAAAGCCCTGCAACGGTTTAACCAATTCGACCAAGGTATCCACCATCACTTGCGGGGGACACGGATATGGCGTCGCTATGCGCAAGCGCTCGACCAACATTTTGCCAGCGCTATCGATCAGCGATGCTTTTAAACCGGTGCCGCCGATATCGATGGAAAGAATTTTTAAAGCGTCTGCGCTAGAGGTACTAATTTTTGCAGTCGATTTTTTTGATTCTACTTTTTTCGGTGCTATTTTTTTTGCTGCTGTTTTTTTCTGCACCTCTTTTTTAGAGACCGGATTTTCAACATTTGTTTTTTCTGTCGCCGCTTGTGCTGTCATGACATTGCCTTTCATCGATGGCCGTTTACATCAACGGTAAAATTATTGCCGAGCCAACGCTGCTCGTCGCTCCAATAGAAAGTGAATGCGATTTGTTGACCGATTGTTAACGCCGCGCTGGGAATATCGAAATAGTAAATACCGACGTTGCTATCGACCGCAGCACTGTCGGTCGTGGTCTGCCAATTATCCAGCGACCAATGAATAGTGGCGGGGCGGTCGAGTTCGATGCGCAGAATTTTCCCCGCCGGAATTTGCTGGCGCGCCTGATTGATGCGCCAACTCACCAGCGGCGATTGTTTTTTCTCGACCAGATAACGCTGCACGGTATTTTGCGGTTGATCGAATACGCGATCATCGAGCAGCGAGCGTACTAACTTTATGTATTCCGAATGTGCCCACACCAATGGCATTGCCGAACCGCTCGGGCGGCCGCGAAATAATTCGCGCTCGGGAATATCGTCGGCGTCCCACACTTGCTCCGGCAATAAACCACCGGCACTCGCGCACGCCGCCATCGCCTGCAATAAATGCCGCGCTTCGGTTTTATCGCCGCGCGCAATTTCATAGTGCGCACGCTCGCCGGTCAGCAACGGCCAGCCGCGTCCGATGCCGGTGCCGTTAAAGGCGCGACCGTCAGCGTGTTCGCCGTAGCCGTCTTCGTTGTAGCGACGCCACACCGGGCCATTCGGTAAATCGATTTTTAATAAATGATCGATCACTTTAACGGTATTCAAAATGCGCGGATCATCGGCCGCGCGCAAACCGAAACGCACCAACGCCAATGCGTCCGGACTGACAATTTCTTTTGCTACACGATCGCCATTGATATCGGCGCGATTTTTTATCGCAATCAAACCATCGGTAGCTGCTGCACTGCCTGTTGTTAGTGGCGCGATGCGCACGTAATAGCCATCGACTCCAACGCTATTCGCCAACTGCGTATTGGCCGTGTACGTCCACGCTTCGATATTGTCATTCCAACTGTCGGCGGTTTCGCGCAGAAAATTCGCAACGGTTTTATTCGTTGCGGTTTTATTAATGGGGGAAGCATTTTGCTTCATTGAAAACGTATTTTGCGCGAACGCTTCATCCGCATACAGATCGAGAATATCGGCAGCGGCGAGCAGCGCTGCAATCGTCACCCCCAATGTAAACGGCGAATAGCCGGCATCTTCCTCCCAGCGATCCTGTCCGGTCGCCGCGCCATTGCGCACAACAAAAGCAACCGCGCTGCGCACCATCGGCAAATAACGGCGCGTCGAAATATCATCGAGGCATTTTTCGCGGCGCAACATATCGACTAATAGAATCGGAAACGCACACTCGTCGAGTTGAATACCCGACCAATAATGCGAACCATCGATCCACATATTTTGCGGCCACGAACCGTCGCTCTCCTGCACCGATTGCAAATAATTGAGCACTGACAATGCTTCGTCGTGCAGACCTGCTGCGAGCAAACCGCCGGCGGTTTCCGCCAGATCGCGCGGCCACACCAAATGGTAACCACCGAGGTCGTCGTCGCCTTTGGAAAATCCCCAAGGTATCGACAGGCTCGCGATAATTGCGCCGGGAAATGTCGGCGGCTCGTGCGAGAGCAACATGGCCACGCTGGCGTGATACAGCTTCGTGCAAAAATTTAAAGCCGGCACATCGATCGGACGGGTGCGGCGCATGCATTCGCGCCAACCGCCGACATAATCGGTGAATGCTTTTTCAAAACCATCCTGCAAACTGGAGCGCGCGCGCAACGCCGCTTCGTTACCGCGATTACCAAAACCGAGCGCAAGCACAATGCCTTCGGTCGCCGCCGATTTGATATCGAGCTCGCCGGTCAACGCGACATTGCCGCCATCGGCGCGCGTGTAAATCGAAGTCAAACTGCCGTGCCGGGATAAATCCTGCCAGCCATCGGAGGCGCCAACGAAGCCGACACTGCGCGCGCGAAATCCATGCGAACTCGCCAATGCCAACGCAGTGCCGTCGCCGCTGGCAAATAACATGTCGTCGCCTTTGTAAGCGTCGAGCCAACCGGAATTATCGGCGCCGCCGTTGACCAAATGCGGCGCCAATAATGCGAACAGGCGGTAGTCCGCGACAGCGCCGGTTAATACCTCGAAGCGAATTTGTTGCAACACCACGTCACGCTGCGGATCGGCGACGATACGTTTGCTGATGCGATAACGACCTTGCACACAGGTGTTAATTAATTCGAACGCCGGCAAGCCGTCTTCGAGCCAGCGTGTTTCGTGCGTGGTGTGGCGTTTTTCTTCGGAAAAAAATCCGTCGGGCCCAGTGACGATTAAACCGAAATCGCGCGTGCAGGCGAAATCGATTCGCGGAAAATAAATTTCATTGAGGATGCCGTGACTGAGCGTAAACCAAACGCGGCTCAAATCGGTGAGCGCGGTGCCAACACCAGTTTTTGCGGAAGAGGTCCAACGCGGCGGAATGCCCGGTGCACCGGGTGCTTGATTTACTGGCTCAGCCACAAATTTATCTCCACACGCGTGAAATAAATTTTCTCGCGCGCATTAGCTTTTTAATTTGAGAAAAAATATCGCAAACAATGGCAACTCGCGAAAAATAATTGCCGAGATTACGACCGTCATCGCATCGCCCGTCGCTTTTCTATTTCCGCTTGCCGTTGTCATCGACAATAGGGCGCCACTGCCGATTGCCATCGCGCTGAATTAATTCATCGGCCGCCGCTGGACCGCTGCTGCCCGCGACATAATTCGGAAAATCTTTTTCTTTCGTGGCACCCCACGCATCGAGAATTGGCTGCACCACACGCCAACCGGCTTCGACCGTATCGGCGCGTTGAAATAAAGTGGGATCGCCAATCATGCAATCGTAAATCAGCGTTTCGTAACCGACGTTCGGTTCTTTTTCAAACCAATCTTTATACGAAAAATCCATGCTGACCGGTGCCAGATCGATCGACGGTCCCGGCCGCTTGGCATTGAATTGCAGCGAGATGCCTTCGTCCGGTTGAATTTGCAGAATCAGCCAATTCGGCGACAGCGCATCGACTTCGGTGTGCTCGAACAAACTGTACGGCGCCTGTTTGAAACGCACCGCAATTTCAGTATCGCGCCGCGTTAAATATTTTCCGGTGCGCAAATAAAAGGGCACGCCGGCCCAGCGCCAATTATCGATGGCCAGTTTTAACGCGACGTAAGTTTCGATATTCGAATCCGGCGCGACATTGGGTTCTTCGCGATACGCGCGCACCGATTTATCGAGCACCGTACCGGCCGCGTATTGACCGCGCACGGCATCTTCCGGCTGCAACGGTCGCAGCGATGCAAACACATCGAATTTACGGCTGCGAATTGCGTCGGCGGAAAATGACGTCGGCGGTTCCATCGCGATCATGCCGAGCAATTGAAAAACATGATTCGGCACCATGTCGCGCAGGCAGCCGGTTTGTTCGTAGAAACGACCGCGCGTTTCCACACCGACCGTTTCCGCCACGGTGATTTGAATGTGATCGATATGATCGCGATTCCAGATCGGCTCGAACAACCCGTTAGCGAAACGCACCGCCATAATATTTTGGACGGTTTCTTTACCGAGAAAATGGTCGATGCGATAAATCTGTTCTTCGCGCAGCGTTTTTAAAATATCGGCATTCAAAGCTTTCGCTGAACCGAGATCGTGACCGAACGGTTTTTCGATGACGACGCGACGCCAATTCGAATTGGCATTTTCTGCATTCGCTGTAGCGGAGTTATTTTTTTCCGTTTCGGTATTTCCAGTGCTCGGTTTGTCAGTGGCTGGCTTGGTTTCGGTGACTGGTTTGTTTTCAGTTACCAGCTGAGCGCGGCCAAGATGATCGACCACCGTTGCGAAAAACCGATCTGCTACAGCTAAATAAAATAAAACATTGCCCTGCGTTTTATGTTGCGCAGCGACCTGTTCCAGCGCGGTCGCTAATTGCGTGTATACGGCGCCATCGGTGATGTCGCCTTTTACATAGCTCATCCGTTCGCTAAGCCAATTCCACGCGCGCTCGTCGATTGAGTCGATAACGAATTCGCTGCTGGTCGCGTCGATAAAACCTTTCAGCGTGGTATGCAGATTGTCGCGCCATTGTTCGGCTGTTAGATCGGCGAGATCGACGCCGATCAGCGCGAAATTTTCCGGCAGCAAATGCGTGCGCGCGAGGTTGTAAAGCGCAGGCGCTACTAGGCGTTTGGTAAGATCACCACCGGCGCCGAAAATAACAACGGCGCAGGGACCGGCGGGCGGTACGGCATGAATGGATTCTTTGGGCGCTGCTTTATCTTTCACACTTGACGACGGTTCCGACACGCATTCACTCCTGTTTCTTTAAAAGCAGTTTTTTAACGCCAGTTTTGTAAATCATTTTTAAAACTGCAATTTAGGCCTGCGGTTTTTTGGCGGGCTCGAAACTGTGTTTCTGTTCGATATGACCACCGAAACCAAAGCGCATCGCCGATAACATTTTTTCGCCGAAGGTGTGTTCGAGGCGCGAGCGAAAGCGCGCATATAACGCAGCGGTTAACACTTCCACCGGCACGGCTTCTTCGATGGCCGCTTCGATGGTCCAGCGACCTTCGCCGGAATCCTCGACATAGCCGCTGAATTGATTCAGATCCGGCGTGCTCGCCAACGCATCGGCGCTTAAATCCAACAGCCACGACGACACCACACTGCCGCGTCGCCACACTTCGGAAATATCGGCGAGGTTTAAATCGAAGCGTTCCGCTTCTGGCAATAATTCGGAGGATTTGTTTTGCAGAATATCGAAGCCTTCCGCATAGGCCTGCATCAAGCCGTATTCGATACCGTTGTGTACCATTTTTACGAAGTGACCGGCGCCGGGTGGACCGGCGTGAATGTAACCGCGTTCGGCACGATCGATATCACCGGTGCGTGTCGGCGTGCGCGGAATATCGCCGAGGCCGGGCGCGAGCGTATGGAAAATCGGTTCGAGATAATCGAACGCTCCTTTTTCCGCGCCAACCATCAAACAATAGCCGCGCTCCAAACCCCACACGCCGCCGGAGGTACCGGCATCGACATAGCGAATACCGTTGGTTTTTAATTCGCGAGCGCGGCGAATGTCGTCTTTATAAAACGAATTGCCGCCGTCGATGATGATGTCGTCGGCGCCGAGCGATTTGGTCAATTCGACAATCGCGTCTTCGGTAATTTTCCCCGCCGGCAACATCACCCACACCACGCGCGGCGTTTGCTCAAGACCCGCGACTACCGCGGCGAGCGAATCCGCACCTTTCGCGCCTTCTTTCACAAGATCGGCAACCGCCTGCGGATTTTTATCGAACACCACGCACTGATGTTTATCTCGCATTAACCGGCGCGCGATATTCGCGCCCATCCGACCGAGACCTACGATGGCGATTTGCATATGAATTCTCTCTCCGAATTGCTTTGGCGTTGAATTTCTTTAGCTTTGAATTCTCGACCACGAATTTGAACGCGGTTTATTTCAAATAAGCGAAATGGCGTTTTGCCTCGAACTAGTTTTGCTTCGAACTAAAAGGTAACGCTCACGCCTGCTATTGCGCTGACAACTGTTCGAGCACGCGATCGACGATGCGCTGCGGCGTAAAGCCAAATTTGCCGAGCAGCGATTTCAACGGTGCCGACGCGCCGAACGTATGCATGCCGATCACATTTTTCGTGCGCCCGACATAGCGCTCCCAACCGAGCGTCGCGGCCTGCTCGACCGCAACGCGCGCGCCGATATGCGCCGGCA
The DNA here is from genome assembly GCA_028293825.1 of Verrucomicrobiaceae bacterium. GTDB lineage: Bacteria > Pseudomonadota > Gammaproteobacteria > Pseudomonadales > CAMLJR01 > CAMLJR01. The sequence continues at coordinate 195,429 of JAQGNY010000026.1, forward strand.
ACACCGATTCGCGATACTCGTCGGTTTGCAGCTCGAACAATTCCCACGACGGCATGCTGACCACGCGCGCGCGAACTCCTTGCGCGGCCAGTGCATCGCGCGCGTCGATGCACAACTGCACTTCGCTGCCGGTGCCGATCAATATCGCCTGCGGCTCGCCGTCTTGCGGGTCCGACAAAATATACGCGCCGCGCGCGACGCCGGCAGCGGAATTAAACTGGGTACGATCGAGCGTCGGCAGTGCTTGCCGGCTCAGCACCAGACATGCCGGCTGATGTTTTAATTTCGCAATCACGCGCCAGCTTTCGGCGACTTCATTCGCGTCGGCGGGGCGCAGCGTAATTAAACCGGGAATCGCGCGCAGCGAAGCCAATTGCTCGACCGGTTGATGGGTCGGGCCGTCTTCGCCGACACCGATCGAATCGTGCGTGAAAATCCAGATCGACGGAATTTCCATCAGCGACGACAACCGAATCGGCGGGCGCATGTAATCGGAGAAAATCAAAAACGTCGATCCGTAGGGGCGCAACTTAGTCAGCGCGAGGCCATTACAAATCGCGCCCATGGCATGTTCGCGAATGCCGAAATGGAAATTGCGACCGCCGTAGCTGGCCGCTTGAAAATGACCGGCACCCTCGCTCGAATTCAAGGTTTTGGTCGATGGCGCAAGATCGGCCGCGCCACCGATCAGCCACGGTAATTTCGCTGCAATTGCGTTCAATACTTTTTGCGATGAATCGCGTGAGGCGATGCCTTTTGCATCGGCGGGAAATTCGGGAATATCGCTGTCCCAATTCGCCGGCAATTCGCGTTTTTGCATCGCATCGAAATTAGCGGCGAGCTCGGGAAATTCGCGCCGGTAGTTGTCGAACAGCGCGCGCCACTGCGAATTCAAGATCACGCCGCGCTGACCGATGCCCTCAGCGAAATGTTCGTAGACGCCAGCGGGCACTAAAAACTTCGCATCCTCGGGCCAGCCGTAGGCGCGTTTGGTCAGCCGCACTTCTTCTTCGCCGAGCGCTTCGCCGTGCGCTTTCGAAGAATCCTGCACATGCGGCGAACCGTAACCGATGTGGCTTTGCACGATGATTAGCGTGGGGCGGCTGTGCTCTTGCTTGAAGTCAGTGAGCGCGCGGGCGAAATCGGCGGTGTTATTGGCGTCGCGCACGTGCAGCACATTCCAGCCGTAGCCGAGAAACCGTGTCGCCACATCTTCGGTAAAGGCAAGGCCGGTGGCGCCTTCGATCGTCACTTGGTTGGAATCGTAAATCCAACACAGATTGCTCAGGCGCAAATGCCCGGCCAGCGACGCCGCTTCCGCCGACACGCCTTCCATCATGCAGCCGTCGCCGCACAACGCGTACACGTTGTAATCGATGATGGAAAAATCGGGCCGATTGAATTGCGCCGCCAGCCAGCGCTCGCCGATGGCCATGCCGACGCTCATCGCCACGCCCTGACCGAGCGGGCCGGTGGTCGCTTCAACGCCGGAGGTTAAATGGTATTCGGGGTGGCCGGGGCAGGGGCTGTCGAGCTGGCGAAAATGGCGGATGTCGTCGAGCGAAACGGCAACATGGCCGGCGGATTGATAGCTGCTGTCGACCGCCTGCGTGCGCGTTAAATGCAGCAGCGAATACAGCAGCATCGACGCATGACCGACCGATAACACAAAGCGGTCGCGGTTCGGCCAGATCGGATCGGCCGGATCGAAGCGCAGTGTTTTCTGCCACAGCGTGTATGCAAAAGGCGCGGCGCCCATCGGCGTGCCCGGATGGCCGGAGTTGGCCTGCTGCACCGCGTCGATCGCCAGCGTGCGCATGGTGTTGATGCAAAGCTGGTCGATTTCGTTGACTGCGCTCATCGTAAAGGCCTCGGTGGGGAATCCGTTTGATGTGGAAATCCGTTTCGGTGACGACGCGGGTCGAATAATTTCACTCAAATACTGCGCGGAGCGCCTGCTGATGTCGCCCTGAGAAAGCGTTCTTACGATGGTGCCGCAGCGGTACTGAAAAGATTGGCGACGATTTGAACTGTACGGTAGCAATAATAATTTTCGTCGCCCAGTTGTAGAGTGCGGGCCGGTTGCCGAGTTCCGCTTTTGTTTTGCCGAGCGGGCAGCGCGCGCCTGCGAAAATAATCGAATTGCCAGCGCGCAACCGCGTAAGCTTCAACCCCGCGCACCGTATCGATAACCGTTTGCTGTCGTTAGTGTGCCGCTTTCGCCTTTTGAGTGATGCAAAAATCCTATGTTGAAATCGCGTAGTCGCCCTGTTTCGATTGTTCGTAAATCTCAGGTCTCGTTTCTTGGTAAATCCCAGCGCTCGATTCGTCGTAAATCAAAACTATCGATTCTGTTGGTCAGCTTCGCCGCGTTGTTGCTGGTGACTCATCTCGCCGATGCGCGCAGCCTTGGCGGCGGCAAATCGATCGGGCGCCAATCGAATAATTATTCGCAGCGGCAGGCACCGGCACCGGAAAGCGCGCCGCCTTCGCAGCAGCGCACAGCGCCTGCCGCCGCGCCCGCGCAAACACCGAATGCCGCGCCGCAACCGCAGCGCAATCGCTGGTTGGGACCGCTGGCCGGTGTCGCCGCCGGACTCGGCATGGCGGCGTTGTTTTCTCATTTCGGCATGGGCGCGGCATTCGCGGAAAACATGGGCTCAATGTTGCTGATCGCGTTATTGGTGATGGTCGGCCTGTTTCTGTGGCGGCGTGCGCGCGGCTCGGCAAATCCACTCGCATCTAACACGGGCGCGCAGACGCGTCCGGGCTTCGATGCGCAGGCATGGCAATCGCCGCCGCAATTGCGCGTGGTTGAAAACACAGCGCCGAACACGACAACAGAATTCAAACCAACCTGGAGCATTCCGGCGAATTTCGATACCGCGAAATTTCTGCACTCGTCCAAAGTGTTTTACGTGCGCCTACAGGCAGCGTGGGATAAGGTCGATCTGGAAGATATTCGCGAATTCACCACACCGGAGATGTTCGCGGAAATTAAGCTGCAATTGAACGAGCGCGGCGCCGAGCCGAATATTACCGACGTGATGAGCCTGAATGCCGAGCTGCTGGGTATCGAGGAATTGCCGCGCGATCAACTCGCCAGCGTGCGCTTTACCGGCACCCTGCGACCGGCGCCGGATGCGCCGACCGAGTCGTTTGATGAGGTGTGGAATTTAACCAAATCGCCACTGAATCCGGCCGGTTGGGTGCTCGCCGGTATTCAGCAGGCGCACTGATCGCAGCGGCGCTGCAGATTTAAAGCGCCGCCGCTGGCTATCAATGTGTCGCTAACTATCAATTTTAGCGGGGCGACTATTTTTATCGGGAAGGCTATGGTTTTAACGGCTAATTTGTTTAACGGCTGATTATTTTTCCCGAACCGCTTGTTTCGCCGCGCTGTCTATTTTGTTTACCATTTACTACTGTCCATGTGCGCCCACATGAAGGAGAGATCCCTTTGATGAAACCCAATTACCAGTTTGAGAAGCGGCAAAAAGAACTGGAAAAGAAAAAGAAAAAAGCTGAAAAAGCACAGCGTAAAACCACCGCCGCCGAAAGTGCTGAACCCACCAGCACCGACACTGCGCCGGAAAAACCGTAGTCGATTTGGCCTCCCGCAACGGAGGCCGCAATTCCTCGCTGTATCAAGTCGTTTCCTCCAGCGCCTTTGTCTCTCTTTCCATTTCTATTTCATCGCCTGTATTTGACGGGCCGTCAGTCCAAAACGCATAACGTGCTCGCCACAAGTTATTTGATTGTGAGTCCGCTGCGCGCATTTAATACTGGCCGCTACTGACGCGCGGTATTGGCGCGATGTATTCATTTCTCAATCGGCATCGCCGGTTGATAACCCTATAAAAATGAAAGAAGGCAGGGCGCTATGAGCACAGCAGATAAGGCCGCGGTAAGTCCGCTCGCCACCGATATCCAGCGCGATGCCGAATTGCTGGCTCTGCGCATCGTCGCCAGCGAACCAGTGCGGCAGGCGAAGGCGCAGATAAAAAGAGAATTGCTGGACGATCCGCTGGCGGCGACCGCGGACGGCGCCAAATGGCTCGACCGCGCCATCGATTATTGGACGCTGTCGCTGGCCTTGCGCGAAGCGGTCGGCGATACCTCGCGCCCCGAGTTCGTGTGGCCGATCGACGATACGCCGCGCTCGTGGTTCGGTTACGACTTTCCCGGGTCATCGGTGGGCGGCGTCGCCAATCCCGATAACGTTTATCGCAATGCGTTTCTCGACGGTAGCCGCCGCTACGAATTGCGCGGTCGCGTCCACGCCAATGCGCCGACCACCTACAGCGTCGAACTGACCCGGCAGACACCCGGCCAACTGATGCTGACGCCGGCGGAAGGCAAATTGGAAGCGGATCTGGGCGACCAACTCGGCATCTTGACCCAGCGTGACATTCAGACCGACAGCGACGGTTATTTCTGCATCACGTTCGATCGCGAACCGGCCAATGGCCGCATCAACCATCTGCAGACGGTCGAAGGACCGATGGCGATCAACCATCGCGACACGCTGGCCGATTGGCAGCAAATGCCGAATTCCATTGAGCTGCATGCGCTGGACGGCGCTATCGAACCGCTCGCAACGGAGCAGGATTTAATTCAGCGCACGGCCGATCACTTGCATAGCTATGTGCTTTTCTGGACGCCGTTTCGCCGCCATTTCCTCGGCGCACCGCCGCCCAATAGTGTGTCCGCCAACTTCCCGCGCGATGGCGGTTGGGGTTACGCGGCGGGCGGTCGTTACGCGCTGGCCGCCGACGAAGCCTTGGTCATCGTCACGCATTCCGGCAATGCCGCGTACACCGGCTTTCAGATCAGCGACGCCTGGATGATGGTGCCGGACATGCGCGCGCATCAGGGCAGCTTGAACGGCAACCAAGTCGTGCCCGATAGCGATGGCTCGATTACTTACGTCATCGCGCGGCGCGATCCGGGCGTCGCCAATTGGATCGATACCGCCGATCACGCCGAAGGCTGGTTCATGCTGCGCTGGCAGGAGTTGGCTAAAAATGTGGATGCGAGCAAATTGCTGAGCCAACCGATACTGGTGAAGTTGGCCGATCTCGACGGTGTCGTCGGTGACAATGTCGCGCGCATCGGCGCTGAGGAAAGACGCTCGCAGTTGGCGAAACGGCGTGCCGATTATCAACATCGCATCGGTAAATAGCCGCTTTTAGGGACACAGCAGGTAGTGAGCGCTCAATCCGCGCCGTTGGATCTGGCGTTTCCCCACGCGAACTGCGAAGGCTTTTAATCCGCATTTCAGTTCGTACCGATCGGCGAGTGGAACCTTTTTCACCGCTCGCACTGAATGTCGTAGCATGCCGGTACTCTCATTTTTAACGCGCCGCCCGCAGTTGCCGCCCACGGAAGAACGCAATGTCCCGCTCCGAACGTCTATTTGAACTGCTCCAAACTCTCCGCCGGCATCGCTTGCCTGTAAGCGGTAAAACGCTGGCGCAGGAATTGGGCATCAGCATTCGCACGCTGTATCGCGATATCGCCTCACTGCAATTACAGGGCGCGGCCATCGACGGCGAGCCGGGTGTCGGCTACGTGTTGCGACCCGGGTTTCTGCTGCCGCCGCTGATGTTTTCGGCTGAGGAATTAGAAGCGCTTGTGCTTGGCGCACGCTGGGTGGGCAAACGTGCCGATACCAGATTGGCCGCTGCGGCAACCAATGCACTGGCGAAAATCGGCGCGGTGGTGCCGGGCGAGCTGCGTCACGATATGGATGTCAGCGCGTTATTCGTCGGCCCGAAAGACACCACCGAGCTGGAGAAAATCGATCTCGCCGTTGTGCGTAAAGCGATTCGCAGCGAACACAAACTGGCATTGGTTTATACCGACGAGCAGGGTGCGCAATCGCAACGAACCGTGTGGCCGTTCGCGATTGGCTTCTTCGACGACGTACGGGTGTTGGTTAGCTGGTGCGAGCTGCGCAGCGCTTTCCGTCACTTTCGCACTGACCGCATCGCATCCATAACGCCAATGGAGCAACGCTATCCGCGTCGCAAGCAAGCTCTGCTGAAGGACTGGCGCGCGCAACGCGGTAAATTTCCGCGCTAGTTTCCGCGCTAACTGTCCAATCACCACTGCCGGAAACTGGCAGCAGCGGCTCTTATGCTGGCTCCTCATTCAACCGCTGAGGAGAGCAACCATGGCTACGCCGAATCTGTTTCTTTTATATGTCGAAGATCCGCTGAAAAGCGTCGAGTTTTATCAGGAGCTGCTCGAGCGCAAACCGGCCGCTGCGTTCCCGAGCTTCGCTTCGTTCAAACTCGATGGCGGTTTCAGCCTGGGCTTATGGGCCAATCACCGCGTCAACCCGACGCCACCAACGACCGGCAATCGTGGTGAGATTGCATTTACTGTCGCCGACGATGAGGCAGTGAAAGCACTGCACCGCGACTGGTCGAAACGCGGCATCGTAATCAAGCAGGAGCCGTACACCGACGTGTTCGGGCTGACCTTCGTTGCACTCGATCCCGACGGCCATCGCATCCGTGTGTGTCTCAAAGATAAATAACTGCTCAAATCACACCACTGCGTTTCATCGCCAGATATTGGCCGACCAGGTCGATGTGCAAATGCGGGGGCGCGCAATCGATAACGACGATGCCGTTGCGGCGCAGCGCGTGCAAATGTTCGCCGCGCTGCGCGCGATACAGCGCGGTGCTGGCGTCGCAGCGCGTCGTCGAATTGTTCGACCGGCTGTGCGGGTTGGGTATCGAGAATGGCTTCGCGCAAACTCGCCACCCCCACCAAATGCCGACTGCTCAGCAGCTTGCACGCCGCGCGCAAATCGTCGGCATCTTCGTAGCGAATATCGCTGACCCAAATAATTAGCGAACGCTTGCGCTGACGATTCAATAACTGTTGCGCGGCCTGCAAAAATCCGTGTTCGCGGTCGAGCTTTGCAAATCGTAAACGTGGTTGAGCAATCGATTAATACTGCTCTGGCTTTTGATCGGCGCCAGCCAGCGCTCGCTGCCGGCGTAAGTCATCAAACCGACCGCATCGCCCTGGCGCAACGTAACCGGTTAACAACACCACATTTAACGCGTGCTGGAATTGGCTGCTCATGGCGGCGCTGCGAGTATTTTTGTTTTAGCGTTTATGGGTGGATTCGCGGGTCCATTAAACCTTAGCGTGCAATTAGGAATGCCCTTGAATGCGCACCCGGATCTTCATCGGTTACGTTTATTCCAGAGTCGAAAAATAATTGCACGACAAAAAATTAAATCGATTTTTGCTCGGCGCAATTAAACATCCACTGCACGCCAAATTTATCCGTCAGCTTGCCGTAGTAATCGCCCCACGGTTGTATGCCGAGCGGCGTCGTTACATTTCCGCCCGCGCTTAAGCGTTTAAATAATTGCTCGGTGTCGGTGCGGCTTTGCAACTGCAGAATATGCGCAGATCCGCGCATCGGTTCGGCATCGTCGTTGTCGGACGCGAAAAAAATCACGCCCGGCCCTTCGAATTTTGCATGCATGATTTTTCCGCGCATAGCTTCGGTTTTTAGCGGCATGCCGTTTTCTCCATGTCGCAGGATTTCGACCGTCTTACCCAAACCGCATTCGGCATAAAACGCAAGCGCCTGCTCACAGGCGCTGGTGAAAAATAAATAATTGGATAACTGCACTTACGCTGTCCCTTTTTTAATAATTGTTGTGCGAATTACACCGCAATGGCGGCGGCCAATTCCGCATTGGTCAGCGCCACACCCTTCATATTCCAGCAGCCGTCCACGGCGTGCAGAGCGTTGCTCCAAATGCGGCTCTTGGGTAATTGGCCGCCGGATAAATCGTGAATAATTTGCGTGGCCTGCGCGAAAAAGTTTTTTGGATTTCGCGATCGGCCAGCGCAAAGGACGGCACTTTCCACTCGATCCAAGCGCCGCTCACGGGTTCGCCGCCGGCAAACGTGGTGCCTTCAGCCATGACATTGACGTGCGCGGTAACGTTGGCTGCCATCAGCGGGTTAGCGCCCAAGCCATGATGCTGCAAAAAGGCAGCGGTAATCTGCGCAACGGCTGGCGCAAGGTTTTCGCGAGGTAAAACACCTTCGGTAATCGTCAGTGTGAATGGCATGGTTAACTTCTCCGAATGCGATAAGTGGGTGGTATTCAACAGCATCGCGACCTTTAAATAACGATCGTTATTTAAAATCACATATCGCGGGCATCGCGTCAAGCTGTAAAGTAACGACCGTGATGCTATGAGGAGTTTTGCGTGTGAGATATGGCCCAGAGCACAAACAAGCGGCGCGCAAGCGCATCTTGCAGGCCGCCGGGCGCGGCTTTCGCAAAAACGGTTACGGCGGCATTGGCGTGGACGGCTTGGCCAAAGCGGCCGGGGTTACGTCGGGCGCTTTTTACGGACATTTCAGCTCGAAGGATGAAGCTTTTAAATTAGCCGTAATCGAAGGCTTGGAAGAGTTGCGCGGTGGCGTTGTGCATCTGCGCGAAACGCTCGATGCGCAGTGGCTGCCGGCGTTCGTCGATTATTTCCTCGGCGCCAAGCGCCTATGCGATCTGGACGATAGCTGCGCGTCGCAGAGTCTAACCTCGGAAGTAGGACGCGCGCCGGCAACGATCAAAAAGGAATTCGAAACGAAAATGATCGAGGTCATCGAGGCGATTGCCGGCGGTTTAAAAAGCGGCTCCATCGAACAGCGCCGTCAAAAAGCCTGGGGCCTGATGAGCGTGCTCACTGGAGCAGTGACGATGGCGCGCGCTGTTAACGATCAGGCCATCGGGGAAAGCATCGCCTTGGCGGCGCGACAGATGGCGCTGAATTCAGGGGCCGACAGCTAGCTCAGCGACGGCCACCGATCAGAAAAAAGAGCATTCGCATTGCTCAGCGAAAATATCGAACGAGCCAAATAGCAGCTTTTTTAAGGAGAGAGCATGCCGACCCTAGAATTCTCGGTGGAGCGAATCAGCACGCCCACCGGCACTGTGCTGATCGTCACCGACACCGAGCGCTGTTTACGCGCTGTCGACTGGGATGATTACGCGCAGCGGATGTTGAAGTTATTGCGCCGTCACTACGGTGAAAACGCCGTGACACTAAAGGAAACGACGCATGTATCGGCGGCCTCCCGCGCGCTTTCGGCTTATTTTGAAGGGGATTTCGACGCGCTAGCTAAGCTGCCGACGGCGACCAATGGCACCGCATTTCAGCGCACTGTATGGGACGCCTTGCGCCGTATTCCGCACGGGCAAACCACGAGTTACGGCGCGCTGGCTGCGACAATCGGCAATCCCAGCGCGACCCGCGCGGTCGGATTGGCGAATGGCTCGAACCCCATCGCGATTGTGGTTCCCTGCCATCGAGTGATTGGCGCCAATGGTGCGCTAACGGGATTCGGCGGCGGCTTGGGTCGCAAACGCTGGCTGTTGACGCACGAGGGCACGGCTTGTGTTGCCGGGCTGGATACGCAACTCGCCATGCTTTAATCGGCTCAAAATGTCGCGCGTGGACATCGCAATTTGTTCAAGCAATCCAGTCACGTAGCAGGCAAATAATGCTCACTCCCCACAGTGTTAAAAGATGGTCACTTGGACGCCAACACAGCCTGTTGTAACGTAACCGGCCAGTAACAATAAGAGTGCGAGGGTAGAGTAAATGGCAAACGGTAAATCGTCAGAAGCAGTGCTCGGCGCCGGTCCATGGTCGAATCCATTGATCACACCCGAGCAAATCGAATTGGAAAAATTAACGCTCGCGGTTGCCGCCAGCCCGGCGGTGCGCCAAGCGCGCGAGCAGGCGCGGGCATTGCTGCTCGAAGACGCCACCGCGAACACAGCAGATGGTGCGGCCAGCTTGGATCGCGCGCTCGATCAATGGCTGATTGCGCAGGTCGTCGCGACCGTTAATAACGATCCGTCCCGGCCGAAACTATTTTGGGCCATCGATAACACACCGCGGCATTGGTTTGGCCATGTGTTTCCCGGCGGCGCAGTCGCTATCGACAACCCCGACAACGTCAACCGCACTGCGGCGCTGGATGGCCGTTGGTCCTACGTACTCGAAGGCAAATTCGGCAAACCCGCTGCGGCGCAAACCAGCTTTAACGTCACCGGCGCGAAAGGCGGTCAGTTGCGCTGGGGCGATGCCATCGCCACGCTAATAAATCACGCGATCGTCACTGATGCCGACGGACGTTTCAGCGTTACGCTCGATCAGACCCCAGCGAATGGTCGCAGCAATCACCTGCAATTAGTCGATGGCCCATTAACGCTGGCAGTGCGCGACAGTCACTCGGACTGGCGCCAGCAGCCTACGGCTTTCACGCTGCGCGTGGTAGCCGGCCCCGAATTACTTGCGCAAAAAAGCGAGCAAGAGCTTGCAGAGGAAAGCGCGGCGGGCCTCGTCGAATTCGTTAAATATTGGGTCGCTTTCAAAAATACGTTCTGGAATACACCGCCCTACAACGAAATGGTTGGCCCGAATTTTCGCAGGGCCGAAGGCGGTTGGGGTACTCAGGCTGGCGGGCGCTTTCTGCTGGAAGCCGACGAAGCACTGGTTATCACCACGACCTCCGGCGGCGCCGAATACACCGGCTTTCAAATCAGCGATGCCTGGACGATTTCGCCAACGCCGATTTATCTGACCACCAGCCGCAATCTGACGCAGCTGCACGCAAACCCGGATGGCTCTTACAGCTATGTGGTTTCGTTGGTCGATCCTGGCGCGGCGAATTGGATCGATACTGCAGGCTTGCACGACGGTTGGTTCATGTTGCGCTGGCAAAATCTGTCGGCCGATGCGGACGGCGCTGAGCTGGTCAAATCAACACGCGTGGTCAAACTGGCGGAGCTGCACACGGCACTGCCGGCTAACTCACCACAGGCCGATGTAAAACTGCGCCAACGCGAAACACTGGATCGCATCGCGCAGCATAAAACGCGGTCGGCAAAGGTTTAGTCTGCCGGACGACACGCCGCGGCAGAAGACCCTAATACGGCGAGCGCTGTGTAAAGCTCGCCGTATTAGGGTACGACTCCTGGTTGTCTATTTATAAAAATTTATATTTATCAAATAGATAAAATTAAGAAGCCGAGTTATTACTCGGCTTTTTTCTATGCTTTCTGACTTATATGTGTGTGTAGGTTCTCAAAATTGCTGGTTTTTTGGCCCTTGATTGTTGATTGCCGAGAGTATTTGATCCCACGTTTCCAAGGGGCATTAACCCAGTGGGCAACATTTAAAAGTCGCTCGATCAATAGATTAATTCGATGCCAGCGGGTCAGTGCATTCCGGCATTATTCTATTAACTGGGTCAATTGGACGCAGAATCCAACAGTTAATGGTTATTCATTCATCACTGCGAAACAAGAATGAAAATGGGGTTCGCAAGATCATTTTTTTATTTGAACTCTCTGTAACTGCATGTTTTTAAAAAAAATGAATCATTTTGTCCATGTTCCATTGCTGAACTGAATCATTTTGTCCACATTAGGACGGTTGCTTCCATTTCGGGACAAGTAATACGGCATCTGCAACGAACGGGGCTGTCTCGATCAAAAAGAAGGGAAGAGCGTTTTTGAGGATGGAGCGGAATATTTTTATCAATGCTGCCAAGCATTCAAATTTATTGAAGCGGCAATTCGGCTTGGTTTAGTAAAGCGTTGTTTAGCAATTTGCGATTGGTGTTAGGGCGGCTATCGACCCAAAGCCGCCGATCGCGCGAATCATGCTGGCAGCTGAAACCGACCAACCCAATGAGCAATATCTGTGCGGCCAAATTGACGCCGAGAACTGCTCCCTAAACCTCATCGCGCCGTTACGTGCTAGTCAAATACACTCGCAAAGCTTCCGGCCGCGCGGCATTTGCATCGTCTTAGATCAAAGGGAGATGCCGAGAACTTTACGTCGCGATGCGGATTTGATTAGGCAATAGCAGCTTGCTATGAATGAGTTCCGCTCGTGCCCCTTCAGGATCGGCGGTGAACAATAGGACACGTAGATCTTCCTTCGCGCGGGAGAACGAGACATATGCGAGTTTCTGAGTTACTGACCGCTGCCGCTCCGTGGGCTCGCCGGCCGTCAGCGGTGTCAGGACTTTACTAAAACTGTAATGGCTCCATGCGGCCTCAACATCGTCATAGACGACCACGACTTTTTCATATTGCTCACCCTTCACTCCGTGCTGCGTGCTATGGGCCGTGTTGTTATCAATATAGTTGGAGTAACAAGAGACGGGCCCGGGCGTCATTTGGAGCAGCGAGTCTGCGAGCCAATCTCCTTTGTCGAGGCCGTGAAGATCCTCATCAAACTCCTCGACCCGAGGGGCGCGATCAAGATGCTCGCACAACCTCTCGGAAGGCTGAATGATCTGCTTGTCGATACAGAAGCGGAGTATGGCGCCGATCGTCTCGGTGTCCCATAAAGCTCGCAACTGGGCAACCAATGCGTTCGCGGTCTCGATCATCAGCTTCAGCGACTTCCCTGCATTCAAGCCATTGACCGCGAAAGCTGGACTATCATGCCGTAACAAATTGATGATCTTTCGCCCGTCACCCTGTTCTTGGGCAGTGATCAGCGGGCAAATCGTCGAAAGAAAGGGCTTGAGAAGGAAATGCTCGCCGGCCTCGAACGCATCTTGCGCGCGAGACGAGGCATAGTCGCCAGTGAAGAGACGGTTGAGATCGGCAAAACCCAGCCTCCGCGCGATCATTTGACGCACGAGGAAGAGCTTCATAACGTCGTCGCGCCCGGTCCATCCCCAGTCTGCGACCGCAGCGTCCATCCGCGCCAGTGCGCGCTCTACCTGCTCCTCTGAATAACGCTTACGCGGTTCCGTTGGCTCTTCGGCCTTGACCAGCAGGAGTTCGACACTGCCTTCACATGCCTTATTGTCGCCGGCGGCGTATTGCTCGACGTCGCCACGAAAGGCGTTGAGAAGCCGAATGACACTCTTTGAACAACGAAAATTCTCGGTTTTCGTGATGACTTCACCACCCTCAGGTGGTGCGAAGGCCCCCGCGCTCCGGTCATATATCTGCTGCCATGGGTCGCCAAAATAGCCGATCATCGGTAGACCCGTGCCAGCACAGACGAGATTGAGTCCCGCAACGATGCCCTCAAATGTGTCTTGCGCCTCATCGACGAAGATATACGGGAAACGTAGACCAGTGATCCGCCTGAAGGTGGCATTCTCTGCAAACAGGAAGGTGGCGATCTCGATAATATCGTCATGGCCGATCTGGCCCTTGCCGTAATCGCTAAAACTGGTGTCGGCATACTCAAACGATTTGACCGAAGCGAGAGCGGCACGTTCTGCTGTCAGTCGCTCAATCTTGGCTCGAGCCTTGAGGGCCTTTTTGCTCTTGCCACCGTTATCGTCTGCCTTGGCTTTTTCGATAAGTGCCGGGATGCGGCTCTCGCGTAGCGCCTCCCGCATATCGTCGTGGAAACCGCCGATCTGTCCCCACAGAAAGCTGTGAAGCGTCGAGACAAGGTAGAGGTCGTCGAACCCCAACCGAGCCTTGATGACCTCGACTGCGCGTTTGGTGAAAGTGATACAGGCGATACGCTGACCATGTCTCCTAAGGGCGCTCCCCTCGCGCTCCCGTACTCGGCCGAGAGCATCGACCAGTGAGCTCGTCTTGCCCGACCCCGCGCCAGCAATCACAGCGAAGCTGCGACGGCCATCTAAGCAGTTGCGGACAATAGCATCTGCTTCGCTTTCCACTTTGGCGCTCATGCTGCTGCCTCTGTCGTAGCAGCAACTGGGCACAGGCGCGCCTCAAGCCAACGTAAGCCCTCGGCGATATAGCTAGGGACGATCCATTCTTCGGTGCAGGCCAAGATGTCCATGGCGAAGTCGGTCTTTTTGAAACCGTCCGATCGAATCCGGTCGTAGACATTCTGATAGACATCATTAAGAAGCGGCGGGAGGGTTATACCGATCGACAGCGTGCCAGACCGAAGCAGTCCGAAATTCTCGTATACAACCGCCTCTTCAAGGGTACGGGGGCGCAGCGTTTTCTTGGCAGCGCCATCGGTCACAAGAATATCAGACTGGAAAGCGATGCAGCGGTCCTTCGCGGTGTGCTGTTTGTCACCAGGGGTCAGTGCAATTAGATCGGCGACAGTGGTCTGCCCGCAGAGCTTCTTGAGAGAGGCATTGGAAGTTCGTGCACCGACGACGTCCGCCCGGCAAGCACGCGGATAGCCGGTAGGCTCCACGGAATCGAGATCCGTGATGACGAGATAGGGAATGTTGAGGAAGCTGAGCAGGCCCTCGAAACGGTGGGCATAAGCACCTCCCACTTCTAAGATCGTAAGGTATGTGGTCCGTAGCCTCATTGCGGCGCTCTCGATCATGGCCGGCATAAGAAGCTTTTCGACGGCGCCCTCAACGAGAATGGCCGCATCGGCAAAGAACAGGTCGCAGTGTGTCAGGCGTAGATAGCGTTTGAGGAAGGCTAGCGATTCCGATGGCGACACAAGCTTACCGTCTATCGTCTCAGCTTCCGGCTGAAAGGCACGAAGGCTGCGAACTACGGAAGCGTTGCGAATGCCAGAGGCAGCCGTCTCGCCCTCTATATGGCAGCGCTGGAAATAGCGGACCTTCTCGAAATCCACGGCCTCCATGATGTGAGAGGAATGGGTGGTGACAACGAGCTGCGGCACGACGTCAGGTTCACCGGCTGCTTCGGCTGACTGATTAATCACCTCCCAGATATTCGAAATGAAAGTCTGCTGCACCTGAGCATGGAGATGGACTTCGGGCTCCTCGATAAAGATCATCAGGCAGAGCGGCCTGTTCTCGGCGGTCATCACCCACTGAGAATGAAAATGCCGGGCCTGAATTGCCATATAGATAAGGTTCTTAAAGCCAAGACCATTGTAAAGTTCGGGCAATTCATGTTGCCGGCTGGGGTCAACGTAGAGAAGTTCGGTGCTCCCGCGTAGCGCGGTTTCAGGACTAAGCGAGGAGATGATGCGCAGCTCTCGATCATTAATCGACGGGACGCCGAGATGCTTAATGAGTTTGATCAGCGGGTCGAACTGCTTGGCGTAATGGTCGGTTAATTGTCTGTTGTTTTCATCGATCACACTGTGTGCGTCGGCGGCGTGGCCAACCTGCTCGAGATTTTTCCGGTAAAAGGTGGCGAAGGCTGACGAAAGCCGGTTGCTACGGCTGCTGTCGTCGTCGTTGATGTTGCGTTGCGCATCGACAAACTCGACCCGAATCAGATGCTTCAGGAGCCGCTTGCCTTCGTCAGGGTCAAGCCTACTGGTTACAATCTCGAGCGGAACCCCATCCTGTAATTTTTCGTCGAGCGAGAAGTGGCGAACCGCGAAATGGCGACCGAGATTTCCGTCGAGCGCTAGATATTGCGACAGTGCCTTGCCACGCGTCCCGTCTTCCTTCGTGGGATAGGCAGCATCAAAATTCTCGCGTAGCTTCTTTGCGTCCTCGACCTCATAGGACAGTCGAATGCCGACGCGCGTTAAGTCCGAAAGCTTGGGCAGCAGCGTGAACACTCTGCCGAACGCGATGCTTTCAGGATCGATGGTGAACCACAGATCGAGGCTAATTTTGGGAAGCTGCTTCGGGTCTCCGCTAGCGATAAAGGCGTCGAAATCGGCCATTCGGGCGACCGAGAAGTCGTGAATCTTGAAATCGCGCCCCCCGAGAAAGCAGCGGAAGATTGCGGTGGCTGACGTCTTGCCACTATTGTTGGGTCCAACAAAGATAGATTCGCGTTCTTCGATGTCGATCTGTATATTTTCTAGCCGCCGGAAATTCCGAATAGCGACACCGCTGACCCTCATAGATAACCTCTTTGACGTTGTAATGAGAGAGTACATTGCGTAGTAATACAGAAGTGATAAATCAAATCTATCCACCTTGCGTATAGAGGACAGCCTTCTATAGAAATGTATGTTGAATTTTTGAATGTCTACTTCTCGGCCGAAGCGGACACTGAGCGGGCTTACTTACGTCACGAATTCGACGTCTGCTTTCGTTACGAGTGGATTTGCTTTAATTGATTGCTTGAAGCTAAAAAAGAGATAAAACATTAATGTCGACATCGCTTCCTCAAACTCGAAAACGCAACGCATCGACCAACAACGTAAATGCGGGTGAGGATTGCCGGCGACTTGGATAATACAAATGGTAGCCCGGAAAGGTAGGACACCAATCGTCCAATACTTTTTGTAGTCGGCCCTCGGCGATATGCTCTTGCGCCATATTCTCCGGTACGTACGGCAGACCGAAACCGTCCAATGCAGCACGCAATACGCGCGCTCCATTGTTAAAAATTATTTGCCCTTCGACGCGCACGTTGAGTGCGTGGCCGTCTTTTTCAAACTCCCAGGTAAGCAGACCACCGTGGGTTGGCAATCGCATACTGATGCAACTGTGGGCGGCCAATTCCTGCGGCGTGCGTGGTGGTGATCGTTTGGAAAAATAACTCGGAGATCCTACGACAGCTACCTGCATGTCCGGCGCGATGCGCACGGCAATCATATCCTTGGCTAATTGATCCCCGAGTCGCACGCCAGCGTCATAGCGTTGCGCAACGATATCTGTCATCCCGTAGTCAACATTAATTTCGACTTTGATGTCTGGGTAATCCGGCAGAAATTTCGCCAGCTTTGGCCATAGCACTGTGTCGGCTGCATGCTCGGCGGTGGTAATGCGGATGGTGCCAGCGGGTTTGTCTCTCAACTCACTTAATGCTGCCAATCCGGCTTCGATTTCTTCCAAGTGCGGCCCTACCGTCGCCAGCAATCGCTCGCCTGCCTCGGTCGGCGAGACGCTGCGCGTAGTGCGCGTCAGCAGACGAATTCCCAGTCGCGTTTCCATTGCGCGGACGGTATGACTCAGCGCGGATTGAGACACGCCGAGCTGTGCCGCCGCGCGCGTAAAACTGCCTGCGCGCGCCACGGCGACAAACGCTTGCAGATCGTTGAGGTTTTCGCGCGACATTGATGAATTCCCCTCATAGGCCTATGCCGATTTACCCATCTAATCATAAGTGCAGGCTTTCGGTACATTGCGTGGGTGGTGTCACGCCGCCGGCGTTCTGGAAAACGGAGAAGCGATATGCAAACACGCACACTAGGTAATAGTGAGTTAGATGTTTCAGCGCTCGGCCTTGGCTGCATGGGCATGTCATCTGGCTATGGACCTCCCGCAGACAAACAGCAAATGATCGCGCTTATCCGCGCCGCTATAGAGCGCGGTGTGACTTTCTTCGATACGGCGGAGGTCTATGGTCCTTTTGCCAACGAAGAGCTGGTCGGTGAAGCGCTCGCGCCGTTCAGAGATCAGGTAGTGATCGCGACCAAATTCGGTTTCGATATTGATCCGAAAACAGGTGCCCGTAGTGGTGATGCTGACAGTCGTCCAGAGCACATCAAAGCGGTTGCGGAGGCGGCTCTGAAACGTCTCGGCATCGACGTGATCGATCTGTTTTATCAGCATCGCGTCGATCCTGCCGTGCCGATCGAAGAGGTCGCCGGCGCCATTAAAGACTTGATCAAAGCGGGCAAGGTTAAACATTTCGGACTGTCGGAAGCCGGTGCACAAACCATTCGCCGCGCCCATGCCGTTCAATCGGTAACGGCGGTTCAAAGCGAGTATTCGCTGTGGTGGCGACAGCCTGAAGTGGAGATTTTGCCAACGTTAGAAGAACTCGGGATCGGTTTCGTCCCCTTCAGCCCGTTGGGTGCAGGTTTCCTTACCGGCAAGATCGATACAAATACCCGGTTCGACAAATCCGATTTTCGCAATGTGGTGCCACGTTTTGCGCCAGAGGCTATGCAAGCCAACATGGCGCTGGTTGATCTCGTGCGTTCGGTAGCAACACGCAAAGGCGCGACGCCTGCGCAAATTGCGCTGGGCTGGTTGCTGGCGCAAAAGCCGTGGATCGTGCCGATCCCAGGAACCACGAAACTCCACCGCCTGGAAGAAAACCTCGGTGCTCTTAATATCGAGCTCACGGCCGACGATCTTAAAGAAATTGACGACGCCGCCTCAAAGCTATCGCTGCAGGGCGCGCGACTGCCCGAAAGTGCGCTAGCCATGACCGGGCGATAAGCCGATTTTTTTCAACTGTTTTAGGAAAAACGACTATGCAAAAACGCATATTAGGCAACAGCAATTTAGCGGTTTCCGCGCTGGGCATGGGCGCGATGAATTTGAGCTTCGGAACCGGTAACGCTGTTGACGACAACGTAGGCATAAAGGTCATCCGAGCTGCCGTCGAACGCGGCATTAACTTCTTTGATACCGCCCAAGCATATGGCCCATACATGAATGAAATATTGTTGGGTAAAGCGCTCGCGCCTTTTAGAAAAGACGTCATTATCGCGACCAAATTCGGTTTCAAATTAGACAATGGCGCAATCGTCGGCACCAATAGCCGTCCAGAAACAATTCGCGCTGTCGCAGAGGCATCATTAAAAAGTCTGCAGACCGATTACATCGATCTCTTCTACCAGCACCGCGTTGACCCGAATGTGCCTATCGAGGATGTCGCAGGCACGCTAAAAGATTTAATTAACGAAGGAAAAATTCGACACTACGGATTATCAGAGGTCGGTGCTGCCAACATTCGCAAAGCGCACGCTATTCATCCTGTTGCCGCCGTACAAAACCAATACTCAATTTGGACACGCGAACCCGAAGCGGAAGTGCTGCCAGTGTGCGAAGAGTTAGGCATCGGCTTTGTACCGTGGGGGCCATTAGGTACCGGTTTTTTAACCGGCACAATTAATCCCTCCACCTCGTTCGATAGCGGCACCGATTTGCGCGCAAACTTTCCGCGTTTCACGCCTAAAGCAATCAAAGCCAACATGCCCGTGGTCGATATGCTGCGCGCATTTGCCGCAGAAAAAAAATGCTACGCCGGTACAAATTGCCCTGGCTTGGTTGCTTGCGCAAAAACCGTGGATTGTGCCAATTCCCGGCATGGATAAAGTTGAATATCTCGATGACAACATCAAATCGATCGATGTGGTTCTGACGCCGACAGACCTTCAGGAAATTGAGCAACAACTTTCAACCATTCACATTCAAGGCGCACGTCTTGAAGAAGGGTTGCTATCGATGTCCGATCAGTAATTAACGTATTTCGGTTGAGAAAAACTTTTCAGAAACCACTATTTTTCGAAAAGAGGAAATTGCAATGACCAACGTTATCGTCGTCATTGGTGCCGGCTCAATCGGTCAGGCAATTGCGCGGCGCGTCAGCGCAGGCAAACACGTTTTACTCGCTGATCTGCATCGAGACAATGCCGAT
>JAQGNY010000036.1 GCA_028293825.1 Verrucomicrobiaceae bacterium
GGACAATAGAGGCTGCGTTAATAATAGTGGCTGCGCGAATAGCTGTGCGCACGGCATTTGTGGGTCGTTAGCCGCAGCTAGGCCGCGCCGATCCAACATACCGATAAGTCGCTCGTTATCGATCACTGGATAAGAGCGATGCGGCGAGTGCTCATTGAAATATAGTTTTTTTACTTCTTCGATGGATAACGTGCCCGGGATGGTTTGCACATCGCGAGTCATCAGGTCCGCGATATGTTCGCGCTCAAGCGGGTCAACGGCATACTCGCGATAAATATGTAAGCCTCTGCGCGCGATCTTTTCGGTCATGATCGAGCGTTTCATCGTAAGTGCCGTTAAGCCATACGCGACGACGGTGGTGAGCAACAGCGGCAATAACGCGGTTTCATCGTGAGTGAGACCGAATGCAAAAACGATTGCGGTTAATGGCGCGCCGAGCACACTGCCCAGTACGCCGGCCATGCATACCAGTGCCCACAGGCTTGGCGAGCCGCCGGGCAATAGCGGCGCCAGTAATAATCCCAAGCCAGCACCCAGCATTAATAGTGGCGCCAAAACGCCACCCGATGTACCGGAGCCCAAAGCGATTACCCAAATAATGGCTTTCACGACCAGCAAAGAAATTACCGCGCCGATAATTAATTGATTGTGCAGTAAGGCATCGATCATCGAATAACCGACGCCGAGTGCGCGCGGTTCGATGAAACCGCCGATGCCGACAACCACGCCGCCGAGCGCCGGCCACCACATCCAATGCAGTGGCAAGCGCGCGAAGCCGGATTCAACTTTGTGCAAGCCGTGCGTTAATGCCATCGCCAAACCGCCGCTGAATAAGCCGGCGACGATGCATGAGCCAAAACCCAGCATTGAAATAGGCGCTGTTTGTAGCGGAAATAGCGGCCCATCGGCGAAGAAAAACGAACGCATAAAACCGGCGACGGCGCACGCGAGTGCCACCGGCAATAAACTACGCGGACGCAACTCGAACAATAATAATTCGACCGCCAGTAATACCGCTGCGACCGGCGTGCCGAATATTGCGGTCATGCCCGCGCAAGCGCCGGCGACCAGCAATGTCTTGCGTTCCGCTGCGGTTAAATGCAGATATTGCGCGAGCAGCGACGCCAACGAACCGCCCGTCATGATGATGGGACCTTCCGCACCGAACGGTCCGCCGCTGCCGATAACGATGCCCGATGACAGTGGTTTTAATAGCGCCACGCGCGGCGACATTTTACTTTTGCTAAATAGAATGGCCTCAATCGCTTCGGGAATACCGTGACCGCGAATTTTCTCGCTGCCGTAGCGCGCCATCACGCCGACAATTAATCCGCCCAGTGCGGGTAGTGCGATGACCCAGGCGCCGAGTGTATGTGTCGCAGCCGAGCGCTCGGCCAGAGAAAGCGTTTGAAAGAAAAATAGATTGGTAAAAAAATGAATTAAATTAATTAACACCTTGGCGGCGACTGTGCTGATAGCACCGACCACAAGCGCCAGCAGCGCAATGCGCAGCGTACGGTATTGCATCGAATAATCGCGTTTATGTGCGTTCACGCGTGTTACTCCCGATCTTTATCGTTAAACGCGGTGATATCCGCGACTTGAAATGTTGCCTGTAGCGATTGCAATTCCGCCTGATGCAGTTCGGCTAAGCGTTCGAGTTGTCGTTTGCCCAATGGTGTTAAACGAATTTCTACTTCGCGTCGATCTGTTGCGCTTTTTTTACGCTGAACTAAATCGGCTTCCTCGCAACGGGTGAGCAGCGCGACCACGCCGTGATGCTGCATTTGCAGACGTTCTGCCAACTCGCCGACGGTGGCCCAATCGCGTCCCGGAAAGCCGCGAATGTGCAGTAGCAGCAAATATTGCAGCGGCGTCATGCCGTCGGCCTTGACCGCCTCCTCGCTAAACCGCAGGAAGCGACGCAGCTGATAGCGAAATTCGGACAGCGCTTCGAATTGTTTTTTGGACAGTGGTGAGCGGGGCATGGCGACACATCGGAGACGGCGGCAAAATATATCACGTTGTGATGTATATTTGCCGAGCCCTCTTATTCCATTTAATTAAATTTTGTTGTGGTCGAGTTATGAGAAGACGAGCCGGAGGCCGTCGATTTTTCAAGACGGCGGCGAGCGCATGCAGCGAATGTCTGGAAAAATAGAGCGGTCGCCGTAGCGAAGGCGAGCCAAGTTGTGGCTGAGAGTTTACTGAGACAATCGGAAAAGTTTTTTAATAAATCGTTGCAGTCAGTTTTTCTTCTGGATTCCCAGCGTGCTAATTGCCGCCACCAGTTCATCCCAATCCACCGGTTTGGCAACGTGATTTTGAAAGCCTGCCTTTAAACAGTCGATGATATCGGCATCGAAGGTGCGGCCGGTTAATGCAATTGCCGGCAGCGGCGCGCTGCCGCGTTCACGTTCGACTTGGCGCCAACTGCGGATTAATTCCAGTCCATCGGTATCGGGCATGCCGATGTCCGATACCAGCACATCAAATTGCTGCGATGATAACGACGATAGCGCTGTATCGGCATTGTGGACAACGGCGGTACGAGCACCCATTTTCGTGAATAAATAATCGAGCGCATGCGCGGTTATCGCATCGTCCTCCACGATTAAAACGCTCAAGCCTTCAATTTCTTTCGATGAGCGTTTCAGCTCGGAGCGATCCGGCAGCGCCGCCGTTTCTATTTGCTGGATGGTCTGCTGCTCGCCACTTTCGTGCAGATCGAAAATCGGTAGCGATGCAATAAATGTTGAGCCCTGATCCTTGCCGTTGCTGTTTGCCACGATGCGTCCACCGAGTAATTCAACAAGAGTTTTGACAATCGACAGGCCCAGACCTAAGCCACCCATCGCTGCATGTGTTTCGCGCGCCTGCGCGAAGCGCTCGAAAATACGCGAGAGCTGTTCTTTTTGAATGCCCACGCCACTGTCTTCGACAATTAACTGGTAGGACGGTCCGCGTCGAATCAAGCTGACGCGAATGATGCCATTTTTCGGCGTGAATTTAATTGCATTCGACAATAAATTCCACACGATTTGCCGCAATCTTTCCGGGTCCGACGATGCGATGATATTTTCCAGATTGCATTGCACCTGAATCGATTTGATTCGTACAGTTGCTTCCAGATCGCGCACAACTTCATTAATAATTGCTGCTATATCGATTTCTCTTTCGAGATTGACACGCATTTTTCCCGAAATAATTCGCGAGTTATCCAGCAGATCGTTAATTAAATTAATCTGCAGTTTAGCGTTGCGATGGATAATATCCAGACCTTGCTTCAGGTTCGAGTCGTTGCGAATGCCGTCGCGCAAAATATCGGCCCAACCGAGAACGACGCCGAGCGGCGTGCGCAATTCATGCGAAATCATGCCAATGAAATCGTCCTTCGCCTGCGTTGCCAGCGCTAGTTCCTTATTGGCTTTAGACAGTTCGGAAGCTTTTTGAAATATGCCTCTGACGAATGTATAAAGAATGTATTGCGCCGCTTCCTGCGAAGCTTCTCCCCATTCGCGGGACTTGCCCTTAACCTGTTCCAGCCAACTATTAAATGACGCGCGTGGCCGCATGAGATCAACCGCCCCTGCTTTTTGATACGGGTTTCCGCCCCAGCGTATTTCCTGAATAAACTCAGGGCGAAACCAAATAATTAAATCTTCAAACGCGAACGAAAGCGGCACCGCGAGCATGCCTACCGCGCTCTCTTCATACGGCAGAGAAAAATCCACCGCGATTTCACGGCTTTCAACCAAACCTAATGAATCGATGGCACTCAGCTTGGCGAGTATTTTTTTAACATGACTAAGCGAAGGCGTTTCGCCGATCAACATTTCTTCAGCGCCGATACGTACGTACGCGCCCGCGCTCTCGCCGATATCCAATAGATTATTGCGGTGCGCGCGAAAAGCCTCCGCAGCGGTATTACCGTCGGCAACCGAGCTTAATAACGACTGCGAAAATGCCAAAATATTATTGTGTACACCCAGTCTTCGTTCGCTAATTTGATCGGATATGCGACCAGCGATAATTTGCGCGGCAAGCTCACAACTGGAGCGGATATCGCGCGATAAATGTTTTGCATCGCTGTAATGATGGCAGGCGATCAAACCCCACAATTTGCCATTTACTTTCAACGGCAGCGAAAACGATGAGCGCACGCCCATGTTTTTTAAATATTGAATATGAAATGGCGACACTGCGCGCAAGTTGCTTTCGCTAAGATCAAGATTGCCGCGATTTAATTCGCCGTTGGTTTGGATGGAAACTGCAGCGGAGTCGACATCCACGATCATGCGATAATTGCTGTTGAAATACAGCTTCCTGGCCTGGGCTGGAATGTCGGAAGCGGGATAATGTAACTCCAAAAAACTTTCCAGACCTTCGGTAACGGCTTCGGCCACCACGTAACCATCGGCGTTGGGATCGAACCGATAAATCATCACGCGATCAAGGCCGGTCAGATTTTTGATCTGCTCAACCGAGCGTGCCAGCATCGGTTCGATTTCGGATTCCAGATCGACCCGATGCACCAGGTGTCTTATATGATCGATAAAAGCGCTCGAATTTTTTTCTGCGGCAGTTAGCGGCTCCAAATCGATAATGGCGAATTTATCGGTATGGAAATAATTTTGTGTAACAGGGCGAGCGGATTTTTTCGTTATTAAATTGTGAAACACCGCTTTGGATTGATCCAGCGCATCGCGTACCGAAAAATTGCTGAGGTCGGCAAAGCTTAAAAGATCGCTGATTTTCGCGCCGATAATCGATTCGAGTGGCAATAAGAAAAGCAGAGGACAGTTTTCAGAAGCGGCAATGACGGTTTCAGTGGATGTGTCGCAAACTAATA
>JAQGNY010000038.1 GCA_028293825.1 Verrucomicrobiaceae bacterium
TTTAAACGCGGCAAAATGTACCGGCATTTATTGGCGAAAGCAGTTAGCTAGCAGCGGTTAATTTGCGAATCAGTTTGTGCGACGAAGATAATTCATCACTGCCGAAATTGACAAACACGACTCGAAGCGCCAGCTTAGCCAACAACGTTATCTGCGCGATACCAACTGGAGAACAGCAATGGAACAGAGCCACCATATCTTCAGCGACTTGTTCGCTCAATTAGGTTTGCCGAACAGTGACGACGCCATTCGCCAATTTTGCGCGGAGCATTCGCTCGACGACCATATTCGTCTGCCCGATGCCGAATTCTGGACACCGGCGCAGGCGCAATTTTTGCGCGATTCGTGGAGGCAGGATGCCGATTGGGCGGAGGTGATCGACCAATTGAACGCGAGCCTGCATCGCACATGAAATTTTTTGCACAAATTATTTTGCTCGGATTGCTGCTGATCAATACCGCAGTTGCGCAAGAACGCCATCTGCGCAATTACACCATGCTACACGCGCTGCCCGAACAAGTACTGCCAACAATAAACGCACAGTTGTCGGCGGGCAGCAGTGTGCAGCCATTTCGGCAGCAATTAATTTTAAATGTTACCGACAGCGAATTTCGCGCAATCACTTCGCTGCTACAACAAATTGATACCGCCCCGCGCTCGCTATTAATCAGCGTGCGTAAACAAGGTCAGCAATTTCAGAAAAATGAAAATTACGGTGTCGATGGCCGTATCGGCAACGGCGCTGTGCAAATACAAAATGGTGAAAACAACCAAAGCGGCGACGATCGTCAGCGCCGCACCGAAACACGCGTCACTATTAATCAAGGCAATATGCGCAGCAGTAGCGACGGTTCACAGCAAGTGCGCGCAGTCGAAGGCATGTCGGCATTTATCAGCGCTGGCAATGCGATTCCGGTGCGCAGCGGCCCGTACGGCCAACAACAATTAACCGATGTCGACAGCGGATTTTTCGCGAACGCACGCATTGTCGGCGCTGAAGTGATTGTCGATATCGATCAGCACGACGATCGCGTTCAGCAGCGCAGTATCACAACGCAAAGTTTGCAGACACAGGTGCGCGGTCGCATTGGCGAATGGATTTCACTGGGTGGGATTAGCGATCAGCGCGGCGGCAGCGATAGCAGTTACACCAGTTCGCGCAGCGGTAGTTCATCGGCGCTCGCCGATATCGCCATTAAAGTCGATGTAATAAACAATTAAAAAACTCGAAATTAATTTCGCGCTTTATCGTTTTAGTTTCTCTTCGAGTTGCGCCAATAACGCGTGCAGAAATCGCACATCGTCGCGCGCGAAAGTGGCGCAGCGCTCATCGGCCCAGCGCGCTAATTTACTGTCGGCAGTAATATCCAGATTTTGCATTAATTGCGCGATGCGAATTTTCACTGCGCGCCATTCGCCGACCTCAGCATCGAGCGGCGCTTCCGTTTCAAAATGCGCCAGCTCGTACGCGTACAGCATTACTGCTTGCGCGAGATTTAGCGACGGATAATCAGTCGCCAGCGGAATGCAACTGAGCGCATCGCACAGTGCCAATTCGGCATTGCTCAAACCCGATTCTTCGCAACCGAACACAATGCCGACGCGCGCCAATTGTTGTTGCTTGCTTGCGATGGTTTCGCGCAGTTGCGACGGCGTCAATTGATAACGGCGATTGTGTCGATCTTTCGCGGAAGTGCCGACACTGAAATCGATATCGATTAACGCGCTGGCTAAATCGGGAAAGGTTTGCGCGTTTTCCAAAATCTCATTCGATGCATGCGCCAGAATGCGCGCCGGCTTTTCGCGATGCACGTCGCTGCCGACAATACGCAGCTTTTGAAAACCCATCGTCTTCAATGCGCGCGCCGCCGCGCCGACATTTTCCGGAACTGCCGGGCGCACTAAAATAAAAATTATTTCGCTCATGGAGTAAAAAATATCGTATGGGTGGCGATGGATTTTTTGTTGGTGGGTTTTGAACTAAACGAAACGGTTTTAGGTTTCCAACAAAAACGTAACCGGACCGTCGTTAATTAAATGTACCTGCATATTGGCGCCGAAGCGTCCGCACGCGAGCGGTTGATGGCGCTGCGCCAACTCCGCCAAAAACCATTCGTACAAACGCCGCGCTTCATCGGGCGCAGCGGCACTGGAAAAACTCGGCCGCAAGCCTTTGCTGGTGTCCGCTGCAAGCGTGAATTGTGAAACGATCAACAAGCCGCCGCCGGCTTCGGCCACATTGCGATTCATGCGCTGCTGCTCATCGGGGAAAATCCGATACGCCAATAATTTTTCCAGCAGCTTGATCGCGTTGGTTTCGCCATCGTGCTTTTCGACGCCGAGCAATACCAGCAGACCTTTGTCGATGCGACCAATGATTTCGTCGTCGACACTGACGTGCGCCGAGGTCACGCGTTGCAGCAAAGCCTTCACGATTTACTCGTCGGCTTTCAACTCGCGCGCAAACCGATTGGTAGCGCGAATTAACGCATCGGTGATACTCGGCTCCATCGCGGAGTGGCCGGCGTCGCGAATAATTTGCAGATCGCTCTCGGGCCACGCCTCGTGCAGCGCAAAGGCATTATCGAACGGACACACCATGTCGTAGCGGCCATGAATGATGACGCCGGGAATGCCTTTCAGTTTTTGCGCGTCTTCGATGATTTGATTCGGCCGCATAAATGCATCGTTGACGAAATAATGCGTTTCGATGCGCGCCAGCGCGAGCGCCATGCGCGGATCGGTGAAGTGATCGTAAAGCTGCTGATCGGGTTTCAGCGTCGAGCACTGCGCTTCCCAACCGCTCCATGCTTTCGCCGCGCCCATGCGCGCCAGCTCGTTGGAGCCGGTCAGCAATTTGTAATAGGCGCGCATCATGTCGCCGCGTTCGGCAGGAGGAATCGGCGCCAAAAATTGCTGCCAATAATCAGGGAACACGTGGCCGGCGCCGTCCTGGTAAAACCAAAGCAGATCCTGTTTGCGACACAGGAAAATACCGCGCAACACCAAGCCCAATACGCGCTCGGGGTAGCGCTCGGCGTAAATCAAACTCAGCGTCGAGCCCCACGAACCGCCGAACAGCAGCCATTTTTCGATGCCGAGTTTTTTGCGCAGCGTTTCGATATCGTCGACCAACGCGTCGGTGTTGTTGTCGGTCAATTCCGCGTGCGGTGTCGAACGCCCGCAGCCGCGCTGATCGAACAGCACGATGCGGTATTGCAGCGGATCAAAGAAGCAGCGGTGTTTCGGCGTGCAGCCGGCACCGGGACCGCCGTGCACGAACAACACCGGAATGCCTTCCGGCGTGCCGCACTCCTCGACATACAGACTGTGTGGCGGCGCCACTTTGAGCTGGTGTTGAGCGTAGGGTTTGATATCGGGAAACAGTGTCGGCATTACGTAATCCGAGGATGAATTAGGCGCAACGGTTGCTGACTTCCCAATCCGTGTTGTCGCGCCAGACCAAGACGGGCCCATGCCCGCGCAAGGCTTGTAGTATGCAGGTAGACCACGGCCAGCGCGAGCGCCGCCTTAGACTGAGGTTCAGGCTTTGTGCTGCGCTGGCGGCGCGACGCGCATGACTTCCTCGATAGTGGTATCGCCGGCCGCGACTTTGTGCGCGCCGGATAAACGTAACGTATGCATGCCCTCCTTCATCGCTTGGCGGCGAATCGAATCGAGGCCGGCGGTTTCGCTCACCAATTCCTGTACCGATTCGGTCATCAATAGAATTTCGTAAATGCCCTGGCGGCCGTAATAGCCGGTGTTACGGCATTCGAGGCAGCCCTTCGGCTTGTAGCCGGTTTTCGGCAGCACCGATTTCCACGGCGACACCAACTGCTGCCACGCGGCCGCGTCGAGCTGCGCCGGCTCCTTGCAATGCGGGCACAGCGTGCGCACCAGCCGCTGCGCCATCACGCCCAGCACCGTCGCCTTCAATAAATAAGAAGGCACGCCAAGTTCGAGCAAGCGCGTGATCGCGCTCGGCGCGTCGTTGGTGTGGAGTGTCGAGAGAACCAAGTGGCCGGTCAGCGCGGCCTGAATCGCCATTTCGGCGGTTTCCAGATCGCGGATCTCGCCGATCATGATGATGTCCGGGTCTTGGCGCAGCAGCGAGCGCACGCCGCTGGCGAAATCCAGATCGATGTTGTGCTGCACCTGCATCTGGTTGAACGTGTCCTCTACCATTTCGATCGGGTCTTCGATGGTGCAGACATTCACTTCGCTGGTCGCCAGCTGTTTCAGGCTCGAATACAGCGTGGTGGTTTTGCCCGAGCCAGTCGGTCCGGTCACCAATACGATGCCGTGTGGCTTGTTGATCATGCCCTGCCAGCGCTCGTAGTCGTCGTTCTCCAGACCGAGCTCCTTGAACGTGCGCAGCAACACGTCGGGATCGAAAATCCGCATCACCATCTTTTCGCCGAACGCGGTCGGCAGCGTCGACAAACGCAATTCGATTTCAGCGCCGACCGAACTCACCGTTTTCAAGCGACCATCCTGCGGCCGGCGTTTTTCGGCGACATTCATGCGGCCGAGAATCTTGATCCGCGCGATCACCGCCATACCGACCTGGAATGGCAATTCGTACACGTTGTAGAGCACGCCGTCGATGCGAAAGCGCACGTGCGCAACTTCGCGGCGCGGCTCAATATGAATGTCGCTGGCGCGCTGGTCGAATGCGTACTGCAACAGCCAATCGACGATATTGACGATGTGCGAGTCGTTGGCGTCCGGGTCTTTCAGATTGCCAAGTTCGAGCAACTGCTCGAAGTTAGTGACGGCGCTGACTTTGCTGTCGCCGGTGGTGGCTTTGCGCACCGAGCGCGCCAGCGCGTAGAACTCGACGGTGTAGCGGTCCAGATCGGAGGATTTAGCCAGCACCCTTCGAATCGGCCGGCGCAGCGCGTGCTCCAAATTCATTTCCCAATGCGAAATGAACGGCTCGGCACTGGCGATGGTGACGCGCTCCGGCGACACATCGACCGCCAGAATGCGGTGCCGCTGTGCGAATTGAAACGACATCACATCGGTGATCGCGGTGACATTGATTTTGAGCGGATCGATATGAAAGTACGGTTGCTTGACCCGATTGCCGAGCCAGTTCAGCAGCGTTTCGGGCGTGAAGTACTTGCCGGGATTGGCTAAATCCTGCGATTTTTGCGCGGCGATCCACTCGGTCGGATGCAGCTTCGCCTCTTCGCCAAAGCGCGGCACGCGCAGAATGCGTTCGGCATCGTCGCCGCTGATACGGCCTTCGCGCAGCAATTCTTCCAGCAGCCAGCGACTGTCTAACGCGCGCTCGGCCGGCAGGGCACTGAGTTGAACCATAAGGAATACTCAAGCAACAGAGAAAACACCGGGCAATTATGGTTGCCGCAGCGAGGTCTAGCCAGCGCAGGCCTGCGATTGTTCGCAATCGCGTTTATTGACGGTCCACGATTGCGCGCGCGGTGGTTACAATGTTCGCCCAGCCCGGTTTAAGGACCAACGCCATGACTGCCAAATTGCCCGATATGTTCGGCATGCTGCAAGCGTTGGTCGGCACGCCCTCGGTCAGCTGCAGCTCGCCCAATCTCGATATGAGCAATCGGCCGGTTATCGATTTGCTGGCGCAGTGGCTCGAAACCTTGGGCTTCGCGGTGCAAATTCAGCCGCTCATATCGCAACCGCACAAAGCCAATTTAATCGCAACGCTCGGCAGCGGCCCGGGCGGTTTGGTGCTCGCCGGCCACACCGACACGGTGCCGTACAACGCCGAAAAATGGGCGAGCGATCCGTTCACGCTGAGCGAGCGCGACAACCGCTGGTACGGCCTCGGCGCTACCGACATGAAGGGTTTTTTTCCCGTCGCGATTGAAGCGGCAAAAGCCTTTCTCGACCAGCCGCTGCAACAGCCTTTGATTATTCTCGCCACCGCCGACGAGGAAACCTCGATGGATGGCGCGCGCGAGCTGGTCGCGCAAGGTTTGCCGAAGGCGCGCTTCGCGGTGATCGGCGAACCGACCGACTTGCGCCCGGCGCGGCTGCACAAAGGCATGATGATGGAGGCGATCACCATCAACGGGCAGAGCGGCCACAGCTCCGACCCGAGCCTCGGCAACAATGCGCTCGAAGCGATGCAGGAAGTGATGGGCGATCTGCTGCAATTTCGCGCCGAACTGCAGGCGCGCTATCGCAACCCGGCGTTCGATGTACAGGTGCCGACGCTGAATCTCGGCTGCATTCACGGCGGCGATAATCCAAACCGCATCTGCGGCGACTGCGAACTGCATTTCGACCTGCGCCCGCTGCCGGGCATGAATATCGACGAGCTGCGCCACGCGCTGACGCTGCGACTGCAACCGCTGGCGGAAAAACGCAAAATCTCGATCCATTTGCGCTCGCTGTTTCCCGGCATTCAAGCCTTCGAACAACCGGCCGATTCGCCGCTGATTCGCGCCGTCGAGCAGCTCACAGGCTACAGCGCTAATGCGCTGAGCTTCGCCACCGAGGCGCCGTTTATGCGCGAGCTGGGCATGGATACCGTGGTGTTCGGCCCGGGCAGCATTCGTCAGGCGCATCAACCGGACGAATATATCGACACCAAACAACTGCAGCCGGCAGTCGATGCGATCAAGGCGCTAATTCGCAAATTCTGTCTGTAGTTATGACTGAAGTAACGACTGATCTGCGTGATGCGCGAATTATTGAAAATCGATACGTAGAAATTGGCTGCCGCTTCGGCCTGATCATCAAACCAAAGACAGGCGCTGACTATTTGCATGACGCTCTCCTGCCGTCACGTTTTCATCAACCAGTGGGAATGCGTAATTAGTCGTGTAGCGCTCGATGAAATCGACAACGTTGCAGCGATCCGCACGCTGCGCCGAACTGTTTATTCCGCGGCGAAACGCTATTATTCCCCCATCGGTTATTTCTAACCAAAGATGCGCACCTGACCTACGGATCACGCAGTGGAAAACGCCAGCAAAGATTACGTCAAATGGTTCCGCAACTCGGCGCCCTACATCAACACGCACAGAGGCAAAACCTTTGTGCTGATGTTTGCCGGCGACGCCGTCGAGGACCCGAATTTTCGCAATATCATTCACGATATCGCGCTGCTGAACAGCCTCGGTGTGCGCCTGGTAATCGTGCACGGCGCTCGTCCGCAAATTGAAAGCCGCTGCAAATTGCGCGGTATCACGCCGCGCTTTCACAACGACATGCGCATCACCGACGCCGACACGCTTGAGTGCGTCAAAGATGCCGCCGGCAGTTTGCGCACGCATATCGAAGCGCTGCTGACCACGGGCCTCGCCAACTCGCCAATGTATGGCGCGCAAATTCGCGTGTGCTCGGGCAATTTCGTCATCGCTAAACCGCTCGGCATTCACGACGGCGTCGATTTCTGCAACACCGGCGAAGTGCGTCGCGTCGATACCGAAGCCATCAATCGTTTGCTGCAGGCCGGCGCCATCGTGTTGTTGTCCGCGATCGGTTATTCGCCAACCGGCGAAGTCTTCAATTTGTCGTATGAAGATGTGGCGACGCAAACCGCCGTGTCGCTGCACGCCGATAAATTAATAGCGCTCGGGCATCAGGTCGGTTTACTCGACGACAACGGCGATTTGATTCGCTTCGCCGAATTGAAAACCGTCAAACAAAAATTCACGACGTGTGACGATCAATATTTACTCGGCGTGATGCAAGCGCTGGTGCAGAGTTGCGAACACGGCGTCAAACGCAGCCATTTAATCAGCTACGTCGAAGACGGTGCGCTGCTACAGGAATTATTCACCCGCGACGGCGCCGGTACATTAATTACCGAGGATCAGTACGAGCAAATTCGCACCGCGCAAATCAGCGACGTCGGCGGCATTCTTGAAATTATTCAGCCGCTCGAAGCCGAAGGAAAATTAGTAAAACGCTCGCGCGAAATGCTCGAGCAGGAAATCAATCATTTCACCGTGATCGACCGCGACGGCATGATCATCGCGTGCGCCGCACTTTACCCGTATCCCGAAAACGGCAGCGGCGAAATCGCCTGCGTTGCCACGCACAACGACTATCGCGGTGCGGATCGCGGTGAACGTTTGCTGGCGGCACTGGAAACGAATGCGGCGGCGCTCGGTCTCAATAAAGTATTTATCCTGACCACGCGCACCGCGCACTGGTTTCAGGAGCAGGGTTTTCTGCCCGCAACACCGGAAGATCTACCACCAAAAAAACAAGCGCTGTATAACTATCAACGCAACTCGAAGGTTTTTTTGAAGCAGATTTAATCGTTTTTCCAATCCACATCGAAGGAGCAATACCATGAGTAAAGGTATGGACAAGAAAAAAGAAGTTAAAAAGAAATCGGACAAAACCATGAAAGAAAAACGTGCGGAGAAGAAAGTTAAACAAACCACTCGCAACGCATAACACGACAACAATTTCAGTAAAGAAGAATCAGCAAAGTAGTATCAGTAACAATCTATTTATTAGCGCTCAATGTCAGTATCAGTATTTCCATAATAATGCCGGCACCACAGGTGCCGGTAACTTCCCCACCGGAGTATCACCATGTCTATTTCAATGTACGAATTAACCGTTCCTGTATTCACGCACAACCTGACCAATTTAATTGCCATTCTGGAAAAAGGTGCAGCCTTTTCCGAAGCGAAAAACATCGATCCAAGCGTTTTACCAAACAGCCGTCTCGCACCGGATATGCACCCGCTCAAAAAACAAGTTCAAATTACCTCCGACAATGTGAAAGGCGCACTGGCTCGACTCGCCGGCGTTGAGCTCCCGTCCTGGGAGGACAATGAAAATACGTTCGCCGAATTAATTGCTCGCGTACAGAAAACCATCGATTACACAAAGACGTTTAAAGCGGCGCAAATCGACGGCTCCGAAAATAAAGCCATCGAATTGAAACTCGGCCCAAGCTTCGAAATGAACTTCGAAGGCATGGGTTTTCTGCAATTGATGGTGTTGCCGAATTTCTACTTCCACCTGTCGACCACCTACGACATTCTGCGTCACAACGGCGTCGACCTCGGCAAACGCGATCTGCTCGGCAAGATTCAGTAATAGAACGGCAACCGTAAAAATTCAGTAGTAATTTGCTGCTGACGCAACAAAGCCAATAAAGTCGATCGCCGCAATTGCGATCGACTTCACATTTTCCCAACCCTTCTCGTTACCGACGCAGCCTCACTTTCGAAGCGCTGACGATGGTCTATTCTTAGCCCAGTTTCATTAACAAACCGGTGAGTCAATGGCTAGCGCGCAATTCAATGTCGCCGTAGACGGGCAACTATTGCCCGGCTTCGACTATGACACGGTATTAGCGCAGCTCCAGCAGCAACTAAAATTGCCGGAAGCCAAAGCACGACAATTGGTCGCGGGAAATATCGTTATCATCAAGCGCAGCGTCGCTGCCGAAGTCGCCGATGCCTATTGCAAAAGACTGATGAAAATAGGATTGAACGCACAGCGCGTGGCGTTACCTTTATCCGCATCCATACCTGTACCGGCATCCACATCTGCAAACGCAGAATCGGTTACGGCAATACCCAAATCCTCCACAGTAAAAACCATCGATTATTTCAGCGGTATCGCCACCCCGTTGCCGACGGCTGGCAATCGCATCGGCTATTTACGCGCACTGTACGGCGCGTTTTTTCGCGGTATTGGAATTGTCGCGGCTTATACAGCAGTCGTTTTGCTGGCGACGATCATCACGCTGTTTTACATCATCCATTTCGGCTATTTGTTAGTGGCCCCGCCGGTAGTTTTTAGCGCGACCGTTTTTTTACTGCCGTTACTCGCGCTGTTACTTTTATTGGCGTTGTTGTATCGACCTTTTTTACCGATAAAATCGAAACAGCCGGATTGGGTTTCGGTTGACCGCAGCGACCAACCGCAATTATTTTTATTCGTCGAACGACTATGCGCTGCGCTAGCGATAAAGCCGCCACAGACCATAGCATTGAATTCGCGGCCAGCTATAACGATTGCACGCGCGCGCGGCTTTAAACAATTTTGGCGCGGCGATTATCAATTAACGCTGGGCTTACCGCTGCTCGACGCCAGCAGCGTCACTCAATTCGGCGGCATCCTCGCCGCGCAATTGCGCACGCAAGCAATACCAAGTGGTTTGCGCTACCTCACTTTACTTCAATCGATTCAAGCTCAACTGTGCGGCTGCATGAGTGGCGACGACTGGTTGTATCGCCGCGTTATGCACCTGTCATTACGCTGGAATAAAATCGTGCGCCTGGTGCAAATTATTCTCGAACAATCCAATCGATTTTTGCAGAAATTTTTGCTACGTAGCGATGCGGCGCATCTAAAGTTTCAACGCAATTTAATTCTGGAGCAAGATCGTTATCTGGCGCTACTGGCTGGCTCCTCGGCACTGCCGTCGGTATTGCTGCTGCAAGAAAAATTAATTACCGCTGCCGGTGATGCAATTGCGAAGAATACGGAAGATCGTATCGACAGCGGCCTGGTCGATAATTTACCGGCATTGATTCGTCATTATTTTGAAAGTATCGATGAAAAATTCGAACACGACACACGGCGGCGCTGGAATAACGAAACTACTTCGCGACGTGGCGATGCGGCCACTTCCCGCGAGCGTATTGAACAACTAGCACCGCAAACGCCGCTGCTAGAAATTACCGATACAGCATCAACGCTGCTGGAAAACTTTGCCGCAGTAGCGAGCGCCGCAACACAGCAAACCTATCGCGCGGCAGACATTGAATTCAATGCTGATAATTTATTACCGGCGGATTCACTGACTTACATTGCGACGCAAGATATTGTGCAGCGCCAGCAAGCCGATGTGTATTTCAATAATTGGTTGAAGCCATTTCGCTTTTGGACATTGGCTAATTATCAATTAATTCGCGACATGCCATTACAAGATGCTGCGGCGCAACTCAGCGTTTGCGTCAACGAAATTCGCCGCTTAACGCCGGATCGCTTTAAATTACTCGGCGAGTACGAGCGGTTACAAAACCAGATTCTCGAAATTTCACTGGCGCAGCATGTATTAGCGGCGGGTAAGAAATTTTCGTTTCGCTACATGAGTTACGATGGCGTCCCGTTGCAACCGGTACTCGAAGAGCGCCAACAACAATTAAATGCAGTGATGGAAAAACTGGCACTGCAAGAGACAGTGATGGGCGGACGCATCACGCTGGGCCTGCGCTTATCCGGGCAGTCCGAAAAAGACATCAGCGATTTACACGATGCGATGCGTTTGATTCAAGACAGCGGCACGCGACTGTATAAATTGTCGCTGGACGCTTACCAACTCGAAAACTTACTTGAGCGCCATCGGCTGCGCGAAGCCGATTACAGCGCGCCGATAAAACGTCTTGAAGAAAAAATGCGCGATGCAACGACATTATTATTGACGCGGCTGAACGACATTCCCTGCCCGCTCGATGCGCGCTATCGCTCATTAAAAATTTATGTCGAAACCGCGCTGCAAAAACCATCGGCGCATTTAAGTACATCGGTGAGCTTAAATAAATCGAGGGTGTTGCAACAGACGCGACGCTTGCTTGATGTGCTGTATGTCATTAATGAAAAACTTTCGCTACTGGCCGCCGACTACGGCACCATCGCCGAGGAAGCGTATCGGATCGAACCGATAAAACTCGTGACCACGGCGAAATAGATTTTAAATAAATTAATGCGCTGAATATTTTTCCCGATCCGCCTGACTGGCTGCATCGCGACATTCGCCACGCACGATGTAGCTGCGTTGTTGCTCGTATTGTTCCAGCACCATGTAACCCTCGCGGCAATAATGATTTTGCATCAGCATCGCCACCACGCCGCGCTCCGCCATCTTTTGCATTTGCTCCGTCTTGGGTCCGCGCTCGCCGCCGCGCTCTGGCGCACCGGCTTCGTTTTCGCGCGGCGGGCCGCCGAAGCCGCGCTGCCTGTAGGTAAATAATTTAGTGTCGTCGGCAAGAATATTAGTGATGAAGCTAGCGCCCGCTGGAATATCTTCGGGGCTCGGCGTATGCGAGCACGCACTCAATGCCAACCAAGCCGGCGCGGCAAACACTGTTAAAACAATTCGTAACTTGGCGAACGCGACCAACTGCGTCATTCCTCTGCATCAATAAATGGATATTAAATACATCAACGTTAAATTTACGCGCTAATTTTTTGCAGCGTGCAGTGCGACCAAATGAAAACGCGCATTGATGGTATCGCCCACGCGTAAGCCGCCGCCGAGCACGCTATAAGGCGTCAATCCCAACTGCACTTGCGACAGCGGCACTTCGCCATCGATAAATAACGCACTGTCTTGCTCGCTGATATGCGCCGGCAGCGCAATTTGGCTATCGAATTCGCGCAATTTAATCGCCACCACAATTTGCACATCGGGCTCAGCGCCGCTGATGCTAATCGAGCGCAACGAAATAAGCGGATATTGCTGCGCCGCCAACAGCTTCGGACCGAGCATGTTTTCGCGCGTTCCGGCGATAGCTTCCGGCGTCACCGCACTCGCAAAATCGGTACCAGCCTCAGCGCGGTCGTCGCTGCGATCGACCTGCATCGCTGCAACCGGGAAACTCAATTCAAATTCGGATTGCGCCGTTATTTTTTCGCGGTAAATCGTTCCACTTATTTGCTCGATGGCAATAACGTGATTGTGGCCGAGACGCGCGAGCGGACCATCCCGATAAACATTTAATTTAATCGACGAGCGACTACTGTCGAGCTGATAGATATCGGCATGCGCGTGCTTGATTTCAGCGCGCTGTACAACCGGCGTCGACGGCGTTGGTTTTGGCTGCGGTTGGCAGCCGCCGAATAATATGAGCGCCGCCGTCATCGCTGTTATTTCTATGTATTTTGCAAAATGCACGATACCTCCTGTAGTGATGTCATGAGCAATGTCGTGCTGTCGATAACGATGCCGCAAGCGAGCGATATAGTTACTGAGCGCCGTGGATACTTTAGACTAGCCGCATCGAATAATTTTACGTGCGAAAGTCATGCATTTTATTGCAAATAATTTCACCGTGCCGGACAGCGAAATCGAAATTAACGCGATTCGCGCCCAGGGCGCCGGTGGCCAGAATGTCAACAAGGTATCGAATGCCGTGCATCTGCGTTTCGATATCGCTGCGTCGTCGTTGCCGCCATCGCTGAAAGAGCGCTTGCTGGCGATGAATCATCAGTACATTGGTAAAGACGGTTTCGCGGTAATTAAAGCGCAACGCTTTCGCAGCCTTGAACTCAATCGTGCCGATGCCATCGAGCGTTTGTATCAATTAATCGAGCGCGCCGCATTCGTCCCAAAAATGCGCCGCGCCACCAAACCTACGCACGCGTCGCGCGTACGCCGCGTCGATCACAAAACCAAACGCGGCCAACTGAAAAACCTGCGGCGCATACCCACCGAGTAAATCCATTAATTTTTTGCTTTGTTGGCGTATCAAAAAAGACGCGTCACGCCATATCGATTACGGTATTCACGCAATCATTAATGCCGTCGGCAGCTTCGCTGATGCGTTGCGCCAGCATGTACGCTGGTGTTGTGACTAACTTATTACGTTTATCGACGACAATTTTCTGTACAGCACAAGCAACATGCTTGGCGCCGGTGGCTTCGATAGCTGCGGCCGTTTCGACATCGTTACCGATCGTACATTCGACGCCTTCGCCAAAAATTTTTGCGGACATGGCCGGGGCGATGCAAATCAGGCCGATTGGCTTGCCGGCCCGATGAAAAGCCTGCGCAAATTTAAGAAAATCCGGCTGCACCGTTAAAGCGCTGCCTTTTACGGCGAAATCGGATAAGTTTTTTGCCGCGCCAAAACCTCCCGGGACGATAAGTGCATCGAAATCCTCCGCGCGTGCCTGCGCCAGATCCTGCACGTTGCCGCGCGCAATGCGCGCCGCTTCAATCAACACATTGCGCGATTCGCCGGTGGCTTCCGCACCGGTTAAATGATTGATCACATGCAGCTGGTTAATATTCGGCGCAAAACACTGGTAACTAATGTCGCGGCGATCCAGCGCCAGTAACGTCAGCACCGCTTCGTGAATTTCAGAGCCGTCGTAAACGCCGCATCCCGCCAATACCACTGCCACTTTTTTACTCATCGTCAATTTCCTCAACTCGCTACAAACTGCACTGCTGACTTTAATAGACTGCGCCAATCGTTACGATAGCTGCAACTCTAGCGCAGCGAACGATGGTATTGTCTGTTCCATGCGTGGTGTATGATT
The DNA here is from genome assembly GCA_028293825.1 of Verrucomicrobiaceae bacterium. Taxonomy (GTDB): domain Bacteria; phylum Pseudomonadota; class Gammaproteobacteria; order Pseudomonadales; family CAMLJR01; genus CAMLJR01. The sequence goes on from JAQGNY010000038.1 coordinate 14,242, forward strand.
GCTGCCAAGTTAAGAACAGATACCCTCTTGTAGTTGGCGCCAACCGTCCCCATTTTCATATTCAGTTCGACCTTAGCGGAGATTAACCATGAGCGACAAAATCGTTCACGTCACCGATACCAGCTTCGAAGACGAAGTGCTGAAATCTGACGTGCCTGTACTAGTAGATTTTTGGGCAGCATGGTGCGGCCCTTGTAAAATGATTGCGCCGATTCTCGAAGACGTTGCCGGCACTTACGAAGGCAAAGTTAAAGTCGTTAAAGTTGATGTCGACGCTAACGGCGATACGCCAGCGAAATTCGGTGTACGCGGTATTCCGACACTGATTCTGTTTAAAGATGGCAATGCTGTTTCCACCAAAGTGGGTGCACTGTCCAAAACGCAGTTGACCGCTTTCATCGACGCCGCGCTATAAAAATTTTCGAAGGGGGCTTCCGCCCCCTTGCTTGCGCAAGCGGATTTTCGGTGTTACAGTTTTAGCCACTCCCGACGCTTTCAGCTTATAACAACCAATCCGACTTTCTATTCCTTTACATATCTATCGTGTTGTTTACATGCGCCCCGCATGTGCGCTCGCTTTTTATTCACTCACTCTAACTCTCGTCTCGCTATAACTACCTATGAATCTGACCGATCTCAAAACCAAACCATCCGTAGAATTAATTACCATCGCCGAAAGCATGGGCCTCGAGAACATGGCCCGCTCGCGCAAACAGGACATTATCTTCGCCATTCTTAAGCGTCACGCCAAAAGCGGCGAAGACATTTATGGCGACGGCGTATTGGAAATTCTGCAGGACGGTTTTGGCTTTCTGCGCTCCGCCGACTGTTCGTATCTCGCCGGCCCCGATGACATTTATGTTTCGCCGAGCCAGATTCGCCGTTTCAATTTACGTACCGGCGACACGATTTCCGGCAAGATCAGACCCCCAAAAGAAGGCGAGCGTTATTTCGCGCTGTTGAAAGTTAACGATATCAACTTCACCAAGCCTGAAAATTCCCGCAACAAAGTTCTGTTCGAAAACCTCACACCGTTATTCGCCAATCAACGCCTGCTGTTGCAAGCGGGTAATGGCGCGACCGAAGATTTAACGGCGCGCGTTATCGATTTGGTAGCGCCAATCGGCAAAGGCCAGCGCGGATTAATTGTCGCGCCGCCTAAAGCCGGTAAGACCATTATGTTGCAGCACATTGCCAGCAGTATTCTGCGCAACAATCCCGAGTGCTACATGATCGTGTTGTTGATCGATGAGCGCCCGGAAGAAGTAACCGAGATGTTGCGCTCAGTCGGTGCACGTGGTGCCGAAGTGGTTGCATCGACCTTCGATGAACCGCCCGCGCGTCACGTTCAAGTCGCAGAAATGGTGATCGAAAAAGCGAAACGTTTAGTCGAACACAAACGCGATGTCGTGATTTTGCTCGACTCGATCACACGCCTCGCGCGCGCTTACAACACCATCGTGCCGTCGTCGGGCAAAGTGTTGACCGGCGGTGTCGATGCGCACGCATTGGAACGGCCGAAACGCTTTTTCGGCGCAGCGCGAAATGTGGAAGAAGGCGGCAGCCTGACCATTATCGCCACCGCGCTGGTCGATACCGGTTCGAAAATGGACGAAGTAATTTACGAAGAGTTTAAAGGTACGGGCAACATGGAATTGCACCTCGACCGCAAGGTTGCGGAAAAACGTGTATTCCCGTCGATCAATATTCGCCGCTCCGGCACGCGTCGCGAAGAGCTGATTACCACCGAAGAAGAATTATCGCGTATGTGGATTTTGCGCAAATTGCTGCACGGCATGGAAGATTTGCCGGCCATCGAATTCCTGATCGACAAACTCAAAGACACGAAAACCAACGAAGAGTTTTTCGACACGATGAAGCGCAGATAATTTTTCTGCGCAATGAAATATCGTGACCTGAGAGAGTTTATTGCCGAACTCGAAAAACGCGGCGAACTGAAACGGATCACCGCGTCCGTAGACCCCAAACTTGAAATGACCGAAATCGCCGACCGCGTTTTGCGCGCCGGCGGCCCCGCATTGTTGTTTGAAAATCCGAAAGGTTTTTCGATTCCGGTTTTAGTCAATTTATTCGGTACCGAACACCGCGTTGCGCTCGGCATGGGCCAGCAAAATGTAACGGCGTTGCGCGAAGTCGGCGAATTGCTCGCCTATTTGCGTCAGCCCGATCCGCCGAAAAGCTTGCGCGACGCGTGGGACAAAGCACCGATTTTAAAACAGGTGCTGAATATGGCGCCGAAAGTAGTGAGCAAAGCCGCCTGCCAAGTGCACGTGCAAAGCGGTGCCGATGTCGATTTAAATAAATTGCCGATTCAAACCTGCTGGCCGGACGACGTCGGGCCGTTAGTGACATGGCCGTTGGTAGTGACGCGCGGACCATTAAAAGAGCGACAAAACCTCGGCATTTATCGGCTGCAATTAATCGGTAAAAATAAATTAATCATGCGCTGGTTGAGTCATCGCGGCGGCGCGCTCGATTTTCAAGAATTCAAACAGAAACATCCCGGCGAAAAATTTCCAGTCGCGGTTGCGCTCGGTGCTGATCCCGCCACGATTTTAGGCGCGGTGACGCCGGTGCCAGATTCGCTCAGCGAATACGGTTTCGCCGGTTTATTGCGCGGCAGCAAAACCGAAGTGGTGAAATGTTTAAGCTGCGATTTGCAGGTGCCGGCTTCGGCGGAATTTATTTTGGAAGGCTACATCGATCCAAGCGAAATGGCCGATGAAGGTCCGTTCGGCGATCACACCGGTTACTACAACGAAGTCGAACGCTTTCCGGTTTTCACCGTCACGCATTTAACGCATCGCGAAGAGCCGATTTATCACAGCACTTACACCGGTCGTCCGCCCGATGAGCCCGCTATTTTAGGCGCGGCGCTGAACGAAGTATTCGTGCCGATTCTGCAAAAACAATTTCCGGAAATCGTCGATTTTTATTTGCCACCCGAAGGCTGCTCGTATCGCATCGCGGTGGTGACGATCAAAAAACAATATCCCGGTCATGCCAAGCGCGTGATGTTTGGCGTGTGGTCATTTCTGCGTCAGTTCATGTATACAAAATTTGTCATCGTTACCGACGATGATGTGAATGCGCGCGATTGGAAAGATGTGATCTGGGCGATGACGACGCGTATGGACCCGGCGCGCGATACTTTGATCGTGGAAAACACGCCAATCGATTATCTCGATTTCGCGTCGCCGGTTTCTGGCCTCGGCGGCAAAATCGGTTTCGATGCCACCAATAAATGGCCCGGTGAAACTACGCGCGAATGGGGCCGACCGATTGCGCGCGACCCCGCGGTTGTTGCTCACATCGACGCGATTTGGAATGAGCTCGGGCTCGATTAACGCGGTTTAAAATCGGTTAAACGGCACGCTGTAGCAGAGCATAACGCGTAGCAGGGGGTCTCTTTTTCAGGACAAGAAAGTGATCTTTTCGAAGCTCGGTGCTATTCGTCATCGGAGATAATTGTCGAGCAACTCTAGGCCGATTACTGCTTGCTTTCGATGATGCTCGCCACGGATGTCCTGAAAAAGAGATCCCCTGCTCCGTCAACCCGCTGCAAGAATGGTGCTCTAGAACTCAACGAAAAAGCTCATTATGCTGATCAACATTTCTCCGCTAAAAAAATACCGCGATTTCCGTTTGCTGTTTATCGGCCAACTAATTTCTTTTCTCGGCACCATGGTCAGCTACATGGCGGTGCCGTATCAAATGTATCAATTGACGCATTCGAATGTGTTGGTCGGTGCACTCGGTATCGCGCAATTTGTACCAGTGGTTATTTTTGGTTTGCTTGGCGGCACCGTGGCGGATCGCTTAAATCGGCGGCGACTGTTATTGGTTTCCGAATTTTTAATGGCGCTGCTGGTAATTCTGTTACTCGCCAATAGTTTATTGCCGCAACCATCGGTCATCGCCATATTTATTCTGGTGGCATTGTTGCAGGCGGTATCTGGCTTTCATCGGCCGGCCATGGAAGCGTTGACGCAAAAAATGGTGCAGCTGAGCGACTATGCCGCCGTCGGCGCACTGGGAAGTTTTCGCTCGTCGGTCGGCGCGATTGCCGGACCTTTACTCGGCGGTGTATTAATTGCCACGTTCGGTTTAACCGGCGCGTATTTATTCGACGTCGTTTCATTCGTGGGCGCGTTGACGTGTATCGCATTAATGACGCGCGTGCCCGATCAAGTCCCGAGCGAAAGTTCGCCATTGGCGGATGCACTGGCCGGTATTAAATTCGCATTATCGAAACCTGAATTAATCGGCACTTATTTAATCGATATCGCCGCGATGTTATTCGCTTATCCGATCGCGTTGTTTCCAGCGATGGCCGCAACCTGGGGCGGCGCCGGCGTGGCCGGTTTATTATTTTCCGCCATGGCGGTGGGCAGTTTAATTGCCACGGTTTTCAGCGGCTGGAGTTCGAACGTACATCGTCACGGTCGCTACGTGGTTATCGCGGCGATGTGTTGGGGACTATGTATTATTGCGGTCGGTTTTAGTTCGAGCCTGTGGATGGCTGTGTTATTTCTCATCTGCGCTGGCGCTGCCGACATGATCAGCGCATTGTTTCGCGGTGTCATCTGGAGTCACTCGGTGCCGAACGCAATGCGCGGACGTTTGTCCGGCATTGAAATCATTTCCTACATGACCGGCCCATTACTCGGCAACGCGCGCGCCGGTTGGGTTGCCGCACAAAGCAGCGTGTCGGTAAGTTTATGGAGCGGCGGTATCGCCTGCGTGGTTGCCGTCGCGGCAACGTCGCTGCTATTACCGAAGTTTTGGCGCTATCGCGCAAGTGCCACACAGGCGGCGTAACATAAAAATGCCGCGTATATTTTCGTCGCACAAACAATCGCTGGTATTAATTATTTGAATCTCTCGCTGCCACCGCTGAGCCTTTATATTCATGTACCTTGGTGCGTGCGCAAATGCCCGTACTGTGATTTCAATTCGCATAAACAAGAGGGCGAATTACCCGAGCGCGATTATCTCGCCGCGCTGCTGGTCGATTTGCAAATGGATCGCCCGTTTGCACAACAGCGCGAATTACAGTCGATATTTTTCGGCGGCGGCACGCCTAGTTTATTATCGGCACATATTATTGCCGAGCTGCTCGACGGCCTTAATTCGCAAATTACGTTTGCCGACAATATTGAAATCACACTGGAAGCAAATCCCGGCACTACCGAGCAACAACGATTTGCCGATTTTCGCGCGGCCGGCATCAATCGTTTATCGCTGGGAATTCAAAGTTTGAATCCGCAGCATTTGCAGACACTCGGACGCATTCACGATCGCGACCAAGCCATTAATGCCGTGCATCAAGCGCGCAATGCCGGCTTCGATAATATCAATCTCGATTTAATGCACGGCCTGCCGCAACAAAGTGTCGACGATGCCTGCGCCGATCTAACACAGGCGCTTGCGCTCGCGCCGGAACATTTGTCGTGGTATCAGTTGACGATTGAACCGAACACCGAATTTTATAAACGCCCACCGCAATTGCCCGAAGATGACACGCTGGCGGAAATTCAAGAAGCGGGTTTTGTGTTGCTGCAAAATGCAGGCTTCGAGCATTACGAAGTATCGGCGTTCTGTCAGCCCAGTCGCGCTGCCTTGCACAACTGCAATTACTGGGAGTTCGGCGATTACATCGGCATCGGCGCCGGTGCACACGGCAAAATTACCCAGCACGACGGCACTATCGCGCGCACGCATAAAACGCGCTTGCCGAAAGATTATCTCGCCAGTGCCGGCCGCTGCGAACGCAACAGTGAAATTATTCCGGCGAGCTCGCTGCCATTCGAATTTATGATGAATGCATTGCGTTTGAATCGCGGGTTTGCGCGCGAATTATTTGCCGAGCGCACCGGGCTGCCGTGGCAACAAGTGGCGAAAAAAATCGATGGCCTCGCCAATCGCGGATTACTGCGTGTAACCGATGAAAGTGTTGCACCGACATTATTGGGCCAACGGTTTCTCAACGATGTGCTGGCTGAATTTCTCGATTAATTATTCGTGGAGTTATTCGCGGCATCGACACTGAGTTTTTAAAAAAATACAGCCAGTGTTGCTATGCGTGCACTAACTGGAATTAATTTCTCCGCCTTTATTTGCTGCGCTCATTCGCCATCGCAATTCGCGTTGTTATCGACAGCGACGCGGCGCTATCCTTCACTCCGTTGCATTTACTCATCGCCTTCGGAGCCTGCAAGATGACTATAAAATTCGTTGACCGTTTCGGCGCCGCAGCGCTGCTCGCGTTGACATTGCTCAGCCCTAATTTCGCTATCGCAAAAAATATTTCACTACTGAATGTTTCCTACGATCCAACCCGCGAGCTGTACGAAAATTACAATGCGCTATTCGCCGATTATTGGAAAACGAAAACCGGCGACACCGTTACCGTCAATCAATCGCACGGCGGTTCCGGCAAACAGGCGCGCTCGGTCATCGATGGCCTCGGTGCCGACGTGGTCACCCTGGCGCTGTCGCTCGACATCGACGAAATCGCGGCCATCACGCACAAAATACCGGCCGACTGGCAAGCGAAGCTGCCGAACAACAGCTCGCCATACACCTCGACGATTGTGTTTCTGGTGCGCAAAGGCAATCCGAAACATATCAAGGACTGGGGCGATTTAATCAACGGCGATACGCAGGTGATAACACCGAATCCGAAAACCGGCGGCGCGCCGCGCTGGGCTTATCTGGCCGGCTGGGGTTGGGCGTTGAAAAAGGAACTGGGCGATCTGAGTCTGGTTAAAAATGCCGGAGATCCGAAAGTCGTCGCCGCGCAGAAACAGGCGCGCAGCTATATCCAGAAATTGTACGAGCACGTCGCGGTGCTCGACTCGGGCGCGCGCGGCTCGACCACCACCTTCGTGCAACGCAACATCGGCGATGTGCTGCTGACGTGGGAGAACGAAGCGTTCCTGATCAAGAAGGAACTCGGCAACGATGAATTCGAAATCGTCGTGCCCTCGATCAGCATTCAGGCCGAGCCACCGGTAGCGGTAGTCGAGGGCAATGCCAAGGACCACGGCAACAGCGAGGTCGCCAAGGCTTATCTCGAATACCTGTATTCGCCAGTCGGCCAGAAACTGGTCGCCAAATATTTCTATCGGCCCAGCAAGCCGGAGTTTGCCGACAAGGCCGATCTGGCGCGCTTCCCGAATCTTCCGATGTTCAAAATCGACGAAGTATTCGGTTCATGGGCCAAGGCGCAGGCCGAGCATTTCGCCGACGGCGGCATTTTCGATCAGATTTACGCGAAGTAATTGGAAGTAGTTACTGCGCGGCGGCGGGTGCCAACGGTGTCGTTGCCGCTGGCGCTTGTTGCACCGCGCCCATCGTATTACCCGTCGCCGGAGCACCTTGGTGACAACCCATGCAGCTCTGTCGCGGTGCGGTGATATCGCTACAAAGGTTGGTATCGCGCCAGCTTGTTTGCGCGGCATTGCTCTTCACCATCAGCACCGGCGGATCTTCATCGCGGCGTACGTAGCCGAGAAGATAAGCAGTTTGATTAGCCTCCTTCGAGCCATCGGGGTCGCCGGTCACGCGCTGAAACACCATAAATTGCTGCAAACTTTTCGCTGTGCCATGCGGCACCAGCACGTGACTCGGAACGGTCTTGTCCTCGCTGACCATCATTTCGGTCGAGAGTCGCCAGTAATACGGCCACGGCGCGCGCGGGTCCAGACCTTCGTCGAGACTCACGCGCGCCGCGATAAAATCGAAATTCTGGCTGGGCGGCACATTGTTGATTTCGCCGATTTCGAAGAATACATACGCCTTGTGCGGACCGGCGTCGCAGGCACCGACTTGGCTGTAATTGACCGTCGCGACCTTCTGATCGCAGCCTGCGCCCAGAAAAACCAGAAGTAATAGACCTAGGCGGGAAATTGAGCGGTTTACATGTATTGATGTCATCTCTCTCATCCATTCGAGCGTGGATCAATTGGCGGGATTTGGCGGCCCAGGATCGCGGGGCGTCCTAGTATGTGACTAATCCGGCAGCGGGCCAACCGCCGAATAAGGGACCACTGTGCGGCCGTGGTTACTGGCCGCGCCCGGCGCGACTGCAGTCCGCGCGGCCTGCAGCGCATTGGCTCGATTGCCCGCTGTGGTATCCTGTCGCCCCCGCAAAATTCTTGATTTTTGTAACAACTTGCCGAGGTGCCGCAATGCCTGACTACCGCTCGAAAACCTCCACCGCCGGTCGCAATATGGCGGGTGCGCGCGCATTGTGGCGCGCCACCGGTATGAAAGACGGCGACTTCGGCAAGCCGATTATTGCGGTCTCCAACTCCTTCACTCAGTTCGTGCCCGGCCATGTGCATTTGAAAGACTTGGGTCAGCTGGTCTGCCGCGAGATCGAAAAAGCCGGCGCCATCGCCAAAGAATTCAACACCATCGCGGTCGATGACGGCATCGCCATGGGCCACGACGGCATGCTCTATTCGCTGCCGTCGCGCGACATCATTGCCGACTCGGTCGAATACATGGTCAATGCGCATTGCGCCGACGCCATCGTCTGCATCTCCAATTGCGACAAAATTACCCCCGGCATGTTGATGGCGGCGATGCGCCTGAACGTGCCGGTCGTGTTCGTTTCCGGCGGGCCGATGGAAGCCGGCAAAACCAAACTCGCCGGCCAAAAGCTCGACCTGATCGACGCCATGGTCATTGCCGCCGACGACACCGCCACCGATGAAGAGGTCAACGAAATCGAACGCAGCGCCTGCCCGACCTGCGGCTCCTGCTCCGGTATGTTCACCGCCAACTCGATGAATTGCCTGACCGAAGCGCTCGGTCTGAGCCTGCCCGGCAACGGCACCGTGCTCGCCACGCACGCCGATCGCAAAGCATTGTTCGAGCGCGCCGGCCAGGTGATTGTCGACATCACCCGCCGCTACTACGAACAAAACGACACGTCGGTATTGCCGCGCTCGGTCGCCAGCTTCAAGGCGTTTGAAAATGCGATGAGCCTTGATATCGCGATGGGTGGCTCGACCAATACGATTTTGCATTTGCTCGCGGCAGCGCAAGAAGGCGGCGTCGATTTCACCATGAAGGATATCGACCGGCTGTCACTGCGCGTACCGCAGCTGTGCAAGGTCGCGCCGAACAGCCCGAAATACCATGTCGAGGACGTGCATCGCGCCGGCGGCGTAATGGGGATTCTCGGCGAGCTCGACCGCGCCGGCTTGCTGCACAGCGAAGTGCCGACCATTCACAGCAAAACCTTCAAAGCCGCTCTGGAGCACTGGGACATCAAACAGACCCAGGACAAAGCGGTGTTCCAATTTTATAAAGCCGGTCCCGCCGGCATTCCTACGCAGGAAGCGTTTTCGCAGGCCACGCGCTGGCCCAGCCTCGATGATGACCGCGCCGAAGGCTGCATTCGCGCCATCGGTCACGCTTACAGCAGCGAAGGCGGACTCGCGGTGTTACACGGCAATATCGCCGTCGATGGCTGCGTGGTAAAAACCTCCGGCGTCGACGACAGCATTCTGGTGTTCGAAGGCACCGCGCATGTCTGCGAAAGCCAGGAAGAAGCGGTCGAAAATATTCTGGCTGACAAGGTCAAAGCCGGCGACATCGTCGTAATCCGCTACGAAGGCCCGAAAGGCGGTCCCGGCATGCAGGAAATGCTGTATCCAACCAGTTATCTGAAATCAAAAGGACTCGGCAAAGCCTGCGCATTGCTGACCGACGGCCGCTTCTCCGGCGGCACCTCGGGTTTGTCGATCGGCCACGCATCGCCCGAAGCTGCTGCTGGTGGCGCCATCGGTCTGGTCGAAAATGGCGACAAAATTCTGATCGATATTCCGCAGCGCACGATCAATCTTTTGGTGAGCGATGAGGAGTTGGCGAAGCGGCGCATTGCGCAAGACGCGAAAGGCTGGAAGCCGGTCAAAGCGCGGCCACGAAAAGTATCGCTGGCGCTGAAGGCCTACGCGAAAATGGTCACCAGCGCGGACAAAGGCGCGGTGCGCGACGTGAGTCTGTTCGATTAAATTCAATCTCTTAAATTTAATCGATTGAATAACAATGGGCTCGCGCTGCCGGAACAGACGTGGCAGAAATAAACAGCAACAAAGCGTCACCAGAAACACCCGCGCCGTCCAGCAGCGGCGCGAATTTTTTGAAATGCGCGCGGTCGTATGCCGACATGGCAAACAAATAGTGCCGATATGGCGAACAACACTATTGACATGGAAAACAATCGTGCCGACGCGGCGAACAATGCGGTAGCCGTTGCGCGCATTACATAATTATTCACCGATCATAATTAGCGAAATAAATGTCCGCATTCCGCTTACCTGCACAATTTTTTGCACGGTTTTCGCTGCAAATGCCGATCGCGGTAAAAATGGCAGCGGCGATTACCATCATTCTGGTCTTCGGTATGACCGTGCTGGCCGCCGTCGTCATCGGCAATCAGCAACGCTTGCTGCGCTCGCACATCGAAGAATTCGGTCAATTAATTAATTACCAATTGGCGCTCACCGCCACCGAACCCATGTTCACCGATCAGCGCTACGAACTCGCCGCACTGGTAAAACGTTACGTCGATAGCCCGCGCGTGTTGGGCGCTGCTATTTACGATCACGAAGGCAACGTCAAAGTCGGCGCCGGTTTTTATCCGCCGTTTTCCGCGTTGCCCAGCGACGGCAGCGCGAGCGATCTGAATACCAGAGACATGATTTCCTCGGCACCGATCAAAGCGGAAAAACACGCCATTGTCGTAGTCGCGCCAATTACATTTCGCGGCACCACCGCCGGCAGCACCGTGCTGGTTCTGTCGCGACTGGCGCTCGACAGCGCGCAACGCGAAATTCTGCGCATCAGCGTATTGGTTGCGCTGGCGTTGAGTGTGGTGATTTGTGCGGTGGCAATTTTCTTGGGCCGCCGGCTGGCGCAACCGATTCACTCGCTAGTGAATGCCGCGCGCTTGCTCGAACGCGGTGAGTTCGCGCAAATTCCGCAGCGCCGCAACGATGAGTTCGGCCAGATCGTCAAAGCACTCAATGTGATGGGAAAAGATCTGGTGCGCAAAGCGCAGGTCGAAGACATCATGCGGCGCGTGCTGGCGCGCGATGTCGCCAATAAATTGCTCGAAGAAATCGAACCAGTCAAAGTCGGCGGCGATCGCGTCGACGCCACCGTATTGTTCGCGGATATTGTCGGCTTCACCTCGCTGTCCGAAGATATGTCGCCTGAAGCCGTCAGCGCATTTCTCAACGAATATTTTCATTATCTTGACGCCTGCGCGCATTTTTATTTCGGCAGCATCGATAAATTTATCGGCGACGGCATAATGGTCGTGTTCGGCGCGCCGCGCCCCAATCCCGATCATCACTATCACGCCGTCGCCTGCGCGGTGTTAATGCAGCGTTTGATTCGCATCATTAACGTCGAGCGCGCCGCACGGCATATGCCTATCGCGCAATTGCGCATCGGTATTAACAGCGGCGAAATGCTGGCGGGATTAATCGGCTCGCACAAACGCATGGAATACACCGTGGTTGGCGACGCGGTGAATCTCGCTTCGCGCCTGTGCAATGAAGCCGAACCCGATCAAATCATTATTGAAGAAAATTTATATCGCTGCCTGGCAAAAACCCATGCGATTGCGGTAACCGCGCCGCGCCAAATCAAAGTGCGCGGCAAAGCGAATGCGGTGACGATTTACACCGTATCGGATATCGAACACAGTCATCCGCAAGTCGTAGAACAGATGATTGACGATGTCATGCATAACCGGAAAGCATCGTGAAAAAAATAATACTAATTGCGTTGTTAGCACTCACGGCCTGTACGCCCATCTTCAAACCAAAACCGGAAGCCAAACCCAGCTTTCAGGAATTGAGCAGCGAGCACCGCTATATTTCCGCGCTGAAAGTATTAACCGCGCAACGCAGCACCATGCCGGATTTCGACGTGCAGCGCGATGCGATTCTGGCGCAGGCGCGCGATTACGAAAATCAACTGATGCGCGATGTCGCCGAACTCGCCAAACAGCAGCAATTTATCAAGGCGATGACGCTGATCGAAAACGCGCAGATTGAATTGCCGCTGTCGCGCGAAATGTCGCAGCTGAACGAACAGCTCGCCACCTCGCGCGAGCGTTACACGCAGCGCTACCTTGACGATTTGATTCCGCAAAAAGCACTCGAGTTACAAAAAGAACACGCGCTGTATCTGGCGCTGCAAAAATCTGCGGCCGATTCCGAATTGCAAAATGCGATTGCGCGTCATCTGGCCGATGTCGAATATTTTTCGCCGCTGATTACAAAAGCCGGCAGTCAGGCATTAGCGCAAAACGATTTCGCCAAAGCGCAGCAGTTGCTATCGATCGCCAACCAATTAACGCCCTCGCCGCAAATTGCACAGCAACTCGCGCGCGCTGAACAGACGCTGTCGAACAGCCGTAAAAAACAACAAGTCGCACAAAGCGTGGAACGCGAACAGCGCTACCGCGATTTGAGCAATGCTCTACTGCAGTCATTGCAGCGGCGCGATTTTTCAACCGCGCGCGAGCAACTGGCGCAGGCGCGCGAATTAAATGTGCATACCGATGAGATGGATAACGCTCAGCACTTACTCGACAACATCATCGCCAATTACGTGGTGCAGCAAGTCGATGCCGGCAATCAGTTTTATGCGGATGGACATATCGAAGAAGCATTGCGCTGTTGGCATTTGGCGGAAGCGCTGTCGCCGACTTCAGACATCAAAGAGAAAATCGATAAAGCGCAAAAATTTATCGACCGTTTACAACAACTGCAAAAACAGCCCGCCAAAGCATCAGAATAAATTAACCGCGTTGTCATTTAATTATTCGACGGCGCGTCAGCACTCACACTAACTGCCGCTATTTTGGCGCGTGATAGCCGATTCTATAAATAGCATTGGCGGTATCGTCCGACACCAACAGCGCGCCATCGGGCATCAGCTGTACATCGACCGGTCGCCCCAATACCGTTTCATCGCCCTGCAACCAACCTTCCGCAAAAACGGATACCGCCGCATCGCCGCTTTTCGATGGATCGACGCGTATTAATCGATAGCCAACTTTTTTACTGCGGTTCCACGAACCGTGCTGCGCAATAAATAATTGGTTGCGGTATTCGGCGGGAAATAAATTGCCGGTGTAAAAGCGCACGCCCAAGTTAGCCGAGTGCGCTTGTAAATTAGCGAATGGTGCGACGAACTCTTTGCAGTTGTGTTTGGCACCAAATTCCGGGTCTTCGATAGTACCCGCGTGACAATACGGATAACCGAAATGCTCACCTGCTCTACTGATGCGATTGAGTTCGTCCGGCGGCACATCATCGCCGAGTAAATCGCGACCGTTATCGGTAAACCACAATTTCTTGGATTGCGGCTGCCAATCGAAGCCCACCGTGTTGCGAATACCGCGCGCCACTATTTCCGGCTGCTGATTTATTTTATCGACATCGATGCGCGTAATGCTGGCGTATGGATCGCCGCGATCGCAAATATTGCACGGCGCGCCGATCGGAACATATAACAAACCATCCGGGCCGAACTGAATAAATTTCCAGCCGTGGTGCGTTTCACTGGGAAATTGATCGTTGATCACAACCGGCTTTCCCGGCCGCTCTAAATTCGCTTCGATATTATCGAAACGCAATACGCGATTAACTTCGGCGACATAGAGTGCACCATTTCTAAACGCGACCCCATTAGGCATATTCAAGCCCGACGCGATAGTAAAGATTTGCTGCGCCTGTTTGCCATCGTGACGAATTGCATAAACCTTGCCCTCCGAACGCGTTCCGACAAACAGCGTTCCGTTGTCGCCGAGCGCCAGCGAACGCGCGTCTTTAACATTTTCCGCAAATACGGTGATTTCAAAACCCGGCGGCAGCTTGATTTTGTCGAGCGGCAATGCCGCTTGCGCAGCATTGATAAAACAAAAAATAACGACGACAAAGCGCATCAACAACACTGGTTTTGTTAACAGCGACAGTTTCGGCGATACGTGCTTCATATTCACCTCGTGTGAAACAGTTGTGAAAGCTTTTCGGCTGCGAGCAACAACGTTGTTTCTTTTTTGGCAAAACAAAAACGCACCGTGCGCTCATCGAAAGCGTCGTGATAAAACGCCGACAGCGGAATACAACCGACGCCGACCGTGCGCGTTAAATATTCCGCGAAAGCGCGATCCGATAAATGCACGAACTGTGGCAACTGCGCATAACTCGCCGATACGAAATACGTACCCGCCGATTCAAGCCAACGCAAACCGTTATTGGGTAGACCATGGCCGTGTAAATCATTGCCGCGCATAGCCTGCAGAAAAAAATCACGCTTCGCTTGATAGAATGCCGCGAGCTGATTATGCGTGCCGTGCGCCATGTAATCGGCCAGCGCATATTGCGACGGAGTGTGCACGCAAAAAACCACATACTGATGCGCTTTGCGAAATTCATTCATTAATTCGCGCGGCGCCAGACAGTACGCAATTTTCCAGCCGGTCACGTGATACGTTTTTCCAAACGATGAAATAACAAAGGCGCGTTCGGCCAACTCGGGAAAACGCGCCACACTTTCATGCCGCGCGCCGTCGTAAATCATGTGCTGGTAAACTTCATCGCTGATAATAAAAATATTGGTGTCGCGCAACAGCGCAGCCAATTCGTGCAGATCGTCTGCCGGCCAAATAGTGGCGGTGGGATTGTGCGGCGTGTTAAACATAATCGCACGCGTACGCGGCGTAATTAATGCGCGCACCTCATTCCAGTCAGGGCGATAATCCGGCGCGCGCAAACGCGCATAAACAGGTACGCCGCCATTCAGACGAATCACCGGCTCGTAACTGTCATATACCGGCTCAAACACTATCACTTCATCGCCGGGATGCACGATAGCCGTCAATGCTGTTTGAATCGCCTGCGTTGCACCGGCGGTAATAGTGATTTCCGTCGCCGCGTCGTAGTGTTGTCCGTATAACGTCGCCACTTTTTCCGCGACCGCTTCGCGCAATGCGAGCACGCCCGCCATCGGCGCATATTGATTGTGGCCGGCGCGCAGTGCCACATTCATTAAATCCAACAAGCGCGGATCGCAATCGAAATCGGGAAAACCCTGTCCCAAATTAACCGCACCGCACTCGTGCGCCAACGCCGACATGGTGGTGAATATCGTGGTACCGACGTGCGGAAGCTTCGATTCAATAACAGGCATAATTACGCGCCTACTCACCTATTTAATTAAGAACTATTTAATTGCGAGACAATTAATTACAAAATCTTAAATTAGAGAAAACTATTACAGAACATCTAATTACACAGCGTTAGTTGCAGAATTTTTCTACATCAATGAGCGCAATTAATTAGGTTGCCACGACTCCGTCGCTACCAACACATCAATGCCTTCTTGCTCGATGGTATCCAGCAACTCGTCCAGCGCATCTTTATCGGTTTTGAAATGGTCGTCCCACACAGTGGAGTTATTAAAAGAATCCACTGCCTCTAATACCCAACCACCGGCACCGTCTTCATAAATATCGGCCTGCACGGATTTACCGTCGCGCTCAATGGTTTGGCAGAGCGGTGAGCGTTTTGGTTCTGTTGTATCGGTCATGATGTATCCCTGCAATGATGAAATAACATAGGGCTGACGAATTAATCAGTTCGATTTTCTTCGCGACAGTTTATACATGAAATTGTGGTAACTACTTTCGCCAAGAAGGGTAGCGAGCGCATAGCGATAGAAAAACTTAGTGGTGATATTTATCTGCCGCATGTAGTTGGTTCTTTTTTCGCGTTTGATCGCACGTACGCGTTCGATCAGGCGTGAGTCAATCTGTGCTTTTGTATTGCTGCTCATCTGGCTATTTAAGATTCCGACAAAATATAAATCTTTGGAAAACTTATTCAGCGTAAAGAAATACTCCGAAAAAAACTCCGGGAGATCCACTGCGCGCTTGAAATCGGCCGGCGTTAAATTTTTATAATAATCGGGGAAATTTTCCAGCGCGGTGAGCGATGCGCCGGGATTGGTGCGTTTGGTGCCGTGTTCGGATCGGCCCAGTGTCGCGCAGGTAATTACGCACAGGCCGCCCGGCTTGAGCAGGCGCAGCATATTTCTGAATGTCGCTTGCCACGCCGCGTTGTGCTCGAAACATTCGCAACTGATAACCACATCGAAACTGGCATCGGGCAATTGAATGGCCTCTCCCCGGCAGACCAAATCGACGCCCGGACCGGCAGCAACATCCGCACCGACATACTCGCAGTTTTTAAAAAAGCTGCGGACGCTGCCGTTGACATCCCAACTGCCAATTTCCAATACTTTTTTGTTGGAAAAATAATCCGGCAAATTATCGGCTAATTCACTGACGAATTTTATTTGCTGATAATGCGCCATTGAATTTTTATCTCTGCAGAAGAAATTTTATTTCTTGTGGATAACTTCTTGTAAATAAAAATTGGATGCAATGAATTATGCGCGTCGATACACCATCAATGTATAACCCGGCGTGTTCTCGTTTAATGCCGGAAAACTTTCTTCGCTGACTAACTGCCATTGCGCCCAATCGATACTGTCGAAATGCGCGTCGCCTTCGGCATCGAAATCGACGCGCGTGTAATACAGCGTGTCGGTGAGTGGCAATGCCAACCGATAAATTTCGGCGCCGCCGGCAATCATGATTTCATCGACGCCATCGCGCTGCGCAATCTCATCGGCGTGCGCAATCGCTTCTTCCAATGTTGCTGCAACGACAACACCGTCGCGCGTGTAATTTTTAGCGCGCGTCACCACGATATTGGTACGGCGCGGCAACGGCGCGTTTAATGTCTCAAACGTTTTGCGGCCCATGATGACCGGCTTGCCGAGCGTCTTCGCCATGAAATATTTCATCTCGGCGGGAATGCGCCACGGCAGGCCATCGCCTTTACCGATCACACCGTTGCGCGCGACCGCCACAATAATTGCCACCGATGTTTTGCTTGCGGTCATGGGGCTAGCAGTCATATCGCAATCGGCGCCTTGATCGCGCCTTCCGGCGTGTAATCGACAAATTCGAAATCGTCGAATTCGTACTCGAAAATGCTCGCCGGTTTACGTTTGATCACCAGCTTCGGCAGCGGCTGCGGTTCGCGCTGCAATTGTTTGAACACAATCTCGTCGGTCAGATGATTGCTGTACAAATGTGTATCGCCGAGCGTGTGCACGAAATCACCGACACCGAGATCGCATTGCTGCGCGATCATATGCGTGAGCAGCGCGTAACTCGCAATATTGAACGGCACGCCGAGGAAAAAATCGGCGCTGCGTTGATACAACTGACACGATAATTTTTTATTCGCGACGTAAAACTGAAACAGCGTATGACACGGTGGCAGCGCGGCTTTGTGATTGCGCACGTTATCCTGCGGGCTGAGTTTTTCGTCGGGCAGGTCGGCGGGATTCCACGCGTTGACCAGCAGTCGGCGCGAATCCGGTTTACGCTTAATTAAATCGATGACTTCGCTGATCTGATCGATAGCGCGGCCATCGGGACATTCCCAACTGCGCCACTGTTTGCCGTACACCGGGCCGAGGTCGCCGTCTTCCAACGCCCACTCGTCCCAGATAGTAACGCCGCGTTCGCGCAGCCAATTGTTATTGGTGCTGCCCTGCAGAAACCACAGCAGCTCGACAATAACCGAGCGTGTGTGCACTTTTTTGGTGGTCAGCAGCGGGAAGCCTTGTTCCAAATTGAACCGCAGTTGGCGGCCGAATACCGAGCGCGTGCCGACGCCGGTGCGGTCGCCTTTATCGACGCCGTTGTCGACGATATCGCGCATCAAATCTAAATATTGCTTCATACCGTTTTCGCACTCTTGTTCGTTTTCGCGTTCGCGTCCGTTTTCACAGGCGTGGGATCGGCGCCGTTAGAACGGCTGGCGTATGCATAAATAAATAAACCGAGGCCGATGAAAATCATCGGCAACGATAACTCCTGACCGCGACTCATCCAGCCGAAGGCGGCGAAGCCGATCTGCGCATCGGGTTCGCGTACGAACTCGACCGCGA
Organism: Verrucomicrobiaceae bacterium; assembly: GCA_028293825.1. Taxonomy (GTDB): domain Bacteria; phylum Pseudomonadota; class Gammaproteobacteria; order Pseudomonadales; family CAMLJR01; genus CAMLJR01. The sequence continues at coordinate 32,332 of JAQGNY010000038.1, forward strand.
AGCGGAAGATGCCGTAGAAAATCAGAAACAGCGCGCCGACCGCGAACGGCGGGCGCGGCTTGCGCGAGAACGTCCACACGATGGCGAACAGCACGATGCCTTCGAGAAATGCTTCATACAGTTGCGAGGGATGACGCACCAGCCGCAGCGGATCGGTGCGCGGAAACACCATGCCCCACGCCGCGTCGGTTTGCCGGCCCCACAATTCCTGATTGAAAAAATTCGCCAGCCGACCGAGGAATAAACCGAGCGGCGCCAGCGGCGCGACGAAATCCCACAGCCGCGCAGGATGCACGCGCTGCCGCCACGCGTAAATTGCCATCGCCGCGATGACACCGAGAATCCCGCCGTGAAACGACATGCCGCCTTCCCAGACGCGGAATAACCACAGCGGATCGTGCAGGAATTGCTCGAAGTTATAAAACAGCACGTAGCCAAAACGCCCGCCGAGAATCACCCCGACCGCGCTGTAGAAAATGACGTCGTCGACCTGCTCCGGCGTGACCGGCGAATCGGCCCGCCGCGCGCGCGACCGCGCCAGCATCCAGGCAATCGCGAAAGCCGCGAGATAGGCCAGACCGTACCAGTGCACGGCGACCGGACCGACTTTAAAGGCGATGGGATCGATATCGGGTTGTGTCAGCATTGCGGGAGCGATTCTCTTCAGAGCCGTTGCATACAGCGGAAAGCGCCGCGAAATGGAGATCGATCAACGAAAACCCGGCGCGCGGAAAGCGGCTATTATCACCGCCGACTCCGCAAATGGAAACGCACGTCCGCATGTGCCTGATCCTATTCGCCATCGATAGCCATCCGGCGCTACCGTTAGTGGTCGCCGCCAACCGCGACGAACGCTACGCGCGCCCGACTCAGCCGCTGCAATGGTGGGCCGACGCGCCGCAGCTACTCGCCGGCAAAGACCTGGAAGCCGGCGGTACGTGGCTCGGCATCACCCGCAACGGGCGCTTCGCCGCCATCACCAATGTGCGTGAAGGCGTGCGCCGCGAACAATGGCAGCGCTCACGCGGCGAATTGACCCGCGACTTTCTGCTCGGCGACATGACCGCTGCCGACTTTGCCGACTATGCCTACGCGCAGAGCGAGCACTTCGCCGGTTTTAATTTATTGCTCGGCGATTTAACACCCGGCGCCTCATTGGCCGCCGATTTAGCGCCACAAGCGCGCGGCGGCGTTTATTACTGCTCCAACCGCAGCCAGCCGCCACGCCGCCTACCCGCCGGCGTTTACGGTTTATCGAATGACAGCCTCGATTCCGCCTGGCCAAAAGTCGTCAGCGGCAAATTCGCGCTGAAACAGTTATTAAATGCGGGCACACCGAGCACCGACGACCTGCTGCAAATCCTGACGGACACGCACCAACCCGCCGACAGCGAGCTGCCCGATACCGGCGTCGGTCTGCTGCTCGAGCGCCTGCTCGCCAGCGCGTTTATCGCGACTGACGAATACGGCACGCGCGCCTCGACCGCGCTGCTGGTGGCCCGCGACGGCCGCGTCGATATCGCCGAACAAAATTTTCGCAGCGGTGGCGTGGCGGCGGAGTTGTTTCGTTACCATTGGCAGCTCGAATCTCTCACGGACGGCTAAACGATGACCGCATTTATCCTGCAACTGGATGGCAAACCCTTTCCGCACGCACTCGGCAAGATCGTCTGCGTCGGTCGCAACTACGCGGCGCACGCGGCGGAGCTGAACAATCCGGTGCCGAGCGAACCGCTGCTGTTCATCAAGCCGGCCAGCGCCGCCGCGCATTTTAGCGAGCCGGTGCAACTACCGAGCGGACGCGGCTCGGTCCATCACGAACTGGAGATGGCGGTGCTGATCGGTGCGCCGCTGCGCGCGGTTGATGCTGCTTCCGCCCAACAAGCCATTGCCGGCATCGGTCTGGCGCTGGACCTGACGCTGCGCGAAGTGCAAGACAAACTGAAGCGCGACGCCCATCCGTGGGAGCGCTCGAAGGCCTTTGACGGCGCCTATCCGGTATCGCAGTTCATCGGCGCCGACGGTCTCGACCTGCACAACCTGACGCTGCAATTGTGGCGCGCCGGCCATCTGCAACAGAGCGGCAACACCCGCGACATGCTGTTCGCGGTCAGCGCGCTGATCGCCGAAATCAGCCACAACTTCTCGCTGCAACCCGGCGACATCGTCTCCACCGGCACCCCCGCCGGCGTCGGCCCGCTGCAAAGCGGCGAATCGCTGATCGCGACCCTCGGTCAACACACGGCCGACGACCTGCTACGGGTGGAAGCGCGGGTTGCTTAACTAGGCGATCCTTGTGGATATCGCCCCCGGCACTGTTCGGCAACGACATATCTACCTCAAACATAGCTGTAGCTCGTTCAAAGCCAGGATTAACTATCGCCGAGGTAGCTCGAGCTATAGCGCGCATAGCTCGAGCTTACTTTTTTATAGCTTGAGCTACCTTCGGTATAGATCGAACTATCTAAATCAGAGCTCGAGCTAGCAAGAAGATAGAAAAAGCTGTTCCCGAATGAGCTCGAGCTCGCTTCGGCAGAGATCGAGCTAATACGAGCAGAGAAAAAGCTCCCTCCAAATAAGCTCAAACTAACTCGGAGCGAGCTTGTTCTCTCTTTCGATAAGCTTGTCGTGTCTTTTTGATGAAAGGAGCTTGCTGAAAGGAAGTTCGAGCTGGGTTTTAGGGAGAGAGAAGCCCTCCTCAATCGAAATCTCCGCCCTTAGGAAATTTCGCTGCTATATTTTTGCGGGCCCAATAAAAACCAACGACCCGAAATGTGTCATCCCGACACGCCTGGAAAGCAAAAATTAAAAAGGAATTTAGATGTGCCAACCCCCCGCCTTACCGCAAAACAATTTCACTCTTTACAACCACGCAAACCATTCCACCAACCTATCAGTCCCTGAAGGAAATATATGAGTAACTCATTGGCTTTTGTTGCCTATACCCAGATCGCGCTCTTGCTTTTAATGTCCCTACCAATGGCCGTTACGGCATTCAAACTAGCCAGAGAAAAAGGTCGAAATGTACCCCTTTGGACAATAATCGCGTGCATACCCATTCTGAATTTTATGTGCATGTGGTACTTCGTTGGTGCCGTGAATTTAAAAACAGAAAGAAAGCTGGATGAGCTGCTCCAGAGATTGAACGGTCAGCAGTAACCATCTGCTGCCAGCTAATTCACGGCAACCAGTAACCGTGGCTGAGCATTGTGCGTCCGTAGCTTCTGTAATTTAAGTTCGGAGAAATAGTCAATCACCCTTTCACTTCGGTCCCGGCGCGGCGCTGCGTGCGCTCGCGCCTAAACGTATAAGTTTTGTTAGTTTCGCCACGGCCAATGTCTTAATCGATATTGAGTCGATCTATTACGTGACTACCAATCAATATCCGCTGCATCGTTTTTTCCATACTCATATTGGCGCTAGCGCTGTTTCCGTTGGCACTATTTTTCTTATTTTGACCTGTGGTCTTGCGGACAGTGTCATGCATAAAGATATACGACCGCTTGCATATTTTTCGCAAAGCAATAATTTACTTGGCGCGATACCGCTATCTGGCTTGCATTGGATGTGTATTGGCTTGGGCTTTTCGGCCTCACCATTTTTTGATTGAGGTATATGCTTAAATCTAAAACTACACATGAGTAAGCGACAGCCCTCCATTGTGCGTTTGTTAATACGCTGAATTTCAGCACCAAAATGTAGCTATAAAACAATCACAATAGCCATTAACAAATTATGGAACGCCGGTGCAAAAAAGTTGCAAATGTTAATTCTCTAGAGCAGACACACCAGATGAATGAAGAAATTAAAGAGCCAGATGGCCCGTTTACGGCAGATCAAGAAAAATTAGTTGCCGCATTAAATGAAGAGAAGGTGGCGGAGATCGATGCAGCGCTTTTGTTAAACGCTACTGATCAATGGCGCAAAGTTGCAATGATTGTCGGCATAACAATGAGCGATCTAAAGAAGCGCAAATTTAATATTCCTGATATTTTTTATTCGCAGCGTATTAGCAAGCTGGTATCAAGTGGGCAACTGGAATCTGCTGGCAATTTAGCTTACATGCGTTACAGCGAGGTTCGTATTCCTCAATTAAAATCTGAGTCTAATTAAAAGTAGCTGTACCCAGGCAGCGGAAATAAATTGAGTATGCGATTAGCGCAAAGATGCTAGGTGTGTTTTCGTTCACGACGCGCGCCCATTCACCGCGCCACCCCCATGTTGTATTGCATTTCCCGTTGTTGCCTTTCTGCCTCCTGAATCTCGCCTGCTTTTTTAATGCCGTCCAAATACGCTTGTGCTTGAGCCTGCTGCGACTGATCGTATTGGCGATCCCAGTTTTGCCACTGCTGCGGGGTCCAGGTGATGTGTTGCGCTGCGAGCATTTGCTGTTGGCGTTGTTTGGCGAAGGCGTAGTCCTGCTGTAATTTTGCCTGCCGCTCCTGCCGCATTTTCGCGAAGCCCTGATTGATGTTGTTCAACGTTTCCTGGCGATGCAGTTTCTGTAATACGCCAGCATTTGGCACGGGTTCATTCGGATGTTGTTGCCGCCACTCCTGCTCCCAACGCTGACTTTGCTGTACCTGTGCGGAAACGCCGTGCGTGCGCTGGTAAGCTTCCATCTGTTGACGTTGATCGGCCTCGTACGGGGTTTCAGCGTGTACGCACAAAGTGTTTGCCGTCATCAAACCAAATAATAGTGCCAACGTCGGTAGTGTTATTTTCATTGTTGATACCCTCTGTTTTGGCAGTTAATGAAATGCAATCGACCAAGCAATTTTGCATGTGCCAACGGGGAATTCGCAACCAGCGATTGCTCAACATTATTTGTTGCGATTCCACCTAGCGAGAAATTGTAGGGCGCAATAATATTGCGCCGATTTGTCCGCTCCAGCTTTAATGCCATAAAAAATATCGCATAAATACAGGTAACGATTAATAAGCCATCATGAAAACCTACATCGCACTCCTGAAAAGCATCAACGTCGGCGGCAAGAATTTACTGCCAATGAAGGAGCTCGTGGCCCTTCTCGAGGAAAATAGTTTTCTCAATATCAAAACCTATATTCAAAGCGGCAATGTGATTTTTCAAAGTAAAGTAAAGCCACAGGCGGTCGGCGAACTCATAGCGAATAAATTCGGCTTCAAGCCGGAGGTATTTATTTTGGAGAAGTCCGAGCTGGACGCGGCGATTAAACGTAACCCTTACAGTCCCGCCGAAGGAAAGTTAGTGCATTTTTATTTCTGCAATAAAACGCCGACATTAAATATGGATAGATTGAAAGCGCTAGCGGCGAAATCCGAACAGTATTTTTTGAAAGGAAAAGTTTTTTATTTGCATGCGCCCAATGGTGTCAGTCGATCGAAATTAGTGGCAAATATAGAGTCTTGCCTCGGCATGCCCGCAACGGGTAGGAATTTAAATACCGTGAATAAACTAAAAGAAATGGCAGCGAATTTAGCGGCGCAATAGACGCTGCGGCCTACACTCAATCAATCAAGTTCAGCAGTTAATGCGTAGGAAATAATTTTATGTCGCGCGACCAGCAAATCGAGTCATTGCGCAAGATGGCGTCGCGCAGTGTGATGCGGTGGCTTTTTTGGAGCTGTGTGGTCGGCGCTGCGCTGTGTGTAGTTGCAGGATTTAACGCAGGTGGAATCGGCTTTTATATTTTGGCGGTGTTTTTAGTTTTTATTGCGCTGGTGGCGAGCCGAGCGCAGCCGCATATTCAGCGCGCCGCAAAAGCCATCGATTCGCCGCTGCGATCGACGCTGTCAATTATTATCGAAATCACCGAGTGGTCAGATTCGCCGACATATCACGCAGTGATTGCTAATCCAGATACTGGCTCGTGGCGTATGGAATTTATTCCGCAGTACTGGAAGCCTGTTGCCGGCACACTAGCGATCAACGCGCATTTCGTGCCCGGCATCGAATGGCCCGCTTTATTGGTTGCAGACGAAGCCATTATTTATCCGCGCGAGAAACCCCAAAAAATTAATTGAGCGCGCGATATTAATTTCTCTGCAACAAACAGCATCGGTAGTGCTTTCGCTAATATTTAAATTATCGAGCACGACAATGTCGAAATTACTTCCGTCCGCTCGATTAATAGATACAGCATCGGCATGCGCTTGATCGCCACGCTGCTTTTCGCATTTGCTGTTCACTTATAAAAGGAGATATCCGATGGCTACTAATTCCGTTCAACTGCACCGCGTGCTGCGCACGACGCCCGAAAAAATTTATCGCGCTTTTACCGATCCCGACGCCTATGCGCGCTGGCTGCCGCCGTGCGGTTTCGTCGGCAAGGTTCAGCAGATGGATGCCAAAGTGGGTGGTGCGTATCGAATGTCATTTACCAATTTCAGCACCGGTCACAGCCATTCGTTCGGCGGCAAATATCTCGAACTAGTGCCGCACACGCGCGTCAGCTACAGCTCGACATTCGACGATCCGAATTTGCCGGGCGAGATGCGGACTACGGTGACGCTGAAGGCGGTGTCGTGTGGGACGGAACTGCATGTGGTGCAGGAGGGTATTCCAGAGATGATTCCCGTCGAGGGCTGTTATCTCGGCTGGCAGGAGTCGCTGGTATTTCTGGCTAAGCTGGTTGAGCCGGAAATTCCCGGCTAGCCGCTCTTCAATTTCAACTATTCAAACTCATCACCAATCGTTTGAAAAATCCGGCGGCACCAGAGTGCCACCGGTCGTTCCCGCAGTCGGATACGTCGCGCCTCAATCGGCCACTTTGCGCACCAATTGGATATTGGACAGCGAGCTTTGGCTATCAACATCGGGGTTCACCAAAACCGCCATGTATAAATCGCTGCCGACCACGCGCAATACCGAAGAGGAGCCGCGAGCGCGAACAATGCTATCCGGGTAGAACTGCGGAATGATGCCGATGCCGGCGCCGATCGGCGCCCAGCCCGCTGCCGTATTGCGTTGCACCACTGGTGCGTTGTTTAAATCTGGATTCATATCGCTTTCGAGCCACGTCATCACGCCTTCGTCCTGATAAACCGCGAAGCTGGCGATGTAATTGCTGATGTGCGGATTAATTCCGCCGAGCGGATGGTAGCCGCCGGTGGAGGACCAGGTGCTGCCGTCGTAGCGATAAACCGCCGTGCCGATATTGAAGGTGAAGCCGCCCTCACCGATAACGCTCGCGAAGAAGCCAATCAGCGGGTTGCCCGCGCTATTGAAGCGCAACTGGGGCCGATACAGACCCATGGTATTGGTCTCCGGCAACACGCCGCCGTTCGAACCGATGGTCTCCCAAGTCGGCGTTGCCGCCGTCGTCAATCGACGTACCACCGCCTGACCGGCCGGATCAGAGACACCGACCGCCAGCCACAGGCGATTACTGGCATCAAAGCGCAAGTCGTAGGACGGCTGGGTGCCACTAGGGCTAAAGGTCGAGTTGCCGGCGACCACATCGCCCCACGCGCTGCCGTTGTAACGCTGCACGTGAATATCGTTGTTAAAGCGATAGGCCACTACCGGCTGGTCGTCGGTACCGATCTGCACGACCGGGGTTTGATCGCAGCTAGAAGAGGACGCACTGGCACCATCGAACGGTAATTTGCCGCTGTTGGGTCCGACACCCTGCCACGCGCCGGCCACATAGCGGCTGACATAGGTCGAACTATTGCCGCTATTAAGATACTCGTTGGTGCCGTAGGCAATGACCGGATTGTTGGTGCTATCGAACGCCACCGAAACGGCTTTTTGGGCGCTGCTGCAGGGCCAGTTGATCGCCAGCTCGCTCGCCACGTCCTCCCACGCTGTGCCGGTCCAGCGTTTGAGCACGACATTATTCGAGTAGTGGTTGCCGGGCACAGTCACAAGATATTGGCGGACGTAGGCAACCACCGCCTTGCCGTTACGGTCGGTCGTAAGATCGACCAAATCGTTAAAGGATGCGACGGCATTGAGTGGTAAGGCCGGCGCCACTGGCACCCAGGCCGTCTGCTGTACCGATAATCCAAAGTTCGATGCCACACCGCCGGTCGCGCCGAGCTCGACGGTATAGGTGCCGGCAGCCGGTAGTTCCACGATTTTGCTCACCAGCCCATAAGCAAGGGACGTTGCGGTATAGACATCCCCGTTGGGGCCGACAATGCGCACATCCGAAGTCTGGCCGAGCTGAGTAACCCCGAAGCTCACCGCACCAAGGGCGCCGATGGTGAAGCTGCCGCGGTAGGTGGTGAACTCCGGCAATGCCCGAGAGTAAATGCTGATCGGTAACGCCAGTGCCTCGCTTTGCAAACCACCGAGCATTTCGATTTTGGCGTGGTAGGTGCCGACCGCGCCGGGCGTGCCGGTAATCTCAACCGTGTAAGTACCATCGGCCGGTAAGTTCTGAATCAACGGCACCGGTGCGTTAGTGTTAACGAAGTTGGCAGTGCCGAGTACCGTCGAACCCTGCAGTAATCGCACTTGCCCCTGCAATGTCGAACCATTGCCCGAGGAAACCGTGATCCGGGCATATTTAATGGCCGTGCCAGTGAACGTGAACCGCGCGACCTGATCCGGCTGTAGCGCGCGGGTGTCATCGAATGGCAGGGTAATCGCTTCTGGCGCGGGGCCGGTCCCGGCTACCGGCCGCAGCTTGATAACTTCCTCAGCCAGCACACCGACTGCGCCGTTGACGACTTTAGTGCCGGTCCAGGTGCCGTTCAGCACCGCAGCGCTGAGCCGGATATTGACGCCAGCCGGTACTGGAAAGACTTCGCCGCCGGCAATCGCCACTATCTTCCGGCGCGAAAAGCCGGCCAAGATGGGGTTGGTTGTCGTCGCCAGCTGGCGTCTCGTGCCGCTGCTCGCGGTGGTCCCGTTGCCGCCAAGATCGCGGTCGATTTCAGCGAGCATGTTGCAGATGGTGGCGGCGTTGAACGTGTCGATTGCCCCCGGAATGCCGATATCGCCGTCATAAATACATTTCGGTTCCGGCCCGTACGGATCGAAGCCGAGGTCGGAGTTCCACCAGCTCAAGTGCGTGACGGTCGCGCGCAGCGCCAGACCGCTCGGCGACGCGGTTGATGCTACTACGGTGCCCTCGCCTTCCTGCACCCAGATGCCAGTGGTTTCATCGAGCGACCACAGCGGTGTGGTCGAGCCGACCGCAAGCACGCTGCCGTCCAGACTTTTGGTCGCATAGAGAGGAATATCGATGCTCGCGGTTTTACCCGGGGCCAGCTGCAATGCCTGCCCGCCGGCGGTGAGGATATATTCGGTGGTGCCATAACTGACAATCGACACGGTCGAACCATCGGGCTTGGTGCCGGCAAATTCGCCGGGGAAGCCGCCACCAAAAGGCTGCGTCGGATCGACCGGCGTCATCGCGATATCGACCGGGCCGGTTACCGCCGTGCCGGTGCTATCGACCAGCGCATTGGCGGGCAAGGTGATCGTCGCGCCATCGCGACCGGTCAATGCACCGCCAGCGGCGGCGTCCGGCAAGGTTTGCGCCGCATCGCGGGTGCGCATCGTCGCTTCAAAATAAGCATCGGCGCCGACGCTGCTCGGCACTTGCACGCTAAGAACCTGATCGGCGTAACCGGCCTTGGATAATTTCACCGTCAGCGGCACCCCAACGTTTACTGTCAACGCCACCTTGCCGGTTGAATCGGTGGTGCCGGTTGCACTCGATCCCACTACCGCCACGGTGACGCCAGGCAGTGCGGTGCCATCGAGCCCCGTCACCGAACCCTGCGCGGATTTAGTCGCCGGCGCGACTGCCGGCGCGGTAATCGTAATAGTTTGAGTTTTTGTCGCAGAGAGGCCGGCACTGTCGATCACGGTCAGCTTGACGGTGGTATCGCCAGCAATCGCAAACGAGCGCGCGATAATTTTGCCGCCGCCGCGCACGCCGCCGAAATCCCACACGTATTGCAACGCGCCGCCATCGGCTGCGGCCGAGGTGCTGGCGTCGAATATCACGGCGGTATTTTGCGCGGCGCTGGTCGCTGCGGTGAAAGAAGCCGTCGTTACCGTATTAGTTGGCGGCTCTACCGGAGGAGTTACGGGCGGTGTTACCGGTGGCGATTGCGGCGAAGAATCGGATGAACCACCGCTGTGATGACACGCTATTAAAGCGACCGAAAAAAACGACAACAACAAATAGCGTGCATACCGCATGAAAAAAATCTCTCCGTTGATTTCATTACCGGACCATGTGCCGAGCGCCGCAGTCTAACGCGCACTTTTAAATAAAAAGAAATGAAATTTTTAATGGAAAACGGGACACAAAATGGACTGTCTCTACAGTCAACTCTTCGAATAGAAATTATTTTTCTACAAAAAATCACCACGAATTTTTCTTTAAATTTACCTAAAGGCAATAGCTAAGATACTTTTTTGATTAGCTTGCGCGCGCACAAATAAAATTATTATTCAGAAAAAAATTTATTGAAAACAAGGACCTAAAAGCTCTGTATTTTAAAAATTGCGCGGTGATTTACGTGAGGATGACTTGCGGATAACGCATTGAAAAGGCTTAAGGCCATGAGATTTTTTTGCGTGGAGAAATCCATTGATTTTTTATTTTTAAAAAATCAGGGAATAAATTTACTGGGGAAGTGATCTTCGCGAATTTTTTTGATTTTTAAAAAAAATAAGAGGAAAAAAGTTCAAAAAAAAGATCGGCAATGCCGATCTTTTTTTTGTATTTACACGGTAGCGCGCTAACTGGTGCGAAACTCGTTGACCAATCCCGCTAAGCGCCCTGCCGCATCGCTCAATTCGCGGCTGGTTTTTTCCACCTCTTGTACCGAATGTGCAGAGCTGCGCGCGACATCGGAAATATTCACCACGTTGCGCGAAATTTCCTGAGATACGGCCATCTGTTCTTCGGTGGCGCTGGCGATTTGCGTGTTCATGTCGTTGATCATCGCCACCGCTTGTTTGATCGCGACCAGCGATTCGCCGGCGTGCGAGGCCTGCGCCATGGTGCGTTGCATTTCCGCGCTGCCATCGGCCATCGAGCGCACCGCTTCGCGCGCGCCGGCTTGCAGGCGCTCGATCATGCCCTGAATTTCCTGTGTCGATTCCTGTGTCCGCTGTGCCAGCGAACGCACTTCATCTGCGACCACGGCGAAGCCACGGCCCTGCTCGCCGGCGCGCGCTGCTTCGATCGCCGCGTTCAACGCGAGCAAATTGGTTTGCTCGGCAATGCCGCGAATGACATCGAGCACGCTGCCGATCGAGGCGCTGTCGGTTTCCACGCGTTTGATCACTTGGCCAGCGTCATCGATGCGGCCCGACAAACTGTGAATCGACGCCAGCGCTTCATCGAGCACCTTGTTGCCGCTCTCGGTTTCACGATTGGCGTGATTGGCCGCGTCCGCCGCTTGATGCGCATTGCGGCTGACTTCTTCGATGGCGTGGGTCATTTCAGTGGTGGCGGTGGCGACCTGATCGGTCTCGCGCATTTGCATCGCGGCGCCTTCGCGCGTCATTTCAGTAGTGTTCGCCAGTTGCTGCGCATTTTTTTGCAGATGCGCGCTGGTGTCGCGCACATCGCTCAAAATATCGCGGAAGCGATCGATCATGGCCTGGAACGCGTGCGCAACACGGCCGATTTCATCGTTCTGATTAAGATCGACACGCACCGTCAAATCGCGATTGCGCTCGGTATTTTCGATTGCCGTACGCAGCTCCGCCAACGGCCGTGAAATGCTGGTCGCAACCAGCGAGCCGAACGCGACCATAACAATCGCTGCCACCACGGCGACACCGATCAGCGCCATAAAGGCGGTGTCGTAAATTTTTTGCACCGTTGCGCGCTCTTGACTCGCGACATCCTGCTGCAGATCGATCAGCTTTTGCAGGCGGCTGGTAATCGGATCGATGTACTCGTACAGATCGCCGTTGTATTCCATGATCATCGGATCGCCGCTGCTGTTCAGCGCCATGCTGTCGCCCATCGGCTGCAGCAATGCGGCGGCAGAATCGATACGCGCCAAGGCTTTATCGGTATGCGCGCCAATTTCATCGACTAATTTGCGCTCGTCCGCGCTCATCGCTGTTTTCTGGTAGGCGTCCCAATTTTCTTTGGCTTGCTTTTCCGCCTGGCGAATCAGTTGATACGCCTCTTTCGGCGTCATCATGCCGATGGTGGCTTTGTTGATCGCGGTGACCATGTCGATGGCGTAAGCGTCGTTAACTTTTTTCAGTTCAATCAACGGCACGACATGCTCGTCGTACAGCGAACGCGCGCCGGCATTAATTTTTGAAAACGACGTCAGCGATGCAATCACCAACAATAAAATTATGGCCAGCGGCAGCCCCACCAAAATTGCCAGTCGCTGTCCGACACTCAAATTATTCATTTGTACGATTCTCACTGCCAAGTTGTTGCTGTTATTAAGAAAGCTGCCACCGAGGGTATCGGCAGCCTCTAGAAAGGCATTAGCAACTATAGCAGTGGATATGCAGAGGCGCCGGAGCGCGCGACGATCAGTTTTCGCGGGCTTTCTGTTTTTTGCGAGACCGTCTGTTTTGCGAAACTATCTGTTTTGCGAGCCCGCCCTTTCTCGCGACGCTAATTAATTTTCACGACGCAGCGTTTTCACACCCGCCGCCGAACTAAGTAGCAATACATCGGCGGGGCGTAGCGCGAACAAACCGTTGGTGACGACGCCAGTGATTTGGTTGATGCGCGTTTCGATATCGCGCGGTGTGGCGATTGGAAAATTGTAGACGTCGAGAATAATGTTGCCGTTATCGGTAACGATGCCGTTGCGATACACCGGATCGCCGCCGAGCTTCACTAGTTCGCGCGCGACGAAACTGCGCGCCATCGGGATCACTTCGACCGGCAGCGGAAATGCGCCGAGTTGTTCGACCAATTTGCTTTCGTCAGCGATGCAGACAAATTCCTTCGCGCAGGCAGCGACGATTTTCTCGCGCGTCAGTGCAGCGCCGCCGCCCTTGATCAATTCCAAACGCTCATTCGCTTCGTCTGCCCCATCGATATAAATATCAAAGGTGCCGGTGCTGTTTAAATCGAGCACGTCGATGCCGTGTTTTTTCAGACGCTCGGCGGAGGCTTCGGAACTCGCCACCGCGCCGGCAAATTCATCGCGAATTTCGGCGAGATAATCGATGAAATAATTGGCGGTCGAACCGGTGCCGATGCCGAGCACGCTGGTCGCGTCGATCCGCGTTTTCACATAATCGAGCGCGGCGCGCGCCACGGCTTGCTTCAGTGCGTCCTGGTTCATCGTCGATGGCTCACTAGTAAGAGAGGGATAGAGAGGGCGGCAAATTATATAGGAGAGCATAGGACGGCTGTCGGGTCTCGTTTACACTGTCCCGCTTTTGCTAGCGCTTTTAACAGGTTGGGCCATGCTCCACGAATACGTTAAAAAAATTCTCACCGCCCGCGTTTACGATGTCGCCATCGAAACCCCCATCGACGAGGCACGGCAGTTATCGAAGCGATTGGACAATCGCGTGCTGCTAAAACGCGAAGATTTGCAGCCGGTGTTTTCGTTCAAATTGCGTGGCGCCTATAACAAGGTCGCGCAATTGACGCCGGAACAACTCGCGCGCGGCGTCATTTGCGCGTCGGCCGGCAACCATGCGCAGGGGCTCGCGCTGGCCGCCGCGAAGGTCGGTATTAAAGCCACCATCGTGATGCCGAAAACCACGCCGAATATCAAAGTCGATGCGGTGCGTTCGCGCGGTGCGCGCGTGGTATTGCACGGCGACACCTACGACGAAGCGGCGGCGCACGCCAATCAGTTGGTCGAAGAAAAAGGCCTGGTGTACGTGCATCCGTTCGACGACCCCGATGTGATCGCCGGGCAAGGCACCATCGGCATGGAGATTCTGCGCCAGCACACCGGCCCGCTCGATGCGATATTTATTCCGGTCGGCGGCGGCGGTTTGTGCGCGGGCGTGGCGGCGTACATCAAATATCTGCGCCCGGATATCAAGATTTTTGCGGTCGAAGCCGAAGACGCGGCGTGTTTGAAAGCGGCGATGGAGGCCGGCAAGCGCGTCACGCTGGCGCATGTCGGGCTGTTCGCCGATGGTGCTGCGGTCGCGCGCATCGGTAAAGAGACCTTTCGTATTCTGCGCAAAACCATCGACGGTGTGATCACTGTCAGCACCGATGAAATCTGTGCGGCAATCAAAGACATCTTCGACGACACGCGTTCGATCGCCGAACCGGCCGGCGCGCTCGGCGTGGCCGGGCTGAAGAAATATGTCGAGTCCAGCGGCGTCAAAGGCCAAACGCTGCTCACCATCGACAGCGGTGCCAATACCAATTTCGACCGGCTGCGTTATATCTCCGAGCGCACCGAAATCGGCGAACAACGCGAAGCGATTCTGACCGTCACCATTCCGGAACAGGCCGGCAGCTTCAAAACGTTCTGCAGCGCGCTCGGCAAACGCAATATCACCGAATTCAATTACCGCTTCGCCGATAACAAATCAGCGCAAATTTTTGTCGGCGTGCAGGTCGCGCAGGGCGGCAGCGATCGCCTTGAGCTGGTGAGCGATCTGCAAAACAAGGGTTATGCAGTGCTCGACCTGACCGAGAACGAGATGGCGAAGCTGCATATTCGCCACATGGTCGGCGGCCATGCGCCGACGGTGGTGGATAACGAAGTGCTGTATCGCTTTGAGTTTCCCGAACGTCCGGGGGCGCTGCTGAATTTTCTGACGCAGCTCGGCGCGCGCTGGAATATTTCGATGTTCCACTATCGCAATCACGGCGCCGCATCGGGCCGCGTGCTAGTTGGCATTCAGGTGCCGAAGGCGGAGCACAAAGCGCTGAAGGCTTTTCTGCAGGGCTTGATCGGTTATCCGTTCCAAGAGGAGACCGACAATCCGGCGTACAAATTATTTCTCGGCCAAATTGGCGAACCCAATAAAGAGCCAAATAAAGAAAAAACAGGCTGATTTGTGACCGCCTTGGCAATTACTGCTACGGGGTTTCCGCAGATTCGCTAAGCGACATGGCGAGCGCGGAAACCCTCATCTACGCTCACCTCACGAATCCCGAGTCGCCGAACAGTCACCAATCGGCGCTACATTTCTTGAGGTTGCCTGCCATGTACGCCAAGTCCGCCAAACCCGATACCGTCACCGTTACCGTATTGCTGTTTACGCTGGGCACGCTGCTCACGGCGACCTTGAACGTGATGCTGGGCTAACGCCGCACTCGTATCCACTGGCGCTCGGTTACCACTTCACGCAGCGGAATATCCCAGGCGTCACGCGGGATGTGCTCGCACTGTTGCAGGCTGTGCGCAAGACCGATAAGTCTCGGCCCATTCCAAGTCCGTCGCGCCAGAGTGCGGTCATAAAAACCACCACCCATCCCTAAGCGCCCACTAGCGCGATCAAAACCCACCAGCGGCAAACAAACCGCGTCCAACGCATTTAACGCGACCGGTAGCACGCCATACGGCTCGCTGATGCCAAGGCGATTCACGCGCATCGGTGAGCCGGCTCGATACTCCAAAAACACCAAACGATTACCGGCGCGCAAGCCCGGCAGGAATGTGCGTTTGCCGCAGCGCCAGGCGTGTTGAATGAGCGGAAAGGGATCAATTTCGCCATCGGCGGCGAGATAGAAAGCAATCGAGTTAGCTTGCAGAAACCACGGCAGACGAATGACGCGCTGCAGCAATTGGCGCGCGGCGCGGCGCTGTGCAAAAACAGATAACGCACGCCGCTGGGTGCGAAGTGTGCGGCGCAATTGGCGTTTATCGGTTTCGGAGGATGACACGTTGAAAGAGCCCCGAGATACCGCTGGCGGCATGGCCCTTGAACCCAGCGGTTCAAGGTGGCGGCTTCTGCAGTGTTTCAGGCTTTCCGACGAGCGGACATGCACACCAACACCAACGAGAAACCCCCAGTTTGTTTACTTATCGGCTCAGGGGTCTTAACCGCCTGGCGCATATCTCAGGGACGTCGATTATAGACCTGCCCTTTCGCTTTCAGCCAACCTGGTTTTGCTTTTAGCCGATTTCCATTTGCCGAAAACGCTGCAGAGTATCTTCGATTCGATCGCTTAATTTCTTGATCTGTTCGACGCCGGCGCCAGCAGCCTCGGTGTCTTGCGTCGTTTTATTCAGCAACTCGTAAGCGGTGTTTAATGCCACCATCACCGCAATGCGTTCGAGCCCAATAACCTTGCCCGAATCGCGCACGCCGCGCATTTGTTTGTCGAGAAAGCGCGCCGCTTCGATCAAACTCTTTTCCTGATCGGGCGGACAGGCAACCTGATAATCCTTTTCGAGGATCTTTAACAGAACGGTATTCGCACTCACGATTCCTGCTCCATCGCCTTCAGGCGCACAATCATCGCTTCGACTTTAGTGCGCGCGATTTCGGTTTTCTGAATGAGTTGTTCGCGTTCTTGCTGCCAATCGGTGGCTGCCGTTTTGAGCACGCGATTTTCGCGATCGAGTTGTTCGCACAAGGCAATCAGATCGCCGATCTTGCGCTCCAACTGTTTAAATTGCTGAGTTTCCATAGTACCCGCGCCGGCAGTGGCAAATGCTTTCTACTATAGAGGCCGCCTGAAACCGGGTCAACGCAACAAAATAATGCGATTTCAATAACCTGTCGCGAGCTTCGCGACGCGGCCGCAATATTTGCCGCGCGTCGCCTTTTCGCGGCAACGGCGCTACCATGTGCCGCCTTATCGAGACGCTATCCGCCATGAATTCAGCCACGCCCATCGATTTCGCGCAGCTGCGCGAATTACTGCAAAACTTCGGCGCATTGTTGGGCGCTGCGGAAGTGCACGGCTTCCTGGTGGGCCAGCTCGCAACCGGTAAACGCTTCAGCCGCAGCGAATGGCTGCGCGCCGCCAACGAACAAGCCGATCTCAGCCAAAGCCCGGACGAAGTCGCCGGCGACCGCCTCTACGACTTGTACAACACCACGCTGAATGCGCTGCAAAGCGGCGAACTCGATTTTCAATTACTGCTGCCGGAAGACGACGCAGCGCTGACCGAACGCGTCGAAAATCTCGGCCAATGGTGCCAAGGCTTTTTGACCGGCTTCGGGCTGGCCGGCACCAAGTTGAAAATCGACAGTGAATTGGCCGAAGCGCTGCGCGATCTTTCCGCCGTCGCCCAGGTCGGCGCCAGCGACGACGAAGTGGAACAGGAAAGCAGCGAGAGCGACTTGTTTTCGATCAGCGAATACGTGCGCCTGACCGCGGCGGAGATTTTCTGGAGCCACAATACCGAGCGCAAAACGGCGCCGAAACCTGCGCCAACCGAAACACCCGCGCCATCCAATCCGGCCGACTTATTCAAGCGCAAAAAGCTGCATTGAGCGTGATAAGCTTGCACGCACCCCTCTGATAATCGCTGTTCCCGACACCATGACGACAAAAATCAGCAAGCAGGAATTTGCCCGCCGCCGCCGCGATTTGATGGCACAGATGGAGCCCGACTCCATCGCCATCGTGCCCGCCGCGCGCGAAAAAATTCGCAATCGCGACGTCGAGTTTCCGTTCCGCCAGGACAGCGATTTTTATTACCTGACCGGCTTTCCAGAACCCGATGCAGTGCTGGTGTTATTGCCGGGCCGCGAGCACGGCGAGGTCGTGGTGTTCTGCCGCGAGCGCGATCCGGCGATGGAGTTGTGGAACGGCTACCGCGCCGGGCCGGAAGGTGTGTGCGAACGCTATGGCGCCGACGATGCATTCCCCATCGGCGATATGGACGAAATTCTGCCGGGCCTGATCGAAGGCCGCGAGCGCGTCTATTACGCGATGGGGCGCAACGCCGATTTCGATCGCCGCGTGATGCAGTGGATCAATGTGATTCGCTCGAAGGTTCGCGCCGGCGCGCATCCACCCGGCGAATTCCTCGACCTCGATCATCTGCTGCACGACCTGCGTTTATTCAAAAGCGCGGCCGAGCTGCGCATCATGCGCGAAGCCGGCAAAATCTCCGCCGACGCGCACTGCCGCGCGATGACGTTCTGCCAGCCCGGCATGATCGAATATCAGCTCGAATCCGAAATCCTGCACGAGTTTTCCCGCAACGGCGCGCGCGATCCCGCATACGGCACCATCGTCGGCGCTGGCGCCAACGGCTGCATCCTGCACTACCGCGAAAACAACACGGAAATCCGCGATGGCGATCTGGTGCTGATCGACGCCGGCTGCGAACTTGAGCATTACGCCGCCGATATCACGCGCACCTTTCCGGCCAACGGCAAGTTCAGCAAGGAACAGCAGGCGCTGTACGAATTGACGCTGGCCGCGCAGCTCGACGCCATCGCCAGTATCAAACCCGGCGCGCATTGGAACGAAGCGCACGAAGTCACCGTGCGCGTTATCGCGCAGGGTTTGATCGATCTCGGTCTGCTCAGCGGCGAGCTGAAAGAAGTGATCGAAACCGAAACCTACAAACAGTTTTACATGCACCGCGCTGGCCATTGGCTGGGCATGGACGTGCACGATGTCGGCGATTACAAACTCGGCGGCAGCTGGCGCGTGCTGGAAGAAGGCATGGTAATGACGGTCGAGCCCGGCATTTATGTATCGCCCAACAATACTGCGGTGGGGCGCAAATGGCGCGGTATCGGCATTCGTATCGAAGACGATGTCGCGGTGACGAAAAAAGCCTGCGAAGTGCTGACCGGCGATGTGCCGAAAGCGCCGCGCGATATCGAAAAATTGATGCGCGGCAGCCGCGCGGCGTGAGTCAAACCGGCGCGACCGAGAATGTCACCGGCGCCAGCGATTACGATGTCGTTATCGCCGGCGGCGGTATGGTCGGCATCAGCTTCGCGCTGCTGCTGAACCGCCTCAGCCGCGCGAATGTGCGCATTCTTGTCGCCGAAAGCTTCACAGTTCCCGCCAGCACCAACGGCACGCCCGTTTACCGCCCCAGCTTCGATGCCCGCGCCACCGCGCTGTCGTACGGCAGCCGCTGCATTCTGGAAAACCTCGGCATCTGGAACACGCTGCAACAACACGCCACGTCGATTACCGATATTCATGTATCCGAGCGCAATCGCTTCGGCAGCGTGGCGCTAAATGCGCAACAGCGCGGTTGGCCGGCGCTCGGCACCGTGGTCGAAAACGCCTGGCTCGGCAATGTGCTGATCAGCGAATTGCGCAAACAGCCCGGCATCGAATGGCTGAGTCCGGCGCAGGTGATCGACTGCCAGAACGGCATCGATGGCGCGTGCATCACCATCGATCACGACGGCACGCAAAAAACCGTTACCACCAAATTGCTAGCGATTGCCGACGGCGCCCAATCCGGCCTGCGCACGCGGCTGAATATCGGCACGCGTGAGCACGATTATCAGCAGCAGGCCATCATCGCCAATATCTGCTGCGACAAACCGCACGCCGGCTGGGCTTACGAGCGCTTCACCGATTGGGGTCCGATGGCATTATTGCCGCTGACGCCCGCCAGCGACGCCGCGCCGCGCATGGCCTTGGTGTGGACGATGAAAGGCGAGCGTGCGCAGGAACTATTGAGCAGCTCCGACGCCGAATTTCTGGCCACGCTGCAGCAGCGTTTCGGCCAGCGCCAGGGCCGCTTTACCCGCGTCGGTCAGCGCTACAGTTACGATCTCAAATTGACCGAAGCCAGCGAACAAATTCGCCGCCAGATCGTGCTGATCGGCAACGCCGCGCACAGTTTGCACCCGGTTGCTGGCCAGGGCTTCAATCTGGCGCTGCGCGACGTGCAACGTCTGGCCGAAGTGATTGCGCAAGCGACCGCCGAATGTGAATCCATCGGCGAGCTGACCGTGCTGCGGCGCTATCGCGAGCGCCAACAACTCGATCAAACGCGCACGCTGATTTTCTCGAATCGGATTACCGCGCTGTTCGAAAAACCCGGGCTGGTCGTCGGCGGCCTGCGCCACGTCGGCCTGCTTGCACTCGACCTCAATGTGGATTTAAAGAATCGCTTCGTCGATCAAACCGCCGGCTTTCATCCCGGCGCGGCGCTAGGCAATGCCATTGGATAACCGATGATTCCGCAAAAATTTGATGTAGTCATCGTCGGCGCCGGTTTGGCCGGCACTGCACTGGCCGTTGCCCTCGGCGGCAGCACGCTGCGCGTTGCGCTGATCGAAGCGCAGCCGCTGTCGCTGCAATGGCCGGCGCTTAGCGACGATGTCAGCAGCTTCGATGCGCGGGTTAGCGCGCTGACCTTGGCGTCGCAACAATGGCTGCAGCAGCTCGGTGCATGGAATTTAGTCGCCGCGCAACGCACCGCGCCGTATCGGCATATGCAGGTGTGGGACGGCGAAGGCACCGGCTTCATCGAGTTCGATGCGGCCGAAGTGAATCAGCCCGCGCTTGGCCATATCGTCGAAAACCGCTTGCTTCAAGTTGCATTACTGCAGAGCCTGAGTCGCCAGCACAACGTGCAGATTTTCAGTTCGACCACGGTTGAGCGCTACGAGCGCGACGCTCACGGCATGCGCGTTCATCTCAATAATCAAGCGCAGTTAGTTACGACACTGCTGGTCGGCGCAGATGGCGCCAACTCGCGCGTGCGCGACTGGGCGCAGTTCAAATTGCGCGAGTGGGATTACGGCCATATCGCGATTGTCGCGACCGTTGCCACTGAACAGCCGCACGCGGCTACAGCGCGCCAGATTTTCCGCCGCCAGGGGCCGCTCGCCTTTTTGCCGCTGCGCACCAACACGCCAGGTCAGCATTTGTCGTCGATTGTGTGGTCGACGCTGCCAGAAGAGGCCGAAGCTTTAATGCAACTAGACGATGCCGAATTTATGCAGACACTCGGTCGCGCCTTCGAACATCGGCTCGGCGCGATTACGGCGACCAGCACGCGGTTTAGTTTTCCGCTGCGCGCGCGCCACGCCAGCGATTATGTGCAGCCCAATATCGCGCTGATCGGCGATGCCGCGCATACGATTCACCCGCTGGCCGGACAAGGCATCAATCTCGGTTTTCTCGACGCACAGGCATTGGCGCAGGAAGTCTTGCGCGCCGCGCAACGCGGGCTCAGCGTTGCCGACGAATCAGTGTTGTCGCGCTACCAGCGCAGCCGCAAAACCGACAATCTCGCCATGCTCGCCGTGATGGAAGGTTTCAAACGTCTGTTCGGCGCGCGGCAATTACCGTTGCGCTGGCTGCGCAATAGTGGCCTCAAGTGGGTCAACCGCAGCGCCGTGCTGAAGCGCATATTAATTCGACAAGCGATGGGCGCTGCACCGTAAACCACACAACTCGGCTTGTTTTTCCGACTTTGCCCGGTAAAATGCCGGTCATTCCCTTTCATCTCTGCCCGAGCGCCCTGCCATGAGCAACAATCCGACTGAATTGAAATACGCCAGCAGCCACGAATGGGCGCGCCTCGAAGAAGACGGCACCGTCACGGTCGGCATTACCGACCACGCGCAAAATGCATTAGGCGATGTGGTTTATGTCGAACTGCCGGAAGTCGGTGCGATCCTGACTGCCGGTCAGGAAGCGGGCGTGGTGGAATCGGTTAAAGCGGCATCGGATATTTACGCGCCGATTTCCGGCACCGTCATCGCGATTAACGAATTGCTCGAAGACGCGCCGGAAACCATCAACGGCGACGCCTATCACGAAGGCTGGTTTTATCGGCTTGAGCCGACCGACGCCGCCGAGCTCGACGACCTGCTCAGCGCCGAGGCGTATCAGGCCCAATGTGACGACGAATAATTCGAATTAATACGCGGCGCCGAAACTTCGGCGTCGCCATCTCCGCCAATCCATTCATCGCTAATCATCGACTCGGCAGTTTCAGCTGGGTGACCGCAGCGTAAACCCCACCGATTTCGTGCGAGTACCCCGCCATGGCCGATCCATTTCCCGAATTATTTTTGAATCCCAATGCCGAACGCCGTCTGCGCAGCGGCCATCCGTGGATTTACAGCAATGAAATCGACACCAAAAAATCGCCGCTGAAAAATTACACGCCGGGTCAGCAGGTGCAGGTGCACGCCAGCAACGGCAAGGCGATCGGCATCGCCTACATCAACCCGCACACACTGATTTGCGCGCGGCTGATCGGACGCGATCACGCGCTGGATAAATCGTTGCTGGTGCATCGCTTGAATATTGCGTTGGCGCTGCGCGAACGGTTGTTTCCGGGGCCATTTTATCGACTCGTATATGGCGACAGCGACGCGCTGCCAGGCTTGGTGGTCGATCGCTTCGGCGATTATGTGGTCGTGCAAATCAATACCGCTGGCATGGAGCTGGTGCTCGACGATATCGTCACGGCATTGACTCAAGTATTAAAACCGCGCGGCATTCTGCTGAAAAACGATTCGCGCGTGCGCGAGTCCGAAGGGCTCGACAGCTATGTGAAAGTCGCTTTCGGCGAAGTGCCGGAGCAGGTCGAGTTGATCGAAAACGGCTGCCGCTTTTTGGCGCCACTGTATTCGGGCCAAAAAACCGGCTGGTTTTACGATCATCGCAATGCGCGCGCACAGCTGGGGCCATACTCCAAAGGCCGCCGCGTGCTCGACGTGTTTTCTTACATCGGCGGCTGGGGCATTCAGGCCGCGTTGCACGGCGCCAGCGAAGTCACACTGCTCGACAGTTCCGCACAGGCGCTGGAAATGGGCCTACGCAACGCCGAATTGAATGGCGTCGGCGACCGCGTGAAGACGCTAGAAGGCTCGGCTTTCGACGTGCTGAAAGAACTGCATGAACAGGGCGAACGCTTCGACACCATCATCCTCGACCCGCCAGCCTTTATTCCGCGCCGCAAAGATATTAAAGCGGGAGTGGAGGCGTATCGCCGCGTCAACGAACTCGCGATGCGGCTGCTCAATCGTGATGGCTTTTTGATTTCCGGTTCGTGCTCGCTGCATTTGGAGCGTGCGCAATTAGTCGAACTGCTGCGCGCCGGCTCGCGCCATGTCGATCGCCAATTACAGGTGCTCGAACAGCACGGTCAGGGCGCAGATCATCCGGTGCATCCGGCTATTCCGGAAACCGAATATTTGAAGAGCGTGTTTTGTCGGGTGTTGGCGCCCTGATTCAAGCGTCTATCCATCCCAATTGCGACGATGCTCCAAAACTAACCGAATGTGACGTTTCAACCTCCCCCTTTGAAAAAGGGGATTGGGAGGGATTTGGGTTTGTCCTTAGAGAAATCCCCCTGCCTCCCTTTGGTTAAAGGCGGGGATGGATGGCTATTCGGATGGTATTGAGTTTTGGTCGACGCACGGCGCCATCTTTAACGAAAGGAGGCAACGAGCAGCGTGAGCGGGGGATTTGCCCTCGCAACTTCAACCGCCCTCCCACCGCCGATCTACAACCACCCCCGCTCCGAAAACGACACACACTCCTGATCGCCAACAATCACATGGTCGAGCAAGCGAATATCGACCAGCGCCAGCGCATCGCGCAAACGCTCGGTGATGCGATGATCAGATTGACTGGGTTCGGCGACACCAGACGGATTTCCCTGTCAAGCATCTTGTGACAATTCAAATAGAAAAGCGCGGGGGATCCGCGTATTGGGTATATGTTGATTGCCGTGAGTATTTGATCCCACGTTTCCAAGGGGCATTGACCCAGTGGGCAACATTTAAAATGTTGCTCGATCAATAAAATAATTCGATGACAGCGGGTCAGTGCATTCCGGCATTATTCTATTAGCTGGGTCAATTAGATGCGGAATCCAGCACCCTAGGACCCCATATAGGAATGGTTAGGTTGCACTGCGCTGTTGAATCGCCTGATGCTATCGAAGCATGTGGAATGCGAACGCACTGTGTTCTCCTGGAAGTACGATCTTCGTCAGTGGCTCCACCAGTGCCATTCCCTGTTCGCTGTTGGTCAGAATTACGACCGCATCGCCAGACGAAGCTGAGGCCATGACGAAAGCTCGGTAGCCTGGATTGCTTCCCCACTGCCACAGGTTTGGCCCTGATGCACCGATTTCGACACCCCATCCGAGGCCCCACTGCAGCCCGAGTCGGCGGTTGGCCGTGGCAGGTTTTTCGATTGTGAGAGTCATTGCCGATGAATCGTTCAGGAGTCTCGCTACGAATTTTGCGTAGTCGTTCGCAGTTGTGTAGAGCGAGGCTGCAGCAATTGGCTCTGGAAATCGGAGTTGACGCTTCTGGCCGGAACGAGACGTGCCTTGCACCAACTTGTCTGCCAAGGCAGCGTTCCATCGGAATTCACTACTGGCCATGCCGATCGGGTCGAAGACCTCACGACGTATGAACTGGTCTAACGGCATGCCGGCGACAGTTTCGACCACGCGTTGCAGCAGCATGAAGCCTTCGCCTGAGTACTGCCACGATTTGCCTGGAGGGAAGGCAAAGACTAAGCGCTCAGTGGACCAGTTCGGGAGACCGGACGTGTGATTTAGAAGCATTCGCAGAGTGACCCCCCTTAATTCTGGGGCGTCCACAAGTTCAGTGAGCACCGGTGGACGGTTGTCGAAGGGGTTCTTCAGACGTACATAGCCCTGGGGAAGATACGTGAGCACAGGAGCCTCCAAGTCTAAGAGCCCGCGCTGGACGAGCTTCAGGACGCCATAGGCAACGACAGGCTTAGCCAACGATGCCGCTTGGAAGATTGAGTCGGGGGTCAGCTGTTGTGCAGGGTCGCATCCGGATGCGACGCCAGAGAATCTGGCTGAGCGGGCAGAAATCACCGCGTACGCAACTGCGCATACTCGATGCTCGACCGCAAGCGAGTCGGCCGCAGCCTGGAGCTGCTGTGGTGCGGCTTTCTTGTCTTCAGCGCGGCAAGGCGACCACACGAGCGCGGCTGCAACGAAAGCATATCCCAAGACCGAGCAAGACTTCACGAGGAAGGGAATGGGGTGTATTTGTGCGGCCTAACGCCGCGCTTTGGCGGTGCCGTGGAGCACAGTGCAACAGCAGGAAGCCTCCCCCCACTCATGACGCCCCACGTTTGAGATAACTGGATGTGCCTCAGCTTGCTGGAGCACGTCCAGTTGATTGAACGGTTATGCATCTGCGCTACGTGCCGGTACGAAAATGTATTGAAGACGCTCAATTAGCTCTGCACTCTTCTCGGCAGATGGCGCATTCGCCACTGCTATGTATAAGCACTCGTTCGTGATCAATTCCGGCGCTGCGCCAGCCAAATACATCGATGCGTTTTTTCAGCAT
>JAQGNY010000055.1 GCA_028293825.1 Verrucomicrobiaceae bacterium
TTCATTAGCGGACGGCGCCGTTATTTACGACATTAACAGCGATTACGTTATTGTGCGACGGGGCGAGCAAATGGAGAAATTGCCATTGCATGCTGGCGACCCCGTGGTCTATACAGCGACCCGCCACAGCACCGCTAAAGACACAGTGGTTGAGACTACTCCCCAATTACAGCCGGCCACTTCCTCAACCCCTGTCACAGCACAAACAGTCTATAAAGGCTTGGAAGATCGCTTAGCTATGATTCGTCAAAATAAGAGTTCTTAGATATTTTAAAAAAAAAGTAGTTCGCGACGCTCTTGCTTCGTTGCGTTAGATATTCAAGCTTGCCTGACCGGACAACGACGTTGATTGCTTTAAAGTATTTTAATAATTTCAAAAAAACCAAATCGTTTCAGCTGCTCCAAAGAAGAGTTTTAAATACTGCAGTGTTGTGCCTCGGTATTGGCGGAAATTTTTCGTTGTGTGCAACGGCCGATCCCATCGCGCCTCCACCAATTCCTACAACGACGTCACCTGCAAACCCAAACGGTGAGCAAATCACACTCGCGCTTGAAAATGCCGATATCAAAGAATTAATTCGTTGGGCGGCAGAGCACATCAATAAAAACATTATTTTGCATCCGGATGTAAAGGGTCAAGTCACCGTCATTTCCGGCTCACCCCTTACGCGCGATCAAGCGTATGAAGTATTTTTATCGACACTGCAAGCGTATGGATATGCGGTCGTAGAAAGTAATGGCGTATTGCAAGTTGTTCCCACCGAAGTAGCCAACCAAACCAGCGTGCCCGTGTTGGAAAAAGGCAAAACACATTCCGGCG
The DNA here is from genome assembly GCA_028293825.1 of Verrucomicrobiaceae bacterium. GTDB lineage: Bacteria > Pseudomonadota > Gammaproteobacteria > Pseudomonadales > CAMLJR01 > CAMLJR01. The sequence continues at coordinate 821 of JAQGNY010000055.1, forward strand.
AAGACGTCGTCGTTCAAATTGTTAAAACCAATAATATCGCTGCGACACAACTCGCCAATTTATTGAAACCGATGTTGCCGGCATCAGCGTTGCTCACACCGTATTCCGACAGCAATTTATTATTAATCAGTGCACGCGCCAATCAGATCGAACGTCTACGCGCCATCATTGCTCGACTCGATCAAGGCGGCGGGACCGATATTGATATGCTTACTTTAGATTTTGCGCGAGCGAAAGATGTCGTGCAAATTATTAACACGTTGCTGAATAAAGGCGGTACACAAGCGAGCAGTGGCGCAGGCAACTTTACGCTCACAGTGGACGAGCGCAGCAACAGCGTATTAATGAGCGGCGACTCGATAGTGCGCCAACAAGTACGCAGCTTGATCGAGCGACTCGATAAACCTAAAAGTGGTGAAGGCAATACGCAAGTGCTGTTTGTGCGCTTTGCTGCGGCAGAAACATTGGCCCCTATTTTACAGGGCGTAAGCAGCAGCTTTTTAAAGGGCGATAAAGATCAAGCCAGCGCCAATATCGATACCAAGATTGAAGTGAGTAAAGAAAATAATGCGTTGATTATTACCGCCGCACCAGCATTGCAAGAAGTGCTTCGCGGCGTTATCCGTCAATTGGATGTGCGTCGACCACAGGTCATCGTCGAAGCCATCATCGTCGAAGTGAACGACGACATTCTTAATAATATCGGTGTGCAATGGAATTCCGGTGTACCTGGTAGCAATGGTGTCTTTGCGGGCGCTAGTACTTTCGCCGACGGAACATCGACGCCGACGCCGCCGGGATTGGGTGCAGGGTTAACACTGGGCTTCTATCACAGCGGTGATTTACGCGGATTGATTCGTGCGCTGAAATCCAACACGTCGGCGAATTTATTATCGACGCCCACCATCGTCGCGCTCGACAACGAAGCCGCACAAATTTTGGTGGGCTCGAACGTACCGTTTATTACGGGCCAATCGACGAGCGCAGCTTCTTCAACAACTACACCCTTTCAGACGATTGAACGCAAAGACATTGGCGTTACGCTGAAAGTAAAACCGCGTATTAACGATGACAGCTCCATCACCATGGAAGTGGATCAAACCGTAGAGAGCATTGCGCCCAGTAATTCGAAAGCAGCCGATATCGTTACCAACAAACGCAATGTCACTACCCGGGTACTGATTGAAAACGATCAAGTGTTGGTATTGGGTGGACTCTTGCAAAACGATATTACCGATCAACAATCCAAGGTACCGTTGCTCGGCGATTTGCCTATCATTGGCCGTGCATTTCGCAGCACCAATACCGAGGTCACTAAAAAGAATTTAATGGTATTTATTCATCCGCGTATTTTGGCCACAGCGGATGATGCGCGCGCATTGTCTTCCGATCGCTATCAAAATATTCGCGGCAAACAACAGCGCTTAAATCAAAATTTAGATCGCATTTTTATTCCAGAAAGTGCACCGCTGTTGCCGGCCATTGATAATACGGCCACACCGAAAGCGCCTGTACCGGCCGCCAGCGCGTCACCGGCGACACCAATGGCAGAGACAACGAATACAGCCGCAGCATCGGTCGTGCCGACTTCGGCGACCGCTCCTGCGGTTCAGTAAATGGCCGCGCTAGAGATCAACAATGCAGACGTGAACACGTCGGTGCCGTACGCGTTTGCCAAACGTTTTCGTTTGGTTGTCGCTGAGCGGCCAGCGAGCACGTTAGACGATACCGATACGGCAATCACTTCAACCGCACTGCGAATCCTCATTACAGAACGCACACCACCGGAAGCACTGCTCGAAATTCGTCGCTTCCTCGCTTGCCCGGTCGTCTTTGATCTCACCGATGAGCCCACGCTTGATGCGGCCATCATGTTTACCTATGAGCGCAAAACCGGTGCTGCACAGCAAGCGGCCACGGATGCCGACGAAACGCTTGATCTGACGCGGCTAGCCGAACTCACACCGACCAGCGAAGACTTGCTCGAAAAAGATGACGACTCACCGATCATTCGTTTGATCAACGCCATGCTCAGCGAAGCATTGCGCGAAGGCGCGTCCGATATTCATATCGAGACGTTTGAAACGCGCGTCGCCGTGCGCTTTCGGGTCGATGGCGTACTGCGCAGTATTCTTGAACCGCAGCGTGCTTTAGCGCAGCTGTTAGTTTCACGCATCAAGGTGATGGCACGGCTCGATATCGCTGAAAAACGACTGCCGCAAGACGGGCGCATTTCACTGCGTATCGGCAATCGCGAAGTCGATGTACGGGTGTCGACGATTCCTACGCGTCACGGCGAACGGGTGGTAATGCGTTTGTTGGAAAAAAATACCGATCGCATTGATCTCAGCGTGCTCGGTATGTCGGACACTGATTTAGTCACACTGCGCCAATTAATTACACGCCCCCACGGCGTTGTCCTTGTGACGGGACCCACCGGCTCCGGTAAAAGCACAACCCTATACGCGGGATTAAGTGCGCTCAATGATGGCTCGCGTAATATTTTAACCATCGAAGACCCCATCGAATATGACGTGGAAGGAGTGGGTCAAACACAGGTTAACGCGAAGGCAGGAATGAGTTTCGCGCGCGGCTTGCGGGCCATTTTGCGCCAAGACCCCGACATCGTCATGATCGGGGAAATACGCGATACGGAAACAGCGGACATTGCGATCCAAGCAAGCTTAACCGGCCATTTGGTGTTATCGACTCTACACACGAACACCGCCATTGGTGCAGTCACACGTTTACTTGATATGGGGGTCGAGCCGTTTTTATTGTCATCCAGTCTCGCTGGATTAATTGCGCAGCGTCTGGTGCGGCAGCTATGTCTCGCGTGTAAACAGCCCTACGAAGCGGATGACGCAACGCGAACCTTATTGCGTAGTGAAACTATCGATACAGTCAATGCCGACGTCTGTGCTCCTGCACAAAGAGCTCCGTTAGTTCTTTATAAAGCAGTGGGCTGCTCCGAGTGCCATGGCCTGGGTTATCGCGGACGTACTGGTGTCTACGAAATTATTTCAGTTGATGAAGCCTTACGAACGCTTATCCATACCGGGGCCGGAGAACAAGCCTTAACGCAACGCGCCCGTATGACGAGCACCGATATGCTGCAGGACGGCATCAATAAAATTAAAGCCGGCATTACCTCTGTCGATGAAGTGTTGCGAGTTATTCATGCGCACTGAAATGCCATCCATTTTTTTATATTGGCAACACGCCGATCAGCCCTTAATTGTCGATGCGCTTGCGTGGGCAATGACCGATCAACACCTTATTTTGCAAAGCGGGCTGGGCTTAGATTCGCTGATTCAGCAGATTAATACTTTAAATAATCCAGCGCTTTCACTATCGAATAACAGCAGTCACGGTAACTTGGCCATTACGCTAATCGTGCCTGCAGAAACCGTTTTAATAAATTCTGTTTCAGTTCCTTCATCTAAATTGCAGCATATCCGTGCTGCAGTACCGCACCTTGTCGAAGACTGGAGTGCAGCAGAAATTGAGACATTGCACATTGCCACAGCCTCTCGTGCAGACAACGGCAAAGTTCCCATAGCGGCTATTAGTAAGGAATTATTAACTCACTGGTTAGCCGCTCTGGAAACAGCCGGTCTGCGCTGTGAGCAAATATATATCGATGCACTGCTACTGCCCTCCTCTTTCGATACGCTCGCACTGTTCGTTGATAAAAATAGAATTTTGTTGCGATGGGCTGCGCACAATGCCGGTGCGATTAATATCGACTCGCTTGAGCCTCTACTGAGGTCTTTGTTAAAGCACGGCGACATACGCAAAATTCAATGGAGTGCTGAGGCCGCGACCGATGTAACGGTTTTAGAACGAGTACAAACGCTGCTAGCTGACTTACAGCATCGACATGAAATCACCGTTGATCGCGATCACGCCGTTACCACTTTCTGGCAGTTACTCAGTAAAAAAACTATTGGCGGTGGCTTACCACTCATCAATCTTCGCCAAGGTGTTTTTGCTGTACCTGATAGGCATCAAGCATCGTGGCGACGCTGGCGGCCGACCGTGCTAGTGGCGAGTTTTTTTGCGGTGGCGATTTTTATGTTGAACGCTATCGGCGGGATCGTATTGAATCACCGTGCCAGCATTGCGCATGCTCAAAATGAAGCGCTCTATCGAGAGCTATTTCCGCAAGACCAGCGGCTGGTTAATGTGGCGCAGCAGTTCCGCGCCCATTTAGCCACGGCCTCGAACGATGGCCACGCTCCGTTTTTACTCCTATTTAGTCAACTGGCTGAGACCATTAAAAACAACAATACCGAACCACCGCTTCAATTGCGCTCGCTGGTTTTCGATGCGGCCACCGGCGTCTTACAAGTTGAGTTAGTCACACCCAATATTCAAACGCTGGATACCTTGCAGAAACAACTCAGCGCGCAGCATTTACGCAGTAAGGTGATTTCCGCCATTAAAGAAAACGGCTCTCTGATCGGTCGTCTCAGCATCGTGAGTGGTGCTTAATCATGATTTATCAAAAGCTACAACATATAGAGCGACTGAATAAATGGTATCAGCTGCGCTCTGAGCGCGAGCGCAAGCAGCTTCTCATCGTATTTATTGTAGTGGTAGCGCTGGTGCTTCCCTTTACGCTAATTAAATCGGCGTGGGATTTTGCACAGCATGCACGCACGGGACTCGACAACGAACAAGCCCTTACCAGCTTAATTCAAAGCCACGCGGATGAAATCCGCGCGCTAAACACTGCACGCCAAGCAAAAACGGGGCAAGACACGTCATTGTTAGCGCTGGCCTCGAAAACAGCTATCGATCACGAATTGACGTTGGAGCGTTTCGAGCCCGGCCCTGATGGAAAGTTAGCGGTGTGGTTAACCGATACTGAATTTAGCAAATTGCTCGATTGGTTAAATCAAATAACACAGCAATACGATGTGCAAATTAATCGCATTGCACTAAACCAATCGCCAACACCCGGTAAGGTTGAAGTACAGCTGATATTGCGGCAATAAGATGGTCAATTCAAAAAAACAGGAGAGCACGGTGAGGACTCAAAAATTAATCACGATTGGCGTGGCCATTATTGTCATTGCGGGCATCGCGTTTATCGCCAACAACGCATTTTATATTTACCACCATCCGTTAGCATCGACGAATAACGTACAAGAAAGCGCCGGAGGTACTGCAACAACAACCTCTGCGCAACGCGCCGCGGCGCCGAGTATGCCGCAAGATAAAGAACATGCTGTTGTTTATAAAGAGCTGGAGGAGCGACTTAAAGTGATCCGCGAGAATCAAAGAAAACCCTAAAAACGATAGAAAAATTGATACTTTCGACGTCGCAATGCAAGGTGTTGGATTATGCATCCAATTGACCCAGCTAATAGAATAATGCCGGAATGCACTGACCCGCTGGCATCGAATTAATCTATTGATCCAGCGACTTTTAAATGTTGCCCACTGGGTCAATGCCCCTTGGAAACGTGGGATCAAATACTCTCGGCAATCAACAATCAAGGGGCCAGACATAAAATGCTCATTCGATCGCAACGACGTTCAAGCGAACATTCGCCTGTTAGTGTCACGGTGCCTGGGAAAAGGTTCCAGCGCGGGCAGAGAAGAGCGGCAAGAGGGCTTATCAATAGAATATGCCCGTTGCTTTTAGGGGCGAGAGATAATCGATAGCAGGAGCTCAGTCTTCCTTCGTGTATTGAAGAAGGGACTCGCCCCCGGGGGCATGCTTGCGCAGAGGTCACACCGGGAGCACTCATTGTCTATTATAGCGTCAAGTGTTGAGACCGTCCAAAACTGATGGTCATCAACAGTGGCGAGTTTGAAGCGGTATTAGTGACTGTTTTCATTGAATACGCTGACTTTGATTAAGGTACATTAGCCGCAAGGCTTCTTTATGACTCAACTGAAACCTTGGCCAACGCCTCCATATATCGAAGAGTGACATCACTAATTTGGGCAGAGACTTCTGGATCGACGGAGTCAGTATTCCGAACGCTGGAGCATAATGACTGAAGAGTTCTAAACAGTGCATCAGCTTCAAAGCGATGTGACAGCTTCGCATCGACCGCATTCCAAATACCGATTTCATTAAACGCTAAATCTACATAACCCCAGAGACTGTCAATTGACTTATGCCCCGTCAGTGAAGCCACATTGGTTAATATAGTGGTGGTAATATCGATTGGTATTTTTCGATCTTGATATGCCCGGAATCGCTCAGCTACCTGGATAGTAATCCAACGGTGGCGCAGCATGTGTGCGGTTGCCGGCTGCGCTATATGAGCGGTTTTTCTTAATCGCGCAATATCCTGGGTTATTGTTTCAGAATTTAATATCTCCCCCCGAATTGTTAAAAATAACCACTGCGGCTCCTCTGAAATTATGCCAAGCGATAATAATCGATTAACCAGCATAGCGCGCTGAGTTTCAATGAACGAAAGTGCAGCATCCACTGTCGCTTCCGGTACCGGTACCAATCTTAAAAATTCGTCAACTCGCTTAGCCGTGCGCAAAACCAATCGCCCGCTGTCTTTAGCCTGCAGGATATCATTCACAGTGAGCATCGATGCTTCTGAACGCCTACAACCCGTATCAGCTAAAATACCAAGAAGAACCCGCATTCTTAATTGCACATAACGTGATTTTGCTAACTGGTCACATGCATCGAGTAGCTGCAAGAAAATCGTTCTGCCCATCGGCAAAACGTCTTTTGGCACATCGCGCGGCGCCATACTGCCATGCCATAAATAACGTGACACACGCCCTTTTTTTTGTAACTTTCTCTCCTCTACAACAATAAGTGGATTCATAAAATGAGAACCTACGAGTATTTGCTCTTCGGGCAGGCGAAAGCGCTGGTACCAAGTTAGAAAAGAAATCGCACGACCAATAAGTTTATTAATCTGTCGGCCGGCTCTTTTTCGCTGAAAATCATATCGCCTATGAGGCTCACCCTCTAACCAATTTCGGAACTCGTAAAGCACTCCATCATCGACTTCGAAAAATGTTGCCTGCTTCAGTGATAAATAGTTACAAAAAACACTAAGCTGGCTCGCGTAGGTATTCACCGTTTGCAAAGCAGCGCCCCTCTTAAAAAGAGAAATTATGTACATTGAAGGAAACCAATTGACCGTCCCATCTGGCCGCAGCAGCACCCGTAAACCAAAGGCATTTCTAGTCTTCGAAAGTAAGCTGCCTTCATAAATCGCAATATCACAATCCGCAGATGCAGAAACCCAAGATTTAGCTTTTTGCCTTCTCAAAGCTGGGAACCATTCAGATCAAGATGAGAAATTTTTTCGGGGTAAGCTCTTCGATGCTTTCGAAGTAAATCGGCAGCTAATTTATTTTGTGGTGCTAGAGTGGCTACCCGTTCTAGCAGATCAGCATATTGCATGCTCATATGAATCACTGAGTCAACGAGTCGCTGCTTTCTACGCTCTAGATCTTTTACTTCCTCAACTAACGCAGCCTTACTCCCTTTAGAAGAAGCAACAACGGGAGCAGAAATATTCTTTCTATCTTGCTCAAACTGAGTCAGCCCGCCCTCATATAGCATTTCAATATTCTTACGAAGAGTATTGATAGATTGCGGCCTCACACCAAGTTCGATCGAAGACCAATTAGCCAAGGCAACCTGAGTTTTAAAATTCTCCAATATTTGAGGAGAATATGACTGAGATTTGTGAAGGAGGTGAGAAAATATTTCTATGATACGCAGAGTAGACTCAATACCCTTGGCGTTTTTTGCTGCGATTCCTCGTGCAATTTCACCCTTCGTCAATCGTGGCATAAGGCACCCGAGTAAGCTGGATAACGATTACAGTTTGTTGCCCGTCAGCTGTAATGATGGAGCGAGGGAATACTGTAAAAAGTCCTTCTCTATGCTTTAATTCTAAGAACTCTTCAATATCTTCAGTCGCAATTAAATCCAATCTGTCGGCATTAAAATGCCGTTGCAAAATTTTTCGCAAGTCGATCACGCCCTTATCCGCGCCTTCGGCTTGGTAAGTCATGACTGCCTCTATCGCCATTGCAGCCTCTATCTCGCTAATTTCGCTGCCCGTCAAATCTTCCTTAATATATCGCCAAGTATGGGAAATGTCTGAGTGTCCGAGAAACCAACTCAATGTTGGCAAAGTATTTTCTTGTCCGCTTAATCTAAAAAAACTAAGCGCTCCAAACCGGCGACATTCATGGAGACGCAAATACCAACGAGCCCCGTTTAAATCCAATGGCACACGAATCCAGTCACAAAACATATCTAAACTTTCATTAATCGTTGACGCGCACGGCGAGAAAAGAAGATTTTTATTACCACATTGCAATGCAAGAACTTTCCATAAACGATCATCGGTCCTTACATGATTTTGACTATCTATTGCTCGCAATCGTAATGTGAATTTACGCTGTAAATTCAATCCGTCATAAAGCAAACGAGGAATGGGCCGGCGAATTCGTGGGTTTATTCCATCGCTGCCTTTCTTTTCGCATTCGACATCTATGTAACATCGACCGTTAATTTCACACAACGAAAAAATATCTAACCGGGCTACTTCCCCGTGTCGGCGCATCGTAAACGCAGCAGTTAATCCGACCAACACAGCTAGGTTCAGCCGAAGAGCGTCCATTAGCCCCATTCCTTGATACTGCTCCGCCCCAATGCCCGCTTCTTGAGGTTCAGTCCAAAAATTTCGAGGTGCATTTTTTCTATTCGCCGCTGTGGCGAACTGATCGATGCCGAGAGGTTGAAGATTGTGAGGAATAGGATTTTCTTTAAAAGCTTTCGCCTCATTCACACCATACCTTGCTCGCGGCATGGATCGGTATTGCACTACTATTTCACCAACATATTCGAACAACGGAGCTGTATAGTTTAAAACCCAATTAAGCATGCGATCGTACATTAACAATGCAATGGGCATGGGCAGCGTTGGCGTACGGCCTCTAGTGCCGCCGTGTAAGGGGAGGCTGATCTGAAAAAAATCGGCTTGTGCGAGCGGCGAGTCTTTAAGTGATGAAATGGATTTTGCGAAATTTGGTAAATCGCACATTTTGTCAAATAGAATACGTTGGCTGCTCTGAGTTATTCCGCGCTCAACTTGCGCTAGAGCTGTGTGCTGCCTAACGCTAACTTTCGCACGCCTGCTTGAAGAATTGAGCCGATTTATCTGGGAGAGATTCCGTATCTCAAGAGCCTCAAGAAAGAAGTTGAGTCGAAGTTTCGACCGGCCAATACGTGAAAAATCTACGTCAATCGCATGAGCAATTTTCGAAAATGAAATTTTTCCCGCAGAGCTGAACCAATTGAGTTGACGCAGCCTAACTACCACTTCATCGATTTCGCTTTCATCTAATCCTTCAATCAAAAACTCTCTGGCCGGAAAAGTTTTATTTGTAGTTATTAACGTCGGAGTTTTAGTAAAGATAAACTCCTGTCCTTTTAAGTTGAGCAAACTACGAAAGAAGTTTCGAAGGCGATGCAGCCAAGCACCTGTCCCGGCGATACCCATAACAATATGATCAGCGCAAAATCTTTCTATCTCGGTAGGGGTAATAAATGACAGCCCCTCTTCGGCTACTTGATCCAGGTAGTGAATAATCAAATGCTCACATAGAGCCATAAGATGGTTGCAAAATGTCTCAAGTGACCGGGGTGTGGTTGCCGTAGCATTTGGCGCTTCAAGACTCGCTACTGCCAAGAGTTTTACGTGAGTCAATAGCCGTGCCCATCGGCCGTGAGTGAGAAAACCTCCGGGCAACTTGAGCGCCCAGTCCACTAGTAATGTCCGATGCCATTTATTTTCGGAGAAGTAGCTCAAACCTGGAATCTTAATCTGCCAACATTCGGCGCTAAAATTAGTTACTAGCCAAGACGGGCTCGAATCGGCAGTGATTAAGACTTCGCCCCGATCTAGAAAACTTTCAAGTTCTTCGGGCAAAAAAACCTTCATTGAATCCATTTTGGAAAAACCACCTTGCCTCTTAGGTCATTGAGTCTCTCTTTCGCTTTTTCTACCAGCTGCACCAAGGGTCGCTGGACATCGAGCTTTGGAGTGAGGAGAGCATCTGCAAAATCGAGCCATAAACGGGGAGCGGTTTTAGTTGCTGCATCGGGAATATCTAAAGCTGATGGGTAGGATTCGAGAAGATGTTCCCTATAGAGAAACAGCAATGCAATAGGATCTGGATTTTCTGCCATGACCAATTTCCCACTGCACTCAGCTTTAAATTTTTCAACCTGAAAAGACTCAACTCTTTGAGCGATTATCGGTAATCGATCGGACATCGTTGTAGAAGATAGTGGACTCACCGCTGAATCGGAAAAAAATGAAGAAATAAAAACATGAAGCTCCTCTGTGGTGGAAAAATCCGTCGCCTCAAGAAGATAATCTTTACCAACGGCGGCGGCACAAATCAAAATATTTTGCCAGCGACGAATCTGTTGTTCATACATAGCTGCTTGCAAAGGTTGCGGAATGTAATGGCCCAACGTCGTTTTGATATCTTTGTGACCAAACGCTTTCGCTGCAGTCTCAATATCGCCTTTGGATTGAAACCATTTGTAAACTCCAGCGGAGACTCGAAGACTCTTCAAAGTCGCGGTAGTGGCCCACGGCATCAAAGAAGGGTGACTTTCTATAAAGGAAGGAAGGGAACGTGTTGATCGCGGCTTTAAGGTTCTCTCGTAAACTTCTTTCTTTTTAATAGATCGGGAAAGAGGAACCCTGAACGCATTGCGTAAATTATTAATAGACAATCTACCAATTGTATAGGTCTTAGACTGTACAAACCCTATCCATAAATATTGGGCTTCCTCAAAACGACCCTCATTTATCAGCCGCTCCCTAATCGGTCGAGTCCACTCAATCACTAAATTCAAATAGCTCACTGCATTCTTTGAAAGGATGCTATGCATCTGGCTTTGTGCACGCGGTTTATCGACAGAGATTCGGAAATCCTCGCCTTCGCCAGCATTTGATATGAGAATTTCCTGTCCTTGAGAATTCACGATTTTTGCGGACAACAGCGACGCCACATTAACCCGAGGATTCTCTATCATGATTAAAACGATTATGGGAATCGCACTCCTTGCATTCATTAATCCCAGATAAGGCAGCACTTTATCTTTACCAAATGCTGCGAGAGCCCTCGCTCCTTTTATCGGAGCACCTGTAAGTTTAAGCTTTGAAATATAAGGCAATGGAAAGCAATTCATTTCACTCTTAACAACTCTCAAGTGATCGGCGATAAATGGCAGCGAGGCCAATTCATTCGCATTAAAATTAGACGCCTCTAGATTGGCACTGGCCACGAACTGGGATCGATCGGAATCTACATCGTTTGATATATTCTCTATAAAACCTTTGCCCAACTCGCTTTTAAATTGCATTTGCTCGCATTCTTGCAATGCCTTATTTCTGAACTGATCCAGCGCGTCGCCGAGTTTCTTTTCATATTCATCTAAATACTCTTGATGATTTAAATGGAGCGATAGGGGGACTAATAGATCTGTGTGAAAGGCATCGCTTTCAACACTTAATTTTTTAGGAATCATCCGTAGATCGGTGACCACATTCGCCCGCACCGCCTCTCTGAGTTCGCCAGGATCACGATTAGGAAAGGCTTTGTACGCCCCTGAATTCCAATCGACATACGGCAACAGTTTCTGCTCGCATAAGTGCTTGCAAAGGATAATCAAACCAAGCCACTGACCACTCGCATAGGACAACGACACGCGACTAGATCCAATTTGTTCGTAACACGCACGCCGAAGATTTTTAAGCAGGGTATGAAACGTAGCGGAGGAGGTTGGAAGGAGCGGAAACTGTTCAGGATTTCTTTGATTCTCAGCAATCCAGAGCAGCGTTGCAGAGCGTGCCGAATAAACCGGCGCCGGGCTGGCGTAGCGCAAAGCAAATTTTTGGACCTGCTCAAACCATTTGCCCCTAATCCTGAGGGGCAAACAGCTAATGAGGGGAAATGACACCATGCTAGAACCATCTAGCGTCGTCGGGTTATTACAATGGATGTAATATTTCACGTACTTAAATGCCTTAATCGATCTATTTGCAGTTAAGCATTATGTAAGGGAAAGCCGTGGTTGTGAGCGACAATTACGGCCGCCGCGTTGTGGCGCAGACAGCGCTTGACCACTTCTCGTGGATATACGGCCGCGCCGTCGATGGTGCCGTAAAACATCGGCTCGAACGCGAGCACGCGATGGCGGGTATCAAGAAATAATACGGCGAATACCTCGCGCGGCTCGTCGCGCAACTGCGCGCGTAAATATTGTTGTGTCAGCGCCGGACTGGTCAGCACATCGCCGGCTTGCAAGCTTTCGTGCAAATGCCGGCGCGCCATTTCCAGCACCGCCTGTAGTTGTGAAAACTTAGCCTCGCCCAGGCCGTGCGCCGCGCAAAATTCGCTAGCCGACGCGTTCAGCAAATGCCGCAAACCGCCAAACCGCTCCAGCAAATCGCGTGCGAGATCGACAGCCGTTTTGCCGGCGACGCCGGTGCGTAGAAAAATAGCGAGCAGTTCGGCATCGGATAATGCATTGGCGCCGCGTGCGAGCAGTTTTTCGCGCGGGCGTTCGGCGGCGGGCCAATCGGTAATTGCCATCTCACTCTCCTTGTGAATTGTGGGCCTTGTGATTTCCGGGCCCTTTAGACTTGCGGACTTTGTGATTTTCGAGCCCGGTGATGTGCAGCCCTTGCGTGTTTGCGCAAACGCATTCCGGACGCGCGTGAAATTCAAAATTTATCGGATTTATAGACGATACTGTTGGTTGAAAACGCGCTGTTGAATTTGCGCGCCGCGCGTTGATGAACCTCCCAATGCGGCCGGCGCAGCTACTTGCGGACCGACTCGGGGGCCTCTCGGCGAGGCGCAAACAATGCTATCTTAACCGCACTTTTTATCCCACCGGACGCAGTCATGGGCAACCTCACCAATCGGCAAATTGTGCTGGGCATCACAGGTGGCATCGCCGCTTATAAAGCCGCCGAATTGGTGCGGCGCTTGGGTGATCGCGGCGCAACGGTGCATGTCGTGATGACCAAGGCGGCGCAGCAATTTATTACGCCGCTGACTTTGCAGGCGTTGTCGGGCAATCCCGTCCATACCGATCTGCTCGACCCCGCCGCCGAAGCGGCTATGGGCCACATTGAACTCGCGCGCTGGGCCGATCTGGTTTTAGTCGCGCCGGCCAGCGCAGATTTTATGGCACGGCTCGCGCACGGCCATGCCGACGATTTATTAACGACGCTGTGCCTTGCCACATCGGCGCCGATTGCGTTGGCGCCGGCGATGAACCAAGGCATGTGGCGCGACGCCAGCACACAGGCGAATGCGGCGTTATTGCGCTCGCGTTCGATTGCGCTGTGGGGACCGGCCGAGGGCGAGCAGGCCTGCGGCGATATCGGTCCGGGTCGTATGCTTGAAGCCGAGCAGTTGGCACAGCACGCCGCGAACAGTTTTGCCTCACGTATTCTCGATGGCAAACGCGTGTTAATCACCGCCGGACCGACCCGCGAAGCGATCGATCCGGTGCGCTACATCAGCAATCACAGCTCGGGCAAAATGGGTTTCGCACTGGCACAGGCCGCCGCCGATGCCGGCGCGCACGTCACCGTGATCGCGGGCCCAGTCGCGCTAAAAACACCCGAACGCATTGAACGCATCGATATCGATAGCGCGCAGCAAATGTTCGATGCAGTGCTTGAGCGTGTCGATGCGTGCGACATATTTATCGCCGCCGCCGCCGTCGCCGACTATCGTCCCGCCGCTGTTGCCGACGACAAAATTAAAAAGCAGCACGCCGCGATGACGCTCGAATTAGTGCGCAACCCCGATATCGTCGCCAGTGTGGCGCAGCGCAAACCAAAACCTTTCACGGTAGGCTTCGCGGCGGAAACCACACAAGTGGCCGAATACGCGCGCGATAAACTCGAACGCAAAAATTTAGACTTGATCGTCGCCAACGATGTGTCGCAGCCCGGCATTGGTTTTAACAGCGACGACAACGCGGTATTGGCTTTGTGGAGTGACGGCGAAATGCACATCGATGCGCGCTCGAAAACACAAATCGCGCGTGAGTTGATCGAGCTGATCGCGCGCCAGACGCATTTGCAAATTGCATGAACGCGTAAGTGAACGGACAAAATAAATACGCACCCGGATGCAACGACAATAATCGGAAATAACGAGGGTTAAATGGCCAAGGCGGCAAAGGGAAAATCAAAAACAACGCAGGCAGCGCCCAACGCTCAAAACAGCCTGATCCGGATTATCGTGCGCGGCGCGGCGGTGGGCTTGGTCACGCTGATCGCCTGCTTCGTCTACCTGATTCTGTTTTATTTGCCCGAGCGCAATCAGCAAATCGCGCAGACGTTGACGACCGAGTTGGTCAGCAGTCAGGCGCAACTTGTCGACGAGTTATTGCAACAGGTCAACACGCGCCTGCGCAGTGCCGCGACCAGCAAAGAATTACTCGATAATTTTTCCGTCGCCACGCCCGATCTCGCCGCTGCGACCACTAATTTAAAGCGCACATTCCCCGAGGCGAGCAGCCTGCGCTTAATTACGCTGGGACCGCTCGGCATCGCCAACGTCGATAACAATCAGGCCGGTCTGCGCAACAATATCGAAGCCGATTTGCTGCGCCGCGTTTCCACCGGCGAAAGCACGCAGCCGGAAGCGTACGCCATCGATAACAGCTGGCTGATTTCCTTCGCGCAGCCGGTCATCGCGCCCGGCAGTAAATTCGCCGCCGGTGCCATTTTGCTCACGCTGCCGGCCAAACAGTTTCAGGACATCTTGTCGCGGCAATTAGATGCCCGCGCGCAAACCCTGCTGCAACAATTGAGTGGCCCGAAGGTTACGCAGTTCGTCAGCGCCGGTAGCGGTAACGAAACAAACTTCGCCTTTGCAAAAAAACTCAACAACGCCAACTGGCAATTACAGGTAACGCCGGCGAGCAGTTGGCTCGATAAATCGCGCGAATCGCCGCTGATTCTGCTGTTAGTACTCGCCATTAGCGCTGCTGCGATTCTGTTCGGCATGTTGATTTGCGCGCACGATTTTCGCCGCGCATTGGAACGCAGTCTGCAGGCACTGCTCGGTTCGCATGCGCCCGAGCTGCCCGGCTTTGTGGAAGCGCGCGAGCAATTGCAGCGCAAATACGCCAGCGCCATTGCGAAAGAACAGGCCGCGGAAATTGCAGCTGCAAAAAAGAGCGAAGCAGACGCACCCGAGCTGATCGAAGATGCGGGAGAAGTACCGCTGCAATTGCCGGACGCTATTTTTCGAGCCTACGACATTCGCGGTATCGCTGCGCATCAGCTCACCGATGAAATCGTTTATCAGATTGCGTTGGCCATCGGCAGCGAAGCATTGGAGCGCGGGCAGCAGGAAATCATCGTCGGTCGCGACGGCCGCGGCAGCAGCGAGACCATCACCAACACATTGATCCGCGGCTTGCGCGATACCGGCCGCAATGTCGTCGATATCGGTTTGGTGCCGACGCCGGTGCTGTATTTCGCCACCCATCAACTCAGCACGCAGAGCGGCGTGATGGTAACGGGCAGTCACAATCCGGCCGAATACAACGGCCTGAAAATCGTGCTCGGCGGTAAAACGTTGTCAGGGCGCGCGATTCAGGCGCTGAAAGAACGCATCGCGCAGCGCCACTACAGCAAGGGCAAAGGCAGTTACCGCGTCGAGCATATTCAAGAGCAGTACGTCGAATACATCGTCAACGATGTGGCGATCGCTCAGCCGCTAAAAATCGTCATCGACGCCGGCAATGGCGTGACCGGCACTATCGCACCGCAATTATTCGAGCAGCTCGGCTGTGAAGTTATTCAGCTGTACTGCGATATCGATCCGGCCTTTCCGAATCACGATCCCGATCCGACCGTCGCCAAAAATCTACGCGATCTGGTACAGCTGGTGCGCGAAAACGGCGCCGATCTCGGTATCGCTTTCGACGGCGACGGCGATCGTGTCGGCGTGGTCACGGCTACCGGCGAAATTGTCGCGGCGGATCGCTTGCTGATGATTTTGGCGCAGGATGTGGTCGCGCGAAATCCCGGCGCCGATGTGTTGTTCGACGTGAAATGCAGCCGCAGTTTAAATAATGTCATCAGCAGCTTTGGCGGCCGTCCGATCATGTGGAAAAGCGGCCACTCGTACATGAAGGAAAAAATGGTGGAAACCGGCGCACTACTCGGCGGTGAATTCAGCGGCCATATTTTCTTCAACGAGCGCTGGTTCGGCTTTGACGACGGCATGTACGCCGCCGCGCGCCTGATCGAAATTCTCAGCACCACCGATCCGGATCTCGACAACCATCTCGACAATCTACCGCCGACCGTGGCGACGCCGGAATTAAAAATCGACACCACCGAGCAGAGCAAATTCACGCTGATGGAGCAATTGTCGGCAGGCGCTAATTTCGGCGAAGGAAAACTCACCACGCTCGATGGCATTCGCGTCGATTTTCCAGACGGCTGGGGTTTAGTGCGCGCCTCCAACACCACGCCCGCGTTGACGCTGCGCTTTGAAGCCGACAACGACGACGCACTAGAGCGCATTCAAACATTGTTCCGCGAACAGCTGCGCGCGATTGATCCGGCGCTGCCAATTAGTTTTTAATAGCGCCACCGCGAGCTTCGCCAAGCGAAGCTCGTTTTTAAATCAGCTCGATACTTTTAACACCTGAATTCAGCGACAAAATTTCAGCACCAGAACCTCAGCGCCAGAATCCTTAACGATTGTTTCTTTACCGGGCACTCGCTGTTGCAGCGTCTTTCTCCGCTGCAACGCCCTCCCAATAGATTTATTTTTAAATAGGAAAATCGCATGTCTCTTGATCGCGCAGCCGCCGCCAATGTCGCCAGCGTACTGACCGAAGCGCTGCCCTATATCCAGCGCTTTACCGGCAAAACCATCGTAGTGAAATTTGGTGGCAACGCGATGGTCGCCGACGATCTGACCGCCAGCTTCGCGCGCGACATCGTGCTGATGAAATTGGTCGGCATGAATCCAGTCGTGGTGCACGGCGGCGGCCCGCAAATTAACGACCTGCTCAACAAGCTCAATATCAAATCGGAATTCATCGCCGGCATGCGCGTCACCGACGCGGCGACGATGGATATCGTCGAGATGGTGCTCGGCGGCAGCGTGAACAAAGCATTGGTCACCGTGCTCAACCGCGCCGGCGGCAAAGCCATCGGCATCACCGGTAAAGACGGCGGTTTGATTCGCGCGCGCAAAATGTTGGTGTCGCATAAAACGGCCGAGATGACCGAGCCACAACTGATGGATATCGGTCAGGTCGGCGAAGTGCAAGCGATCGACACCAGCATCATCGATACCCTGGTGGCAAGCAATTTCATTCCGGTGATCGCGCCGATCGGTTTCGACGAGAGCGGCGCGTCATACAACATCAACGCCGATTTGGTTGCCGGCAAAATTGCCGAAGTCTTAAAAGCGGAAAAATTAATGCTGCTCACCAACGTCGCCGGTTTGCAGGATAAAGGCGGCAATGTGTTAACTGGCCTCACCACGCGTCAGGTCGACGGCCTGATCGAGGACGGCACGATTTACGGCGGTATGCTGCCTAAAATTAAATGCGCGCTCGATGCGGTAAAAGGCGGCGTCACCAGCGCACACATCATTGACGGGCGCGTGCCGCACGCGGTTCTGCTGGAAGTTTTCACTGACGAAGGTGTCGGCACGCTCATTACCAATCGTCGGAATTAATGTCGGCGCGCGTCGATTTCTGCTTGAATTGGCGCGGCTTGAATCAACCGATTTCGCATGGAGCAGGCCGGCCTGATCTGGCCGGTCACTGACTAAAAAATAATGACGATGAACACTACCATTTCGCGCCGCGATCAAATTCTGCAAGCGCTGGCACATATGCTGGAGATGAGCCCGGGCGAACGTATCACCACGGCTGGCCTGGCAAAAACCGTTGGCGTGTCGGAAGCGGCGCTGTATCGGCATTTTCCCAGCAAGGCCAAAATGTTTGATGGCTTGATCGAATTTATCGAAGAGACCATTTTCGAGCGCATTGCATTTATTTTGCGCGACGATAATTCGGCGATGAGCCGCTGCGAAAAAATTCTCGGCATGCTGCTGACATTTGCCGAACGCAATCCCGGCATCAGCCGCATTCTCACCGGCGACGCATTGACTGGCGAAACCGAGCGGCTGCGCACACGCATCAGCCAGTTTTATGACCGACTGGAGTCGCAAATAAAACAAATTCTGCGCGAAGCGGAATTGCGCGAAGGCGTGCGCACCGCAGTGACTGTTTCCACCGCGGCGAATTTATTGATGGCGATTGTCGAAGGGCGTATCGGGCAATTCGTGCGCAGTGGCTTTAAGCGCCGGCCCACTGAATATTGGCAGGATCAATGGCCGGTATTGATGGAAGGTTTTTTCAAAGTGGCGGCAACGTCCGGCGCGCATTGATTTTTAGTGCGCGCAATTAATTAATTTTTATCGTCGCCAGCCGTCGAATTAAGGCGTCGATACTCGACCACATCCTGCAAGGTTTTAAAGCGCTCGATATCGCGCTGAAAACTGGCGCGCGTATTTTCTTTTTCCTGCACCCGCTCGACCACCGCGCTTTCGATGCTCGCCACTTCCAACTTCAATTTATCGATATTGCTGGAAATCGCTTCGGGCACCTTGCCGCCTTTGCGCTCGATGTCGGCGGCTTTTTCCTGCTCGCTTTCCACCTGCGCTTTAGCCGACGACAAATTGCTGCGCAGAATGCTGGTGCGTACATCGATTTCACGCAGCGCACGATCACGTGCGGCGGCGATGTCGTCAGTGGTGCTGTAACGCAGCAATAAATTTTTGTCCCATTCGCGCAGACGTTTTGCTTCGGCATCGGCAGCGCGTTTGCGTGCGCCCTCCTCACCAGTCAACTGGCGCGACACGCTTTCCAGTACGCGGCCATCCGGCGATAAAACTTCGTAGCCGTTTTTAACGAATTCCGGTGGCACATGATCGTCGACCGCCACCACGCCTCGATCGGTGGTGTAGCGATACAGCTTACTTGCCGCGTGCGCAGCCGATCCGGTAGCCAATAACAGCGTAAAACCTATCGCCCACACTGTTGCGTTGCGCGTTATCGTCATCACAGAGTTCACCTGGTCGCGATTCGTTATTTGCAATTTTTTTCGCTCACACGCCGTATTGCGCGCGATAACTTAGCACGCGCTCGGCGTCTGCGGCTGCACCTTGCGTCTGCAAATAGTGCAGCACATGTTCGAGGCTGACGATGCTAAAAACCGGAATGCCGTAATCGCGCTCGACTTCCTGAATGGCGGACAATTCGCCGCGACCGCGCTCTTGGCGATTAAGCCCGATGACGACGCCGACCGGCTCCGCGCCAGCGGCGCGAATAATTTCGACGACTTCGCGCACGGCGGTACCGGCGGTAATGACGTCATCGACAATCAACACGCGGCCGAGCAACGGCGCACCGACCAGCGTGCCCCCTTCGCCGTGATCCTTGGCTTCTTTGCGGTTGTAGGCGTAAGGCACGTCGCGCGAAAATTTCTCCGACAATGCACACGCGGTTGCCGCCGCCAGCGGAATGCCTTTGTACGCCGGACCAAACAGCACATCGAATTGCACATTCGCGGCGACTAAGGTTTCGGCGTAACACTGCCCCAACTGCCACAGCGCAGCGCCCGAGGAAAATTTGCCGGCGTTGAAAAAATACGGACTGGCGCGACCTGATTTCAGAGTGAATTCACCAAAACTGAGCGCCTGTTGCGCCACGGCCAATTCAATAAAACGCTGTTGATGTGCCTGCATGAAAGTCTTCGCGTTGCGGTTGATTTGAGAAAGCGTCGGCATTTTACCTCAGCAGTTCATAAAACGAACGCAGCAAATCGGCATTTCATCGCCGCAGAGTTTACGCAGACGCCGCCGCCTCAGGTATCATGGCCGCCTACGTTAATCCGAGGCCCCTATGCGTATCATCAGCTTTTGCGCCGATTCTATTCGCAGCGCAGCCAAGCGCGGTTTTTTTGATTGGGTAATCGAGCAGGATGCGGATTTTATCTGTATCCAAAATTTGGGCGCCCAAGAATACGACTTGCAGGAGCCGGTGTTTTTTCCCGAGGGATATAACGCCTACTTTTTCGACGCGGCCGAAAAAAATACCAATGGTGTGGCGATTTATTGCCGCGGCATGCCCAAGGCGATTATGACCGGCCTGGGTTTTGCCGATTTCGATATGGAAGGCCGCTACATTCAGGCGGATTTCGATCGCATTAGTATCGGTTGTCTGCTCGCGCCCAGCGCACATCCCCAGAGTAGAGAGGGGCAGGATGCCGAACAGCAGACGCGCAAGAATCGCTTCTTCGAGCAATATCAGGCGCACCTGAATAAAGTGCGCAACAAGCGTCGCGAGTTTTTCATTTGCGGCAATTGGAATATCGCACGCAACGATGACGATCTTCAGGATCCCGAACGCAATCGCGGTATTTCCGGCACGCTGCCGGAAGAGCAGCAATGGATGGATACGCTGCTGACCGATTTGAATTACGTCGATGCTTTTCGCGAAGTGAATGGCGATCCCGACGAGTTCACCTGGTGGCCCGACGAAGATCGCACCGACAACGGCTGGCGCGTCGACCATCAAATCATTTCAGCGAGCCTGCGCTCGAAAGTGGAGTACGGCGCGATCTACAAAAATCAGGTCTTCGCCCAGCACGCACCGTTGATCATGGATTACGACTACGAGCTATTTCCGTAGTCGTTGGTCATGAGAAGCTAGAAGCTGGCGTTAACGCGCCAGCGCCTCTCTCTGCAATACATTCAGTTCGTTAATTCCTGTCCGCGCCAAATCCAGCATCGCCTGCAAATCGGTCGCCGAAAATGGCGCGCCTTCCGCGGTGCCCTGCACTTCGACAAAACCGCCGGCTTCGGTCATCACCACGTTCATATCGGTTTCGGCAGTGGAATCTTCCGCGTAGTCGAGATCCAGCACTGGCTGTCCATTCACCATGCCCACGGAAACCGCCGCGATCATTTGCTGCATCGGATTCTGCTTGATCGCGCCGCGCGCATGCAGGCCATTCAGTGCATCGGCGAGCGCGACGCAGGCACCGGTGATCGCCGCCGTGCGCGTGCCGCCATCCGCCTGAATTACATCGCAATCGATGGTGATGCTGTGCTCGCCGAGCAGCGTCAAATCGACCGCCGCGCGCAATGAACGACCGATCAAACGCTGGATTTCCACCGTGCGGCCACCCTGTTTGCCGCGCGCGGCTTCGCGATCCATGCGCGAGCCGGTCGAGCGCGGCAGCATGCCGTACTCGGCAGTGACCCAGCCCTTGCCGCTGCCGCGTAAAAAGCGCGGCACGTCTTCGGCGACACTCGCCGTGCAAATGACTTTGGTCTCGCCGAAACTGATCAATACCGAACCTTCGGCGTGGCGGGTGAAATGGCGAATGATGGAGATATCGCGCAACTGGTGCGGCGCGCGGCCACTGGGTCGACTCATGTTGTTCTCGGCACTGACTGGGAAAGGGCGGCCATTATACAGACGCACCGACATTCACCGGCGCCGATCAATTGTCGATTGCGACAAACCAATCCGGCTAGAATGGCACCCCGATGTACCCAAAGGATGCGTTTGATGACCCACAGCATGACTGCTTTTGCCCGCCAATCGGCCGAATATCCGTGGGGCTCGCTGATTTGGGAAATCCGCTCCGTCAATCATCGCTACCTGGAACCCAGCTTCAAATTGCCGGAATCGATGCGTCTGCTCGAGGGCGAATTGCGCGAGCGACTGCGCGCCGGCATCGCGCGCGGCAAGGTCGAATGCAGTCTGCGCCTGCAGCGCGAAGCGCAAAACGAGCAGAGCCTGACTGTCGACACAACCGTGCTCAAGCAGTTGCTGCAGTGCGCGGCCGAAGTTCAGAACGCGTTGCCGCAGGCGACCGCGCCATCGGCTCTCGACGTGCTGGCGTGGCCCGGCGTCTTAAAAACCAGTGCCGAGGACGACGTCGTAATTGCGCAAGCCGCTGGCGCGATCTTTGAACAAGCGCTGCAACAACTGGTGGAACACCGCGCCCGCGAAGGCGCTGAGCTAGCGAAGTATCTGGAAACGCAACTCGACGCGGTCGCGACTATCATCACTACCGTGCGCGCACATATGCCGGTCATTCTTGCGGCGCAGAAGCAGAAACTACGCGATCGCCTCGCCGATTTAACCGTCGAACTGGGCTCTCAATTGCTGAACAACGAACGCATCGAGCAGGAAATGGTAATTCTGGCGCAGAAGAACGATGTCGAAGAAGAGCTTGATCGCGTGCAGACACACATCAAGGAAGTCCGCCGCGCGTTGAAGCAGCGCGAGCCGTGCGGGCGCCGGCTGGACTTTCTGATGCAGGAATTCAATCGCGAGGCGAATACACTGTCGTCGAAATCGTTGGCGGCCGATACCACGCTCAACGCGGTGCAACTGAAAGTGCTGATCGAACAGATGCGCGAACAGATTCAGAACATTGAATAACGATTGTTACCGATAACAAACCGATTTTGGAAAGCAACGTCATGTCCGTATGCCCCGGCAATCTCTATACGATTTCAGCGCCCTCCGGTGCCGGCAAAACCAGTCTGGTAAATGCGTTACTGCCGACGCTAGCGGAAGTGCGCGTATCGGTATCGCACACCACACGCAAGCAACGTCCCGGTGAAACCGACGGGGTTAATTACCACTTCGTCGGCGCCGAGTCGTTCGAGCAGATGCTGGAGCAAGGCGGGTTTCTCGAATCCGCCGAAGTATTCGGCAATCGCTACGGCACCTCGCAACGCTGGGTCGAGGAAACGTTGGCCGCCGGCACAGACGTTATTTTGGAAATCGACTGGCAAGGGGCACAACAGGTACGCCGCTTACTGCCGGAAACTATTTCGATTTTTATCCTGCCGCCGTCGCGCGCAACGCTGGAGCAGCGGCTAAATACGCGCGGCCAGGACCCCACCGATGTCATCGCCAAGCGCATGGCGCAGGCGATCAGCGAGATGGAACATTACCTCGAAGCCGACTATTTAATCGTTAACGATCAGTTCGATACCGCGCTCGCCGAACTGCGCGCCATTATGATCGGCGCCCGTCTAACGCTGGCCCGGCAACAGCTGCGGCTGCAGCCGCTGTTACTCGAGCTGCTATCGTAAGGCGATTTTGTTACACTGCCGGTCTTATTTTGTGTAAACGCTGCACAAACGTACCCTCCAGGAGCACAGCATGGCCCGCATTACCGTTGAAGATTGTTTAGACAAGGTGGACAACCGCTTTGAACTGGTGATGGTTGCCAGCAAGCGCGCCCGCCAACTCGCGGTAGGCGGCAAAGATCCTTTGGTGCCGGAAGAAGGCGACAAACCGACTGTATTGGCGCTGCGTGAAATCGCCGAAGGCCGCATCAATCGCGAAGAAATTCTGCGCGTCGAGCACGAAGTGAAAGAAGAGCAGCAAACTATCGTTACCGCTGCTGTCGAAATACTGGACGAGCCGCTGGAATAATTTCCCCGAATTAAACTGACATTTCCGAGCGGGAGGACCGAATGCACCAATTCAGCATTTTCCCGCAAAAGTCAGCCAACTTTCGCGGTCAATCGATCGATACTCTAAGCGACACGCTCGCCAGCTATCTCGCTAAAGAACAAATCGATCAAGTTCGACGCGCCTACTTTTACGCGGAGCAGGCGCATGTCGGGCAGCGCCGCCGCACCGGCGAGCCGTACGTCACGCACCCACTGGCAGTCGCCGGCATCCTCGCCGAAATGCATATGGACCATCAAAGCCTGATGGCCGCCATGCTGCACGACGTTATCGAAGACACCGGCATCAGCAAAGCCGCGCTCGGAGCCCAATTCGGCGATGCCGTCGCTGAGTTGGTCGATGGCGTATCGAAGCTCACCCAAATCGAATTCCAATCGCGCGCCGAAGCGCAGGCCGAAAACTTTCAAAAAATGGCGATGGCGATGGCGAAAGATATTCGCGTCATCCTGGTTAAACTCGCCGATCGCCTGCACAACATGCGCACGCTCGGCGTTTTGAAACCGGATAAACGCCGCCGCATCGCGCGCGAAACGTTAGAAATTTACGCGCCCATCGCGCAGCGTCTCGGCATGCATAACATGCGCGTCGAGTTCGAAGACCTTGGGTTTTCGGCAATGCATCCAATGCGCGCGGATCGTATTCGCGCCGCAATCAAAGGTGTGCGCGGCAACCGCCGTGAAATCGTCGAAAAAATTCGCGGCTCGATCGAACATAATTTGCAACTCGAAGGCCATCAGGCGCGCGTGATCGGCCGCGAAAAACATCTGTATTCGATTTATCGAAAAATGAAAACGAAGCGGAAATCGTTTTCCGAAATCATGGATATTTACGCGTTCCGCATCATCGTCGACAGCGTCGACACGTGCTATCGCGTACTCGGTTGCGTGCACAGCCTGTACAAACCGGTGCCCGGCCAATTCAAAGATTACATCGCGATACCGAAAGCAAACGGCTACCAATCGCTGCACACGGTGTTATTCGGCATGCAGGGCGTGCCGATCGAAATTCAAATTCGCACCGAAGAAATGGAAGAGATGGCGAACAACGGTATCGCCGCACACTGGTTGTACAAAACCAATACTGGCGAACCGACTAACAGCAGTCACGCGCGCGCACGGCGCTGGGTGCAGGGCTTGCTGGAAATGCAACAACACGCCGGCGACAGTTTGGAATTTATCGAAAACGTAAAAATCGATTTATTTCCCGACGAAATTTATGTGTTCACACCGCGCGGCGATATTAAAGAATTGCCGCAGGGTTCGACCGCAGTGGATTTTGCATATGCGGTGCATTCCGATGTAGGCAATGCCTGCGTGGCGTGTCGAATCAATCGGCGCTTAGCGCCGTTGTCAGAACATTTGCAAAGCGGCCAGACCGTCGAAATTATTACTGCGCCCGGCGCGCAACCGAATCCATCCTGGCTCAACTTCGTCGTCACTGCGAAAGCGCGCACATCGATCCGGCATTTTTTGAAACACTGTCGCAAAGCCGAATCGCTGTCGCTCGGCAAACGCTTACTCGACACCGCACTGAACAGCCTCGACACCAGTCTCGCCCAAATTTCCGACGAACAAAAACAACGTTTGCTGCGCGCCACCGGCGTCGATCAATTCGATAAATTGCTGGAAGAAATCGGTCTCGGCAATCGCGCATCGTTTATTACCGCGCGCCAGCTCGTCAGCCGCGCCGGCGATACTAGCGCAACCAATAAAGCCGCTCACCACGAAGCGCTCGCCATTCACGGCACCGAAGGTTTATTAATTAATTTCGCGAAATGCTGCCATCCGATTCCCGGCGATCCGATCGTCGGTTTAATCAGTTCGGAAAAAGGCATGGTTGTGCACATGGTGAATTGCCACAACAGCGTCGAAACTCACGACAAGCCAGAGCGTTCGATTTCGCTGCGCTGGGCCGACGATGTGCAAGGCGAGTTCGGCTGTGAAATTCGCGTCGATCTGGAAAAAAGTCGTGGCGTAATCGCCACGCTGGCAACGCGCATTACCAGCCTCGATGCCAATATCAAACGCATAACCGCCGATGACGATAATCCGCGTATCAGCATCGTGCGCATGATTATCGGGGTGCACAATCGCGTGCATTTAGCGCGCATCATGAAACGCGTGCGCACCATTCCCGGCGTCGCCAAAGTCGCGCGCATTCGTCACTAATTTAACTGAATCAAAATCCTAGCCACTGATAAAAACTGTTAGAAGGAAATTCGCTTTGAGTAAGCAACGTACGATTATCGCCACCGAAAAAGCGCCAGCCGCGCTTGGTCCATATTCGCAGGCCGTTAAAGTCGGCGGTACAGTTTATTTATCCGGCCAGATTCCGCTCGACGCGAAAACCATGCAATTGATTGAAGGTGATATCACCGCACAGACCACGCAGGTATTTAATAATTTGGCCGCCGTGGCAGACGCCGCCGGCGGCACCTTGAACGATGCGGTGAAGGTAAATATTTCGCTGACCGACTTAAATGACTTCGCTCGCGTCAACGATGTGATGAAGCAGTTCTTTCAAGAGCCCTACCCAGCGCGCGCCTGCGTGCAAGTCGCGGCGCTGCCACGCGGCGCGGCCGTAGAAATCGAAGTGATTCTTGAGTTGTGAAAATTCAATTTAAAATTATTCGCCACATCGAATTTTGATGCGGCATAAATAATTAATTTATTGGGTTTATAGCGCTAAAAAAACGCACCGTTTATTGGTGCGTTTTTTATTGTGCTTTTTAAAATTTAAATTCGAATAACTTCAAACGCGGTTGCGGATTGCGCGGATCGCGCAGCTCCTGTGAGCCGTCGCGCTCTTCTTTGTCGTAACGCGGCGCCCATTGCAGTCGCGACGGATTTTCCGGCGGCGGCATTTCAACTTTTGGCTGTTCCCAGCGCGGAGCTTGTTTCTGCCAATACGGCTCGCGCCCGGTGACAATAACTTGATCGAGCGGCGTGCGATATTCATCGCGTCCGAGTACCGGCGTCTCCGGTTTGTTATTTTCGGCAGCCAAGTTTTTATTATCGACAGCTAAACTCGATCCGCTGAGTAGCAGCAGCGCGATAGCAATGCGGCATTTCTGCGAGCGCATCATTTCGCGATTTTTTCCTGCCAGCTCAAACTTTCAAACCAATATTTGTGCGTGCTGATCAACCATGCATCGGCATCGCGTGCGACCAGCCATGCATTTAAAAAATTCACGAAATCGTTATCGCCTTTGCGCACGGCAAACGCTTCACGCGTCGCTACCAACGGTTTTGAAATCGGCACGTCGACCTCCTTCGGATGGCGCAGTGCAATAAAACGCGGCACCGGATCGCCGCGCACATACGCGTGCAAAAGGCCTTTCACCAGCGCGTCCTCGGCTTTGTCTTCTTCGGTAAATAATTTGATGCTGGCCTTTGGAAACACCTGCCGCGCTACGTCTTCCGATACGGTGCCGCCGATGGCGCCTATTGCCACATCGGCGCGATTCAGATTTTCGATGCTGCCGAAATCGGATGTGAGTTTGATATTGGTGGCGATGCCGACACCGGAGTTCGAATACGGATTACTGAAATAAACCTGCAACGCACGCTCGGGCGTAATCGATAAACCAGCGACGATGATGTCGATGTCACCGCGCTGCAATGCCGGAATCAATTGATCCCATTCCAGCGTTTTTATTTCTAGCGTCGCGCCGATGTCTTTGGCGAGGCGCTGCGCGATATCGATTTCCGAACCGGTTAAATTGCCATCGGCGGCTTTCAACGCGTACGGAATCGACAGATAAGTACCGACGCGTAATTTATGTGTCGCAACAATTTGTGCAAATGTCGGCGCCGAATTCGGTGCCGCTGCCACTTTGTCCGCGGCGTGCAGCGTCGGAGCGGCAAATAACAAAACACTGCTGAGCAGGGCTGTCAGAAGAGTGCGCATATTTTTTGATGCCTTGAGAAAATTAATCGAACGCTCGTGAATGAGCGCAAGCGGCGTCGCCGCGAAACCGAATGCAGTGCTGAACTATTCGGCCGCCAGATTGGTAGCGGCCCATTATTCGCGCATCATTTCGTCGCCGCAAGCGCTGGCAGTTATGCGGCGGATAACGATTGGCGATGAATAACGTCACGCCAACAGCGTGGGCAGACCTTCGCGATACGTCGGGTAGCGAAATCGATATCCCAACGCTTGCAGCCGCGCGCTGTCGCAGCGTCGATTGCCGCCGCGCTGCTCGCCGGCCTGTTCCGTCAACGCGAAATAATTCAGCCCCAAATAATGACTGAACCACTCTTCCACCTGCGCCAACGGCGCCGGATCGGTATCGACGCCGACGTAAATAGCGTCCAAGCGGCCATCTTCCGCTGCGGTTTGGAGCAGGAACTGCAAAATGCCGACGGCGTCATCGCGATGAATTCGATTGCTGTGCCGCACCGGCAGCGCCGGCGTGCGCGTACCACCGCGCAATTGCCGCAGCAAACGCGATCGCCCGGGGCCATAAATACCGCCGAGCCGCACAATCGTGTGAGGAAAACCGCTGGTGCGAATAACATCTTCCGCTTCCAGCAGGCGCTGGCCGGAAAACCCACTCGGCTGCGCCGGGCTATTTTCATCGATCAGACTGCCGTCGTCCTGGTGATAGACGCTGGTGCTCGACACCCAAAATACGCGGCGCAAATTCGCGGTGTTTAAGCGCGCGAGACAGTTTTTCGCTCCCTCGACATAAACGGCGCGATAGCGCTCGTCGGTGAAGGCGCCGGGAGTCAGCACAAACAGCACGAAGTCGGGCGCCTGCTCGGCCAATACATCTAATGTCGCCGGTTCGGTGATATCCGCCGCAATCATCGCGACGCCAGCGCGCTCCGACTGTTGGCGCCGCACGCCGGTCACGCGCCAGCTTTCGGCGGCGAGAAAATCCGCGACCGCGCCGCCGAGGTCGCCACAGCCGATCACCAACAAAGAAGGTTTACTCACGATTGACTCCACCTTTAAAAAACGGCTCAATACATAGCGAATCCAAATGAAGCCCGGCCCATTCGCTGCACTTAATTCTGTATACGTACCAAGTCACCGGTTATACCGATTAAGGTGCGGGGCCGCGCAAGATAACACCGTCGCCAGCACTAATCTCCCGCCGTTACTCAATGGACGCCTCGACGCCATGACGCTTACCGAATTGCGCTATATCGTTGCGCTGCATCAGACCGGTCATTTCGGCAAGGCGGCCGATCGCTGCCATGTCAGTCAGCCGACGCTCAGCATCGCGATTAAAAAGCTCGAAGACGAATTGGATGTGCCGCTATTTGAGCGCAGCCGCAATCACATTCGCGCCACCCCGCTCGGTCTGAAAATCATCGAGCAGGCGCAGACTGTGCTGGATCAAGCGCATCAAATTCACGAGTTGGCCGACCAGGGCAAAGATCCGCTCGGCAGCCGGCTGTCGGTCGGCGCGATTTTTACCGTCGGCCCGTATCTGTTCCCGTGCTTCATTCCCGAGCTGCACAAGCTGGCGCCGAGTATGCCGCTGTATATCGAGGAAAGTTACACCGCCGTGCTGCGCGAAAAACTGCGCAGCGGCGAGCTCGACGCCATCATCATCGCGCTGCCGTTTACCGAGCCCGATGTGGTCACTCAGCAACTTTATGACGAGCCATTCGTGGTGGTAATGCCGGGCGATCACCCACTCGCCCGCTTCGACAAAATTACTCAAAACGTACTCGCCGAAGAAACCGTGCTGCTGCTCGGCGAAGGGCACTGCTTTCGCGATCAGGTGCTCGCCGCCTGCCCGGCGATCAAGCGCACGCTCAGCAATGCCGACGCGCAGCTGCAATCCGTGGTCGAAGGCAGTTCGCTGGAAACACTGAAGCACATGGTCGCGTCGCGCCTGGGCATTACCATCCTGCCGCTGTCGGCTGCGCAGATTATTCCCTACGGCGAAGGCACGCTGGCGATTCGCCCGTTCGCGGCGCCGGTGCCGATGCGCACGGTGGCGCTGGCGTGGCGCGCCAGTTTCCCGCGCCACCGCGCCATCGACATTGTCAGTCAGGCGATTCGCCTGTGCCCGTTGCCGCTCAAACACTGACTTGAACGACGCGCCGACGCTCGACCGGATCGACGTCACCGCGCTGCGCGGGGTCGGCCCACATCTGGCGCAAAAGCTGGCCGCGCTCGGCATTCACACCGTCCAGGATTTGCTGTTTCATCTGCCGCTGCGCTATCAGGATCGCACCCGCATTACGCCGATCGGCGCGCTGCAACCCAGTGTCGACGCGGTCATCGAAGGCGAGGTACGCGCTGCCGACATCGTGTTCGGCCGCCGCCGCAGTTTGTTGTGCCGCTTGCAGGATGGCAGCGGCACCATTTCGCTGCGCTTCTTTCATTTCTCCGGCGCGCAAAAAGCGCAGTTGCAGGCCGGCTCGCGGCTGCGCTGTTACGGCGAAGCGCGGCGCGGCGCCAGCGGCCTGGAGCTTTATCACCCTGAATACCAACTGCTCGATGCCGATACGCCACTGCCGGTGTCGACCACGCTGACACCAATCTATCCGACCACCGAAGGTCTGCAGCAGGCGAGCTGGCGCAAGCTCTGCACCGCCGCGCTGGATCTGCTGACGCCCGCGAGCCTGATCGATTATCTGCCGGCCGGTCCGCGTACAACGCCGCTCAGCAGTGCATTGCGCTACCTGCATCAACCGCCGCCGCAGGCGGCGCAGGCGCAATTGCTGGCCGGCGCGCATCCATTTCAGCAGCGGCTGGCGTTCGAGGAGTTGCTCGCGCATCAGCTCAGCATGCTGCGGCTGCGCGAGCAGATGCGCAGTCACGGCGCGCCGCGCTGTGGCGGCAACGCGGCGCTGCAACAACGCTTTCTAAAGCAACTTGGCTTTGCGCTGACCGGCGCGCAGAAACGCGTGGTCGGCGAAATCGAACACGATCTCAAACAGCCGCAGCCGATGCTGCGCCTGGTGCAGGGCGACGTCGGTTCCGGCAAAACAGTGGTAGCGGCGCTGGCCGCTCTGCGCGCCATCGCCAGCGGCTATCAGGTGGCGTTGATGGCGCCGACCGAAATTCTGGCCGAGCAGCACCGCGATAATTTCGCGCGCTGGATGCAGCAGCTGGGCATTGCGGTCGGCTGGCTCTCCGGCAAAGTCAAAGGTCGGGCGCGCGCCGCGCAGCTCGAAGCCATCGCCAGCGGCGCCGCGCAGTTAGTGATCGGCACCCACGCGCTGTTTCAGGCCGATGTGATTTTCCACAAATTGGGGCTGGCGATCATCGACGAGCAGCACCGCTTCGGCGTGCATCAACGCCTCGCATTGCGCGAGAAAGGCCACGGCGCGCAGCCGCATCAGCTGATCATGACGGCGACACCGATCCCGCGCACGCTGGCGATGAGCGCGTATGCCGATCTCGACACCTCACTGATCGACGAACTGCCGCCGGGACGCAAGCCGATTCTGACCGCCGTGCTCGGCATCGAGCGGCGTGTCGAATTGATGGAGCGCATACGCCACGCCTGCGCCGAAGGCCGGCAGGCGTACTGGGTGTGCACGCTGATCGAAGAATCCGAAACATTGCAGGCGCAGGCCGCCGAAGTGAGCTGGCAGGAACTGCAGGCAGTGCTGCCGGAGCTGAAAATCGGCCTGTTGCACGGGCGCATGAAGCCGGTCGAAAAAGCCGCGACGATGGCAGCGTTCAAAAGCGGCGAGCTGCAATTGCTGGTGGCGACGACGGTGATCGAGGTCGGCGTCGACGTGCCAAACGCCAGTCTGATGATTATCGAAAACGCCGAGCGGCTCGGTCTGGCGCAATTGCATCAACTGCGCGGGCGAGTCGGACGCGGCAGCGCCGAGAGCTTCTGCCTGCTGGTGTACCAGTCGCCGCTGTCGCAACAGGGCAAAGCGCGCCTGCAAGCGCTGCGCGACAGCAACGACGGCTTCGTTATCGCCGAGCAGGACTTGGCGCTGCGCGGCCCGGGCGAGGTACTCGGCACGCGTCAAACCGGCTTGCTGCAAATGCGCATCGCCGATTTACAGCGCGATGCGGCGCTACTGCCGGCGGTGCGCGATAAGGGCCGCGAACTGGTGGCGGAAAATCCGGTCGCGGCGGACGCGCTAATTCGACGCTGGCTATCCGGGCGCGAACAATACGGTCAGGTTTAACGCGCTGGAAACACTCAGGCGGACTGGTGAAACAGAAAGGGCATAGTGGAAAGTCGCGCGAGCTAAATCGAGGCGGCTAGCTACACTGAAGCTAATCCCGACGAAAAGACAACTGACGAGAGTAATGCATGGTTATCCCCGCCTCCGTGGACTCGCTTCTGCGCAAACAAAATATCGATTTTAGTGTTGAAGAGCTGGCCGCCACCGACACCGTTCCCCCGGATATGCTGCGCTCCATCCTGTTGCAGGATGGCAGTAACAAACTGCACGTGGTGCTGGCGCCCGATTCGCTGCTCGATCTGAGCGCGGTCTGCCAAATCACCGGCTGGCAATTGCGTGCGATGACCGCCGCCGATATGCACCGCTTCTGTCAGCAGCATCAGTTTCAAAGTTTGCCGGCGCTACCGGCTTCACTCGGCCTGCCGACGCTGGTCGACCGCAACGTGCTGGAACGCGAGACCGTCGCGCTGAGTTCGGGCGATCGCACCCGTGTACTGCGCATGAGCGGCGAGCAATTCAAACAGAGCTTGAACGGCGCCATGATCGGCGATTTCGCGATCAATATTGAGGGCCTTCGCCACGGCAAATTCGATCATATCGACGATCTGGCCGATATCAGCCGCGCCATCAGCAACTTCACCCAATTGCGGATGCGGCAGCGGCTGGAAGAAACGCTCGAAATTCCGCCACTGCCCGATACCGCTCAACGCATCATTAAATTGCGGGTCGATCCGTATGCCGATATGCGCGCGCTGACCACCATCGTCGAACTCGATCCGCCGCTGGCCGCGCAAGTGGTCAGCTGGGCGGCGTCGCCATATTACGCGGCGCCCGGCAAAATCAAATCGGTCCACGATGCCATCGTGCGCGTGCTTGGTTTCGATCTGGTGTTGAATCTGGCACTGGGTTTGGCGCTCGGCAAATCGTTGAGTCTGCCGAAGGACGCGCCGAAAGGTTATTCGCCCTATTGGCAGCAGGCGGTCTATGCGGCGACGGCGGTTGAAGCGTTGGTCGGCTGCATTCCGGCGAACAAGCGCCCGGTAGTCGGTCAGGTTTATTTGACCGGCTTACTGCACAACTTCGGTTTGCTGCTGCTGGCGGAAGTATTCCCGCCGCATTTTTCCAGTTATTGCCGATTGCAGGAGGCCAACCCGACGCTCAGCTATTCGGTGATCGAGCGCTTCCTGCTCGGCGTTACCCGCGATCAAATGGCGAGTTGGTTAATGAGGCTGTGGTCGATTCCGGAAGAGGTTTGCGACGGGCTGCGCTATCAGAACGAGGCCAACTACGATGGCCCCAATCACGCTTATGCCAATCTGATGTTTATCGCGATGCGCTTGTTGCGTCGCCATGGTATCGGCAATGCGCCGCTCGAAGCGATTCCCAACGAGATGTACGAACGCCTGCACCTCACCCCCGAACAGGCCATGCAAGCCATTCAAAACGTGGTCGATGCCAGCGACGAGATCAAATCTATCGCTTCGAGTCTGGCGGCCTGACATCACCTTGCAACACAGCCGTCAAACCCTGACGGCTGATATCTAGCAGCCATTGCAGCTGCGCATCTTTTAATAAATCGCGATACGACGCCAGCTCTTCGTCGCGCAAATATCGATAGGCATACAGCGAATAATCCGCCGTCAATGGCGCGAGAAAACGTTGCCGCTCTTCGATTTCCGCCTGCAATACCGTGTCATCACTAGCTGGATCGCCAGCGGCGCGGCGCACGCGTTCGCTGATGCCGGTTTGCATCACCGCCGCCAGCAGCGACGTGCCGCCAACCGCATCGATCTCCTGCACCAAGCCGCGCCGGGTTGGCGATGGCTCGGTATGCATTTGCGCGCGCAGATCGGACACGCTCTTGGCGGTGCCGGGCTGGGTCATCGCCAAATCGAAATAGCGCACGCGCTTGGTCAGCGGCTCCTGCAGAATTTGCGCGACGCGCTGGAAAGTGTCGGCGCGGTAGCGCTCGGCGACGTAATAAATCAGACCCTGCTGCATTTGCTGCTGCTTCATTCGGGGCTCCAGCTCGCGCCGCCACGCCTCTACCTGGGCTGGTGTGGCGTTGCGAAAGTGCGCTTCGGCCTCAATGCTTACGTTCAACGCCTGCGGCATTTGCTCGAGCAATTGGATAAACCCGAGCCAGTCGAGTAATTGTCGCGTCTGCTGCAACACCTGCGGATTTTGCGCCTGCGTCGCGCTTGCTAGCAGCGCAAACACGGCGAACAGCAGCGGCGCCAATCGTGGTTTAGTTTTTTTCAAAATACTCGTTCCATACGCGAGCGGTGGGAGAAAATGACCGCTGCGATGATGCCGTGCGTTGTTAGCGAGGTCCAGCATCGTCGCTGGTTTGAGCGATTAAGTACCGGCGTGAATCTTGGCCAGGCGCAGCTTTACCTGTTCCAAACCGAGTGCTTGCAGGTGGTCGATATTGCGTTGTGGAATCGCTTCGGGTTCCGGATAGTTATCCAGTACCCGTGTCAGCGCGGATTCGCGCAGAAAATGCAGCATCGGAAACGGCGCGCGATTAGTGAAATTACTGACGTCATCCACCGCCGCATCGGCAAAGCAGTACTGCGGGTGGAAGCTTGCGATCTGCACGATGCCGTCGAGCTCGCAGGCTTCCAGCAGCTCTTCCGCCAGCGCGACAAAATCGAGATAGCGTTCGAAGTCCTGCAGCGTGTGCGGAAATACCAGCACGCTGGTGGCCAATTCGGCCTCCGGCGCGCGCTGCATCAGCTCCAGCTCGTCGAGTACCGACAGCGCCAATTCGCGATCGTCATGCGCTTCATTTACCGCGATGCACAACTGATTCTGCCGCAGCACGGGCGCTGCGAACGGACACAGGTTTTCGGCGATAACGAATTGTTCGATCCAGCGGCGCGTCAACGCGGACACTGCGGCAGTATCTCCAGCAGCGGCAGTCATGGCGTTATTTCAAGGCGTCGCGCAGTGCTTTGCCTGGCTTGAAACCGACCGTGGTGCTGGCGGCGATATCGATCGCTGCACCCGTTTGCGGATTTTTGCCAGTGCGCGCGCTGCGATTGCGCCGCTCGAAGGTGCCGAAGCCGACCAGGCTGACGCTGTCGCCACGGCTGAGCGCATTGGTGATTTCGTCGAGAATGGCGCCAACCAGTTGATGGGCTTTGTCGTTGGAAATATCGGCTTTATCGGCAATGAAGGCAGCCAAATCGGGCTTGCGCATGGTCTTCCCCTTGTAACAAGTAGTTAGTTGTTATTGTTGATCCGACGCGTCCGTGAACACATTACCGCGCTGATCCAGACGCCGGTCGGCGTAATTCGCCGAGTGTTAGAACGGGCTCCGACTACTTGCCTCCAGAACCCGTTCGTATTTATTCGTTGCTGCTTACATTTGCCGCTCGTTGAAACCGCTTAATCGAGTAGCATGAAATCCGCTTTGGTGACGCCGCAATCGGGACACAACCACGCTTCCGGTACATCGGCCCACAGCGTTCCCGCCGCTACGCCATTCTCAGGATCGCCATTCGCTTCATCGTAAATGTGACCACAGATCATGCATTCCCACTTAGCCATTACTGCTAATACCTCGTCTGCTCGCTCTTGCGCGTCGCCAGAGCATCACGCATGCTGCGCGCTGCATTAAAACCGCTACCGATTCCCTCACCCAATACGCAACAGCCAGTGATAAATGGCGCGGTAGCCTGTTTTTGGAAGCTGCGGATTGTACGCCGAAAGATCAACTCGACACCATAGCGAAACCCGCGCCCTTGCTCGCTCCATACGGTGGTTTGACCACTCTCTTAACACGCCCACTCGCACCCCTTTATCGCTGCGGCCATGGCTGTTGGCGGAAGGTTCGCTGACCCAACATTTGCTGCATTTAAGCGGCGGCGATTTTCGCGTTGAACGCATCAGCCAGCGCTGGTGTCGGCCGACCTTATCCGAAGCGCTGCTGTTAAATATCGCGCCTGATCAATGGGCATTAATTCGCGAAGTGATTTTGTGGGGCTGCGGCGAACCGTGGGTGTATGCGCGCAGCGTGATGCCGGCAAGCAGTTTGCGCGGCGATCTGCAGCGGCTGCGGCGACTGCGCAATACCTCGCTCGGCGCACTGTTGTTTAAATATCCGCAACTGCAACGCGCGCCGTTCGAACTGGCGCAAATCGACGCAGCGTTACTGCCGCAATCATTGCGCGGCGCGAATACGGTGTGGGGACGACGCTCGCGCTTCAGCGTCGACGCTCGCCATCTTATCGTCGGCGAAATTTTTCTCGATGCATTTGTACAAGCCGCTACGCAATCACTGTATCGACCACAGTAAACGCACGTCCGCGATTAAAGAACTGATCCCAATCAATAGACGTACGTAATAAATAGCTGGCGACGATAATTATCGCTTGCAATAAATTTGGCGCGGAACAGCGCGCTAAAAATGATTTCACGCACGCTGTCGCAACGCGCGCTATTGATATACTGCGGCACTAATTTCGCGCCACTTGCCCAAGGCCTTCGTCGATGGAACTGTCGCTGCAGCGATTGCCGCTTTATCTGAAATTAATGCGCGCCGATAAACCCATCGGCACCTTGTTATTGTTGTGGCCGACGCTGTGGGCATTGTGGATTGCAGCGGGCGGCTGGCCGCAATGGCATCTGCTGTTTATTTTTATCGCCGGTGTATTTTTAATGCGCTCCGCCGGCTGCGTAATCAACGATTACGCCGACCGAAAAATCGATGCGCATGTGCAACGTACCGCGCAACGTCCGCTGGCCACCGGCGCGGTCAGTAAGCGCGAAGCATTACTGCTGTGCGCCGGATTGTGTGCGCTGTCATTTATTCTGGTTTTGTTTACCAATCGGTTGACGATTTTGCTGTCGTTCGGCGCGCTTGCGCTCGCCGGCGCGTATCCGTTTATGAAGCGCTACACGCATTTGCCGCAATTGGTACTGGGCGCTGCGTTCGGCTGGAGTATTCCGATGGCGTTCGCTGCACAGAGCAACAGCTTGCCTGCGGGCTGCTGGATTTTATTTATCGCCAATTTATTGTGGACGGTCGCTTACGACACGTTTTACGCGATGGTCGATCGCGACGACGATTTAAAAATCGGCGTTAAATCGACCGCGATTTTATTCGGCGACGACGATCGCTTGATCACAGCCGGTTTACAAATATGCACATTGATCGCGTTGGCGCTGGTCGGTTCGCAATTTAAATTAGGTTACTGGTATTTCGTCGCGCTGATCGGCGCGGCGGCATTGTTCGGCTATCAACAATATTTAATTCGCTGGCGCCGACGCGAGGATTGTTTTCGCGCGTTCCTGCATAACAACTGGGTTGGCGCTACGGTATTTACCGGAATTTCTTTGCATTATTTTTTATCGCGTTAATCTTTAAATTTTTTTGCTGTTGCAACTGATAGGAACGCGTCAATTTTTATTGCAGCTCCTGCATGCATAGCCTTTTTACCGTTGCAATAGCTTGTTCGCTGTTGCGGAGCCACCGCAGTGAAAATTGAATTTATCGATAGTCTCTCCGCCATTTCCGCGGCGGCATGGAACGCGGTGGCGGGCACCGATTATCCATTCACTCGTCACGAATTTTTATACGCGCTCGAACAAAGCGGCGCCGCCGATGCCGATAGCGGTTGGCAACCATTGCACGCGCTGATTAAGCGCGACGGCGAATTAATTGCGGTAATGCCGCTTTATTTAAAGTATCACTCGTACGGCGAATATGTATTCGATTGGGCCTGGGCGGATGCGTATCAGCGTTACGGGCGGCGCTACTATCCGAAATTACTCGGCGCCATTCCGTTCACTCCCGCCACCGGACCGCGTCTGTGCGTTTTAGCCGGCGAGGACAGCGCGTTAATTGCGGCGCAATTAATTGCCGCACTGCGCAAAAAAATCGACTCCACCGACATTTCATCGCTGCATATTTTATTTCCCAATGCACTGGCTGGCGAAAGTTTCGCGCAGGCGGGCATGAGCGAACGCTGGGGCGCGCAGTATCACTGGTTCAATCGTGGCTATTCCAACTTCGATGATTTTTTAGCGACATTCGCTTCGCGTAAACGCAAAAATTTACGCAAAGAACGCGAGCGCGTGATTGAGCAGGACATCACTATCACCGTTTTGGACGGCGAGCAAATCGGCGCGGCCGAGTGGAAGTTATTTCATCATTTTTATGAATTAACGTACGCCAAGCGCAGCGGTCACGGCGGCTATTTGAATGCGGAATTTTTTCGGCGCATCGGCGCGGCGCTGCCGCAACACATTGTCATGACGCTCGCTTACTGGCGCGGCGAAGCCATCGGCGGCGCGTTATATTTTCGCGACAGCACTACGCTG
This sequence comes from Verrucomicrobiaceae bacterium, assembly GCA_028293825.1. Lineage (GTDB taxonomy): Bacteria > Pseudomonadota > Gammaproteobacteria > Pseudomonadales > CAMLJR01 > CAMLJR01. The sequence goes on from JAQGNY010000055.1 coordinate 38,882, forward strand.
TACGGCCGCTATTGGGGCTGCGTGCGCGAATTCGATTTCTTGCATTTTGAAGCGTGCTATTACCAAGGTATTGAATACTGCATTCGTCATCAGCTCGCGCATTTCGATCCAGGCGCACAGGGCGAACACAAAATTCAGCGCGGCTTTGAGCCAATCAAAACACTGTCGTATCACTGGCTGAAAGATAAAAATTTTCGCCATGCTATCGACGATTTTTTGCTGCGCGAACAGCCAACGATTACCGAACATATCGCCGCGGCAGCCGAGCTACTGCCGTTCAAGCAAACGCAAAACGATAATTAAAAGCGCAAACAATAAATTCGCTAAATAATATTCGGATTAAATAATTTGTTGCTGCGCTGAAAATAACGGCGCCGCGCCGAATAATTGTTGATGCACATTGCCGTACAAACCCTGCAGCTCGCCGTTCCAGCCATTTACTTCGTGTTGAAAGCGCTCGCCGGTAGTCATAAATACCGCGCGGCTGCCGTAGTATTCAAAGGTTGGGCTGATTTGATCGACACGCACGCTGAAGCGTTGCAGATGGCGCTGCAGGCGCGGCTCCACCACCATAAATATCCAGCGATATTGCCGCTGCAATACCTGCGCAATCACGGCGTGGTAGAGCGACACCGCGATAAACGGAAAGCGGCGATTGGTGAAGCTGTCGGAGTCATCGATATCGGCGATGCCTTCCGGATTATTAAATTCGCCGTTGCGGCGGCGAAAATTTGAAGCGACCGCCAGTCGCGAAATTTCGCAGCAGCGCGTCGAATCGATTTGCTTCCAATCGAACAACTGGCGATCGACATAGCGCAGACCAAAACTTTCGAACGGCAAGCCACCGCCATCCGCCAATGGCAACACCAGACGCACACAACCGGTGTCGAGTCCGCTGGCGCGGTGCTGCAATAAACAATGAATGCTTTGATTGTCGTAAGCGTCGGCTTCCAGTGCGCCGTCGTTCTCCATCGCGTAACCAAGCTCTTGGCAAAACACTTGATGACGCAATCGATATACGCGAGCGCGCAATGCGTCGGTATCGGCAATGATGATTTCAAACGTGCGGGCAAAATCGTCGGCGAGAGAGAGAAGCGAAGTAGCTGCGGGCATGATCGATCCTTAATGGGGAATCGAAAGTTATGCCGCAGCCTGACACTATTAATCGCGCAAGAATGTGCGCGCGCTCACGGCGAACCGTGATATTGAATCTCCAACGCGATTTGGCGGGGAATATCGGCAACGCCGCCGTTACTGTTGACGACCGAAGGCCATACGTTATCGCGATTAAAGATATTGCGCATCGACAACTGGCCCTGCCAATGAGCGCCCCACAATTGGCGTAACGAAATATCGCTGCGATAGAAAAGCCCTGCGTCGGTGACATTGCCGCGCTGGGTGTCGTCGCCGGTGCGCACGTTATCGTGCACGTGATTGCTCCAGAATAATTCCAATCGCTGCGCCGGCCAGCGATAACCGACGCCGGCCGAAACGATCCATTTGGGGAACATATTCGGATCGCAGCCGCACGCGCGCACCGGACCTTCGATGGTTAAATTCTGAATGCGCGCGCCGCTCAATTCGAACAGCCAGCTTTCGAAATCGAACTTGGCGGATAATTCCGCGCCGCGCGATTCGCTCTCGCCGGCATTCGTATAGGCGCGGTTCACCAATAAAATCCGATCGTGCCAGCGCGTTTTGAAACCGACCAATTGCACCACGCCTTTGCTGAATAGTCGCGTTGCGGTCAGCTCGTAGTTGTCGAGCGTTTCCGGTTTCAAATCGAGATCGCCGCTGGCGAAATTGGTGCCGCGCAATTCGTTGGCATTCGGCGCGCGGAACGCTTTGCCGTAAACTGCTTTGAAGCTGTACAGATTCGACGGCATCCAAATGATGCCGGCGCGCGGCGAGGTCTGCGAACCAAACGTCGAATAGCGATCGAGCCTTCCGCCGTAAATCAATTGCCAGCGCCCGTCTTGCCACTGCGTTTTGCCTTCGAGCGAAGCGCTGTTAATTTCCTGCTGCAAGCCTTCGTAATTCGGCGTCGGTACACCGAACACTTTGTAGACCTGACTGGTGACATCGTGATCGTCGATGGCCTGCCGTTCGGTGCCCGCACTCAATGCCAATTGCGTGCGCGCGCCGAGCCCTTCGATATCGGCGCGTTTAAACGTCAGTCGCGAGCCGTAGCGGTGTTCGACGATTTGCTGATCTTCTTCGGAAAAAGCAAAGGTGCTGGTCGGCGGAAACGGCAGCAACAGCGAATACGTTTGGCCGTAGTCGTTATGCCAGTAGTAGTTGTCCCAATGCCATTCCCAACTGCTGCCGAGTTGGCCGTCGAGCTGACCCTTAATCATCCACAGATGCGAGTTGCGATCGGCGATGTCGCGATCGCGCACATCGAAAATAAAGGTGCCCGCGCCCGGAAATTTATTGGCGCTGGTCTGATCGGTAAATACTTCGAGTTGATAGCCGACGTCCTGCGCCCGCCCTTCCCAGCGCAC
>JAQGNY010000056.1 GCA_028293825.1 Verrucomicrobiaceae bacterium
ATCGTGCTCGGCCCATTGCTCGGGTGTCGCATAAAAAACGGCCGCAATTTTTTTGTGCTCAACCATTGCATTGTATAACGCGGTGTTGTCATCAATGCGAAGGTCGTTGCGAAACCACATCAGCGCCGGCATTTGCTCTTTCTCATACTCTTCTCACTAAAAACGGGCTGTTCAAATTTGAATATTAAATAAGATTGCGCAGCCGCAATGTGTCGGGATACGGCTGCATAAATACTTGCTGCTCGATATAGGCATCGGGGTGCTGGCGAAAGTGATGGCGCAATAATGTTAATGGCACCACCAGCGGCACATCGCCGCTGCGATATTGTTCGATGACTTCATTCAGGGCGCATTTTTCTTCTTTATCTAAATCGCGCTTCAGATAACCGCGAATATGTTGCAATGCATTAGTGTGACCGGCGCGCGTGGCCGGGCGTTTTAACGCGTCCAGAATAAGCGTAATAACGCGATGACCGAGCGCGTCAATCGACTCGCTATTGCTTTGCGCGAGCAAACTGCCCACTGCTTTATAGGTCGGAATATGTCGGCTCATGATCAGGTATTTATGCCGCGCATAGAATTTTTGCAGTGTGTGCAGCGTCAAGCCGGTCTTGAGCAATTCGCACCACTGAAAATAGGTATAGACGCGCGTTACAAAACTTTCGCGCAGATGATCGTCGTGTAACCGTCCGTCTTCCTCGACCGGCAACAATGGATTCGCGGCCATCAATGCCGCTGCAAAAATACCGATCGCGTCATTGGCGATGACATTGCCGCTGTCGTTGTAACGCTTTACGCGCTCCATGCCGCAGCTGGGCGAGGCTTTCACAAAAATGTAGCCGTATAGATTTTCATTATTGGCGAGAAACATCGACGCGCTCTGGCCCAGCGCGGCGGTGACATCGTGCTCGCCGGTATCGCTATCGACGGCACGCGTAGCTGAAGTCTCAGCACCCACTAAACGAATGGTTGGACGCGGCACGCCCAAGCCAATCGCCACCTCGGGACAAAACGGACGCAAGGTAAAACATTCGCCCAACCGCTTTACCGGATCGCTCGGTTTTTTACCGACGCCGTTGTAGCGCACCGGCGCGCCCAGCACGCACGCGCCGATACCGACCGCAATAGAACCGGCTTGCAGGGAGGGATTTGCCACGGTAGGCGCTGACATGACGCAATCCTGAGCAAAATGCTGAGAGAGATACGTCATTACGTCGCCGCAATCGATTTGGATTGGTCGCAGGATTTAGCCGGCGATGAGGGCGCGCGCCAACTCGCGGCCACTGTGCCATGCGGCTTCGGCATCGTTGCCCTGCAGCCAATCGCCACAGACGCCGAGTGCGTTGCGCAATAAGAACGGTTTGCCTAACGGCTTAGCGACGCGCGCATAACGCCAGCGATGGCAATGCAGCACGTCGATCTCGTTGAATCCAAGCGCCGCTTTTAATTGCGCGGCAATCCACTGCGGCTCGCGCTCGATTTCGCGCTCGGACCAAGCGGAGCTGGCTTCGACCGACCAATAATGCGCGCCGTCGATAGAGCGGCTGACCACACGCGCTATCGACTCCGGTAATACCGTTGCGGGCGGCCATGCGTGCGGCGCGATAAATACAGCGACCCACGCCGGCTGCACGCTTGCCGCTGCACACTGCGCGCTTAATACCGGATCGACGCGCAACAACTGCTCCGCCTGTGCCGGCGGTGCACTCACAACGACGGCGCTGAATTCACCGAGTGGGCGCTGCGTCGAATCAAACAAAGCGATTTTCTGCGCGGCGTACTGGATTGTTTCGACGTGCGTGCTCGTCATCAACTCTACATTCTGCAACTTCACGCTCTGCGACTCTTCGTTCTGTAACTCTACGTTGTGTAACAACGCCCGCGTTAATTTCGAGGTAGACGCGAGTGGCCAGCCTTCGCCGTCACGCACTTCGAGCAAGCCGGCGCGTGCCCAATCGTTTAATTGCTCGCGAAATTCGGCGCTGCTAGCGCGCAAACTTTGCGCCCCTAAATTCACCGTGTGCGCGCCGATGCGTTTGCTCGCCAAGCGCCCGCCACTGCCGCGACTTTTTTCGAACACGGTGACGCGAAAACCTGCCCGCTCTAACAATTGCGCGCAGGCGCTGCCACTGAGACCGGCGCCGATTACAGCGATATGCGGTGAAGTCATGCGCGCTTTTGCCCGAAAATTCTATCGAGCAAATACGCAGCTTCAATGTTTGCGGATCAATATTTCGCGGCGCGTGGCCCTGTTATACTCGCGCCGTCCGTCGGCCTGAACCGACACCAGAACAACAAATACCATGACCTCATCGGACAAGCCCGCACCACCCGTGGGCGACAAACAACGACTGTTACAAAGCAGCAAGGCGCTCATTTTTAAATGGGCGTCGGTGCATTTCAAAAGCTTTCTGGATAAGGCCGACGAGCAGTTGTTTCGCATGGCCGACAAGTCCGGCACCAATCAAGAACAGAACCGCTACCTGCAATCGCGCCAGGAGTTGCAGCAGCAACAGCGCGGGCTCGAAAAAATTCTGCTCGAGCACATGCGCGATGCTTTCGATAATTTCCTGCACAGCCATAACACCGCGCAAGATGTGGCGCGCGCCGACACCGAATTAAAACTGGTCGATCACGATCAGCTGGAGCAGGCGATTGCGATTTCGAGCATGACGCGCAAAGCCAACGGCGATTATTCCGAAGCCTTGTACGCGCTGAATCAGCGCCTATCCGCACTGGCCGGTGGCCACAAAATTAACGATCTCGGCAACCCGGTCGCGCCGGCGGTATTTTCCGAAGCACTGCAAGGCGCGCTCGGCCCGTTCGTGCTCGATACGCCATCGAAACTGGTGATTTACAAAATTTTCGACAACGCGCTGATGGGCAAACTCGACAAGCTCTATCACCTGCTCAATCACCATCTGAAAACCAACGGCGTGCTGCCGCATCTGCGTTATCAAATTCACAAAGACGAACCGCCGCAGCTGCCGGAAGAGTTGGCAACGCACAACAGCCCGGAAACGCTGAGCAAACAAACCGACTTAATGGCGCTGATTCAACAGCTGCAAGCGGCGTTGGGTGTGACGCGCGCGCCCATTTTTAATCCGTTGCCGGCCCAACACATCATTACCGAGCTGCAGCCGCTGCAACAAAAAACAGCGCAGACGCTGACGGCCGCGAAGACACAGGAAGCGGTACTCGAAACCGATTACAGCGCCATTCACGAAGAAATCGAGCGCGAAACGCAGCGCGCCGCGCCAGTCGATGCCGATGTGATCGAGATCGTCGGCCTGTTGTTCGAATACATGCTCAACGACGAACAACTGCCGGATTCCGTCAAAGCACTGCTGAGTTATATGCACACGCCGTTCTTGAAAGTGGCGCTGATGGATAAGGCATTTTTCAACTCACCGCAGCATCCGGCGCGGCAATTGTTGAACGGTCTGGTCGCTGCCGGCGAGCGCTGGGTCGATACCGAAAGCAAACACAAAAGCGATGTCTATCAGCAGATGAAGGCCGTGGTGCAACGCATTCTCGACGAGTTCGATAATGACCTGCGGCTGTTTTCGCAATTGGCTTTCGACTTCAACCATTTCCTGCGTCAGCACGCGCGCCGAGTGCGTTTGGCCGAACAGCGCGCGCAACAGGCCGCACGCGGCGAAGACAAACTGAAAGAAATTCGGCTGCGGATCGAAAATTATCTACGGCAAAAGCTGGAAGGCATTCATGTGCCGAGCGATGTGAACACGCTGCTGTTCGAACCGTGGGCAAATTTTCTCGCGTTTAATCTGCTGCGTTTTGGCTCTAATAGCGAGCAGTGGCGCGCCGCCGCGCGAGTGGTCGACGACCTACTAATTTATCTGCACCCGCAGGGCATCGAGCCGTCGCGATTGCTGGAAATACGCGATACCTTGCATGAAAGTTTGAATCATGGTTTTCAAACTGTTGGCTACGAAGCGGAAACCGGGCGCCAGCTGATCGCCGCGCTGCAGAAAGCACATCAGGAACGCCTGTCGCTGAAACCGACGACGCAACGCGCCGCGGATATCGATGCGCCACTGCACGCACCCGCCAGCGACAGCGATGGCGATCCGCTGATCAAGAAGTTGGAAAAAGTGGAATTCGGCACCTGGTTCCAGTTTTTTACCGATCGTCCGCGCAAGGAACAAGTGCAGGCTAAACTAGCGTGGTCGAATAATCGCACGCAGCACTACATGTTCGTGAATCGACTGGGCCAGCAAACCGCGGTGAAAACCGCCATCGAACTAGCGGCTGATATCCGCGCTGGCCGCACAAAAATTTTGCAGGAACAACCGAGCAAACCATTCTTCGAAAAAGCTCTGGAGCGCATCGTCGAGCAATTGCGCCCCGGCATTAAGCCCCGCTACTGAGACAGGGAACTAAAATCCCATGGCACGTAAACTCGAACGCAAGGAACTCAACCAAGCCATCGCGGTGCACGACACCATTAACGGTGGCGTCTTTGGCGAGCTGGTCAATATCACCCGCGAGGGGTTGATGCTGATGACCGATCGCGAAATCGAAACGCAGGCGATTTTTCAACTTTCGCTGCAATTGCCGGAGCGGTTGAAAGGCAGCGCCCAAATAATGTTGGGCGCCGATTGCTTGTGGTGTCGTCGTGCCGAGAACTTTTCGCGCTACTGGGCCGGTTTTCAAATTATCGATGCGTCCGATCTCGCGCTGGCACAGGTCGATGCGCTGATCGATCTGTATACGAACGACTGAACCGTCAGGCCAATGCCGAAACCACAAACAGGCCAATCACACAAGCCAGCCCGGTGCCCCACGCCGCGCTGCGGGCCGATGCTTTATCGGTGATGTAAAACACCGCATAGAGAACCCGCAACACCACAAACGCGACCGCAAAACCGTCGATCCACAGCTGCGGCGCATGGGCGATATGCGCAATGATCACCGCCGCCGCAAACGGCGGAAACGCTTCGTAGCCGTTTTGCTGCGCCCAGTGCGCGCGCTTGCGCGAGCCGGTGAGCGAATCGAGAAACTCGCGCGGATTGTGATTATCGGTCGGCTTAAAATCGCCGCCGGACATTTTTGCCACCAATGCACTGCCGAGCGGCAGCAACGCCGCGATCAATACACACCAAAATCCGATGGTCATGGTTTATCTCCAGAGTTTGTTTGTTATTCAGTGAGCAATTACGCGGGCCGGCGGTCAATGGACCGTGTCGCCGCGTGCGAAATCTACCGCATCCCCACCGCGCGCGGTGACTCTACTTTTGTTTAGCGGGATTTCGTTTCATGGGATTTCGCTTCGTGGGTATAATCGCACCCCCAATTTTTCTTACCCCTGAGGATTACCGCCGTGGATCTCGACCGAGCTTCCGTCCCCCAGCTGCGCGAATGGGAAACTGCCCTGAACCAGGACTACGCCGCGATTAAAGCCGCCGGCCTCAATCTGGATATGACGCGTGGACGCCCGAGCATCGATCAGCTGCAATTATCGAATGCGCTCGACGGTGTATTGCAGGGCCAGTTCAAAGATGACGCCGGCACCGAAACGCGCAATTACAGCGGCGCCGATCTGATCGACGGTATTCCGACCGCGAAAGCGCTGTTTGCGCCAGTACTCGGCGTGAAGCCCGACGAAATTTTAATCGGCGGCAACAGCAGCCTGACGCTGATGTATCAAGCGGTGCAGTTCGGCCACTTGCACGGCGTTGCCGGCAGCCCGGCCTGGAATCAGGGCGGCGAAGTGAAATTCCTGGCGCCGGTTCCAGGCTACGACCGCCATTTCACCGTATGCGAGCATTTCGGCATCAAGCTGATTCCGGTGGCAATGAACGACGATGGCCCGGATATGGATCAGGTCGAAGCGCTGGTCAAAGCCGATCCGCAAATCAAGGGCATCTGGTGCGTGCCGCGCTTCTCCAACCCGAGCGGCATCGTTTATAGCGACGCGGTAGTCGAGCGTTTTGCCCAGCTCGGCAAAATCGCCAGCGCCGGCTTCCGCATATTCTGGGACAACGCCTACGCCGTGCATACGCTCAGCGACGATGCGCCGCAGCTGGCCAACCTGTTTGAACTGAGCCGTAAATACGGCACCGAAGACAGCGTGTACGTGTTCGGCTCGACCTCGAAAATCACCTTCGCCAGCGCCGGCGTGGCCTTTCTGGCCGCCTCGCCCGCCAATCTGAAGCTGATCAAACACCACCTGTCGTTCAGCATGATCAGCCCGGATAAGGTCAATCAGCTGCGCCACGTGAAATTCATCGGCAATCTCGACAATCTGCATGCGCTGATGAGTAAACACGCCGCGTTGTTGCAGCCGCGTTTCGCCGCTGTGCTGACGCGTTTGCAGGCGTTGAAAACGCTGGGAAGCTGGACCGAACCGAAAGGTGGTTATTTCATCTCGTTCGATACCCGTCCGGGTTTGGCGAAGACAATCGTGAAGTTAGCGGCCGAGGCCGGCGTGAAGCTGACGCCCGCTGGTGCTACGTACCCCTATGGCAACGACCCGCAGGACTGCAATATTCGGTTGGCGCCATCGGTACCGAGCGTTTCGGAAATCGAAAAAGCCACCGATGTGTTCGTCACTTGCGTGAAGTTGGCGAGCGTGCGGCAGGAAATCGCCAAGCGCGTTTGATCCAGCCAGAAGCGACAAACAATAAAAAGGCCGGCAAATTGCCGGCCTTTTTATATTAGAGATTGCGCTTAATTAATCACTGTCTCGGATCGGGCGGTGCGCAATAATCGGAAAGTTGGCGATTTTGCTGTCGCCTTTGGGCTCGATCACTTTGCCGACGCCTTCTTTCTCGACTTCATCGATGCGGATCACTGCGTGCAGCGGAATATACGAGCGCTTCACCCCGGCGAATTCGTTTTTCAGCTTTTCTTCGGCGGGATCGACCAGCATTTGCGAGCGCTCGCCAAAAACGAACTCCTCGACTTCGATGAAGCCGTACATTTCGCTTTGATAAATTTCGCGCGCGTAGACTTCATAAACCTGATTCTGGTTGTGGAAGATAACTCTGTAGATGGGGATCGTGGCCATTGGCTACTGCTTACCTGCGAATCGCCTGATTGAGGGCGCGCATCATAACACATGCCCGCCGACGCAAAGCGCTGTGGCAAAATGGGCCGCTTTTCCTGCCGGATCTCGCCATGCGCCTGCCTTGTTTGCTTTTTATGTCGCTGCTAACTGTCAGCACCCTGGTCGCCGCGGCGCAACCACGTATCGATATCGATGACTTTGCCGATTTAGGCCGTGTCAGCATCGTCATTCCCGAGCAGGTGCCGCAAGACTTGGTGCTGCTGCTGGACGACAGCGATCACACCGCGCTGGCAACCACGTTAGCCACACGCGGGCATTTAGTCGCCTTGATGCCGCTGCGCAATCTGCTCGATAACACCCGCAAAAATAAAGACAGCTGTCTCTACCCGGTGACGCTGCTCGATGTATTCAGCCAGCATTTGCAGGAGAAATATCATTTCGCGCACTACCAAAAGCCGGTTCTGATCGGCACTGGCGCCGCTGCCGCCACCGCGTATGCAACGCTTGCCCAAGCGCCGACGCGCTTGTTTCGCGCCGGTATCGGCCTCGATTTCTGCCCGTTGCTGTCGCAACCAGTCCCGCCGTGTAAGGGCGATGGCGCGTTTAGCTGGGATACGCTCGGCCCACAGCAATATCGACTGAAACCGGTAGCGCTCGATACCCCGTGGCATGCGCTGGGCGCATGTGCCGATGCAAAAAGCTTCGGGCCGATACTCGAAAAACAGGCCGACTTGTCCGCACAGATCGATACGCTACTGCGCCCCGCCGTGGCTGAAACCGGCGGCAAAAATATCGCCATTGATGATTTGCCGCTGGTCGAACTGCCCGCCGCCGCCAGCCAAAACGACTACTTCGTGGTGCTGCTGTCCGGCGATGGCGGCTGGGCCAATATCGATAAAGACATCGGCAGCCAGCTGAATCACCAAGGCATCCCCGTCGTCGGCTGGAATACGCTGCAGTACTTCTGGAGCCGCAAGACGCCGGCCACCATTGGCGCCGATTTGCAGCGCGTTATCAGCCACTATCAAACCAGCTGGAACAAGAAGCGCGTGGTGCTGGTCGGCTTTTCATTCGGCGCTGATGTGCTGCCATTTATGGTGAGTCGTCTGCCAGCCACGCAGCGGCAAGCGGTTTCATCGATTGCATTGCTCAGTTTGAGCCACAGTGTCGACTTTCAATTTCACGTTGCCAATTGGTTCAGCCACGCCAGCACCGACAGCAATGCCATCGCGCCCGAACTCGCCAAAATCACTGAGCCGGTGCTGTGTCTGTACGGTAAGGACGACGACGATACGTTGTGCGCCGAGACCAAGGCGCCGAACGTCACCCGCGCGATGCTGCCGGGCGATCACCATTTCGACGGCGATTTCAAAACCGTCTCGCGCCTGATTCTTGAGCATCTGGCGAAAACACGAAATACCGCTGCCAGTGGGCACTGACCGACCCGCTCTGTATAATGGCCGCCCGCTAAAACTGCCGACAATTTGAGCAACACGCGCATGTCCGACGAACCGAAAAAACTGTATATCGAAACTCATGGCTGCCAGATGAATGAGTACGATTCGGCGCGGATTCGCGATTTGCTCGGCGTTTCGCACGGCTTAGTCCGCACCGACAATGCTGAAGAGGCTGACGTGCTGCTGCTCAACACTTGCTCGATTCGCGAGAAAGCGCAGGAAAAAGTGTTTCATCAGCTCGGTCGCTGGAACAAGCTCAAGCAGCAAAAGCCCGGCCTTATTATTGGCGTCGGCGGTTGCGTCGCTAGCCAGGAAGGCGATGCCATCGGCAAGCGCGCGCCGTATGTCGATCTGATCTTTGGCCCGCAAACGCTGCACCGCGTGCCGGACATGATGAATGCCAGAAAGCCGAACGGGCCGATTCTGGTTGACGTCACCTTTCCGGAGATCGAAAAATTCGACAGCCTGCCCGAGCCCTCGGTCGATGGCCCGAGCGCATTCGTGTCGATCATGGAAGGCTGTTCGAAATACTGCACATTCTGCGTGGTGCCCTACACGCGTGGCGAAGAAGTCAGCCGCCCGTTCGACGATGTAATCGCCGAAATTGCCAGCCTGGCCGATCGCGGCGTGAAGGAAGTGAACCTGCTCGGACAGAACGTCAACGGCTATCGCGGCCGCAATCACCTGAATGAAATTATCGACTTCGCCGAGCTGCTGACCTATGTCGCCGTGGTTCCCGGCATCGAGCGCATTCGCTACACCACCTCGCACCCGAACGAATTTTCCGACGCGCTGATTGATGTCTACGCCGAGTTGCCGCAACTGGTCGATCATCTGCACTTACCAGTGCAGAGTGGATCGGACCGGATTCTGGCGGCGATGAAGCGCAACTATACCGCCGCGTACTTTCTCGATCGGATCGAGCGGCTGCGCAAGCACCGTCCGAATATCAGCCTGTCGTCGGACTTTATCGTCGGCTTCCCGGGCGAGACCGAGGCCGACTTCAACGAAACGATGCAGCTGATCAATACGGTCGGCTTCGATAATTCGTTCAGCTTTATCTACAGCTCGCGCCCCGGCACGCCGGCCGCGCAGCTCGCCGACCCCACGCCGATGGAAACCAAGAAGCAATGGCTGGCGATTCTGCAGGCGCGGATTATCCAGAACACGCAACGCATCGGCGCGGCGATGATCGGCACTCGGCAACGAATTCTGGTGTCCCGCCCCGCCCGCAAGCACATCGGCGAATTGGCCGGACGCACCGAAAACAACCGTGTAGTCAACTTCAGTGCCACAAATCAGGCGTTGATCGGCCAGTTCGTCGATGTCGTCATTCGCGACGCGCTGCCGAACAGTCTGCGCGGCGAACTTGTGACTGGGGTTTCCTGAATTCGCGCGCGGGCGTTATGCTAGCCTCCCCTTTGGTAACCGGAGCGGTCCTTCCGCCATACTTTGGACACTTCCGATAAGCCCGTCGCTGACGCTGTGCAGCTGACTTTCGAATCCGCCGATACGCGTTTGTTAGCGAATCTGTGCGGCGCGCTGAACGAAAATCTCCGCTTGATCGAACAACGCTTAGACGTCGCGATTAGCGCCCGTGGTCAAACATTTTTCATCGAAGGCGCAAGCGCCAATACCGCCGCCGCACAACAGGTGCTGCAGGTGCTATTTCAAGATGCGAAAAATGGTTTAACGATCGCACCCGAATTAATTCATCTCTATCTGCGCGAGACCGGTATCACCGCTGTCGGAACCGAACAGATCGATAGCGAAACTGTCGCCGCCATTCCGATCATTCGCACCAAGAAAGTGACGATCAAACCGCGCGGTAAAAATCAGCAAGGTTATGTGCGTGCGATTCAGAGCCACGATATTAATTTCGGTATTGGCCCGGCTGGTACCGGCAAAACGTATCTCGCCGTCGCCTGCGCGGTGGAAGCACTGCTCGCCGATAAAGTCGGCCGCATATTGTTGGTGCGCCCCGCAGTGGAAGCCGGCGAAAAATTAGGATTTTTGCCGGGTGATCTCGCGCAAAAAATCGATCCGTATTTGCGCCCGCTTTACGATGCACTTTACGAAATGGTCGGCTTTGAAACCGTCACTAAATTAATTGAACGCAACATTATCGAAATCGCACCTCTCGCTTATATGCGCGGTCGCACGCTGAACGATTCTTTTATTATTCTCGACGAAGCGCAAAACACCACGCGCGAACAAATGAAAATGTTTTTAACACGGATAGGTTTTGGCTCGACGGCATTAATTACCGGCGACGCCACACAAATCGATTTGCCGCGCGGCACGCCGTCGGGCTTAACACACGCGATGAAAGTATTGGACGGTATCAAAGGTATTAGTTTTACCTATTTTCAAGCGCGCGATGTGGTGCGTCACCCATTAGTGCAGGCCATCGTCGAAGCGTATGAATCGTTTGAAAGCGACAGCGCCGCATTTGAAAAATCAGACACGTATAAATCCGCTGCAGAAAAAAATCGCAGCGAAAAAAATAAATCATGAATCTCTGTCTCGATATCGACAATGTCAGCTCGCGCACCGTGCCGAGCAATAAATTGTTCGAAACCTGGGTGCAAGCGGCATTGCAATCACAGCGCGATGACGCCGAAATCAGTTTGCGCATTGTCGACACTGAAGAAATTACCGCATTGAATCGCGACTATCGCGGCAAGGATTATGCAACGAATGTGTTGTCGTTTCCGGCCGACCTGCCACCGGAGCTGAATCTGCCGCATCTCGGCGACATTGTTATCTGCGCGGCGGTGGTTGAAACAGAAGCCCGGGAGCAAAAAAAAACGGCGCTCGCACATTGGGCACATATGATCGTTCACGGTACATTGCATTTAGTGGGCTACGACCATATCGAAGATAGTGAAGCCGACATAATGGAAGCGCTCGAAATCAAAATTCTGCAGTCGCTGAATTTTGCCGATCCATACCTTGGGGAAGATGTTGTCGATCATGTCTGACGAAAAAACAGGCCAGGAATCCGAAGAAAAATCCTGGTTTGAGAAAATTGCCGATGTGTTTTCTGGCGAGCCGAAAAGTCGCGACGATTTGCACGAGATTCTCGACGAAGCCGAACACAATGAAATTATCGACCGCGATGCATTAAAAATCATGGAGGGCGCGCTTCATGTCGGTGATATGCAAGTGCGCGAAGTGATGGTCGCGCGCGCGCAAATGGAAGTCATTAAAGCGGACGAACCGCTGGGAAAAATTTTGCCGGGAATAATCGCGACGGCACATTCGCGTTATCCGGTAATTGGTGAGAGTGTCGATGAAGTACTCGGCATTTTATTAACGAAAGATTTATTGCCGCAGATACTGAAAGAGGATCGCGATAGTTTCGATATCAAAACATTATTGCGGCCGTCAGTATTTGTCCCCGAAAGCAAACGACTGAATGTGCTGCTGCGTGAGTTTCGCGAAAATCGCAATCACATGGCCATTGTTATCGACGAATACGGTGGCGTTGCAGGCCTCGTCACAATTGAAGATGTATTGGAAGAAATCGTCGGCAATATAGAAGACGAATACGACATCGAAGTTGACACCAATATTCGGCAGGTTTCCGATACCGACTTCATCGTAAAGGCACTCACGCCTATCGAAGATTTTAACGAACAATTTAATAGCGACTTAAGTGACGGAGAAGTTGACACTATCGGCGGATTTATTTTGCGCAAGCTAGGACATCTGCCACAGCGCGGCGAACTGGCTGCATTTAATGGCTATCAATTCAAAGTAGTTAACGCTGATAAACGCCAAATTCATTTGTTGCGCGTTAGTCCGCTGCATTACGACGATGAAACAGGTTAAAACCCCGAACTGCTTAGATACTCTTTCAGCGATTTGATCAAATCGCTGACTGTCACGGATATAAGGCTTCCGCACTCCGCTTTTATGGAATAGTTTCTGCTTAGAAATTATTGTTAACTCTTTACTATAAGCGGTAAAACCGCGAGCTACACTACCTTCATTGCCCCGGGAGAGATCCCGTCTGTTAAACAGCGGAGTGCCATCGAGATTATGTTTATTGACGCGCGTGAAGTGGGGAACGCGCAAACTTTCCACACTACGGTTTGCATTGTTGGCGGCGGTGTCGCGGGAATTACGCTCGCGCTCAGTTTGGCTAAACAACAGATCGATGTTTGCTTAATCGAAAGTGGTGGCCTCAGTAGCGAAGCCGCTACCGATGATTTATACAAAGGCGAAAATGTCGGAATTCCTTACGACTTCGATTGCAACTATCGTAGTCGTTATCTGGGTGGCAGCAGCAACTGTTGGGGCGGCTGGAACCGACCGCTCGAAACGGAAGATTTCATCGAACGCAATTGGGTGCCACATAGCGGCTGGCCATTAAGTCGCGCTGATTTAAAACCGTTTTACGATCGAACACACTCGCTGCTGGCACTCGGTCCCACAACATTCGAATCCGAGTTTTGGGAGTCTTCCATAAATAATCCGCGCGTGCGTCGCGTGCCGTTTAAAACATCGCGCGTGCAGGATTCGTTTGCTCAATTCAGCCCACCGGCGCGCATGGGGAAAATGTACCGCACCGAACTCGAGTCGAGCCGCTTCATTCGAGTGTTTTTGCACGCGAATGCCACGAATATTGCGACCGACAGCAAAGCGCAAAACGTAACGCAAGTTGAGATTCGCACGCTGAATGGTTGCAGCTTTAGTGTGTCGGCCAAGTATTTCGTGCTCGCTACGGGCGGCATTGAAAATGCGCGCCTGATGCTGTCGTCAAATCAAACTCAGAAAGAAGGCCTGGGCAACGGTAACGATCTGGTCGGCCGCTATTTTATGGATCACCCGCGCATGCAAGCCGGCATGGTAAAGCTGCGTAAACCTTTTCGCGGCAACAAGCTTTACGATATTAAACATCAGGATAAAAGCCGGTATGTTTACGCGCACGGCACCTCAGTCGCCGCGCAGTTCGTACTTTCGCCTGAAGTTATGGAGCGCGAACAGCTGCTCCACTCGCGCGTATGGTTTCGCTCTATTTTCGCGGGGGAAGGCACCAATTCGGTCGCGGCGCTTCACCGCTACACGCAAACGATTTTGCACAAGGGCAATGCGAACTTGCAGCGCCGCCGTGACCTTATGCTAATGCTGCGCGACCCAGCCAGCACCATCGGTTATGTCATGGCGCGCGCATTTCCGGTACCGCCATTGGTTCGCGGTATTAGCCTCGAAATCATGGTTGAGCCCGATCCGAACCCTAATAGCCGCGTTACGCTGTCGGACAGTCGCGATCCGCTCGGTATGCGTCGCGTGCGAGTCGATTGGCAACTCGGTTCATTGGTGCAAAAGACGTTTTCACGCACGCTGGAAATCCTTAAAGAGGAATTGCAAAACGCTGGCGCTGCTGACATTGATGTGCCGCCGCTTTTCCCTGATCAACAATGGCCCGCTAGATTAGAGGGCACTTGGCACCATATGGGAACCACGCGTATGCACGATTCAGCGCGCGAAGGTGTGGTTGATAGAAATTGTCTCGTGCACGGTATGAACAATTTATTCTTGGCGGGCAGCTCGGTTTTTCCAACCGGCGGCGGTAACTTTCCCACCATGACTTTGGCTGCGTTGGCGCTGCGCCTAGCAGATCATATGGCGGCAAAAATTCTTAACCCGCAGCAAGAAATAGTAAGCAATGAGCAAGAAGCGGGGATTGATCGGCGCTGCGGTTGATAAGCAAGGAAGCTGTAAGCGGTGTAAGGAAGTTATTAACGCACTCGCCAATCATCCATGATCGCCAATGTGCGCGCCGCCTTCGAACCTGCACCGCCCGGCTGTGCGGCTCGCTCATTCAGTTTTTCACGAAGCCGACTAAACGCCTGCTCACAGAAATCCGTGCCTGCCGTCGGTGCTGTTTTAATCGAATTAAATGACTCCACAGTTATCGGTTTAGCGACCTGCGGAGCTTCTCGCAAATTCAAATCGTGAGTAGCGATCACCGCAACTGACTTACGCGGCTGCGCAGCGCGCCGATAAAAATTGCCCGTACTCAATGCAGCGGGGGTTGCACCAACCAAACGCCAAGCCCGCTCCTCACCAAAGTTCTGAGCCACCCAATTCGCGGCCTCGCGCAACAACGGCGGTCGATGCTGCAAATTATGAGCATCAGTCGCAATGACCGAGACTAAATCGTCGTTCAATAATGCGTGAGCGGCATGCTGAGATTTTTCACCGAAGCGTCCGATTACTGCGGCGGCGGTAATTTGCGTAAGACATCCGGCACTGCACAAATCAGCTAAGCGGTGCGGATATTTCATGAACTCTTTATTGCGTTCGGGATGCGCCAACATCGGCCGAATATTCCGCTTGAGTAACCACCGCACCAGTTGATCAACACCGGGCGGGACATGACTGTGCGGCATTTCCAACAGCAATGTTTTATTGCCCTTAGCATCGAGCAAAAATGGCACTTCTTCCTGTTCGATTAACCCAAACAAATCATCGCTACAACGCACTTCTGCTGCCAACGCAATTTCGACTGGAATATTAGCGGCGGTAATCGCGCGACGAAATGTCTCAAAGCGAGTTTGCAACGATGAGTTGGTATTGTCGTAACGTCCCACGTGAATGTGCGGTGTTAATAAAATACGACTGATGCCGTTATCGTGCGCCGCACGAATGAGGTCAAGGCCCTCATTAAGATTTGCCGCACCATCATCCACCGCAGGCAGATAATGGCAGTGCAAATCCACCATGCGGGCAAACTCGACCATCTCAGCGCGAGCCCTTCATTTCGTAGGTGCCGTAGGCGTAAGCCGAACCGTATTCCTCTAGTTTCTTGAGGTTTACCTGGTTCAAAATTACACCTTTGACAGCCACTGGCGTGCGTCTAAACAATTGAAGACCGGTTTTTACTTGGCCGATGGTTGTACTGTCGGCTTTGATTACATAGACCAACGCATCGGCACGATTCGCCAGTAACAGCGCATCGCTAACTGCCAACACGGGCGATGTATCGATGATTATGCGGTCGTAATGCGTCTTTAATTTAGCCAAAACTTCTTGTAGGCGACGCGAGCTCAACAGTTCTTGCGGATTGGGATGGATAGTACCGGCGGTCATTACATCGAGCTTTTCATTTTCCAAGCGCGCGATGCAATCTACTGCTCCGGCCGTGCCCGCGCACAACTCGCCCAAACCAGCGCGATCATTACCCAATGAAAACTCACCGGCAACAGACGGCCTGCGCATATCCGCATCGATCAACAAAACACGCTCTAACTGTGCAAACGCGAGCGCCAAGTTGCACGCAATCGACGTTTTGCCTTCGTCAGCACAGGAAGAGCTCACCATGATGACTTTATGGCCGGCGTCTAAGTTACTGAGCGATATCGCGGTGCGCAGCGTGCGAATTGCCTCATCAAATTTGGGGTCACCGCTCTCCGCATATTCGCGGCCCAAATGTTTACCTTTTTTACGTGAGCGCTTGATCAACGGGACCAGACCCAACAAAGGTAAACCTATTTTTTGCTCGATCTCCTCGCCAGTGCCGATCGTTACATTCATCAGATCAGCAATTAAAACGACCATGACACTGATGATTGCAGATGCAATAAATGCCAGGGGAATGATCAATATCTTTTTAGGTTTTACTGCAGCAAGCGGCGGCTCAGCAGGCTCGATCACTCGAGCGTTCGCCGACGCCAAATCGCCGGACTCTTTGGTCTCACTAATGCGTTTGTAAAAAAGGGCATACAACTCTCTATTTGTATCCACTTCTTGCATCAACGCACGATATTGCGACTCTTTACGCCCGACCGATTGCACATCCGCTTTGGTACTATTAACAGCAGAAGCAAGAGATTGAGCCTGCCCTTCCAAAACGTCCTGCTGATTGCGGATAGAACCCATTACGCTATCGACCTGTCCGGACAGCGAGCGCTGAGCGGCATCTCTTTCAGCAACTGCTGAGCGCATCTTAGGATGCTGTGGACCATAGCGCTTCGCGACTTCAGCAACCCTTAAATCGGCATCGGCATAGGCCTGCCTAAATTGCTTAATCAACGGATCACTATTAACAGCCGGAATGGCTAAACGGTCATCAAGCGAAGCGCCACGCGCCTGATTAACTTGTGTGAACGTATTGCGATTTTCTGATAGAGCGCGCTTTGCCTCTAATAATTTCGTGGTTAAATCGTTTAACTCTCGTGCGGGCAGCGCCTGTATCCCAGTTTCGATATCCAACAACTGCTCTTTTTCTTTAAACGCCTGTAAACGCTGTTCCGACTCAGTTAGTTTTTGCTTCAACTCCTCTGCACGTCCAGACATCCATTCCGAGGCCGTTCTGGTCATTTGCTCTTTGGCTTCCAAGTGACTTTCGATATATGCACGCGCATGGGCATTGGCGATATCCGCCGCGAGCACAGGATCTCTCGAATCGAATGTGACATCCACTAATTGAGTTTTAGGTACTGGCACCACCTGCAAACGATCAAAATAAATGCTGACCGCGCCGTCCAGCGGCGTGGCTTTGCGAGCAGAGCCAGTGCCAGGAAGTTTCGGTATCCATCTACGCCAAAATGGTGGCACCGGAACGAACTCTTGAATCGCCGGAAGATTTAAACGCTGTGCTACTTTCTCAACAATAGGTCGCGCCGTTAAAACTTGAAACTCCGTCTCAAAATACTGTTGCGTGCGCGTGCCAGATCCGTAAACGTCTTGAATGGACACCACATTTGGATCTTGCGACTCGATTAATATCGTGGTCGATGCGCGATAAATTGGTACCGCGGCAAAACAATAGATTGCGGCGGCAAGAGTCCCCAAAGATGCATAACCTAAAATCGACCATTTGCGCCGCACCACCGCTGTCACGAAATGACGTAAATCGATTTCCTCATCGCGCAACGCTTGCTGCACCACTCGTTCGTCCAGTTTTTGCATTCCAACTCAACCCTCAGAAAAAACTTTGCTTGATGGTAATAATATCGCCTGGTCGAACTTGCTCATCTAACGTAATCGCGCGCGATTTCGTGTCTGGGGAGCGCAATACGTCGGCAATGGTTCTATTGGCGCGCTCGGTAAACCCACCCGCGATGGCGATGGCTTTACGTAGGGTAATGCCGGGCTGGAAGGGGATTGCGCCAGGTTTTGTCACTTCGCCGTTAAGAAAAAACGGCCGATATTCGACCATATTTACGGAGACTATTGGGTCGAGTAAGTACGGCCCCTTGAGCCCTTTAACAATCAGCTGCTCCAATTCTGATACAGTCAAACCACGCGCGACGATTTCACCTAAGAACGGGTAACTAATGACACCCGAGTCACCGAGGCGAGTGCGTACCAATAAATCGTCCTCACCATAAACCCGGATCTCAACTTCATCACCTGCTCCCAATCGATAAGATTGATCGATGGCAGCTTCTGCGCGCGCTAACGCGCTAACAAGAAGTAGCACCAACGAAAGTATTCCATTTACCGCCATTTTAAGTTTCGTACCGGCTTTCACTTAAATTCCTCGTTGTTTACAGGGTGAATTCTGCGGTTATCCAATAACGGTTCCGTTCAAAATCTAAAATATCAACATTACTGGAGCGCGTACTCCATGTTCCATCTAGACGCCAAGTGAGCCAGCGTCGCATTTTGTAGTTAACGCCAAATTGAGCAGATTCGATGCGCGATTCCCGATCGGCATTTTCATATGTTTGCAGCATGTGTACGAGTGCAAGGCGCGTTCCAATTCGCGATGTCCAATCGTGTGTCCATCCCACTTTCGATGTTCGAGTATCGATGAAGTCGCCTGTGCCGTTGGTTTCGTTGGGAGTTCGCTCAATTAAAAAATCGAACTTGGAATAAGTGAGTGGTGCCCACGTCACGTTAACTTCCCAGATAGTGTCAGATCCATCGACACGTCCGGTATCATCAAAATTTTTGCGCTGATGACCTACTCGTACAGAGCCATGTGTGCTTTCCGTTACACCCCACTCGGTACCTACTAATAGGCTTTGCTCGCGACTATCAAGAGAGGCACTATCGGGTTTTGTTTCGCCATACCAAACGCGAGTTTCACGATCCTCTAAAACCAATGAAGTGTTGGGTTGTACGCGCCACAAAAATGCAACACTCGCACCATATTCATCGCGATCGAAATAGCGCGTTCTATCGCGATGATTGTCATAACTATGGTCGAGAAAACTGGCGCCAAATCGCAATCTGCCCTGCGCACCGGTCGCGCCGAACTCGTAATTAACGCCCAACTTTTGATCGGTATACTGATCGGGACTCGATACTGTTGTTTCCTCCGGATCGAAACCTTCGGTCAAAACCGTACCGCGCGCATCGTGTTGCTTTGCAAACTGGCCGTTAACATTAAATTGATTGCGGTCGTTCGCCTCAAAAGCACTCTTTATAAAAATCAGCCGGTCCGTGAAATCGTCATCGCTGCTCTGCAGATAGCGAACATCGTTCACCTGTGCGCCAACCGCGAAAAAGCCCGCATTAAAAGGTAGCAACGCACTGACTTCGGGCGTCACTCGCGTCACCGTGGAGCTTTGTTCGTGGCGATCGCTTTCAAATATATTGCTGTCATAACCTAGCGCAGTACTTAACGCGGGGTAGATCCGTACCGGCCCCCACTCGAAGTAACCCGCTGTATCCAGGAAGTTGGGATCGCCTTGCGCGCGCGGGGTGGTGGATACCGAGCTATCGGTTTGACCGACCGATTTTGACGAAGCAAAACCGGTCGGCGCCAATGAAACTGTTAATAATAAAAATCCAATTTTTTGACCAATAAATTTCATCAGTAAGTCCGCCAAAAATTTTGAGTGGAAAGTGATTCGATTTTTGTAAAAGCTCGACTATTACTTTGCCCGATCGCAACCTCCGTCACGGCTGAGCCCACACCAACCCCTTTAGAAATTAAAAATATCGTAAACTCATTTTTCTCTAAAGTCTGTCACACAATTTGCATTATCAATGCAGGCATTCTCACTCGGTAGGAGAAGGACGATGTTAACTCGCAGCAATAAAATTCAAGCAGCATTTATCGCTGGTTTAATCGGCTTTAGCTCCCTATTCGCTAAAGCGGCAGACATACCATACCGAGGTGTGAATTTATCCAGCGCAGAATCGGGCGGCTGCACGAAACCCGCAAAATACGGCTTCAAATATGTATATCCATCCAATGCGATCATCGATTACTTTTTAAACCTCGGCATGAATACATTTCGCGTGCCTTTTTGCTGGGAGCGCCTGCAGATCAGCGCAAATGCTGAACTCGACAGCGCAGAGCTCGGTCATCTCGATCAGATGATTAGCTACACAAACAGCAAAGGTGCGTATGTAATTCTCGATCCACATAATTACGCCACCTATTGGGGAAAGTTACTGGGTAGCGGTACCGACAATAGCGCCTTCGCTGATTTTTGGTCACGTCTCGCAACCCATTATCGCGATAATGATCACGTAATTTTTGGCCTAATGAATGAGCCTCATGGAATATCCAGCGAAAGCTGGCTGACTTCAGCTAACGCAGCTATCGCCGCGATTCGTAAAACAGGCGCAAAAAACTTAATACTTGTTCCAGGTACCGCATGGACCGGCGCACACAGCTGGGCAAAAACCAGTTACGGCACACCCAATTCTGTGTCGATGCTCAACGTCAAAGACCCCGCAAACAATTACGCGTATGAAGTTCATCAATACTTCGATAAAGATTCATCTGGCACGACCGCAGAATGCCTCACTGAAGATGTCGGCGCTAAACGTCTTTCCGACTTCAACGCGTGGCTCGCAGCAAATAACAAAAAAGCTTTTCTCGGCGAGTTCGGCGCCGCCCGCAGCGCGATTTGTTACTCCGCCGTAGACAATTTACTGCAAGCCATTCATCAACAGCCCACCCTCTGGCTCGGATGGACGTACTGGAGCGCTGGCCCATGGCTCGGCAATTACATGTTCGCACTGCCACTTCAAGCGACACCTGGAGTAACAAGCCAACTCGATGTTCTAAAAAAATATCTTGGCAAAGCCGCAGATTGCAACATTACCAAGTGTGCTCAACCTGCCCCCCCAAAGCTCAATCCACCGGAAGTAGTGCCATAGTGATAGAAGGCACACAACTCCCCAGCGAGCTGGCAAGTATTTACTTGGAGTGCTGCAATCCCGCTAGGTTAATTTCAGCATTCACCGGCGCGGATTGAGCCGTCTTATTTCGGCTCGAAGCGCTTGCAAAAGCGCCGAGGCAATACCACATCAACGCAGCCACTTTAATCGAAAATAAAGAATTGGAAATTAAAAGGCTTAATGCAACGGCGATTAAAGTGCACGTTTTATAGAGCTTGGCCTCGGGTCCGGTAGCTACAATTCCGACCGAATATAAAACCGTTAGCAGCACTACCACCGGCAACGATTGAGAGACAACAAAGTAAAGCAGGCCGCTATCCATAAATTTAACTGCGAAGTCAAACTTGAATCCCAGCAGCATCGGCAAATCCAACCGATTCATCGAATTGAATGTGTAATATAGCCTCCCCAAAAAATCGTCGCGACCCGCTGAGACGCCACTAATTAATACAATGGCACCAGCTGCCAAAATCACACCGAAGAATAAAACAAACCCAAGCTGCTGAGGTATTCGACGCAATACGGCATTTCCGGCAATTAAAACTATCGCACAGGCAAAAGCATACCGGCTATCCGAGATCAACAG
>JAQGNY010000014.1 GCA_028293825.1 Verrucomicrobiaceae bacterium
TGGTTTGCAGCGCACTGCGAATAAATGAAACGCCGGTAAAAAGCCCTTTAATTCCGCCGAAAACCGCCAGCGCGACCAATGTGGAAGCAACCGAACCGCGCAGCGCCTGCTGCGCGTCGTCGACTAAAAAATAGGCGCTCAGCGGAATTAAGCCACCGACGATGTAAGCGCTGGCTATGGTCAGCGCGCTTTTCCAGGCGCGTCCGGGGATCGGTGCTTCCAACCCCAGCTCAAAGCGCATCATGAACTTAACCCAGTCGTCGGGACGACGGCGCAGCGAATCCACCACGCTCTCGCTTTCCGCCGCGCTGAGACCATAGGTCTCGAAAATTTCACGTACTTCCTGCGCCTCCAAATCCGGGATCGCGCGAATCTCATGCTCTTCGCGTGCAAATTCACTGCGGTAGTGTTGTGCCTCGCTGTGAGTGGCGAGATAGCCGCCCAATCCCATGGCGATGGAGCCTGCGACTATTTCGGCAACGCCGGCAGTCACGATCAACTGCGATTGCGCGATGGCACCGGTTAAGCCCGCCGCTAACGCAAATGGCACCGTTAACCCATCCGCCATGCCTATGACTACATCGCGCACGGCGTCGCCGGCCATAAAGTGCTGTTCGGGATGGTGATCGGACATGGCGGGGCTCTTTTTGTTAAGAATTAAATTATCAAATCAATCGATCGAAAAACTAAACCGCTGAAAATCTAAGTCGGTATGCGAGTTGCATTTCATCATAGCGGCAGCTCGCGCAATTTGTCAGAGCGAAATTTATTCGAGCAGGCCTTTAGCGCACGCTCTTTGAAAAATGCCGATTGTTTTTTCGCGTATCGTTTACTTGAAAAAGCACACACGCACTGCTTACCATTTGCGGCCCGAAGAGGTTGCCCAGGAAATTGATCGCAACGATGTCTTTCTCTGCACAGGTAGTGCGTCGCATTCTGGCGCTGGCAATCATTTTTTTAAGCGGCTGGATCTGGACTAGGCACAGCGACGTGATCCAGCTGATCGTGCTGCAGCGTCCGGTTTTATTTGGCCGCTATTCGCAGGGCCATTTCGGTAGTCTGTTGATCGCTACACCAGCCTTGTGGGCGATTGCCTCAGCGCTGTGGACGAAGCGCCCGCTCGGCCCGTCGCTCGCCAACAGCGCCATCGGCATTACCACGACAGTGCTGGCCATTCTTGTCATCACCTACCTTGCGCATTTTTTTCATCGCGCACCGCTGTATGTTGAAACCGCGATGCCTACGGGGAAAAACTATTCAATGCAATTGGCAGGATCCGTGCGCCGACGCCCACCGAATCAAACTTACGAGCTGCTCTTTCGCGATATTCCCGAACAGGTGCGCTCATATCCCGACGCGCCGCCCGGCTACAACGAGTCGACGATTCGTTTAACCACCGACGCTAATGGTTTTCGCAATCCAACGGTTAAAAAACATTACGACATCGTGGCGGTTGGCGATTCGTTCGTTGCCGGCTCGAACGTATCGGACGATCAAACCTGGACGCATTTGCTCGGGCAGGCAATTGACCGCGATATTTACAATCTCGGCGTGGGCGGCAGTGGGCCGCCGACGTACATGAGCAATTACGTTTACTTCGGCCTCAATTTAACGCCGCGCGTAGCGCTGTTTATGATTTACGAAGGCAACGATTTTAAAGAGAACGTGGTGCTGACCGATCCACTGCCACCGACAGTGGCGGAGCGCATCGACGAGCACTTTGAAAACGCAATGAATTCATCGCCAGTGCGGTTGGGATTGCAACGGTTATCGCACGATTTACTGGAGTATTTAGGCGCGACCCGACCGGTACCCGGCTACGCGGAAAAGCTCGGATTTATGCCGATAAAACTCGTTACCGCCGAGCACACGATGTATTACAGCTTCGATCCGAAACGGGTGATTTATCTGAATTACAGCGCGGAGGCTTTCGCCGCCTCACCGGAGTGGAAAGCGACAGCGAATATCCTCGGGCAAATTATAAAAATCAGCCGCGACAATAATATTTTGCCGTTATTTATTTACGCACCCAGCGCACCGCATGTCGTGTTGCCGCTCGTTAAAGATAATATTCCGGCTGAGCAGCTGCGCTATTTCGTCAGTCTAAAAAATAAAAATATTCCCGCTGCCGATGTATTTAAACAGCAGGTATTCGCCAACTTAGACAGTGAACAAAATGTCGTGCTCGATTTTTGTCGCGCGCAAAAAATCGATTGCCTTGCGCTGACCGATGTCTTGCGCGCAGCGACAGTCAGCGGCAAGCAAACTTATTTCAGCTACGATCAACATTGGACGCCGGACGGCAATGCAGTTGCCGCAAAGGCGATTGAACACTTCCTGCGCGAGAAAAATGTACTGAATTAAAATTGCTGATGCCTCAAGGCAACGCATGCACGATGGCATCATCGCGCCAGAGCTGGCGAATTACCGATTGCACTGTAGCAATGTCTCCGCTACTCCAAAACGATTCTGTACCGATGTGCACCACACCGTTATTTTCTGCGTCGCCGGCTATCGCATCGCTCAATAAATTCTGCTGTTCGAGCCGGCGCTTCAGCTCGCGCGCCACCGCAGCACCGGTTTCGATAATGGCGATATCGGCACTGACCAATGACGCAATTTGCTCGCGCAAAAATGGATAGTGTGTGCACCCCAAGACGATGGTATCGGCACCGCGCTCCAATAGTGGCTGCAAATAACGTTGCAGTAATTCACTCGTTGCCGTACTTGATAAATCGTTCGCTTCGATGGCTTCGACCAAGCCCGGACACGGCTGCGTAATAACTTCGGCATTTACCGCATAGCGATTAATCAGCGAGAAAAATCGCGCGCTCTCCAATGTTCCCGCCGTCGCCAATACGCCGATAATTTTACTGCGCGAAAATTCAACCGCCGGCTTGATACCCGGCTCCATCGCTATAACGGGAACCGAATAGCGCGCACGCAGCTCATTCACGGCAGCGGCAGTCGCCGTATTACACGCGACGACTAATGCCTTTACTGGCTGCGCTGTTAAAAAATCACCAATTGCGAATGCCCGCGTGCGGATGAAGTCGGTATTACGCACACCGTATGGCGCATGACCGGAGTCGGCGATATAAAAAAAATCTTCAGCCGGCAACGCTGCACGCAAATGTTTCAACACCGATAGACCGCCGACGCCGGAATCGAAAACCCCGATCGGCAATTGCGCGCTTATTTGCATGACATCGGCACGTTAAGCATTAATTAGAACAGCGTATAAATAAATGGAGCGATGGCCGAACCCTGACCAAGCACAATCAATGCGCCCAGTAACAACATAACCACGATCAACGGTGCCAACCAGATTTTTTTGCGCTTACCCATAAATCCGGCAATATCTTTGAGCAAATCCCACATTAGTACGGCTTCTCCATATCTTCTTTGGCGTATTGCTGACTGGCAACACGATACGATGGCGCACTTTTCAATAGCTTGCGCGAGAGAAAATCTTTACCGGCAATCCGCAATATCCAAGCGACCGGCGTCAGAATCACGAAAAAAAATACGCCCATGATAATGCGCGTATTAATAAAACCCATTACCGCGCCGAATTTCATCCACACGATATATAACGGGCGCAACGCTGCCGGAATCGCCGCTGCCAGCAGCGTAATTGGCACCGCAAGATAAAATGGCCACAGCGGTACCGGATGCGCTTTCAACCACGGCAACAATCCGCTGAACAGCACAACCAGAATTGCTGAAAAAACAAATCCGAATTTACGCAACTCGGTTTTATTCAAGACTGAAGAATTCTTCAGCGAAGCGCCTTCAGATAACGATGTTTGCATAATCAGTCCAACTCAAATTCGTTTTGCCAGTTGTCTTTTTCTTCCCACAACGGCTGTTCCTGTTTATACAAAATAATATTTTCCAATACCAGACAATCCATTTCCGTGCGCATAAAACAACGGTATGCATCTTCCGGCGTACACACAATGGGCTCGCCGCGCACATTAAATGACGTATTAACCAATACTGGGCAGCCGGTTTTTTCTTCGAATGCATCGAGCAATTGATAAAAACGCGGATTAGTATCGGCATGCACGGTTTGAATACGCGCGGAATAATCCACATGCGTGACGGCAGGAATTTGCGAACGCGGCACATTCAATTTCTCAATGCCGAACAATTGCCGCTGTTCCGGCGTCATGTCGATACGCTTTTCTTCGTGTATCGGCGCGACGATAAGCATGTAAGGGCTATCACCGCTATGCTCGAACCATTCACCCACGCGCTCGGCTTTAATTGCTGGCGCGAACGGACGAAACGATTCGCGGTATTTAATTTTCAAATTCATTATCGACTGCATTTTCGCACTGCGCGGATCGCCAATAATCGAGCGCCCGCCGAGTGCGCGCGGGCCAAATTCCATACGCCCTTGAAACCAGCCGACCACTTTGTCGCCGGCCAGTACCGTACTTAATTCATCGAAAAATTGCGCATCGTCGAGTTTTTTGTAGGGCGCTTTAATACCGTCCAAATAGTCGCAGATGCTGTTCGACGAAAACCACGGGCCGAGATAACTGCCTTGCATAAAATCGCCAGTCGAACTTTGCGCCGCCGAAGTATCGCGCGCATTGCCCAGGTACTCATACCAAATTGCCAATGCCGCACCGAGCGCACCACCGGCATCTCCCGCCGCCGGTTGAATCCAAATATTTTTGAATGGGCCTTCACGCAGCAACCGCCCATTCGCCACACAATTTAATGCGACACCACCGGCGAGACACAAACTGTCCACTTTCAATTCGCGGTGCACGGTATGCGCGAGCTTTAATACTATTTCTTCGGTGACCACTTGAATCGAAGCGGCAATATCCATTTCGCGTTGCGTTAATGGACTTTCCGGTTGGCGTGCGGGACCACCGAATAAATCGGCAAATTTTTGATTGGTCATGGTCAGACCGGTAGCGTAGTTGAAATAATCCATATCCAACCGAAACGTGCCGTCGTCTTTTAAATCGAGCAGATTATCGAAAATCAGATCGACATATTTAGGCTCGCCATAGGGCGCCAGCCCCATTAATTTATATTCGCCGGAATTAACCTTAAAACCGGTGTAATACGTAAAGGCGGAATACAACAATCCGAGCGAATGCGGAAAATTGATTTCCCATTGCGGCGTTAATTTATTGCCCTCACCCAGCCACACGCTACTCGTCGCCCATTCGCCGACACCGTCGAGACACATCACCGCGGCATCTTGAAACGGACTCGGAAAAAAAGCGGACGCTGCGTGCGCCTGGTGGTGCTCTGTAAACAACAATTGCGGTAATTGTTTTTCGCTCAAGCCGCCGAGCGCCGCTAATTCTTTTTTCAGCGTTGCTTTTAAATACAGTTTTTCTTTCAGCCACACCGGCATCGATGCCAGAAACGAGCCGATACCGCGCGGCGCATAGGCGAGGTACGTTTCGAGCAGCCGCTCGAATTTAATCAGGGGTTTATCGTAGAACACCACGTAATCGACATCGGCAAGCGTTGCTTGCGCCTCTTGCAGACAATACGCAATGGCCTGCGCGGGAAATGCCGCATCGTGTTTCTTGCGCGTAAATCGTTCTTCCTGCGCTGCCGCGATGATTTCACCATCGCGTACCAGCGCTGCAGCACTGTCGTGATAAAAAGCGGACAGACCTAAAATTAACGCTCCCACTGCTGGCTGGCCCTCAATCAAAAAGCGTATTTTACCCGCTCGATCCAAACCTGCCTATGCGAATATGCCTATAAAACACGATTGGATTGCGCGCGCCCTGCTCTGTGCAATAGACCTATCCATAATGTATTTGTTGCAATAGGAGTGGCATTTGTTGCAATGAGCCGCATTTATTGGAATGGGGTTACTTGGCAAAAGAAAAAGCGTAACTTAACGGCTGCTGTAGCCAAGCCCGCTGCAGCGCAAGGACTCTTTCTTTTCCACAGCAAGCAGGAGATCACAGCATGAGCAGCGAAAATTCAGCCAATGGCACATCCGAACATGTCGATAAGCTCGCAGACGACATCGAAGCCGAAGTTCATTCAACCACCGATGCGGCAGCGAAAATAGCGCATGAGCTTATTGATCGCGTGGCCCGCGTCGCGCGCGAATCCGAAGAGCGCATTCGCCAAACAGCAAGTAGCGCCGAATCGTCGCTGCAACAAACATTGAGCACCGCTCGTATTAAAAGCAGCGCAGCGGGCGACTCGGTAACTGATTTTGTGCGGCAGCATCCACTCGCGGCATTAAGCATCGCGTTTGGCAGCGGTGTTTTATTGTCCTATCTCACGCGCAGCAACGGCAGGGCGGACCGCAATGACCACGCCGACTGAAACGCGCGAGGACGAAGAAGCGCTGCCTGCGCTCGCGCAGGCATTGCAAGACTGGACCGCATCGCTGCGTATTTTGCTGGATCGGTTATTTAAAATCGCGGTGTTGGAAACACGTCTTGCCGCGCTCAGCTTTGTATTAATTTTAATTATTGGCATCGCCAGTGGATTATTACTGGCCAGCGCGTGGATCGCATTATTCGCCGCCATCGTTACCTGGTTTCACGCACTCGGCTTATCGTGGCCGATATCGTTGCTATTGATGGCCGGCATAAATTTTTTTCTCGCGATTGTCGGCTGCTACGCCATCTATCGCATGAGCAACAATTTAATGTTTCGCGCAATTCGCAAATTTATTTTGGCAACGGAGATTCACGATGGCAACGCCGCTACAACTGCTGATCGGAACCAACAGCCTGCGCAATAGGATTAAACATCAGGGTGCGCTGCTGCAAGACGATATCGTGCGTGTCAAAACGCAAACCGCTGTGTTAAAGCAAAGTGCCGTGCACTCTGCCGTGTCGCTACCGGGACTTGCGGCTTCCACTGCCGCCGGCTTTCTGGTGGGACGCAAATTATTTCAACCGAAAAAAACTTCGCATCACGCCTCAGCAGAAGGTGACGGTGAAAGTACAACGCACTCGGGGTGGTGGGAATTGTTGATGCCATTGGCAATCGGCTGGATTCGAGATTTTGCCATCGCGCAGTTGCATAATAAAAATGAACCACCGCCACAATAACTTTTTAAAACTTTTAAACAAAATTAGAAAAATAATCGCGCGTATCAACGCGCAAGCTTTCGGGGAAAACCATGTCGCTGTTATCGAAACTAAAACCAAACGGAAAAAATGGCTTCGGTTATGGCTCCACGGCGGAAATGGTAACCGCTGGAATTTCACTAGTCGGAAAAACCATATTGGTCACAGGCTGCAACTCTGGATTGGGCTTTGAAACGATGCGCGTGCTGGCATTGCGCGGCGCGCATATTATCGGCACCGCGCGCACTGCGGCCAAAGCGATGGCAGCGACACGCTTGGTTCAAGGATTAACAACACCGCTTGCTTGCGAACTCGCCGATCCGCAATCGGTACGGGCATGCATCGCCAGCATAAAAGAAAAAGGCATTCGCCTCGATGCGATTATCGCGAACGCCGGCATTATGGCACTGCCAAAATTAGAAACAGCCTTTGGCTACGAACTGCAATTTTTTACCAATCATGTCGGCCACTTTATTTTGGTGACGGGACTGCTCGATACGCTCACCGACAATGCGCGCGTTGTTATTCTCAGCAGCAGTGCGCACCAGCGCGCGCCGCAACAAGGAATTCAGTTCGACAATTTGGACGGCTCAAAAGGTTACGAAGCCTGGGCTTTTTATGGGCAATCGAAAATCGCTAATTTACTGTTTGCCAAAGAACTATCGCGGCGCTTTGCAGCGACCGGTAAAACCGCCAATGCCTGTCACCCCGGCGTCATCAAAACCAACCTCGGTCGCAATATAAATCCGCTGATCACCAATACGATTGGCCCGATTGCAAACGCACTACTGTTTAAAACGATTCCCGAAGGGGCGGCCACGCAATGTTATGCCGCGGTGAATCCCGGCGCGATCGGAATCAGCGGTGCTTACTTTGCCGATTGCAATGTCGCGGAATGTCGCGCAGATGCCAACGATTCGGCGCTGGCTAAAAAACTGTGGGAACGAACCGAAGAAATTGTAGCTTCGCTTAAAATTTAATTCACATGGATAAAAATAATTTCAAATGTGGGTTGCGAGCACCGAAATAAAATTGAAGCCAATATGAGTTATTGAAACCACTGACCACTCTTTCTAAATATAGGCCCGTTGCCGCACCCAAATAGTCGCAATCCATTTTTCGCCGTGAATCACTGGGGTGCCGCCATGCAACGTCATTCGATTCAAACGCGTTTGGCTGTCGCAGTAAGAAAAATATACCGCGCCACCTTTGCGCGGAATTACATTTAAATCGATTTCCGGAAAAACCGTTTCGCCACCGCATTCGACATCGTTTAAATAAATAATTAATGTCGCTATACGTTGCCCGCCCTTCTCCAAATGCTTGGCACTACCGGGGCTTTCCGGCAGAAAGAAATCATAATGGGGTTTATATTCCGCGCCGATGCCGTATTTCAATATTTGAATGCCCTCGCCATTTTCCGCCGGCACACCCAGCAATGCGGCCACGCGTTTTTCGATGCACGCGACCAATGCGTTTTCCGAGCGCAAAAAATACGTGCCGAAACTGCCGCGTAAATCCATTACCTCTTCGGCGCCCGTTTGATGGTCGACGATGGTGGAGCGCTTTAATTTTGGTTGCGATAACGCAATCAGTTCATTGCACTCTGCGGCGGTCAACATATTTTCCAGCACAACTACATCCGGGGCTCCGACCCGCGCGGTAACGCGCACTGCATGATGGTCGACAACGATCGAACTATTCGCCGCGATTCGACTGGGTTCGTGTTGATAACTCGCGTAATGCTGCTCGAAACCGGCAGGAATAGGAAAGGCGTATTGAGGTTGGGGCTGGGACAAATTTAAGCCGGCGAATTCCGGAGCGAAGCGCGCAACGACTTCGGTGGCGAACAGCAGATCGAAATCTTTTTTTACCATTTCTTCGATCAGCGTTGCCAACGGCACGCCGCGCGCGATATTGGAAACAATCCATTGTTCCCAGTCCGGCGTCAGTTGCGTGATAAGTCCCATATTTGCGGCTCAGCGTTAGGGGTTTTCGCGCAACCAGGTCAACACGGTGTCATGGTGCGTTTTGGTATTGACCTTGTCGATAATGTGTTTGAGCTTGCCGTCTTTGCCGATAATAAATGTGGTGCGCAACAGCCCCATAAATTCGCGGCCCATAAATTTCTTCATGCCCCAGCAACCGTATTTATCTGCGATAGCGTGATCTTCA
Source organism: Verrucomicrobiaceae bacterium (assembly GCA_028293825.1). Classification (GTDB taxonomy): domain Bacteria; phylum Pseudomonadota; class Gammaproteobacteria; order Pseudomonadales; family CAMLJR01; genus CAMLJR01. The sequence goes on from JAQGNY010000014.1 coordinate 9,261, forward strand.
TCCGATAGCAACGTGAAATTGAGATTCTGCTTTTCGATAAATTTTTGCAGCTTGGCTACCGGATCGGGACTGACGCCGAGCGCCACCGCATCCACATCGGCCAGTTCTTGCTGCGCATCGCGCAGACTGCACGCTTGCACCGTGCAACCCGGTGTCATCGCGCGCGGGTAAAAATAAAGAATGACATTGTGATTGCGAAAATCTTTGAGGCTGACTTTATTGCCGGTCTGATCGAGCAGCGTAAACGCCGGCGCCAAATTGCCAAGTTTCGGATGCGGCATACATTATTCTCCGTCAGCGTGTTCTGACATTTCATTGGTTAAAACTTTAGAATCTTCAACTTCGTTAGCCAACCATTCGGCATCGTCGCTGCGCTCGACCAAATCCACCGGCAATGCGCGTTTGGTTTTTGCACCTAGCTTGGCGATGTCACCGACTCGCTTCACCAGATTACCTTTACCGCGCGCGAAACGATCCATCGCCAGCTCGTAAGAGCCGCGCGATTTATCCAGCGATTTGCCTAAATCCTGCAGTGCTTCCAGCACGCGCGCAAATTGATCGTGTAAGCCACCGGCCTGGCGCGCAATCAATTCGGCATTCGCATTCTGGCGCTCATAGCGCCAAATGGTTTGCACTGTGCGCAAGGTAGCGAGCAATGTGGTCGGGCTGACAACGATGATATTTTTTTCGTATGCTTCGCGAAATACATTCGCGTCGTTTTCGAACGCCGCTAAAAATGCTGCTTCGATCGGAATGAAAATCAGCACAAAATCGAGGCTATTTACGCCGGGCAAGTTTTCGTATTGTTTGAGACTGAGACCATCGACATGCGAGCGTACCGACGCGATATGCTGACGCAACGCCACATCACGTTCGGTATCGGTCGAAGCGCTGCAATAACGCTCGTAAGCGATCAGCGACACCTTCGCATCGATGACAATGTCTTTGCGATCCGGCAAATGCACGACGACATCGGGCTGACGACGGCGACCGTCTTCGCTCTGCACCGCCATCTGCGTTTCGTATTCGTGGCCTTTGCGCAAACCAGATTCTTCCAGCACGCGCTCCAGTACAACCTCGCCCCAGTTGCCCTGCATTTTATTATCGCCTTTCAGCGCGCGCGTTAAATTCAACGCTTCGTCGCTGATGCGGTGATTCAATTCTTTCAAATGACCGAGCTCGGTGCGCAACGACGCGCGGTCTTTGCTTTCTTTGTCGTAAACATCCTCAACCCGTTTGCGAAAATCAGTGAGTTGCTCGCGCAGAGGATTGAGTGTGATTTCGATATTGCTCTGATTCTGTTTGGCGAAGCGTTCGCTTTTTTCGTCGAAAATTTTCTGCGCGAGTAATTGAAACTCTTGCGTCAATTGTTGTTTCGCATCGCTCAACAGTTTTAATTTTTCGTCGGCCGCCAAGCGCGTTTGTTCGAGCGTGCCGCGCAAGCCGGCCGCTTCGGTACGCAACTGCAATTCGATTTGCGACAACGCATCGACGCGCGTGATTTTTTCGGAAAGCTGTTGGCGTAACTGCGCCAGTTCAATGTTACGTTGCCGCAATTGTGTTGCAACAAAAACACAGACGATACCCAGCGCGGCAACAACGACAAGCAACACGAATAATAAAGTGGAAGATTCAATCGGCATCGGTCAACGCTTGCTCTGCAGGCCGCAGCCAGTTGTTCCAGTTATCCGGCAGGCCGGATGCACGCACCGGGTAATTGCCGCTGCGACGATCGTCAAAAAACTCCCGCAACGCTTCGAATACCACCGGGAATGCCAACTCCTGCCAGGGAATATCCTCTTCGCGAAATAATTCGACTTCCAGACTTTCGGTGCCGGGGCCGTAGCTTTCACCAACCAGATCAGCGCGGTAAAACATGTAGATCTGGTCGATGTGCGGCAGATCGAATACGCGATACAGCGTCGAGTTGGCGACTTTGGCGTGCGCCTCCTCCCAGGTTTCGCGCTCAGCGCCCTGCTGGGTGGTTTCGCCGTTTTCGAGAAAGCCGGCCGGCAAAGTCCAAAAACCGTGGCGCGGCGAAATCGCACGTCGGCACAACAAGACACGGTCGCCGCTAACCGGCAGACAGCCGACGATCATGCGCGGGTTTTGGTAGTGAATGGTGTGGCACTGAGTGCAGACATAGCGCATGCGATCGTCGCCGGCGGGAATAAGCTGCTCGACGAGATGGCCGCATTGGTTGCAAAAACGCATCAACAACACCTGGAGTGGAAGTGGCGGGATGGATGAATGATACACGCTGCGGCGCGACTCGCCGACGCATAACCGCAGGCGCCGTGCACGAGCCGCAAAACCGGTAATTTATTGCACCGCCCGGTTTGTAAAAACCCCGACCGTTGCCAATACTTGATCGCGTAGTCATCAGCGTTTTTTCTCGGGGAAACAGCCATTTTGTCGCACTTTATTCCATCGCCTTCGCTCTTGTTGCGCCAGTTCGTCTGGCGCCTGTGTTACGTCGTGGCGATCTGCGCCGCACTGGGTAACGTAAATGCGCGGGCGGATGCTTCGATCTCGGTGCCAGTGTTGTGCTACCACCGCTTCGGGCCAACCGTTGCCGATAGCATGACGGTGACAACCGCCGTGTTCGAATCGCACCTTAAATATTTGAAGGAGCACGGCTTTACCGTCATTCCGTTGCAGGCGTTGGTGGACTACAAACTCGGTAAAGCGCCGCCACCACCGCCGCGCTCGGTCGTCATCACCGTCGATGACGGCCATCGTTCGGTGTACGAACAAATGCTGCCGTTGGTTCAGCGCTATCACGTGCCGGTCACTCTGTTCATTTACCCTTCGGCGATTTCCAATTCGCACGCGCCTTATGCGATGAGTTGGGAACAGCTGCGCGCGCTGGTCGATACCGGTTTGTTCAGCATTCAATCGCACACGTATTGGCATCCTAATTTCAAGCGCGAGAAAAAACGGCTGGAACCGGCCGAGTACGACAAATTTGTCGTCACGCAGTTGCAGCGCTCGAAAGCGGTACTGGAAAAACATTTCGGCAGCGATATCACTGTGTTGGCGTGGCCATTCGGCATTTATGACGATGCACTGCTGCAACAGGCTCACGCGGCCGGTTACCAAACCGCATTCAGCATCGACGGTCGACAAGTGCATGACAGCGATGCACTGCTCGTGTTGCCGCGCTTTTTAATGAACAACGCGCAACAAGGTCATATCTTCGAGCAAATGGTTGCGTCACCAAAAACTAACACTACCGCTCAGCGCTAAAAAAATTTGCAGCGGTTCGATAAGAGCGAACTACACTTTTTTTAACAGTCGTTTCACGACCGAACTTTTTTAATAGTCGCTTCACGACTGCGCTTTTTTAAACAGTCGTTTCACGACTGAAAAATAAGAGGCCGGCGCATAACGACGCCGCTTTTATGGACTGCTAACCAAACAGGTGAGTTGTGAACAAGTTCAAAAAAATTCTACCGGCCACGCTCGTTGCCGCACTGTCATTCCCTGGATTTTCTTTTTCCGCACAAGCATTAACGGTCACCGGCAGCGTAGTCGACAGCGTCAGCAAGACACCGATTGAAGGGGCATTTGTTACGCTCGGCAACAGCAGCGTGCAGACCGATAAAACCGGTGCTTTTCATATTGATGGCGATGGCAGCGAAGTGCGCGCCCGCGCGTACGGGCATATGCGTACAGCGCAGACAGTTAGCGCCGGCAACACGGCAAAACTAGAGCTAAAAGCGTTTACGCCGAAAGGCATTTATCTTTCCGCTTACGGCATCAGTAGCATGAAACTGCGCGACTCCGCGCTGGAGTTGGTGAAAGGCACACCGATCAATACCTTCGTTATCGATATCAAAACCGATACTGCCCTCGTCAGTTATAAAAGCGCGGTGCCGCTCGCTACTGAAATCGGCGCGCAAAAACTTATTTTGAAAAAAGATATGCCGGAGCTGATCGAAAAGCTGCACGCGCAAGGAATTTATACGATCGGTCGTATCGTTACATTTAAAGATACTTTGCTGGCGCAGGCGCGCCCGGACCTCACTATCAAAACGGCGACCGGTCAAGTTTTTCGCGATCGCGAAGGTTTAGCCTGGGTCGATCCATTTAAATCCGAAGTGTGGGATTACAACGCGGCACTGGCGGTGGAAGCTGCGCAAATGGGCTTCGATGAAATTCAATTCGATTACGTGCGCTTTCCCGATCGACGCGGTTTGGTTTTTTCGAAACCGAACACCGAACAGAATCGCGTCGAAGCCATCAACGGCTTGTTGACCAACGTGCGTAAAAAAATCGAACCGTACAATGTGTTTTTGGCGGCGGATATTTTCGGTTATGTGTGCTGGAATTTGGACGACACCGAAATCGGCCAGCGCATTGTCGATGTGATGCAACATGTCGATTACGCTTCGCCGATGTTATATCCGTCTGGCTTTCAATTCGGCATTCCCGGTTATCGCGATCCGGTCGTGAATTCACATGAAATTGTTTATCGCTCGCTGGAGCGTGCACGCGTGCGCGCCAACGTGCCGGCTGTGCGCTTTCGTCCGTGGCTGCAGGCATTTAAAGATTACGCGTTCGACCGCCGGCAGTTCGGGCAAAAAGAAATTCAGCAGCAAATCACCGCGGCTGAGCGCTTTGGCTCGAACGGTTGGCTGCTGTGGAATCCGCGCAACGTATACAATGCCGAGAACATCAAAGGCACTGCGACGATGACGGCTTCCAATGAAGCGGCGCAAACAGTGCGTTAACCGAACAGCAATCGTGAGAACGTGGTGAGAGGCTTTGCTCTTCTAACACTTTTACTATGGCAGGCCGCAGCGCTGGCGTTTGTTCCCGACACCGCCGCTCCGCTGCTACGCGCCGACGATCTCACCGCCATCGATAATGCCGCGCAAGCGCAGGTACGCGCCGGAAAAATTCCCGGCGCTGTCGTTTTAGTCGGCAATGGCGATCGCGTGCTGTACCGCAAAGCGTTTGGTTATCGCACCAAGCAACCGAAAAAAATTGCGATGACGACGGATACACTGTTCGATCTCGCCTCCCTCACCAAAGTTATCGCCACCACCACCGCGGTTATGCAGTTGGTTGAAAATCAACAACTGCAACTCGACGATCCCATCGCGAAATACTGGCCGGAATTTGCCGCCAACGGCAAAGCCGCAATTACCGTGCGCCAAGCGTTGACGCATTACACCGGTTTGCGCCCGGATCTACCCACGAACAATTGGTCGGGCTACAACACCGCACTGGCGATGATTGCCGCCGAGCAACCACAGCGCGAGCCGGGCAGCGCTTACGAATACAGCGATATCAATTTCGAAATTCTCGGCGAGCTGGTGCAGCGCATCAGCGGACAACCGCTCGATATCTACTGTCTGCAACATATTTTTCAACCGCTCGGCATGCGCGACACCGGATTCAAACCGATTGCAGCCGTGCACGAACGCATCGCTCCGACCGTGTATTGGCGCAAAAAAATAATCTGGGGCCAAGTCAACGACCCGACCGCCTTTGCGATGGGGGGCATTGCCGGTCACGCGGGATTATTTTCCAGCGCCGACGATCTTGCGATTTTCGCGCGCATGCTGTTACACGGCGGCAGTTATCGCGACGCGCAAATTTTAAAACCGGAAACCGTTGCGCAAATAACTTCGCCGCAGGCATTGCCGGACAAAACGCGGCAACGCGGTTTGGGCTGGAATTTGGAAGCGCCGAACGATCGCGGCAATACCGTCATTCCGCGCGGCTTTTATGGACATACCGGCTACACCGGCACGTCGCTTTGGATCGATCCGATCACGCGCACCTACGTAATTATTTTGACCAACCGCGTGTTTCCGAACGACACCGGCGATGTCGGCCCGCTGCGCAATCAAATCGCCGATGTGGTCGGCAGCGCAATCGATGCCGGCGTGCAACGTTTTGCCGGCGCGAAAACAATGATTGGCAATCAAACCACACCCATAGTTAAAGATAACGCGCGCGTCTCTAACGACATCACCAAGGCGCGCAATAGCAACATTGTGCGCAGTGGGCTCGACATGCTGGCGAGCGAGCAATTCGCGCCGCTGGCCGGCAAACGCATAGGTCTGATTACCAATCAATCCGGGCGCGATGCACAGGGCCGGCACGCGATTGAATTGTTGCAGCAAACACCGGGCGTACAGCTGGTTGCGTTATTCAGCCCCGAACATGGTTTGCGCGGCAATCTCGACGAAAAAATCGCCTCGGGCATCGACAGCAAAACCGGGTTGCCCGTGTACAGTCTGTACGGCAAAAATTTGCGCCCGACCCCGGAAATGCTGCAAGGCATCGACGCGCTCGTATTCGATATTCAAGACGCCGGCGTGCGCTTCTATACCTACATCACCACGCTCGCTTACACGATGGAAGCAGCCTCAGCGGCGGACATTGATTTCTATGTGCTCGACCGGCCGAATCCAATCAATGCCGAGACCGTGCAGGGACCGATGCTCGACAATGCGATTCGCTCATTCACCGCATACTACGCATTGCCGATTCGCTACGGCATGACACCGGGCGAATTAGCGCTGATGTACAACGGCGAAAATCATATCGGCGTGAAATTGCACGTCATCAAAATGAGCGGCTATCAACGCGACAGCTGGTACGACCAGACCGGTTTGACTTGGGTCAATCCGTCGCCAAATTTACGCTCGCTCGAACAGACCGCTCTGTATCCCGGCGTTGCATTGATTGAGGGTGCGAATGTCAGTGTCGGTCGCGGTACTGCATCGCCGTTCGAGGTTTTTGGCGCGCCGTGGATCGACAGTAAAAAATTGCTCGCGTATCTGGAGAAACGCAAAGTGGCCGGCGTGCATTTTCTGGCGACCAGCTTCACACCGATCGAAAGTAATTATCACCATCAGCGCTGCCAGGGTGTGCGCATCGTGCTGGACAATCGCAACAAACTCGATGCGCCCGCATTAGGTGTCGAAATCGCCAGCGCATTGCATCAGTTATATCCGAAGCAATTTCGGTTGGGCGATACGCTCGGCATGATCGGCGCACGCGCCACGTTGAATGCAATTCGCGATGGTGAAGACCCGCACTCGATTGTCGCCAGCTGGCGCGATCCGCTTGATAATTTCCGCTTGTTGCGCGCGAAATATTTGCTGTATTAACCAATTCGATTCAGTAGCAGGACTAACGCCGCGAAACTCCAACACATAAAAAAAGCCGGCAATCGCCGGCTTTTTTTTCACGTGTAGTTTTTCTTACGGTGAAAATTATTGCGCAGGTGCAACGCGGCTGTTGCCGTTCAGAATATTTACGCGCACACGATCGCCGATGCGAAATATCTCGCCTTCGCTAACTGCTTGCACGTAGGCGCGCGTTGGGCCGCCATCCTCTTTCACGGTGATCTCCACGGCCTGGGTACGCGTAAACCCTTCTTCCGTTGCAGCGCCCAGTAAACCACCGGCCACCGCACCAATAACCGCCGCCACTATGCTGCCCTTGCCGCCGCCAACCGCACTACCCGCGACACCGCCAACCACCGCGCCAGCACCAGCGCCGATCGGGGTTTTGGTACCTTCCAATTGCACCGGACGCAGCGCTTCAATTACACCCGTGCGCACAATCTGCGGCGTGCGGGCGTCTTCGCGTGAATACACATCCCCTTTTAGGCTGGATGCACACCCGCCCAGCGTCAATGCTGTGCTTGTAACCAATGCAGCCAACACGATGTTTTTAAACATGGACTGATTCCTCAACGCTATGTGATGTACCGGGCAACATTAAACACCCGCATACGTGTCGATGCCAGTCTGTTACTGCCTCTTTTTACAGAGTACGCGCCTCAACACACGACATTTTGACTGACACTGCGCGAGAAAAGTTTCGCAAAGGTTTCGATAGCGCACGGACATTGTTACAGTTCGCGCCTTAGCGCGTAGACGAGGTATGTAATGAACTGGACTATCGAAGACAGCCGCGAGCTGTACAACATCGCGCATTGGAGCGAAGGCTATTTCGATATCGACGATAACGGCGGATTAGTGGCGCGTCCAGATCCCGATCGCCCGCAATTTACGGTGCCGCTCAACAAGCTGGTTGCGGATATGGAAGCTCTGGGTATGACCACCCCGCTGCTGGTGCGCTTCAACGATATTTTGCACGACCGCATCGATCTGCTCTGCGATGCATTCGCCGCCGCGACGCAGCGGCTGGAATACGCCGGGCATTACCGCGCGGTGTATCCGATTAAAGTAAATCAGCAGCGCGACGTCGTCGAACAATTGCTGAAATGGGGCGGCGAAGAACGCTTCGGTCTCGAAGCCGGTTCAAAACCTGAATTGATGGCGGTATTGGCGATTGCCAAACCGAACTCGATCATAGTCTGCAACGGCTATAAAGATCGCGAATACATTCGCACTGCGTTAATTGGCGAACAGGTCGGTCATCACGTTTTCATCGTGGTGGAAAAACCGTCCGAGTTGGCGCTGGTACTAAAAGAAGCCGAAAAAATGGGCGTACAACCGCGCCTTGGCGTGCGCGTTAGATTGGCGTCGGTCGGCAAAGGCAAATGGCAAAACTCCGGCGGAGAAAAATCCAAATTCGGTTTATCCGCCAGTCAAACCTTGGCGATGATTAAAACGCTGGAAGATGCCGGTCAATTGCAGGCATTGCAGTTGGTGCATTACCACCTCGGCTCGCAGCTGGCGAATATTCGCGACATTCAACGCGCGTTGCGCGAATGCGCGCGCTATTACGCCGAGCTGCGCGAGCTCGGCGTGCCGATCGAATGGGTCGATGTCGGCGGCGGCTTAGGTGTCGATTACGAGGGCACTAATTCGCGCTCGTACTGTTCGGCGAATTACACGATGCAGGAATACGCTAACAAAGTGGTCACGGCGCTTTCGGATATTTGCAAAGAGCGCGATTTGCCGCACCCGAATCTTATTTCCGAATCCGGTCGCGCGCTCACCGCGCATCACGCCGTATTAATTACCAACGTCATCGAAATCGAAGAAGCACCTGGCGCTGTCGCACCGAACGAACCGATTGTCGGCGAGCCCGCTATTTTGCAAGAGTTGTGGCGCGGCTATAGCAACATGTCGCGACGCAGCGCGCTTGAGGCGTATCACGACGCCGTGCATTATTTAAGCGAAGCAAAAAGCTTGTACGTGCTCGGGCAATTAGCATTGGCGCAATGGGCGCATTGCGAAGAAATCTATTTTGCCACCTGCTACAAAGTGCGCGAAATTCTGCGCAACAATCCCGGCGTGCACAATGAAATTCTCGACGAATTAAACGAGTTACTCGCCGATAAATTATTCTGCAATTTTTCGCTGTTTCAATCGCTACCGGATGCGTGGGCGATCGATCAGATTTTTCCGATACTACCGCTCAATCGTCTCGATCAACAACCGGAGCGGCGCGGCATTCTGCAGGACATCACCTGCGACTCCGACGGAAAAATCGAAAAATACGTCGATGGCGAAGGTATCGAAGCGACGCTGCCGTTGCCGCGTTACGATCAGGATAGCTCGCCGCTGCTTGGTATTTTTATGGTTGGCGCCTATCAGGAAATTCTCGGCGATATGCACAATCTTTTTGGCGATACACATTCGGTGCACGTCGAATTAAATGACGACGGCAGTTATAAATTCGTGAATCCGCTCGATGGCGACACCGTGTCGGATATGCTGCGTTACGTCGATTTCGATCCCAAAGATATTTTAAATGCCTATCGCAATAAATTAGCCGGCAGTACGCTAAAGAAAGAAACACAGAAAAATTATCTGGAGGAATTAACGCTCGGCTTGGCTGGATATTCGTATCTTGAAGAATAAATTTCAATCGCTTGTATGTAATTTTTACCACGAAAAATAAACGGATGCATTTGTTCTATGGGACGCACATAATAAAAACCGCCGTCCCATCTTCGACAAACTTATAACAATCCCAAATGGAGATGCCTCATGAAAAACACAACGTTCACTCATGCATCAATATTAATTCTCGGCAGCACTCTTTCAGGTTTATCTTTCGGCAACGGCTTCGCGCTGAATGAACAAAGCGCGCGTACGCTTGGCCAAGCTTTTTCCGGCCGTGCGTCGGATGCCGATAATGCATCGACATTAGCCACTAACCCCGCGGGTATGTCGCTCTTGAAACAGGGCGAATTTTCCATCGGAGCCGATTTTATTCAGGCACGCAATAACATCAGCGACACGCATGCATCGGCGACTATTCCAGGCTTGGGAACATTCCCGGTTTCTGGCAGCAACGATGGCGATGTAGTGCCTGATACCACGGTGCCATTTGCCTATTACGTGCATCCGCTCGACGATCATTGGAGCGTTGGTTTTGGCGTGTTCGCGCCGTACGGGTTAAGAACTGAAAACGAAGATTCATTTCAAGGACGCTACCTGGGCCTTAAAAGTGATGTAGCCGTGGCCACTGCGCAACCCACGGTCAGTTATAAATTCGATAACGGCTTGTCGTTGGGCGCTGGTATTACGTACAACAAAATCGATGGCAAGCTGACTCGTAGCGCTATCGCTTCGCCTGCTTTTCAAAATGTGAACGCCACCGTAAAAGGCGACGATACGGCATGGGGTTACAACCTCGGCGCTCTGTACGAATTTAACGAGCACACACGTATAGGCGTGGCCTATTTTTCAGCGGTCGATTTCAAGCTCGAAGGGCATACCCAAATCACTAATTTTCCGTTCGGCGATCAGCGTTATAAAGCGTCGCTCGATTTAACTACGCCGGATAAATTGGATTTCGGATTGACCCATGAATTCACGCCGGAGCTGACGCTGCATGTCGATTTGACGCGCACCAGTTGGCGCGAATTGGATGAAATACGAGTCGATAATGAAAACCCCATCAGCCCAGTGCTAGCGACAGATATAGAAACATTGGACTGGCACAACACATGGTCGTACGCGGTGGGCCTGTCGTATCAAATTAATCCGCAATGGACCGTGCGTACTGGCGTCGGCATCGATCCATCGCCGGTGGAAAATACAACGCGCAGCGTGCGGGTGCCGGTGGGCGATCGTCAGCAGGCTGCTGTCGGCGCAACCTGGTCGCCAGTGCAGAATTTAAGTATTGATTTTGCTTATTTGTATTTTCGCGAATCGACTGCCCATATCGACACCACGCAAATTCATACCGGTGTCGCGTACTCGTATACCGCTACTTACAAAAATTCGGCAAATATTTTTGGCGTGCAATTGAATTGGAAAATTTGATGAGCGCAGATTTAAGCTGACGATTTTAGATGTTGTGCGGAAGTTAAATTTAGTTTTTGAGAAAAATGGTTCGTGGAAGTAACTTAGCCTGCGGCGCAAGGACGCGCCGCAGAGCCATCAATCATCGCGCCAAATACGTCATTGCTTCTTCAAGCCCCTTCAATGTCAGCGGATACATGTGTCCTTCCATCATGCGCTCGACGTATTCAATACTGGACGTCCAATTCCAATCTTTTTGCGGTGTCGGGTTTAGCCAAACCACTTTGTTGTACGTGGTCAAAATGCGGCGCAACCACATCTCGCCTGACTCTTCGTTCCAATGCTCCGCAGAGCCGCCGGGCTGCAAAATTTCGTAAGGCGACATCGCCGCATCGCCGATAAAGATCACGCGATAATCCGCCGCGTATTTATGCATGATGTCGAGCGTGTTGATGCGCTCGTGATGGCGACGAATATTGTTCTGCCATACCGATTCGTAAATAAAATTATGGAAATAAAAGTATTCCATATGTTTGAATTCGGTGCGCGTTGCGGAAAATAATTCCTCGCACAAACGCACGTACGGGTCCATCGATCCACCGATGTCAAAGAACAACAATACCTTCACCGCATTGTGGCGCTCGGGAACCATTTTTAAGTCGAGAAAGCCGGCATTTCTGGCAGTCGAACTTATCGTGTCCGGTAAATCCAGCTCATCGGCCGCACCGGTGCGCGCGAATTTGCGCAAGCGACGCAATGCCACTTTGATATTGCGCGTGCCGAGCTCGACGCTGTCATCGAGGTTTTTAAAATCGCGGCGATCCCACACTTTCACCGCACTTTTGTTCATCGATTCGCCGCCGATGCGAATACCTTCAGGATTGTAGCCGCTGTGCCCGAATGGCGACGTACCGCCGGTGCCGATCCATTTGCTACCGCCTTTATGGCGCGCCTGCTGTTCTTCCAGGCGTTTTTTAAATTCTTCGATTAGTTTTTCCAGACTGCCGAGCGATTGCACCTTGGCCTTATCTTCTTCGCTCAACTCTTTAACAAAATCGCGACGCAGCCAATCTTCTGGAATCAATGCCTCCAGAATATCGTCGAGCGATTCCAAATCTTTGAAATAAGCGCCGAACGCACGATCGAAACGGTCGTAATATTTTTCATCTTTGACCAATGCCGCGCGCGACAGAAAATAAAATTCTTCAATATCGGCGAACGCGACATTTTTGCTAAGTGCTTCCAGCAGCATCAGCAATTCCTTGATGGAGACAGGAATGCCGACGTTCTTCAGGCCGTAAAAAAAGTTGATTAGCATAGCGCGACCAACTCAGCGACGTGTTTCGCGACGATGCATAAATGCGAGCCGTTCCAACAGATGAACATCCTGCTCGTTTTTCAGCAACGCCCCATACAACGGCGGAATCGCTTTGCTGTTATCTCGATTTTTTAAAACTTCTTCGGGAATGTCGTCGGCCAATAATAATTTCAACCAATCGATTAATTCCGAGCTGGAGGGTTTTTTCTTCAGGCCCGGAATTTCACGCACTTCGAAAAACACTTCGAGCGCCTGTTCGACCAGCGATTTGGAGATGCCGGGATAATGCACATCGACAATTTTTCGCATCGTGTCACGATCGGGAAAGCTGATGAAGTGAAAGAAGCAGCGCCGCAAAAATGCATCCGGCAATTCTTTTTCATTATTGCTGGTAATAATTATAATTGGGCGTTGCCGCGCTTTAATCGTTTCGCCAGTTTCGTAAACGAAAAACTCCATGCGATCGAGTTCGAGCAATAAATCGTTCGGAAATTCGATATCGGCTTTATCGACTTCATCGATCAATAGCACGCATTGTTCGTCGCGCTCGAACGCTTCCCACAATTTTCCTTTCTTGATGTAATTGCCGATTTCGTGGACTTTTTCGTTGCCAAGTTGCGAATCGCGCAGACGCGAAACCGCATCGTACTCATATAAACCCTGCTGCGCTTTGGTGGTGGATTTGATGTGCCACGTTAATAATGGCTTGTCTAACGCGCGCGCGATTTCTTCGGCCAACAGCGTTTTACCAGTGCCCGGCTCGCCTTTAATGAGCAGTGGGCGCTGCAACGTAATAGCAGCATTAACGGCGGTGCGCAGATCGGCAGTGGCGACGTAACGGTCAGTACCTTCAAACTTCATGAGTGAGTTACCATGCAGGACTTGAGAAAGAATGGAAGCGGAATGGGGTTCAGCCTAACGATTGTCCGCTAGCGAATCAAGCCAAGTCACTACCGCCATCGCATCGAACAAGGACTCATCATGAACACACTTTATGCAGATAACAGCCTCACTATCGGCAATACGCCACTGGTTAAATTGAATCGCATCACTGCGCATAAAATTTACGCGAAAATTGAAAGTCGCAATCCTGCTGCATCGGTGAAATGTCGTATCGGTGCGAGCATGATTTGGGACGCTGAAAAAAGCGGCCGCTTAAAGCCCGGCATGGCACTGGTGGAACCGACCAGCGGCAACACCGGCATTGCGCTCGCATTTGTCGCTGCATCGCGCGGTTACCCAATCACACTGACGATGCCCAATACGATGAGTATGGAGCGACGTAAAGTATTGCTCGCACTGGGCGCGACGTTAGTGCTGACCGATGGCAGCAAAGGCATGAAAGCGGCGATGCAAAAAGCAGAAGAAATTGTTGCGAGCGATCCGTCGCATTACGTGTTATTGCAGCAATTTGAAAACCCAGCCAATCCTGCGATTCACGAAGAAACCACCGGGCCCGAAATTTGGGAAGCCACCAATGGCGAAATCGATGTGTTAATTAGCGGCGTCGGCACCGGCGGTACCATCACCGGAATTTCGCGTTACCTCAAAAATACGCGTGGCAAAAAAATTACGTCGGTAGCGGTCGAACCGGAATCGTCGAACATGATTCGCGCTGCGTTAAAAGGCGAGGAGCCCGCGCATACGCCGCATAAGATTCAAGGCATTGGTGCCGGGTTTATTCCGAAGAATCTCGATCTCAGCATCGTCGATCAGGTTGAAGCAGTCTCGAATGAAGAGGCCATCAGCTGGGCACATCGGTTGATGCGTGAAGAAGGGATTTTGGTGGGAATTTCCAGCGGCGCAGCAATGGCGGCAGCGGAACGTGTCGCCAATCAACCGCAACATCAGGGTAAAACCATCGTGGTGATTTTGCCGGATTCGGGCGAGCGTTATTTGAGTTCGATTTTGTTCGAAGGTGTTTTCAGCGAAACGGATTTAGCTTAATCAAATAAATGTAAAACCAGATAAGAAAACTCCCGACGGAGTTTTCTTATTTTTTCTTATCGTCGCCGCCATCGATATCGATGGCATCATCCGGCAAATCCAACACCTGCTTTCTAACGCGCTTCTCTTTCACTTCTTCTTTTTTTTCAGCGCCCTTTTCACTTTTCTCGGCACCGGCCTTACCTTTGCTATCGCCTTTTTTTCCGGTTTCTTCTTTTTCGCCATCTTCATCATCGGCTTCTTCAAGCACGCGTGATTTGTTGCCGCCCATAATCATGCGGTAAGCAAAATAACCGAGGCCGAGAATCAATAAATTGCCGATTGCTAAACCACCGTACAGCGCCCATTTTTTCCAATCTTTTTTCGGCGCTTCGGCCGCTGGCTCAGCTGCTTTTTCTTCCGCCTTTTCTTCGGTTTTAGCAGGCTCTTCTTTCGGCTTTGCTTCTTCGGGTTTAGCGGCTTCTTGTTTTTCTGCTTCAGGCGCTTTAGCCGGTTCCTCGTGTTGCGGCGGCGCGATGACTTTGCTGCCATCGGCGTCGATGGCGATTACGCCGGTGTGATAAGTGAACTTCTCGCCTTTATGGGCTTTGCTACTTTCAGCGTAATTGCCGGCGACATCGAAATACAATTCGATACGACCGTCTTTAGCCGCGTTTTCCAATGTTAATTGCCACTCGCGATCGGCACTCGCAGCAACCGTTTGCTCGCTGGTTTTTCCATCTGCCGTTTTAATATGCGCAGTAACTTTCGCGCTGGCGGCATCCACTTCCGGATTTTGCGCAAACAATGTCACGCGATGCACCGGCGGAATTGCATCGGTAGCCACGACACGCACATCGAAATTCTCGCGCACTGCAACGGTTTGTTTTTGACTGCGCTGAAAAGTTTTTCCGTCGGCATCGATGGCTAAATCGTAAGTGCCCGGCTCGTTCAACATCGCCATCGGATTATGAAAATAACCGTCGGCTGGCGTGGCGTTCGCGGCCGATAAATCGAATTGCCATTGCTTGTTGTCTTCGCGCCGCTGCACGGTCGCGGTAAATTTAACGAGTTTGAGAAATTCCGGCTGTACGACGATTTCGCCCTGCTGCTTTAAACCAGCCACTAAGTCCGACGCGGGATCGCTGCTGAACAGACTTTCCGAAAACCGCGTCGCGGCCAAACTCAAATTAGACACGATGGTAATGCGGCTGCCTTTTTCCATTTCCGCCGCCGCGGTCCATTCACCTTCGAATGGTTTTTTCACTGTGATCAAATCGAAGCCGGTGCCTTGAAACCATTTAATGTCGTCGCCGTGACTGGCAAAACTGTGTGTCTTTTTATCCGGGGATATTAATTCGACCGGTTTGCCTTCTTTGTGAAAAACCAGCGCGGTTAATTCGTCGATCGATGAATCCACCAAAAAATGATTGCCGGCTAACGGCACTTGTTCAGCCGGCGCGGACGCATCGAGCGCCTGCACAAAAATGCGATTCAACGCATCGGCATTTTCCGCCACCGCAAATAACCCTCCGGTATCGGCCGCCAGTCGCTCCATTAATTCGCGATCGGCAAACTTCGATAACGCAACGGTATGCACAATGACATTGGCCTGACGCAGACGCGGCAGAATTTCGGTCAGCAATTTTTGCCGAGCGGCGGCGTTTTCGGCGGCCGATTTAGAAATGTCCACCATGCCGTCGGTCAGCAAAATAATGCTGGTGCGGTAATCCTTATCGACGCCGGCACTGGCGCGATCAAGCGCTGCGGGAATATTGGTATAGAGCGAACTTGAGCTTATTTGCGCGGCTTTTTTGCGCGCATCGGTGCGCCAAGCTTCGGTAATTTTTTGGTCGGGCACCAGTACATCGACACTTTCGCCAAATAACCACACCCCGGCTTTCGCATCCTTCGGAAATAAATGCACTAATAATTCGAGTGCCGGTTTGCGCAGATTATTCGGGTCGTTCTGCTTCATGCTGCCGGATATGTCGATCAACACGCGCACATCGGGATGTGTAGTAGCGGTTGCAGCCGGTGGCGTCACTGCATGTGCCTGCGCACCAATTAATAAGGGCAGCAGCAATGCGATAACGGGGAACAGCCTTAATATTATTTTCATATGCAGGCGCTGCCTCAATGTAAAACCTTTGTCTAGACAAGACTTTATAGCAGTTTATTGAGAAAGGACAAAACCGGACGAGGGTCTAAATCAACGCGCAGGTGTGGTAGCAATGCGCGCTACTTATTAATTTACGGCGAGGTCTTATTGAGCGGCCGCTTTGCGTCGCCGCCAACGCCGTACGATACCTGCAATGATCACGATCAAAATGGCGACAATGGCCCCCAGCGTTAACCGCACTAAAATCGGCGCGAGGACTTCCGGCGTTCCCGTCATGGGACTGAGCACGACAAAAATCATGGCCGGCGCTCGCAATGGCGCGCGTCCCGGCACTGGCGCCGGTATAAATAAAAATACGGCGAGCAGCGTCAACAGTAACCATCGAATGTCGGCCTGCCAGCGCCGGGTCAACATAAAAACCACGAAGCAAATAACAACAGCGGATGCCAGATAGGCGCCCCACATCATCTGGCTGCCGGACTCCGTGGTGAATTTCGCCAAATCGATCATGACGGTCTGTCTTCCCGAGGGTTTAATGCGACTTCGTGCGGTGGAGTTTGCAGATAAAATCCCTTCTGCTGAATGGCGTCCATCACTTTACCGATATCGGCGCGCGCGAGTTTACGATCAGGCTGCAGCAATAATGTCATCGCGTGTTGCGGTTTGCCGAACGTGGCGAGCAGCGCTTCCGGCACGCGGCTTACATCTTCTTTTTTATCGACATACAGATACATGCCTTCGACGCGCGCGCTGCGATAAATTGTGCAGATAATTTTCATAGCTCTAACTAGCCCAGGGTTTTATGCAACGCCAACAGAGGCTCGCCGATGATCGATTTACGCCAGCCTTGCAACGCGGGAGACAACTCACCGCTGCGTAACAACATTTCGCAATCGCGTTTGCGCGCAAGAATTTCCGGCGAAATATTTAATTCGAGCGCACGCGTTTCGATTAATTCGCGCATCCGTTTTAACCGTGAGCCGGATTCGCGCGGCAATGGTGCAGGCAATGAGGCCGGCCAATCTGCTGCAGGAATTGCGCGCGCCGCTTCGATAATTTCAAGCAGCTTGGCGCCATCGGCGCGTGTTTGTTGCGGATGCAACTCGCCGCTTGCGGAAAGCTCAGACAATGAACGCGGCAATGCTTTTGCAATTTCGATGAGTTGCGGATCTTTAACGATGCGACCGCGCGGCACATTGCGCGCGCGCGCTTCGATTTCCCGCCATGCGCATAGCTGCTGTAGCGCGGCGATCTGAGTGCCGTTCAAACGCCAGGCACCGGATAATTTTTGATAATAATTTTGCGGCGTAATTTGTTCGCGACTGGCAGCCAGTGTGCGCTGCCCTTCTTCCTGCCACCACGCGAAACGTCCGAGCTCATGCAGCCGCGCGCTGATCAGCGCAAACACTTCGGGTAAATATGCGACATCGAGTGCAGCGTAATGACATTGCTCCGCGCTGAGAGGACGCCGCAACCAATCGGATCGCGTCTGTTCTTTCTCGACGTCGATATCGAGACATGTTTTTAGCAGCGCCTGATAACCCAAACTGAAACCGAAACCGGCGAGCGCCGCGCCGATTTGCGTATCGAATAGCGGTTGCGGCGGCACCCCGATCAGCTGCGCGAAAATCTCCAGATCCTCGCTACAGGCGTGCAGCACTTTCGGCACCGCGCCATTGAAGGCGCGTTGCAGTGGCGCCCAATCGTTAATCGTCAGCGGATCGATTAAATATTGATGGCGCGCATCGCTTAATTGAATCAAGCCAGCAATCGGATAAAACGTGGTTTCGCGTAAAAATTCGGTATCCAGCGCCAACAACGGCGCGTCCTGCCATTGCATCGCGAGATCGGCCAGATGCGCTTGCTCGGTAACATGAATAATGCTGGCAGCGTTGCTCATTCGACAGCACGCCGGCCGCTCAGCGCATGCGCTAAGGTGCCGCTGTCGACAAACTCCAGTTCGCCGCCGAGCGGAACGCCGTGCGCAATCCGGCTCACCAACACGCCGCGCGCTTTGACTTGCTCGGTGATGTAATACGCGGTCGCTTCGCCTTCGACCGTCGGGTTGGTGGCGAGGATCACTTCGCTCACTGCGCTGGCCTGCACGCGTTCGAGCAAATGGTTAATGCCGATTTCCTCGGGACCGATGCCGTCGATCGGCGACAAATGTCCCATCAACACAAAATAGACGCCGCGATAACTGCCGGCCTGCTCGAACGCAAGCACATCGCCAGGCGATTCGACGATGCACAACATGTGCTGATCGCGCCGCGTGTCGGAGCAAATGCCGCAAATATCGAGTTCGGACAGCGTGTGACATTCGCGGCAGTGGCCGACTTGAGTCAGCGCCAGCTGCAGCACTTCCGCCAATTGCATACCGGCCTCGCGATTGCGCTCCAATAAATGAAACGCCATGCGCTGCGCCGATTTCGGGCCGACGCCGGGCAGGCAGCGCAAGCCCTGCACCAATTGATCGATCAGCGGACTAAATTTCATTCAGCATTCTCAACATGGCGCGTTAAAACGGCGCTCAAAATGGCATCTTGAAGCCGCCGGGAATATTCATTCCCTGCGTCATGCCGGACATCAGTTCGCGATTGCTATCCTCGACGCGACGCACTGCGTCGTTCACGGCGGCGGCGAGTAAATCCTCGAGCACTTCTTTATCTTCTTGCAATACCGACGGATCAATGGTGACGCGTTTAACGTCGTGGCGACCGCTCATTACCACCGTCACCAAACCTGCGCCGGCTTCGCCGGTTACTTCGATATTGGCTATTTTTTCCTGCGCTTTTTGCATCTGCTCTTGCAGCTGCTGCGCCTGTTTCATCAAATCGCCCATATTCGGTTTCATAGTTACCTCACAGTCTGTCGATTAGTCGTCCACAGGTTCGATTGAATTCTCATCCAGCTCCGCGCCAAAACTTTCGCGCAGCAAATGGATGTTGGCATCATCGGCCAATAATTGGCGCGCATGCGTCAACCGTTCGGCGCGAATGCGTTCGCGGTAGGCGCTCGGCGTTTCCGCCGTCGTTTCGCCGACGGTTATTTCTACGCGTACTGTCGTCGCAAACACGCGGCTAAGTTGATCCGTTAGACGCTGCGTATGAGTCGGATCGAAAAACGACGCGTGCTGATTACTCAATACGAAATGCAGCGTCGCGCCATCGCGCTGCATCAAACAACAATGCGCCGCAATCGTCCCAACCACACCGCCAACGCCGAACTCGGGAAAACGCGACGTCCACAGCACATTATCGAAGGCGTCCAATGCAATCGGCCGCGTTTCAATTACAGCTGTCGCTGGCAATTGAGTTACAGCTGGCGTCGGCGCAGGTGTTTGTTGCGATAACGGTGTCGGTCGCGGGGTTGGCGCCACCGGCGACGGCGCTGACGGCATCGGCGCGACCGCTTTCAAGTTTGTCACTGATGCGGGCACTGGCGACGGAGGTTCGACGCGCGCGGGCGCTGCCGCTGGCAACGCCAGTTTTGCCGGCTCGGCAGAAGCCGCGGCCAGCGCAGCGACTCTTGCAGTCGGTGCAGCGGCGACAGGCGCCGCAGCGGGCGCCTCAGGCTTTTTTGCCGGGGCAATCTCCGCGCCCGCTGCGGACGGCGAGCCTAACGCCGCGCGCGGCGGCTGCGGAATGCCCTGCGGTTTGAACGCGAGCATACGCAGCAATACCATTTCGAGGCCGCCGCGCGGATCAGGCGCCAGCGGCAAATCGCGGCGACCGTTCAGGCCAAGTTGATAAAACAACTGCACATCTTCGGCGGCAAATTGCGCGGCGAAGGCGACGATACGTTCGCGATCGCCGCGGCTGTTGTCGACCGCATCCGGCACTGCCTGCGCAATCGCGATGCGATGCAGCGCCGCCAATAACTCTTCCAGCACGCTGCCGAAATCAGTCGCCTGCTCGGCGATCCGCGCGACCGCACCGAGCAGCGCCGCGCCATCGAGCACACTGAGCGCGTCGAGCAATTCGAACACGACGCCATGATCGATGGTGCCGAGCATCGAGCGCGCATCGACTTCGCTGATCTTGCCGGAACCGAACGCAATCGCCTGATCGGTCAGACTCAACGCATCGCGCATGCTGCCGTCGGCGGCGCGACCGAGTAGCCACAGCGCGGGCTCTTCGAAGCTCACCATTTCCTGACCGAGCACAAATGCCAGATGCTGGACGATACGCTCGGGCGTCATGTTTTTTAAATTGAATTGCAGGCAGCGCGACAAAATCGTCGCCGGCAATTTTTGCGGATCAGTGGTGGCCAGCAGAAATTTAACGTGCGGTGGCGGCTCTTCGAGCGTCTTCAGCAGCGCGTTGAAGCTGTGCGTGCTGAGCATGTGCACTTCGTCGATTAAGTACACTTTGTAACGACCGCGCGATGGCGCGTACTGCACGTTCTCCAGAATCTCGCGGGTGTCTTCGACTTTGGTACGCGAGGCGGCGTCGACTTCGATCAAATCGATAAAACGACCTTCGGCGATTTCGGTGCAGGCGCTGCACACGCCGCACGGCTCCGAACTCACGCCCACTTCGCAGTTCAGGCATTTCGCCAGAATGCGCGCGATCGTCGTTTTACCAACTCCGCGGGTGCCGGTAAATAAATACGCATGATGCAGACGATCGTGATCGAGAGCGTTGATGAGCGCGCGCAAAACGTGCTCCTGCCCAACCATTTCGCGAAAGATTTTCGGGCGCCATTTACGCGCCAGGACCTGATAACTCATGCCGGAAGATGTCTGTTGCTGCAAAAGAGGCGCAAGCATACAACAGCGCGCCGGTCGCTTCACAGGCTTGGTTTTGGATGAAGGAAATGAACGAAGGTTTGCAGCTTGAAGATGGAGGCAGCCTCATCAGCCACACCCCGGCACACGAATCAACAGCTACCGTTGCTCCCTTCCGGGCCTGGCGGGGTTCACTATCTATCATTGCGAGGGGACCGATGAGGCCACCATAAAAAGCCCTCGAAGACCTGAGTCCGCGAGGGCGCGTATTGTGAGGAAAAAGACTTCCACACGCAACCATTTACCCAAAAGCTCTATAACAAATAACGGCACCGCTATCTAAAGGCACTGATTGCGAAACTTAAGACGGTGTAAATTTCTTGAAAATTGCCGCTACGGTTTCGCGCATGTAGGTATCGCGCTCCTGCGGGGATTTGAAATCAGGCACGCGCCGCGATGCAACACCACGCCACACCAATTTTTTCGTCTGCGCATCGACGACATCGATAACCAGCTTGCCCTGCGTGTATTGCGACACCCATACATCGTTATCGAAACCCGGGCCCCAGCAATGCCAGCATGGGTAGTAACCGAAATTCGAGTGGAAGGTATTGATGTCGAGTTTTTCTTCCTCACCGATGTGATAAGTCACCAGCACACTCGCCTGCGCTTCCGAAGCCGTTGCGGTGAACCCTTTCGCTTCGAGTTGTTCATCCACCGCGCGGTGAATACGCGCCGCGACCAAATCGTTATCGACCATTGGATCGACGGAATGAGCAGGTTTAGGCAACCACGCAAATGTCGCCGATGCCGGCTGATGCCACTCGGGATCAAAATCGGTGCTGACCGGAATCGCACCGCACGCATTCAACACGGCGGTAGTCAGCAATACGCCACAGAGACGCAGCATGATGTTCATGGGTTGTTCCTCATGTTTTTGATTATCGAGTCATTATAGGGACAGATACTTGGATGCGCCGATTATCGCGCGAGTTCCCTGACTGCTGCCTTAACGGCGTCTATAAATCGTCCGATAAAAAGCATCGATATTGACCGAAATCGGCAGCAGCGGCGATTATGGCGCGGCATTTTAAATTCTTATAATTCTAGATAAGCAATTTCCGATAACAATAGTTCAGGGATTATCACTTGGAAACGACTGCACCGCGCATTGCTGGCGAAGAGCGCAAGGTCATTGTGGCCTCGGCACTCGGTACGATGTTCGAATGGTACGACTTCTTTTTATACGGATCGCTCGCTGCCATCACCAGTAAACAATTTTTTGCCGGCGTAAACGATACCGCCGCTTTTATTTTCGCGCTGCTCGCGTTTTCTGCCGGCTTTGCCGTGCGTCCGTTCGGCGCGCTGGTATTCGGTCGCATCGGCGATAAGGTCGGTCGCAAATATACGTTTCTTGTCACCATCGCGATGATGGGCGCCTCAACGTTTTTGGTCGGATGTTTGCCGTCGTACAAAACCATTGGCATCGCTGCGCCAATTGCATTGGTCGCCTTGCGCTTACTGCAAGGTTTCGCGCTCGGTGGCGAATACGGCGGCGCCGCCACCTATGTGGCCGAACACGCGCCACAGCATAAGCGCGGCCTGTATACGAGCTGGATTCAAACCACCGCGAATTGCGGACTGCTGCTGTCGCTCGGCGTCATCATTGGCACACGCACGTTGTTGGGCGAGGAGCGATTCGCCGATTGGGGTTGGCGCGTGCCGTTTTTAGTGTCGATATTTTTGCTGGCGATTTCGCTGTGGATTCGTTTGTCGTTGAACGAATCGCCGGTGTTTAAGCGCATCAAAGCCGAAGGCAAAACGTCGAAGGCACCGCTGCGCGAAACCTTCGGCGAGTGGCGCAACCTCAAGCTGGTTATTTTTGCACTGTTCGGTTTGACCGCTGGCCAAGCGACGTCGTGGTACACCGGTCAATTTTATGCGCTGTTCTTTTTAACGCAGACGTTAAAAATCGATGGCCTGCATGCGAATTTGCTCATCGGCTTATCGGTGGCGCTGACGATGCCGCTGTATGTTTTCTTCGGCTGGATCTCCGATAAGGTCGGGCGCAAATCCGTCATTCTGCTCGGCTGCCTGATCGCAGGATTAACCTACGTGCCGATCTTTAAAGGCATCAGCCAAAACGGCAATCCCGCTTTAGCAGCAGCGCAAGCCAGTGCGCCGGTGTTAGTCATTGCCGATCCAAAAACCTGTTCGCTGCAATTTAATCCGGTCGGCACCGCGCAATTCACCAGCTCGTGCGACATCATCAAATCGTTTCTGGCGAGCAACAGCGTTAATTACAGCAATCAGGCTGCGCCGCCGAATACGTTGGCATCGGTAAAAATCGGCGACACGGTAATCGATGGTTTTGAGGGGCGCGAGCTATCGAAAGATGAATTGAAAGCGCGTCTTGATGTATTCAACAAAACGTTGAGCACAGCAATTAGAGATGCTGGCTATCCCGAAAAAGCCGACCCCGATCGTATCAACTGGCCGATGCTGGTGTTATTGCTGGTACTACTCGGCACCTACGCGGCGATGACCTACGGCCCCATCGCAGCGGCGTTGGTCGAATTATTTCCCACTCGCATTCGCTACACCGCGATGTCGATGCCCTATCACATCGGCAGCGGCTGGGTCGGCGGCTTGCTGCCCGCTACTGCATTTGCGATGGTGGCCGCGACCGGCGATATTTATTTTGGATTGTGGTATCCGGCGATTGCCGCATTGATGACCGTGGTGGTGGGAACGTTCTTCATTCCCGAAACAAAAGATGTCGATATTTACGCAAACGATTGATGCGGCTGCCGCGCGCGCGGCGCGAGCGGTATTAATGCTTTATGGCGTTTGATATTATTCGACGCAAATTCAAACCAGCGCGGCAGATAATCCATGAGCACAATCGACCCGATTCAACTTCGCAATGCCTTCGGCACATTCATCACCGGCGTGACCATCGTCACTTGCCGCGATCCGCACGGCAAACCGGTCGGCATGACCGCCAATAGCTTTTCATCGGTATCGCTCGATCCGCCGCTGGCGTTATGGAGCATCGCTAAAACCGCGACTAATTTCGAAGCGTTCCACACCGGCACGCACTTCGCGATTCATATTCTGCACAGCGGCCAAGAACAAATCTCGCGTCATTTCGCCACTAAAAATATCGATAAATTTTTAGATGTGCCATTCGATATCGGCGCTGGTGACACGCCATTGTTGCAAGACTATTCAGCGCGCTTCGAGTGCGAAGTCGAACATCGCTATCTCGGCGGCGACCACATCATTCTGGTAGGTCGCATCCTTGCGTTCGATAACCTCGACAAAGAGCCGCTGGTATTTTTCAAAGGCCAGTACAAGCAACTGGTGAAGTAACAGTCAAATATGCGGAGGACAGCGCGTCCTCCGAATTTTATTCAGACCACGATCAACTCGCCAACATTTCATATTTAAGCGCCGCGATTTCATCGCGAACCCGCGCTGCTTCTTCGAATTCCAAATTCTTCGCGTGCTCAAACATTTTTTGTTCGAGGCGTTTCATTTCTTTCTCACGCTCAGCCGGTGTCATCGCCGCAATCGAACGGCCGTAATCAGCTTTTGCTTCGGCGACTTTGCGCGCTTTCGCGCCACCGCGTTTGCCGCGCGCACCCGGCGCATGTGCACCCTCCATAATATCGGCGACGGATTTTTTCACACCCTTCGGCACAATACCGTGGAGCTCATTGTGTTGAACTTGTTTTTCGCGGCGGCGATCGGTTTCCTGAATCGCGCGCTCCATCGAGCCAGTAATTCGATCCGCGTACAAAATCGCTTTGCCGTTGAGATTGCGCGCGGCGCGACCGATGGTTTGAATCAGCGAGCGCTCGGAGCGCAAAAAGCCTTCTTTATCCGCATCGAGAATCGCCACCAGCGATACCTCCGGCATATCGAGACCTTCGCGCAATAAGTTGATGCCGACCAACACATCGAATTCGCCCAAACGCAAATCGCGAATAATTTCGACGCGTTCAACCGTTTCGATATCCGAGTGCAAATAACGCACTTTCACGCCGTGCTCGCCGAGATATTCGGTGAGATCTTCCGACATGCGCTTGGTCAATGTAGTAACTAACACGCGATCGCCCTCCGCTACACGCAGGCGAATTTCCGATAACAAATCGTCGACCTGTGTGCGTGCCGGACGAATTTCAATTTGCGGATCGACCAGACCGGTTGGCCGCACCACTTGCTCAACAACGCGCGCCGCATGTTCTTGTTCATAGTTGCCGGGCGTTGCCGACACAAAAATTAATTGCGGCACCATGCGTTCCCATTCGTCGAAACGCAGCGGCCGATTATCGAGCGCGGACGGCAAACGAAAACCGTATTCCACCAACGTTTCTTTGCGCGACCGATCGCCTTTGTACATCGCGCCAATTTGCGGAATCGACACGTGCGATTCGTCGACTACGACCAGCGCATTCGGCGGCAAATAATCAAACAAGGTCGGCGGCGCTTCACCGGGGGCACGGCCGGATAAATAGCGCGAATAATTTTCGATGCCGTTGCAATAACCGAGCTCGCGGATCATTTCCATATCGAAACGCGCGCGTTGCTCCAAGCGCTGCGCCTCAACCAATTTGTTGTTGTCGCGCAGATATTTCAAACGCTCGCGTAATTCGACGTCGATGTGGTCGACTGCCTGCAACAAGGTTTCGCGCGGCGTTACGTAATGGCTTTTTGGAAACACCGTGTAGCGCGGCAATTTATTAAACACTTCGCCGGTCAGCGGATCGAATGTCGAAAGACTCTCGACAATGTCGTCGAACAATTCGATACGCACCGCATCGCGCTCGGATTCCGCCGGGAAAATATCGATGATGTCACCGCGCACCCGGTAAGTGCCGCGCGAAAACGCAGCGTCGTTGCGCGTGTATTGCATCTCGGCGAGGCGGCGCAAAATCGCGCGCTGTTCGAGCGGTTGACCGCGATCGACATGCAGCACCATTTTGAAATACTGATCGGGATCGCCCAAGCCGTAAATTGCCGATACCGTTGCGACGATGATGGCGTCCTCGCGCTCCATCAACGCCTTGGTCGCGGATAAGCGCATCTGCTCGATATGCTCGTTGATCGACGCATCTTTCTCGATAAACGTATCCGACGACGGCACGTACGCTTCCGGCTGGTAATAGTCGTAATACGAGACGAAATACTCGACGGCATTGTTCGGGAAAAACTCTTTGAATTCCCCATACAACTGCGCGGCCAGCGTTTTATTCGGTGCCATCACAATGGTCGGCCGCTGAATTTCCTGCACGACATTGGCGATGGTGAAGGTCTTGCCCGAACCGGTAACGCCGAGCAGCGTTTGCGATACCAGGCCGGCGCGGATGCCCTCGACCAACTCGCGAATCGCGGTGGGTTGATCTCCGGCGGGCTGATACTGCGAGACGACGGTAAATGGGCGCGACATGACGGACTCCGATAACGCTATGACAGCCCACCACTATTGAGGCAAGCCACGCGTTTCGCAAGAGCGCGCCGAAAAGGCGCGGCAACACGCCGCCAGAGCTGGCTTTTTTATGTGCAGATTCATTATGTTAGAGCGTCAAAAAAGCAGTTGACTGGGATGGGACCGACCTTTAATATGCGCGCCTCACCGAGAGTACGTTCCATTCCGCCTTAGCTCAGTCGGTAGAGCAATTGACTGTTAATCAATGGGTCGCTGGTTCGAGCCCAGCAGGCGGAGCCAAATTTAGCAATAGAACACAAAAAGGCGCTTCTTAAACGAAGCGCCTTTTTTGTTTGTGCTGCCAGTTATAAAACTCGTGGCAATCAGTTTTGTAATCACCTTCTTATCTCGCCCCTCCGTTACAAGAACAATCCAAATGCAGATTTATAACTGTAATTGGGCTACAAATGATCAGTTAAAAAAGTCTGAATCAATCTCTCCTGCCCGATAAGGAAATTGAATGGAAAGCCTTGTTGCCTCATTCGTTAAACAGATTGCAGACCAAACTGTATTAACCAACACACTGATCTGGATTCAGCTGGGAGTATGGATAGTCTTTGGTGTCGCAATTGCTATTGCCGGCCCATACCTAAAGAAGCGTGCTGAACTGTTGGCGACGAAAGCTGATTTCAACACTCTCAAACAGCAGCTCAAAGATACAACCGAAGTTGTCGAGAAAGTAAAAACTGAAATCAGTCATGCCGATTGGGCAAGCAGAGAATGGAAAACGATACGCCGCTTGAAAATTGAAGCACTCTTTGAAGGTTTAATAGCGCTTGGGACATGGCAAAAAAATGAAGTGGTGGCAGTACTGGCCCGAAATGAGCCCATAAGCGATGCGACACCTCTTTATCACGTTGAAATGCTAATTCGTTTGTATCTCCCTCAGCTCAATGACTCATTTAATGTTTTAGCAGAGAAGACTCAAAAAAGTCGCACTTGGATGCTCGACAGCCGACAAGCAATTTCAGAAGTAGAAGGTCAGCAAGCCAAAGAAGAAAAAGTCAAAGAGCTAGTTGGTTTCTGGAAAACAAACATAGAGCCAAGAGTAGAGCTTGTCGCTGTTAAAACGCTGGCCATTGAGCTTATGAAAACTCTTGCGGACACATAAATGTCGCGAAGAAAAATCTACTTCTGCGCCACCAGCTGAGTCGTCACCGCGCGCAAAGCAATAACAATTACACCAACAACGAATGTAACGACACCATATATCTGTGATATCAGCACCTATTCGTCGCCAAACGTGCAAATCAGCCAACAAATTAAACAAACAATTTTTAGCGCTCATTTATTACTTCTAACAACGGCGTTGAATTCCTCTTATTGCATCGACTCGAATATTTAATTTGATCGCCAATTTATTAAAACGCTTACCTTATTTTCATCCGACTACAACGTCGCGCCGCTGATCATCCAGCCGCGCAATTTTCACCGGAATCGCGCCCATTCGCGGCTGCCCAAAAATCGGATCGTATTCGGCGTCCGCGCTCATCAGGCGTGAAGTGCAACCGCCCTGCACACGCGGATCGCTATCCTCATCGGGATTCGGGCCGAAGCAATGCGCCATCGACAAGGTGCCGGCCCGCAATTTCGGTTCGGATTCGGCGACGCCAAAAATATTGCCGAATTGGGAATGGATGCTGATTACGTCGCCAACGGCAATACCGAAGCGATCAAGGTCGATTGGATTGAGAAAGGCTGGATTGTAAGAGCGCTTGCTGTTCAGCTTGATGTTCATGCGACCGATCGAATTCATAAATTCGTTGGCGCGGCGCGGCGTAAATAACAGCGGAAATTCATCGGACGGGAGCGCGGTATCGCCATCGAGCCGAAATACTTCACCCAGTTCGCTCATCATCGTCGCGTCGGCCAATTCCAACATCGCCTCCCAATCGTCAGCGCGCGGCAACACAACGCTGGTCAATTCGCTGAATACGTGACCGTGCGGATATTTTTTAACCTCAGCCAGCGGCACGCGCGAACCGATACACATGAACTCGAACATTTCCTCGCTGGTGGGTCGGCGTTCAAGCGACAGCGGCACAGGCACCGGGTATTGATCCCAATGCTCGCCGGCACCGGCGCCATTGACGTGATAAACCAGCTGCTTGCCCAATTTCTTCGCGATTTCGTAAAGGAATTCCCAGCTCTCGATGCAATCCGATCCTGCCGGCGGTGCAACGGTCGGCGGCGAATACATCGCATACGGTTGTTCGAAACCGCCAGTCCACGAGCCGTAATACTGCATCGACTCGGTGAACTGCGTGACCGCCGGCGTTTCCATCGACATCTTGTCGGGGATGATGTAATCGGCCATGCGCGCGGTGTTCGACATTTCCACATCGATCGACACCAGCAACTCCAGCGATTGCAGCGCTTTCGCCGTGCGCATCTGATCCGGCAGCGACACCATCGGATTGCTGCCCGAGCAAATCAGCGCACGCACCTGCCCTTCGCCGGGCGTGAGGATTTGATCGCCGAGCGTACCGGTCGGTGCGCCGACAATCGTGCGCGGCAGATCGTTAATGCGGTTGCGAATGTTTAAATCCCAGGGCTGATATGGCGCCATCGGCTGCGCGCGGATATCCACATCCGGCAGCAAAACATGCGGCAATCCTTGGATCTCTCCAGCCCGCTGCCAGCGACCGCACAGCGTGTTCATGCACAGCGCCAGGTATTCGACCAGCGTGCCGTGCAGCGCGAAATGCGGACCGGTGCCAGTGACGACGCAGCCGCTTTTGGCATTTGCGAATGTGCGTGCCGCCAACAGAATCTGATCGACTGCTACCCCCGTTACCGCCGCGACATGTTGCGGCGTAAATGGCTCAACTTGCTTGCGCAATTCGTCGAAGCCACGCGTGTTGTCACGAACGAAATCGGCGTCGTAAAGTTTTTCCGCAATGATGACGTGAATAAATCCGGCGAGCAGTGTTGGGTCCTGTCCGGGTTGCGCTTGAATAAGCATAAAGGCGTTGCCGGCCGATTCGGTCTGGCGCGGATCGACCACGATCAGCTTCATGCCTTTTTTCACCGCCTCTTTAATCGCCTGCCCCGGATTGACCGGCAATCCCAGTTTGGAAATCACCGGGTTGGTGCCCACCAGCATCCACGTCTCGGCGGACGAAAACGGCGTCGGGCCGGCGTTCCAGCGTCCGTGCAATGCCTGCGCAATCACCTTGCCGGCCTGATCGATGGTCTGCACCGAGAAAAAGCGATCGGGATACGTACCCATCGCCATGATGAACATCGCGCCCATCACCGGGTTGAGCGGATTGCTGAGATTGCCGT
Organism: Verrucomicrobiaceae bacterium; assembly: GCA_028293825.1. Taxonomy (GTDB): domain Bacteria; phylum Pseudomonadota; class Gammaproteobacteria; order Pseudomonadales; family CAMLJR01; genus CAMLJR01. The sequence goes on from JAQGNY010000014.1 coordinate 39,336, forward strand.
TACCGGGAAACAGCCCGACCGCTTCCGGGCCGTGCTTATCGATAATCGCCCGCAATTTTTCGGCAATTTCGGCGATGGCAACGGCGGTCGGGATCGCTTCGTAGGTGCCGTCGGCGCGGCGCCGCTGCGAGTGCAGCAGACGATGCGGCGCGTAATGACCCTCCGGCATCGCGCGCCCTTTCGGGCAGGTGTAACCGCCGTAGATGGGCGATTGCCGATCGCCGACTACCTTGATCGCGCGGCCATTTTCGACCGTGACTTCGATCGGACAAGCGGCCCAGCAGACCTTGCAAATACCGACGCGAGTTTCACTCATCACAACTCTCCTGTTTTTATTTTTGATTGAGCGCGAGAAAATTTCAGCGGGTGCGCTTTAATCTGACTCCGACCAATAGAGTGACGAGTCAGATAATACGAGCCCACAAAGCGTTTTTTATTCGAGCAACGTTTCGCAATGTTGCGCGATCACGCCCTCTTCATCCGTGGCAATTGCCCACACGCCGACGCCACTATTTGCTGCGCTTATTTTTGCTTCTTCCGCTGCATTTTTCGCTGCATCGATTTTTATATCGAAGCACGCCAACCCGGTGCAGATGGCCGCGCGAATCGGCGCCGCGTGCTGGCCGATGCCGCCTGTAAAAATCAACGCGTCGATACCGCCGTTAACCGCAATCATCGCGCCGATTTCTCGCACCACGCGGTAACAAAAAAGATCGATTGCCTCTTTCGCTAATGGGCTATCGCTGGCGAGCAAATCGCGCACGTCCGCACTGATGCCGCCCGATATGCCGAGCAAACCGCATTCGTGATACAGCAATTGCTCGAGTTTTTTCGCGTCGTAATTGCGCTCGCACAATAAATAAATCAATACGCCGGGATCGATACTGCCGCAGCGCGTGCCCATGATTAAACCGTCGAGCGCGCTGAAACCCATGCTCGTCGCCACGCTTTTTCCGTTTTGCATCGCGCATACGCTGGCGCCATTACCTAGATGCGCAACGATGGTACGGCCTTGCGCGGCGCGTATATCAAGCCCGCTTAGTTGACTGGAAATAAATTCGTACGACAGACCGTGAAAACCGTAACGCACGATACCTGCGTCCAATAATTCGCGCGGCAATCCGAATAACTTTTCGATACGCGGCATCGTCGCGTGAAAACCGGTATCGAAACAGCCGATTTGTGGCAGCTTGGGATACAACTCTGCGAACGCGCGAATCGGCGCTAAATTGTGCGGCAAATGCAATGGTGCGAGTGGCACCGAGGCTTCCAATTCGGCGAGTACTTTTTCATCGAGCAAGGTCGGCTGAAAATAATGCGGGCCGCCGTGGACGATGCGATGCCCGGCGGCACGCAACGGTATTTGATGATGTTTTTCGATTTCTTTAATTAACGCCGACACCAGCTCAGTATCGTGTGGATGCGAATTCGCGGGCCATTCGCGCTGAGTAAGCTGCTCACCGCTCGCCGCGTGCATCGTTAATAGCGGCGCCTCGGTAATGCGCTCGATTTGGCCGCCAATTATCTTTTTTAACTTTTCGTTTTTATCTTTTTGTTCTTTTTTTATTTTTATTTCGTTTTCATTTTCTGATTTGTTTTTTTTATTTTCCGAGTCATTAGTTTCATACAACGTAAATTTCAGGCTCGATGAGCCGCCATTGAAAATCAACAACGCGCCATTCGACATAATTTAAAATTCTCAATTGTCGCGCGCATGCGCGAACATGATAGCCACCGCGCACGAAGCCAAACGGCTTTTTGCCGAATCGGCGCGGCTGGTCAAAATAATCGGCACACTGGCACCAAGCACGATACCGGCGGCTTTGGCGCCGCCGAGATATTCGAGTTGTTTCGCCAACATATTGCCGGACTCCAAATCCGGCACCAGCAAAATATCCGCAGCACCGGCGACTCTGGAATTCAAATTTTTAATGGCCGCCGCTTCAGCGCTGATCGCCGTGTCGAAGGCGAGTGGGCCGTCGAGCACCGCGCCGGTAATTTGTCCGCGCTCCGACATTTTGCACAGCGCCGCCGCATCGATGGTCGAAATGATTTTTGAATTTACCGTTTCGACTGCGGATAGCACAGCCACTTTCGGTTCGCTGACACCCAGTGCATGGGCGAGGTCAATCGCGTTCTGCACGATATCGACTTTGTCGTCGAGCGTGGGCTGAATGGTAATCGCGGCATCGGTAATAAATAACGGCTTTGGATAGGCCGGCGCGTCGAGCACAAATACATGGCTTAGCCGACGCGTGCCGCGCAGACCGGTATCGCGCTGCATCACGGCGTGCATCAATACATCGGTGTGCAAACTACCCTTCATCAACGCTTTCGCTTCGCCATTTCGACACAGCGCGACGCAGTGTTGTGCCGCCGCCGCATCATCGGCCACGTCGACAAAACGAATTCCACTTAAATCGATGTGCGCATGCAGCGCTATTTCTTCGATACGCTTTTTATCGCCGACACAAATCGGCGCGATCATTCCGGCCTGTTTAGCCTCGACCATGCCGGCCAATGCCACTTCGCTACAGGGCTGACATACCGCAACCGGCAATGGCGCAAAGGCGCGACAGCGCTCGATCAATTGTTCGAGCACGGCGTGATTTTCAGCACCCGCGCTAACGGGCGTATGCAGCGGCACAATTTCCAGCATGGTAAAAATCCCGGCTCAACTAAGGCTCCGAGCATACCGCCATATCAATGACGAGCCAAAGTCGGTGCGCTTCAACATTGCGGCCACTGCGAATTTACGGCCTGAGGTAGATAAACTAGAGTACGAAAACACCTGTCGCCGTCGGACCGCATCATGCTGAAATTTTCCGATCAAGTGCCTGCCGCCGAACATGAGCAGCGCTGTCGTCACGACTATCAGATTTCCTGCAACAACTGCCGGCTGGCGAGTATTTGTCTGCCGATTGCGCTGGAGGCGAGCGATATCGACCAGCTGGATTCGATCGTGCAGCGCGGCCGCCCGCTGCAAAAGGGTGAGCACGCCTACCGTGAGCACGATGTATTCAGCGCCGTTTACGCGGTGCGCTCGGGCACGCTGAAGGCGTATCGCGTGACCGATGACGGTCAGGAGCAAATTACCGGTTTTTACTTTCCCGGCGAAATTCTCGGCATGGATGGCATCAGTAAAAATCGTCACGCCAGTTCAGCGACGGCATTGGAAACGGCGGCGATTTGCGAAATTCCGTTCGAGCGCCTGGGCGAATTGAGCGCGCGTATTCCCAGCTTGCAGCGCCATTTCTTTCAATTGATGAGTCAGGAAATTGCGTACGACCAACAGCTGATTACACAACTGGGAAAAAATTCGGCGGAACAGCGCATCGCGGCATTACTCGTCAGCATCTCCGCACGCAATTCAGAACGGAAATTATCTGCCACGTCGTTTAGGTTGCCGATGTCGCGCGCCGATATCGGCAATTATTTAGGGCTTACCGTCGAAACCGTCAGCCGCGTATTCGGCCGCTTTCAGAAAGCGGGTTTGCTCGCGGTCGACAATAAAGAAATCAGCATTCTGGACGTGGATCAATTGCGTAACGCCGCCAACGGAATTGGCGGCGTTACTAAAGCTTGATCCGAGTGCGGGTGTTATTCGCTCGAGCCCGATTGAACCTTGCCGAAACGCAGCGGGCGAATTTTGGTGGAAACCGGCAGTGAGGATTGGATCGAAGTAACAGGTTCAGCCGCGCGTTTGCGGGCGGCGATGGCCTGCTCCACCGCCAACGGCAAAAATAGCAACAAGTCGTAGACATGATGCAGCAGGCGTCCAACATCCAGCCACGCACGCCCGGCTAGACGCAGCAAAATCGAGCCGGTCGACAACGCTGCGATCAACATGCTCGCGAGCACCGGCCGCGATGTCGTCAGCAATGCCTCCAGCGCCGGCGAGAACAACGCCAACAATAGCGGCACCACAAATCCCGCACTCGCCGCTCCCCACGTCGCCAATGCCAGCGAACCGGTCGTGCGTGCACTGGCGGTGAACGACAGCAGCAAAGCCTCACCGCTCGCCAATATCAACAGCAATGCTGTCGATACCACGACCAGCACAATCCGCGGTCGCCGCGGCAAACCGCCGATTAGCGGCAGTAACCGGCTGACCTGAGTGCCTTCGCACAGCACCAACGCTGCCGCCATCACCGCCAAAGTAAACGCGACACCGGTCAACTGCGCGAGCAGTGTCTGGCCGGTGAGAAGTCCGCCCAGCGGCAACGCCAATAAATTGATATTGAGCGCAGCCAGCACCAATGCGACGCCGGACAACATCAACGCAATAACCCAACGCGCCAGAAACGACTCCACCCGCACATCGCCGCGATTCGCGCACAGCTCGCGAAACGCCGCCATCTGCGTATCGACGCGATGCACCCGCGCCAGCAAATCGCGACTGTCGCGACCAACCGCCGACACCTGCTTGCTAACGCGGCTCCACAGCGGGCGCAAATCCGCCAGAATTTTATGCCGGGCATTAACCGCCCAGCGGTACTCACGCATCACCTCGCGCTGCTGGTCCTGAACAGACGTGTGGATATCTTGTAGCACGCGGCCGACCGGCTCGGGATTGGTTTCAGCTTGCAGTTTCGCAATCGCATCGACCGCCTCAACCCAACCTGGCGCGGCCGGTGGAACCTGCGCGCTGCGCTCGAAATCCTCGCCCATCAAATTGATGTGTTCATTAATCGAACGTTCCAGATGTTGAAACTTGGTCATGTCCTGTTCGACTGCAGCGGCCACGCGATGAAATTCGCGCTCCAATTGCCGGCGCGTAATTTCCATTTGTAGCGCGAGCATTACTTCGCGATTGCGGATTTCGAGATGTTGCGCGGCGGTCGATGCACTGCGTGCGACCAACCGTAATAAACGGTGTCCACCGCGTGCGGCGCGCTCAATAGCACGGTGCGCGGTAGCGCGAACCAGATATAACGCGGCGATGGCAATCGCTATCCAAAGCGTAATTGCCACCAGCGGAAACTCTGGCCAGAACTGAAAATAACTCATGGGTAGCGGCACTCTCGGCTCAGCGTGAAGCGCCAAATCTAACAGGATCGGCCGTACTTGCGAAATCTGGACTGTTTAAAGTTTGCGCAACACCTCGTTTCCGGCGCGCAAACTCTAATCAACTTTCAGATGAGAGATGTAAGGCAACCTATTGATTAATCAGACTTCTACCAACATACCTGGAAACTGCAGACCGCAGTCGCGCATGCGCGCTAATTTATACCGCAAAGTGCGCGGGCTAATGCCCAAGCGCTCGGCCGCCGTCTTCCGGCTGCCGCCGGTATCGCGCAGCATATCGAGGATTATTTCGAATTCACGCCGCTGTAAATCGTCGCCAAGCACATTCGAATCGTGTTCGTCGCGATCATCGATAGCTTCTGAAGCCGCCGCCGTCGATGACATCGTCAGACCAACGCCGTAGGGATCAAGACACAAATCAGCAGCCGTAATGACATCGCCGTGATGCAAAATCAGCGCGCGCTGTACGACGTTATCGAGCTCGCGCACATTGCCTGGCCATGCGTAATCGCGCAGCGCGGCTTGTGCATCGGCATCGAAACGCGTCGCACCACAACCCATTTTGCTGGCATGCACATGGAGCAACTTGGAGGCGATGGCGGCGATATCGGCGCGCCGTTGACGCAGCGGCAACCATTGCAGCGGAAACACGCTGAGACGATAAAACAAATCCTCACGGAAACGCCCGGCACTGACTTCCGCGCGTAAATCGCGGTTGGTGGTGGCGAGCAAACGGATGTCGAGCTTGGTTGTGGTCCGACTGCCGAGACGTTCGACCTCACGCTCTTGTATCACACGCAGCAATTTCGCCTGCAATGACAGATCCATTTCCGAAATTTCATCGAGCAACAAGGTGCCGCCATTGGCCTGCTCAAATTTGCCCGGCAACGCCGCGTGCGCACCGGTGAAGGCGCCTTTTTCATGTCCGAACAAAATCGCTTCGAGCATATTTTCCGGAATTGCCGCGCAGTTGATCGCGACAAACGGACCGCCGATGCGCGGCGATTGCTGGTGAATGTAGCGCGCTAAGACCTCTTTACCGGTACCGCTCTCGCCGCAAATCAGCACAGTGGAATCAGTCGCTGCGACGCGACGCGCCAATTGCAACAATTGCTGACTGCTCGGCTCAACCGCCACCGGCTGATCGCTATCGACCACGACCGCGCCGACATAACGCGCCACCGTTTCGACCAAAATCTGTGGCTTGAACGGTTTAACTAAATAATCGACCGCGCCGGCACGCATCGCCTCGACCGACTTGGCCACCGAACCATAAGCAGTGATCAGAAGCACAGGCAATTGCGGATAGTGGCGGCGTAAATTTTTAAGCAGCTCCAGCCCATCCATACCGCCCATATTCACATCGGATACGACCATGTCGACATACTGATCCGGCAGCACGGCCAAGGCTTGCTCGCCACTGTCCGCCTGAACAACTTCGGCGCCGGCAAGCTCCAGCGTATCGGTCAGTGCTTCGCGCAGATCGGCATCATCCTCGACAACCAGCACGCGGGCCTTGCCCAAAATCTTTTGCAGCGAGGTCATAGTGTTTGCTCCCACAGAGGTAACCGCAGCTCGGCGCAGGCGCCTTGCCCCGGTTCGGAGGTAATCGTGAAGACGCCGTGATGGGCGTCAGCGACTGCGCGCACCACGGCCAAACCGAGACCGGTGCCTTGCGCTTTGGTGGTAAAAAAAGGCTCACTAAGGCGACGCGCCACATGCGCTTCGAAACCCGGGCCGTTGTCCTGAATACGAATGCTGATCCAGCGGCCGGCATCGTCGATTAGCGCAAGAGAAATCGAAATTTCTGCCTTCTTTCCAACAGCTTGCAGCGCGTTATTCACCAAGTTAGTGAGCGCGCCCACCACGCTTTCGCAATTGCAGTGGATAAGCGCGCTAACGCATTGATTAGTTAGAGAGACCTGCGCTTTGGCCGCTGCGACTGGCGCTTCAATGGCGCGCTGTAACGATTCCACCAAATCGACGGTTGGAATGGTGTCGGTCAGGCGTACATCGCCGCGCACAAAGATCAGCATGTCTTTCACTTGCTGTTCGAGGTGCTGCAAGCGGTCAAGCAATTTGAATGAGAATTTGTTGGTTTGCTCAGTCGTCAGACCACCGGCATGGAGATGGCCGGCGTACAACATAGCGGCCGATAACGGCGTGCGGATTTGATGGGCAAGCGACGACAACATGCGCCCCATCTCGGATAACCGCTGATGCCGACTCAGACGTTGTTGTAACTCGCGCGTTTCGGTGAGATCGGTGAGAAGTAACAATTGCCCCGGCTCGCCATCGAGCGAGCGCGTGACCAGACTGATGCGGCGACCGTCCTTGAGCGAAATTTCATGGCCGTCGTCGCTGCGCGGAGCAAATGCGCGATCAATGACATCGCGCCACAGCTCGCCTGTCAGCGGTCGGCCCAACAAATCCATCGCGGCAGGATTGCATTCAGCGACGCGGCCGAATTGATCGAGCACCACAACGCCGGCTGGCAGTAATGTCAGCAGACTTTGCAGCCGCGCGGCGAAGCGTTCTTTTTCCTGCAGGTCGCGCAGTCGTTGCTCGGCAACATGGTGCAGCTCGCTATCGAGCTGGCCGACGCGCTCCTCCATCGCCCGATAGGTATCGGCCAATTGCGCGGACAAATCGTTGAACATCTCGAAGGCCGTGGCCAACTGCGCTGCGGCAGCGGGCTCTGCTTCGGGAAAACGTCGCTCTATAGCCGGTAGTGCCATGCCTCTCTCCAACCGGGTAGCGCGACGAGAAACCGTCGCGACCGTGTTCTGAGAGGTATTTTTGCAAGGCCTGTGCCGAGTTTAATTATTATTATATTTCAATAGCTTATCTATTCACTTAAACGCCCGAGTCAATCATCCGACATACCGGGCCGCAACATGCCGTACTTGCGCATTTTTTCGACCAGCGTGGTGCGACGGGTTTTTAGCTTCTCCGCCGCGCGCGCAACCACACCGCCGCTATCGTCCAACGCCTGCTGAATCAGACTGCGCTCAAGGTTGGTCAAATACTCTTTCAGATCGATGCCATTCACCGGCAACAGCGCGGTGATATCGAGGCTCGCCAGCGCTGGTCGGCCATTGTGTTCGGAGTCCGGTAATTGCAGATCTTCGTCGCTTTCCTCGACGTGCCGGAATTTCTTCGGCAGGTCCTGCACGCCGACCACGCCATAGGGATGCAGAATCGCCATGCGCTCGACCAAGTTCGCCAGCTCGCGCACGTTGCCGGCCCACTCGTGCCGACACAGCGACATGATCGACGCCGAGTTAAAACGAATCGAGCCGCGTTTTTCGGTTTCCAGACGCGTGATCAATTCATTCAACAGCAACGGAATATCTTCGATGCGCTCGCGCAAAGCGGGCATTTCGATCGGGAAGACGTTGAGGCGGTAATACAAATCTTCGCGGAAGCGACCTTCGGTAATCATGCTTTCGAGGTCTTTGTGCGTCGCCGCGATGATGCGCACATCAGTTTGAATCGTTTTATTGCTGCCGACGCGCTCGTAGCTGCGTTCTTGCAATACGCGCAGAATTTTCACCTGCATGTCGAGCGGCATATCGCCGATCTCATCAAGAAACAACGTGCCGCCTTGCGCCATTTCAAAACGGCCGGCGCGCGTAGTGATCGCACCGGTAAAAGCACCTTTCTCATGGCCGAACAATTCGCTTTCGAGCAGCTCGCGCGGGATTGCGCCGCAATTCACGGGCACAAAGGGTTTGTGGCGGCGGTGCGAGTTGTAATGCAGATTGCGCGCGACGACTTCTTTACCCGTGCCAGACTCGCCGGTGATTAACACCGTCACCTCTTTATCGGCCACCTGCGCCATCATTTCGCGTACTTTTTGTACTTCGCGACTGGTGCCAACCAAGCTGCGAAATAGCTGTAAATCGCGTTGCTGTTTGCGATGGTGCGATTGCAGATCGAACTGCTCGCGATAAACCTGCGCGCGATGCAGCGTATCTAACAGTTTGTTATAGCTCGGCGGAAATTCGAGCTGTGCAATAACCTTGCGCCGCATGTCCGGGTCGTCGACTGTTTCGGGATCGAGATCGCCGAACACGATCACCGGCGCGGTCGCATCCCACTCGTGAATTTCGCGCAGCCGTTTAGTGAGCGCGCGATGATCGCACGACCCTAGCAACACGCAACCCACGTTGCGGCTGCCTTGACGACTTTCGGTATCTTGTACAGTCGCGAGCCAATCGTCGCAGCCGAAACTGCGTGGATATTCGCCGAGAAAATCGAGTATTACGCCGAAATCATGGCGCCGCTGGTGGTTGTCATCGACAAGGACCACCTGTTTTTCTGCCCACATAGGTTTCGTGATCCATAAGCAATGCCCGTTCACAAATTCAATATTTGCGACTACGCCGGGGCTTTGACTAATCGGTAGCTAAAGGGTAGCCAAGTTTTTGGACAAGTCGAATTTATGACAACGAAAAATACGTATATAAATTCGAAGATCAGTTCACCGAGCGTTGCCGGCGTGCATCGCTGACATAACCGCGCAGCCAACTTTCCATGTCATCCGCCGCAATCGGTTTACACACCAAATAGCCCTGCACTTCATCGCAGGATAGATCGCTCACTACTTGCAGCTCGCTTTCGGTTTCAACACCTTCGGCGATAACTTTTAAATTTAAGCGATGCGATAAGCTGGTGACGGCAGTGACAATCGCCGCCTGTTCGGACTCGTGGGTAATGTCGTGGATGAAACAGCGATCAATTTTTAAGGTATCGATGGGAAACCGCGTTAAATAGCTGAGCGAAGAATAGCCAGTGCCGAAATCGTCGAGCGCAATCGAAATGCCGTAACCGCGCAATTGCGCGATGATTTCACTCGCACGCGGCTCCGCCATTAACACACCTTCGGTAATTTCCAACTCTAAAAATTGCGGCGCTAAGCCGGATTGTTCGAGCGCGGTCAACACCGTCGCGACGACATTGGTTTCGCGAAATTGACGCGCGGATATATTTACCGCGATGCGCCCGGTGACTAATTTCTGCTCGAGCCATTGTCGAAATTGATAGCACGACGCCTGCAATACCCAGCGACCGATCTCGACGATTTGTCCGGTTTCCTCGGCGACATTGATAAATTCAACCGGAGAAATACGACCGCGCGCGGGATGATGCCAGCGAATCAGCGCCTCAAATCCAGTAACTTTTCCACTGGGTAACGCTACCTTCGGCTGGTAATACACTTGAAATTCGCCGCGCCGCAGCGCTTTGCGCATATCGCTTTGAATCGACATTTCGGTGGCAACACGCGTTACTAAACCGCGGTGATATTCGCGAATATCATTGCGCGCCTGAATTTTCGCTTCGCGCAATGCCATGTCCGCCTGCTGCAATAAAATTTCCGCGGCGGTATTTGCGGATTCCGAATAACTAATGCCGATGCTCGCGGTGACGAACATTTCCTGACCGCGATAAAGAAACGCCTGCTGAAATAGATGACGCACGGCCTGCGCCAACGCGCGCGCGCGATCGCGCAATTGCGCGGGCTCGCCGGTGAGCAATACGCCATAGGCATCGGCGCCGAGACGCCCGGCCAAACCTTCGCTCCAATCGCCGCTGAGCTCCATTGTTAGAGAGAGCCGTTCGAGTAAATCTTGTCGCGCGGGCGGACTAACAATACGACCGAGGCGCTGCGCGACCTGCCGCAACACCGCATCGCCGGCGCTATGGCCCATTGCGTTATTGACGCGACTAAAGCGATCGAGATCGATGCAGATAAGCGCTACGCTTAAATCGGCGCGATGCGCGCGAGGAATCTCCTGATCCAGAATTAATTCGAGCAGCGAGCGATTGGGTAAGCCAGTGAGTCGATCGAAATACGCGAGCCGCAACACTTCGCGCTCAGTTTCCTTGCGCGCGGTGATGTCCATGCTGATACCCATCAAATGGCGCGTGCCGTCTTCATCGGGCACTACCGCCAAATGCATTTCCATCACGCGCTCGCCGCCATCGGGATAAACCACACGATGTTCAACGCGGGTGCTACCGCCTTCGCGAATCGCGTCGTTAATAGTTTGCTCGACCGCGCTGCGATCGTCCTCATGACAAACATCGAGCAAACATTTGAACGTGTTGTCAGCCGGCGTAGAGCCGAGTCGATACAGCTGATGCAGTTCTTCGGAAATCGTCACGCGATTTTTATCGAGATTAAACTCCCAATGCCCGAGCTTCGCGATGCGTTGCGCGGACGCCAGCGATTTGCGGCTTAATCGCAATTCTTCGGCAGCAGAACTCGCGCGCAATAAATAGCGAATGCGATGTACCAACAGCGAATGATTAATGGGCTTGGTGAAAAAATCAGTGGCGCCGACTTGATAGGCGCGATCGACGGAAGCGACATCGTCGAGACCGGTCAACATAACGATGGGAATAAAACGAGTGTGCGGTTGCTTACGCAATTGCTCGCAAATATCGAAGCCATCGATATCGGGCAATAATGCGTCCAATAAAATCAGATCGGGTTCGCACCGCTGGATTTGTTCCAGCGCCGCCTGACCACAATCGACGCCGACCACCGCGAATTGCGCGACGCCCAGAATTCTCATAACCAACGCGCGCTCAACCGGGTTGTCTTCGACAACCAGGACGAGCGGCATTTGTTTGGAATCCTCTGACAACATCTTCGTAATCCGTCATCCCTATCAACTCAAGCCAATAGAGGGCTCGAAGGCGTCAGATTTTTGTCTTAGCGAAGGCGCATTAAAGACCGACAACACGCTTTCGTATTACTGGGCTGTTAACCCTACAACAACCTTATTTAATTTAGCGATTAATTTTAATTTTGCCGCTTTAAGCACTGCAACTATCTATCTTAAAGCATCGTTAACTTAGAGCTTGGTTGTCTTAACGTTTGGCTGCAGCGCCCTGATCGATGCCATCCCACCCTTCTTTAACAGTGCGCATAAGCTGAGCCACTTCCTCAAGCATCGCATCGCTGTTTTTAGAATTAGCTTCAATAAGACGACGCTGCATATAGTCGTAAAGCGCGTCCAATTGCTGCGGCAATATACCGCCCACCTCTTTATTAAGACTGGCTTGCAAGCCGGCGACGATATTAATGGCCTTGCTGATGGCTTCGCCTTTGGCGGCGATTTCACGACGCTGCAAGGCGCCGCGACCTTCGGCAATGCGCTGCAAACATCCCTGCATCAACATCTGTATCAATTTATGCGGTGAGGCACTTTCGACGGCCGCTTCACTATTAACTTTTTGATACTGGGATAAAGCGCGTTGGCTGACCATGGTAATTATCTCTCCCCGCCGGGCGGTTATGAATGAAGTATATGCACTAAGCGCCGAATGAAAATACAGCTACTTAATTTTTCAATAAAGATAGCGGCAGTGGTGCCGATAACTTTATAGCGAAGAGAAGGTGTTTTCTTCGGAAGCAATGCGCCTGTCACCAAATACTGCACCTATCACCAATTACAGCAATATCGACAAAAGCCATAACCAATCAATCTAAATAAAAATTAAAGCTCTCGCTCAAGGCGCCGATACAACTCATGAAGCAGTCTTGAAGGCGGTGCGAACCCAGCACCAAACTACCAACCAGCCTCCACCGCGACGCAGTCCGGGAAAGGCCGAGGAGATACAAAATGGCACAGACAATTAACACCAACATTAACTCGCTCATTGCTCAGAACAACCTGAACAAGTCGCAAAGCTCGCTGCAAACTTCTTTGACTCGCTTGTCTTCCGGCCTGCGTATCAACAACGCCGCTGACGATGCTGCCGGCCTGGCAATTAGCTCGCGCTTCACTACTCAGATCAACGGTTTGAACACCGCATCGCGCAACGCTAACGACGGTATCTCTTTGGCGCAAACCACTGGCGGCGCGCTGGACGAAGTAACCAACAACCTGCAACGTATTCGCGAATTGGCGGTTCAGTCCGCTAACGGCACCAACTCTGCCAGCGACCGCGCCGCTCTAGACGCCGAAGTACAACAACGTTTGGCGGAAGTAGATCGTACCGCTTCGCAAACCTCGTTTAACGGCTTGAACGTTCTCGACGGCACCTACGGTACTTCGCAATTCCAAGTTGGCGCGAACGCAGGTCAAACCATCTCCGTTACGCTGTCGCAAGGCGTGAAAGTTGGCCAAATCGGTCAGATCGCTACCGGCACTTCCACACTGGCAACCGGCGTTAGCACCACCGCTCTGGGCGGCAGCGGTACTTATCAAGTCGGTTCCGCCGCTGCGGTCACCGTCGGCGCCTCCAAACAAGGTTCCTCAGTCGGTCAATCGGCAGCTAGCGCGTACGCTAAAGCCAATGCCATCCAGTCGGCTGGCGTAGCGGGCTTGACTGTTAGCGCGCAGAACAACGTTGAGTTCGCCGTTGGCGCGACTACCACGACAGGTACTATCGGTACTGCCGTGGGCACATCGACCTACAGCTTGAACATCAACAACACCGATATTTTCGCAAGCTACGACCAAAGCACCGGCAACGTATTATCAACACAGCAAATCACCGATGCCATTAACGCGCAAAGCTCCACCACTGGCGTTACTGCTGCACTTAGCGGTACCAAATTACTGCTCAGCGCAGCCGATGGCCGCGACATCAACATCGGTCAAACGGTCGGCACAGGTACTGCTGGCGGCTTGGCGGCAGGTGCTGCCACTGTTTCGAACGGCACTAACTACATTGCCGGTAAAATCGGCACCGTAGCGGAAGCGCAAGGTACTGTGAGCGTGTCGGGCGGTGTTACCACTTACGGCACCAACGCCAACGCCACCAACAGCGGCACCTTGACCTTCTCGGCCAACGACAACATCGTCATCACCGGTGACGGCGCCAACCTGGGCTTCGGTGCTACTGGTGTGACACTTGCGAAAGATACAACCACGCTGGCCTCGGTCAACGTGAGAACAATTGCCGGCGCCAACGATGCCATCAAACGTATCGATTCGGCCCTGCAGTCGGTCAGCGCGATCCAAGCGAACCTCGGCGCCATTCAAAACCGCTTTAACTCGGTTGTGGCAACGATTCAAACATCCGCACAGAACCTGACTGCTTCACGCAGCCGGATTCAAGATACGGACTTCGCTTCGGAAACTGCCAACCTGTCGCGCGCTAACATTCTGCAACAGGCCGGTATCTCGGTACTGTCGCAAGCGAATGCCGGCCCACAATCAGTGTTGTCGCTGTTGAAATAAGGTCTACGGTCGCCAAGCGCCGGTGTAATAGCCGGCGTTTGGCGTCTATTACTCTAGGAAGGTGAATGCCATGATTAACAATGTTGTTAATACTGGTTTCCAGCAAGCTGTCGAAGTACGCAGCAGTGCCAGTGGTGCCCAAGCGTCCAGTGCAGCAGCCAGTCAACCGGCAAGTACAACTACAACTCAAGAAAGCAATGCGGCTGATAGCGCAAAACTTACTGCAGCCGTCACCAAGTTGAATGATTACGTGCAAAACGTGCAACGCAACTTATCTTTCAGTGTCGATAAAGACAGTGGTCAAACCGTCATCAAAGTTTTGGACGTGCAGACCAATGAAGTGATTCGACAGATCCCGCCGGCCGAAACATTAAGGCTTGCGGCCTCACTCGAAGAACGAATGGCTCAATTGTTCGTCACGGAAAGAGCATAAATTTAAAGCGGGAGATGATCCCGCTTTTTGTTTTTAAATGATTTCAAAAAGATTGCAGATGGCACACGATGTGCTCTTATCAACCAACACTCAGATATCTGGTTGATATCGTCAAACTACTGACTTCGGCGATCGGGACACACTGATTATGGCCACCACGATTAATACCTCAACCGCAGCCACTACCGCTGCGACTACCGCGACCACTGCCAGCACCACCAATACCAGCAGCACTGCCGGCACAATCTCATCGCTCGGCACCGGTTCCGGACTGGATTTATCGGGTCTTTTGACCAAATTGGTCGATGCGGAGAAAGCCCCGCAGCAACAGATTATCGATCAAAAAACCGCAACCACGAATGCGACCATTTCTGCGCTCGGCACGCTGCAATCGAAGCTGGCCGCGTTTCAAACCGCGCTCGGCAATCTGAAAGACATCAGCGATTTCAAAACTAAAACCGCGACGTCGAGCGATACCACTTTATTTAAAGCCACCGCGGTATCCACAGCGGATGTCGGCAGTTACAACATCAACGTGCTCACCGTGGCACAAGCCAATAAAGTGGCTTCGGGAAGTTTTTCCGATCAAGCCACCACGGTCGGCACCGGCAAGCTCACTATTGGCGTCGGTGCAGCCAGCTTTAATGTTGATATCACCGCAGGCGTTAACGATACCGTCGCAGGAATTCGCGATGCGATTAACGATGCCACCGGCAATACCGGCGTTAAAGCCAG
The DNA here is from genome assembly GCA_028293825.1 of Verrucomicrobiaceae bacterium. Lineage (GTDB taxonomy): Bacteria > Pseudomonadota > Gammaproteobacteria > Pseudomonadales > CAMLJR01 > CAMLJR01. The sequence continues at coordinate 54,735 of JAQGNY010000014.1, forward strand.
CTTATTGACCGTGAGCAACGGCACCGGCGGCACTGCGGTGAAATTAGTGCTGACGTCGAACAATACGGGCACGGCCAGTCAAATTTCGGTAAGCGCCACCGATAGCGACGGCAACAACACCGATGCCGCCGGTCTGTCGCAGTTGTATTACTCGAAAGCCGACACCACCAACAGCCGGCTTAGCGAAGTTAACGCCGCGCAAGATGCATCGATCACCGTCGATGGCTTTCCCGCTACCAGCAGCACCAACACGTTTTCGACCGTGATTCCCGGCGTCACTATCACCGCATTAAAAGGCGCGACCGATCCACTCAATCCGCCTGCCGCATCGCAGTTAACGATCGATACCGACACCAGCGGCGCCGCCAAATCGATTCAGGATTTCGTCACAGCCTATAATGACTTGGCCAGCACGTTTACCTCGCTGGCCGGTTACGACACCACCACTAAAACAGCCGGTCCTTTATTTGGCGATAGCAGCGTTTCGCTGATTCAATCGCGCATTCGCCAGGCTCTAACATCTCCGGTTAGCGGCGCAGCATCCGATTTAAACAGCCTGTCGCTGATCGGCATCACCACCAGCGCCGATGGCACATTAGCTTTCGATAGCACCAAATTTGCGTCTGCGACCGACGGTCGCTTCGCCGATGTCGGCAAACTATTTTCGGGCACCACTGGCGTCGCCGGTCAGCTCGATAATCTGATCAGCAATTTCACGCAAACCGGCGGCACGCTGAAAGCGCATCAACAAGCGCTCACCGATACGCTGACGCAATTAGCCGATCAACAAACTAAACTCAACGCGCGCATTCTGGATTTCCAGACCCGCTATCAAGCGCAATTCACCGCGCTCGATACGATCGTGCAACAATTGAATCAAACCAGCTCATATTTGACCCAGCAATTCGATGCCATCAACAACGTAAATGCTAGTAAGTAATTAATTAACTTCAGCGGTACGGTAATTAACGAACACGGCAGTTGCCACTCGATCGAATCGGTTAACAAACAGCTAGGCGCACTCCATGCTAAACGCGACAGACTCAACAGCAAACTACACAGCGAACCATTCCATCCAGGACAGCTGGACTGTTATCGAAACGATGACGGCGTCGATGAAAAATTCGGCCGATGGGCAAAACTGGTTCGATGTGGTTGAACGCGCCGCTGCGCGCCACAGCTTAGTGATGGCGCATTTCGATCAATTTCCGGTGGGACCGGAGAACGCGGAATTCTATCGCGAGCGTCTCGGCACGATGTTAATCGGCGAACAAGATTTGCAAAATCTGGTTCGCAATGCACGCAAATCATTAATGAGTGAAGGTGCGATGATGACGCATGGTCACCGTGCGGTGGGCGCGTATCTCGATAGCGCGCGCGGCTAAATATTCGGTGAACAGCACACGGCTGTCACCGAATTGTTTAAATAATTGAATTAAGCTGCTGTAGATTGCGAAAAAATACCCAACAAAACGTCTGCTGAAATACCTTTCTGCAATTACCGAATAAAATCGAACAACGTCAAACTGCTGATTTTCGCGAAGCTCTGCTGTGCCGCTTGCAGCACCACATTTTGTTGCGTGAGCTGTGAAATAGCCGACGCATAATCCAAATCGCGCACCTGTGACAACACTTGTTTATTAATCAAACCCACACCGTCTTGCAGATCGCTGGTGCTTTGCAAAATATTGAGCCGCGCGCCCACTTTCGCGCGCACGGTGTTGATATTGGTTTCGGCGCTGTCGAGGTTATCTAACGTTTCGGAAACTAAATCGGTTAAGCGCTGCTTATCGTCTGGCGAATCACTCAGCGACGTTAAACCTTTTGCCAACTTAGTTAACGTCGTGAAAGTATCCTGCGTCGATGGCGCGGTTACGGTAAAGGTATCGCCATTGCCTGGCGTGCCGACGATATCGATTTTTGCGCCGTTAAACGTAATCGCTTCACCCGACACATAATTGCCCGTCGCCACCGCCGCACCGGCGGGAACTGTATCGACTTGATAGGTCGGCGTCGGTCCTGTTGTATTTATCGTTACCGTATAAGGCCCGTGAAAACTCGCGCTGAATTGCGTGGGATCGGCAATCTGCCCCATCGCTATTGTTGCGTTGCCGGTGTTAGTTGAAGTCGCCGTACCGGGCAGACGCGTCGATGCGACATTCACAAAAATATCTTTACCACTGTCATTCACTGGTACGTACGTGCTCGACGAAACTTGCACCGAACGCTGACCTGCATCGCCCTGATACGAGTAACCAGTAGCGCTTTGAATAAACGGCGCCTGCTGTCCTTGAAAACCCGCAAAAATATATTCGCCGTTGGAATTGCGCGAGTTGGCAATGCCGGCCAACTCATCGAGACGCGACGATAATTCCGCAGCAAGTGCTTGCCGATCGCTTGCAGTCAATACACCGCTCCCTGCATTCACTGCCAATTCACGCACGCGCGTTAATACGGTACTGACATCCGCTAACGAGCTGTCTTCGAGCGTGAGGTTATTGGTCGCGCCGGTAATATTTTTTTTGTACTGATCGATATTCGCCTGCGTCTGATCGAGTTGCAAAATTTGTGCGGCAGCGGCCGGATCATCCGACGGCACCGTTACGCGCAAACCGGAAGATAATTGCGCCTGCGTTTTGCTGACGGCAACCTGCCCGTTCAATATGCCGCGCAACCCTTGCGAGAAAATCTGACTCAGCGAAATGCGGTCCATAATAATTACCTGTTAATTCAATGCAGCCGATTCTTTGCTGCTAAAAAACTCTTGCGTCTAACACGCCGTCGCTTTAACACTCTGTTGCTTTTAACACTTTGCTGTTTTTAACACCCTGCTGCTTTTAATAAGCAGCTACGCCTATCAAGTAGATCTAAAATCTTGCCGATAATTCAGCAATAAAATTAAATCTACTGGAACGCACCCAACAAGGTTGTAAACAGCGTACGCGCAATTGAAATCACTTGCGCGGATGCCGAATACGCTTGTTGAAACTTAATTAAATTAGCCGCCTCTTCATCGAGGTTAACGGCGGATACTGAGTCGCGATTGCTCTGCGCCTGTGTCAATAACGTATTAGCCGCATCGCGATTATTCTTCAGCGATGCAGTGGTGGCGCCGATATCGGAAACCATTTTTCCGTACGCATCGGACATCGTCAGACCACCAACCGCTTTCGACAAATTCAAATTCGCCAACGCGAGCGCATTGCGGTTATCGGAAGTGCCGCTGGTATTCGCCGCAATCGAAAATTGATCGCCGGTAGCCGGATTTCCCGACAGCGTAAATTGATACGAAGGCACACCGCTGGCATTGTTAATTTGCACCACATTATTTTGACCGGTGGTGAACGTTCCCGTTAACGCGGGTACAAATGCGGCCGGGGCAGCGGGATTCGTATTGTTTAAAACCTGATATGTCGTCGCTGAGGTAAATCGCACCAGTAACGGCGTGGTCAATGGATTGGCAACAGCCAGCGTCGTCCCCGCTGTGGCCGCTTGATACTGCGGCACCATGACACCTTGCGAAATGGCACCACCACCGGTATTCGCTAAATTCGCATCGGTGCGAACCGGCTGGGCCAGTGCCAATTGTTTCGGGTCTTGCAAAGACACCGCAATATTTTGCGCGCCGAGTCGTGTCGGCTGAATCGCAAACGTATCGCCGGCAGCGAAACTTGGTGTCGCGCTAATTTGAACTTGAAAACCATCGGTGGCACCGGACGCCGGAATTGTTGTTTGCCCAGCTGTCAGCGTGCCGCTGTTGACGACGGTGCTGTCGCTGATGCGTGTCAGCGTATAAGCAGTGGCGCTGGTGAAACTCAATTTATAATCGCTGGTGGTCAACGCCGAAGCATTACTGATAAATACACTCGGCTGCTCGGTGCCGGTATTGGTACTGGCGCGCAACGCACGCGATGTCATCGACGCCGGCGAATTAATATCGGTGAATAAATTAGTGCCGGCATTGCCGTTTAAATCGACACCTAATTTATGTTGCGTGTTCACAGCATCGGAAAACGTAATTGCAATTTGACCCAGTGAATTAAACGCATTATTCAACGTGCCGTTTTGAAATTTCACCAAACCGCCCAACGTGCCGCCGGTGGTGTATTGCGTTACATCGACCGCCGCGCCATTGCCGCCCGACTGCAAGGTAATGACTTGTTGCGAAGGATCGGTAGTCGATGTTCTCGTGCCCATCGTGCTGGCGCGATTACCGATAACCAACGGCTGACCGTTGCCCATAAATACGTTAACCATGCCGTCCGATTGCGGCACGACATTCACGCCGACAATTTCCGATAATTGCCGCACTAATTCTTCGCGCTGATCGAGCAGCGAATTCGGTTGCGCGCCGGTACCGCCGCTTTGATTGACAATATCCTGGTTTATTTTCGCGATCGATTGCGCCAGTGTGGTCGCTTGCGAAGTCTGCGCGCTGAACTGTTGATTGACCGATTGGCTCAGCGATTGCAGCCGTTCATTCAATGTGCTGAAACGCTGCGCCAGACTGCCGGCGTCGCTCAATACCACCTGGCGTACCGGCACCGAGGTAGGATCTTGCGAAGCCTGTTGTACATCGGAAAAAAATTGTTGCAGCGATGGCGACAGACCCGTCGACTGATCGGCGAGCAATGAATCGAGTTGGCTGATTTGCGTGGTGTATGAATCGAGCTCATTAAATGTTGCGGTGTCGGAACGCAACTGGCCAATATAAAATTGATCGACCACGCGTTGCACGCTGGCAACTTTAACGCCCGAGCCAATATAACCGGCGCCGTTGTATTGCGCGGGCTGCGGCGTGAGTTCAACGCGCTGACGCGAATAGCCCGCCGTGTTGGCGTTACTGATGTTATTACCGGTGGTGGAAATCGCCGACTGACTGGCCGATAACCCAGAGACCCCGATACCTAATAAATCAGCCATGTCGTTTCACCCTTAACGCGCGCTGCTGCCGGATATATGTTCGCTATCCAGCACCGCGATAACTTTCTGCGCGTATTGCGGATCGGTCGCGTAACCCGACTGTGCTAACGCTTTGATATAGGCGCGCGGATCGTCGGCGCAATCCATCGCTTGCTTATACCGCGGATTTTCGCCAATCAATTTTGCGTAATCGGCAAAGCTTGCTTCCGGCGAATCGTAGGCGCGGAATTTTGCATACTCGCGCACCGCGACGCCGTTTTGATATTCGATGGTTGGCACTGTTACCACAGCGCCGTGCCAATTTTCATCGGCTTTAATATTGAAAAAATTAAAACTCGACGAACCATCCGGGCATTGCAAAACTTTTTGCCCCCAACCGGTCTCAAGTGCGGACTGAGATAATAATGCCTTGCTATCGACACCGAGCTGCTGCGCTACACGCTCTGCGGCGGGACGTAATTTTTCGACAAAATTTTGCGGCGTGCCGTCGAGTGGTGTGGCATTGACCGCTTCAGTATTGGCGTTATCGTCTTGACCGCTTTTCGATTCGTTGAACAAACGATAAATAGCTTCCTGTATCGCGGCACTGGGAAATTTTCCGGCGGTGCCTGACGCTGACGCAATCGCAGCCGTGCTGTGTTCGATATCGCTGACATTGTGATCGGCATCGGCCGCAGGTTTCGCGGCGGAATTATCAAAGCGACTTTGCAACTGACGAATCATCGCCGTTGCAATACCCATCCCTTTGCCTTTGCTTAAACTCAATGTCAGTTGGTTATCGAACATATCCTGATAAAACTTTTCTTCGGAACTCGAGGTGATATCGCCGTCAGAAAAAACCGAATTAGCCTCGCGCATACTTTTCATCATCATCTGCATCATCATCGATTCGAATTGATGCGCAATATTTTCCAGCGCCGCGTGCTTGTCGGTTTTTCCAAGCGCGGTAATTTTCTGCAGGCCGCTCAGGTCGTTGTAGACCTGGGCCTGATCGACGCTGGCGGTGCCAGCGGCGCCAGTTATAGCTGTTGATATATCGATCACTACGCTATCACTCGTGTCGTTTCATGCTTCGTACATCGCATTAAATGACGATCAATTCGGCATTTAATGCGCCGGCTTCTTTCAACGCTTCGATAATCGCCATTAAATCGCCCGGTGCCGCGCCCACCTGATTTACCGCGCGTACGATTTCTTCGAGCGTGGTCGATTTATGCAATTCGAACATGCGGTTGTTTTCTTCTTTCGCAGTGACATTCGATTGCGGCGTCACTACGGTTTGTCCACCGGCTAGTGCATTGGGCTGACTGACGCGCACATTTTCGGAAACGGTCACGGTGAGACTGCCGTGCGTGACTGCAACCGGACTGACAGTGACGTGATTGCCAACGACGATGGTGCCGGTGCGCGAATTAATAATGACGCGCGCGGGCGCTTCACCAACCGCAATCTGCATATTTTCCAGCACCGAAACATACGACACACGCTGATCGGTATTTTCCGGCGCGGTGACATGAATCGACATCGCGTCGATGGCATTCGCCACCCCCGGTCCCATTTTGTCGTTAATAGTTTCGGCCACTTGTTGCGCGGTGGTGAAATCGGAACGCTTCAAATTAAACGTCAAACCGTTGCTTTGCGCGAAACCGTTCGGCACTTCGCGCTCGACAATCGCGCCGCTCGGAATGCGACCGGCGCTCGGAATATTCACGGTAACTTTTGAACCGTCCGATCCTTCCACACCGAAACCGCCGACGACTAATTCGCCCTGCGCCAAGGCATACACTTGTCCGTCCGCGCCTTTTAAGGCGGTCAATAACAAACTGCCGCCGCGCAAACTTTTCGCATTACCGACTGAAGACACAGTGATGTCGATGGTTTGACCAGGTTTAATAAACGGCGGCAAATTTGCGTGAATACTTACCGCCGCGACATTTTTTAATTGGAAGTTGGTACCGACTGGAATGACGATGCCAAATTGCTTCAGCATGTTGCTAAACGATTGTGACGTGAACGGTGTCTGCGTGGTTTGATCACCGGTGCCGTTGAGACCGACCACCAAACCGTAGCCGACTAAAGGATTCGAACGCACGCCCGCGAGCGTGGCAATATCTTTCAGGCGGTCGGCGTGCGCGTTAAATCCCGCGCACAGCAAAGCGAAAATGGCGAGCATGCGCACAAAAGAGTTTTTCGAAAATTGCCGCAACATATTTGCTACCTGCTTTTTGCCGTTTACTTTCAAGAGTTACTTTTTAGTCACTAAAATATTTTTACTTACACAATCAAACACAAACGGCCGCTGTTAGAACGGCCACCACTCGGAACCAAAAAATCGCGACGCCCAACCCTGCCGATTCGACTGCGCCAATTCGCCGCTGCCGCTATAAGTGATGCGTACGTCGGCCACTTTGGTCGACGCAATGGTGTTGTCCGGCAGCACGTCTTCGGGACGCACATAACCGCGAATCCGAATAAATTCTTCGCCGCGATTTAATGTCATCCATTTTTCACCGCGCACCTCGAGCAATCCGTTAGGTAAAACATCGGACACCATGACGGTGATGGTGCCTTGCAATTTGTTGCTCTGATCGGCAGTCGCCGCGCCGGAAAAATCGCGCGTGGGATTAATCGCTGTGGTCATATTCACGCCGCCGATTTTTGGCTGCGCGCCGAGTACGACGCCGGCATCGAGATTAACTTTGTCGTCTTTTTTGATCGCGCTATCGGCTTTCTTGCTGGACGTTGTGCTTTCCGCCAACGAGATGGTGATGACGTCGCCAATGCGGCGTGCGCGTTTATCTTCAAACAATGACAACCCACCGCCGGCTTGATAAATACCGCCTTGATTCGGCGGTGGCGGCATCATCGCGGGCGCAGATACCGGCGCATACGCAGGATCGCCCGGCTTCGGCTCGGGGCCGATCGTGCAGGCCGTTAACGCCGACGCGATGCTGGCAATTAATGCCAGGTGGTGAATCATTCGTTGCTTAATCATTTCAAGCACCCGCTATAAATTCTGCGTGATGAATTGCAGCATTTGATCGGCTGTGGAAATCACTTTCGAGTTCATTTCGTAGGTGCGCTGCGTGGTGATCATGTTCACCATTTCTTCAACGACATCCACGTTCGATGCTTCGAGCGTGCTCTGCTCGACGCTGCCGAAACCGGTGTTGGCCGGCTGACCTTGTTGCGGCGAACCACTGGCAGATGTTTCTAAAAATAGGTTGGAACCGATCGCCTGCAAACCGGTGGGGTTAATAAAATCCGCCAGCTGAATTTGTCCGACTTGTTGCGACGCCGCTTGTCCGGCAATTTGCACTTCGACGATACCGTCCTTGCTGATCGTGACGGTCTGCGCATCCTGCGGCAGCGAAATCGTCGGCTGCAATTGCAAGCCGCCCGAGGTGACGATTTCACCGTTCGAGTTCACTTGGAATTGGCCGTTACGGGTATACGACGTGGAGCCGTCTGGCATCAGAATTTGGAAAAAACCGCGGCCGTTGATCGCCATATCGAGTGGCTTTTGCGTGATTTCCAAACTGCCTTCGGTGAATTGCTTGGTAGTGCCGACCACGCGCACACCGGTACCCAACTGCATGCCGGACGGCAATTGCGTGTTCTGCGAAGACGATGCACCGGGCTGGGCGCGGATTTGATACAGCAGATCTTCGAACTGCGCATCGTCGCGTTTGAAACCCACGGTCGCCGCGTTGGCCAAGTTGTTCGAGATGGTGGTGAGGCGTGTGTTCTGTGCGCTCAAACCGGTTTTACTGACCCATAAAGCCTGCATCATGACCGTGATTCCTCTGTGTCTACAATTCGGACTTCAACAGTCCGCGATCAAATTTCTGTTTGCGCTTGCTGCTCGCGAGCCGCCAATTTCTAACTAACTGTTCTGTTACTAACCGTTGCGAAAACCCGTTACGAGACCTGCAGTGCCCTTTAAGAAACCTGCAGCAGTTTAGTTGCCGACGAGTTGTTTTCCTCGGTGGTCCGCATTAGCTTCAAATGCATGTCGAACTGCCGCGCCAACGCGATGACGTTGGTGAATTCATCGACGATATTCACGTTCGAGTTTTCGATAAATCCGCTTTTCACGCGCACGGTATCGTCGATTTTCAGTGCCGGCTGGCCCGCGCGCAGATACATCGCGCCGTCCTCGCCTTTCTGTAATTGGCTGTCTTTCGGATTGACCAGCTTGATGCGGCCCAACTGGCCGAGTGCATTCGGCGCCTGGCCGAGCTCGCGCACGGACAGCGTGCCGTCCTGTGCAATCTGGACTTTTTCATTTGGCGGAATAGTGAGCGGACCGGATTCGCCGAGCACCGCGCGGCCGTCGGCGGTTTGCAACTGGCCGAGCGCATTGGTCTGCAACGCACCGGCGCGGGTGTAAGCCTCTTTACCATTGGCGCCCTGCACCGCAATCCAACCTGGGCCATCAATCGCCACGTCGAGCTCGCGGCCGGTTTCGGCCAGCGAACCCATCGTAAAGTCGGTGCCGGGGTTCTCGGCCAGCGAATAAGTACGCGACGGTAAACCGTCACCGTAATAAACACTCATCGCCCGCGCCTGTTCGAAATCGGCACGGAAACCGGTGGTAGTGGCGTTGGCCATATTGTTCGCGTGGACGGCCTGCGCGCGCTCGATGTGCTTGGCGCCGGTCATTGCGAGGTAAAGGGCTTTGTCCATGATCACTCCGGGCGGGGAGTGGTTGACTCCACCGCTGACTTTGTTTTGCGTCAAAAAAACGCTGACTGTAAGTCTTAGAGCAACAACGGTGCCAAGGCAGGATAGCTAGATCAAGCAACTGTTTTCAAAGGATTTTTATTCAGAAAAAAACCAAATCTTAGAAAACAGAAGCGGCGTTGCGATGAGGAGGGGAAATTCTCTGCCGGGCCAGCGGCAACCTGTCGCCGGTAGCGATGGCAACAACCTAAGGACTGCCTTGGAAGCCCATTACCGTAAGGGCCTGATTTATCCAACCAATGTTTCTCTCGCGCCACACGGTCCTCGATTGTTAAAACCTGTGCGATGAAAATCCGGGTGCAGCAAGCGGCAGCCCTGCAAACGATGTGCAATTCCCATGCGAAAATCTGGGCGCGATAAATCGCGCCCCTACGATGGAATTGACCGCTGCGATTTAACGATTACCGCAGATTGATGATGGTCTGCGTCACCGCATTGTCGGTTTCGATGGTTTTCGCGTTCGCCTGATAGTTGCGCTGCGCGAGAATCAGGTTCACCAGCTGCGAGGAGATATCCACGTTGGAATCCTCCAGCGCGCCGGCCTGAATCGAGCCGCGTGAACCCGACTGCGGCGCACCGACCACCGGCTGCCCGGAATCGAACGATTCTGCCCACGCCGTATTGCCGACCGGCGATAAGCCCTGCGGGTTGGCGAAGTTCGCCAGCGCCACCTGCCCAAGCGTTAATGCCTGACCGTTGGTGTAGCGCGCGAACACCACACCGGAGTCGTCGATATCGATACCGGACAAGCGACCGGGCGCGTAACCATCCTGACTCAGCGAGTTAACGGTGGAGTCGGTGCCGAATTGGGTGGTACTGCCGTAGTTCAATTTGAACGTAATCGCGTTGGCACCGTTGGCGCCGGGCCAGGTATCGGCCAACACCGGCGTGCTCGAAAACACGCCGGTAACGGCAGGAGCCACAGCCGGCGGTGTGGCGCCGACCAAACCGCCGGTGGTGTCGAAGCGGACCGTACCGAGCAAATGCGCAGTACCGCTGCTGTCGAGATCGGTCCGTACTTGCCACTCGGTGCCGCCAGGTGCGGGAACCACGTTGTTGGTTTTGGTGTAGTACGAGGTCAGCGTGTGCGAGTTGCCCAAGCTGTCGTAAACGGTGGCTGCAGTGGACCAGTTGTAGCTGCTGGCATCGGCGGTGTTAAACGTCGCGGTCGCCGGCAACGTATCGGTCGAATCCAAATTGAGCCGCCAGTTGACGGAGGTAGTGGAATTCGGCGCGATGTCTTGCGTTTGGATTTTCAAATCCGCCATCGCACCGCTTAGAATCTGGCCCGAAGCATTCGCCACGAAACCCTGCAATTTGCCGCCGTTGGTCGCGGTGATGTAGCCCTGGTTATCCAGACCGAAAGCACCGGCGCGGGTGTACGCCGGCGAGCCCTGGTTATTCAGGATAAAAAAACCATTGCCGTTAATCGCCAGGTCGAGACTGTTGTTGGTGATATTGACGTTGCCCTGGCTGAATTGCTGCGCAATGGCATTAACCAATACGCCGCTGCCCGGTGTACGGGCGCCAGTACCGAGAATGGAGTTGGCGTATACATCGCCGAACTCCGCTCGCGATTCCTTGAAGCCGGTGGTGCTGGCGTTAGCGATGTTATTGCCGGTCACAGCTAGGTCTTGGTTCGCGGCCCGCAGACCACTTAACGCGGTATTGAATGACATGGTTACATGCTCCTACTGACGTAGATTCTGTAAAAATAAAAAGTTAATACTGAAAATAATTGCCGTAATTTCTCGATCAATTTTGCTCTAACGCCACTACTCAGCGGCGCTTACAAGATATCTTTCACATCGGACAACGCGACCTGGCCGACGCCATTCACATTCAATGTCACGGTCTGATTCGCCCCCATCGTGACGCTGTTGACGTTGGCGCCCAGATACGTGGTCACTGCCGCCGATTTGCCGCTGTCGTTCGAGGTCACCACGAATTTATAAGTGCCCGCCGCCTGCACGGTGCCGGCGCTATTGGTACCGTCCCACGCGAACGGCAGATCGCCAGCCGCCTGCGCACCGAAATCTTTTTGCATCACCAACTTGTCGGTACTGTCGTAAATTTTGAGCTGCAGATCGGCGGTGCTGTTGTCCAGGCTCATGGTGCCGCGAATCACGCTGTCGGTAGACAAATACGCCGAGCCGGATTTCACCTCGACGGTACGACCGACCAAGGCCGACGCCTGCAATGCCTGACTCGACTGCATGCCGCTGGCAAGCCCGGTCATCGTGGTGTTGAGATTCTGGATGCCCTGCAGCGAACTGAACTGCGCCAGCTGCGCAACGAACGCCGTGTTGTCCTGCGGATCGAGCGGGCTCTGGTTTTTCAGCTGCGTGATCAGCAATTTTAAAAACGCGTCCTGACCGAGTGCCGGCGACGAATCGGTAGTGCCGGTCGCCGACGTTGTCGCCGCATTTTTCTTGTTCAGCGCTGCGATAATCGCTGAGGAATCGCCACTGGTGCTATCGCCTACGGCTGCCATGTTTGTCTTCTCCGACGTTATCGAACGCCATCACTTAACTAAAAATTGCTCAACCTAAATTCGATCGTTACCGCGGTCTTATTGGCCCAGCGACAACAGTTTTTGCGCCATTGTTTTTGCCGATTGCAGCATTTCCACATTCACTTGAAACGAGCGCGATGCCGAAATCATGTCCGCCATTTCCTCAACCACATTGACGTTCGGATACAACACGTAACCGTCTTTGTCGGCCAACGGATGGCCCGGCTCGTAACGACGCTCCAAGGCCGATTGACTCTCGACAATGCCGAGTACTTTCACGCCGGCACCCTGCCCCGCGTCGTCGTCGTTGGCGCTGATTCCACCCCAGCCCGCCTGCTGTTGCATCGCGCTCTGCTGCACCGCAGCAAAAACCGGATGCTTGGCGCGATAGACCTGATTGACGCTGCTCGCTGCCGATTGCGCGTTGGCCAGGTTGCTGGCCACGGTGTTCAGACGCACGCTTTGCGCGTCCATCGCGGAGCCGGCGATATCGAATAAATTGGCGTAGGACATAGTGTTTATCTCGTTCGTTCAGCGCTTACTGGCCGCTAATCGCGGTTTGCAGGCCTTTGAATTTGGCATTCAGGAAATACAGGCTCGCTTCGTAATCCATCGAGTTTTTCGCGAAGCGCGCCATTTCACGGTGTTCTTCCACGGTATTGCCGTCGATCGATGGCTGGCTCGGCGTGGTGTACAGCAAATCGCCGTCGCCATCGTTGGCCGCCAGCGTCATATGCCGCGCATCGGTACGCTGCGGTTTGCCCATGCTTTGCGAACCGGCCTGATCGAGCAGCGCGGAGAAATCGACATCGCGCGCTTTGAAATTCGGCGTATCGACGTTGGCGAGGTTGTTGCCCAACACTTCGGCACGGTGCGAACGCAAATACAGCGCCTGCTCGTGGATGCCTAATGCTGAAGCGAAACTGATTGCTGCCATGGTTACTCTCCTCGCGCCGTGAACGGTAAATAGCGGCGTGTACGAAGTAAGAGCAACCGGCGTACCAAAATCGCAAGTGGTTGTTTTTGAAAAGCTAAGAGCGATGTAAGGAGCAAAGCGGCAAGGTTTGCGCGGCAAGCGGTTGCCGCTTTAAGTGGAGGCGGCAAGAGGTTGAGCGACGAAATAATAGAAAGAGGCAAGAACGAAATAACGATACCGTCACCGTTTTTCCCATCACGAAAAAGGTTAGGGATACAGATAACGATATGGTTTAGTGCTCGCTCATTTTTACTAACGATGCTTGATTGTTATGTTCAGCCAATAAACCATCGTCAACGCGCTAATAATTCATCCTCGACTAGGAAAAATAAAATGCTCGCGATGAAACTTCGATTTGCACTCAATATTATTTTTATTTTCGCCATGACTGGCGCTGCGAATATGGCTAATGCCGATTCGCGCGTGGCTGTTTTTAATGCCGAAGATTTCGCGCTGCTCGACGGTGGCAAATGGGTGATTTCGAGCAGCATGCTCGGCGGTCAACAAGCGCAGGGCGGTATGTATGCGATTGATGTTCGCACCGGTGTCGCCCAGCAAATTTATCCGAACAGCGCGGCGGAAAAATCAACGCTGCCGGGATGTCCGGAGCAAGTCGCGGCGGCTGAATTCGCGCCGCACGGTGTCGCGCTGCATAAATCGACCAAGGGCGAAACGCTGTTGTATGTCGTCAATCACGGCGGACGCGAATCGATCGAAATTTTTGCGGTGGAACTGCGCGATAAACCGGTGCTGCATTGGCGCGGTTGTCTGGTCGAGCCGGCTGGCGCATTCGGCAATGCGGTCGCCGTGGCGGCGGACGACACGGTGTACATGACCAATATGGGCAGACCAATGGATGGCTCCGCCGCGTTCTCGCCGTTCGGTGGCGATGTGTTGGCGTGGACTGCTGCCACCGGCTGGCGCACGGTGCCGAATAGCGCATTGGAAGCCCCGAATGGTTTGCTGGTGTCTGCCGACGGCGGCACGTTATACGTAGCCTCGTGGACGCAGAGCGAGATGTTCAAGTTGACGCTGGCCACGGGCGACACCAAGCGCGAAGTATTGAAGCTGCCGTTGCTGCCGGACAACCTGCGCTGGAGCGACGACGGCAGCATTTTCGCCACCGGCCATCGCACCGCCGCCGCCTTAGTTCAGGACTGTTACGTGGCCACCGGCCGCTGCGAAAAGCCGATTCCCTCGGGGATTTCGAAAATCGATCCGAAGTCACTCACCATCAGTTGCAGTAGCGATATCGATCAAAGCATGGCCACGACGACATTGATAATCGGCGATGACTTATGGGTCGGCACCGCACGCGGCGACAGCATTTTGAGAAAACCGCGCAGCACGTGGAAGTGTAATTAATCACGAGGGATAAACATCGCTGCTAATCACCTATTCGCATTGGGAGTGGCTAATCGCGAATTGCGATGCGCGCTCTTAATGCTGGCGTGACTCCTCCCCATAACTCATCACCCCTCTTCAATATGCCCCCGAGGTATCTCGGATATGGGGTGACCCCTTCCGCGAATACCCTTGGGTACTTCCGAGGTAGGAAGAGGTATCTCGGAGGCGGGAGGGGGTACCTCTGATCGAGCAATTCCTCGCTTCACTACAGGAAAAGGTCGCTCGGAGCGAGCAACTCGCAGCTCCGAGCTAGATCGATCTACTTCCGAGCTACCTCTTCGTCACTTTGATCGAGGAGTTCCTCCATCGGGGATGGGTAAACCTACGTCTGATATGCGAGCTCGAGTGTTTTTGCTCGGATGAGGGAGCTCAGAGCGAGCAATTGGTCGCTTCGAGGTAGGGTACCCCTTCTCAAGAACCCCTAACGGTAATTTGAGACACCCACAGGGTGTCTGGGATAGGTGAAGTCTTTCGTGGATATACCCTTCGAAGTTTTGACGTGCGGCTTCTCGAGCCGGAAGTATTTAACTATCGCGTAGGGCGCATTAAATGAAATGCAATGCGCCGATGGGTAGGAAGGCGCGGATTAAATATAGGGAGCAGCGTGCGACTCATAACGTTTAAGTGCACATGATTTATCGTTGATAGCTACAGTGATGCACCCCAAATAATGGAAACCATTTTTCAGAATGGCGCGCTCTGAAACTATAAAAACCAGTAGATCGTCAGCAGTATTTATTACGCATCAGTGATCGCTTCCGGCATACACCCACATGGGTTCAGTTTTTCCTGCGCGCACAAAGCCAACGCTTTTATAGAACTCGATTGCTTCGCCATCAGCCACCAATATTTGCTGGTGATAATTTTCATATCGAGTTTGTAGCGCCTCCAACATTTTACGGCCTACGCCTTTGCTCTGATATTTTGGGTGCACCAGTAAATGCGGGTAGTACACCACCAAATGGCCATCGGATATGGCGTTACCTAAACCGATTAGTTCGTCGTTTATTCGCGCGGTTACGAGGCTGTGAGAATTTCGCAACGCGGCTAAAAGCTGTTTGGGTTTTTCCGCCGACGACCAATTGTTAGCGATGTAAATCTCCAATACTTCGTATTCATGAATTTGGTCGTTAAGATTTATTTTAATATCCATAGTCGAATCATCCTTTGTATAACGCTTGAGGTAAGTCGCGCCGCTTTACGCCGCAGACTTGAATAAATTGTTAGCTGGTTTACCGCTTTTCTATTTTTATAAGAGTTTCAGGATTTACCTAAATAGGGAGCCAATAATTTAGCCACCTCCGCTTCACACAAACCAACGCGGACATTAATGCCAGCCTGGCTAAGTATTTTTATGCCCCTCCCATTATTCCTTGGATCGGGATCTAGCATTGCCACCTCGACATTTTTAATGCCTGAGTTCGCCAACAGTACTGCACACGCTGGCGTTCGTCCCACAAATGAACAGGGCTCTAACGTTACATAAGCCGTAACGCCTTCAAGACTGTCCTTGTAGATATTAAATGCTTCGACCTCAGCATGATTTCCGCCAATAGGCTGGGTAAACCCTTCGGAAATAATTTTTCCATCTTTAACCAACACACAACCAACGGGCGGATTTGGCATGCAATGCGGGAGCGCATTTTTTGAAATCTCGAGCGCATGCAACATGAACTTTTCACTCATTTAACTACGCTCGCTCTCATCATTTATAGAATTGATTTCAACCGCCAGTTACGTGGGCATTAGAGAAAATGGCACGCGCAAACCACCCGCGCTTTAAATTTAATTCGATGTATCGGTAAATGTTTTTTGCTGCGAATGCAGAGCGTTGTCGGGCCCATGTTCACAACTTCTCAAATGCATTCGAAGCTGGACAGAAATTGCAATTGGGCTGCTTTCCGTAACGATATTTAAAGCTAGTCCGAACCGCTGAAACTATCCACTCACTCGATGTGCGCGGTGTGCCCGGTTGCCTTAATGGTTTTCGTATTCATCATGACGCCGCCACCACAGACCGCCGGTTTCGTTGCGACCCTTCGGTGCACGGTCGAGCCATTGGTACATGCCCCACAGCCCGTCGAGTCCACGCGAGAAGGCGGAATAGGTGTAGTAGACAATGCCGTCTTCGAGCACGAATGCGCTGAGTCCCGGCCGGTCGCGTGTGTAGGTTGGCACGTCGGTTCCGCATGTTGCTGCGAACTGCGCGACTGGACCAGCGTTGCTGCGCGGACCTGATTCTTGCGCGGTTTTTTCTGCGATTGGTTTAGCTGCGGGCTCGCGCCGGTAGTTGTATTCGATATCGCCTGCGCGCTGTTGCTGCTCGGTGAAGAAGATATTGAAGTCGGCGTTGAAATCGCTGCCGGCCGAAGACGCCCACGGAAATGTCCATCTCATTCGCTGTTTGTAGGCCTGCAGCTTCGCCAGCGGTGCGCGCGATACTGCCATCAGCATCACATCGTGATTGGCCAGATGCTGGGCGATGCCGTTGAAGCCATCCGCAATCGCCGAGCAGGACGGGCAACCGGCCTTGTAGTCCGGCCCGAACATGAAGTGATAAATCAGCAGCTGTGAGCGGCCTTGAAAGAGTTCGGCCAGCGTTGCCCCGCCCGCTTCGAATCCGCCCATCTCGAATTGATAGGTTTTGTCGACGCGAACCCACGGCAGTTCCTGTCGGCGCCGAGCCAGTTCGTCGCTGCGCCGCGTCAGCTCTTTTTCCGCCTCCAGCAGATCCAACCGCGCTGCCAGCCATTCGTTACGCGTTGCCGTTACATGTGTCGTCATCGTTTTCTCCCGGTGTTGTTCGTCGATGGTGTTTTGCGTCGATGGTGCCGCTGTCGTTGGTGTCGTTTGGGTGTCGTTATAGCCAGGACGTGTCGGTTAGTGATCGTAAGATAAGATTACGGCTCGATTATCGCGGAGCGAGCGCGAACCGTGGGAGTAACAAGTGTGGCGGGATTTCGATGGATTCGCTGATCACGGCCGCGGCGCGGGCACTCGCCGCCGGCGATCCGCTCGGTGCGTTGAACCGGGTTGCGTTGCGCGATGACCCGCACGCACTGGCGTTGCGCGGCATCGCGATGGCGCAGCTGGGCGACTTCGTTCGAGCAAAAGTATTGATGCGCAATGCGGTGCGCGCATTCGGTCCGAAGGAGGCTGTGGCCCGCGCCCGCTGTGTGGTCGCCGAAGCCGAGATTGCGCTCGCCTCACGCGATTTGAATTGGCCGGTGAAGGCGCTCGACACGGCGCGGGCGACACTGGAAAAACAGGGTGATTGGATAAACGCCGCGCATGCACGCCATCTTGAAGTCCGGCGTTTACTGCTGATCGGGCGCATCGACGCAGCCGAAACTGCGCTCGCTGAGCTCGATCCGGCGCGCTTCCCGCCGGCACTAACTGCGGTACACGAATTGATCGTTGCCGGTATTGCGATACGCCGGTTGCGGACGGCGCCGGCGCGCGCGGCGCTTGTTCGAGCGGAACACGCCGCGCGCCATGCCCGAATTCCCGCGCTGCTGGCGGAAGTCGAAAATGCCGCATTAATCCTGAACACCCCCGCCGCACGCTTGCTTGCGAACGGCGCGGAGCATCTGCTTCTACTCGAACAGGTCGAGGCATTGCAGGCATCGCCCGCGCTAATCGTGGATGCGTGCCGCTTTGTCGTACGCGATCAGGGCGATATGGCTTCACTGGCGACGCGGCCGGTGCTGTTCATACTGGCTCGCGCGCTGGCCGAAGCGTGGCCCGACGAAGTGCCGAGAGACACGCTGGTGGCACGCGCATTTAGGGTGAAGCGTGCCGATGAATCGCTGCGGGCGCGGTTACGGGTCGAGGTCGGGCGACTGCGCGCACTGCTCTGCACGTTGGCGGATGTCAGTGCGACGAAGGATGGATTTTTACTGACGCCGCTGCGTGCCACCGAAGTTGTGGTGCTGGCACGACCCGTTGAAGAACGGTATGCGACGGTGCTCGCCTTCCTAGCCGATGGCGAATCGTGGTCAAGTTCGGCGCTGGCACTTGCGCTCGGCACCAGCCAGCGCACGGTGCAGCGGGCACTCGATGCGCTGGCAAGTGCCGGCAAGGTGCAGTCATTTGGGCACGGGCGGGCGCGGCGTTGGCTGACGCCGCCGCTGCCGGGATTCACGACAACTTTGTTACTCCCGGCTTTGATTCCCGGTGATTAGGATGGCTGCACCAACCGACAAATCAGGAGCAAATCATGAAGCGATCAGCAGCAGATATCGTCCGCGAATACGGACCTTTTGCCGGCGTCGATGCCGTTCACGGTGTCACCTATGACGGCGAGCAAGTGTGGTTTGCGTCCGGGGACAAACTGAATGCGTTAGATCCCGCGAGCGGCAACACGGTGCGCTCGCTTGATGTCACCGCACATGCGGGAACGGCCTTTGACGGCCGCTATTTGTTTCAGATCGCTGAGAAATTCATCCACAAGATCGACCCGCAAACGGGGCGCGTGCTCGCCACGATTCCAGCGCCCGGCGGTGGTGGTGATTCGGGTCTCGCGTGGGCCGAGGGAACGCTGTGGGTCGGCCAGTATCGCGAGCGCAAAATCCACCAAATCGATCCAGAAACCGGCGCGGTTCTGCGCACCATCGAATCCAATCGCTTTGTCACCGGCGTCACCTGGGTCGACGGCGAGTTGTGGCATGCCACTTGGGAAAACGACGAGAGCACCATCCGGCGCATCGACCCCAAATCGGGAGAGGTTTTCGAGAGTCTCGATATGCCAGCCGGCGTCGGTATCTCCGGGCTCGAATCCGATGGCGGAGATCGGTTTTTTTGCGGGGGTGGCGGCAGTGGCAAGGTGAGAGCTGTACGGCGGCGCAAATAGAAATAGTCGAAGCGAGCCTCAAGGATGAGGCTCGCTATTGGTTTGTATCGACAATGGACGCGAGCTTACAGCGCCTTATAAATAATCCCGGGATTGCACTGCACCATCTGATATTGCTGGCCGATATCGGTGAGGCCTTCGGATGCGCCGAGGATTAAATAACCGCCCGGTTTTAACGTATTGAAGATGCGACGGAGGATGTCGGCTTTGCGTTCGCCGGAAAAATAAATCAGCACGTTGCGGCAGAACACGATATCGAAGCGGCCGAGCGAGAGATAACTGTCGAGCAGATTTAACGACTGAAAACGCACGCGTTGCGCGATCTCTTTTTTGATGCGCCAGCGCACACCATCGACGGCGTCGAAGTGGCGATTTAAACGCTCTTTCGACAGGCCGCGGCCGAGCGACAGCTGATCGTATTCGGCGGATTTGCAGGCCTCGAGCATTTGCCGCGACAAATCGGTGGCGGTGATTTCAACCGGCTGGCGCAGGATGCCGAGATTGGCAGCGCGATATTCTTCAACGGTCATGCTGATCGAATACGGTTCCTGCCCCGACGAGCAGGCCGCCGACCAAATACGCACGGGACCGGTGTTGCTGCGTTGCAATTCGGGCAGCAGACGGTCGCGCAAAATATTGTAGGGATGCACATCGCGAAACCACAGCGTTTCATTGGTCGTCATCGCATCGACAACCGCTTCACGCAGGGCGCGTTGCGATGCCGGTTGCATGCGTCGAATCAGCTCGTGCAAATCGGGAATTTTATGATCGACCAACAAACCGGAGAGCCGGCTGGCCACCAAATATTGTTTGTTGTCGCCGAGCACAATGCCGCACGCTTTTTCGAGAAAGGCGCGAAATTCTTCGTATTGTTCGCGCGCCAAATGCGTGCTGGGGCGCTGGGCGCCGCGTAATAAATCCGAATTCATTGCGCTGCGTTATCTCGCCAACTGAGCATTAAAATTTTGCGATGTGCGGTGGTGCGCGGACAAGTTCAAGCCTTGCCCTCGCCGTCCACTTCGCGCACGCGCTGCGCTACCAATGCCGCTAGCAGATCGGGATTGAATTTCGGTAGAAATTCGTTGGCTCCGACCTTTTTCACCATCGCCTGATTGAATACACCGCTCAGCGATGTATGCAGCAATACGAACAGATCGCTTAAGCGCGAATCGGCGCGTACTTCAGCGGTCAGCGTGTAACCGTCCATTTCCGGCATTTCGATGTCGGAAATCATCATCATGATTTTGTCGCTGGCGCGCTCGCCGGATTCGGCAATCGCTTTCAAATAATCCAGCGCCTGGCGGCCGTCGTTAAGCACGGTGGTTTCGGCGCCGACCGATTCGACGCAGCGTTTGATTTGTTTGCGCGCGATGGTCGAGTCATCGACGATCAGCACGTGTTTCGATACCGCCGCGCGCGTTACCGCTTCGTCGATAACACCGGCGGAGATTTCTTCGACCGGCGGCGATATTTCCGCCAGCACTTTTTCGACATCGATGATTTCGACCAGCTTGCCGTCAACTTCTGTCACTGCCGTCAGATAGTTGTCGCGGCCCGCACCCTTGGGCGGCGGATGAATCGCTTCCCAATTCATATTGACGATGCGTTCGACCGAGCGCACCAGGAAGCCCTGCGTGGCGGTGTTGTATTCGGTGATGATGACGAAGCTGTTGGCGATGTCGCTGAGCGCGCGTTTACCGATCGACAGGCCGAGATCCATGACTGAGATGGTCCCGCCGCGAATGTGCGCAATGCCGCGTACCACCGCGTTGCTGCGCGGTATCGAGGTCAAAGCCGGGCACGGCAACACCTCGCGCACTTTGAATACGTTAATGCCGTAAATCTGCGGTCCATCGAGTTTGAACAGCAACAGCTCAAGACGGTTTTGCCCGACCAGCTGCGTGCGCTTGTTGACTGTATCTAACACTCCGGCCATGCCGCCCCTCCGCCATCGTTTTTCGATGGAACTCGTTAATTTTCCCCGGCATAGATATTGCTCAAACACTGGAAAGCGCATTGAAGCGTCAAAATCTTTCCGGGGATGTGACTTATATTTCGGCGCCCGTTTGGATCTATTTAATTTGAGCTCCTAGAGCATAGGCCAAGATCATGATGCGACGTAATTTTTTACGTGGGTTAACCGTGCTGTTGTCGGTGCATTGGGGGGCGCTGGCCACAGCGGCGACGCCAATCAATGCTGAAAACACCACACTGCGCCCGGCCGTTAATCAATTCATGCGGTCTTATGCGAACAAACTCGCCAAGCAGCTAGGTCCTGAAACTCGCGTTGAATACACCGTCTCGGTACTCGAAGCCGGCGCTGGCGATGCCATTTGCGCCACGCCGCTGAAGCTCAATCCTAAGGACGCCGGACAGCTGTCGTCGCGTCTTAACGTGCAAGTGAGTTGCGGCGATGCGTGGTCGGTTTATGTGCCGGTGGATCTCGCTGTATTTCGCCCGGTAGTCGTGGCGATTAAGCCGATCGGTCCCGGCAGCACCATCGACAGCGATGACGTGCAATTGGCGGAAACCGATATTACGCAGCTGTTCGGCCAATACCTCACCGATCTCGATGAGGCAGTCAACATGAGCGTGAAGCGCTCGATTCCGCAGGGCGCGGCAGTGATTTCGCAACAGTTGGTACCGCCGTTGATGATCCGTCGCGGCGACGTGGTAGTGATCAATGCCGCCACCAGCGTGATCGCGGTGAAAATGTCGGGCACGGCGCTGACCGATGGCCGTCGTGGCGAGCAGATACGCATTAAAAATCAGGGCTCGGCGCGCGTGATCGAGGCGCGAGTTACCGGGCCCGGCCAGGTACAAACGGCAATGTAAGCGAGTGCGATGCAGGTAAAGATGGGGTACTGAAAAAAATCGCTAAAGTTGATGCTAATGTGGCCGATACCCTTAACGGGAATCCATAATTTAGCAATTCGTACCGAAGGACTTTAGCAATGGCAACTGACATCAAAGGCCTGGGCAACCCATCCGCTGCGGATCAGGCCGCGTTGCGCAGCACGAGCAAGGATAGCAGCTCATCGACGGAACGCTCGACCTCGCAACCGGCTGCCGCACCTGCCCCGGTTACCAAGCCTGCGGTCGATAGCGTAAATCTGAGCAGCCAAGCGCAATCGCTGAAAACAGTGGAGGAAAAAGTCCAGAAACTGCCGAGCGTGAACGAGAAAAAAGTCGCGGACATTAAAGCGGCGCTGGCCAGCGGTCAGTACAAGGTCGATGACATTGTTATCGCCGACAAACTGCTGGGCTTTGACGAATTATTTAAATAGCCGAAAGTCACTCCTTTCTAAAGAAGCGACTTTCGAATCGTAATTTCGAGGTCGCCCATGACACCAACAACGCACGACTGGTCCCTTCTGAATCAACTGCTGCAGCGCGATATCGCCAGCTCCGAGCAGTTGCTGACACTCTTGCACGCGGAACGCAAAGCCCTGGAAACACGCGATTACACGCAATTTGAAGCGCTGGTCGAGCCGAAAAAAAACCTGATTACCCAGATCGAACAAAACCTTGCGGTGCGTCAACAGCATCTGCGTCAACTCGGTTTTAACGGCGATTCACCCGCCTTGGCCGCCGCGCAAACTTACGCGCCCAGCGTTGCCGAATGTTGGCATTCCGCTGCCGTGCTGTGGCAGGAATGCCAAATCGCGAGTCAGATCAACGATCAGATTTGCCGGCGCACGCGGCTTGTGGTCGAGCGCGTATTGGATGTTCTGCGCGGTCAGCACAACCAGAGCGCCACGTACGATGCCACTGGCACATCGCAACGCGACGGTAGCGGACGGACTATTAGCAACGCGTAACCCAGCAACGCTTAGCTGCTATCGCGGCAAAGCCCGAAACCGCCGGCAAACCTCACTCCGAATTGCACCGGTTTCTATTTTCAGCGACAGTTTGCCGCTCGAACCGGTGAGAGATTTTTGCAATGCCTCCTTCCAACGAAGTCCCGACGTCTTACTGCCTCAGTTGGGACGAATTTCATCGCGATACGCGCGCATTGGCCGCGCAATTGATAGCCAGCGGCGGTCGCTGGCAGGGGTTGATCGCCATCGCTCGCGGCGGCTTGATCCCAGCCGGAATTCTGGCGCGCGAACTTAATTTGCGACTGGTCGATACGCTCTGCATTGCCAGTTATGCGCACGATAAACAGGGCATTCCGCAAACGCTGAAAATTATCGACGGCGATGGCGCGGGATTTTTGTTGGTGGACGATCTGGTCGATTCCGGTGTTACCGCGCATATCGCGCGTCAATTATTGCCGCGCGCAACCTTCGCCACCGTTTATGCAAAACCACAGGGAAAGAGCGCTGCGGATTATTGGCAACGCGAATTTACGCAAGACACGTGGATTCATTTTCCATGGGATATCGCCTATCGCTACGCTGAACCGATGATAAAAGCCGATTAAATCCAATCCAGCGATTGGAGCGAACCGACGCTGCCGCTACAATGGCGCGCCGCGAACCTTTCGCGGCATGTTATGCGCTCGTAGCTCAGTGGATAGAGCGACCGCCTCCTAAGCGGTAGGTCGCCGGTTCAACTCCGGCCGGGCGCACATCTTTGCAAACCTATCCCGCCGTTACTGCTTTTATTCAATAACGACCCGCGTTCGTTATGCCTACAAAGTCCTGAATTATTCCGCGCGCAATTTGCCCAACCTACTGAGCAAGAATTTGCACGCCATTTCGGAGGAGGATTTGTTTATGGCTATCGCGATTTCCAGTGCCACCACTTATACCCCACCTACTTTTTTGCCAGCTAATTTCGCAACGCTATTCACGAACAACGCGCTTGCCGATACAGCGACAACAAATAGCGAAGCGACGTTACTGCAAGCAGAGTTAGCGACCTATACGCAACAACTGGCTGCGGTGGAAACGGGTGATACGACCGCTCCAGGCGCACTGAGCGCAGCGCAAATTCAGCAACAGATTGCTTCGATTCAGCAACAGCTCGACGCCCTAAATAGCACATCGACATACACCGATACTGCGCAAACGACGTCCGCGCTAACCGGCGCCAATATCATTGACACTTTTGTTTAAGAAAATGCGGCTTAAGAAATAAGTGTGAAGAATACTTCGCAACAAAATACAAAGCGCGTTCGATAACAAACAACACTAAATAATTTAGCAACGAGATAATTAATCGCGAGATTTATAGCAGCAGTTTTTTCGAGGGAAAAATCGGAGAGATTTGTCTATTAAAAATTAGAGTTTGGTTGAGTTAAAAATGTTTGCAATGTGCTCGGCATAATTTCATCCCGAGCACATTGTGAGTTCTTACATACGTTCGATAATAATCGCCGGCGCCATACCGCCAGCGGCGCACATGGTAACCAGACCACGTTTCAGATCGCGCCGTTCCAACTCATCCAGAATCGTTCCGATAAGAATTGAACCGGTTGCGCCGATCGGATGACCCAATGCCATCGCACCGCCATTGACGTTGACTTTATCGCGGTCAAGATTCAAATCGCGGATGAATTTTTCTGCGACAACTGCGAACGCTTCATTGATTTCGAACAGGTCGATATCGTCGATCGTCAAACCCGCTTTCGCCAATACTTTGCGCGCAGCCGGCACCGGTGCATTCAACATCAATGTCGGGCAGTCGCCGACGTTCGCCATTGCAACGATACGTGCGCGCGGTTTCCAGCCTTGTTTTTTCGCGTATTCCGGCGAACACATCAATAGCGCCGCGGCGCCATCCACAACACCCGACGAATTGCCGGCATGGTGAACGTGCGTGAGTTTTAAATCGGGATATTTTTGATTCAGTAATTTGCGATTGGTCGTGCCCTGCTCATCGAGCGGCGCATCGGCAAAATCCACGAACGCAGGCTTCAATTGCGACAGCGTTTCCAGCGTGGTGCTCGGGCGCGGAAACTCTTCCTTATCCAACGCCAACGTGCCATCGAAGTGATAAACCGGCACGACGCTTTTACTGAAATAACCATTGGCCATTGCCGTGGCCGCGCGCTGTTGACTGACCACAGCCAACTCATCCAACGCGGGACGTTCGATACCTTCGAGCGATGCGATCGCATCGGCGCAAATACCTTGGTGCGGTTGTGGATGCAAAGCGCGCAATTGCAGGTTGCCGTTATCCATAAAGGTAGCCTGGCCGTTGCCTTCGATGCCGTAATTGGACATCTGCTCGGTGCCACCAGCGATAACGAGATCTTCCATACCCGATGCGATGGCGCCAGTCGCAAGACTTACCGCAGTGATACCGGAGCCGCAGAAACGGTCGATGGTGACCGCGCTCGCACGTTGGTCGTAACCGGCGCCCAACGCTGCCATGCGGCCGAGGCACGCGCTTTGCTGTCCGCGCTGCGAGCTGGTGCCCCAAATGATGTCGTCGATTTCTTCGGTCTTGATACCGTTGCGCTCAGCCAGCGCCTTCAGCACGGCGGAGCCCAGTTGCTGCGGATGAAAACCCGACAGCGAACCCTTGCCGCGTTTGCCGATACCGCGAGGGGTGCGACAGGTGTCGATGATCCACACTTCATTCATTGCAATAACCTCTTAAGGGGATGAATTGAGCGCCATGCTTTGCAAGCGATGCAACTGCATTCTTTCTTAGTGGCGTCGTCACTGGCGAGATTCAAGCGGCGGGTGTCTATTCTAACGTTTGAGAAGCGCATCCGCACAGAGAGTGGACTTACCGCGACTGGCAGAACACGACGCGCAGACTTACTACTTTTCGACAAATACCGAGCCGAGCAGCAGATTGGCGAATAATTCGGTTTCATCACCGACTTTTTTATCAGTGGTTTTAGTGGCGCGCATCAGGCGTTGGGTGAGCGGACTTAACGCATAAAAACCGCCGATGCCGTGCACCAGCAATATCTGAAACGCAGCGCTGTCGATGACCCGCGTGTTGTGTTGTAGCGCAATGCGTTTTAGCAACTGATCGAGCAGGCGGTGGTACGGCATGATGTAGTTGTCGTGCAGATAATCGAGCCGCCAGGACTCGCGACTACCCTCGGTAGTCACCAGCCGCACGATATGCGTGTTCACCGACATCCACTCGGTGAAATTCATCACCAGCGCGCGCAGCCGATCGGCCTCGTCGGCGAATTCTTCGGCGTAAATGCCGGTATAGATCAGCGTGGTTTCAGTCAGGCAATGATCCACTGCCTTGCGCCATAAATTCTCTTTCGAGCCGAAGCGGGAATGAATCAGATTGTGGCTGACCCCGAGCCGACGCGTCAGATCGCGAATCGAAGCACCCTCATACCCGAGTTCGGCAAAGGTCTTGAATGCCATTAACAACAAGTCGGCATCCAACGCCGCGGGCACGGCACTGGCCGAAGGCCGGCCGCGCCGACGCTTCAGCTCAGGCTCAACGTCCGTTGGAGCCAGCCCTCCGCTGGTTACCGCTTTAGTAGTTGCCGCCGTTATCACTGGCATTGTCGAGAAACCCTGTGCGTAATCGCCGCACCTTACACTCTCGCCCCGACTAAAATCTATTTAATTTGACGACCGTCTATTTTTCAAGGATTCTAGCGCACCGCCCTTCCAACCAAGGGTTGCGCAGGAAAAATCGCGCCGGTTCAGGTCTTTGCCTCGGCAATAGATTTGACGATCAATGAAATTAAAGCAGTGGCTTACTCGCGCGCATCGACGTATTTTGTGCGCAGATCGACGCTGACGCCGATCATCGAAACGAACCTATAAAAACGAAACAGCCCGCCCGAATAATCTCCAGGGCATGGCGATAATTACCGCGCCCTGTCGCTGAACAATTAATTAGAACATCACTAGGAGTCGTCTCAACCATGAATAACACTACCGATATCGGCGCACGCGAACTGGCCGATCGTTTCGGCACTTACATTCTTCCCGGCCGCGTTTCCGATCCGCTGCGCGGGATTGAGGAAGCCAAAGAAGCCGAGCGCATCGGTCTCGGCGCCATCTGGATTTCCGAGCGCTACGCCGTGAAAGAGCCGGCTGTATTGAGCGGCGCCGTCAGTCAGGCGACTTCCAAAGTCAAAATCGGCGGCACCATGTACGTCACCATGCGCCATCCGATTGTCAGCGCCAGCGTCGCCAATTTGATGCAGGCACTGTCCGGCGAACGCTTTCGCCTGCTGCTGGCTCGTGCGGTTCCCGCCTATCTCGCCTCGCTCGGCTCGCCAGCGATTACGTTTCCGCGTCTGGCCGATTTCATCTCGCTGATGCGTCGCCTGTGGGCCGGTGAAACCATCAATTACGACGGCATTCTCGGCAAGTTTCCGCATCTGGTGCTGACCGACCGTTACGAAGGCAACCCGCCGCCGATCATCTTCACGGCGATCGGCCCGAAAGCATTGGCGTTTGCCGGCGAGCATTGCGATGGCGTGCTGCTGCATCCGTTTATCACCGCTGAAGGCGTGCGCAACTCCGCCAAGATCGTACATGACGCCGCCGAGAAAGCCGGCCGCGACCCGAGCAAAGTGCGCATCATCCACAACATCATCGTCGCGCCCGATTTGCCGAAAGCAGAAGAAGAAGCTGTAGTCGGTGGTCGTGCCGTCACCTATTTCCAACTGCCGACCTTCGGCGAAATGATCGCGGAAATTAACGGCTGGGATACCTCCGCGCTCGATCGTCTGCGCGCGCACCCGACGCTGGCCAATCTCGGCGCCGGCAAGACCGCTGACCAAGCCTTTACCCGCGATCAATTGGTCGAAGCCAGCCGCTCGCTGCCGGAAGACTGGCTGCGCGATGGCGCTGCGGTCGGCACCGCCGCGCAGTGTGCCGACCAGCTGTGTGCGTTCCTGGATGCCGGTGCGGACGAAATTCTGCTGCACGGCAGCGCGCCAGCGCAGATGGGCCCGCTGACCAATGAATTGCGGCGCGCGCTCGCTGCTCGCGTTTCCAAATAATTAATCCGACTTCTCATTCGACCGACCTCGTCTGGCGCCTGTTTAGCGGTGACAGACGAGGCAACTTGCCCGGAGAACAATAATGCAGGTGCTCGATCCCGTAACTACCCGCCAGCGCCTTGAAGGCTGGCTGACCCAACACATTCCCGAAGCCACCGACATGAAAGTATCGCCGGTGGATGTCGATACCGGCGGCGGCTTTTCGGCCGAGATTTTCTTCGTTCGCGCCGACTACAACACCCCCGCAGGCCCGCAATCGAAAGAGCTGGTAGTGCGTCGGCAGGCGTCTACTTACGAGCTGATCAAGGGCGGCGATCTGCGCCTGCAAGCCGACATGATGGGCGCGATGAACAAGCACAGCGATGTGGCCGTACCGGAATTCATCGGCATGGAAAGCGGTAGCGAGCTGCTCGGCGCGCCATTTCTGGTCATGGTCCGTATCGATGGCGAGATCGCCAAGCAGAACCCGAATTACAATCTGGAAGGCTGGCTGGTCGACTTCACGCCCGAGCAACGGCTGCAGACGTGGACCAATGCCATCGAAGCGTTTGCCTCGGTGCATACACTCGACTGGCAGGATGGTTTTACCTTCCTCAACAATCCCGCGCGCGGCGAGCCCGGCCTGGATCAGTATCTAAATTGGCTGGAAGAGTGGTATCGCTGGGCGGCGCAAGGTCGCGAGCAACCGATTGCCGACGCTGCGCTCGACTACGTGCTGCGCAATCGCCCGAAGAAAGCCGTCACCAATGTGCTGTGGGGCGACCCGCACTCCTCGAATGTGATGTTCAAAAAAGACGGTTCTATCGCCGCCTTGATCGACTGGGAATTGGCGGCACTCGGCCCCGGCGAAATCGATTTGGCGTGGTGGCTGTATTTCGACGAATTGTTCAGCACGCAATTTCGCATCCCGCGCCTGCCCGGTCTGCCGGATCGCAAAACCAGCATCGCGATCTACGAAAAAGCAGTCGGTCGTCCGGTCGAAGACATGGAGTACTACGACATGATCGCCGGCTTGCGCATGTCGATTATCGCGCTGCGTTCGGTCGATCGTCAGATCGGTTTGGGCAAAATCAAACCGACCAATAAATCGGTTATTCATAACTTCCAAACACAGCATTTGGCGCGCCTGCTCGGTATGGAAGTGCCGGAATTGGGACCCGATTTCTACGAGTTCATGAGCTTTGTCATTCCGGTCAAGGAAGAGGAAAAAGCCGAAAAATAACCCGCGTTCGCGCTCTCGAAAAGAATGAAGAGAACAATGCAATGATCGATAACAATAAAAAAGTCGCAGTAATTACCGGCGTTTCCACCGGCATCGGTCACGGCATTACGCGCGTGCTGATCGACGCCGGCTGGATCGTGTTCGGCAGCGTGCGTAAACCGGCCGATGCCGATCGCTTAAGTACCGAATTTGGCGCTGCGTTTCAGCCGTTATTGTTCGATGTCACCGATGAATCCGGCGTTGCGGATGCAACGAAAAAGGTTCGCACGGAACTCGGCGGGCGCACGCTCGACGCGCTGATCAACAATGCCGGCGTGGTCTTTGCCGGCCCATTGTTATTGCAGCCGGTGGCGGAATTTCGCAGCCAGATCGAGATCAATCTAGTCGGCACGCATATCGTCACACAGGCATTTGCACCGCTGCTCGGCGCCGATCGGACGCTGACCGGCACACCGGGCCGCATCGTCAACATCAGCTCAGTGGCCGGCAAGCTCTCAACGCCAATGATGGGCGCTTACTCCGCGTCCAAATACGGCCTCGAAGGCTACTCGGATGCGCTGCGGCGCGAGCTGGTGATGTACGGTATCAAAGTCGTCATCATCAACCCCGGCTCGATCAAAAGTCCGGTGTTCGATAAGAACGATCCGGTCGAAAAAGCCTATGCAGGCACTGACTACGCCAACGCGATCAAGGTATTTTTGAAGGTGATGCACGAGGGACTGCGCACTGGCTACACGCCGGAGCAGCTCGGCAAAGTCGCGCTGACGGCACTCACCGTCGCTAAACCGAAAATACGTTACGCCGTGGTGCCAGGCCGGCTGCAAAACTGGATTTTGCCGCAGTTGCTGCCCACCCGCACCGTCGACGCCGTAATGGCAAAAGTCTTCGCCACATCAAAATAAATGCCGCTGCCCCTGGCACCGGTCGCTATGAGGTAATTTCGATGAGCAGTTCCACTTCCCCCGCAGCACGCGTCGTGCTGCATAGCACCCCCAATTTTCGCGATCTCGGCGGGCGGGTTACTAACGATGGGCGCCAGTTGCGCCACGGCAAGCTGTTTCGCACCGAAGGCCCGGCTTATCTGGTCGCCGCCGACATCGCCAAATTGCACGCACTGGGCTTGCGCCTGGTTTGCGATCTGCGTAGCGACAACGAGCGCGAGCACGATCCCAATGCCTGGTGCGGCGACATCTCGGTGCGGCTGTTGAACCTCGATGTATCGGCCGATCTGCGCGCGCACGGCAACGAAGCGTGGGATGCACTGCGCAACGATCCGTCCGAAAACGGCGCGCGCAACGCGATGCTGTTCAATTACCGGTCGATGGCCCGAGCGATGGCGCCGCATTTGCGCGTGCTGTTCGACCATATGATCCAGCACCAAGAGCTGCCGGTGCTGATTCACTGCACCGCTGGGAAAGATCGCACCGGCTTTGCCATCGCGGTGATTCTGCATGCGCTCGGCGTGCCGCGCGAAACCATCTACTCCGATTACATGCTGTCGCGCGAACACGCCACTACCGATCGCTTCGCCGGCTCGATCATTCAATCGTTTGGTGATGCTTTCGGTTTTGCACCGAACGACGCCACCATTCGTGCGCTAACCAATGTCGAGGAGGCCTACCTCGATACCGGACTCGAAGAAGCCGCGCTACTTGCTGGATCTTTCGACGCGTACATCCGCGATCGTATCGGTCTGACAGAAGCAGAAACCGAGCAATTGCGCGGTTTGCTGCTCAACGATTGATTCGCCTTGTCCGACCAAGGCCGCTTTGAGCGGCCTTTTTTATTGCTCAAAATTTTGTCATTACGATGAATTTGTCTTGCATAGCGTCCGCGTCTAAATATAATGCACAGCAATGTCACTTTGAACAAATTCGTCACTTCATAATAATGAGCGAGCCTTCTGATGACTGATACCTCCGCCTCGTCCGTTTACGATCCCGTCGTTATTGCGCGAAACTTACGTCCGCTGTTGGAGCAATACGCAGCAGAAACAGAGCAACAACGACGCGTTCCGCAGCCGGTAATCGAAGCACTCGAAACATCCGGTTTGTTCCGCATGATGTTTCCGCGACGTGCCGACGGCCCGGCCTGCTCGGTCATTACCCACCTCGAAACCATCGCCGAGCTGGCCAAGGCCTGCCCGGGAACAGCCTGGGCTTTCGGCCTGCTGTCGGGCGTGACCGGCAGCGCCGCCGGCTTTCCGCCAGCGATGACCGAATTGCTGTTCAAGCGCGGCGACGAACGCTTCTGTAGCGCCACCAGCCTGACCGCGAAAGCTGTGCGGGTGGCCGGCGGTTATCGCGTCACCGGCAGCTGGGGCTACGGGTCCGGCTGCATGCATGCGGATTGGGCACTTAACGGAATTCTGGTGGTGGACGGGACCGGCAACACTGTCGATCAAGGCCTGGCGTTAATACCGCTGCGCGATGAAGCTGTAACGATCAATGACACTTGGAATGTACTTGGCGTGCTCGGCTCCGGCAGCAACACCATCGTCGCCGATAATGTCTTCGTCCCCGATGCACTGGCTATGCTGAATTCGCAGATGCCTTCGCGCGCGATGCTGTTGCAGATGCCCGGACTCGAGCCGCGCGATTTATGGCCGATGGAACCGCGCTTTCCGCTCGGCGTACTGGCGCCAATGCTCGGCGCGGCCGAAGCCTTGCTCGAACGCGTCAGCGCCGCGATGCCCAAACGTAGCGTAGTCGGTTGGGGTTACGACAATCAGGCGGACTCGGAAAACTTGGTCGGACAACTGGGTGAGGCGGCACTCGAAATCGATTCGGCCTGGCTGCATATTCGCCGCGCCGCCGCTTACCTGGATGAGACCTCGCCGCAACGCGAGCTGAGCGGCTTCGAGAAAGCACGCATCCAAGCCGACAGCGGTTACGCGATGGCTTTGTTACGCCGCGCCGGCGACCGCCTAATGGATATCGCTGGACCGTCGGCTTTCGCCACCACCAATCCGTTGCAGCGTTTCTGGCGCGATCTCAGCTTCGGCAGCCGTCACAACGCGATGAATTCGCGGCTGTCGATCGAGCTTTACGGTCGCGCGCTCCTTGGTCAACCGTCGAATATCGCGCTGCTGCCCGATATCAGCAGACACACTTAGGCGCTGCGGACGCCGGATATCGATTCGGAAGCAACGATCAAATAACGAATATTTTGTGCGGATAACAACAAGGACTCATCATGGCAGCGGCAACCCCCGAACAAATTCGCGATTTTTTCCATCTGCAAATCGAATTATGGAATGCGCAAAATATCGACGCATTTCTCGCCGCTTTTCATGCAATCGCGACCGGCGGTTTTCGCGTTGAAGATCCCGTAGGCAGCGCAAACAAAGACGGCTGGCCGGTGCTTGAAGAGCTGTGCCGTGTTTACAAAGGCTGGCATATGGAAATCATTAATTTCATCGTCAACGGCAAACACGCCGCGGCGCATATCAAAAATACCGGCGTGTTCGACGGCAAACCGATTACCGCGCACTCCATCGAAACCTATGTATTTGAAGACGATGGCTCCATGCTCGCGCGGTACTATCATCCGCCGCATTAATTCGCTGGCGGGCTGCGCTGCAATTAATTGCCGAAAAAACCCCCTCTCACTCGATTATTTATTGCCATGACTGAAACTACCGCGCTCGATCATTTAAACACTGACGATGCAGTAGCTCCCGATTTTCGCGTGCGTGTCGCGCAGGAAAAACGCACCCGTATGCGCGCCCGCCTGCTGTCGGCGATTCTCGATATTTATCTACCGAACGAGCGCGGCGGCGCCGCCGTTATCGACGATGTGGTGCAGAAAGCAAACGTATCGCGCGGCACCTTTTATAAATATTTCGATTCGCTCGATGAGGCCGTCGCGGCGCTCGGTCAGGAAATGGCGGCGGAAATGCTGCTCGCGTTCGAGCGTCTATTTAGCGGCAATGCAGATCCGGCCATTGCCGCTGCCGCCGGCACGCTGCTGACATTAACGCGCGCCGCGATGGAACCGCGTTGGGCCGCATTCACTGCCCGCGTCGATTTTGTGGTGTATTTATCGCAGCGCAACCCGATGTTTGAAATCGTCACGCACAGTTTATTGCGTGCGAAAGACGCCGGTTTTTTGCACTTTTCGTCGATCGAAGCGGCGGCCGATTTCGTCATCGGCGTAACGCTCGAGGGTGTTCGCCGCGCCGCGCACGGACATCCCTGCAAGCGTGATTACATCAGCGAAATTGCGCAGATGAATATGTTGGGCTTGGGTATGGCGCCCACAATCGCCGAACAGGCCGTCGGCAATATTTGGCGCGAATTGATCGAGTACGCACCGAATTTATCGTGGTGGAATGAGGAAGCGATTAATTAGGCGGGTCGTCGGAAACGCTTTTGAAACGCGTAAACGAACAAGCCCTCGCGATGAAGGCTTTTTTGCAGAGGAGACAGTTAATTTGAACTTCGCTGCCCGCTTTACCAAATTTGCCGCGAGATTATTTCGATCCGAAGTTCTCGACGAAAAGCATTACGAATAGAAATTGGACACTCGGATAATCTTCACAAACGAAGGGATTGATTCGGGCTGCGCCATCACCCTGCGAGGCGCCGTCGCTGCGCTCCGGACGTCCAAAAATTGCTCTGCAATTTAGTATCGCCCATTCGGGCGCTGTCTCCGCTTGCTACGCAAGCTCCGGCTCGAACAAGGGTTCTCACCGACCAACACCACAAATAAAAAGCCCGGCGCAAGGCCGGGCTTTTTATTTGGCGGAGAAGGAGGGATTCGAACCCTCGATCAGGCTTTTGACCCGATACTCCCTTAGCAGGGGAGCGCCTTCGGCCACTCGGCCACCTCTCCATAAACTGTTTTTTACCGCGCGCCACTTTGTATTTTGGCGGCCGGCATCATATCACAGCAATCTCTGATTTCCAGCGAAAAATACGCGTTAAATCGAGACTGCTCAGGCGGGGTCGCTATCCTGTTTCTCTCGCTGGATACGCTGATAAATTTCTTCGCGATGGACTGCCACTTCTTTTGGCGCGTTCACGCCGAGACGAACCTGGTTTCCCTTCACGCCGAGCACGGTCACAGTGACTTCATCACCCACCACCAATGTCTCACCAATCCTGCGTGTCAAAATGAGCATAATGAATCTCCTAATTCTCTGCCCTCAGTGCAAAGCACCCAAAGACAGTTCACCCCTGGTCATAAATAAACGGCAGCACTTGCTGCCCCACCATTTGCTGACCCGCTCTTTTACGGCTATTTCGCCGCTGGCTGGTCCAGTCCAAATGCTGTGTGCAGCGCGCGCACCGCGAGCTCCATGTATTTTTCGTCGATGACGACGGAAATTTTAATTTCGGAGGTGGTGATCATTTGAATATTGATCGCGACCTCGGCCAATGTTTTAAACATCTGGCTGGCGATGCCCGCATGCGAACGCATACCGACGCCCACTAATGAAACCTTACAAATTTTCGCGTCGGTTTTTACTTCACGCGCACCAAGCTTTTTCGCGGTGTCGCGCAAAATCGCCTCGGCTTTCGCCAAATCGTTGCGATGCACGGTGAAGGTGAAATCGGTGGTGTTGTCCTGCGCCACGTTTTGCACGATCACATCGACTTCAACATTGGCATCGCCAATCGGGCCGAGAATCTGATACGCGACCCCGGGAGTATCGGGCACGCCGACGATGGTTAATTTAGCTTCGTCGCGATTGAACGCAATGCCGGAAATTGCTGGGTTTTCCATAGCGGAATTGTCCTCGAGAGTGATCAGAGTGCCGGGGCCATCTTGGAAACTGTGCAATACACGCAGCGGCACATTGTATTTGCCGGCGAATTCGACCGAGCGAATTTGCAGCACCTTCGAGCCCAGGCTTGCCATCTCCAACATTTCTTCGAACGTAATTTTGTCGAGGCGGCGCGCCGTTTCGACCACGCGTGGATCGGTGGTATAAACGCCATCCACATCGGTATAAATCTGACATTCATCGGCTTTTAATGCCGCCGCCAGCGCGACGCCGGTGGTATCGGAACCGCCGCGACCGAGCGTAGTGATATTGCCGCTTTCATCGACACCCTGAAAGCCAGCGACGACGACAATCACGCCGCGATCGAGATCGGCGCGAATATTGGCGCCATCGATTTCTTTAATACGCGCTTTATTAAACGAATCGTCGGTAACGATGCTGACTTGCGCGCCGGTATACGACTTCGCCGCGTAGCCGCGTTTGTGCAACGCCATGCACAGCAGCGCAATCGTGACTTGTTCGCCGGTCGAAACCAGTACATCGAGTTCACGCGGCGTGGGCTGCTCTTGAATCTCTTTCGCCAAGCCGATAAGACGATTGGTCTCGCCGCTCATCGCGGACACAACCACGACGATGTCGTGCCCTGCATCGCGGAATTTGGCTACTTTGGCCGCGACCTGCTCGATTCGGTCTACCGAACCAACCGAGGTGCCACCAAACTTCTGAACGATCAAACTCATCGTTTCAAAACACTCGTAGGGATAAAAAAGAGGCGGAATTAAACACCAAATTCCGCGCGATTGAAACTACAGCCGAATTAACCTGCTACGTATTGCGCAACCAACGCTAATGCTTGCGGCAATGCAGCGGGATTAGTACCGCCGCCCTGCGCCATATCGGGGCGACCACCGCCCTTGCCACCGACAATGGCAGCGGCCTTGCTCAGCAACTCACCGGCTTTGTAGCGATCGGTCAAATCCTTGGTGACTCCGGCGATTAACATGACCTTATCGCCATCGACCGCAGCCAATAAAATCACGGCGGAACCCAATTTGTTTTTTACTTGATCGAGCGTATCGCGCAGGGTTTTGGCATCCGCGCCTTCAAGCTTTTCGGCGAGAACTTTTACGCCGTTAATTTCTTGCACGCGCGCCAACAGATCGTTGCCGGCCGCGCTCGCCAATTTACCTTTCAGTTGCGCGAGCTCTTTTTCCAACTCACGCTTTTCCGCTTCGATACGACCAGCCTTCGCCGCGAGCTCGTTTAAATTCGAATTATTCGAACCGAGGTTGTGCGCAATTAATTCAGCGCCATCCTGCAGCTCATAAATAATTTTCAGCACCGATTCGCCGGTGGTTGCTTCGACACGACGTACGCCGGCAGCAACGCCGGTCTCGGCAATAATCTTGAACGAGCCGATATCGCCAGTGCGCGCGACATGGGTGCCGCCGCACAATTCGCGCGACGAGCCGATATCGAGCACGCGTACTTCGTCGCCGTACTTTTCGCCGAACAACATCATCGCGCCCGTTTTCTGCGCTTCTTCGATCGGCAACACGCGCGCCTGAGTGGCAATGTTAGAAAGAATTTCCGCATTGACGCGCTGTTCGACATCGCGAATTTGCGCCTTCGTCATCGGTGCGTTGTGCACAAAATCGAACCGGGTTTTTTCCGCGTCGACCAGCGAGCCTTTTTGCTGCACATGCGTGCCGAGCACTTCGCGCAATGCCTTGTGCATCAAATGCGTGGCCGAGTGATTGCGAACCGTTGCCGCACGGCGTGACGTATCGACGCGCGCGGTAATGCGGTCACCAACCTTCAGCGAGCCCGCGCGCAACGTACCGTGATGGCCGAACACATCGGCCTGAATTTTTTGCGTGTCTTCCACGGCAAACAATGTGGTGCTGACATTGCCGGCCCCAGCTCCTGCTGGCAAAGGTAAAAAGATTTCGCCGCTGTCGCCGACTTGGCCGCCGCTCTCTGCATAAAACGGTGTGCGATCGAGCACGACCACGCCCTCTTCGCCATCGCGCAATTCCTGCACGGCAGTACCATCGCGATAAAGCGCTGTGATCGTGGCATCGACGACTTCGAGGTTTTCGTAGCCGTGAAACGCAGTCGCTACGCCGGAATACTCGAGCCCCGTCGCCATTTTAAATTTACCGGCGGCGCGTGCTTGTTCGCGCTGCCGGGTCATCGCCGCATCGAACGCCGCGACATCGACTTTTACATTTCTTTCGCGGCATACATCGGCTGTTAGATCGAGCGGAAAGCCGTAGGTATCGTGCAATTTGAACGCGGTATCGCCATCAAGCGTATCGATATTTTTAGCGGCGATATCGGTCAGCGCACTTTCAAGAATCTCCATCCCATTTTCGATGGTCTCAAAAAAGCGTTCTTCTTCCTGGCGTAAAACATCGGCAATGCGCGTTTGCGATTCTTTTAATTCGGGAAACGCACCGCCCATTTCCTGCACCAGATCAGGTACGAGCTTATAAAAGAACGCCGTGCGTGCGCCGAGTTTGTAGCCGTGGCGAATGGCGCGACGAATAATGCGGCGCAGCACATAACCGCGGCCTTCATTGCCGGGAATAACACCATCGGCAATTAAAAATGAACACGCGCGAATATGATCGGCGAGCACTTTCAATGACGGGCTATTTAAATCGGTCGTGTGCGTTTCGCGCGCGGCGGCTTTAATTAAATGCTGAAATAAATCGATTTCGTAATTCGCGTGCACATGTTGCAACACAGCGGAAATACGTTCGAGCCCCATGCCGGTATCGACGCTCGGCTTCGGCAATGGATGCATCACGCCCTGCTCGTCGCGATTGAACTGCATGAATACGTTGTTCCAGATTTCGATGTAGCGATCGCCATCTTCTTCCGGTGAACCGGGCGGGCCGCCCCAAATATCGGCGCCGTGATCGTAAAAAATTTCGGTGCACGGACCGCACGGACCGGTGTCGCCCATCATCCAGAAATTATCCGACGCGTAGCGCGCGCCTTTGTTGTCGCCAATGCGAATAATCCGCTCCGCCGGCACGCCGACTTCTTTGTTCCAGATGTCGTACGCCTCGTCATCTTCGGCGTAAACGGTGACCCACAATTTATCGGTGTCGAGATTGAGCCATTGCTTGCTGGTCAAAAATTCCCACGCGAACAAAATCGCGTCGCGCTTGAAATAATCGCCAAAGCTGAAATTGCCGAGCATTTCGAAAAAAGTGTGATGGCGCGCGGTGTAGCCGACGTTTTCGAGATCGTTGTGTTTGCCGCCGGCACGTACGCATTTTTGCGATGACGTGGCGCGCGTGTACGGGCGTTTATCGAAGCCGAGAAACACATCCTTAAACTGGTTCATGCCGGCATTGGTGAACAGCAGCGTCGGGTCTTCGTGCGGCACCAACGAACTGCTGGCCACGCGCGTATGTCCTTTACCTTCAAAAAACTTGAGAAAGGCTTCGCGAATCTCGGAGCTCTTCATTATTTCTCACACCAAAGTTGTATGGGGGCGGCGGGCACACGAGCACTTTTGTCGTGTGGCACGGGAGCGATTTAGCGGCTCAGTATAGCGAGAATAGCCAATACGGAGAATGCGACGGCAAGCCTGGGATTACTTGCTGAGCTTCTCATCGGTGGTGAGCTGGCGTGCTTCGCTTTCGAGCATGACCGGAATGCCGTCGCGAATCGGATAGGCAAGGCCGCTGGCGCGACAGATCAATTCCTGTTTCGGTTCATCGTATTCGAGCGGTGCTTTCGTCACCGGGCACACCAGAATACTCAGCAATTTTTTATCGAGCATGATCGTTTATCTCGTGATTTCGTAGGTTTTAACGCATGCGTGTCAGGGTGTCGATACGCTGGGCATCGGCGCTACCGACAACTGCGGATCGAGCCGCACTTTGTACCAATTGATGCGCCAATCCAGATGCGGCCCGCTGGCGCGACCGGTTGCGCCGACCTCGCCGATCACCTGCCCCGCTTTAACTTGATCGCCGGTTTTTACTAATAAACGGCTTAAATGCATGAACGTGGATGATACCCCGTAACCGTGATCCATGATCAACGTGCCGCCCGAGAAAAACAGATCGGGCTCGGCCAGCGTGATTGTCGCATCGGCTGGCGCACGTGCGGGTGCGCCCACTGGCGCGGCGACATCGACACCGTAATGCGGCCGCCCCGCTTTGCCGTTGTAAATGCGCTGGCTGCCGTAAACGCCGCTGATTCGACCGAGTATCGGCCATTGAAAACCCGCCAGAAAATCGAGCCGATCGCTATCAGTCGCCCGCGCATCGGTAACCAACTGCTGCTCGCGAATAATGCGCTGCATTTGTTCCGGCGGCGGCTCCACCGTTTGCT
The DNA here is from genome assembly GCA_028293825.1 of Verrucomicrobiaceae bacterium. Classification (GTDB taxonomy): domain Bacteria; phylum Pseudomonadota; class Gammaproteobacteria; order Pseudomonadales; family CAMLJR01; genus CAMLJR01. The sequence goes on from JAQGNY010000014.1 coordinate 94,359, forward strand.
GAGGCACGCCGGTCACCGATTGCACGTCGTAATGACGCGGCGCGACAGTCAACAGATGCTCGGTCCGGTGCCCGGTCGCAGTGATTTCGACAAGCCGCGCCGTTGCCGCCGCATCGCGATCGAAACCGATTACGAATTCGCCATTGGGCGTCACCCGCACCGCTGCGCCATCGAGTTGCAAATGCGAGCCCGCCGCCACGCTGCCGTAAACCAACGCGCCCTGCTGCGGCTCGCTTTTTAATTCGAACGCCAGCACCGAGCCGATCATCGCTACAAAAAGAATCAAACCGCCAATTAACGCGCGCATATCGAAAGTTATCGCTAGGGATTTAGCTGCCATAATACCCGAAAGCTTTTTCGGAAATTTCAAGCACATGTCTCGTTATCGCCCACCGCAACGTCCCGGCTCGTTTTATATCACCGCCGAAGGCATGGCGGCATTGCGCGCAGAATTGCATCAACTATGGAAAATCGAGCGCCCGCAAGTTACCAATGTCGTGCATGAAGCGGCAAAAAATGGCGATCGCTCGGAGAATGGCGATTACATTTACGGCAAGCGTCGACTGCGTGAAATAGACAGTCGCGTGCGCTTTTTAACGAAGCGACTCGATGCGCTCGAAGTCGTCGAACTACTGCCCAGCGATCAGGGAAAAATCTATTTCGGCGCGTGGGTTACGGTGGAAGATGAAGAAGGCAAAACGCAGACTTATCGCATCGTCGGCCCCGACGAATTCGATTTAGCCAAAAATAAATTAAGTATGGATTCGCCACTCGCACGCGCGCTGCTCGGCAAACGTATCGGCGACGACATTATGTTCAGCAGCCCGGCCGGCGAGCGCGAACTGTATATCGCGGCGGTGTCGTACAAAGCCTCTGAATAAACGACTCTCGATGCTACTTTCGATAAACTACAGCGCGCCCGTTTGCATCAGCACATGCAATTTCAATAATCCGGCGCAGGAAATTACATCGGTAATCTTTCCATCCAGCGCCCACTGAATCGCTTCGGTCAGCGGCAATCGCAGCACTTCAAGATCGGCCTCGGAATGTTCGAGCTGCGCAGCACCTGCCGTCAATTCGCGCGCAACAAACACCACGCCCTCTTCATCCGTGACCGATTTGGAAATATGCAGCCGCATAATTTCGCGCCAATCGTTGGCGATAAATCCAGTTTCCTCTTGCAGCTCGCGCTGCGCGGCCGCCAATGGCTCGTCGTGCAATTTGCCGCCGCCCATTGGGATTTCCCACAGATGCTGATTCAGCGTGTAGCGAAATTGCCGCACCAACCACGTGTAGCCGTCGGCATCGATCGGAATAATTCCAATCGCGCGCGTTTTAAAATGGATAACGCCGTAAATACCATCGGTGCCGGCGGGCGTAATCACTTCTTCGTGCGTCACGCTCACCCACGGATTTTCATAGACCTGTCGCGTACTGACACGCTGCCACGGACCGACCTGCTCTGGAATTTTTTTTTCACTCATGCCTGCACCGAACCGCTCGCTATTTCGCTCGAAATCAACATGGAACCATGCGTTAATAACGCCGGTCTCATCTACGACAACTATTGCATAACTAATTAATACTTACATATCCATCTACTCCATAACTATCAATCGCATAACCATCGGGCGAATATTAGGAGCCTCACAAATGAAAAAAATATGGGCGTTAATCGCTTTTTCTTTTGCATTGATCGCATTGCCGGCGCACGCGGATGAATATGAAGACACCGCGCAAAAATTTCGCGAAGCACCCTCTACGCAACCTTTCTTCCAGAATGCTTATGCCTACGCCATTTTTCCTACGGTCGGCAAAGGCGGCATTGGTGTCGGCGGTGCCTATGGCGAAGGTCGCGTTTATCAAGGCGGCAGTTTTATCGGCGATGTCTCGTTGGTGCAGCTCTCCATCGGCTTTCAACTCGGCGGTCAAACGTTCAGCGAATTGATTTTTTTTGAAAACAAAGAAGCGCTCGATTGGTTCACGCATGACAGCTTTTCATTCGATGCGCGTGCATCGGCCGTCGCAATTGCCGTCGGTGCCGGTGCTCAAGCAGGCTCGTCGGGTGCATCCGCCAATGCCGCCAAATTTCAATCTCCCGCCGCTTATTTAAATCACGTCGCCGTGTTCTCGATGCAAAAAGGCGGCCTGATGTACGAAGCAGCGTTGGGCGGACAAAAATTCACTTTCCACGCCCGATAACTTCCTTCGAGCCCCATTAGGGGCTCAAAAATGTCGAAATTTATTACGCTTTTGGGATTTCCTATCCTGGGCTTTTGCCAACCAATTCATAGATAAGAAAAAAGTACTAGAGGCCCTTTGTTTGCATGTTATTTTGCAGGCAACAACCACGATCCCTCGTGAGATCTCAAGAGCAGGGATCGCGACTGGATGCTAAAGCAAAAACACCTTCACCTCTGACGAACACAAAGGATTGAACATGCGCTTATCCGCACTGCTCCTCACCGTCTTTTTTTCCACTGTCGCAAACTCTTATCCAGTTAACTATGCATTTACCGGAGAGGTAACGGCTTTTAATTTAAATCCGACTTTTGGCTTCTCTCCGACAGCCATCGATCCCAAGGCTCCTTTGTTTGGGGAAGACGGCACCAAGATTTATAACGGTGACCCAGCCGCCTTCGGCCAATTCACTATAGATATCGAAAATTTGCCAGCACCATATACGTGTGGCAATCGAAAGCTCGGCTACTCAATGTCAACCGAAGGGGCAAGTTACAATTTAAAAAGCGGGATCGGCTGTGTTGATTCTGTTGTAGCCAATAAGGATACGATTGCCTGGCACGTCGAAGGACCAAGGCTGACTAATTCAGGTGGCCTTGAATCCTCCATTCAGGACTTTGCTTTTAATTTCTCAAATGGTAATTTCATCGGCGGAACATTCAACCTCAATTATATGTTTGAAAATGGTTATTACGGCGGTATCAGCGGTGTAATTAATAACCTTTCTGCCGTGCCAGAGCCCGCATCAATAAGTCTGTTATTTATCGGTATGATTGGCATCGCGTTAACACGGAAACGCATGCTGTAAATCGTTAAATGCAAAGCCCCTTAACCACGCAGATATCAATCATCGAGTAATGTGTATTCTCTAAGGCTGCGTGTCTTCGCAGCCTTCTTTCGCTGGTCTGACCACATCGAAGCGAGCCAAAGGCAATTCTGTATCCGGTGTGTTCTAATAAGCGGCTCCTTTACTTGCCGCCACCCGGGATATCCATGACCAACGGCCTGCTTTCGACCCTGCAAACCCAAGACTCTTTCGCCCGCCGCCATATCGGCCCGAACGTCGCGCAAATCGCAGAAATGCTCGCCGCTATCGGCGCGCAATCGCTGCAACAATTGATGGAAAGCACGGTGCCGAGCTCGATTCTGCGCCGCGACACGATGGCCCTGCCAGCGGCGCTCAGCGAGCAGGACGCGCTGGATAAATTGCACACGATTGCCGCACAGAACAAAGTGCTGCGCTCGCACATCGGAATGGGTTATTACGACACATTTACGCCGCCAGTAATTCTGCGCAATGTGCTGGAAAATCCCGGCTGGTACACTGCCTATACGCCCTATCAGCCGGAAATTTCGCAGGGCCGACTCGAGGGTTTATTAAATTATCAGCAACTGGTGATGGACCTCACTGGCATGGAGTTGGCCAACGCATCGCTGCTCGATGAAGGCACCGCCGCCGCTGAAGCAATGACGCTGTGTCAGCGCATGAATAAAAAAGCACGCAACGAAAACTTCTTTATTGCCGATGATTGTCATCCACAAACCATCGCCGTCGTGCGCACGCGCGCGCATCACCTCGGCTTCAATATTGTTATTGGCAATCCCGCGACCGATTTGATCGGCGGTGATTTTTTTGGCGCGCTGCTGCAATATCCGAATACATACGGCGCTGTTATCGATCCCCGCGAATTAATCGAAAAGTCGCATCAACAAAACACGCTGGTGGTCGTGGCCGCTGATTTACTCAGTTTGTTATTGCTGACGCCACCGGGCGAAATGGGCGCCGATGTTGTGATCGGCAACAGCCAGCGCTTCGGCGTGCCGCTCGGTTACGGCGGGCCGCACGCGGCATTTTTCGCCACGCGCGACGAATACAAACGCTCGGCGCCGGGCCGCATCATCGGCGTGTCGATCGATCGTCACGGCAATCAAGCATTACGCATGGCGATGCAAACGCGCGAGCAACATATTCGCCGCGAAAAAGCCACCAGCAATATTTGTACGGCGCAGGCGCTGTTGTCGATTTGCGCAGCGTTTTACGCGGTTTATCACGGCCCGGATGGTTTGCGTCGCATTGCGCAACGCGTACATCGGCTGACGCAAATATTCGCCGAAGGTCTGCAACAACTTGGCATTAAATGCGACCACGAATTTTATTTCGATACGCTAACGCTGACTGTCGGCGCGCAACAAAACGCGATCATTGCGCGCGCGGAAACCGCACAAATTAATTTGCGGAAAATCGGTGCGGATAAAATCGGTATCAGCTTCGACGAAACCACAACGCCCGATCATGTCGCACAGCTATGGCAAATCATCGCTAATAAAAATATCGATTTTTCCGTCACCGATCTCGATGTAAAACTCGGCAATAGCGTCGGCTTCGAAAAATCCGTCGCGCGCACCAGCAGTTATTTATCGCACCCGGTATTCAACAGCTATCATTCCGAAACCGAAATGCTGCGCTACATGAAGCGCTTGGAAAATAAAGACATCGCGCTGAACCA
>JAQGNY010000027.1 GCA_028293825.1 Verrucomicrobiaceae bacterium
GGCGCGGCCGATGCCATCGCCGGCGCCGGTAACCAGAATGACGCGCTCGCGTAATAAATCGGCGGCGGGGCGATAGTCGTGCGTAAAGCGGGTAGTCATTGCGAAGATGGCTCTTGAGAAATTAACGAAATTTTTAAATTCAATCCAAACGGTTTTGCAGAATGGGAATGATTTGAATGGCGTCGTGCGCGATGAAATCGGCGCTCCAGTTTTCGCAGGGATCGTCGCCGTGCACGTAACCGAACGAACAGGCAATCGAGGTCATGTTGGCGTTGCGTGCAGCTTCGATATCGCGGCGGTGATCGCCCACATAAATCGCTTCGTCGATGGAGCAGCCGATTTTGTCGCAGGCGAGATACAGCGCTTCGGGATGCGGTTTGCGGTCGCGCACATGATCCGGGCAGACCAGAACCGCGCAGCGTTCGAATAAATTCAGCGCGCGCAATAACGGTTCGGCGAAGGCATTTGGTTTGTTGGTAACGATGCCCCAGGCGAGACTTTCGCTTTCGATAAAATCGAGCACGTCGTTCATGCCAGCGAATAATTCAGTGCGAGTCGCCAACAGCGCGCTGTACTGCGCCAGAAATTCCAAGCGCAACGGTTCAAATTGCGGATCGTTTTCGTCGAGACTAAATGCTGTTTTCACCATACCGCGCGCGCCGTCGGAAACGCTCTCGCGAAATACGGCGTAGTCGACCGGTGCAATATCGCGCTGTTCGAGCATTTGATTGGCGATGAAATAAAATTCAGGCGCGGTGTCGAGCAACGTGCCGTCTAAATCAAACAATACGGCTTTTATCGGGGTGGTGCCGAGCATGGTCATGATTGCGCTTAACTCGGTTTTTTTGCGTGCAGTAAATAATTCACGCTGACATCTTTGGCATTGAGCCGATACGTTTGCGTCAGCGGGTTGTATTGCATGCCGGTGATGTCTTGCAATTCGAGCCCGGCATTGCGCAGCCACGCTGCGAGTTCGGACGGGCGAATGAATTTGGCGTAATCGTGCGTGCCTTTCGGCAGCAGTTTTAAAACAAATTCGGCACCGACGATGGCGAACAAATACGATTTCGGATTGCGGTTCAGCGTCGAGAAATATAAATCGCCGCCGGGTTTGCACAGATCGGCGCAGGCGCTGATCACCGATTGCGGATCGGGTACGTGCTCCAGCATTTCCATGCAGGTGACGATGTCGTAATGGGCTGGACGTTCAACCGCAAATTCTTCGGCGGTGATTTTTCGATAATCGACGCTGACATTCGATTCGAGTTGATGCAGGCGCGCGACCGCGAGCGGCGCTTCGCCCATGTCGATTCCGGTGACAATGGCACCGCGTGTTGCCATTGCTTCGGCCAGAATGCCGCCGCCGCAGCCGACATCGAGCAATTGTTTAGTCGCGACCGGCGAGCGCTCGTCGATGTAATTGGCGCGCAGCGGGTTGATGTCGTGCAGCGCTTTGAATTCGCTGTGACGATCCCACCAGCGGTGAGCGAGCTCTTCGAATTTCGCGATTTCGGCGCGATCGACATTGGCTGCTGTGCTCATAGTATTTCTCTCTATTTGTTCAAGCTGATTTTGTGTTGCCAGTCGCGCGCACGTGCGCTCAGGTCTTGCAGATTGATGGCGGTCGGCAAGCGATTTTCCAGCATCAGTTTGCCACCGATCCAGCTGTGCGTAACGCGGCTGCCGCTGTTCGTGTAAACCAATTGCGACAGCGGATTGAATAGCGGCTGCGTTTCAATACTGCTCATATCGACCGCGATAACGTCGGCAAGTTTGCCGATCTCGAGGCTGCCTATATGTTCATCAAGGCCCAGCGCTTTGGCGCCATTGAGCGTGGCCATTTCCAGCGCCGCGCGAGCCGGCAATGCCGCCGCATTTTTCGCGATGGCTTTAGTCAGCAGTGCGGCGGTGCGCAGTTCGGCAAATAAATCGAGATCGTTATTACTGGCGGCGCCGTCGCTGCCGAGCGCCACATTAACGTTGGCGTCGATTAATAGCTGTACCGGGCAGAAGCCGCTGGCGAGTTTCAAATTCGATTCGGGACAGTGCACGACGTGGCAATTGTTGCGTGCGAGCAGAGCGATATCGTCGGCATTTAATGCGGTGGCATGCACGCACGTCGTGCGTGGGCCGAGCAAGCCCAAGCGCTGCAAGCGCGCGAGCGGGCGGTCGCCATACTCGGCGATGGCATCGTCGACTTCCTGCTGGGTTTCATGCACGTGAATCTGAATTGCCGCGTCCAGCTCTTCCGCGAGCACGGCGACGCGTCGCAACGCCGTATCGCCAACCGTATAAGGGGCGTGCGGGCCAAAGCCGACGCTGATTAGTTCGCTGTGTTTGAAGTCATCGCGCAGCAACAGGCCTTTATGAATGTAATCGTCGGGATTTTGGCCCCAGGCGGTGGGGAAGTCGAAAATAGGGAAGTACATCTGCGCGCGCATGCTGAGCTCTTGTGCCGTTTGCGCGACGATATTCGGGAAAAAGTACATGTCGGCGAAGCAGGTGGTGCCGCTGCGCAGCATCTCGGCAATGGCGAGCTGGGTGCCATCGCGAACGAAGTCCTCGCTGACCCATTTACCTTCGGCGGGCCAGATGTGCTCGTTGAGCCAGCTGTGTAGTGGAAAGTCGTCGGCGTAGCCGCGCAGCAATGACATCGCCGCGTGGCCGTGCGCGTTGACCAAGCCCGGCATAAGTGCGTGGTCGGTCAAGTGAAACACTTGCTCGGCAGCGATGCTTGCGGCTTGCGCGGCCGGCAGTATGGCGGCGATGCGACCTTCGGAAATTACCAGGGCGTGGTGTTCGAGCGCGTCTTGGTTTGCGGTGTCATCGCTCGCAGTCAGCGGCGCGGCGGCGAGAGGGACAATCCAGCGGGCGAAAATAACAGTGTCCGCTGTGGTGGGAAATGCATGCGTTTGCAAGGTTGGAATTCCGGGTATTTGCGCCGCCCGGCAGTATACCCGCAAGCGTGCGCGGCGGGGGATTTTCGCTGTCGGTAGGGCATTGATTTATGGTACGATTCCGCCCCTTCGTCGCAGCGCTGACGCGGTTTGTCAAAAGCGTTAGCCGGCGTTCAACGCGGGCTGCGACACGTAATCGACGATGCCCCGAACCGATAACAAGGAATTGCCGTACCCATGGCTGAAATTGCTAAAGAAATCCTGCCGGTCAATATCGAAGATGAGCTGAAAGATTCGTATCTCGCCTACGCGATGAGCGTAATCGTCGGCCGCGCGTTGCCCGATGTGCGCGATGGCTTGAAGCCGGTACATCGCCGCGTGCTGTTTGCGATGCGCGAGCTGAGCAACGATTACAACAAGGCCTACAAGAAATCGGCACGTATCGTCGGCGACGTAATCGGTAAATACCATCCGCATGGCGACACGGCGGTGTACGACACCATCGTTCGCATGGCGCAGCCATTTTCGCTGCGCTACATGCTGGTCGATGGTCAGGGCAACTTCGGTTCGGTCGACGGCGATTTCGCGGCGGCGATGCGTTACACCGAAATCCGCATGGCGAAAATCGCGCATGAGCTGCTCGCCGATCTCGATAAAGAGACCGTCGATTGGGTGCCGAACTACGACGGCACCGAACAGATTCCCGAAGTATTGCCGACCAAGGTCCCGAATTTATTAATCAATGGCTCGACCGGTATTGCGGTGGGCATGGCGACCAACATTCCGCCGCACAATTTGGGCGAGATCATCAAGGGTTGCCTGGCGCTGATCGATAACCCGGAGATTTCGATTGACGAGCTGATGGAATTTATTCCCGGCCCCGATTTCCCCACGGCAGGCATCATCAACGGACGCGCTGGCATTATCGAAGCGTATCGCACCGGTCGCGGCCGTATTTATGTGCGCGCGCGCGCCAATGTCGAGACCGATCCTAAAACCAATCGCGAAACCATCATCGTTCACGAAATTCCGTATCAGGTGAACAAAGCGCGGTTGATCGAAAAAATTGCCGAGCTGGTAAAAGAGAAAAAACTCGAGGGTATTTCCGAGTTGCGCGATGAGTCCGACAAAGACGGCATGCGCATCGTGATCGAAATTAAACGCGGCGAAATGGGCGAAGTCGTGCTCAATAATTTGTACGCGCAAACGCAGATGGAAAGCGTGTTCGGCATCAATATGGTGGCGCTCGTCGACCGCCAGCCGCGTCTGCTCAATCTGAAAGAAATTCTCGAGGCCTTCGTGCGTCATCGCCGCGAAGTGGTCACGCGCCGCACTGTTTATTTACTGCGTAAAGCGCGCGAACGCGGCCATACGCTGGAAGGTCTTGCCGTCGCGATTGCGAATATCGATCCCGTTATCGAGATGATCAAAGCGTCGGCAAATGCGCCGGAAGCGCGCGAAAAATTACTCGCGCATCCATGGGCGCCGGGCGAAGTGCTGGGCATGCTCGAACGCGCCGGCACCGATGCGTGCCGTCCCGATAACCTGCCGGCCGAAATGGGTTTGCGCGACGGCAAATATTATTTGTCGGTCGAGCAAGTGCAGGCGATTCTGGATTTGCGTCTGCAAAAATTGACCGGGCTCGAGCACGAAAAACTGATCGAGGAATACCAGGAAAAACTGCTGGAAATTGCAGAATATCTCGAAATTCTTGGCGACACCGAGCGCTTGAAAGCAGTAATTCGCGGTGAGCTCGAACAGATCGCCGCCGATTTTGGCGACAAACGCCGCAGCGAAATTATCGTGTCGCAACTCGATCTGTCGATCGAAGATTTGATTGCCGAAGAAGATCGCGTCGTGACTATTTCGCACGGCGGTTATGCGAAAACGCAACCGCTCGCGGATTATCAGGCGCAGCGTCGCGGCGGTACTGGCAAATCCGCGACCGCGGTGAAGAATGAAGATTTCGTCGAGCATTTATTGATTACCAGCTCGCACGATACGATTTTGTGTTTCAGCAACGTCGGCAAAGTGTATTGGTTAAAGGTATATCAAATTCCGGTTGCCGGACGCGGCTCGCGCGGTCGTCCGATGGTGAATTTATTGCCGCTCGGCGAAGGCGAACGCGTTACCTCGATTCTGCCGGTGAAAGAATATCTGGCCGATCATTTTATTTTCATGGCGACCGCAAACGGCACCGTGAAGAAAACACCATTGCCGGATTTTGCGCGTCCACGCAGCGTCGGTTTGCGCGCGCTTGAACTCGACGAAGGCGATGTCTTGATCGGCACCGCAATTACCGATGGTAGTCGCGAAGTGATGTTGTTCAGCAGTGCGAATAAAGCGGTGCGTTTTCGCGAAGAAGAAGTGCGCGCAATGGGCCGCACCGCGCGCGGTGTGCGCGGTATTCGTCTCGCCGCCGATCAAAAATTAATTTCGCTGATCATTCCGCAGCAGGACGGCAAGGTACTGACGGTTAGTGAAAACGGTTACGGCAAACGCACGGATGCCAGCGACTTCCCCACTAAAGGTCGCGGCACCATGGGCGTGATTGCCATGCAGATCAGCGAGCGCAACGGCGGCTTGGCTGGTGCTGTGCAAGTATTCGGTGGCGATGAGCTGATGTTGATTTCGGATCAGGGCACCATGGTACGCACGCGCACCAGCGAGATTTCCGAATTAAGTCGTAACACACAGGGCGTGCGTATTATTCGTCTGAAAGAAGGCGAAAAATTGGTCGGTATCGAACGCATTGCCGAGCCTGAAGAAGTCGAAGGCGCTCTCGGTTTGGAAGAAGCTGGCGATTCAGAAAGCGCTGCTGATTTAACCGACGCCATCGACGACGACAGCGCTCAGGACGGCGGTGCGGAACAACCTTCCGACGAATAAAAATATTGAATGGCTAATTATTAAATGGCTAATGGTGAAAGACGATGACACGGAAATTTAACTTTTGCGCGGGTCCTGCTTCGTTACCGGAGTCGGTGCTGGAACAGGCGAAAGCCGAGCTGTCCGATTGGAAAGGGCGCGGCTTGTCCATCATGGAAATGAGCCATCGCTCGAAAGAGTTTGTTGAGGTCGCGGCGCGCGCGGAAAAAGATTTTCGCGATTTGCTGAATATTTCCGACGATTACGCTGTGCTGTTTTTACAGGGCGGAGCGAGCCTGCAGTTTTCCGCCGTGCCGCTGAATTTGCTCGCAGATAAAGGTATTGCTGACTACGTGCACACTGGTCAGTGGTCGATCAAGGCCATTAAAGAAGCGCAGCGTTACGGCAAGGTCAATGTGGTTGCGAATTCCGAGGCCAGCAATTTCTCTACAATTCCAGCATTCGAAACCTGGCAGCTGGACGACAACGCGGCCTACTTGCATTACACGCCGAATGAAACCATCGGCGGCGTCGAATTTTTCTGGACACCGAAGGTTAATGTGCCGCTGGTTGCGGATATGTCGTCGACGATTTTGTCGCGCCCGATCAACGTCAATGATTTCGGCGTGATTTACGCAGGCGCACAGAAAAATATCGGCCCGGCTGGTTTGACCATCGTTATCGTGCGCAAGGATTTACTCGGTAAATCGCTGCCTTCGTGCCCGATCATGCTCGATTACAAAACCGCTGCCGACAACGATTCGATGTACAACACGCCGCCGACGTATGCCTGGTATCTGGCTGGTCTGGTCTTTCAATGGTTGAAAGATTTAGGCGGTCTCGGCGGCATGGAGGAGATCAATAAGCGCAAGGCGGAAAAGCTGTACAGCTATATCGACGGCAGTGGCTTTTACCGCAATCCGGTCGAGAAATCGTGCCGTTCGACCATGAATATTCCGTTCGTGTTGGCCGACGAAAATCTCGATAAGCCTTTTCTGGCCGGTGCGAGCGAAGCGGGTTTATTGAATTTGGCCGGTCACCGTTCGGTCGGCGGTATGCGCGCCAGCATCTACAACGCAGTTCCCGAAGTGGCGGTAGATGCATTGGTTAATTACATGAAGGATTTCGCGAAGCGTAACGGCTAAGCATTTCTGTTAGAGGAAGAATACGTCGGCAATGAGCGCGAACGAACTCGACAAACTGCGCCAGCAAATCGATCACATCGATGCGCAGATCCAGGACATGCTGACGCAGCGTGCGCTGTGCGCGCAACAAGTGGCCGAAGTAAAACTCAAGGAATATGAGGCGCAAAACGGCAGCGCCGATTTGTCGCAAGTCATGTTCTATCGGCCCGAGCGCGAAGCGCAGGTATTGCGCAAAGTGATGGAGCGCAATAAAGGTCCGCTCGATGCGAAAACCGTCGCCCATATTTTCCGCGAAATTATGTCGGCGTGTTTGGCGCTGGAAAAGCCGATGGAAATCGCTTATTTCGGCCCGGCTGGTAGTTTCACGCATGGCGCTGCGCTAAAACAATTCGGTCAATCGATCATTGCATTGCCGCAGGCCAGTATCGCCAATGTGTTTTCGCAGGTTGAATCCGGCCAGTGCAAATACGGCATTGTCCCGGTCGAGAACTCCACCGAGGGCATGGTCAATCACACGCTCGATAATTTTGCCAATTCGCCGCTGAAAATTTCGGGCGAAGTCGAGCTGCGCATTCAATTACATCTGCTTGCTAACAGCCGCACCGATGCGCGCAGCGTGAAGAAAATTTACGCGCACGCGCAGGCGCTCGCGCAGGCGCGCAATTGGCTCGATACCAATTGGCCGCATGTTGAGCGCGAAGCCGTTAGTAATAACGCCGAAGCTGCACGTATGGCTGCTGAGCAGGATGGTGTCGCTGCTGTTGCGGGCGATATGGCTGCCGAACAATATAATCTGCAAAAACTCGCAGCGAATATCGAAGATTACGCCAACAACACCACGCGGTTTTTAGTGATCGGTCGCGACGATGTCGCGCCGAGCGGCAACGACAAAACATCGATTATCGTGTCGATGCACAACAAGCCGGGCGCGTTGTTTAAATTGCTCGAACCGTTCAGCCGCGACAATGTGATGTTGACGCGCATCGACACGCGTCCATCGCGCACCGAAAATTGGGCGTATCTGTTTTTTATCGAATTCGAAGGTCATCGGCAGGATGAAAAGATCGGCAAAATTTTAGCCGAGCTCGAAGAGAAGTCGGTGATGTTGAAACCGCTCGGCTCGTATCCGCGCGCAGTAATTTAATTGTTGCGCGGTACCATCGCGCTTTTTCGTTCGTGAAAGTTTTTTTGTTCGCCTTACTTAACTCAGTGGGAGAAAAACGTGAGCTGTGATTTTCTGGCGCTGGCCAATGCTGGTATTCAAGGTCTGAGTCCTTATCAAGCGGGTAAGCCGATTGAGGAGTTGGAGCGCGAGTTAGGCATTAGCGGCATCGTTAAATTAGCCAGCAACGAAAATCCCTTGGGCCCTTCCGCAGCGGCCCTGACAGCCTGCGAAAAAGCGGAGCGCGACCTCACGCGTTATCCTGACGCCAATGGCTTTGAATTAAAGCAGGCCATCGCGGAAAAATTTTCGTTGCAGCCGAATCAATTAACGCTCGGCGCTGGTTCCAACGATGTGCTCGATTTGATTGCGCGCGTTTTTTTAAGTCCGCATGCCTCGTCGGTTTTTTCACAATACGGATTTGTGGTTTATCCGATCGCGACGCAAGCATGCGGTGCGCGCGCGATTGTGACGCCGGCTAAAAACTGGGGTCATGATCTCGACGCAATGGCCGCAGCGATTGCACCGGATACGCGCGTTGTTTTTATTGCGAACCCAAACAATCCGACCGGGACATCGCTGACTAAAACCGAGCTGCTGAAATTTCTGCGACAGGTGCCGGCAAATGTCGTGGTTGTGCTCGATGAAGCCTATACCGAATATGTAAACGCGCCGGATTTTCCAAACGGCCTCGCATTATTGTCCGAATTTCCGAATTTAATTGTTACGCGCACTTTTTCTAAGGCGTACGGTCTGGCTGGGTTACGCGTCGGTTACGCGGCGTCGAATGTGCAAATTGCCGATTTATTAAATCGCGTGCGCGCACCATTTAATGTGAATGCGCTCGCGTTGGCTGCAGCGACGGCGACTCTGGCGGACGACGAGTATTTGCAGCGCTCGCACGCGTTAAACCTGCAGGGTATGCAGCAAGTCGTCGACGGCGTAACGGCATTGGATTTGGCTTTTATTCCATCGGTGGGAAATTTCATCACTGTCGAAATGCCGAGCGATGCGTTGCCGATTTATCAGCGCTTATTACGCGAAGGCGTGATCGTGCGTCCGTTGGTACCGTATGGCATGCCGAAACATTTGCGCATATCGATCGGCTTGCCCGATGAAAATGCCAAGTTTCTTTCCGCCTTGCGCAGAGTGCTGTAATCGTGGAGCACGAGTTTGGACGCGTCACGATTTTAGGTCTCGGTCTGATCGGCGGTTCGCTGGCAAAAGCATTGAAAGCTAAAAATGCCGTGCGCGAAGTGGTCGCGTGGGGGCATCGTGAAACCTCGTTACAAACCGGTCTTCAGCTCGGTGTTATCGATCGTTATTCACTGGATTTGGCTGATGCTGTGCACGATGCGGATATTGTTGTTATCGCGACACCGACATTAATTGCCGAAACCATGCTCGAACAAATCGCGCCATTGATTGGGCCGAATACGATTATCACCGACGTCGCGAGCGTGAAAGGAAATTTACAGCGCGCGGCCGAGCGTATTTTTGGTCAGGTGCCGTCGAATCTCGTGCTCGCGCATCCGATTGCCGGCTCCGAGCAAAGCGGCGTGACCGCTGCGAAAGCCGATTTATTTGTTAATCACCGCGTTATTGTTACGCCGACCGATCGCACCTCAGCGCAAGCGTTAGAATGCGTCGAGAGAATGTGGCAGTGCACTGGCGCCGACGTGTCGAGCATGAGCGTCGATGATCACGACGATATTCTTGCGGCCACCAGTCATTTGCCGCATGTGTTGGCATTTGCTTTGGTTGATGCGCTTGCCGGCGATCCTGCGCATCGCGATATATTTCGTTACGCTGCCGGTGGTTTTCGCGATTTCACGCGCATTGCGTCTAGCGACCCAACCATGTGGCATGACATCGCGTTGGCCAATCGCGTAGCGCTGGTGGGATTGATCGATCAATTCAGTGCGCATCTCGCCAATTTGCGTTCGGCTATCGATCGTTCCGATGGCGAATTTATTTTGAAAACATTTTCGCGTGCGAAGGAAGCGCGCGATCAATTCTCGGACATGCTGCGCGGTCGTGCGGCTAATTTAAGCGAAGAGTAATTACCGTGGAATTTTTGTTGCAGCCCGGTGGCAGTGTGCAAGGCACAATGCGGGTACCGGGAGATAAATCTATTTCGCATCGCTCGATTATGCTTGGCGCGATTGCCGAGGGCGTCACCGAAATCAGCGGTTTTCTCGAAGGCGAAGACGCGTTGTCGACGCTGAATGCCTTTCGCGCGATGGGCGTTGTGATCGACGGTCCGCGGGATGGCAATGTGCGTGTGCATGGCGTCGGTTTACATGGATTAAAAGCGCCGCAAGGTCCGCTCGATATGGGTAATTCCGGAACGTCAATGCGCTTGCTGTCGGGTCTTATTGCGGGACAGAGTTTTTCGGCGACATTGATTGGCGATGAGTCCTTATCAAAACGCCCGATGGAGCGCGTGGCAAAACCACTGCGTTTAATGGGCGCCGTTATCGAAACGCAGGAAGGTGGCAGGCCGCCTCTGGTTATTAAAGGGCGCGGTCAATTAAAAGGTATTCACTACGATCTGCCCATGGCGAGCGCACAAGTGAAATCGTGTTTGTTGCTCGCGGGTTTGTATGCCGAAGGCGAAACATCGGTCACCGAGCCGGCGCCGACGCGCGATCACACCGAGCGCATGCTCGGCGGTTTTGGCTATGCGGTCGAGCGGCGCGGTAATGCAACCGTTGCAGTAAAAAATGGCGGTAAGTTGAGCGCCACGAAAATCGATGTGCCAGCGGATATTTCCTCGGCCACTTTCTTTATGGTAGCTGCGGCAATCGCGCCCGGCTCTGATCTGACGTTAACGCATGTCGGCATTAATCCGACGCGGATCGGCGTGATCAATATTCTCAAGTTGATGGGTTCCGACCTTACCGTTTTCAATGAGCGTGAAGTCGGCGGTGAGCCTGTCGCGGATATTCGTGTGCGCTATGCGCCATTGCACGGTATTGAGATTCCCGACGCTCAGGTGCCGCTGGCTATCGATGAGTTCCCTGCGCTATTTATTGCCGCTGCCTGCGCCGAAGGCAAAACGGTTTTGCGTGGTGCCGAGGAGTTGCGAGTCAAAGAAAGCGACCGCATTCAAGTGATGGCTGATGGTCTACACACACTCGGTATCGAGGCCAGGCCGACGCCCGACGGTATTGAAATCGTCGGTGGCAAACTCGGCGGCGGTGTCATTCAGAGTCATCACGATCATCGCATCGCAATGTCGTTCGCTATTGCCGCATTGCGCGCGAGCGCGCCGATACGGATTGAAAAATGCGATAACGTCGCCACTTCATTTCCCAACTTTGTCGAATTGGCTAAAAATGCCGGCTTATATATAGAGGTTGCGCGTTGATGCCGGTGCCGGTGTTGACCGTCGATGGCCCCAGTGGTTCGGGTAAAGGCACGCTGGCACAGACGCTGGCGCAGCACCTCGGCTGGCATTTGCTCGACAGTGGCGCGCTGTACCGGATTGTCGGTTTGGTGGCGGTAGAGCAGGGCGTCGATTTTGACGATGAGATCGGTTTGGCTGCTATCGCCGGGCATCTCGATATTCGTTTTACACCAGCGAATCCAGGTGAGCCGGCAGCAGTTTTACTCAGCGGGCGCGATATCAGTTCAGATGTGCGCAGCGAGCAATCGGGTTACTACGCTTCGCGCGTGGCCGTATTTTCTGCCGTTCGATCGGGCCTTTTAGCGCTGCAGCGCGGCTTTGCGAAGGCGCCCGGATTGGTCGCGGATGGCCGCGATATGGGCACTGATGTGTTCACCGATGCGCCGCTCAAGATCTTTTTAACGGCGAGCGCGGAGCAGCGCGCGGAGCGTCGGTATAAGCAGTTGATCGATAAAGGTGAAAGTGTTAACCTCGCGGCCCTTTTAGAGGACATCCGTCTGCGCGATAAGCGCGACAGCGAGCGCGCCATAGCGCCGCTGCGGCCGGCCTCCGATGCAGTGCTTATCGACAGTACTGCACTTAATAGAGAAGAGGTGTTTCAGCGCGTGATCGAGCTGTTGCGCCTGCGTAGTTTGATTTAAAAGATTCGATCTGATTGTTCGCGAAATACCAGCTGTCGCGGATGATTGGGATTTCAACCAGACCCATGCTTGCTGGTGGTATGGGATGAGCAGAAATGCTCGTGTTTTTCAGGTGAGTGTCTATGAGCGAAAGCTTTGCCGAGTTATTTGAAGAAAGTTTAAAAACTATCGAAATGCATCCGGGCGCAATTGTGACCGGCGTAGTCATCGACATTGACGATGACTGGGTGACTGTTCATGCGGGCTTGAAGTCCGAAGGCGTCATTCCTCGCGAGCAGTTCTTGAACGACAAGGGCGAGTTGCATCTGCAAATTGGCGACGAAGTGCAAGTGGCACTCGAAGCTGTAGAAGACGGTTGGGGTGAAACCCGTCTGTCGCGCGAAAAGGCAAAGCGCGCCGAAGCTTGGAAAGATCTGGAAAAAGCCTGCGAACAGGAAGCTGTGGTCAAAGGCGTTATCAATGGCAAAGTCAAAGGTGGCTTTACCGTCGATATCAACACGATTCGTGCGTTCCTGCCCGGCTCGTTGGTCGACGTACGTCCAGTGCGCGACACCTTGCACCTCGAAGGCAAAGAACTCGAATTTAAAGTTATCAAGCTCGATCAGAAACGCAACAACGTCGTGGTTTCGCGTCGTGCGGTTCTTGAGCAGGCCAACAGTGCAGAGCGCGAGCAATTGCTCGGCGCATTGCAAGAAGGCATGGCTGTTAAAGGTATCGTTAAAAACCTCACCGATTACGGCGCATTCGTCGATCTCGGCGGTGTTGATGGTCTGTTGCACATCACCGATATGGCGTGGAAACGCATCAAGCACCCAAGCGAAATCGTCAATGTTGGCGACGAAATCGAAGTCAAAATTCTCAAGTTCGACCGCGAGCGCAATCGCGTATCGCTCGGCTTGAAACAGCTCGGCGCGGATCCGTGGGTCGAAATTACCCGTCGTTATCCGGAAGGCACTCGCGTCAAAGCGAAAGTCACCAACCTCACCGATTACGGCTGCTTTGCCGAATTGCAGGAAGGTGTCGAAGGCCTAGTACACGTTTCCGAAATGGATTGGACCAACAAAAACATTCATCCGTCGAAAGTCGTTAACGTCGGCGATGAAGTTGAAGTAATGGTTCTGGACATCGACGAAGAGCGTCGTCGTATTTCGCTCGGTATCAAACAGTGCCAGGAAAACCCCTGGGACGCGTTTGGCCGTCAATATGCGAAAGGCGACAAGATTTCCGGCGCGATCAAATCGATCACCGATTTCGGTATCTTCATCGGCCTCGAAGGCAACATCGACGGTCTGGTGCATTTGTCGGATATCTCCTGGAACGAAACCGGTGAAGAAGCCGTGCGTCGCTTCAAGAAAGGCGATGAAATCGAAACCGTTATTCTGTCGATCGACCCAGAGCGCGAGCGTATTTCGCTCGGTGTTAAACAGCTCGAACAAGATCCTTTCACCAGCTACGTTGGCACTTATGACAAAGGCTCCATCGTCATGGGCACCGTGAAAGAAGTCGATGCGAAAGCTGCTATCATTACCCTCGCTGAAGAAATTGAAGGCACCTTAAAAGCCTCCGAAATCAGCCGCGATAAAGTAGAAGATGCGCGTAATGCCGTGAAAGTAGGCGACAGCATCGAGGTCAAGATCATCAGTGTTGATCGCAAAAATCGCGTCATCGGTTTGTCCGTGAAAGCCAAGGACATCGAAGACGAGAAAGAAGCGGTACGTGCACACCGCGAGCAGGAGACTGAGCAAGCAGCGGCTCCGACTACACTCGGTGATCTGATCAAGCAGAAAATGCAAAGCCAAGAGTAAGTCCGGTAACGGGTACAAGTCTGCGCTAAACGCAGACTTGTTGCGTTGTTGTGAATGCTGCTGGCAATGATGGAGCGCGGAAGCAATGACCAAATCCGAATTGATCGAAAGAATTGCCGCGAAGCAACCGCAGTTATCCATTAAGGATATCGAGTTGGCGGTGAAAGCAATTCTTGAGCATATGTCGCAAACGCTGGCCCAGGGCGAGCGCATTGAGATCCGCGGTTTCGGCAGTTTTTCGCTGCATTATCGCGAACCGCGTCAAGGGCGAAATCCTAAGACCGGCGATACGGTGGAACTCGATGGCAAACATGTGCCGCATTTCAAACCGGGTAAAGAAATGCGCGAACGGGTTAATCAGAGCATTCTGGACAATTGAATGTTGCTGAGAGCCGCAAAACGGTGTGATCGACGATCATGCCGTTTTTTTTTGAGCGCGCGGCGATAAGTATCGTTCGGACTGCCGAATATTTTTAACTGAGCGCTACTTGGATATTGAGCAAGGCGACCTTGAGGAGCAAACGATGCGCTGGATTCGTCGATTTCTAATCGTTCTCTTATTACTGCTCGTATTGATTTTCGGTTTGTTGTTTTCATTGCAGAATGCGCAGAGCGTTCCGCTTGATTTGTTGGCGCTGCAACTGCGCGAGCGCCCTTTGGCGGTATGGCTGTTAGTTGCGTTTGCAGTGGGTGGGATTGCCGGAATGATCGCTAGCAGCGCGGCGCTCCTGCGCCTGCAGGCTAATCGCTACCGCTTGCGCCGTCGCCTCGAGCAATGCGAGCGCGAGTTGGCCGAACTCAAAGGCGTTGCCATTCGGCATTAAATATCTATGGCAAGTATCTGGTTATTTATTCTCGTCTTCACCGCGATCGCTTGCGGCTGGTTGCTCGGTCGTTTTGCCAGCGGCTCGTCGCCACTTCCCGGTGGTGCCGGTAAGGCCTATCGCGATTATTTTCGTGGGCTCAATTATCTGCTTAACGATCGCCCCGATGAGGCGATAGAAACATTTCTGGTAACGCTCGAAGTCAGCAAAGAAACGTTGGAAACACATATTGCGCTGGGTAATTTGATGCGGCGCAAAGGCGATGTCGAGCGCGCTATTCGCATTCATCACAATTTGTTGGCGCGGCCGCAATTGCCACCGCTCCAATTGCAACGCGCCAGTCTTGAGCTCGCACGCGATTACATCAGCGCCGGCCTGTTCGATCGCGCCGAACAATTGCTGCTCGATCTGGTGCAAGGCTCGGAAGAGTTGCGCGCTATTAGCTTGCGTCATTTGATAGAGATTTATCAGGCCGAGCGCGACTGGACCAAGGCGATCGAAACCGCGACACGATTGATGCCGCGCCGCAATTTTTTCCTCAGTGCGCCGGAGCCTGATCCAGAACTCGATAGTGCGATTGCCCATTTTCATTGCGAGCTGGCACAAGCTGCATTGGAAAAAAATGTTTTCGATGGCGCGCGGGCGCATCTACAGCAGGCATTGATTCGTGATCCGAAGTGCACGCGCGCCTCGCTATTACAGGGTCTGCTCGAGTATCGCGCCGGCGACTTTCAAGCGGGAATCGACGCGTTGCAACGAATCCCGCAGCAAAACCCCGCGTTGTTGCCCGAAGCGCTCGATACATTGCGTGCCTGCTACGACTCGCTCGGCAAGCGCGAATTGATGGCGCCGTTTCTGCGTCAATGTTTAACTCAATACCCATCGACGCGCTTGGCGCTGGCCATTGCTGAAGAGCTTGGTCATCGCGATGGTCCTGAAGCTGCGAATCAATTCCTGACCGAGCAAATGCGCGCACGTCCGACCTTGCGCGGATTGCA
The DNA here is from genome assembly GCA_028293825.1 of Verrucomicrobiaceae bacterium. Lineage (GTDB taxonomy): Bacteria > Pseudomonadota > Gammaproteobacteria > Pseudomonadales > CAMLJR01 > CAMLJR01. Next base: position 15,753 of record JAQGNY010000027.1, read on the forward strand.
GCATTTAATCGCGTTGCAACACGACAAAGTCAGCAGCACCGAAATATTGCAAACACTGATGCAGAAATTAGTACTCAGCAAACCTGCGTATCAATGCGTGCGCTGCGGCTTTTCCGGTCGCCAATTGCATTGGCAATGTCCGAGCTGCAAGCACTGGAATACCGTGCAGCCAATCGTTGGCAGCGAAGGCGATTAATTCAGCCGATTATTCAGCGAGAGCTTCCGTGGTAAAAACTAAATCTCCGATTATCGTTGCACTCGATTATGCCAATAGCGCCGAGGCGCAAGCGCTGGTTAATCGGCTCGACCCCGCCTTGTGCCGTCTTAAAGTCGGCAAAGAATTATTCACGCGTGCCGGCCCGGAATTAGTTAAAAACTTTGTGGCGCGCGGCTTCGATATTTTTCTGGATCTCAAATTTCACGATATTCCAAATACAACCGCAGCGGCGGTAGCGGCCGCTGCTGACCTCGGCGTGTGGATGGTGAACGTGCATGCGAGCGGCGGTCCGAAAATGCTCGCGGCGGCGCGCGAAATTTTATTGCCGTTCGGCAAAAATGCACCGTTGTTAATTGCCGTCACGGTATTAACCAGCATGGATGAGGAGCAACTGCGCGCAAGTGGCGTTGCCGATGATCCGGCTGCGCAAGTATTGCGACTGGCGCGATTAGCGCAACAAGCCGGTCTCGATGGCGTGGTGTGTTCGGCTAATGAAACCACCGCGTTGCGCGCGCAATTCGCCCCTCCATTTGCGCTGGTCACACCGGGAATTCGTCCGCTCGGCAGCGCCATTGACGATCAATCGCGAATTGCAACGCCAGCCGCTGCAATGGCGATGGGCAGTGACTATTTAGTGGTTGGTCGCCCGATTACGCGCAGCACTGATCCTATAAATGTGCTGCAGTCGATACTTCGTGAAATTGGGTTTGCGGCGACATAAATGGTTGCGTTAATTTTGGCGCGCCGCTTGGAATAGCGGTTATGGATACTGCCTATTAACGTCAACTAAGGAATACGACATGGAACTCAAAGCTTCGCTCAAACTCGCCTTTCTCGCTGCTGCACTTATCGCCGGTTCCGTTCCCGCGTGGAGCGCAACACCCAAAGAAACCGCTCCAGCGGCTACACCAAAATCCGTCAACATTAATACCGCCGATGCTGCAACTATTTCGGATGTATTAAAAGGTGTAGGTCCAGCAAAAGCCGATGCGATTGTGGCTTATCGCAAAGAGCACGGCCCGTTCAAAACAGCGGAACAACTTTCGGATGTAAAAGGTATCGGCGAAAAACTAGTGCTCGCCAATCACGATCGGATTGTCGTTAAGTAAAGAGTGGTTAAGTAAGAGTTGTAGAAAAGAAATGAGAAATAGCTTGCTGTGAAATGAATGGGTTTAAGTAAAAAGCCGCTCAATTGAGCGGCTTTTTTATTGCGCTATTTATTTATGAGCGGCTATCAATTTAATAAGCAGCTTTCAATGTGCTGCACTGGTATCGACAGTAGCGGGGCCGCTCGGTTTCGACAGCCAAATAAAGCCGATCAAGATAATAAATAAAATCGCCGAACCGAAAAATATATCGTTGATACCGAGCATGCCGGCTTGCACCGATAAATTATTTTCAATTAATCCCTGCGCTTGTTCGGGGCTGATATAAGGTCCATTGATATTTTGCAGTGCTTGGCTGAAGGTCGGATTAAACACATTCGCCGACTCCGCCAATTGCGCGTGATGCAATGAACTGCGCCGCTCCCACAACGTGGTTGCGATCGACGAACCGAAACTACCCATCAACATCCGACAGAAATTAGCGAGTCCACTGGCGCTCGGGATTTTTTCCGGCGGCAATCCCGATAGAATAATTGCCGTCAGCGGCACAAAAAATAACGCCATTGGAATGCCTTGCAGCAACGCCGGAATCATCAGCGTTTTTGCATCGACGCTGGTATTGAAATGCGAGCGCAGCAAAAACACCAACGCAAACACTAGATAGCCGACGGTCGCACTCCAGCGTAAATCCCATTTCGTCAGATATTTTCCGACCAGGGGAGAAAGCAAAATCGCGAGCAATCCGACCGGTGCCATTACCAATCCAGCGTTCGTCGCTGTGTAGCCGATTTGCGTTTGCAGCCATAACGGCAGCACCACGAGATTGCCGAAAAACACGCCGTAGGCCAATGCGAAAGCAATAACACCAGCCCAAAAACTGCGGTGTTTAAACAGCATTAAATCGACGATGGGGTGCTTTTCGGTAAGCTCCCAAATCAGAAAGAAAACAAAGCCGATAAATGCGACCGCAGTCAGCGTTAAAATTTCCCACGAATTAAACCAATCGAGCTCTTTACCTTTATCAAGCGTAATTTGTAACGCGCCGACCCATATCACCAACAGCGCAATACCAATGGTATCAATAGGTAATTTTCGCGTCATCGATTCACGCGTGCGATACAACCGCCAAATAATTGCAGCAGTGAGCAAACCCAACGGCACGTTGATATAAAAAATCCAAGGCCAGGTGTAATTGTCTGAAATCCAACCGCCCAGCACCGGTCCGATCACGGGCGCGACCATCGTCGTAATACTCCAGATCGCCAATGCCATACCGCTTTTATGTTTCGGAAATGTCGATAACAACAGCGCCTGTGACAGCGGGATCATCGGGCCTGCGACCAGACCTTGCAGGATGCGTGCGGCAATTAAAAATTGAATATTCGGTGCAATGCCGCACAGCAGTGAGGAAAAAACAAATAGGACAACCGAGGCCACAAATAAATGCACTTGGCCGAAACGCTGCGTCAACCAACCGGTGAGTGGAACCGAAATCGCATTGGCGACGGCAAATGATGTAATCACCCACGTGCCTTGATTTGGCGACACGCCGAGATCGCCGGAAATGGCGGGAATAGAAACGTTTGCAATCGATGTGTCGAGCACATTCATAAACGTTGCGAGTGCGAGCGCAACGGAACCTAACATCAGTTGTGTGCCTTGCAGTGGTGCCGGCGCGGCCATCGGTGTTGAATCTGCCATAGCGGTTTTTCCAGCAGAAAAATTCAGTGATTTATCGGCAATAATGCCGCACTAATAATTGACGCAGAATGCGTCGTAAGCTTTTCGAAAATAGGAATACATCGCAGCGATGTATTCCGAGTTTATTCGAACGAACGCATTGCCCTTCAATACACGCTGACGAGCGTGGAGTTGCCATCGTTCTGTTTAATGCTCGACTGGTTTTTCTTTACGACGGATTTTTGCGTGTCGTTGTCGCCGCGGTTTTTCGCGATGATACGTTTTACTAATTCGTCGGCTTCAGTATCGAGCCGGCTATACACCGTGGTTTGATACGCCGGCTGCGCGCGCGAAGCGGTAGAGAGTTGCGCACCGCTCTGATCTTTTACATCGACCGTGGCAATAACGGACAAACCAATTCGCAATGGATGGGTTTTTAATTCCTGTGGATCGATCTGAACTTTAATCGGAATACGTTGCACAATTTTGATCCAGTTACCAGTGGCATTTTGCGCCGGTAATAAACTAAAGGCGGAACCGGTGCCGGCGCCGAGGCCAACAATTTTGCCGTGATATTCCACTTTGCCACCGTACATGTCCGCCTCCAATTGCACCGGTTGCCCAATGCGCATTTGCGCGAGCTGGCCTTCTTTGAAGTTCGCATCGACCCACACTTGATCGAGCGGCACGATGGCGAGCAACGGCGAACCTGGTACAACATGCTGACCGACTTGCACCGAGCGCTTCGCCACATAACCGTCGACCGCCGCAGGAATTGCCGCGCGTTGATAATCCAAATACGCGGCGTGTACTTTCGATGCGGCTTGCTGCACCGCGGGGTGATCGTCGACCGTCGTGTTCTGTGTGAAGGCTTGATTGGTTGCGAGTTTTTCTTGCGCCGCTAACAGATCCGCTTGCGCGCTCTTCATCGCGGTTTCCGCATGATTTAATTCTTCAAATGAAACGGCGCCGGTTTTAGTCAAATTGCTGCGCCGTTTTAAATCGGCCTGCGCTTTCGCCACCTGACTTTGCGCAAGTTCGACATTGGCCGACAACGACGAGTTGGTGGTAAACAGCGAGCGCACCTGCCGCACCGTTTGCGCCAGTTGCGCTTCGGCTTGATCGAGCGCAACTTTTACATCGGCTTTATCGAGCAGCACTAATTCGTCGCCGGCTTTCACGAAATCGGTGTCGTCCGCTTTAATCGCAACGACAGTGCCCGGCGTTTGTGGCGTGACGATTACCACGTTGCCAGCGACGTACGCGTCGTCGGTGCTTTGATAAAAGCGGCCGTGCAAGCCCCAGTAAATTCCATAGCTGACACCGGCGATAACAAAAACGCTCGCCGCAATAATCAGTGCGCGTTTGCGCTTGCCGTTTGGTGCGGCGGTGGATGAAGTTTCACTTTGCGTGTTCATGATGAACTCCCAATCGTATGCGTTGAATTACCGCGCTGATACAGCAGCGGTGGAGGAAGAGGCTTGTGCGACGGGCGCCGATGCACCGAAGCCACCACCGAGCGCTTTAATTAAATTCACGCGCACGGCGAGTTCGCCGGCGGTTAACTCAGTGCCCAATTGTTCTTGCGTCAGCACCAGCGTTTCGGCGTTCAATACATAGAGATAATTGCCGAGGCCGGCTTCGTAGCGTTGTGTGGCGAGTGCCAGTGCTTCGCGCGCAACGGTTAGCGCATTTTGTTGTTCGCGCACGCGCACCTGCAGCCATTTATACGTGTTGAGCTGATCGGCGACATCGCGCAGTGCGGTACTTAATGTTTGATCGTAAACGGCGACCGCTTCTTCATAACCGGCGTATTTTTGTTTGAGATTGGCGCGCAAAGCGCCACCCACAAAAATTGGCAAACTCACCGCGGGGCCAATTCCGTATTGCAGACTATTCGAGCGCGCGATGTTGTCGAGCCCGAAACTGGTGTAACCGATAGCGGCATTTAAATTGACGTTCGGATAAAACTCGGCCTTGGCGACATCGGTTTCGCGCTGCGCCGCTTCAACCCGCCACCGCGATGCAACGATATCGGGACGACGTCCGAGTAAATCGAGTGGCACATTGTCCGGCAATTGCGCGGCGATAATTTGCGGTGTCGTTAATTGCGGTCGCGCGATTTGTAAGCCGCGATCCGGGCCGGCACCAGTTAATACCGCGAGTGCGTTGCGCATCGCGCCGATCGATTCGTCGATCTGCGCGAGCTGGCCGCGAATTGCAGGTAATTGCGCTTCCGCTTGTTTTAAATCTGAACGCGTATCGAGGCCGTTATCGACGCGCTGCTGCGTCAACGTAAAAATTTTCTCGCGCTGCTCCAGTGATTGCGCAACGACATCGCGCAATTCATAGAGGCGAAATAATTCGATATAGCTCTTCGTTAATGATGACGTTACCAACAGTCGCGAACTGGCCTCTTCGGCTTCAAGCGCTTGCTGCGACGACAGCGCGGCTTTCACCGCATTGCGATTCTTTCCCCAGAAATCGATTTCATAACCCGCGCTCAATTGCAGCTGATTGTTGAACACGGTGGCGCCATCGAACGGCGGTGGGATTTCCCAGGTTTCGCTGAAATGCTGATATTGAACATCGGCGCTGGCATTGACCTGCGGATACAGCGCCGCGCGTGCGATACCGGTATAAGCCTGTGCTGATTTCATCCGTGCTGCGGCAATCTGTAGCGAAGGATTTTGCGTTAACGCTTCGCTGATCAAGGCATCGAGCTGTGCATCGCCGAATTGCGTCCACCAGGTTTGCGCGGGCCAATCGCCCAGGCTCGCCTTAAGGGACTCATTCGTCGCGAACGAATCGACTTGGCGCGGTTTTTTGTCGCTGTGAATATCGCCATAGCTGGCGCAGCCGCTGATGATACTGAGCGCGAGCAGGCCAATGCCCAAGGCGATACCATCGCGCGTTTTAACGATACGTTGCAGCATGATTATTCGCTCACTGGTTTGCTGGTCGTGCCCGGTTTGTTGGTGCTACCTGGCACTGTGACGCCGCCATTGCCGAGAAGTCGGTGCAAGCAGTTCTTCATTGTTTCCAATTCGCTTCGATCAAATCCCTGCAGATGCCGATTCATCACATTGATTGGTACCGCGGGTAGTTTTTCGACGAGCTGTTTGCCCGCGTCGCTCAGCTCGATATTGATAACGCGACGATCGTCCTGGCTGCGCACGCGGTTCACGATGCCTTTGGCTTCAAGACGATCGAGCATGCGAGTAATGGCGCCGGTATCGCCGCAGGTTTCACGCGCCAGGTCGGCAGCGGTCGAGCAATTGCACTCGGACAGAATCATCAGAATGCTAAATTGCTGATGGGTTAGGTCATAGCGAGACAGCTCTTGATCCAGTGCGTTGGAGAACATCGCCACGGTGCGTTTTAGCAAATAACCCAGACTCTCGCTGAGCCGGTAGCCCTCAAGCTGATAGAGGCCGGAAGGGTCTTCTATGCCGGCGCTGGGTAGATCAAGCTTGTCCATCAATTCTTCGATACCCATAGTTTGCTGCTCCAACAATCACTGCTATGGCAGCAATATAGTTTGAGATAGCTGCCTAGGCAAGTATTTTTTGCGGCCGCAATTAATGTTGGGACGAGTTACGGCGACCTGAATCAAAGTAACTGGGCCGGAACAGTGGGGGAGAGCATAACGAGGCGAGGGTGCGAGCCCTCGTTAATCGATGGAGAAAGGAAAGCGACAAGAGCCTATGAAGCGAAAATAATTACCGAGAAATAGCGGCGAGAAATCCATCAATGCCAGCTAAGCATTCCGGTTCATTCAGCAGCGGCGCATGGCCGCGATTAGCCACGATGAGTTGCTGTAAATTCGGGTTTTCGCCGGCCATTCGCTCGACGGTTTGCGCGCTGAGAATATCGGAATGTTCGCCACGAATGACCAGAATCGGAATTTGCGTAAGTTGAGCAAAAACGGGCCAGATATTTTGCGGCGCGGTAGCGGCTGCTCGTAACGCATCGCCAATTTTTGGATCGGAATCCGCTATCGGCACACCGTCCTCGCGCTCGCGAAAAGATTGTTTGGTGTAAGCCAGCCATTGCTCGTCGCTGAGGCCCGGTAGCGCGTGCTCGAATATCGAACGTACTTGCGCGGTGGCTTCCTGCCAGTTATGCACTGGCGGGATTTTGCCCGCGTATTTTGCGATTCGCGCGAGCCCGACGGGATCGAGCTCTGGCCCTGCATCGTTAAGCACCAACCCTGCGATGCGCTGCGGTTGCTGCGAGCCCAGCAGCATTCCCATCAGTGCACCCATTGAGGTGCCGATCACAATTATTTTGTCGATGCGTAAAAAGTCGAGCAGTACCCACACGTCGTTTACGTAAGTGAGCGGATGATAGTTTTGCCAGATCGGATCGTAGGTAGAGCGACCGCGACCGCGCACATCCGGTGCGAGCACGCGATAGTCGCGCTGTAAGTGCCGTGCTAATTCAATAAAGTCACGGCTGTTTCGGGTCAGGCCGTGCAGACATAAAATTGTCGGCGCATTGCTGCGCGCGGTTTGAAAGTCGCGGCAAAAAAGCGTTAAGCCGTCGGCCGCTGGATAACTAAATTCAGTGATTGCGGAGTTCATAGCGAGGCGCCTCAGCACAATAATTACGTCAATGGTGGATGTTATTTGTCGTGTAGTGAAATTGCGACAGTGAAATTACTAAAATATCTCGGATTTTTTACCGTACTTTATTTTTTTTGATTTTTCCTGAGGCATTAATGACAACGATCATATCCGCAAATTGCCGATAGCAATTCATACCATAATTTAAAGTGTTTTCTCAGCAGCAGTGTATCGAGATTCAAATTTTTTTCATGAGCGAACTTTAATCCGCGCCGGTTTAGCGCTACCGCATTTAGCTGCTACGCTTTTCGAATATTAGGATTTAAGGCGACATCGCGAATGCTCTTCGTTGGTGCGTTAAACATTGGTTGTTGAGATAAAAATATGTCCGACCCAGATGCGCCGATAGATCCGCAGGATCTTGGCCACTCTGAGCCTTTATTGGCGTCGATTCAGATTTATGCGCAGGAAGAGCTGCAGCGTCTGCTCGAATTTTTTTTCGACGAGGCCGAATTTCGTCTAATTCAGCTAGCCCAACACGGCAACTCGACCCGCCGTCATGCGCTTGCATTCGAAACCATTGGTTTACTTAAACGTAGCAAAGTTTCGATTAGCGCCGCAGTGGTCGGCAAGATTGCACTGTTTGCAAACCCCGCAAAAATTATCGCGCCAGTATCGCCTTCAAAAAAAATCGCCACTGAGTTAGAGCTGCTCGATTTGCAATTGCTTGATGCACAACTTGCATTGGGGGGAATTATTCGACGCAGCACGCAGCGCTGGTCACAGTTGCTGTATGGCGTCGAGCAGCGTTGCGCTTATTTGCTGAAGAAAAATATCGATAGCGATAATTTTCCGTGGGGTATCGCTTTTATTGCACGCACGCTGAACGACAGTTTGATTGAGGCAGGCGCTGCATTAGAAATGTTGCCGCCATTAATTATTGCGGCCGAGGCTTCGCTGATGCGCGGCCTCGGCGATATGTACGATGAAGTTAACGAAAAATTAAAGCGTGCCGGTATTTTACCTGCGCTTGAAATTAATCAATGGCCGGCATTGCAACGTTTTAAACAGCAGGCGCGTGTCGCTGAAACGCAAGCTGCCGACACTAACGTTACAGATACTCACACCTCGTCTGTTGAAAATATTCAGCCGCAACCATTGCCGCCAGAAACCCATGCAGCATCGCGAAAATTGTTGCACTTATTGCGCGAATCAAAAAATTCGACAGCGGTGCAATCAATCAATGCCAATACGGAAAATCGCGAGCCGTTAAATCGCGATACATTACTGCGCGCGTTGGCCGAATTGCGCGGCGATGCATCTTTTGTTGTCAACACATCGTTGCTGCAACGGTTGGACGAGTTATTCGCAGCCCAAGGTGTGCACGGCGCGATCGCCGAGCAAAGCGCGGATCAATTGCAGTTATCCGAGGCTGTAATTACCGAGCTAAATAGTTTATTGCACGATGTGCCGCAGCTCGCGGCGCTCGTTCAACAGTTGCAAATACCGCTCGCGAATGCCGCGCTATTGCAACCGCAATTATTTGAGCAGCCGGGTAATCCCGCTCACCAAATTGTGAATACGGTGGGTGGCTTATTCGAAGCCAGCGATATTCGCAATGTGCCATTTGGACAAAAAATATCGCAAATTCTCGACCCGCTTACGCATGAAAATAATTTGCAACCGGCCACGTTCGCAACTGTTGCTGCCGAATTGGCCCGCATGAGCGAGCAGCAATTGAAAGCACGCGAGCGCAGTATTCAGCGCTTGGTTGAAACCTGCGAAGGCCAACAAACGCTGGCGCAGGCGCAGGGCGCCGTCGACCGCGAATTACATCGCAGGCTCGCACATGTCGCGCTACCTCAATTAATTGTCGACATCGTGCAACAAGGTTGGCGCGAGTTGTTGCGGATTACTTATTTGCGCAACGGCGAAGCCAGTGAAGAATGGGCCGAATCGTTAAATCTTCTCGAAGAAACATTATGGTGGTTCAACAACGCGCAACAGGCAGGCAGTCAAAAACAGCGTGCCCAAGCAGAGTGGCAGCAGGCCACGCAGTTGCTGTGCGAGCGCATCAAACAACGCCTCGATAAATATTTTCCACACGATTATCGACATGTGATGTTGGTCGATGCAATGCGCAGCTCGCTGCAGCAAGGACCTATCGCAATGGCCACGTCGGTCTTTGAATTGCCGAGCGGACGCTTGCGCAATCAAGTCGCTTTGATGTCCGAGCTGGAACAGGCCTATCCTGATTTGGTGCGTTGGTTTCGCCGTGCGCGCGATTTTAAACGCGGCGATATTTTTTCACATTTCAGCGACACATCAAGACAGCTGCACACGTTGGCCTGGGTGGGTGCCGAACATCAGCATTTTGTTTTTGTGAATACCCGCGGCAATAAAAGTTTTGATTTCGATTTGGTCGATTTAGCGCGTGAGTTGGCTGATGGCTTTTATCCGGTCGAAGACGCGGCCAATTGGACGGTCGTTGAGCGTGCGGTATTAAACGGCGCGCAGGCGGCATACGCGCAGATTGCTTTCAGTAGTTCGCACGATTCGCTGACGGGTTTGTATAACCGGCGCGAATTTGAAGCGCAACTGGAGGCTGCGCTGCTCGATGCAAAAAATAAAATAGAGCGATATGCGTTGCTCTATATCGATATCGATCAATTCGCATTAATTAATGACTTACATGGTCACGTTATTGGCGATGCCATTTTGCAACAAACTGCGCAGCGGTTAATTAGCGGTGTCGATGACGGCGCGTTTCTGGCGCGAATGGCAGGTAATGAATTTGCGGTGTTGTTATATCGCGACAAAGTGGCAGCGACAGAGATGGCGGAAACGCTGCGTGAGAATATCGCACACGCGCCGTTTGAATTAAACGATGCGCATATCGAGCTGACGATTAGCATAGGCCTCGTCGAAATTAATAAATACGCAGACAGCGCCAGCAACCTATTACGCGATGCAATTTACGCCTGCGATTCGGCCAAAAAATACGGTCGCGATCGAATCTTTTTACTCGATAGCGACGTTGAGGTGGTAACGCGCAGAGACAAATTACTGACCTGGATTAACAAACTCAACACGGTTATGGAAAGCGAAACACTGGTGCTGCGCGCGCAACCCATCGTGCGTGTTAATAATGCGCAGCAGGTTAAGCACTATGAAATTTTACTGGGACTGCGCGCCGACGATGGCAGCATTTTGCCGCCCAGTGATTTTATCGAAGCAGCGGAATGCTACAACCGCATGCAGCGTGTGGACCGCTGGGTGGTCAGTCATTCTTTCGCGTGGTTGCAGCGAGCCAACGCACAAATGAGTGAGGCGCCGACGCTATCGATTAATTTATCCGCCAACAGTCTCAACGACGGCGCCTTTCTGGATTTTTTAATCGAACAGTTTGGCGTTTACGGTATTGCTCCGCGTTCGATTTGTTTTGAAGTCACCGAAACTGCGACGATCGACAATTTGGCAAATGCGGCGGATTTTATTCGGCAGGCGAAAAAAATTGGCTGCTCGTTCGCGTTGGATGATTTTGGCACTGGGCGCTCATCGTACGAATATTTAAAACAGCTGCCGGTGGATTATTTAAAAATAGACGGCATGTTCATCGTTAATATCGACAAAGACCACAACGATTTACTGATGGTTAAATCGATCAACGAAATTGCGCATGCGATGGGAATTAAAACTATCGCCGAGTTTGTCGAGCGTATTGAGATATTAGATACCCTGTGCGAAATCGGTGTCGATTTCGCACAGGGTTACAGCATCGGTAAACCTGTTCTGCTTGAGCAAATTCATTAGTATGTTAATCGCCTGCCAGCCACGGGGGAGGGCGGCTACGCAAAACTATTGCCAGCCATAGCGGCGTGCGTAAATTCCTTTTACCGCTTGTGTCAGCGCCATATAAGCCACCAGCAGTGCAATTAAATACGGGAAATAACTCCAAGGCAGCGCCTGCATTTTAAAATAGCTGGCGAACGGTCCCATCGGAGTAAATATACCAATCGCCATAACGCACAGCGTCATTCCCAGCAGCGGCCATGCGGCGCGGCTTTGCAGAAAGGGGATTTTCTGAGTGCGAATCATATGCACAATCAATGTCTGCGAAATCAAACCTTCGACGAACCAGCCGGATTGAAACAACGTCTGTTGTGCCGGCGTGCTGGCGCCGAAAGCGAACCACATTAAGCAAAATGTGGCGATGTCGAATATCGAACTGATCGGGCCGAAGAACAGCATAAAGCGCCCGATTTCATCCGGATTCCAATGCTGAGGTTTTTCCAATAACTCAGTATCGACATGATCGAATGGAATCGCAATTTGCGAAATGTCATACAGTAAATTCTGTACCAGCAATTGCAACGGTAGCATCGGCAGGAACGGCAGAAATGCGCTGGCGATCAGCACTGAAAACACATTGCCGAAATTAGAGCTAGCCGTCATTTTGATATATTTGAGCATATTGCTGAACGTTTTACGTCCCTCCAAAACGCCTTCTTCCAAAATCATTAAACTTTTTTCGAGCAAAATAATATCGGCAGCTTCTTTGGCGATATCGACCGCGCTGTCGACGGAAATGCCAATGTCGGCGCCGCGCAATGCCGGCGCGTCGTTAATGCCGTCGCCCATGAAGCCGACGACATGACCGTTTTTCCGCAGCGCCAATACAATCCGCTCTTTGTGAGCCGGCGTTAATTTAGCGAATACATTAATCGGCTCGACGACCAGCGCGAGTTCTTCGTCGCTCATGGCTTCGATATCCGAACCCAGTTTGACGCCGGTCATTTCCAAGCCGACTTCTCGGCAAATTTTCGTGGTGACGAGTTCGTTGTCGCCGGTGAGAATTTTTACCGTGACGCCATGTTTTTTCAATGCGGTTAATGCAGTGGCGGTGGATTCTTTGGGCGGGTCTAAAAATGCGATATAGCCGATCAATGTCAACTGGCTTTCATCGGCAACGCCGTAAACCGCTTGAGTGGGTGGCAATTCTTTTGCGGCGACCGCGACTACGCGCAACCCTTCTTCGTTCAAAGATTGCGTGACTGCGCGCACGCGTTCGTAGGTGGAATCGTTTAGCGGCTCTTCGGTTTCACCGGTGCGTAAATGAGTGCAGCAGGCGAGAATTTCTTCGACCGCACCTTTGCAAATTAACAGGTGATGATCGTCGCGTTCGGCGACAACGACCGACATGCGCCGACGCTGAAAATCAAAGGGGATTTCATCGACTTTGACGAAGTTGGCGCTGACATCGAGATTGCGGTGTACCTCAACGTGTTCGAGCACCGCGTGATCGAGCAAGTTTTTCAGGCCGGTTTGGTAATAGCTATTTAAGTAAGCGTATTCCAATACATCGTCGGAAGTGGTCCCGAAAATATCGGTGTGTCGTTCCAGAAAAATTTTATCCTGCGTCAGCGTACCGGTCTTGTCGGTGCACAGGACATCCATTGCGCCGAAATTCTGAATCGCATCGAGCCGTTTCACGATAACTTTTTTGCGCGACAACGTGACTGCGCCTTTTGCCAGCGTGGAGGTCACGATCATCGGCAGCATTTCTGGTGTTAATCCGACTGCGATGGACAGCGCAAATAAAAACGCTTCGAGCCAATCGTGCTTGGTGAAACCGTTAATTAATAGAACGATCGGCACCATCACCAACATAAAGCGAATTAACAACCAGCTCACTTTATTTACGCCGGCCTGAAATGCCGTTGGCGATCGATCGGTGCTGCTGACGCGCTCCGCAATAGCGCCGAAATATGTGCGATTGCCGGTGTTGAGGACGATAGCGCTGGCGGCGCCGCTGACGACATTGGTGCCCATAAATAAAATATTGTCGAGATCAAGCGGGTTTTTCGCCGCGCTATCACGCTGTAGCGCAAATTTTTCGACTGGCAACGATTCGCCGGTCATCGCCGCTTGCGCAACGAATAAATCCTTTGCGGTCAGCACGCGCAAGTCGGCTGGAATCATATCGCCGGCCGATAAAATAATGATATCGCCGGGTACTAACAGTTTGATCGGCAGCTCGATTCGCGCTGATGGTTTTGCGTGCAATTGCGCATCGAAATATTTTTCGGCAATTTCCGCTGCGGTTTCAGAAATATCGCGTCGCGATACCGTCGCAGTATTACTCACCATCGCTTTGAGTTTTTCCGCCGCGCGATTGGAGCGTGACTCCTGCACAAAACGTATCAGCGTCGACAGGCCGACCATGGTGCCGATGACGACACTGGCGGTGATGTCGCCGGTATAGAACGAAATGCTCGCGAGTACGGTTAGCAATAAATTGAATGGATTTTTATAGCAGAGCCACAGATGTAGCCACCACGACAATGGTTTTTCTTGCTCGATTTCGTTTGGGCCGATGCGTTTGCGAATTTCGTCGGCTTCGACTTCGCTCAATCCATCTTGATGGCTTTGCAGGCGCTTAATTAACGCCCCGGTTTCAGTGTTGGCGCTGGCAATTAATTCTTGCGATAACGCGGGAGGAATTTGTTTCGATACGTCGTGACCGCGCAACATATCGAGAATGGCGAGACGGCGAAAATGATGTGTGGTGCGCCGCGTACGCAAAAATGTCGCGAATAGATGCTGCAATATATTCATCGCGCATTCCTCAGGCTGATCTAGGAAATGATGTAAAAGCTTAGGCGAGATCTTTTCGTGGCAAATGATTTCTTTGCAAATAGCTTCGTAGCGATAGTTTTTCGTTGCAGTGGTGTAGATGCGCGGAAAATCCTACCGGAGCAATTTGCAAGGAGTCTGCGCGGTGAACTGGCGATTGTGACTATCGCATATATCTTTGACGAATTGCTGACAGGGCCGGATATAAAGAGTTTTGCGAGACAAGCGTTCTGAGGCGAACGCGAATTCGCCTCAGAACGTGTTGGTCAGTATGGATTGGTTAGTGTGAATTGGAAGCCGTTGTAGCTGGAGTAGTTTCAGCGGTGAACGGTTTAGCGCTACTAATTACCGACATAATTACCGCTGCGAAGTAGGGCAGCGATTGGATCGTGATAGTGATCAGCCACAGCCGCAAATCGCTCGCGGTTAAATTGTCTTGGCGGGTCAGCGCAATTCCGATGGCTGCGCCCCATAGCAGAAGTGTCAGAATCGTTTCTTCGGATACGAGTAGCAGCGCGAACCACACCGATTCACGGTCCTTCATTTTCGGTGTACGCAAAAACGGTATCTTGCTAGTGAAAATGCCATACAACATCGCTTTCGAAATAACGTAGCTAAGCGCGAGTCCGGCCAGCGCCGCTTGCATCGTCGTGATTTGATCGGTGCCGACACGTTTGCGATAAACGTAATACAGCTTCATTAATTTGAAAAAGAACAGCGCGAGCGGCGGTATGGCATAGACCGCGAGCGGTGGGTCGATATGTTTCGACAGAATCATCCCTGCCGACCACATCAGTGCGCCGAACGTAAAGAATAAATTCATCCCGTCAGCGACCCACGGCAACCAGCCAGCGACGAAGTGGTAGCGCTGACCGAGCGTCAACCGCGTTTCGCCACCTAAAAATAACGGCCGTGCGTATTTGCGCATGATCTGCACGGCGCCATAAGCCCAGCGGAAACGCTGCTTGCGATAGTCGATGAAGTTATCCGGGATTAATCCTTTGCCGTAGCTCTGTTCGATGTAAGCCGCTTCGTAGCCGGCATGGAATACGCGCAAGCCCAATTCGGCGTCTTCGGTAATGGTGTCTTCGCCCCAACCGCCTAAACTTTCCAGTGTTGTGCGCCGCACCATGGTCATGGTGCCGTGCTGAATAATCGCGTTGCGATCGTTGCGCGTAACCATGCCGATATGGAAGAAGCCCTGATATTCGGCGTAACACATTTTTTTGAACAGCGTTTCACCGCCGTCGCGATAATCCTGCGGCGCCTGCACGATGGCGATATTCGGATTTTGAAAATGCGGCACCAGCGCGCTGAGCCAATCGGTATGCACTTGATAGTCGCTGTCGATTACCGCGATCACATCGGCATCGGCAGCCGTATTGCGCAACGCGAAATTAAGTGCGCCGCCTTTAAAGCCTTCAAGCGGAGCGACGTGGAAGAAGCGATAACGCGGATCGTTTAATTGCGCACAATATTCTTCGACTGGACGCCACACCGTTTCGTCTTTGGTGTTGTTGTCGATGATCAGTACTTCGTAATTTGCATAGCGCAAATTGCGCAGCGCATTAATCGTTTCTATCACCATGTCGGGCGGTTCGTTGTAACAAGGCACGTGAATCGATACTTTCGGACGATAGCTGCTGTCGATATCTTCGGCCGGTCCGAACGGACGTTTACGCCGCATCACCCAAACCGCTTCGGCCCATTCGTGCGCTTCCACAAATAAAACCGTGGCGACGCCAATCGCGCTGAGCGACAAAATAATACCGAGAATAATAGTACCGGTGGACGCGTAGGGATCGAGTATCTGATACGCCATATACACCAGTGTCGACGTGGTGATAAATGCAACCGCAGCGAGAAAGCTAACTGCGCGTCGACGCATATGTTGCGCGTCGACCAAAAACATCAGGAACGTAAGAATGCCGAGCGCAATCGTAATCGCAACCAATGTGCGCCATTCGGGGATGGGTTGTAGCGGTCCCTTCAACGCAAATTTGGGTTGGCGGTCGGCGTTAAATACGCCCCAGTACGCACCGACCGCGCCTTCCTGTTTCATTTTCCAGGGCTGGTCGAATGCTTCCATGATGAAAAAATCGTAGTGATTTTTTTGCGCGAGCGGAAAAAAGTTTCGGAGGAATTTTCCTTCCAGTGCATCGGACGCTTGCGCCTGACCTTTCTCGCGGCCACGACTGGGCCAGCCTACTTCGGCAATTAAAATCGGTTTGTTTTTGTATTGGGGTTGTTCCTTCAATTTATTGTACGAAGCGGCGATATCGTCGTTCGCGTAATCGATGCCTTTACCGAGCCAGTACGGCAATAAATGCGCGCCGATAAAATCGACGCTGGCGCCGAGTGCTTTATTTTCCGGATGCTCGCCGGGTTTATCCTCGGTGAGCCAAAAATCCCAAGAGTCTGCAGTGGATGTTGGGATTTTGCGATTCACGCCTTCGCGCACGTAATTTATGTACGCAACCAGATCATCGCCGGTTAATTCTTCGCGCAGCAGTGTTTCGTTGCCGACGATGATGCGCTCGATATTGGTACTGCGATTGACGATTTCGATCAGCCGCTTCAACTCGACCATATTCTCTTCGCGGTTATCGGTCATCCATGCGCCGATCGTGACTTTGAGATTATGTTTCGCCGCGATGGCGGGAATGTCGCCGAGAATGCCAGCGACCGAATACGTGCGAATGTGCCGCGTGTGTTGCGATAGCAACGCTAAGTCTTCATCGATTTGTTCGGCGCTGGGATAATTTTTATCGATGGGGCTTTGTCCGTTTCGATACGGCGAATAGGCAAAGCCGGATACTTCTTTCGGGAACGGTGCGACTTCTTCGGGGCGATTTAGCAAGCCCCACATGCCCAGCGTAATGGCGGACAAACTGAACAACACGAAAATAACGTGAAAGATATTGGTGAACGAGCGGGTGGGGTTCGCAGTGTCGACCATAAGCATCCGATAAATTGAGGGTTACCCGTGAGGGCGTCATTCTAAGATAAAGTTCCAGGCCGTGACAGCGAGTTGCTGCACAGCCGGGCAGGATGCTGACAACTATTCGATGTTAGCGGGTGCGGCGGTGGTTTTGTTTTTCAGCCATGCTATTGCGGCCGGCAGCAGCGACACAGCAATAATGACGAGGATTACAAGCGTTAAATTTTTCTTAATGAATGGAATGTTGCCGAAAAAATATCCAGCCAGCGATAGCGAAATAATCCACAGCAGCGCGCCGATAAAATTGAAAAATTGAAAACGCGCAACGCCCATCGATGAGATGCCGGCAATAAAAGGTGTAAATGTGCGCAGAATAGGCATGAAGCGCGTGATGACCAACGTTTTGCCGCCGTGCTTTTCGTAGAACTGATGCGCACGATTTAACGCATCGCGATTGAAGAAACGTGAATTAGGCCACAAAAATACTTTCGGACCTAAATAACTGCCGATGGCGTAATTCACCGTGTTACCGAGAATTGCCGCCGCGCATAACAGCAATATCAGCAGACCGATATTCATCGTGCCGGCAGCGGCAAATGCGCCCGCCACAAATAACAGCGAATCACCGGGTAAAAACGGCAAAACAACTAAGCCGGTTTCGCAAAAAATAATGAGAAATAAAATGGCGTACACCCAGATGCCATAATCGGCGATCACCTGTCCCAGCGTGGCATCGAGATGCAGCAACATATGTATCGCTTGCAGAATAAAATCCATTGGGAGCAGGCCTGCGGTGTGAGTTAAGGCGCGCCGACTTTACCGAGTTTTCGATGACTGCGCTACCGCGAATGCTGGTACTGAGTTACGCCTTGCTGCTACGATGCGCGCGATCAAATTTTATCGTGTCGGTGCATATTCTCAGTGTCTTCTCGTTTTATTGTTCCCATTTATTTGCTTGCGCTCGCAGCGGTTATCGCAGCGCTGTACGGCTTTTGGGCGTATCAGGGGCGCACCGTGGTGCTACCTGAAATCGCATCGGCCACGCATAAATTGCAATGCGTGTCGTACAGTCCGTTTGCGAAAGATCAATCGCCATTAGCGCCGTCGTTTGTTATTCGTCCCGAGCAAATGGACGCGGATCTTGCGATTCTCGCGAAATATTTTTCGTGCGTGCGCACTTATTCGATGACCGGTTTAGAACAGCTGCCGGTTTATGCTCAAAAGCATGGCCTGAAGGTAATGCTCGGTGCGTGGGTGGGCTCGGACCCGGTATCGACGAAATTGGAAATCGATCAGTTAATTGCTGCGGCCAATCGCTATCCCGACGTGGTGCAGTCGGTGATCGTCGGCAATGAGGCATTGCTGCGCAAAGATATTTCCGGTGCACGTTTGGCCGAGCTGATCACGCAAGTTAAAAGTCAGGTGCACCAGCCAGTGACTTACGCCGATGTGTGGGAGTTTTGGGATAAGAATCCCGAAGTAGCACCGGCAGTCGATTTCATCACCATTCATTTATTGCCGTATTGGGAAGATGAGCCTTCCAGCATCGACCGCGCGCTCGATCACGTTGCCAATATTCGCGAAGACTTTGGTCGGCGGTTTTCGCCAAAAGATATTTTAATTGGCGAGACCGGTTGGCCGAGCGAAGGCCGTCAGCGCGAAACCGCTCGCACCGGACGTATCAATCAGGCGAAATTCATTCGCGGATTTGTCGCGATGGCTGAGCATAACGGCTGGGATTACAACTTGATCGAGGCCTTCGATCAGCCATGGAAGCGTGTTAATGAAGGCGCGGTCGGCGGTTACTGGGGCTTGTTCGATGCCGACCGGCAAGACAAGCAGGTGCTTGCAGGACCGGTTTCGGATTTATCGAATTGGCAGTCTTGGCTACAAATCTCGGCTGCAATCGGGGTTTTGACGTTAATTGTTGTCGGTGTGCCGCAGCGACCTGGAACAGCCGTATTGGGGCCGTTGTTCGCACTGATCGGTTCGATTGGCATTGCGCTGTGGTGGCAGCAGGCGGTTAACGACAACCGCGATATATGGGAGTGGCTGTGGACCGCCGCGCTGACGTTGCTCAATATCGTGATATTGGTGCGCACTGCGCTGGCGTTGGCACCACTTGATTCGGCGCGCGGCCGTGTGTTTGTGCGGCTCGAACAATACGCCGGTAAAATTTTGCTATGCAGCGGTTTCATCGGTGCGGTATTGACGCTGCAGTTGGTGTTTGATGCGCGCTACCGCGAATTTCCCAGTTACATAATGCTGGTGCCGGCTCTGGGTTTCTTGCGTTGGCCGGCACACGCCGCAGTGCGCGAGTTGAAATTGTTGCTAGCGATTATTGCGCTGGGAATTCCGCTGCAATTACTCGAAGAGAAATTAACAAATACTCAGGCGCTGGGTTGGGCTGCGGTATCGGCGTTATTAGCGCTGGCGTTGTGGCGCTCATTGCGCACCAGCCGCAGTCCGGCAATCAGCAGTGCGAATACCGCCAGCGTCACTGTATAAAGCGTCAATGCTGGTAGCGCAAAAACAAGGCTAATCCACGCCAGCGTACGACCCAGTTTTCCGGCGATAAAAAAAGCCGGCACTGCGGTGATAATTGCGATCCACGCCAACACTTGAAAATGAATGGTCACTCCCACGCCGGCGCGCAACGCGCAGGCGGGATTGGTGGTGACACCACCGCATATATCGACCCAGCGCAGATTTTCCATCAGATAAAAACGCAACGCGTAGCCGAGCCCGAGCCAGCACAGCAGGGCGAATAATTTCAGCGGTAATTTCGAATGCATCAATAGTGCTCCACAACAGGCGCGCCACTATGCCTTGATACCGCTGGTGGCGGCAAGGTGGCGGCTACGGCTGAATAAAAGTGTTAGACGTCGAATTGATCTTTTATTTTCCAGCCCGTTGGCGGGCTTTCCCAGCGCGTATTCGGATCGATATGATCGCGCGCGATAAAGTAAGCGTGCAATTTATCGTCGGTTAATTCGAAGCGCAAAAATCCTTTGTAATCCTGAATTGCCATCGCGCTGAAGGCGTTGTTCGGCATCTGTCCAAAATACGACGCTACCGCGAAATAACTTCCGAACAGCAATCCGCCGACACCGACGCCGCAAACAGTGACAAACAGCCACGCGCAACAACTGGCGAGGAATGGATGCTGAGCGGCGAGCGGTGCGGCCAGCATGCAGCCCAGCCAATACAGCGCAAACACCAAATAGCCGTGCGCCATACCGTGCAAAAAGCCGGTGGTTGTTTTGATCCACGCTGCAGTCGGGCCTTCACTGGCGATGCGCACGCATCCCGCCAGCATGACCAAATTAATAATTAGCGCAGTGGGCGCGAAGATCATCGCGTGTAGCCATTTCAGCATCGCATCGACATAGCCGAAGTTCGCCATCGGGCCGAAACCATCGGGAATGAAGCTGTACGAGAAAACTAACGAGTTCACGTAAGCGTTGAAGCCATAGAGTAGGCCGAGAAAAAGCGCGAAGCCGAAATTCGAATCGAGCCATTGCGCAAAAAACTCGCCGCTTCCGAGAGCGGGGCGCGGCTGACTGAACTGCGGTTTGAACATCGCGCCGATATTGCCCCATGCGAGCGAGCGCGATTTCTCCACCGATGGATAGCGTATGCGGGCGGCATTGAAAGCGCTGGTATCGACGTCGGCATCCGCCACGCGTCCGACGCGAATGCGGTGTTGCAATTCAGGGCTGATCGCGGCGGGATCGATCTGGCGATCGATTAATTTGCTGGCGGCGGTGTCGCGGCAATGCGTTGGGTGCATGAACGCGCCGCCCGCGCCGCAGGTGATCAGATGGCTCGCTTGCGCGGTGGTGGGGTCTTTGTCGAGCGTATCGCGCGAATAGTGATGTTGATCGCCCGCAAGCCGCATCGCGATACGCGCGCCGCTTTGCTCGAGCAGATACTCCAGCCGTTGATACCGTTTTGGGTAGCCGTCGGGCGCCGCATCGCCCAGTTCGCGATACCAATAGGGCTCCGGGTACAGCAGGATTAGCTGCGCTCCGGTGGTAATTTGCGGTGTTGGCGTCGATGTACCCGTGGCTTTTACTTCTGCGGTAGTCGGGGTGCCGAGCAGCGCGCGAAAGGCTTCGAATTGATTGCGGTCGATATCGCCGCCGAGTGCGTAATCGAAACCCAACACCCACCAGTTATGCGGCAGTTTTACGGCGAAATAGGTTTGTTTTTGCGGCGTTTTCGCGCCGATAAATTCGCCGCTATCGCGATTGACGAAGTAGCGGCAGAACGTCGATAGGCTGTCGAACCAATCGTGGTTTTGCGGAATGGAGACCGTTACTTTTTCGCTGGTATCGACGCGCGCGTGCCGCTTCGCCATTTCATATAGTTCGAGAAATCGGTATTGATACTCTTCGGGGCTGGCGCCGGGGTAGGCGAGATCGCCGCCCAAAACCAGCAGCTGGCCAGTCGGTAGCGTTTTCGCCGGGCTGTTCGCCACGTGCAGTTCCGGTTCCAACGCCGCACGCGCGACGCTGTAAGTAGCGCTGCCGCTGTCGCCGACATCGGAAATAAAATCGAACCAGAACGGTTGCGTATTGTTAGCCGGGAGCGCGGATAAATCGATGACATCCACCGCTGAGAAGTTTTCGCGGCGGTCGAGATTGCGTTGAAAGTCAGTCGAGGAGAGCAGTTCACGTCCGGCGTGCAGCAAAACCGACGGCGAATACCACGCCACCGAGCGGCGGCTGCTGGGTTGAACGAGCTGACCGAATTGCTTAGCCATAAACGCGCATCCTGTGCTCGTCACGCGTCGCCGAAGCGCTGCGCGAATAGATCAAGTGGGATTAGAACAAAAAGCCCCGCACGGTGGCGGGGCTACGTTTATATCCTTGTCATTTACAACAAACGTCAATATTGCAGCAGCAATTGGTGGTTGAGGCCGGCGACATCAGCAGCGGCCTTGACCGGTACTAGGCCGACACTACGTCGATGACTTCGGCGGCAATACGTTTGCCGTCGGCCGCTGATTCCTGGAACGACACGATCTCATTGAAGTTCAAGTAGCGGTAGATTTCGGCCGACATCGCGTCGAGGTTTTTCGCGTAATCCATGTATTCCGCCACGGTCGGAATGCGGCCGAGAATGGCGCCGACAGCGGCGAGTTCCGCCGAGGTCAGGTACACATTCGAGCCATCGCCCAAGCGGTTCGGGAAGTTACGCGTCGATGTCGACAACACCGTTGCGCCCGGTTTTACGCGTGCCTGGTTGCCCATGCACAGCGAGCAGCCCGGCATCTCGGTGCGCGCACCGGTGCGGCCAAAGATGTTGTAGTAGCCTTCTTCCTTCAGCTGATGCTCGTCCATGCGGGTCGGCGGCGCGATCCACAAGCGCGTCACCAGAGAGCCGGAGGCAACCTTTTCCAACAGTTTGCCGGCAGCGCGGTAGTGGCCGATGTTGGTCATGCACGAACCGATAAATACTTCGTCGACTTTGTCGCCGGCAACTTCCGACAACAGACGCGCGTCGTCCGGATCGTTCGGCGCGCATACGACCGGCTCTTTCAATTCGTTCAGATCGATTTCGATAATCGCCGCGTATTCCGCGTCTTTATCGGCTTCGAGCAGTTGCGGATTGGCGAGCCAATCTTCCATCTTGCGTGCGCGGCGTTCCAGCGTGCGCGGATCGCCATAACCGCCGGAGATCATCGAGCGCAGCAGCGTGATGTTCGAGCGCAGATATTCGCTGATGGTTTCCGCACCCAACTTGATCGTACAGCCGGCAGCGGAACGCTCCGCGGATGCATCCGACAACTCGAATGCCTGTTCGACTTTCAGATCTTCCAGTCCTTCGATTTCGAGAATATTGCCAGAGAAAATATTCTTTTTGCCTTTCTTCGCAACGGTCAGCAGACCCTGCTTAATCGCGTAAAGCGGAATCGCATGCACCAGATCGCGTAGCGTGATGCCGGGCTGCATTTTGCCCTTGAAGCGCACCAGCACGGACTCAGGCATATCGAGCGGCATTACGCCGGTCGCTGCGGCAAACGCCACCAGACCGGAGCCGGCCGGGAACGAAATACCGATTGGGAAACGCGTGTGCGAATCGCCGCCGGTGCCGACGGTGTCGGGCAGCAGCATGCGGTTTAGCCAGCTGTGAATGATGCCGTCGCCAGGGCGCAGCGAAACGCCGCCGCGGTTCATGATGAAGTCGGGCAGCGTGTGCTGGGTTTCGACATCGACCGGCTTCGGATACGCGGCGGTATGGCAGAACGACTGCATTACCAGATCGGTGGAGAAACCGAGACAGGCGAGGTCTTTCAGCTCGTCGCGGGTCATTGGGCCGGTGGTGTCCTGCGAGCCGACGGTGGTCATCTTCGGTTCGCAATAATTGCCGGGACGAACGCCGGTCTGGTTTCCGTTTACCACCGGCAGGGCGCAGGCGCGGCCGACCATTTTCTGGCCGAGCGTGTAGCCTTTGCCGGTGTCGGCCGGGATTGTCGGCAGACGGAACAGCGTTGTCACTGGCAGGCCCAGCGCTTCGCGCGCGTTGTTGGTGAGGCCGCGACCGATGATCAGGTTGATACGGCCACCAGCGCGCACTTCATCGAGCAGCACTGGCGATTTCAATTCGAATTCGGAAACGGTCTGGCCGCTGACGAGGTTGATGATCTTGCCGTCGTACGGGCGAATCTCGATCACTTCGCCGAAGCCGATATTGTCGACCGGCGCTTCGAACACCAGTGCGCCGGCGTCTTCCATCGTGTTGTAGAAAATCGGCGCGACTTTGCCGCCGAAGCAGATGCCGCCGCTGCGCTTGTTCGGTACGCCGGGCATATCTTCGCCGAAGAACCACAGCACTGAGTTCGTGGCGGATTTACGCGACGAGCCGGTGCCGACCACATCACCGACGAACGCGACTTGAATGCCTTGCTTTTGTAACTCGGCGATTTGTTTCATCGGGCCGATGCTGCCCGGTACGTCCGGGGTCAAACCGTCGCGCTGCATTTTGTACATGGCGAGTGAATGCAACGGGATATCCGGGCGCGACCATGCGTCGGGCGCGGGCGACAGATCATCCGTATTGGTTTCGCCGGTGACTTTGAACACGATGGCTTTGATCGACTGCGGCACTTCGGGCTTGCTGGTGAACCATTCCGCATCGGCCCACGATTGCAGCACGGATTTGGCGTTGGCATTGCCGGCTTTGGCTTTTTCCACGACATCGTGGAAACGGTCGAACATCAGCAGCGTGTGCTTGAGTTCTTTGGCGGCGGCAGTGCCGAGTTCGGCATCGTCGAGCAGGCCGACCAGCGTGTCGATGTTGTAGCCACCGAGCATCATGCCGAGCAATATCGTCGCTTTGGCGCGGTCGATCAGCGGCGACTTGGCTTCGCCTTTGGTGATCGCGGTCAGAAATGCGGCCTTCACGTATGCGGCCTCATCGACTCCCGGCGGTACACGATTAGTAATCAGATCGACCAGAAATGCTTCCTCGCCCGCGGGCGGATTTTTCAGCAGTTCAACCAGCGCGGCGGTTTGTTCGGGATTTAACGGCTTCGCTGGGATACCTTGCGCGGCGCGTTCGGCGACATGACTGCGGTAGGCTTCAAGCACGGTGGGAACTCCTCGTTGTATTCACTCGTTGTAATCAGAATTCCGCATCGCCGGGATCGCCGGCCAGCGGGAACTGTCAATATGCACCTAGAGATTGGCCAATGCGTACTTGGAGATTGGCGCTGCACACATTGAGTCAAAGCGGGGGCAAAGTATAACCGCTCCAGCGCACCCCGTTAAGCGTATCGAATCTGTCACGATTGCATTTATGCAGCGGTTTGCGCCGCATTGCCGGGCAGTTACAATGCGGCCCGCGCGATGCCTGCACCGACCCTAATTCGGTATAAATTAAAACATCGCTTTTTCCGACCCTTACTCGACGCAAGGCCGTGGCTGAAAAACTTCCGACACGCATTCCAACGCCCTGTATCGGTGTCTGTTCGACAGGCATCGGCGATAACGTGTGCCGTGGCTGCAAGCGCTACGCGGCGGAAGTGATTTATTGGAACAGCTACACGGAAGAGCAAAAACGCGCGATCAATCGGCGCCTCGATCAACTGCTGTCGCAGGTGGTCGCGGCGAAAGCGACGGTGTTCGACGCGGCGCTACTCGAATCTAAATTAAAAGCATTGCAGCTGCAGTATTCGCCGCATCGCAGCCCACTGGTGTGGGTATTCGAGCTATTGCGCGCCGGCGCGCGCCAGATCGTCGATACGACGCAATTCGGTTTTGCGCTGGAGCCCGCTTACAAAGACATCAATTTGCTGACTTTGCGCGACCAGATCGATCAGGAGTTCTTCCTGTTGTCCGAAGCGCATTACCAACGCTATGTCGGTGTGGTTTAAGCAGCGGCCCTGCGCCGGCGGTGAGGCGTCGGTTTACAGCGATACACCGCATGTCGGATTCCGAATGCCGACAATCCAGTAGAGCTGTTCTCTTCGCACCCGTTAGCGCTCTCAATCGCCGATTGAATTCTCTGAGCTTGAATTCCTTTCGTCGTACTGGACCAAAAAGTGGCCGTCGGCCGCGCTATTTAAGTAATTTTGGTAGAGCACAGTCAGGCCGAGCTGCTGTTGAGCGAGAAAAAGCAGGCTCGAAGCGAGGAAGAGCTAGCTCCGAGGGAGAAAAAACTATCTCTTTGATAGAAAAAGCTGTCTGCGGGATAGGACGAGCTAGCTCGGAGATAGATAAATCTATCCCAGAGAGAGATAAATCTATCCCAGAGAGAGATAAATCTATCACCGGGATAGATAAAGCTATCTCCCACAGAGAAAAAGCTATCCCGTGAATAGATCGAGCTAGTTCGGATGGAGCTAAAGCTAGCTGAGCGATAGCTCGCCGCATCTTTTGGAGACGACGTCGAGTCTGTTAGCGAGGAGTAGCTCCGGTTGAAGCGGGTACGGTTGTCGCCACGATAGACGCGCCTATTGCGCGATATTCCCATCATCGCTTTTGCTTTGGACGAGCCAGCTGCGAACGAGCAGTCGCTCGTTTTAAACGGGGCGGCGGTAACTCCGCACGGAGCCGGCTCTTTTCGCGAATAAACTCACCCATCGTTATACTGCGCGCCGATTCATTCCGTGACAGTCGTTTCTCCCATGACCGATATCTCCGCCATTCAGAAGTTTCTGTTGTGTCCGACGCCGGATGCATGGCTGCAAAATGCACTCGCGCAGCAGGATTTATTGCTGATCGATCACGCCAATTGCGAGAAAAAAGCGGCCGGTACCGCGATGAATTTGCTGTACCGCTACGTCGACAAACCCGATTTGCTCTATCGCATGTCGCGGTTGGCGCGCGAAGAGTTGCGGCATTTCGAGCAGGTGCTATCGATCATGGCGGCGCGCGGCATCGAGTATGTGCAGACCGCGCCAGCCCGTTATGCCGGCACCTTGCACAAACATGTGCGCACGTTCGAGCCGGCTAAATTGATCGACACATTGATCATCGGCGCGTTTATCGAGGCGCGCTCGTGCGAGCGGTTTGCGCGACTGGCGCCGTTATTGGATGACGAATTGAGTCGGTTTTATACGGGCTTATTGAGTTCCGAATCGCGCCATTTTCAGCATTATTTGCAGTTGGCGCAGCGCTATGCCGATAAACCGATTGCCGAGCGCGTGGCGTTTTTTGCCGAGCGCGAACGCGAATTGATCGAAGCGGAAGATGTTGAGTTTCGTTTTCACAGCGGGCCGGTCGCGGCCGTCGTTGATGCACTGTAGGGGCGCGATTTATCGCGCCCAATAACGCGACGACGATTGATAAGGGACGGTATTGGCAGCGAGAGTGCGTGATGAATCACGCCCGGCGCTAAATGGATTGCTGTATTAACTCGATCGATTGATCGGGTTCGGCGCGCACGTACCACATGCAGTCGTTCTCACGCCAATCGCCCAATACAATGCGCTCTGCGGTTTTTCCATTGGCGGAAAGTTCCCTAACAGCGACGCCATGGCGCGCAGGCCGGTGCGTGTGGCCGTGAATCAAACGGTCGACGCTGTTGATCTCCAGCACACGTGCAACTTCGGTCGGTGTCACGTCCATGATGTCCTCGGCCTTATTGCTGCCGGCCATTTTGCTCTGCTCGCGCAGCATTGCCGCCAGCGCGCGGCGCTCTGGTAATGACTTCGACAAAATCATTTGCTGCCATTGCGGATTGCGTACCTGCGCGCGAAACGCCAGATAAGCGCTGTCCTCGGTGCACAGTGTGTCGCCATGCAACAACAGGGTTGGATGGCCGTATAAATCGATAACCACGGATTCTGGCAACAGTTGCATGGCGCAGCGCTGGGCGAATTGCTCGCCGACCAGGAAATCCCGATTACCGTGCATAAAGTAAATTGCGATGCCGCCAGCATTCAGCGCGCGCAACGCGGCGCTGAACGTGTCGAGCCACGGTGCATCGTCGTCATCACCGATCCACGCTTCGAAAATATCGCCGAGCAAATACAGCGCATCAGCGCCGCGCGCCGTGGTCTCGAACCAGTCGAGACAGGCGCGCAGCAAATCCGGGTGCGATGGCTGCAAATGCAGATCGGAAATGAACAGCGTGGTCATGGGGCGTGACTTATTCTTCGTCGACCACAGCTTTGGTGATCACAACATCTTCGGCGGGCACGTCTTGATGGCCGCCTTTGCCGGTAGTGGCAACGCCTTTGATGCGATTGACCACGTCCATGCCTTCAACAACGCGACCGAATACCGCGTAGCCCCAGCCTTGGCTGGTTTTGCTGGAATGATTGAGGAAGTTGTTATCGGCGATATTGATAAAGAATTGTGCGCTGGCCGAATGCGGTTCCATCGTGCGCGCCATGGCGACTGTGCCGATGTTGTTTTTCAAGCCGTTATCGGCTTCGTTCTGGATTTGATCTTTGGTTTCTTTCTGTTTCATGCCGGGAGCAAAACCGCCGCCCTGAACCATGAAATTATCGATCACGCGGTGGAAAATCGTACCGTCATAATGGCCGGCTTTCACGTACTCGACAAAGTTGGCCGCGGTTTTTGGAGCTTTTTCGAAATCGAGTTCCAGTTTGATGTCGCCGAAGTTGGTATGCAGAGTAATCATGATTTTGCCGTCGTGAATTATGGTGAATGAAGCCGCTATAATACGGACTTTACCGCCCCGTATCCATTTTTGACTCCTTCGACCATTTGATCCTTAGAGAAGTGCATGAGCCAAAGCGACGAAACAACCGTCAAGGTTTCCAATAATTTCCTGCGTGCGATTATCGAAGACGATCTCGCCAACAATCGCGTTGCGGGCAAAGTGGCTACGCGTTTTCCGCCGGAGCCAAACGGTTATTTGCATATCGGTCACGCTAAATCGATTTGTCTGAATTTTGGTTTGGCCGAGCAATTCGGCGGCAGCTGCAATTTGCGTTTCGACGACACCAATCCTGAAAAAGAAAATCAGGAATTTATCGATGCGATTAAAGACGATGTGCGCTGGCTCGGTTTTCAATGGCAGGAGCCGGTGCATTACGCGTCGGATTATTTCGATCAATTGTACGAATGGGCGCTGCATTTAATTCGCTCCGGCAAAGCGTATGTGTGCCATCTAACGCCCGAGCAAGCGCGCGAATATCGCGGCACATTGACCGAGGCTGGAAAAAACAGCCCGTACCGCGATCGCAGTGTCGACGAGAATTTAGCGCTGTTCGAAAAAATGCGCGCCGGTGAAGCGGACGAAGGCGAATGCGTACTGCGCGCGAAAATCGATATGGCGGCGCCAAATATTAATTTGCGCGATCCGATTTTGTATCGCATCCGCAAAACTGCGCATCACCAAACCGGCGATAAATGGTGCATTTATCCGAGCTACGATTTT
Organism: Verrucomicrobiaceae bacterium; assembly: GCA_028293825.1. GTDB lineage: Bacteria > Pseudomonadota > Gammaproteobacteria > Pseudomonadales > CAMLJR01 > CAMLJR01. The sequence continues at coordinate 44,763 of JAQGNY010000027.1, forward strand.
GCGCATGGTCAATCCGATGCGATCGAAGGCATCACGCATTCGATTTGCACGCTCGAGTTCGAAGATCACAAACCGCTGTACGACTGGCTGATCGAAAATCTGCCGGTGCCGGCGCGGCCGCGTCAGTATGAGTTCGCACGCCTGAATTTAAATTACACCGTCACCAGCAAACGCAAATTGAAACAACTCGTCGACGACAAAGTTGTCAGCGGCTGGGATGACGCGCGCATGCCGACCATTTCCGGTATGCGCAGACGCGGTTATACGGCACGCGCGCTGCGGTTTTTTTGCGACATGATTGGCGTGACCCGCAGCGAAGGTATCGTCGATGTGGCAATGCTCGAACACGCGATTCGCGATGACCTCGATAAAAATGCGCCGCGCGCGATGTGCGTGTTAAATCCGCTGAAAATTACAATTACCAATTTCCCGGAAGGGCAGGTTGAAACTTTAAACGCGCCCGCGCATCCAGTGCGCGACGATTTGGGCGAACGTCAATTACCGTTCACGCATGAAATAGTTATCGAACGCGATGATTTTCGCGAAGAAGCAAACAAGAAATACAAACGCTTGGTACTCGGTAAAAAAGTTCGCCTGCGCAATGCGTACGTAATCACTGCGAACGAAGTGGTTAAAGATGAAGCGGGAAATATTATCGAAGTTCTGGCCACCTACGACGCCGCCACTCACGGTGCAGACCCTGCCGACGGCGTTAAACCGAAAGGCGTAATTCAGTGGGTTTCGGCAACCCACGGTAAACGCGCTGAAGTGCGTGTATACGATCGTTTGTTTTTGCACGAAGCACCGGATCGCGGCGGCGAAGATTTTATGCAGCATTTAAATCGCAATGCGCTGCAAATTATCAATGACTGTTATATCGAACCCGGTCTCGCCGATGCAAAACCGGAAACGAATTTTCAATTCGAGCGCGAAGGTTATTTCGTCGCGGATCGTTACGATCACACCGCGGAAAAACCCGTGTTCAATAAAACAATCGGTTTGCGCGACACATTTGTCGATGCACCGATTGGTTCAGAAGCAGCAGGCGGCGAATAAATTATGGCGTTGATGATTTACAACACGCTGACCCGAAGCAAAGAGCTATTCACGCCGATCGAACCCGGAAAAATTCGCATGTATGTGTGCGGTATGACGGTGTACGACTACTGTCATTTAGGTCATGCGCGCGTGCTGGTGGCGTTCGATGTTATTACTCGTTATTTGCGTTCGCGCGATTACGACGTTACCTACGTGCGCAATATCACCGATATCGACGATAAAATTTTGCGACGCGCTGCAGAAAATGGCGAGCAGTATGAATCGCTGACCGCACGCTTTATCGATGCGATGCACGAAGATGAAAAGCGCTTGGGTGTTTTACCACCGTCGCAGGAGCCACGTGCAACGCAACATATCGGCGATATTATTGCGCTGATCGAAAAGCTAATCGCCAAAGATTACGCGTATCGCGCCAGCAATGGCGATGTGTATTACGCAGTCAGTAAATTCGAAGGTTACGGAAAATTATCGGGAAAAAAGCCAGACGAATTATTGGCTGGTGCGCGCGTTGAAGTGGATGAAGCGAAGCGCGATCCCCGCGATTTCGCGTTATGGAAAGCCGCGAAACCGCAGGAAGAGGCGGTGTGGGATTCGCCGTGGGGCGCAGGTCGTCCCGGCTGGCATATCGAATGCTCCGCCATGTCGGGATGCTGCTTGGGCGATACCTTCGATATTCACGGCGGCGGTCCCGATCTGCGTTTTCCGCATCACGAAAATGAAATTGCGCAAAGCGAAGCAGCGACCGGCAAGCACTATGTAAATTATTGGATGCACGCTGGTGCGGTGCGCGTCGACGGCGAAAAAATGTCGAAATCGCTCGGCAATTTTTTTACTATCCGCGAGATTCTCGATAAATACGATGCCGAAGTTGTGCGCTATTTATTGATCGGTAGTCATTACCGCAGTGAAATCGATTATTCGCAGGAAAGTTTGCAAGAAGCGAAAAGCGGTCTCGATCGTTTTTATAATGCGCTGAAAGAATTTTCCGATATTGCACCCGCGACGGCCGAGCAGCTGCAAGGCAGCAGTTTCCACGATCGCTTTATTGCTGCAATGGATGATGATTTTAATACGCGCGAAGCATTATCGGCGATGTACGATTTGGTGCGCGCGTTGAATGCAGAGAACGATACTGCGCGTAAAGCTGATCTTGCTGCTCAGCTTAAAGCGCTCGGTGCAATGTTTGGTATTTTACAGCGCAACCCCAGCGAATGGTTTAAGAACGCCAGAAGCGTTAACGTATTTGTTGACGGCATAGCAGTTGTCGCAAATGCCCCCCAAGGGCGAGCAAGTGCTGTTCTTGATGAGCAAGCAATTGAATTGCTTATTACTGAGCGCTTGGAAGCACGCAAATTAAAGAACTTTGTCCGCTCCGACGAAATTCGCGATCAATTAAAAGCGCAGGGCGTTGTATTGGAAGACTCGACGGGAAAAACGACGTGGCGTCGCGAATAACCTAAACGTTGATATCGATCAAAGCGAATTATTTTCGGCAATCTATAGTGAAATCGTAAATCGATTGCCGAGGATTAATTATGAACACCGTGCTGCAGTTTGTTGCAAAACTTGAGTTGGGCCCCGTTTTCGCTTACCCGTTTATTGCGACGCTCATTGTAGTAATGGCGTGGTTTGCGTGGGACGAAACAGACGCTACAGATTTAGCTGAATAGTTGAGGATTCGGTGCGGAATATATCGATGGGTATATTCCGCATTTTTGTTCAGCCGATACTTTTCTCGCCAGACTCCACCGACTGAAAAATCAACGTATTAATTGTCATCGGACCAACGCCGCCGGGTACCGGTGTATAAGCTGCGGCGCGTTCTTTAATGGCGCTTAATTCGATATCGCCAACACCGCCTGGGTGATAGCCGGCATCGACGACGACTGCGCCATCTTTAATCCAATCGCCTTTAATAAATTCCGGCTTGCCGACTGCGCCAACCACGATGTCGGCTTGTTTGATTAGCTCGGCTAAGTTTTTTGTTTTCGAATGGCAAATCGTTACCGTGGCGTTCGCTTGTAACATCATCATCGCCATCGGCTTGCCGAGAATAGGGCTGCGGCCGACAACGACGATATGTTTGCCTTCGATCTGAACGTTGTAGTGCTGCAGCAGGCGCATGATGCCCTGTGGCGTTGCGCAGCCGTAGGCCGATTCGCCCATCGCCATGCGGCCGAAGCCGAGGCAAGTCACGCCATCGACATCTTTATGCAACGCAATCGCATCGAAGCATGCGCGCTCATCGATCTGCTCAGGCACCGGATGTTGCAGCAGAATGCCATGCACGTTCGAGTCGTTATTGAGTTCCGCAATTTTTTGCAGCAATTGCTCGGTGGTCGTCGACGACGGCATCTCCACCGCTAAAGAATCCATGCCGACACGGCGGCAGGCATTGCCCTTCATCTTTACGTAAGTGGCGGAGGCGGGGTCATCGCCGACTAGAATCGTCGCGAGAATTGGCGTCTTGCCGCCGGATTTCTCTTTGATTTTCGCGACACGCTGCGTCAGTTCTGCTTCCGATTGCGCCGCTACCGCTTTGCCGTCCAACACCAGTGCTGTCATTTGCTTTGCCACCCGTTAGTGCTAATTTTTGCGGCGCGCATTGTCTCATGCACTTACCGGGGCGGCCAGCAGCGTACTAATTAGTCGATAAGGAACAACGATTTGTCCTTAAAAATCCGCACCATTTTTGATTGACGAGACCGAGACCCGCAAGTATGATGCGCACCTCCTGTAACGGGGCGGTTTGTAGTACTTCGGGGTATAGCGCAGTCCGGTAGCGCGCCTGGTTTGGGACCAGGATGTCGGAGGTTCGAATCCTTCTACCCCGACCACTTCTCTAGTGGTCTTTTGTTAGACGTACTGAGGATCGCAACGCAGTCCGTACCCATGGGGCAACGCGCCCATAGCACAGTTGGATAGAGCAACGGCCTTCTAAGCCGTGGGTCTCATGTTCGATTCCTGCTGGGCGCACCACACTCACAGGATTCAAAGTGTTACACCTTCAATGGTGGCTGTAGCTCAGTTGGTAGAGCCCTGGATTGTGATTCCAGTGGTCGTGGGTTCGAGCCCCATCAGCCACCCCATTTTCTCTTCAGCACTTCTTCTTACTTCCTATCTTCTCTTTTTTTTACTTTCGTATTTCGCCGCCTGTAACTCGTTTATCAAATCTTCTTATTTCGTTTCAAATAATTCAAAACACGACGCGTTAAAAAACTCGAACGTTTGAGCCGTAAAGCTTCGCGCGGGTTTCGTTTGGCTGAATCAATCAACTACCCGCCAATTGCCCCAGTTTAATTAATGCTTTTTCAACGCGCGGTTCCCACGGCACCGCGCAATTTAAACGAATAAAATTTCGGTATTTGCGCGTTGCCGAAAACATCGGCCCCGGTGCTATACAGATGCCGTGCGCGAGCGCCTTGTCGTAAAGTATTTCGGAATCCACCCCGGTCGGAAATTCAACCCACAGCACAAAGCCGCCATCGGGCTGCGTGACCCGGGTGCCTTCGGGAAAATATTTTTCGACGGCGCGGGTCATGCGTGTGACGGCCTGCTCATATTCATTGCGCGCTTGCCGCAGGTAACGATCGTAACCGCCGCGCTCCAATAGATCGGCGATCGCCAATTGCGGCGCGGTCGGTGTCGCTAAATTCAAAACATATTTTAAATATTCGATACGCTCCTGAAATCGCCCAGGCGCTATCCAGCCGACACGCAAACCCGGCGCCAATGTTTTTGTAAACGAGCTGCAGTGAATCACCGTTTCACCGTTCGGATCGAAACCGCGCGCTACCGAGGGACGCTCGCCGTGAAAACCGAGGTCGCCGTAAATATCGTCTTCAATCAAAATGATTTGTTTGCGCGCTAGCAATTTAACCAACGCTTTTTTGCGCTCATCGCTCATGCGGCCACCCAGCGGGTTGCTGAAATTCGGCATCGCGATCACGGCTTTAACCGGCCATTGTTCCAACGCGAATTCGAGCGCTTCGATACTGATGCCTTCGCGCGGATGAGTCGGAATTTCCAGTGCTTTCAAACCGAGAAAATCGATCACCTGAAACAGGCCGTAATATGCGGGCGATTCAACCGCAACCACGTCGCCGGGTTGGGTGATTGCGCGCAGCGCCAAACCGAGCGCTTCCTGGCAGCCGTTGGTAATAATTAATTCTTCGGGATCGACCGGACTGCCGATCTCGGTCATGCGCCGCGCAATTTGGCGGCGCAGATTTATATCGCCCGGAGGAAATTCATATTGCCCTGCGCGCGTGCCGTGCTCACGCAGCGCGCGACCCATTGCGAGATTCACTGCGCGCAGCGGTAAAAACTGAGCTGTCGGTACCGCGGCACCGAACGAAATTAATTTGGGATCATTCGCGGCTTTGACTAATTGCAACGCCAACTCTTGACCCTTCACCAAGCTAGGGCGCTTCGGTGGACTTGACATCGCCGGCTCTTCGACTTTCTCCGCGATCGGCAGGCGCACAAAAAAACCCGAGCGCAAGCGCGCTTCCAAACGGCCCTGATCTTCCAGTAACCGGCACGCTTCCAGCGCAGTGGCAATGCTCACCTGATATTGCTGCGCCAATCGACGCACGCCCGGCAAGCGCTCGCCGGGGCGATAAATATCGCGCTCGATATCGCGGGTGATGTCCCGCGCCACACGGTTGTAAAGATTGGGCATGGCGATTCTCTGGAGGATGCGGCGGTGTAAGCACGCAAAAATTTTCAGCGTCATCGTATTCTAAATTTACGGCGAGATGAAAATCGCAATAATTTTCTGCCGCTCTATTTTGCTGCGAAGCGGAAGTGAATGGCTGGGCTAGGTGAAATTAATACGCGATTTTTCGAGCGAGGTTGGTGCTTACTGGAATGCAGAGTTTTCGAGCGGTTTCAAATCGGCGTTACGGTTTAGAAGAGTGGCTTTTAAAAAATGGATTTCGCTACATCGCGAAATCCATTTTTCCAGTGTAAGTAGCGTGAAATTTTAATTGCCTAACAATTTAGCGATGTGATCGATACCGGCCTGCGCGCAGGCTGCATCTTTTTCGCCACCGGGTGCGCCGGAGACGCCGACCGATCCCACCAATTCTTTGTCTTTGCCGGCAAATATCGGTAAACCTCCTTCGCCAGCGGTTACGCCTTTAAGCAGCAAAAATGATGACAGGCCGGGTTGCGGACGTTTTGCGACTTCGCCGGATGGACCGCGTGTGGTGAAGGCTGTGTAGGCTTTGCGCTCGCTATTTTCAAGCGTGTGCGGATTTACACCATCATCGCTCAGCGCGAATGCAGTGCGGCTGTGCCGGTTGAGAACGGTGATTGAAACCTTGTAGCCATCGGCGCGGCATTTTTGTATCGCGGTGGTTGCCAATGCGATTGCGGCGTCGGCGGAGATGCTGCGCTCGGTGACCAAACCCGATCCCGCGGTTTGGGCATTGGCGAGCGGAGCGAGTGCAACGAGAAGCGATGTTGTAATTAAAGCTGAGCGTAATTTCATTGAAATTATTCCTATTGGTTAATCATGATTCTTTGGTCGAATCGCAGTTGCTGGACCAGCGCAGCTGCGAAAATTCGGATCGCGTAAATGCACTACGCAAAGATGCGAAAGCTCTGAGCATCAGCAAATTGTGGACCGTTGATCTATTTGTTCTATGAGTTAAAAATAAAAGGAACGGAAATAGAGGAAAGAGACGAGCAGAAGGGCATTTGCTGCAGTTTCCGCAGATTTTTTTGACAAATTTAAGGCGGTATTGTGCGAGATAAATCGACGGTTACTAGTGCTTAAACAACACTGCATCAACAATGACTGCTGCTTTATCAGCAATCGATGCACGCGAAATCGACAATAACTAATTGCTGTGCGTAAGAAATTTAATTGTGGCTACGAGGACAATCTTCGTTGAGCATTGCATTTAAAAATCACTGCCAAGAACACCAGTCGCTCCAGCTGCCGGGATAGAGCTTCGCATCGTCGCGTCCGATTTCGGAGAGCGCCAATAAGTTCACGCAGGCGGTTACGCCCGAGCCGCAGTAGACGACGATTTCTTTTTTTGCGGCGATACCTGCCAAGCGTTGCCGTTGTTCCGCTTGCGGGCGCAACTGGCCGAACTCATTACTGGCGCTTTGCCAGGGGAAGTTTTTCGCACCGGGAATATGGCCCGCGACCGGATCGATCGGCTCCTCCAATCCTAAATAACGGCGTTCTTCGCGCGAATCGATTAATACCGCGTCGGGTTTTTCGTGCAATGTTTTAACCGCTTCGATATCGACGATCAGATCGTGGCGAAGCTGCGCAATAAAATTTCCACGGCGTGGTGGCGTCGATTGCTTAATTGTTAATTCATCGGCAACTGGAAACCCGCCGGCTTGCCATGCCGTAAAACCGCCGTCCAATACTTTCACATTGTCGTGGCCGCAGTAGCGCAGCAACCACCACACGCGCGCGGCAAAACCAAAGCGACTGTCGTCATAAGCGACCACCAGAGTGGGCGGCTCGCTATTCACGCCGATCGCCGACAATGTCGCTGCGAATATTTTTATATCGGGAAGGGGATGGCGACCGCCGTGAATATTTTTAGGGCCGCTCAGGTCGCGGTCGAGATGCAAATAATGCGCGCCGGGAATGTGTGCTTGCGCGAATTGGCGCGTACCCAATTCGGTATCGCTAAGCGCGAAACGACAATCGATCACTACGACATTTGAATCGCGGTAACACGTAGCTAATTCGTGGACGGATAACGTTTGCTTGCTCATTGCGCCTGTCCGATTAAATCGTCTTGTCGCGCAGTAAAGCGTTATTGCTGAACTTGTTCAACAGGCGCTGCGGGCCGGCCGCGCAATTGGCTTAATTTAATTTGAATGTCGTCGATAAAGCTAAATACCACCGGCACCACAAATAAGCTTAATGCAGTCGATACCAGTAAGCCGCTGATGACCACTGCGCCCATCGATGTTTGAAAGCTCGAATCGCCGGAAAAACCCAGTGCAACTGGCAACATGCCGGCGATCATCGCAATTGTTGTCATCACAATTGGACGCGCGCGTTTTGCGCACGCATCGAGCAGCGCTTTTGTGCGCGGCAAATGATGATCGCGCCGCGCCATTTCCGCGTACTCCACCAACAGAATCGAATTTTTGGTAACGATGCCCATCAACATTAAAATCCCGATTAGCGATGGCACCGATAACGAATAACCCAGCACATATAAACACACGATGGCGCCGGCAGCGGAGGGCGGCAGTGCCGACAAAATCGTAATCGGTTGCAGGAATTCTTTGAACAACAGCACCAGCACGACGTAAATACTCAAAATACCGACCAGCATCGCGATGCCAAAGCCTTTGAATAATTCCACCATGAATTCAATTTGCCCTGCGGCCAATTGATGTACATCCGCCGGCAACTGTTTTATCGACGGCAACGTGGCGACACTTTTCATTACGTCGCCCAGCGCGCGTCCATTTAAATCGACATCGATAGTTGCAACGCGGCTGCGATCGTAGCGCGTGATTTGCGCAGGCCCGGTATCGAGCCGTACTTCTGCCACATTCATCAGCGGCACTGTGCCGTTTTTACTCGGCACAGGTAACAGGCGAATCAAATCGAGATTGTCGCGCGCGTCATCGCTGAGACGCACGCGAATCGGCAATTGGCGACTCGGCAAATTCATTTTCGCCAAGCCCATCAACACATCGCCGCTGGTGGCAAAGCGCGCGACCAGCGCAATCGCTTCGGTATTTACGCCGAGTTCGGCAGCGCGCTCGGGCAGTGGGCGAATTACCACTTCCGGTGTTAACAAGCTGGTTTTAGAGGTTAATTGGCCGATGCTTGGCAGCGCGCGCAATTCGCGTTCGATGCCGATCATGGTGGCATCCAACAGCGGCGGATCGTCGGAGGCAAACGTCAATTGCATTTTCGACGCCCAGTCCGATGCGTATGACAACCGTATGCCCGGAATATCGCGCAATTCATACAGCACGCGTTGCTGCACTTTTTGTTGCGACAGTTTGCGTTCTTTGCGCGGCACCAGCGCGATGGTGATATCGGCATTGCGTGTGGATGCAATGGTCGCACTGACGGCGTTGCCGGCATCGCGCCCCATTACCGTATACATGCTTTTTATTTCGGGAAAATTTTGCAGCCGCTGCCGAATAATTTCTGCAGTGGCTCGTGTATTTTCCAGCGTGGAGCCGGGCGGTAATTCAATCGATAGCACCGCGTAACCGGTATCGGTTTCGGTGGAAAACCCTTTCGGCACCAGCGGCGCGACGCCGATCGACAAACCGATAATTACCGCCGATGCCGACAACGTAATACGCCGATGTTTCAAACACGCTTGCACCCAGCCCACATAACGCAGCGTGAACGGACCAGTTTCTTCATGTTCGTCGTGCGGCTTTAAAAACCGACTCGCCAACATCGGCGTTAGCAGGCGCGCGACCAACAACGAAAACAATACCGACACGGTGGCGGTGAATGCGAACGGTCGAAAAAATTCGCCGGGAATGCCGCCCATAAATGCCACCGGCACAAACACCGCACACAGCGTAAATGTAGTGGCGATTACCGCGAGACCGATTTCAAGCGCAGCGTCACGCGCAGCTTCGAGCGGCGGTTTACCCTGGCGTAAATGCCGCACGATATTTTCGATTTCGACAATCGCGTCGTCGACCAACACACCGACTACTAACGAGAGCGCGAGCAGCGTTAAATTATTCAGCGAATAACCGAGTGCGTGCATGGCCCAGAACGTCGGGAAAATCGACAGCGGCAATGCAATTGCAGACACCAGCGTGGCGCGCCAGTCGCGCAGAAAATACCAGACCACGATAATCGCGAGCAGTGCGCCTTCGACCAGCATTTCCAGCGACGAGTGATATGACTCGCGAATGTGATCGACGGTATTGCTGATTTCCTGAATTTTAACGTGCGGATTTTTTTGATTGAGCTCGTCGACTTTGGCGCGCACGCGTTCGGCGACATCGAGCGCACTGGTGCCTTTCGCGCGGGTGATTTCAAAGCCGACCACTTGCTTGCCATCGAGCAATGCAATTTGTTCGCGTTCGGCCGCTTGATCGCGAATGGTCGCGATATTGTCGAGACGCACGCGGCGCCCGTCCGGCAGGCTGATTGGCAATTCAGCTAAATCGCGCAGCGAATTAATGGTGCCGACGGTGCGAATACTTTGTTTGCCGTCGCCGACGCGTGCTTCGCCGCCGGGAAATTCCGCCTGAAAACGTTTTAATTGCCGTGAAATATCGGTGGCGGTAGTGCCGAGCGAAGTGATGCGATCGAAATTTAAATCGACGCGAATTTCGCGCGCGACACCGCCGACACGCGAAATTTTACCGACGCCGTGCACGGCGGATAATTCGCGGGTCAGTGTTAAATCCACCAGCCACGACAATTCGGTTTCGCTCAAATTATCGGCCGCGACTGCAAAGGTAATAATCGGTCGGCCGCTAATATTAATGCGCGAAATTACCGGCTCATTCGCGTCGGCGGGAAGATCGGAGCGAATGCGCGACACCGCATCGCGCACATCGTCGAGCGCTTCGTTGATATCGCGGTCGAGTTCAAAATCGATACGCGTAAACGACATGCCTTCGGAAACGGTCGAATTGATATGGCGAATGCCGAGCACCGACGCGACTGAATCTTCGATTTTGCGCGTGACTTCGGTTTCGAGTTGCGAGGGTTGTACGCCGGGATAATTGACGGTAACGGTGATGCCGGGAAAATCGATTTCCGGCATATCGATAACGGGCAGTTTGGTAAAGCTGATAATGCCCATGATCATCAGCAGCACAAATAAAACAATCACCGGCATTGGGTTGCGGATCGACCAGGTGACGAAATTCATGGTTTGATGCTCGTCACAGCGCCTTGCGTTTTGCTCGAAACCACCCGCACGTGATCGCCGTCTTTCAAAAAGGCGGCGCCGGCTTCCACGATTTTGTCGCCGACGGCAAGACCGCTGCGCACTTCCAATAAGTCGCCGTCGATCTGGCCGGTTTCGATGCGGCGGCGCTCCACCGTTGAATCTTTGCGCACCACATACACATAGCTATAGCCGTCGTTTGCCACCACGCTGCTGAGCGGCACTACCTGCACGTCGGATTCCCCCAACGCAAATTCACCGCGCGCAAACATACCTGTGCGCGCCGGACCCGGGTTGGGGATTTCAACGTAAATCATCGCAGTGCGATCGGAGGTATTTACCGTCGGTGCGACCACGCGAACGCTGCCGGTCAACGCGGCGCCGTCGGCAAGTTTGATCGTCACAAGCTGGCCTTTTTTAATGTGGACGAGCAGCGCCTCGGGAATTTCCGCACGCCATTCGATGCGGCCATCGCGCAGCAGCCGAAACATTTCTTCATTAACCTGCGCAATTTGTCCGATGTTTACTTTACGCTCGCTGATTACACCGTCTGCCGGTGCCACGATATGGGCATAGCGCAAACGCAATTCGGCGGTATCGAGATTGGCTTGGGCCAATTCCGTTTCCGCTGCGCTCGATAACATTTCGCTTTGCGCGCGATCGAGATCGGCGACCGACAATAATTTCGATGACGCCAATGTTTTTGCGCGGTTGAAATCGGCACGCGCTTTCGCTTGTTGCGCCTGCGCTTTGCTCAGGGCGGCGCGTTTGGCGGCGCGCTCGGCATTTAACATGTCGGTACCCAGACGCGCCAGCTCATCGCCTTTGCGAACTTTATCGCCGACATCGACGCGCACATCGGTCACGCGATAACCGCCAACTTCCGGTCCAACGATTAATTCCTGCCACGGAAAAAACGAGCCCGTTGCCGTGGTCGTGCGCAGCAGCTGTTGAGTTTTTGTGCTGGTCGCCGTTACCGCCAACGAGGAAGGCGCCACCTCCGTTGGTGCGGGCTTCGATTTGACTTTAAATGCGATGGCGACGACCGCTGCGACTGCGACGACCGCGCCAATTTTTAAAATAGTTTTACGGGTAAAGAAGGAGCTTGGAGTTGCCACAGAATTCAACATCGCTACGATATAAGGCTCCTGATATAATATCAGTTTCCTGATATAGTGCAATTGCCCTGCTATCTGTTTTCACTACTTGTTCTCAATACGCCGATATAAATCGATGGCGATTGCGATAATCCAGCTGGAGCCCTATGAGCCCCTTACCCAAAAACACAAAAAAGAAATTGCCTGTACCCGATGAGCATGTCGGATATTTATTGAGAAATCTCGTCCATGGCCTGCGCCAGGCAACAGAAACTGCGTTTCGTCAGGCTGGGCTTGAGTTATCGATGACGCACTTGGGCACGTTGTTCAGGATTTACACCGACCCGGGATTACCCGGCGCGCAGCTTGCGAAAAAACTGTATATCACCGCGCAATCGATGAACGAAGTGTTGAAAACTCTGGAGGACGGTGCGCTGGTCGAGCGCCAGCCGCATCCCGACAATCAGCGCGCGCATCGCTGGTTTATTACCGACGCGGGATTCGACAAATTGATGAGTTCCGGCGAGTACAGCAACAGCGTGTTCGAACAAATGCAGTCGCAGCTTTCAAAAGAAGAGAAGGTTCAATTTATAGATTTATTGAAACGCTGCATCGCAGGATTAAACGCAGCGGATTAGCAACGAGCGCTGCACCATTTCTAATTTCTTAATGGTGTCGGCGCATTCAGTTTTTATCGTGTGTTATTAAGCGAAACCCTTTGTTAAATACTTTGTTCACCGCTACAGCAAGCTGCGCATTCACCGCGGCCTGCCGTTCCCTCTCTACAAATTTAAATTACCCGACATCGAGCGCTAGAATTTTCGCCACCGAACACGCAACAGCTTAAGCAGCAAAGCTTGCGTACCATTACAGATGCGGCAATCTTCAGGCGTAACAGTTTTGCTACAGGCTTATCTGTGCTGGTTCTAAATAAAAAAATCTGAATCTGTTACGAATGCTGTTCTTTCCATAGACTGGCTTCCTCTCGAATTGCTATTTCATTCGCGCTAGGAAGACTTCGCCATGACCGACGCACAATCCCTTTGCTGGCAGAACAATCGTATCGTCGATGCCGCGACCGCGACTATTTCCGTGCTCGATCATGGGCTGCTATATGGCGACGGCGTGTTCGAAGGGATTCGTTTTTACCGGCGTCGACCGTTTCGATTGGCGGCGCATTTGCAGCGCTTGATCGATTCGGCGCGTGCGATCGGCTTATCCATTCCACTGACCAGTGACGACTTGAGCAATGCCATCACCGCGTTGATTGCGGCGTTCGGTAACGACGACGGTTATCTGCGCCTAGTAGTTACGCGCGGTGCGGGGCCGATGGGTTTGGACCCGAGCCGCTGCGAAAATCCGCAGGTATTTATTGTAGCGAGCGCACTGCAATTGATCTCCACTGAGCGACGTCTTGCCGGCGCTGCCGTAATTATTGCGGCGACGCGGCGACTGAGTGCCGATGGTCTCGACCCGCGAATTAAAAGTTTAAATTATTTAAACCATATTCTGGCGCGCATGGAGGCCAATCACGCCGGCGCGGACGAAGCGATTTTATTAAACAGCGCAGGTCGAGTAACCGAAGGTAGCGCCGATAATGTTTTTGTTGTTAAGCGTGGCACATTGTTTACGCCGCCAATTTATGAGGGCGCGCTCGACGGTATCACGCGCGGCGTTGTAATCGAATTGGCTCAAGAGTTGGAACTTCCGCTGCGCGAAATTCCAATCGCACCTTATGACCTGCACACCGCCGATGAAATTTTTCTGACCGGAACCGGCGCCGAATTAATTCCGGTACGCCAGGTAGATGGACGTCCTGTACAACATTGCCCCGGTCCAATTTTTCAACGGATTGAGCAGGCATTTAAAGTTTGCATTGAAAGAGACGCAGAAAAAGAAAATGAGTGGGGGCATCTGCGATGAAAAAACACATTACCGAAGCACGCTTCAATCTACGCAAACAGGTCGTTACTGCGTGCGTGTTAGTTATCGCAAGCTCGGCGTCTTTTGCGTGTCCATGCTGGCAAACTACTACGGCGATTATGGGCGGAATTTGCCTGTTGTTTTTTATGGGGCGATATTTGAGTTTCAAAAAACCCGTAGTGCCGCCGGCTTCAAATGGAGAAAAAAATGGAATCGATCAATCTGCTTCGAGAGTTTTACCGTTACAACACGCTTGCCAATCAGCACATTTACGCAGTGTGCGCGACCGTTCCAGACAGTGAGCGCAAGCGCGATCTCGGCGCATTTTTTCACTCCATTCACGGCACGCTGAATCATTTACTGTTAACGGATTGCATCTGGCTGGGGCGGCTCAAGGCAGTTGAGTTTCCAGTACGTACTTTACGCGACGAGTTGCACACTGACTTTGCCGAACTGGCGCGCGAGCGTGAGAAAACGGACGGGGAATTCGACACGCTTTTATATACTTATTTAGAAGCAGATTTGGATTGCGATCTGACTTATACCAGTATTGCCAATGGCATAACGCGTAGTTATCCGCCGCGCGATGTGCTGCTGCATATATGTAATCACCAAACGCATCATCGCGGTCAGATCACCGCGTTGATTCAGCAACTGGGATTCGATTATGGCGATATCGATTTATTGTTTATGCCGCGCTAGTACGGAACTGAGCAATTGCGACCAGAGTGCCACCCAACAACAGGTGTGATCCACGCCTTTCAAAATAATTAATGGCGCATTGAAGCGATCGGTGAAGGTTTTGGTTATTGCAACGGGCACATTATTATCGTTGGCACCGGCGAAATGATGTTGAGTGAGATCGGCGCACGGCTTAAATACATCGACAGGATTTAGCGACAAGCTCAGCGGCGAAAAATTATGCAGTGCGGTCCATTGTTCGGTATCGAGATTCGCTGCAACAGTAATTAATGTCACTGGCTTTGGCAGCGCGCAAGCAATTAATGTTGCAATCGTGCCGCCACCGCTGTAACCGATTAATACAACGCGACGCGGATTTTTTTCGACGATGTAGCGGGTCGCTACGGTACGGATGTCATCGATTATTTGTTGCGAATAACGTGCGTTAGTCCAATCACTGGTCGCGCAATGCGGATCTGCTCCAATAGCGTAATGATTGAAATAACACGGACGCCCGAGATAAATAGCGGCGCTGCTATCCTGGTACATTAATTCAAGCGCGAGTGGATTGCTCGGCGTGGGATCGCGCGCCGGTTGATCGCCAATCCACGGTGAGCCATCCCCCTCGATATAAATGTGAAGTTCGTCGCGTTGCTCAGAGAGAGAAGGTCCAGTGACTATATGCTGGGCAACAAAATGTTCGATCACAAAATGTTTGAAGTAAGCAGATTGCTCAACAATTTTGTATTCGCGATTAGTGAAGGCCCGGTCGTACGGCGATTGCGCGCATCCCGTTATAAGTGCCATAAGCACATAGATCGGAAATGCCTTTTTTAAATTATTTTTGAAAGCCATTACCTGATTAAAGTCTATTGACCACTGCGTATAGCCAGCGGTATGGTTGCGGCCCACGGAAAGCTCAGTATTTATTTGAGCGGCTCATATAATATTTTCAGGGATGTTGACGATGTTAATCCGCGCCTTTTCATTTCGAAAATTATTTCTATTTTTACCCGCCAGCGCTATTTATTTATGCGCACTCTCTGCGTGTCAAACACCGACCGATAGTCATAAAGCGACAAACTTAGCAAATAGCGCCGAGAATGCGAACAGGTCGCAGGATACTATTAATTCACCGCGCGCTATCAATTCAAGCGGTCCTGCCGATTCCAAGAGTGCCGATTCAATAAATACAGACTCAAAAAATACTGCCTCAAAAGATAATAGTGCCCACACGCAGAATGCGCAGCGCATTTCCGAATTGCAGATAGTTGACTGTTTATTGCCCGGGCAAATGCGCATGTTGGGCAATTCGAGTTATTTAACGCCGCGGCGCCCCGTTCGTACCACGGCTGCCGATTGTAAAATTCGTGGCGGCGAATATATCGCCTACGACCGCGCCGACTATAAAACGGCATTAAACGTGTGGCTGGAAGCGGCACAAAGCGGCGATGCTGAAGCGCAAGTTAATGTCGGAGAAATTTTTGAGCGCGGTTTGGGCGGTCAGCCTAATTACGACGCGGCATTAATCTGGTATCAAAAAGCAGCGGAGCAGGGCAATCGTCGTGCGCAATTTAATCTCGGCACTTTTTATGAGCAGGGCTTCGGTGTTGAAAAAGACCCAGTCATTGCACTTAATTGGTATCGCAAGGCATGGGGGCTGCCGGCCAATGAAATCGGCTTCAAATCTTATTGGGAAAAAACGGCGAGCGCTGAGCGCGAGCAATTGCAGCAATCGGTACAAAATAAAGACCGGCAAATAAGCGTGTTGGAGCAGCAGGTTTCAGCGCTACGTAGAAAAATTCCTGAAGTGACGACTGGCTCGACACCGAAATCCGATCCGGCACTGACTGCACAAATCGATTCGCTGCAAGAGCTGGTTAAAGAGCTTTCCGCACAGCGACAAGTTACGTTTGCAAAAGCCGAATCCATTCAATTGCGCCAACCGCTACGTACTGAAACGCAAAGTACATCCGATGCTGTCGCACAGCCGTTACGTGCCGGCAATTATCAATTCGGACGTTTTTATGCGCTGGTCATCGGCGATGAGCAATACCAGAAAATCGAATCGCTGAAGACCCCACTTAACGATGCTGATGAAATCAGTGCGTTATTGCAAAACCGTTATGGCTTTAAAGTCACGCAGCTGCGCAATGCCGACAATGTCACCATTATGGAAGCTATCAATAATCTCAATAATGTCTTAACCGAAGGGGATAATTTGCTGATTTATTATGCAGGCCACGGCAGCCGCACGCAGTCGGGCACGGCGGAAACTGGTTTTTGGTTGCCGGTTAATGCAGACCCGCCACCCCGCGATACTTATTGGGTGAGCAATGATTTTGTCACCCGCCATATCGCGCATTTCAAAGCCAAACGAGTGCTCGTGGTGGCCGATTCGTGTTACGCGGGATTGTTATCTAGCGAGCCCGGGTTTTTATTATTGGGCGCGAATGGGGTGCCGTCGGCAGATTATATTCGTTACAAAATCGATCGGCGTGCGCGCTTGCTACTGGCCAGCGGCGGCGATTTTCCGGTGCTCGATAATGGCGGCGATACACACTCGGTATTTGCCGATGCATTCATCAGCGTATTGCGCGATAACACGCGTTTATTAACTGGGCCGGAACTGTATCGAGAAGTTAAAAGTCGCGTACAAAAATCGGCGAGCGCGCTGCAGTTCCAACAAGAGCCGGTTTATAAAGCGATTAAAGAAGCGGGGCACGAAGTCGGCGATTTCTTTTTTGTTCCAACTGCCGCGACTGCGATGCGGTAGTTATTCACCATTAACTACACATCAATTAATACCCAGCACCTAAAAGCGAAGAATTGACTCGAGCTTTTTAAAATTTAAAAAATTACAGAGAGTGAGAAGGAGCGATGGTCAGGAGCATGAAAAAACTCAATAAATATTTATGTAAAGCGCCAGTTCTCTTGCGCACGGCGCCGATTATGGCAGGCTATTTAATAATGACAGCATCGCCGGCGCATGCCGATCTGACCGCGCTGTTCGGCAAATTCGCAAACGATATCGAAGAGCGTTCGGCTGTCGCCACCCAGGCGGTTTATGACCAACTCAAAACAGCAGGTTGTAGCGATCTGCAAGCGGGCCCCACACAAGCGTGTGCAGGCGGCACTTATTTGGTGTGGCGCAACGTGCGTGAAGTTGTGCACAACGCCAATGTGCTGACCGGTGCTACCGAAGAGCCCACTAATTTTTCGCTCGGTCGCCCCTCTGTAGCGCTGTTAGGGCGTGCGCTGCGCTGGTGTAATGGCGAAGAGTTCAGCTCGATGGGATCGCTGTCGAACAGTTTTGTTAATTCGCAGGTGGGCAGTTTAGCTGCGCGTATTACTGCGCTGCGCTTTGGCGCCAGCGGTTTTCGTCTCGCGGGTAGTTCGTTTGGCGATTCGCCGCAATTGGCACAAGTCGGTTCGCGCGGCGGTGCTGCAGGTGCCGATAGCTGGTCGCGGCTCGGCGGCTTTATCAATGTCAGCTACAACGATGGTGATAAAGATCTGACTTCGCGTGAAGATGCTTTTTCGTTCGATGGGCGCTCTATTAATGCCGGTTTCGATTTTCGTATTGATGCCAATTGGGTTGCCGGTGTCATGCTCGGTTATCAAAACCAAGATTTGGATTTCGACACCACTGCGACGGTCGAAGCGAAATCGAAAATGCACGGCGTTTCGCTATTGCCATTTATTCTGTATCAATCCGATGCATGGTACGCGAGCGCATCGCTCGGCTATCAGCGCATGAATTTCGATTTAAATCGTCACGTCAATTATGGCTCGGGCGCGCTCGCAGCTGTGGCCGTACAACACAATACGGTCGATGACAGCGGCACCGACGCGAATAGTTTTACCTCGTATAACACGGTTGGTTATTCGTTCAGCCCGAGCGCGCCGTGGACTATCGAACCATCGCTATCGATCGATTATCAACATATTGCTATCGACGGATTTACCGAGCGCGATGTGCAGAATCAAGGCTTCAATTTCGCCGTCGATAAACAAATCGTGCAATCGTTGGAGGCCATTCCTGCCGTGCGTGCGCAGTACGCATTTAAACCGAGCTACGGCGTTTGGGTTCCGTTTGTCGATGCGCAATGGCATACGCAATTTAAAAACGATTCGCGCAACATCAAAGCGTTGTATGCCGATGCCGGTGGATTATTAACTGACGCGGCTCAATTTGAGATCGCCACCGACGCGCTTGATAAACATTACTGGGTTTATACAGTCGGGCTGTCGGCTGTTCTGCGTGGTGCCGCACCGCATGGCACCGAAGTCGCCGCTGGAGGACTGCAAGCGTTCGTGAATTACCGCTGGTATGAAGGCATGGAAAATTATTCGCAACAAGTTGTCTCTGCGGGATTGCGTTACGAGTTTTAACTCGCGAGGTTTTATTAAGTCGTGCAGCATAAGTCAGTAACAGGAAATATATCGAAAATTTTTTCGGTATTGCAGCAAAAATAATCATTAAAACGACGTAGCAGCGGAGCCCGCAGATTTTGCTCCGCTGCTTCTTTAATCCAAGGAGACGGTCATGAAGCTGTCACAAAGTCGTACATTATTTTCTTCGCGTTTTTCTCCATTTAAAAAATTAATTGGCCTCGTCACGGTGGCAATCGTTCTGGCCTTAGCCGGTACCTTGGCATTCAGCGTTACGCTGCCGGTTAAAGTTAAAAAACAGCCCGATAACTATTCGGTGCGCGGTTATCTCGCTGCCGTAGTGGGCGGAACAGGGCTCGCGGAAAAGGCCGGCATTTATGCGCGCGGTGTCGCGCAGAAAAATATTTATTTACCCGGCGTCGATGTGTATTTACTCGACCCCAAAACCGGAAAAAATAGTGACGCGGTTAAAACCGATCTCAGCGGCCGCTTCACGTTGTTTGCGCCTGCCACTGGCCAATATCAATTGTGCTGGAAATCGCGCGCCTACGATGCCGGTTGCACGCCGGCGTTTATCGACGCCAATGGTCAGGCGCAATTTCTCAGTACCGTTTATATATCGCTGCCGCGCAAGCAAGACATGGTGGCGATCATGGGCCATATCGAAGATGCCGATGGCGATTCGCTGCGCACGCTCGATCCTTATTTAAATATCAATGCGTTTGCCACTGTCGCGTTGCAGGATTTAAAAGGCAAAGCGCTGGTCGATGTGTACGTCAATAATTTTGGCGACTATCTGCTGCCGTATGTTCCGGCCAAGGGCAATGTGCAGGTGCTGGCACGAGTTGAAGGCGGCAAGGTTGCGCAGGAAATTCGCAGCGAAGCCGATCTCACGCAAACACCACTGCATCAATTAAATCTGAAAGTACAAAATCATCATCCGCACCTCAATCCCTTAACCGTGACGGATATTTCGGGCAAGCGCGTACAGAATGCAACACCCGGCGATGAACTGAAGTTATCCGCCGTAGCGCGTGACGATGACGGCGATACCATTAAATTCAGTTGGTTTGTTGGCGAAGGTGACGGCACTCTGTTGCAGAACTCGGGTGACAGCGTAAGTTGGAAACTGCCAGCAACCGAAGGCCGCTACACAGTGACTGCGGTCGCATACGACGGCAAAGGCGGTTATGACAAAGCCGTGCTGTCAGTCTTGGCCGATAAAAACGGCGTACCGTTCACCGGTACCGTAGTGGAAAGCGGCGGTGCTCCGATTGCACTGGCGAATATCGAAATTGTCGGCAGTCCAATTATTCAAACCGATGCGAACGGCCGTTTCACCACGCGCGTGAAGGAATCCGATCGCTACGTATTTAACGTGCGCAAAGAAGGTTATGCGCTGAATTCGCAAATTTACGATCGCGGTATTAGCGGCGGTAAATGGACTTTGCGCCGTGCGCAGGTGGTATCGGTTGATCCTACGCAGCCGATTCGTATTTCGCACAAACGCGGGGAGCGCGATTGCCCCGGCCCGGATAGCTTGCGCGCAAGCCCCGGTGTTGCCGGCGAATCGATTTACACACCGCAATGGCAAGACGGTAAAGGTCATGTGATCGATGCGCCTGTGGAAAGTAATTCGGCACTGACGCGTGCAGATATTTCGCGCGTTAAAAAAATGCCGGTGGTGCTGACGCGCAATTTAAAAATACCGCGCTGTAATCCTGGGGTTTCTGTTGAATTACCGGCGAATGCCATTGAGGACGCCAAGGGAAATTTGGTGACTACGCCGATTGATATCGGCATTTCGTCGGTCGATTTATTATCGCCCGAGCAAATGCCCGGCGATGAATCGGTTATTCCCAGCGCCGGTGGTGGCGGTTACATCGAAAGTTTCGGCGCTGGTGCGCTCGATCTTCCCGCAGGTATGCATTTGAAAGCGGGAGCCTCGGCGAAAGTGATTATTCCGGTGGATCGCTCCCGACAAATTGGCGGCGCGGCTTTACCGCCTACGGTGCCGTTATTGTCATACGACGAGAAAAAAGGTTTATGGATCGAAGAGGGCATACTTACGCTTGGCACGATCAACGGTGTACAGAGTTATGTAGGAACGGTTAAGCATTTTTCCGCGTTCAATGCCGATAACGTAAAAAACGCGACGTCGTCCTGCGTGCGAATTTTTAGTCCGACCTTGCCGAGTAAGTATGATCTGGAAGTGGCGGCACCATTTGGCGGTACCGGCGCACCGAAAATATTGAAGAAAGAAATCGATCAGACCTCCAGCACCGAGAACGTTATTTACAATTTGCCGAACAACACCAACATCACGTTGACGCCAATGACGCAGGGCGCGAATCCGCAAGTGTTGGGTTTTTACATTGTTAATTCGGGTGCACCACAAAATCCGAATACATCGCCGAATGTACCGCCGGGACCACCGTACACATCGTGCAATAATTTCGTTGTGCTGAAATTAGGGAGCGCGCCGGATTCACCATTTGGCGGCGAATTTTTACACGGACTTGGCTACATCGGCGCCGGCAATTTCGGCTTCGACGATTTAACCAACGCAGGGCCGACCGGCAATGCGTTGCGCGATGCATTGGTCACTGCTTCAAAAAATTATTACAGCAGCGTCGACCCAAATAATAACCGCGATACTTTTGCCAAATTTAAAAGCAGTCACGGCTTTAGCGCTAACCCGAATACACCGGCTGCCGGAGAAACCGTTGCGCAATTTGCCAACACGGGCGATCTGGGTTTCGGTCGCGATATGCATTGCAAGAAAAGTGGCGCGAACATCGCGTGCTATGTCACCAATTACGGTACTGGCTATAACAATATTCATCCCGGCGCTGGCACTGATGATCACGACGATGCCAATGCGGCTGGTCAGCGCGCGACAGTGGGTCTGTCGAAAGAGGTCGCGACTGTGGCAATGGAGTACACCGCGATCGATAACGATCCGGTCGGTGATCGAACCGTTAAGTTCTATGTGTATAAAAAGGACTTTCCGAATGCAGGCGATTACAACCGTAGTATTTCCGCAAATCTCGACGGTCGCGGTGAACGTCCGGTACCGCAGCTGTGTATGATTTGTCACGGCGGTCAGGTGCCGCAACAGTCCGGTGGTGCGCCGATTTTTAGCGCGGCAAACGATGTGAAGTTGAACGCGCGTTTTTTGCCGTTCGATTATCGGCTGTATACGTTTCCATCCAATCCAGCACTGCCGAGCACTGCGCAGGATGCAAGTTTCAAAACATTTAATCAGGTGATCGTCGATAACGTGCCGACCGGTGCGCCAACTAGCGATCCAATTCGCGAAGTGGTGCGCGCGTTATACAACGATGCAACGCATACCAATTCGCCAACGCAATTACTCGACTCACCGGTACCGAATTGGAAAACCGGAGCATCTGCTGCAGCGGCTGGTCAGCAAAATTTCTACGATAGGGTTTTTGCCAACGCTTGTCGCACCTGCCACATCGCGCAGCCGTTTGCGCAATTGCAATTCAATACGTCGCAGAAGTTTTTACATGTGACGACATCGCAATTTGGTGTGTCGGCAAATAATTTTCTGATGCTCGGAACAGCGCAGTCGCGGGTCTGCGGCGATTACACAATGCCGCATGCATTGCGCACGCACGATATTTTCTGGGGCGTATTTTCCGATATCAATCCAGCTATTGCCGCGATTTCCATGCCGACGGAATTTCAGGCGTTTGGCGATGGTCTGGGTGGAGCAGCGACGGCGGGTGCGTGGAAGCCGAATCTATGCACGTCCTTCCTGGCCAGTACGGTATCGGTGCCGAGCAATTTTTATCAGCACGATATTCAAACGATTTGGAACGGCAAATGTGTTGCGTGCCATATCTCCGGCGGAATCGGACCGTTTAGTTTGACCGAGGGCAATTCATACGCGAATTTGGTTCCGGGTCGCGTGGTGGCGGGCAACGATAATCCGGCGACGGCGGGCAATACGCTGTTGGCGCGCATCACGGCGGCAGCGCCCGGTGGCGGACGCATGCCGCCGAATTGTTTCCGCGCGCCGGAACCGCCCAATGGCAATGTGCCGTGCTTGGTGCAAACCGACGTCGACAAAATTAAAGCGTGGATACGCAGCGGCGCGAATTAAAATGTGGAAGTGTTGTTTAGAGGCGGCGCATTCATGCGCCGCTTCTATTTTGCGGAAATAGGTTTCTCTATTAGAAATCGTTTAGCAGACAATAGTTGGTTTTCTAAATCGATTTTCTAAAATCAATTTCTTCACATCAATAACAGATTCATTTGGTGCGCCAACGAAAAATCGCGTTCGGTAATGCCGCCGGCTTCGTGCGTAGTTAGCCAGATTTCCAAACGGTTGTAGACGTTGAGCCATTCCGGATGATGATCGGCTTTTTCCGCCATCAGCGCGACTTGCGTCATAAATCCGAACGCAGCATTGAATGTGTTGAATTGAATCGCTCGATAAAGTTTACCGTCGCGCAAACTCCAGTCGTTCAGTTGTGGCAGCCGCTGTTGAATATCCTCAAGAGCTAATTTTTTAATAGTCATGGTGTTCTCCGCGATTAACGTTTACGCAATACCACTCCGCATTCCAAATGGTGCGTATAAGGAAATTGATCGAACAGTGCGAGCGCTGCAATCGTGTGCGTCGACTGCAGCGCGATGACGTTATCGCGCAACGTAGTCGGATTACAGGAAATATACAGAATGTTGTCGAAGCGTTGTGCCAGTACCAGCGTGGTTTCGTCCAGACCGCTACGCGGCGGATCAACCAGCAATGTGCTGAATTGATAGTCCGTCAACGCTACGTTGTGCAAGCGTCTAAAGGCTCTGCCGCCTGAAAGCGCGGTGCTGATTTCATCGCTCGACATGCGCACCAGTGTCACGTTATTAATTTTGTTAACAGTGAGGTTGTGTTCGGCCACACGCACACTGGATTTGGAAATTTCGGTGGCGAGCACGCGTTGAAAAAGCGGCGCCAATGCAATCGTGAAATTGCCATTGCCGCAATACAGTTCGAGCAAATCACCGCCAACATTTTGCAATTGCGCGCCAGCCCAGGTCAGCATCTGCTGGTTGATACCGCCATTGGGTTGCGTGAAGCTGCCTTCGATTTGTCGATAATGAAGAAGTCGTTCGTTGACCGTCAATACTTCATCGACATAGTCGTTGCGCAACACAATTTTTTGTTTGCGACTGCGACCGATTAATTGCGTGCCGATTGCATCTTGTAACGTCGTTGCAGCTTGACGCCACGCATCGTCGAGCGCGCGGTGATAGACCAGCGAAATTACCGCATCGCCGCTCAGCGTTGTCAGAAATTCGACTTGAAATAATCGGTGCCGGAGCGGCTCGCTCTGCAATAACGCCCCGCGTAGTAGCGGCATTAGCTCGTTTATACGCAGTGACGCGGTGGGGAATTCAGTAATCGGTATGGCGGTGGCTGGCGCATCCGGATCGAACATCACGTAGTCGATAGTGTCGCCTTTGTGCCACATGCGAAATTCCGCGCGCAGCCGATAATGCGTTGGAGCCGAGCAAAAAACCTTGGGGTCGAGCGCAGTTACCGCGGCGAAGTCCTCGCGGAATTTACGCACTTTATTATCGAGCTGCTGCGTGTAGAGACTGGGGTCGACGATGGGTAAGGGCATGGCGGTTCCGGGTTGCGCGCGGCGGCCCGCATTATACGCGGCGAACACGGCGCCATCAGCTACAATTGACCACCTGAATCGGGAATGGAGCGAAGCGAATGAAGGTGTTAGTTACCGGCGGCGCCGGTTATATCGGCAGCCATACCTGTGTTGAATTATTGAATGCCGGTCACGATGTCGTCGTGGTCGATAATATGTGTAACAGCAGCGAAGAATCGCTGCGCCGTGTACAAAAAATTGCCGGTCGCGAATTACTGTTAGAGCGTGCCGATGTGCGGGATGAAACTGCACTTGAGCGAATATTCTCGCAGCATAAATTCGATGCGGTCATTCATTTCGCGGGCCTCAAAGCCGTTGGCGAATCGGTGGCGCAACCGCTGCGCTACTACCAAAATAATGTGCAGGGAACACTGACATTATGCGAAGTCATGGCGCGGCATGGCGTTTTTAATTTGGTGTTCAGTTCGTCTGCCACGGTTTACGGCGATCCGCACACTGTTCCGATTACCGAAGATTTTCCGCTGTCCGCAACCAATCCGTATGGGCGCTCGAAATTAATGGTCGAGGAAGTATTACGCGATCTCGGCAAGGCCGACCCCAAATGGAATTTAATTTTGCTGCGTTATTTTAATCCGGTGGGCGCACATGAAAGCGGCTTGATCGGTGAAGACCCGAACGGTATCCCCAATAATTTAACGCCGTATATCACGCAAGTCGCGGTCGGCAAATTGAAGCAGTTGGCGGTATTCGGCAACGATTACGCCACTATAGACGGCACTGGCGTACGCGATTTTATTCACGTTGTCGATCTTGCCATTGGACATTTAAAAGCGTTGGATAAACTGGCGGAAAATCCTGGCGTGGTTGCGTATAACCTCGGCACTGGTCAGGGTTATTCGGTATTGCAGATGATTGCAGCGTTCGAGAAAGCGTCGGGTGTTGCCATCGATTTTCGCATTGCACCACGTCGTCCGGGCGATATTGCGAGTTGCTATGCCGATCCCGCATTAGCGGCGCAAGCGTTGCGTTGGCGCGCGGAGCGCGGTTTAACCGAAATGACGCGCGATGGCTGGAATTGGCAGAAACTAAATCCCAATGGTTTTAAATAAGCCGTAATTTTTAACGGTTAAGTAAAATCGAATCGGTGTCGAAAAATAGTGATTTAAAGTTGAAAAGCACATTGAACAATGTGCTTTTTTTTTAAGAAATTCTGTCGCGATTACGTTGTTGCCAATAATCTTGCGCCAGCGCTAAAGCCTGCGCCGGCTCCTCGGCTTTTTGCAGCAATCGCAATGCAATGGCCAGCGTGCCGACAATGGCCATCTCGGCATATTCGTCATTTGCAGTGCCGCTCCATATTTTACGCAAGTGCTCGATATCTAACTCTTCCGGTTGTTCTTGCCGGCCCTCGATCATTTTCGGCCATGCGTCTTCACTCATAACGCCGTTGTGCACGCTGAATACTTTCGTCAGCGCTTCCGGTTTGCGTTCGACTTCGCCGCCTTCACCTTTAAACACGCTGGCGTGCAATTGGCCTAAATCGATCGCGGCCTGCTGATGGCGCAGTGCATAAGGTGGATGAAATACACTTTGAATACTGTACGGCGCCGACAATGGATTGAGCAGGCGCGTCAACGTATGCACCGGTGAACGCAAACCAAAGTCGTTGCGCAGATCGATCATTACTTGCAGCGGCGGGCTGATATGGCGCAGCGGCATAAAAGTGAAATTCGTTTTATCGAGCGCTTGCTCAACATCGGTCCAATTTTCCGCCGCTGTTACGCCCAGCTCATTGAGCACCGATTCGGTGTAAATACGGCCTTTGGTATGGCCGCCGGCGCCATGTAAAAACACGCGAATACCGCGATCAGCCAGCGCGAGCGCACTCAGTAAAAACCACGGCAAATGTTTGCGTTTGCCGGCGTAACTCGACCAATCCAAATCGACGTTAATGTCGGTCGGCGCATGGATAGTCGCGCGTGCTGCTTCGACAAAACCGGTTAACTCTTCCGCGCTTTCTTCTTTTACGCGCAGCAACATTAAAAAAGCGCCGAGTTGAACATCTTTTACTTCACCGCGCAAAATCATGCCCATCGCGATGCGCGCTTCTTCGCGCGTCAATGAGCGCGATCCGGTTTTGCCTTTTCCCAAAATTCGCACAAAGGGTGCGAAAGCATGCTCGTTGGGTTTCGCGATCAAATTCTGCGTGTTCATCGTGCACCTGTCATAAGCAATGTTCCGGGCGCGGTAGGCCGGCAATTTTGCTGGCGATTTTCGCGGGGCTACCCGGAAATAATTTCAGCAGATAAATACTATTGCCTTTGTCTGCTCCCAGCTGTTGGCCGATAAATTTAACCAACGGACGCATCGCCGGTGATTGTTCGTACCGCAGATAAAAAATACGTAGCGTACGAATAATTTCCCAATGTGCTTCGCTCAAAATAATACGGTCAGACGCTGCGATCATTTCCGCAACTGCTTCGCTCCAATCGTCGAAGCGTTGCAAATAGCCGTCATTGTCGGTTTCGAGTCGCACACCATTAGCCAGCAGCATATTCAATACCAGCTTTGTATCGTGGTGTGTTCGCAACATAACTGCACAAAGTCCGCGTAATCGATCGCAACGATAGCGTCGGCGATGCGTCCCGTTAATCCGCGCGCCGCGATATCTGGTATTAAGGCGTACACATTATTGCAGTGTGCGATTAATTGCGCCGCCGATTCGGAATTCGCCAATGCAGCGTAGACGCCGTCCTCGATCAGCAAGATAGCGGAATCGTTAGAGCAAAATCGTAAGCACTCATCGAGCGCACGATTGCCGTAAGAGGATTTATTAACGATGTGCAGCATAATTAAAAATTCAGCGCGAAATCACTGCGCGAAAGCAGCGCAGTAATTTCGTCGCGATTAAGTAACGTAACAGGCAACGACAAATCGCTGGCGCTGAGCTTGCGTTTATCCAGCGCATCGCTATCGATATAAATAGTATTCACGTCGTATAGGGGCAGCGCGCTCAATTGTTTCTCGAAAGATTTTTGTGAAATCGCTGCGCCATCTTGTCGATTTATTAATTGCAGAACGCCATCGCCGAGAAATAATAAAGCGACTTGCTGATCGAATGCTGCTGCCGCCATTGCGACATCGATCGCTTCACGCGCGAACGATTCGCCGTAAGGCGGGCGCCGGCACACAACTAAAAAATGTTTTCTTGTCATGGTCCGAATGTCACGACGCGATCGGCATTAATACATGCATCGACCCATTGTCCCAGTCCCGACAACTCGAATCCTGCGTGCAAATTATTCGCTGCTTTGTCGTAGCGACGACTTTCGGCGGCGTCGACAATGCCGCGTTTTAATGCGCTGGCGACACAGACGACGAGATCGATATTCTGTTGAGCGGCTAATTCACTCCAATGCATGGCGACCGAGTGCTGATCGGCGGGCGGCACTAATAAATTGCTGCCGCAATGCACACCGTCATGGAAAAAAAATACCCGTAACACCCGATGGCCGGCGTCGATTGCCGCGCGTGCGAACGTCAATGCCGTTTGCGGACATTGCGAAGAGGCGGGGGCGCCTAACACCATCAAAGCGAATGTAGTCATCGTGTCACAGTAATTGAACGTGCGGTATGAGGATGCAAGAGTCGAGCAGTCATTGCGATACATTGCAGCCGAAATAAGCATTGCAAATGAAACGTATGGAGATAGTAGTTCGATACGGAAAATCAGACTGCGGCAATAATACTGCCGCAGTCTATAAAAGTAACGTCGCTGATTATGGGTTGGATCGATAGCTTACGCGCGGCGCCAACGGCGCGGGTTCGCGATTGGCCGCGAGTGGAATGATCTGGTCTTTCAAATAATTCATTACGTAGCTGGCGCCGTACATACTCAAGTGCGTGTTGTCGAAATAGAGCAAACGGCCTTTTTCTTCGATACGGCATGTTGCCTGATCGCAGAGCGCAGCTTCTGGGTGTAATCGATCGGCATTGGGTAAGTGATCAAGCATGGTAAATGCGCGCGCGTTGATGGTTTCGTAGAGCGGCGCTGGAATAACCAAGTCTTGGACGTCGCCTCCTTGCATCACCCAAGCGGCAGCCATAATTGGCAATGGATAGCGGCTTCCTGGAAACGGGTAAATTACTACAACGCGTTTGCCCGCTTGTTGCAGTGCGGTTACGGCTTGCGTGAATCCACTTTCAAACGCATCGCGATACACATCGACTTCGTAGATGTGATAGTTGGCGATCATGAAAACTACATTAATTTCCGGATGCGCCTGTAGATAGGCGAATACTTGATCGTTGTGCGCAATGCAGCCGTGCCGGGTGGTGACGGTAAATTTCAGCGCGGGCGGGCATTGCGAGTAAGTAAATGTTTTTACGGCGAGGCCTTGATCTTGAACCAGGGCGCCGAGAGCGGAACTGATTTCGGCGCCGTGGCTATCGCCCCACAAAGCGATCGTTGGCGGCACCGCAGCGCCATACGTGCAAAAGCTCTCGGGCCGCATATTTTTGCCATCGTCGCCATGACAGGTTTGCCGACGAGGATTGCTATCACCAGCGGCTTTTTCCAGCGCTATTGCAGCGGCGGGCATGCGCTGAGAAAAACCTTTGGCGTAAACCAGTGCGCCACCGATCAAGAAGGTCACGACAGTTACCGCGCCAAAAAAGCCGAACAGTTGTTGTCGATTTCTCAGCACAGTTTTTTTGCGGAAGGGCGCTTCGACATAACGCCAGGACAGATAAGCGCAGATCCAGGCGATAAGTAATTCGGCGATTTGGACGCTGACGGTCGCGCCGTTCGGATATAGGTAGCGACCGAAAACAAAAATGGGCCAATGCCATAAATACAACGAGTAGGAAATTAAACCGAAATGCCGAAAGACGGGGTTTCCGAGCCAGCGGTTAATTGGATTTCGTGCATCGGCACCGCCATAAATCAGGAATGCAGCACCGAGACAGGGCAGCAATGCAGAGGCGCCGGGGAATGTTGTCTCGCTCGAATAAAGAAAAATACTGATGAGGATAAAAATTAAGCCGATGCCGCTCAATGCTGTATTTTGAGCTGAGCTTGTGCGCGAGGTAATTCCGGCAGCTAGTAAGGCGCCGATCGCTAATTCCCAGGCTCGAAAAGGAATTAAATAAAATGTCGCCATCGGCCAGTGAAATACAGCGTAACTGCTGGCAATAAACGAGATGACGATTGAGAGCAGAATACAGGCGCGAATATTGTTTTTAAAGAGACGAAATATGATCAATAAAAATATCGGGAAAATAACGTAGAACTGTTCTTCAACGCTCAACGACCATGTGTGCAGAAAGGGATTCAGTTCGGAATCGGCATTGAAATAATCGGCCTGTTTAAAGAAAAGCACGTTGCTGGCGTAGAGGTTAATGAAAATAAGGGTCCAGCCCACACTTTTGAATTGTTGGGCAGGTAGCAGCAGTGCCGCGGCGATCACAACAAAAATGGTGAGCCCTAAAACGGCTGGATAAATACGCCGAATGCGGCGCTCATAAAATCGCAGCATCGAAAATTCGCCATTGCGGATTTCCTTCAAAATAATCTGCGTAATTAAATAACCGGATATGACGAAAAATATATCGACGCCAACGAAACCGCCGGAAAAAATCGACAAGCCGACGTGATAGAGCACAACGGGTATGACCGCGATGGCGCGTAAGCCATCGATATCCTCGCGATAACGATCCATTGGGTTTTTTGTCCTCGGCGGATTGAGAGAGGCTTGTACACAAAGCACGATTTATGCCCGATGGCGCTATCTTAACGGGTGCTCGTTGAGTTAGCTGCTAACCGAGTTTTAAATTGTTAACTGAAAACACATTATGGAGTGAAGCTGTGGTTACACCGCTGCGCATCAGCGCGGCAGGAGCGGAGGTATCCAAGAAATTAACAGAGTTGCATTGCGGAAAAACTGAATGGCAATGAAATTAAAAATGGATTGGCGGAGGGGGAGAGATTCGAACTCTCGGTAGGCTCGCACCTACGCCGGTTTTCAAGACCGGTGCATTAAACCGCTCTGCCACCCCTCCGACAGAGCGCGAATTATACCGAGCAGTCGTGATTAAACAAGCGCGGCAACTATAAAAATTGATTTATTAAGCTGTGATTTTTAAGGCGAAAAAAAACCCGGCGTTGCCGGTTTTTTTTGCTGAAATTTATTACAGTGTTTGTTGCTCGTCAGTTGGTGTTGCACGACGTTGACGCGGGTCGTTAGTGGCACGCGATGCCGGTCGTTCGGCATCGGGCTGAGCCGCTGGTGCAACTGCAGTATCTACTCGCAACACTTCGGTTTTAACTTCGAGCTGCGCCACAGTTCGTTTGTTGAGGCGCGGATCATTGCCGGCACGACCGCCAGAAGTTGCCGGGGCCGGTTTGGACGGTGCTACTTCCACAATCGCAGTTGCGACGGCTGGTTTTTCCGCAGGCACCTCGATTGCAGCAGTTTCGATCGGTGTCTGAACCGGCGTTTCAGCAACAGGCTGAATCTGTACCGGTGTTTCGATAGAGGTTTCAGCAGGGCTTTCGACGCTGTCAACAATGACTGGCTGAGCTTCAGCTGGAGCGGGTGCGATAACTGCCGCTTCCGGTTGAACCAGCTCAAGTTGCACTGGCGCCGGTGTTGTGGTGACGACACTCGCTTCGCTTACGATTTCTTGTGGCGCGGGAATCGAAGGAGCGGGAATGGAATCCACAGCAACTTCGGTCGGGGTTTCAGCGGTAGCTGCTACTTCGCCTTCCTGTGGGCGACGTTCGCCACGCGGTCTGCGCTCACGACGTTGACGCGGACGCTCACTGCCTTCGGGGCGAGATTGCGGTGCATCAGTGTCTTGTTCCGGCGCAACGACATTAGCCACTTCGTCAATGTTTTCTGCCACGTTCTCAACCGGCAACGGTGCGCGCGTGCGCTCACCCGGGCCGCGTGGGCGACGGTTGCCCGGACGACGTTGCGGCCGATCTTCATTGCTATCGGTAGTGTCAGCGCGAACCGGTTGCTCGGTCGGAGCTGCTGGCCGTTCTTGCGGCGGACGACGCTCTGGGCGTGGTTCGCGGCTTGGAGTTTCGCTGCGGACTTCTTCGCTGCGCTCTGGACGATCGGGGCGCTCGCCGCGAGTGCGATCGTTGCGGCCGCGGCCGCGGCCACCGCGCGTGCGTTGACCGCGACGCTGATCGGATGGGCGTTTGTCACCATCGACTTTGACGGGCGCTTCGGCTGGTTTCGGTGCTTCGCTGTTCTCACCAAATAAAATGTTGATGATTTTGCTGAACAGGCCTGCCTGCTTTTTCGCTGTGGGCGGCGGAGCTAATGGCTGCTCGGTCGGTGACGGCGCTGGAGCGGTCGGTGCAATGAATTGAACGGCTGCTTTTTGCGGCACGATCGGCGCAGCTTCGGCTTCATTGCGATCAACTTCAATCGCCGCTTCCGGCTTGATTTCAAAGCTGAGTAATTGCTGTTCCTCAACTTCGTCATCGCGCAGACGACGGACTTCGAAATGCGGTGTTTCAAGATGCGACGACGGCACGATGATGATGCGCACTTTAGTGCGCTCTTCGGCGGCACTGATTTCGGCGCGCTTTTCATTAAGCAGATAGCTGGCGACATCGACCGGAACGATAGCGCGAATCACCGCGCTGCGATCTTTGTTTCCCTCTTCTTCAACCAAACGCAGAATCGAAAGCGACAGCGATTTAGTGTCGCGAATCGTGCCTTGGCCGCTGCAACGCGGACACACGCTGGCGGAGGTTTCGTCGAGCGAAGGGCGCAGGCGTTGACGCGACATTTCGAGGAGACCGAAGCGGGAAATACGACCCACCTGGACGCGGGCACGATCGGGTTGCAGCGCATCGCGAACGCGGCTTTCAACATCGCGTTGCGATTTGGCGGAGGTCATGTCGATGAAGTCGATAACGATCAAGCCGCCGATATCACGCAAGCGCAACTGACGGGCAATTTCATCGGCCGCCTCAAGGTTGGTTTGCAGTGCAGTTTCTTCGATGTCGCCGCCTTTGGTGGCGCGCGCCGAGTTGATGTCGATCGAGACCAATGCCTCGGTGGGGTCGATAACGATCGAACCGCCGGAAGGCAATTGCACGACGCGCTCGAACGCGGTTTCGATCTGCGATTCGATCTGATAGCGATTGAATAGCGGAACCTGATCTTGATACAGGCGCACTTTATTTTGGTAGTGCGGCATGATTTGTTTAACGAAGCTCAGCGCGTGCTCATAGGCTTCTGGGGCATCAATCAAAACCTGATCGATATCGGCGCGTAGGTAATCGCGAATCGCGCGGATGATGACATTGCTTTCTTGCAGGATAAGGAAGGGTGCTGATTTTTCCTTCGCGGCAGTGGTGATGGCTTCCCATAATTGCAGTAGATAGGTCAGGTCCCATTGCAACTCTTCCGGGTTGCGACCGACTCCGGCGGTGCGCACGATGACACCCATCCCGTCTGGAACTTCAACTGAAGACAGCGCTTCGCGCAATTCGGTGCGCTCGTCGCCTTCGATGCGGCGCGAAATACCGCCAGCGCGTGGGTTGTTCGGCATTAAAACCAAGTAACGACCAGCGAGGCTGACAAAAGTCGTGAGCGCTGCACCTTTATTGCCGCGCTCTTCCTTATCCACCTGAACGACGACTTCGGTGCCTTCTTTGACGACATCTTTGATTTTGATGCGGCCACCGATATCGCTCGGCTGGCGGTAAAAGTATTCGCGAGAGATTTCTTTCAGCGGCAGAAAGCCATGGCGTTCGGCGCCAAAGTCTACGAACGCGGCTTCGAGGCTGGGCTCAACGCGCGTAATGGTGCCTTTATAGACGTTGGATTTTTTTTGCTGACGGTTGGTGTTTTCGATATCCAGATCGTAAAGGCGTTGTCCTTCGACGAGAGCAACGCGCAACTCTTCGGGTTGAGTTGCATTAATTAGCATTCTTTTCATGTTAACGATATTCCACTTAGGCGCGGATTTATCGTTACACCATCGATGCGCAATGATGTTTGGAGACGCAGTGTCCAATAGCGCGGCATGCAAACAGATAGCAGGCGGGGAAAACGAGAGCACCGAAATGGGTTGGTGCTAATTCCCTAATGCGCGATGGTTCGAAGCCATCGCATGCGGCGGCGCTAACGGCGCGCGCCGTGCCTTTTTATCTCTGCCAGCAACCATTCGGCACCGGCGAAGTCGACTCAGGGGCGGCTTCCGGGAGCGAGTGTTCTGGCTGAAATACAAACCCAGTCGCTCTGTAAAAAGCCTGCCCAAATTGCTTCGCGAGTATCGCAAACATTACTTGCAAAAACGGTGCAACGACATGTCCGCTGCGCTGTTAATGATGGCGCTCACTTCGCAATGTGCTATTGGAAGCTGTTACAGTGAGCGCCCGCTAAATTTGCGGATAGCGAATTAATGATTCGTTATCCATTGGCACCGATCGCTTGCTCGCGCGTCGACATGTCTGTCGGGGCGGCACTCAATAGTCACGGTGCCTCGGCAATATATCAGTGATTACTAAACCATTCAAATAGTTACATTCACTTATGAACGATCAAGGCAATGTCACCGGCGTGCGTCTAATGGATATCGATGCCAATAGCGATGGCCAGCGCGTGGATAATTTTTTACTACGCGAGCTTAAAGGCGTGCCCAAGTCGCGCATTTATCGCCTGTTGCGCAAGGGTGAGGTGCGCGTTAACAAGGGTCGGGTTAAGGCTGAATATCGTCTGCAAAGCGGTGATCAGGTGCGCATTCCGCCCATTCGCATGAGCGAAGATGAAGGCGGCGAGGTGTCTGTATCCACCGGTCTAGCGGATCGTCTCGCTGGCGCTATTTTGTTCGAGGATGAAAGCTTAATCGTCATAGATAAGCCGTCGGGTCTGGCGGTACACGGCGGCAGTGGCGTAAGTCTCGGTCTGATCGAAGCGCTGCGCTCTCTGCGACCGGAAGCGCGATTCCTGGAGTTGGTACACCGTCTTGACCGCGATACGTCAGGTTGCATCATGGTTGCGAAAAAACGCTCCGCGCTATTGGCGCTTCACGAAGCGCTGCGCGGTGACGGAATCGATAAACGTTATTTGGCGTTGGTTACGGGAGTGTGGCCAAAAAATAGAGCCGAGGTTGCCGTACCGTTGGAGAAAAATACGCTGAAATCGGGTGAGCGTGTAGTTCGGGTTTCGGCTACGGGCAAAGAGGCTTTGACGCGATTTGCCGTCCAAGAAGTGTTCGCCGGAGCCACTTTGGTTGAAGCGCGGCCGGTTACAGGCCGCACCCATCAGATTCGTGTGCACGCGCAATACGCGGGTCATCCTATAGCGGGCGATGACAAATACTGTGATCGCGCGGCCGACGAGCGCTTCCGTCAGCTCGGTTTGCGGCGATTATTTTTGCATGCGCATACGTTGGATATACCCTGGCGTGGCGCTCGTATGGTGCTGCGCGCGCCACTGCCAAGTGAGCTCAAAGCCTTTCTTCAAACTCTGCGTAAGCCTCTGTAAATATGCTATTTATTTTCGATTGGGATGGGACGCTACTCGACTCAACAGGCCGTATTGTCGATGCGATGCGGGCGGCGGCTGCGGAGCTTGGCATCGAAGTGCTCAGCGTTGAACAAGTACGAAATATTATTGGGCTGGGCTTGCCCGAAGCGATCATCGCGCTTTATCCGCTTCTTTCTGTAAGTGATCGCGAGTTATTGCAGGCGGCGTATTCGCGCCATTATGTGGCCGCCGATCAACAGCCTTGCGCGTGGTTTCCTACCGTACGCGAAACGTTGCACCAATTGAAAGGGGCGGGGTTCACGCTCGCGGTCGCGACTGGCAAAAGCCGTCGTGGGCTGAAGAGAGTGCTTGAACAGTTAGGCATGCTCGATTTTTTTCATGCGACGCGTTGCGCGGACGAGACCCAATCGAAACCGCATCCGCAAATGTTGCACGAATTGGTGCAGGAGCTAAGTGTGCCGCTTGAGCACGCTGTGATGATTGGCGACACCGAATACGACATGGCAATGGCGGAAGCGGCAGGGATGGCGCGTATAGGCGTTAGTTACGGCGCGCATGCCGCTGAGCGTTTGTGGTCTTATCGCCCTGAGTTAGTGATGGATGAATTTAAGCAGTTATTGACCTGGCAACAGTCGAAAGCCAATTCAGAGCACCGCGACTCCGGCTTGCTGCAGCAGCGTGACCAAACGAATTAAAGGCAGGCCGATCAGAGCGTTTGGATCATCGCCTTCTAGGCGTTCAAACAGCGCAATTCCTAAGCCTTCCGCTTTAAAACTTCCCGCGCAATCGAATGGTTGTTCGCGCTCTAAGTAGCGTTGAATTTGCGCCGTGCTTAGCTGCCGAAATATCACAGCGAACGGCTCGACGATTGTTTGATGCCGACCGCTGCCGCTTTCCAGCACACACAATCCCGTAAGAAACTCAACGCGGCGTGCGCTGCACGCCTGCAGTTGCGAGACAGCATTAACAAAATTGCCGGGCTTGCCGATAATTGTGTTGTCGAGGTGTGCTACTTGATCCGATCCAATAATCAAATGATTAGGATAAATCGTCGCCAAGGCCTGTGCTTTTTCAGTCGCTAAGCGAGCTACCAATGTCGGTGCCGACTCTTGCGGGTTCGGTGTTTCATCGACGGAAGGGCTCGCACAAATAAAAGGAAGACCAAGCTTTTCCAACAATGTGCGTCGATAAAGCGATGATGAAGCGAGAACAATTTCGGGCATGAGAGCAAATACTTAATATGGTTTGAGGTGTATAGCGTTGCGTTGGGCAAATTTTTTTGACAGGCGTTGAGGGTGGCCCTATGATTGCGCGCCTATGTCAAGTACCCCCCTGCCCAGACAGGTCGATATCCGCAAGCTGATAGCGGCTGACACCATAATTTCTGCGCAGGAACCGCTGCGGAATTTTGCACGTCTGCTCGATATGTTAGAAGCGCGCGATGGTGACGTCGAGGTGAATCTCCATTTTTACCGTCGCGAGCAAGGCGGTAAATTTATAGATGGTGAAGTGCGGGCGATAGTCGCAGTGCTTTGTCAGCGCTGTATGAAGCCGATGCCATTAGCAATCGATTCCACATTTTCGGTTGGGGTGGTATGGACTGACGAACAAGCAATTCGTCTGCCGAAAGATCTTGAGCCCTATATTGTGGGCGATGAATTACAAGACGTGCGCGACTTAATCGAAGATGAATTGATTTTGTGCGTGCCGTACAGCAGTTATCACGAGCAGTTGGATTGTGCAGATAATTATGTGCAACCCGAGTTACCGGATACGCCGGTTGAATCTAAACCGAATCCGTTCCAAGTGCTGGAGCAATTGAAGTCCGGCAAATGATGTTGAAATTAAGTTAGCGTTTAACGAGGAATGCCAGCATGGCCGTACAACAGAACCGAAAATCCCGCTCGCGTCGCGACATGCGCCGTTCGCACGATGCACTGACCGGCCCGACATTGTCGGTCGATGCTACCAGTGGCGAAACTCATCGCCGCCATCACATTACTGCCGATGGTTTTTATCGCGGTCGTAAAGTGATTCAGACCGGCGACGACGAATAAGTCAATTTGGCGAACTCGCTTCGCATTGCATTCGATGTCATGGGCGGAGACTTAGGTCTCCGCTCTTCGCTTCCCGCCGCAGTTAATAGTCTTCAGCGTTTTCCCAATCTGCATTTAATTCTGGTCGGTGCGGCTGCGCAAATTCAATCTGCGCTTGGCACAGCTCCGGCTCGCCTCACGATTGTCGATGCAGAGCAAGTCGTTGAGATGAACGATCGTCCGTCCGCTGCGCTTCGTCATAAAACCCGGTCCTCAATGCGTATTGCGCTCGATCTGCTCGCGGCGCGTGAAGTCGATGCAGTTGTCAGCGGTGGTAACACCGGCGCGTTAATGGCGATGAGTTTGATTGTTTTAAGAAATATCCCCGGTATTGAACGGCCGGCGATGTGTACGGCGCTGCCCACTAAAACAGGTCATTGTCTGTTGCTTGATCTGGGAGCGAACGTTGATTGCGATGCTGAACAGTTGCAGCAATTTGCTTTGATGGGCGCAGCATTGGCAGCGAGCGATGGCATTGAAAATCCGCGCGTAGCGCTGCTGAACATCGGCGCCGAAAGCGCGAAAGGTAACGAGCAAGTTAAGCGTGCCCACGATATTTTCTCCGCCGATACACGCATTAATTATTCCGGGTTTGTCGAAGGCGATAGTTTGTTTGATGGTATCGCCGATGTCGTTGTGTGCGATGGTTTTGCCGGTAACATAGCGCTCAAAACGTGTGAAGGCACGGCGAAATTAATTGCCGAAAAAATGCGGAAACAGTTTTCGAGAAATATATTTACGCGGGCTGCCGGCGCAGTGGCTATGCCAGTATTGAAAGCCCTTTATCTGGATTTAGATCCTCAGCAGTACAATGGTGCAGTTTTGTTGGGTGTTCGCGGCGTCGTTATCAAGAGCCACGGCAATAGTTCTAGCGCCGGATTTGAAAATGCTATTGTCCGCGCGATCACTGCTGTTGAAAAAGATTTATCGGGTCTGATCGAGCGTCGTCTTTCGCATAATTAATAGACCTGACAAACCCTATTATTTTTTGGAGAGAAACAATGAATAGCGCGCAATTAGCGTTTGTATTTCCTGGGCAAGGTTCGCAGAAGGTGGGCATGCTCGCGGACATCGCAGCGGCTTATCCGATTGTCTCAGATACATTTAGCGAAGCGTCCGATGCGCTCGGTTATGACATGTGGTCGCTGATTCAAGCAGGCCCGCAGGAAGAATTAAATCTTACCGAAAAAACGCAACCTATTTTGTTAACGTCGAGTGTTGCGCTGTGGCGTGTTTGGCAACAGCGCAGTGGCTTGAAGCCAAGCGTATTGGCCGGTCACAGTCTTGGCGAGTTTTCGGCATTGGTTTGCGCCGACGCGCTTAATTTTACCGATGCGGTGAAGCTCGTTCGCGCACGTGGCCAATTTATGCAAACGGCAGTGCCGGTCGGCGAAGGCGCGATGGCTGCCGTGCTTGGCATGGACGATGAACAATTAATTCAAATTTGCCGAGAAGCAAGTGCCCAAGGTGGTGTGGTC
Organism: Verrucomicrobiaceae bacterium; assembly: GCA_028293825.1. Classification (GTDB taxonomy): domain Bacteria; phylum Pseudomonadota; class Gammaproteobacteria; order Pseudomonadales; family CAMLJR01; genus CAMLJR01. The sequence goes on from JAQGNY010000027.1 coordinate 83,547, forward strand.
GAAGCAGTTAATTTCAATTCGCCGGGGCAGGTCGTAATAGCTGGCACCGTTGCCGCTGTAGATAAAGCAATTGAGTTATGTAAAGCCGCCGGTTCTAAGCGCGCATTACCGCTTCCAGTCAGCGCACCTTTCCATACCTCTTTAATGCGTCCCGCTGGCGAAAAATTACGCGCAGCAATGGCTGATTTAAATTTCTCGACGCCGTCGATTCCTGTCGTGCACAACGTCAACGCAAAACCGGAGTCCGATCCGGAAAAAATCAAAACGATTTTATTCGAGCAAATCTTTAGTCCGGTGTTGTGGAGCGATTGCGTTGCATATATCGCGCAGCAGGGAATTACGACTGCCGTTGAATGCGGGCCGGGCAAAGTGCTGGGCGGTTTAATTAAACGTATCGATAAAAGCGTAAATTGTTTCAGTATCGAAGACAGTGCCGGTTTAGATGCGGCGTTATCGATTTAAATAAAGCGTCTTGTAAAAGTAAAAAGCCCAATTAATAGTGGAGCGAAGCATGAACGAAAGTGCGGCAACAGAATCACGAGTGGCACTAATTACCGGCGCAAGCCGCGGCATTGGTCGCGCCATACTCGATGCGTTAGGTAAGCAGGGCTTGACCGTGATCGGCACCGCGACCACCGTTGAGGGTGCTCAGGCAATCGATGCGCGGTTGAAAGAATCCGGATTAAACGGCGCCGGTATGGCCTTAAATGTTACCGATAGCACGGCGGTTGAACAGACGGTTAAAGCGATCACCGATCAATTCGGCGCGCCAACCATTCTGGTCAATAACGCGGGTATCACGCGCGACAATCTTTTAATGCGGATGAAAGACGATGAATGGAATGATGTCATCGACACCAATTTGAACTCTGTCTTTCGTGTAACAAAGGCGTGCTTACGTGGCATGACGAAAGCGCGCTGGGGCCGAGTAGTAAACATCAGCTCTGTTGTCGGATCGATGGGCAATGCGGGCCAGGCCAACTACGCCGCTACCAAAGCAGGTATGGATGGGTTTGCGCGTGCGTTGGCGCGCGAGATAGGTTCACGTGCGGTCACGGTAAATAATGTAGCGCCGGGTTTTATCGATACGGATATGACACGCGAGTTGCCGCAAGAGCAGCGGGATTTATTGACTCAGCAAATTCCGTTGGGCCGTTTAGGTGGTCCCGAAGAGATCGCAGCAGTCGTTGCATTTCTAGTTAGCGATGCCGCCGCGTACATTACGGGCGAAACTTTGCACGTGAATGGCGGCATGTATATGTCTTAAGCGTATGATTTGAAAGGTAAGTTTGTGAAGTAGAAGGGTATTTTTTTACAGCCGGTGTTTCCTTGCGAGGAAAAACGGGTAAAATGCCGGCCTTCACCGTCGCAGCAGCTGACATTACAGCGAAAGCCATTGCGATATCTGCCCATTTGGGCCTGGTCGGTGTCCACTTTATTTGAACTTAGGAGTCCATAAGAACCATGAGCAGCATCGAAGAGCGCGTCAAGAAAATCGTTGCGGAACAACTGGGCGTTAAAGAAGAAGACGTTCAAACGTCGGCGTCTTTCGTCGAAGATCTGGGTGCTGATTCACTTGATACTGTTGAGTTGGTAATGGCATTGGAAGAAGAATTCGAAACTGAAATTCCCGATGAAGAAGCCGAGCAAATCACCACTGTTCAGCTCGCTATCGACTACATCAAAAATCACCTGCAATAAATCCAACACGGCGTTAGCGCCGTATCCCTGCAGTGACTAATCAAAACGAAAGCCGTTTCTATTCCACATAGAGCGGCTTTTGTTTTTTCTGATCCTCATGCGCTTGCCACGCGCAAAACTGCCCTCTCGCTATATAGTGGTTTGCTGAAGGCGCGTGTTAGCGCAATTGATTTTTCGGTTTTAGGTGGCATTCTAATTTCGCAAAATATGCGACTCGCAAGATGTTTGGTTTGTTTGGAGAGATGCCGTGTCCAAGAAAAGAGTGGTGATCACTGGTCTGGGAATGCTTACCCCGGTTGGTAATGACGTTAATACTACTTGGCGTAATATTCTCGCCGGTAGCAGCGGCATCGGTCCCATTGAATCATTCGACGTTTCTGCCTTCTCGACACGATTCGGCGGAGCGATAAAAGACTTCGATATCGCGTGTTATTTCGATGCGAAAGAAGCGCGCAAAATGGATACATTCATTCAATACGGTATGGCCGCTGCGATTCAAGCCGTCGAAGACAGCGGTCTTGTTGTCACCGAAGAAAATGCAGATCGCATTGGCGCGGCAATCGGTTCCGGCATCGGCGGTCTCAACTACATTGAGAAATGTGGCGAAATTATTAACACCAGCGGCCCGCGCCGCGTCTCTCCTTTCTTTGTTCCCGGTTCAATCATCAATATGGTTGCGGGAAATTTATCGATCAAATACGGATTTAAAGGCCCTAATCTCGCGCTGACCACCGCGTGTACGACGGGCACGCACTGTATTGGTTTAGCCGCGCGATTAATTGCCTACGGCGATGCTGATGCGATGGTCGTTGGCGGTTCGGAAATGGCGACCACGCCGGTCGGCCTCGGTGGCTTTGCGGCGGCACGTGCGTTATCCACGCGCAATGACGATCCGCAACGCGCAAGTCGTCCGTGGGATCGCGATCGCGATGGTTTCGTGCTGAGCGATGGGGCCGGTGTATTAGTGCTTGAAGAATATGAATTTGCGAAACGTCGCGGTGCGCACATTTATGCCGAGTTAACCGGCTTCGGCATGAGTGCCGATGCTTACCATATGACCTCGCCGCCCGAAGATGGCAGCGGCGCACTCGCCGCGATGCGCAATACGTTAAAGGACTCCGGTCTTAACGCCGACGCCATCGACTACATCAACGCACATGGAACCTCGACTACGGCCGGCGATTTGGCCGAGAGCCGTGCGGTCGAAACTCTGATGGGTGCGTCCGCTAAAAATGTCGCGGTTAGCTCGACGAAATCAATGATCGGTCATTTGCTCGGCGCAGCCGGCGCGGTCGAAGCAATTTTTTGCGTGCTGGCGATTCGCGATCAGGTCGCGCCGCCAACGATTAATCTCGATAACCCCGACGACGGTTGCGTATTGAATTACGTAGCGCACACGGCGCAGCCGCGCTCGATTCAACATGCGCTGAGCAATTCGTTCGGATTCGGCGGTACCAACGGTAGTTTGCTGTTCAGTCGTATGTCTTGAGGCCGGCATGACCGCGCTCGCGTTATACAACGGACTGCCCACACAAACGGTGCCGTCTACCAATCGCGCCGTCGCTTACGGCGATGGTTTGTTTGAAACTATCAAAGTTGAAACAGGGCGCGCGCAATTTTTACCGCTGCATTTGCGGCGGTTGATTCGAGATTGTGCGCGTCTTGATATAGCGCTCGATGAAATCGCGCTGCGAAGCGAAATTGCTCAGCTGCTATCCCAGCGTGAGTCAGGCGTGCTGAAGATTATTGTTATGCGCGAATCGTTTGCGCGCGGCTATTTTGCGCCGCCGCATTCACCGAGTGCGCGCTTGCTGCAATTTTTCCCGCAGGTTTTTGTCGACGATGAGCGCAGTCATTTAGGTGTCGCGGTGCGGCTGTGTCGCCAGCAATTATCCGAACAACCATCTTTAGCCGGAATAAAACATCTCAATCGATTGGAACAAGTGTTAGCGCGCAGCGAATGGAGCGAAACGGCGATTGCCGAAGGATTTATGTTTGATCGCGCCGGGCGGCTGATTGAAGGCACGATGAGTAATGTTTTTTTAGTGCGCGCGAATAAGCTCTATACGCCGCGCTTACATCGTTGCGGTGTGGCAGGCGTGATGCGCGAAATTATCCTGACACGATTAGCGCCAGAGCTTATTCCTGCGATCGAAACCGATTTGCTGCCGATTGATATTGCGCAGGCCGACGACGTATTTATCTGCAACAGCCTTATCGGTATTTGGCCGGTGCGTAAAATCGAATGTCTGCAGAAAACAGTGGGCGATGTTACGCTTGCGCTACAACAAAAATTGACCCAATTGATTGCCGATGAAGCTCGTTAAAAAGCCCCATTTCGTTGCGTTATTTGTCGTGCTCGCTGCATTGGTTGCGTGGGTCGCGGTTTATAAATTCACCGATTATCTGCGCACGCCGCTGCCGATAACCGAAATACAAAATCTCGATGTGCCGAAAGGCAGTTCCTTCGGTCCGGTCCTGCGCGAGCTCTCCGCCCGTAAATTATTGGACCATCGAATTTTGCTGCAAATTTATGCGCGAATTTCCGCGCGGGGCAATCGTATTCAAGCCGGCGAATATTTATTGGGTCCGGGCACCACGCCGCTCGATTTGCTGGATATTCTCGAACAGGGCCACGTTCGCACACATGCAATTACGCTTGTGGAGGGTTGGACGCTGACACAGATGCGTACTTATCTCGCGAAAGATGCACATCTGCAAAAACTATTAAGTGATGTTCCCAATAGCGAATTGTTGAAAGCGTTGAGCCTCGATACCGAATCGAATCGGCCGCCAGAAGGTTTATTTTTCCCCGATACATATGTGTTTTCGGGCGCCACTTCCGATCGCGATATATTGCGGCAGTCGTATCGGCGCATGCAGGAAATACTCGAACAGGAATGGCAGGCGCGCGCTGCAGATCTACCTTATAAAAATTCGTACGAGGCGTTGACCATGGCGTCGATTGTCGAACGCGAAACCGGCACGGCGAGCGAGCGCCCTGATATTGCCGGCGTATTTGTGCGGCGCTTGCAGCGCGATATGTTGCTGCAAACGGACCCAGCGGTTATTTACGGACTCGGCGAACAATTCGACGGTAATTTGCGTAGACGCGATCTCGATAACGCGGATAATCCGTACAATACCTATCAACATCGCGGCTTACCGCCGACACCGATCGCATTGCCCGGCCGCGCTGCAATCCATGCCGCATTGCAGCCGAGTGCAGGAGATGCGCTGTATTTCGTGGCGCGTGGCAATGGCAGTCATCAATTTTCGGCCACGCTCGATGAGCATGAAAAAGCCGTGAAGAAATTTCAGATCGAACAGCGTCGCGCGAATTACAGTTCGCGTCCGCAAAAATAATTAGCGGGAATTAATCGTGAAGCGAGTCCAGCCAGCATGACGCAAGCGCGCGGTTTATTTATCACCGTTGAAGGTGGCGAAGGTGTCGGCAAGTCCACCAACATGGCATTTATTGCCGAGCAAATTAAGCTCGCCGGTTTCGATTTAGTCATCACGCGCGAACCGGGTGGCACCGCGTTGGCAGAACAAATTCGCGATTTATTTTTAAATCGCCGCGCCGAATCGGTCGCGGAAATGACCGAATTACTGCTCGTGTTCGCCGCGCGGGCGCAGCATATCGATCGCATCATTCAGCCGGCGCTGAGTGCCGGCCAGTGGGTGTTGTGCGATCGTTTCACCGATGCCACTTACGCTTATCAAGGCGGCGGTCGTGGACTTAATCGCGACGTCATCGCGACGCTGGAAAAGCTCGTGCAAGGGGAACTGCGCCCGGATATCACTTTTTTGCTCGATGCGCCGATCGATATCGGCAGTGCGCGCGTGGCCGCGCGCGGCGCTGAAGATCGTCTTGAACTCGAGCAGAGTGAGTTTTTCGAAAAAGTGCGCAGCACTTACCTGGCGCGAGTCGCCGCGGAGCCGGATCGTTTTCGAGTTATCGATGCGGCGCAACCACTTGGCGACGTTCAATCGCAATTACGTGTTGCTCTAACACCTTTATTGAGGCGCGAGCATGGCTAATCTTTTAGCACAGCCGTTGCCGTGGCAGAACGAACAATGGCAGCGCATATTCCAGCAGCGCGAAGCAGGGCAATTGGCGCACGCTTTGTTGTTGGCGGGTCCGCCAGCGGTCGGTAAACGTATTTTTGCGCGCGCCTTAGGCTATGCATTGTTGTGTCAATCGCCGAGCCACGGCTTTGCCTGCGGTGAATGCAAAGCGTGCGCATTGTTAAGTGCACAAACGCATCCCGACTTTCTGTGGTTGGCGCCTGAGGAAAGCGGCAAAGCAGTCAAAATCGATCAAGTGCGGCAGCTGGTTGAAACCATGGCGCAAACGGCACAGCAGGGCGGCATTAAAGTCGTAGTCGTCGAGCCTGCGGAAGCGATGAATCGCAATTCGGCGAATGCGCTGTTAAAAACATTGGAGGAACCAACCGGCAATGCATTGCTGATGTTGGTCACGGATGCGCCGGGCCGTTTGTTGCCGACCATCCGTTCGCGCTGCCAGCGTCTGGAATTCCCGGTGCCGCCGCTCGATGTGACTCGCTCGTGGTTGGCGTTGCGCGGTGTTGAAGCGGCAAAGCTCGAAAGCGTGTTGGCGGAAGCAGATGGCAAGCCGCTGCTGGCGAGTGAGTTTCTCGATGGCGAAGGTTTTGCCGCGCGTCAGGAATTAAGCGCTGAAATGGCCGCGGTGTTGTCGCGGCAAATGTCTGCAGTAACGCTGGCGGAACGCTGGCAACAGCGCGATTGGCAGGATTTATTGAAGTGGCTGCACGTGCGCCTGGCGCAGGCCTTGCGCAATAAATTAGGAAAGTTAACGGTCGCGGATGTCGCGGTAACCGAGCTTGCCCGCGCTGAGCCGGTGGCCTTATTTGCTTTGATGGATATCGTCAACGGGCTTCTTAATCAGACGCAAAATGGCGGCAACCCGAATCGCCAACTGGCGATAGAAACTTTTCTGTTCAGCGCTTGTGATGCAGTTAGCAGAAAAACAGTCTGACGGCAGCTTGGTGCAGCGCGTAATTACCAGCTATCCTTCGGACGCGTTAAAAAATTCTAAAGATGGTCGCGCAGTCCATTTTCGCTTTGCAAACATATAACGGAGTAGGTTCGTATCAATGAATAGTGTCAGTGCTCCCCAGGGCGCTCGTAATGGAATCCTGTCGCTGACCATCAAGGACAAAGCGGTTCTGTATGCCGCGTACATGCCGTTTCTCGAACACGGCGGTCTGTTTATTCCTACCAATAAACCTTATCGCATCGGCGATGAGGTTTTCATGCTGCTCAACTTGATGGACGAGCCGGAAAAAATTCCAGTCGCCGGACGTGTCGTTTGGATCACCCCGAAGCGCGCGCAGGGCAATCGTGCGGCTGGTATCGGCGTGCAATTCAATGCGCAGGACGACACCGCTAACAAAAAAATCGAAGCTTATCTTGCCGGGTCATTAGAGTCCGATCGCCCCACACACACCATGTAGCTATCGCGCTACTTACAGCAGCACCTTTAGAGCAGCACCGCAAACAGTTATGCTGACGGCCCGGTTAATCCGGGCCGTGGCGTTTTTGGCGTTTGCTTTTTCAATCTACGAATTTCGAGATTTACACAATGCTGGTTGATTCCCACTGTCATCTCGATCGCCTCAATCTGGAACCTTATGCCGGTGACCTCGGTGCGGCGTTAGCTGCTGCGCGCGCGCGTTCGGTGACGCGCATGTTGTGCGTGAGCGTCGAGCGCGGAAATATCGATACCATATGCGCCATCGCGCGCGACCACGAAGGCGTGTACGCATCGGTCGGTGTGCATCCGCTCGACGTTAAAGACGAACAGGAAACCGTCGCTGGATTGAGCGCATTGGGCGAGCGAGCGGAAGTTGTGGCGATTGGCGAAACCGGTTTGGATTATTACTACAGCCGCGACAACGCGCTCGCACAGCAGCAGAGTTTTCGTGTCCATTTGCTGGCAGCGGCGCAGGTGCGTAAACCCGTTATCGTGCATACACGCGATGCGCGCGAGGATACGATTGCGCTGATTCGCGAGTACGGCGACAGCGAGGTCGGCGGCGTACTGCATTGTTTTACCGAGAGCTGGGAAATGGCGCGGCAGGCGCTCGATCTCAATTACTACATTTCGTTCTCCGGCATTATCACATTTAAAAATGCCGCCGAATTGCGCGAAGTCGTTAAACAGGTTCCGCTGGATCGCTTGTTGGTGGAAACCGATTCGCCGTATCTGGCGCCAGTACCGTTTCGCGGCAAATCCAACGAACCCAAATACACGCGCGAAGTGGCCGAATGCGTCGCCGAATTAAGAGGCGAAAGCTTTGAGCGCATAGCCGAAATTACCAGCGCCAATTTCGATCGACTATTTCTTCGGCACGCCTGATTCACAGTGTTAGAGCGTCGTCGCGCTCAATTGAAAATTCGCACAGTAATAATGCTCGATGCAAAAAGTTTTTAGAGAGCTGAACCGAAATAACAGCCCAAATAAAAAGACCCGAAATCTGGGGGGATTTCGGGCCAAGACCATTAGGAGTGAATTCGTCGAGGGCGGGGAGCCCCCAACAGAAGCGGAACTCCGCTTCCGGAATGCCCGATAACAGGGGATGGGCATCCCGAATAAAATTATGGTCAGAATCCGCCGCACGATGGCACTTTTTTTAAACTGATTCGCGATTACTGCGAATACGCTTACCCGGCTTAATCATTAGTCTTCGCATCCGGAGTTGTTTTGCTGCAATCGATTCCTACATTGCCGATTGTTGAAGCGCTTCCCGCGCTGGCGGAGGCGCTCCTCACGCACTCCCGCATTGTGTTGGAAGCACCGCCGGGCGCGGGTAAAAGCACGTATTTGCCGCTCTGGTTGTTGCAGCGCGGTGGCGATCGCACCCATCGCATCGTATTGATTCAACCGCGCCGATTGGCCGCAGCCACAGTCGCTAATTATCTCGCGCGTCAAACCGGTAAGCCGCTCGGCCAAATCGTCGGTTTACGCACGCGGTTCGATCACAAGATGTCAGCTGAGACGGTGATCGAAGTGGTGACCGAAGGCATTTTCCTGCGTCAGGTACAGCGCGATCCGGAATTGTCCGGCGTGGCTACGGTTTTGTTCGACGAATACCATGAGCGCAGCTGGCAGGCCGATCTTGCGCTTGGTTTAGCACTTGAGTCGCAGGCGCAGTGGCGGCCGAGCGAACTGCCGCTGACGCTGATCGTGATGTCCGCAACGCTGCCGGTCGATGCGGTTGCCAGCTGGCTTAACGCGACCGCGGTTCGCGCTGCGGGTCGCAGTTATCCAGTTACTCTCGAATACGATCCACTCGGTCGCGCCGAGCTTATCGATCATCTCGCGCAGACGATTCGCGCGGCGCTGCGCGACGGTGCCCGCCGCATTCTGGTATTCCTCGCCGGCTGGCAAATCATGCAGCGGGTGCGACAACGCCTGAGTGGAGCCGATTGCGATGTGCTGATGCTTCATTCCAGCGTCGCGCCGGAAGAGCAGCAACGCGCAATGCAGTTCGACCCGGAAGGCGGTCAGAGCGTAATTCTCGCCACTAACATCGCCGAGACCAGCGTCACCATTCCCGGTGTCGATACCGTTATCGATAGCGGCCAGGTCAGACGTGCGATCTTCGATCCGAGGCGCGGTATGGATCGGTTAGAAACCGGCTGGATTTCGCGGGCGTCAGCCGAACAGCGCGCGGGTCGTGCCGGCCGGCTCGGGCCGGGTCGGTGCATTCGATTATGGAGTCAGGAGCAGCATGGCCGTCTGCTCGCGCACGACGCCCCCGAGATTCAGCAGGTCGATTTAACGCCGCTGGCAATGGAGCTGGCGTTGTGGGGCGGGGACGATATCGCCACGGTTTTGCCGGAACCGCCACCACCGCAGCGTTTGAGCGATGCGCGTCAATTGCTACAGCGACTCGATGCGGTCGACGCGAGTTTTCGTATCACTGCGACGGGCCGTGCGATGGCCGAACTGGGATTGCATCCGCGCCTCGGTCGATTAGTACTGGCCGGACAAGCGGCAAATCAGTTGCGCGAAGCCTGCCTGCTCGCCGCGTTGCTGTCCGAAGGTGATTTCGTGCGCGGCGCCAGCGAGCATCAGGTCGATCTCGACTGGCGGCTGCAATTGCTGAACAACAACGACGGCAAGGCGGGCGATATCCAATACAACACCTTGCAACGTATTAAGCAGCTGGCGCGACAGCTGCAAACACGGTGCGCAGCCAGCTCGACGACGGGAGCTGCGGCTTTGACGACCGGCGCGTTGCTGCTGGCCGCATTTCCCGACCGGCTCGCGCGACGGCGTCAGCCGGAATCGAAGCGCTATTTATGCATCGATGGTTTCGAGGTTTTACTGGCCGATCACGACGCGCTGGGCCGGTCCGAATGGTTGGTAGTGGCGGAGCACGACGGCGACCGTCGCGGTGCACGCATTCGATTTGCCGCCGCGATTGACGTCGATGAAATCGAACCGTTGCTTACGTCTCAGGTGCAGATTGCGGATAGCGTGCGCTGGGACGATGCGCGCAACGCACTGGTCGCGCAACGTCAACAGCGACTCGGCGCGCTGGTGCTCAGTGAGCGGTCATTGCCGGTCGACGATGAGCATGCAGCGCAATTTTGGCTGCAGCAATTGCGCGAGCGCGGCCTCGATTGGCTGGCGTGGTCCGGCTCCGTCGCGCAATGGCTCGGTCGCGCGCGCTGGCTGGCGCCACGTGTCGACGCGTGGCCGGATTTTTCCGAGACCGCTTTGTTGGCCGATTTGGAGCAGTGGTTTGCGCCTTATCTTGCCGGCGTCCGTAAACTGAGCGCGTTGCAGTCGCTCGATTTCGCCGCGATGTTGCGTGCGCGGCTGGATTATTCGCAACAGCAGCAGATGAATCGATTGGCGCCCGAAGCGTTCGAGCTGCCGACAGGTATCAAGCATCGCATTGCATACAGCGCGGATACGCCGCCACGGCTGGCAGCGCGGCTCACGGAATTTTACGGGCTCGATCAACATCCGCAGGTCAACGGCGAACCGTTGTTATTAGAGTTGCTTTCGCCGGGGCGTCGCCCATTGCAACTGACACAGGATTTGCCGGGCTTTTGGCGCGGCGCTTATGTCGATGTGCGCAAAGAGATGAAAGGGCGTTACCCGAAACATTTTTGGCCCGAGCAACCGTGGCTGGCGCCAGCCACGGCGACGACGAAAAAACATATGAAATCATTCGAAGAGTGATTCGAAAAATTCGAAGGAGAAAAATTTGAACGATGTACGCGATGAAGACAAATTGGCGCAAACGCCGCTACATGATCTGCATGTTGCACTCGGCGCGCGCATGGTGCCTTTCGCCGGCTATTCGATGCCGGTGCAATACACGGACGGCATTTTAAAAGAGCATTTGCACACGCGGGCTGCGGCTGGTTTGTTCGATGTGTCGCACATGGGGCAGGTGCGTATCAGCGGCGTGAATGCGGCGGCTGAATTGGAAAAAATAGTGCCGATCGATGTCATCGACTTGCCGTTGCATCAGCAACGTTACGCCTTGTTCACGAATAACGAAGGCGGCATTCTCGACGATTTAATGGTGACGAATTGCGGCGATCATTTCCTGTTGGTCGTGAACGCGGGTTGTAAACATGAGGACATCGCACATTTGCGCGCGCAATTGCCGCCGACTATTCAGGTTGAGTATTTAGCAACACGCGCGCTACTGGCACTACAAGGTCCCGCTGCGCGCGCGGTGTTATCGCGCTTGGCGCCCGCTGCAGCCGATTTAAAGTTTATGCAGGCGGCGCCGTTATCCGTTGCCGGTATCGACTGCTGGGTTTCGTGTTCCGGCTACACCGGAGAAGACGGTTACGAAATTTCTGTTGCAGCAGAAAATGCTGAAGCATTGGCGAAACGATTGCTTGCGGAAGAAGAAGTCGCTCCGATTGGTTTGGGCGCACGCGATTCGCTTCGGCTGGAGGCGGGCTTGTGTTTATACGGCCACGATATCGATCAAACGACGCCGCCGATCATGGCGAATTTGCAGTGGGCGATTTCAAAAGTAAGACGCGCCGATGGCGCGCGCGCCGGTAATTATTTGGGCGCTGCAATTATTGACGCGCAGTTTGCGAATGGCGTTGTGCGTCAGCGTGTATTACTGCGCCCGGAGGGCAAACAACCGGTGCGCGAAGGCGCGGAAATTGTCGATGCAAATGCTGTGGTCGTCGGCAAAATTAGCAGCGGCGGTTTCAGTCCGTCGCTGGGTGTACCGATTGCGATGGGTTATGTCGATACTGCAGCGCTGGAGTCGCCACTGTTTGCTGTTGTGCGTAACAAGCAAATTGCATTGAGCCGTCAGCGTGGTCCGTTTGTGCCACAACGTTATTGCAGACCGTGAGTAACGGCTGATGTCGTGGCGTCGAATCGTTTCGCGCATGCCGAATGGTGACAAATGAGTATATTTTTAAGCGGTGTTATCGAGGGCTTCTATGGTCGCGCGTGGTCGTGGTCGGCGCGCACGGCGGTCGTGGATTTTTTGCAACGCGAACAATTCAATACCTATATCTACGCGCCTAAGTCGGATCGTCAGTTGCGGCGCAACTGGCGCGAACTTTATGCCGATGACGATTTTGAAAACTTAATTAAGCTGCGCGCGCAGTGTCGCCAACGTGGTATTCAATTCGGTATCGGTTTTAGTCCGTGGGGTTTGCAAAGCGAATACAGCAATGTCGATCGCGAACAATTGCGAAAAAAATTTGAACAATTAAATCAACTCGATTGCGATGTGCTCTGTATTTTGTTCGACGATATGCCGGGCGCCGTCGCGGATCTTGCACAGCGCCAAACCACAATCGTTGCCGATATTGCGGCTTTTTCCAATGCGCGGCGCATTGCTATGTGTCCGACCTATTACAGTTTCGATCCGCAGCTTGAGCAGTATTTCGGTGCGATGCCCGCTGATTACTTGGAAACGCTCGGCGCGTTGCTGCCGTCTGGCCTAGATATTTTTTGGACTGGCCCGCTGGTATTGTCGTCCGGCTATTCGCAAAACGATATTGTTGCAATTAGCGGAAAAATTCAGCGTAAGCCACTGCTGTGGGACAACTATCCGGTTAACGACGGCCGCAAGATTAGTCGGTTTTTGCATACGCTGCCGGTGCATGATCGTCCCGCGCAATTGCAGGATTGGTGCAGTGGTTTACTTGCCAACCCGATGAACCAAGCGTTTCTGTCGCAGTTGCCGTTGGCTAGCCTCGCCCAGAGTTTTAAATTAGGCGCAGGTTACAGCGCCGAAATATTTTGGAGCGAGCGCATTGCCGAGTTGGTGGGTGAGGAATTAGCGCCGCTATTGCAGCGTGATGCAGTGCGTTTTCAACTGGAAGGTCTCGACGCGTTATCACCGAGCGAACGGGAATTGCTGATTGCCGATTACGCGCGTATCGATAATCCCATCTCAATTGAAATTATCGACTGGTTACGCGAACAATATCGATTCGATCCCGAATGTTTAAATGACTGACACCGCGAATCGTAGCAGTTATTTTTTAGCGTACTAATTTCAAATCCAAGACGGATTTAATTAATACAGAGTCATTGAGCGAGCTTGCTGGCTGGTGCCAGCATTCGCAGCTCGGGCGCTTGATAGAGAAAGCGCCCCATGCCGCGATTGGTCGCCCGCCAAATGGTTAAACAGACCATTACAACTGTTGCTGTCGCGAGTGCGGGGTACAAGGTGCACCACAATGTCACGACGGTTGGGTTCAAGAAAAATTCATCGGTAACTAATGAAGAGGCCAATACGACGCTAGGTATTTCAAGCACTATTCGATGTATGACATAAATTTGCAGGGTGTTGCGGCCAATCCAGCGCAGCGATCTGAGCTCGAATTTTTTCTGTATCCACGCGAAGAAAATAATACTCAGCACAATAAATAAGAAGCTCGTCGCAGCGCCGCCCCAAACACCAAGCAATCCAAAGGCAAGAACGGACGCAATAGATAGCGCTAGAAGGAGTGCAGTGCGTTTATCGAATTTACTCAGCAGATCGAACAGACGCATGCCGAAGAAACATCCGACGGCGTAATAAACCGCGTTTGCAAAAATACCCGTGGTCGGCCACACCGTGATATACCGACGGCTGAGAAAATGAACTAACAGCAGGATTGCAATTGCCGTCCATGGTCGAGGAGAAAGCAATTTACAAATGATGAAGTAAATAGGCAGCGCGTAAAGGTACCAGAGGCTAGTCGAGCCGATTATGGTCAACTGAACATATTCAAGAATATCGTCGGCGTAAATCGCGTTAAATTTTCCGCCTTCGGCCCAATCACCGGTCATGACCTTATGGATGATGGAGACCGTTATCCATTGAATCGCGCCCCACAATAAAAAGAGATAAATTAAATTCACAACGCGGTTTTGCACGGTGAGTCGCCAATCGGCACTATTGACCGAGCGTTGCACCAGAAATCCAGACAGCATAAAAAATAACGGCATGCGCAGCGGCGCAAGATTTTTGCTTATTAATTCGTAAAGTCGCACGCCGGCGAAATCAATACCAAATAAATGGTCGCTGAGTGGAATGTGGTACGAAGTGACGATGGAGTGGTGCAAAACGACCATCAGGATACAGGCGCCTTTCGCGGCATCAATCCATTCTATATTTCCCGCTTTTATAGTTGCCATCCTGAGTCCCCAAGCTCTGCCGAGTTGCCGATGGCGTATTAAACACCACAACGGTTCAATGCCGTAATAGCGCCCGTTTAAAATTAACGGAATTTATCAATAGGCATTTGGTCGGCGCTATTTAAACTAATCGCATTCTGTTGCAGGTGTTCACACCGAATTGCTATGCGCCGATATTGTCCGAGTAGAGCGTTCGCCACTGCTTAAAGGGCCGGATAATTGCCTGCAAAAGGACAATGATCATGAGTAAATTTATTCTTGGCGGTTTCGCCAGACACGCGTGAGTCGGATTTGCGACTGCATAACGCGGCTGCGCAATTGCGAATCTGACCCAAAAAGTCTAACGTGCTGAAAATAATGCGCATCGCGCGTTCAACCTGATGAGGGAGTGTCGGCATGCTCTATCAAGGTAAGTCACTAAGCGTTAAAGAGATCGAGCCGGGCATCACAGAAGTCTGTTTCGACCAAGTCGGTGCGCCGGTAAATACGCTGGGCACTGCGGCGTTGGAAGAGTTGAGTGCGGCAATGCAGCAGCTCAATGCGTTCGCCGGTTTGAAAGGCGTGCTGTTCACTAGCGCAAAAGACGGTTTTATCGCCGGCGCAGATATCACGGAATTTCTTGGATTATTCGCCGGTCCCGAAGCCGATCTGATTGCGAAGGTTAGCGCTGCGGCCGCAATTCTTGATCAGGTTGCGGATTTACCGGTGCCGACAGTGGCGGCGATTAATGGCGTCGCGCTCGGTGGTGGTTTCGAATTGTGTCTCGCCGTCGATTACCGCGTGCTAGCGGACGACGGTAAGGTCGGGTTGCCCGAAGTAAAGCTCGGTATTCATCCGGGCTTTGGCGGCACGGTGCGATTGCCGCGTTTAATTGGTTGCGATAACGCGATTCAATGGATCGCCAGCGGCGACGAACAAAGAGCGGCCGATGCATTAATTGTTGGCGCCGTTGATGCGGTAGTTCCTGTGGCGCAATTACGCGCTGCTGCGCTGACACTATTGAAGCGTGCCATTGCCGGGGATTTCGATTACAAACAGCGTCGCTTCGAAAAAGATCAGCCGGTTTTGCTCAATGCCATCGAAGCAATGATGTCGTTTACCACGTCGAAAGGTTATGTCGCAGCGCAAGCCGGGCCCAATATGCCGGCGCCATTGGCGGCCGTTAAAACAATTGAAAAAAATGCGAGCGCGCCGCGCGCGCAAGCGTTAGCTATCGAGGCAAAAGGTTTTGCAAAACTGGCGAAGACACCACAGGCCGAAGCGCTGATTGGAATTTTTATTAACAACCAGACGGTCGCTAAAGCGAATCGCCGTTACGAAAAAAATTCGCAGCCGGTACAGCATGCCGGTGTGCTCGGTGCCGGCATTATGGGCGGTGGCATTGCCTATCAATCTGCGCTGAAAGGCGTGCCAATTTTAATGAAGGATGTTGCCGAGGCCGGGTTACAAGCGGGTATCGCTGAAGCCGATGGACAATTAGTGCAACGCGTTGAACGCGGTCGCATGCAGCCGAAAGAAATGGCGCAGGTGCTCGCGCGCATTCGTCCCACATTGGATTATCGCGGCTTCGATGAACTCGATGTTGTGGTTGAAGCCGTTGTCGAAAATAAAAAAGTTAAACAAAGTGTGTTAGCCGAATGCGAGGCGCAAATTAACGAGAGCGCTGTACTCGCATCGAATACGTCGACTATTTCAATTACCGAATTGGCGAGTGTGTTGAAACGACCTGCGCAATTTTGCGGCATGCATTTTTTCAATCCGGTTTATCGTATGCCATTGGTCGAAGTAATTCGTGGCAAAGAAACATCCGACGCAACAGTCGCGCGAGTTATCGATTACGCAAAAAAAATGGGCAAGACGCCAATCGTTGTTAACGACTGCCCCGGATTTTTCGTCAATCGCGTGTTGTTTCCGTATTTCGCAGGTTTTAGTTTGCTGGTGCGCGATGGTGCCGATTTTCATCAAGTCGATAAAGTGATGGAGCGCTTCGGCTGGCCAATGGGCCCTGCGTATTTGTTGGATGTTGTTGGTATCGACACCGCGCACCATGCCTCCGAAGTAATGGCTGCCGGTTTTCCAGATCGACTTGCTTTCAGCGAAAAGCCGATTCACACGTTGTTGTACGAGCAAAAACGCTTTGGACAAAAAAATGGTGTCGGGTTTTATCGGTATGAAGCCGACAAGAAAGGAAAATTGAAAAAAGTCGACGATCCGGTGGTGAGCGAATTAATCGGCGCTGTGCAAAAACAAACCCGTGAATTTACCGACGAAGAAATTATTGCGCGCATGATGATACCGATGTGTATCGAAGTCGTGCGTTGTTTGGAAGAGGGCATCGTCGGCTCGCCAGCGGAGGCAGATATGGGCTTGGTGCTTGGCATCGGGTTTCCACCGTTTCGCGGCGGCGCGCTGCGCTATATCGATCAATTCGGTATCGAAAATTTCGTCGCGCTGGCGGATCAATACCGAGAGCTGGGCGCGTTGTATCAGCCCACCGAAAGTTTACGGAAAATGGCGCAAGAAAAACGCCGCTTTTACGGCGTGTAATTCTCGATAAATTTTCCGAGCCACGAGGAATTCGAAATGACTCTGCGAGATAACGATGCGGTAATTGTCGATTGCGCACGCACGCCGATGGCACGCTCTAAAAATGGTGTATTTCGCTATACACGCGCTGAGGATTTATCGGCGGCGTTGGTCGATGCGTTGTTGAATAGAAACTCTGCGTTGGACCCGGAGCAAATCGACGATGTGATTTGGGGATGCGTGAATCAAACCAAGGAGCAGGGTTGGAATGTTGCGCGCATGATGCAGTTGCTGACGCAAATTCCTCATACGGTGCCGGCGCAAACGGTGAGTCGTTTATGCGGCTCGTCGATGTCCGCGCTGCACACGGCGGCGCAAGCGATTCAAAGCGGCAATGGCGATGTGTTTGTTGTTGGCGGCGTCGAGCATATGGGCCATTTGCCGATGGATTTTGGCGTAGAACCGAATCCGCGTTTGAGTAAACATATCGCGAAGGCCGCCGGCATGATGGGTCTGACGGCCGAAGCGCTGGCGATGTTGCATGGCATCACACGCGAAGAGCAGGATCAATTCGGTCTGCGCTCGCAATTGCGAGCTTATGCGGCGCAACAGGAAGGGCGCTTCGATCGCGAAATCGTGCCGATCGAAGGTCACGATAATGACGGTGTTAAAGCATTAATTCGACAGGACACCACGATTCGCGGCGATGCCACCATCGAAGCTTTGCGCGATTTACCTCCGGCGTTTAATCCGAAAGGCGGCACAGTTACCGCTGGTACCAGCTCGCAAATAACCGACGGCGCTTCGGCGATGCTGGTGATGTCGAGCGCGAAGGCGAATGCGCTTGGTTTAAAACCGCGCGCGAAAATCGTCAGTATGTCGGTAGTTGGCGTCGATCCATCGATCATGGGTTACGGTCCTGTGCCGGCGACATTGAAAGCGCTGGAGCGCGCGGGTTTAGCTATCGAAGATATCGGCGTAGTGGAATTAAACGAAGCATTCGCCGGTCAGGCGTTGCCGGTATTGAAGGATTTAAATTTGCGCGATCGCATGGACGAGAAGGTAAATCTTAATGGCGGCGCCATCGCGCTGGGGCATCCGTTCGGTTGTTCGGGCACGCGAATCACAACGACGCTGCTGCATATTATGGAGGCGCGCGATGCGCATTTTGGTCTCGCTACGATGTGCATCGGCTTGGGGCAGGGTATTGCAACCATTATCGAGCGCGTATGAGTAAAGGTTTCACATCGGTGCAGCAATTATTCCGTGTTACCGCTACAAATCCGGAGTTTGAACTCGATAGAGTTCTTGCTGAATTTGCTGCTCAAGAAAATTACGACATTCTTTTGGTCGTGGATTTTCCGATAACGCAATATTGGACCGACGAAAAAGAGACGATTGCGCTCACTGCGATTTATCGTTTGCAGCGCGGTGCGAACATCGATTCTCTTCTGCTCTCAGTCGTACCCACGCGCTTGCTTGCGACATCTTTCACGCCAGAGCATGTTGCTTCGTGGTTATCCGATATTAAATTTCCAACCTTCGATTTGCATGCGCCAATTCCTCTGCAACCCATCGCGATTCCAAAGCCGTGGGGGCAGGAGATTTGGTACACGGGGATTGAGCGCCGTGGTGTCGCCGAGGTGGGGGCAGCGAATAAAAAAATTCCGTTGCCTTGGTTGTTGCAAGCGGCACCGACGCGGTTGCTTGGCAATGCCGCCGAACCCATTTTGTTAAAAATTCTCGATCCACTACCCGAGCCAGTGTTCGGCGATTTGTATTTCGAATTGCATCAGAAAAAACAGGAAGTTTATGTGGTGACGGCAGTCGATGCGCGCGCGTGGCCGAGCGGCGAGGGCGCAATTCGATTTGGTTTCGATCCTGTCATAAGAAATAGATACTCCGACGACGGTGCTTTCTTGGCGGATTATTTTGCGGCTGTGCGCGGCTATCGGCTTGTACGTGTGGGAGTTGATGGTTTGCTCGATGATATTCGTGCGCGTGAAGGTGTGGGGCTTAACGATCCACTTTCGGCGCAGACATTAAAAGAGTGGCTAGCAGAGATACCAGAAGCATTACACATCGAAGAGCGCGAGCTGCGTGCCGCCATGGAGCGTTTCACGCTGCTGCGGCCGTTGAAGGTAGGCGATGTAGTAAAGGTGCCGTGCTTATTGCCGCATTCGCTGCAGCATGGCGTGCGCTCGGTCGAGTTCCAAACGCCGGTTTATGAGCGTTTGATTTTGTCGTTCGCGCAGAAGGTATTGACGCAGGCCGAGTGGGATATCGACGCTTCGGCGGAATTATTACAGCTCGATCCGCCTGCGCCCGAGCCATTCCCTGTGCTGGCTCAGGATCAGGGTTGGATTGAGGAGCGGATCGTAAATTTCGATAATTTCGAGGTGCGTCGAATCAGCATTGAGCCGCATGCCTCCACAAAATTGGCGATTGAGCAAGGCTACGGGTTGGGGATTGTTGTCGGCGGGGAGTTGCTGATTGGCGAGCACGCTTTCGCCCCGGATCAGGGGGTATTGCTGCCGCGGGGACTGAATGCGGTGCTGCAAAATCGCGGCGCTTCGATGGCCTATTTTTTACTGGCACTGCCATTAAATAGCGGCGGTTGATGCTCTGCGCGGCCTTGTGGCACAATCAGCGCCCGCTACAGCGCTTTACCGTGTTGATAGAGCATTGAATATTTTAAGAAATCAATGATTTACGGCAATTTTTTGAGCTGCGGTGTGAGTTTTTGGTGTAGCGAAAGTGGCGAAATTGGTAGACGCGCTGGATTTAGGTTTCAGTGCCGCAAGGCGTGGGGGTTCGAGTCCCTTCTTTCGCACCAATCCGATTATTTAATTCTGACTCGAAGCGCGATGCGCTTCCGTCCGCCCGTTTGAGGACAACCCATGCAGGTTTCAATTGAGACGACTTCTACGCTAGAGCGTCGTTTGACCATCGGCGTACCCGCCGAGCGAGTAGAAAAAGAAGTCGCCGCACGTTTGCAGAAAGCTGCGCAGACTGTACGTCTGCCGGGTTTTCGTCCGGGCAAAGTGCCGATGAAAGTGGTGCGTCAACGCTTCGGTGAGGGCGTGCGTCAGGAAGTGCTTGGCGAAGTGCTGAACCAGTCGTTTATCGAAGCGGTGCAGCAGGAAAAATTAAAACCAGCCGGCCGTCCTTCCATCGAGCCGAAATCGCTCGAAGAAGGCAAAGATCTTGAGTATGTCGCGACTTTCGAAGTGTTGCCTGAATTCGACTTGGGCGATTACAGCGTTATCGAAGTGGTAAAACCGGTGGCGGAAGTTAGCGACGCTGATGTCACCAAGATGATCGAGACATTGCGTAAACAGCAGGGTACGTGGGAAGTGGCGGATCGAGCGGCTCAAGCTGGCGATCAGGTAAACATTGACTACGTGGGCACAAAAGATGGCGAGCCATTCGCCGGCGGCAGCGCGGAAGCGAGTGATCTTGAGCTTGGTTCCGGTCGTATGATCCCTGGTTTTGAAGATGCGATTGTGGGTTTAAAGGCCGGCGAGGAAAAAGCCGTGCCGTTGAGCTTTCCCGCCGACTATCACAACGAAGAGCTGAAAGGCGCGGCTGTCGAGTTCAAAATTAAAGTCAACGCTGTGAAGGCCCTTAAGCTTGCAGAGCTGGATGACGAATTCTTCACAAAGTTTGGCGTTAAAAGTAACGACGAAACTCAGTTCCGCAAAGAAGTTGCCGAGAACATGGCACGTGAACTGAAAAACGCGACCAAAAACAAAATTAAAACTCAGGTGATGGATGGCGTTTTGAATGTTCACGCCGAGCTCGCGGTCCCGAATGCATTGATTGCCGACGAAATCACCGGCCTGCGCGGGCAAACAGTGCAGCAGTTTGGCGGACAGGCAAACGGTTTGGATTTTGCGAGCATTTTGCCGGACGAGATGTTCAAGGCACAGGCCGAGCGCCGCGTTAAGCTCGGTTTGATCCTGAGCGAAATTATCGGAAGAGAAAATATTAAAGCTGATGCGGCCAAAGTGCGTAGCGCAGTAGAAGAGATTGCTTCGACCTATGAAGACCCGCAAGAGGTTATTAGTTGGTACTTCGGGAATCGCCAGCAGCTGCAAAGTGTTGAGGCGATGGTTATTGAGGACCAAGTAGTAGCTTTTCTGCTTGAAAGTGCCAAGGTGTCGGAAAAACCCTGTAATTATGAAGAAGCACTGAAAACCGAGAGCGCGTGATTAAAGACGCGAGCGGGACAAGCGGCTACACTGGAAAAAACCGGCCGCTCCAATCATCGGGGCAGCTGCGAAACAATCGAGTAGCGGGAAAAGTGAGTTGAGCATGTCCAGTTATCAGTTTGACGGTAGAAACAAAAGCACCATCAACAACTTAGGTTTAATACCTATGGTTGTTGAGCAAACCGCACGCGGCGAGCGTTCCTACGATATTTACTCGCGCCTGTTGAAAGAGCGCGTCATTTTTTGCGTGGGTCCCGTTGAGGACTACATGGCTAATTTGATCGTTGCCCAGCTGCTTTTCTTGGAATCCGAAAATCCGGATAAAGATATTCACCTCTATATCAACTCGCCTGGCGGCTCTGTGACTGCTGGCTTGTCGATTTACGACACCATGCAATTTATCAAGCCGGACGTTAGCACGATGTGTATTGGTCAGGCGGCGAGCATGGGGGCCTTTCTACTTACCGGCGGTGCTGCAGGCAAGCGTTTCATTCTGCCAAATGCGCGGACGATGATTCACCAGCCTAGTGGCGGTGCACAGGGACAAGCTACCGATATTGACATTCAGGCGCGTGAGATCTTAATTATTCGCAAACGTCTCAATGAATTGATGGCTAAACACACCGGGCAATCTTTAGAGACTATCGAGCACGATACTGAGCGCGATAATTTCATGAATGCCGAACAGTCGAAGAACTATGGATTGGTCGATCAGGTTATTTCTGAGCGTCCCTCCGGCGCCAAAGTTTAGGTCCTCAGGCTTGCAAAAGCAGTCAAAAGGCAGCATCTTTAGCGAAAGCGGGCTTTGCCCGCTCTTCTGCGCACCCAGAGGGTTCAATCTTCATGAGTGATCACACCAAGGACAGCGGCGACAATGGCAAGTTGTTGTACTGCTCTTTCTGTGGCAAAAGCCAGCACGAAGTCCGCAAACTGATCGCCGGTCCTTCCGTCTTTATTTGCGATGAATGTGTCGATCTCTGCAACGACATAATTCGCGAGGAAGTACAGGAAAACAGCGGCGACAACGCGCGCGATCGGCTACCAACGCCACATGAAATTAAAGCAATTCTCGACCAATATGTTATTGGTCAGCAGCATGCCAAAAAAGTGTTGGCGGTCGCGGTATACAACCATTACAAGCGTCTGCGTGTAGGTGAAGGCAAGAAAGAAGAAGTGGAGCTTGGTAAGAGCAACATTCTTTTGGTTGGCCCCACCGGTAGCGGCAAAACGTTGCTCGCCGAAACCTTGGCGCGCCTGCTTGATGTACCGTTCACCATTGCTGACGCCACCACCTTGACCGAAGCCGGATATGTGGGCGAAGACGTCGAAAATATTATTCAGAAGTTGTTGCAGAAATGCGATTACGATGTCGAAAAAGCGCAAATGGGCATCGTCTACATCGATGAAATTGACAAGATTTCGCGCAAATCTGATAACCCGTCGATTACTCGCGATGTATCTGGTGAGGGCGTGCAGCAGGCTCTGCTGAAGCTGATAGAAGGCACCATTGCTTCTGTACCACCACAAGGTGGACGTAAGCATCCACAGCAAGAGTTTTTGCAGGTCGATACCTCGAATATATTATTTATCTGCGGCGGTGCATTTGCCGGTCTTGATAAAGTTATCCGCGATCGCTCTGAGAAAGGTGGTATTGGATTTAATGCCGAAGTGAAGAGTAAAGATGAGCGGCGCAATGTCGGCGAAATACTTGCCGATGTTGAGCCGGAAGATCTTATTCGTTACGGATTAATTCCAGAATTCGTCGGCCGTTTACCTGTTATTGCAACGCTTGAAGAGCTTGATATTCCAGCGTTGATAAGCATTTTGACCGACCCTAAAAATGCCCTCACTAAACAGTACGGTAAATTGTTCGAAATGGAAAATGTTGAAGTCGATTTCCGTGAAGACGGTTTGCAAACCATCGCTGAGAAGGCGATGGAGCGTAAAACAGGCGCGCGCGGTTTGCGCTCTATTTTAGAGTCGGTATTGTTGGAAACGATGTACAACATTCCTTCGATGGACAATGTTTCCAAGGTTGTTATTGATGCGTCTGTTATCAAGGGCGAATGTGAGCCGCTTTTAGTTTATAAAAGTGTCGAGCAACGCAAAGCTGCCCCTGAAGATTAATCGCTACTTATAAATATTAAAGGGCCGTCAGGCCCTTTTTTATTATTTCTAATTTCCTTTCCGGTTTGCCTCTTGTAATTCTTAGCATGCGTCCCAAACTTGGCTTAACTAATGCTGGCTTCTGTGTCAGGAAGGCCTACTATTAAAGTCTTCTCGCTTCGAGCTGGTGGCTCATCACAAACGAGGTCTCTTGTATGGCGGACACGCTGGAATCCATCGAACTACCGCTTCTCCCGTTGCGCGATGTTGTGGTTTATCCACACATGGTGATTCCGCTTTTCGTAGGTCGCGATAAATCGATTCGTGCCCTCGAGTCGGCGATGGCAACCGACAAGCAAGTATTGTTAGTTGCGCAAAAAAGCGCATCAGTTGATGAGCCAGGACCGGATGATGTTTATCGCACCGGTACTGTCGCAAACATATTGCAATTGCTCCGCTTACCCGACGGCACAGTTAAGGTTCTTGTCGAAGGTAGCTATCGGGCAAAACTCCATCATGTCATTGATGGCGAAGAATATCTGACCGCTTCAGCGCAAGAGCTTCCGGGCGATGCTATCGAATCGCGTGAGGGCGAAGCACTAGTGCGCTCTGCAATTGCGCAATTCGAAAAATACGTCAATCTCAGTAAAAAAATACCGGCCGAAGTTTTAACTTCGTTGTCCGGCATCGACGAGCCTGGTCGTCTTGCCGATACCATCGCCGCACATATGTCGATGGATCTGGTGCAGAAACAACACGTGCTGGAGATTGCCGATATTCGCGTGCGCCTCGAACACTTAATGGCAACGATGGAATCGGAAATAGATTTACTTCAAGTTGAAAAACGCATTCGCGGTCGCGTTAAAAAGCAAATGGAAAAAAGTCAGCGCGAATATTATTTAAATGAACAAATGAAAGCCATTCAGAAAGAATTGGGTGAACTAGACGAAGCGCCCAACGAAGCTGAAGAGCTAGAGAAAAAAATCAAACAAGCCGGCATGACTAAGGAAGCTGAAGACAAGGTTAAGGCTGAGCTTAATAAATTAAAAATGATGTCGCCGATGTCTGCGGAAGCTTCTGTTGTGCGCAGTTACATTGATTGGATGGTTAACGTCCCATGGAAAAAACGTTCTAAAGTAAAACAGGATTTAGCCTACGCGGAACAAATTCTCGAGCGCGATCACTACGGCTTGGACGAAGTTAAAGAGCGTATTCTCGAATATCTTGCCGTGCAAAAGCGCGTGAAAAAAATCAAAGGCCCGGTGTTGTGTTTAGTGGGCCCGCCCGGCGTTGGCAAGACTTCGTTGGGTGAATCTATCGCGAAAGCGACCAATCGCAAATTTGTGCGGATGGCGTTAGGTGGCGTGCGCGATGAAGCTGAAATACGCGGCCATCGTCGTACTTATATCGGTTCTCTTCCGGGCAAAATCGTGCAAAAAATGGCGAAAGCCGGTGTGCGTAATCCGCTCTTTCTGCTCGATGAAGTGGATAAGATGGGAATGGATCATCGTGGCGATCCTGCTTCGGCATTATTGGAAGTGCTCGATCCAGAGCAAAACAGCACGTTCAATGATCATTATTTGGAAGTTGACTACGACCTTTCGGATGTGATGTTTATTTGTACGTCTAATTCCCTGAATATTCCTGCGCCACTGCTCGATCGCATGGAGGTTATTCGCATC
>JAQGNY010000042.1 GCA_028293825.1 Verrucomicrobiaceae bacterium
GTCGGGTATGCGGATCTCGATACATTACGAAAAACAGGAAATAACGCCGCATTATGGATTTTGGTCGACTTTGAAAAGCCGCCATTCGATGGCAATAATCTTCGTTACCTTTCGCTGAAAATGCACAATGAATACGATTGCGAAAGAGCTCAATTCAGAGTGCTTTCCATGACATCGTATTCCGAAAAAATGGCGCGGGGTGAGCAGCGCTATAAATCCGACGAAGCTGGAGAGTGGGAGTCAATCTCACCAAAAACTATTCAGAAAAAACTGTGGGAAGTGGCGTGTGGGAAACGTTACGGCATAAAAACAAATAAAAATTTAAACTAAAAATTCAAATATCGAGCGCCATCAAAATTTCTTGAGCCCATTGATGTACGGCGGAATTCGATCGCTTAAGAGCGCCCTCCACCAATCTGAACTGTAGCTTGGGCTCGGCCTGCTCAACGCTATTATCGTAGACATATAAGCGATCGACTTCCGGCGCTATCGCCGCGCAGTTGGCGATCGATTTCTGATAACGGCTGACGATTTTCGAAATAGGCACATCGTGACCGCCAGCCATGTATCGGTACGTAACACGCGCGGCGTTTATTGCGGGATGATCGGTACTGATAAAAAACAGACGAATAAAATAGCCAGCTTTTTTCGCTTCGCGTAAAAATTGTAATTTATCGTCGGCCGAAAAAACGGTTTCGAACGCTAAGTCTCTGCGTTGCTCAATACATTTTTCGCGTATTTTTTGGGCTTCGTGTGCGGCTTTCTTTATAGACGCTGGATCATTCCAACCGTCGAATTTTGTGTCCGCGATGACATCGGGGTTTACGTATTCGCAACCCTGCATCCAGGTGTTGTGCAGCAATTGCTCGGTGATGCTGGTCTTGCCACTACCGTTGGGCCCGCCCACTACGATGAGCCGCGGCTTGAGATTATCCATTAAATAATTAGCTATTCGCGAGCGGCTTTAGCCCGATTAACCGCAGCTTGAATTTCGTCGCGCAACCCGCGCATCAGCGCTGAGTCTACCGATTTAACATTCGCAGCGGCTTTAGACGAAACGGCTTTCATAACGACCCGCAGCTCACCGACAGTGAGATCCTTGCGCGCGGATTGTTTATCAGTTTGGGCACGTACCATTTTGGCAGTCATCACTACAACCCATTAGTTTTGAAAAGCGTGAAAAACACTATAGCAAAGCCGATCAATGAAACCTAATCGGACAGAACAGGCGCAGCGTTCTACTTACAGACTTTGGGCACAAAAGTGGGCACGCTAATAAATGTAACGATTAGCCAAAAAGAGTGAAGCAATTGATTTAATTGGTGCCCGGGACCGGAATCGAACCGGTACGGCCGTCTCCAGCCGAGGGATTTTAAGTCCCTTGTGTCTACCTATTTCACCACCCGGGCGTGTGGATTTGCGTGGGAGCTGTTGCAGTTAGCCGCCGCAGCGGCTATCGAACTTTATTATGGGTGCCGGTACTGCTTGAATATGGAGGCGCGAGTCGGAGTCGAACCGACCTAGCTGGATTTGCAATCCAGAACATAACCGCTTTGTTATCGCGCCACGAACTGTGCTGAAAAATGGAGCGGGAAACGAGATTCGAACTCGCGACCTCAACCTTGGCAAGGTTGCGCTCTACCAACTGAGCTATTCCCGCAAATTCCCAAGCGGCTAATATCGACCGTATTTTTGGGAACGCCCATTGTATTGACTGATCTTGCGGAGTCAAGCCGTTTTCCAGAAAAGGCCCTTTCATTCATGGATTTGCGCGCTTTTTGTGCGCCAAATGGCGATTAATTGCCGCGCATTTCCGGCCAGGCCGCTTTTAGGTAAAGCATCATCGACCACAGCGTTAGGATGGCGGCGCTGTAAAGAAGCAAAACACAGATGGCAAACAGCACGCCGCCGCTTAGTGGCGGAATCAACAGAAACCCCGTGATTGCAATCATCTGCATTGCCGTTTTCACTTTGCCGACGTAGGAAACCGCGATGCTGGTGCGCTTGCCGACTTCCGCCATCCACTCACGCAGCGCCGAAATAACGATTTCGCGACCGATAATCACCATTGCCGGCAGACTGAACCACGCGGTGTGATATTGCTCGGCGAGCAAAACCAGCGCGAAAACCACCATCAGCTTATCGGCAACCGGATCGAGAAAAGCTCCGAACGGTGTGCTCTGGTTGAGCTTGCGAGCAAGGTAGCCATCGAGCCAATCGGTCGCGCCAGCAAGGGCAAAAACTATAGCTGCGGCTGGGTAGCTCCACGATTGCGGCGCATAAAACAACAGTACGAATACCGGGATCAAAATGATCCGCAGCATTGTCAATTGATTGGGAATATTCAGAAGGCCCACTGCACGCTGACTCCCGCGCCACTGCTGCCGTTTATGGGAAATGCTGCAAACATAAAGCGCATTGATGATTGCTCGTTTTCGAACGGTTGCTCATCTTAATCGCAGCACGCGTTACTCGCCATGTAACACGCCGTAAATCTGCTCGGCGATTTTGCCGCTGATGCCGGGAACGCGACATAACTCTTCGAGGCTCGCTGCCTGCACACCCTGTAAACCGCCGAAATAGCGCAGTAATTCGCGCCGTCGCTTGGGACCGATGCCCGGAATTTCTTCCAGCGTCGATTGCCGACGTTTTTTGTCGCGCCGCATCTTATGTCCGGTTACCGCAAAGCGATGCGCTTCGTCGCGAATGTGTTGAATAAGATGCAGCGCAATCGAATCGCGCGGCAGGACTATTTCTTGATGAGTGTCCGGGCGAATCAATACCTCCATACCCGCTTTGCGATCGACGCCTTTGGCTACGCCGATAATCAAAACTTCCGTGATCTGCATTTCCTCAAGCGCTTGCACCGCTTGCGTCACCTGCCCTTTGCCGCCATCGATAAAAAGAATGTCCGGCATTTTGCCTTCGCCGCGTTTAAGGCGCGCGTAACGTCGCGATAAAGCCTGCGCCATCGCCGCATAATCGTCGCCCGGCGTAATACCTTCGATATTAAATTTGCGGTAATCGGATTTGAGCGGGCCGTTGGTATCGAACACCACGCACGACGCCACCGTCGCTTCGCCGCTGCTGTGACTGATATCGAAACATTCAAGTCGCTGAGGCATTTCCGCCAGATCGAACGCTTCCTGCAACGCCTCGAAGCGCTGAAATTGCGTCTGCTTGTTGGCGATGCGATTTTGCAAATTCTGTTGTGCGGTGATCAGTGCGAGCTGTTGCCACTTAGCGCGATTGCCGCGCAAGCTGTGACTGATCTGCACCTTGCGCTTGCGTCCGCGTGCAACACCAATCGCCTCGGTCAGCGCCGCACTGCCCGGCAATTCGGCATTCACGAGCAGCTCACCCGGAATATCCTGGCTGCCCAAACCGCTCAAATAATGCAGCAAAATAAATGCTTCGAGCACATCGGCCACATTTTCGTCGAGGTGACAGCTCGGAAAATAACTGCGGCTGCCGAGAATGCGGCCATCGCGCACATACAACAGTTGTACGCAGGCGAGTCCGGCTTCCAGATGACAGACAACGATATCGAGATCGCCAGTTTCGCCTTCGATGTACTGACGCGCCTGCATCTGTTGCAGCAATTGAATTTGATCGCGCAACAGCGCTGCTTTTTCGAAATTCAATGTGCCGGCGGCACGCTCCATTTCGTTGGCGAGTTCAGTTCCTAAATCGGCATTGCGCCCACCTAAAAACATTTCCGTATGGCGAACGTCTTCGGCGTAACTTTCGCGAGTGACCTCGCCCACACACGGCGCCGTGCAACGGCCAATTTGATATTGCAAACAAGGGCGTGAGCGGTTGCGAAAAAAGCTTTCTTCGCACTGCCGCACCTTGAATACTTTCTGTAGAAAATTAAGGCTTTCGCGCACAGCGCCGGCGCTGGGATAGGGGCCAAAATAGCGCCCTTTGCCGGATTTCGCGCCCCGGTGAAAACTCAGGCGCGGAAACTCCTGATCGGACGATAAATAAATATACGGATAGGATTTGTCGTCGCGCAGCAGGATGTTGTATGGCGGCGTGTATTCCTTGATCAGATTGTGTTCGAGCAGCAACGCCTCGACTTCAGTATTCGTTACCGTGACCTGTACCTGACGCACGCGCGCCACCATCGCAGCGGTTTTTATCGCGACCGCCTCAGTGCGGAAATAACTACTCAAACGTTTTTTTAGATTTTTAGCTTTGCCGACGTACAACACCTTACCGTCGGCGTCGAGCATTTGATAAACGCCGGGTTTATTCGTGACGTTCTTTAGAAAGGTCTGATGATCGAAGGCTTCTTGCATTACCGCCATGGAATTCGGGGATGGAAACGGGCCGGTAGGTTAGCACACTCACCGCTCCGGCATATCCACCAGGCCGAGCTTGATCGCGAGATGGGTCAGCTCGACATCGCTCTCGATGCCCAGCTTTTCAAACAGCCGATAGCGATAGCTGTTGACCGTTTTGGGGCTGAGATTCAGTTTTTCGGAAATATCCGCCACCCTTTCGCAGTTCACGATCATCAATGCGATCTGCAATTCGCGCTCGGATAGCTTTTCAAACGGCGACGATTCGCGGTTATCGAATTGCCGCAGCGCCATTTGCTCGGCCACGCCTGCACTGAGATAACGCTGCCCCGCCATCACTTTGCGAATCGCTTTCACTACATCGTCGAACGGCGCGCCCTTGGCGACATAGCCAGAAGCGCCGGCCTGGAGCAGACGCGACGGCAGTGGATCGTCATCCCACGCGCTGACAGCGATCACTTTGATACCAGGGTCGCGCGTGGTGATTTTTCGGGTTGCTTCGAGACCGCCGATGCCCGGCATACGCACATCCATCAACACGACATCCGGTTGCAGATCGCGCGACAGCAAAACCGCCTGCTCGCCGCTGGTGGCATGACCGATAACAGTCATATCGTCGATATCAGCCAACAGCCGCCCGATGCCGTTGCGCACCAGATCGTGATCGTCCGCCAATAAAATTTGAATCACCGCTTAAACCTCGCACTTACTTTTTATAGGGGGCTTATGAGCTGATTTATGAATCGATTATAGCGGGCTGGTGGCTGAGCAGACTGTGATGATGCAGCTACAAAGCACTCGCTGATGCCGACCCGCAAAGTATTGTGTCGGGAACACTCGTCAAAAACATAGCAGCATCGCGCGAGAATTGCGCAATCGTGATCGCGCGCTCACTGCCGCTGATCAATTGCCATACACATTTGGTTCCAACTCCAGCGTCACGCCGAACCGATGCTGAACATCGGCTTGTATGGCCTGCGCCAATTCGAGCAACTCATCGGCATCGCCACCGCCGTAATTAATCAGCACCAACGCCTGCTCTGCATGTACACCGACATGCCCGCGCCGCTGACCCTTCCAACCGGCGCGATCAAGCAGCCATGCCGCCGGAACCTTAATGCCATTTGGCGCCTGAAACTGCGGCAACCCGATATGACGGGCGGCCAACTCGGCGTAATGCGCGGCAGTGACGACAGGATTTTTAAAAAAACTGCCGGCATTCGGCAATTGCGCCGGATTCGGTAACTTACTTTGGCGAATCGCGCGCACCGCCTGCTCGATTCGTTGCGCGGTAACGGCCCCGCCCTGCAATTTTTCACGCAGCGCAGGATACGACACGACCGGCGCGAATTGCGTGCGCAACGCCAATACAACTTCAGTAATGACGAAACGATCGCGCAACGCGTGTTTGAAAATACTGTCGCGATAACCGAGACGACAATCTTCCGCACTTAATTCAATTATCGATTTTTCATCGAGCGAATATCCGCGCACCGCATGCAAAAACTGCGACAACTCGACACCGTACGCGCCGATATTTTGAATCGGTGCTGCACCTGCAGTGCCGGGAATCAACGTGAGATTTTCCAGCCCGAATAATTGTTCGTGCAAACTCCACTGCACCAGCGCGTGCCAATTTTCTCCGGCGGCAACAGTCACACTTGCGTGCTCGTTACCGCGCTGCATTTTTTTACCTTGCAACGCAATTTGCAAAACCAAACCCGGCCAAGTACCGCGCAAAATAATATTACTGCCGCCACCGATAACCAGCAGCGGTAATTTTTTTGTCTGTGCCCAATTGAGCGCTTCAGTTAAATGATCGGTGGTATCGATTGCTGCGAAGTAACGTGCACGCGCGGGTAACGCCAGCGTATTAAACGGCTGTAAATCGATATTTTCGCCAATCGATAATGTATTCATGCAATACCGCGCACGAGGTGGTGACGCTCGATCAATTGCCGCAACAAGTGCTGTGAAGCATTTTCAACGAGATCAAGCACGCGCTCGAAACCCTCACCATCGCCGTAATACGGATCAGGTACTTCCAACTCACCGTGATTGCCATAATCTAAAAATAACGCCAATTCACCATTGAAATGAGACGGCCGCATTTTCTGCAAATCGCGTAGATTTTTTTTATCCATCGCCAAAATATAATCGAAGTGTTCGAAATCCACCGCGCTGACTTGGCGTGCGCGCAGCACGCTTAAATCGTAGCCACGTCGCAATGCGGCCGCACTTGAGCGCTCATCGGGTGCCTTACCGATATGCCAATCGCCAGTGCCGGCGGAATCGACATTAATTAAATGATCGAACTGCTGCTGCTTTACATAACGCGCAAAAATGCCATGCGCCGTCGGCGAGCGACAAATATTGCCGAGACAAACAAATAGTACTTTGATGCTCATTGCGCGGTTCTCAGCCACTCACGTACGTGCTCAAGATCTTCGGCGGTATCGACACCGGGCGGAATTTCTTCCAACGATTCGTCGACATGAATCGCCACACCATTTTCAAGCGCACGCAACTGCTCGAGTTTTTCGAGTCGCTCTAAACGACCGACAGGCCACTGCACGAAGGCGTGTAAAAATTCCGCGCGATAGGCATAAATGCCGATATGCCGCGCCCATTCGCCATCGACACCGGCATCGTCACTGTTGGATTGAGTTTGTATATCGCGATCGAATAATTCTCGATCCCACGGAATCGGCGCACGGCTGAAATACAGTGCATGCATCATGTTGTCGACCACCACTTTTACGATATTCGGATTAAATATCTCGTCGCGCCGACGAATACGCTTGGCCAATGTCGCAATACCGGCGCGATCGGAAGCAGCGAGATTACGCGCCACCTGATTAATTACCGCAGGCGGAATTAACGGCTCATCACCCTGTACGTTGACAATAATTTGCGCGTCGTCGAAAGCGAGCAACGCTGCAACTTCTTGCAATCGATCGGTGCCCGATTCGTGTGTTGCGCGCGTCATGCATACCTCACCGCCAAAACTTTCGACCGCAACGGCGACGCGCGCATCGTCGGTGGCGATAATCACGCGCGTTGCCTCGCTCAATTGCGCACGCTCCCAAACGCGTTGAATCATCGGTTTGCCACCGATATCGAGCAGCGGTTTATTCGGCAGGCGCGTGGAGGCTAAACGGGCGGGAATCACAACGATGAATGACATGGCGACAGGGACGCAATCAGACTTTGAGGGCGCGTAGTTTAACGACTAATGCTGTAATCAGCGAATCGGGCAAGGTCGCGTCCACGCGCAAATACCAATGCTGTTGATTAGCGAAGGCTGCGCATTTAACCGCATCTTTTTCCGTCATCACTACCGGCAGCTCATCGCCGAATTGCAAATCACCGGCAACAAACCCGTGATGATCGGAAAAGGGATGCTCGATAGCGACACAACCGAGATCGCGCAATGACACAAAAAACCGCGAGGGATTGCCAATTCCCGCCAGTGCATGCGCGCGCGGATAACGCTGACACCATTCACTCGGCGCGAGCGTTTCGCCACTCTGCAAATTAACGAATGCGCTCGGCGATAAATTAAATCCAAAACGTTTTTTATTGTCATCGTTAACATTGCTGCCATTAACCAGCACTGCATCGACACGACGTAACCGCTGCGGCAATTCACGTAGCGGACCCACCGGCAGGCAATGGCCGTTGCCAAAACCGCGCGCTTCGTCAATTACCGCAAATTCAATATCGCGCTGCAATGCGTAATGCTGCAAACCATCGTCGCAAATCAATACATCGCACGGTTCGAGCGATAACAATTTGCGAGCGGCATCAGCGCGAGTCGGATCAATAACCACCGGACAACCGGTGCGACGTGCAATCAATAACGGCTCATCGCCGCTGCATTGCGCGCTGTCATCAATGGAAACCAAATGGGGGAATTGCGGTGGTTGCGCGCGATAACCGCGACTGATCACGCCGGGATTAAAACCCGCACGCTGCAGCGCTTCGCACAATGCAATTGTGACCGGTGTTTTACCGGTACCACCGACACTGATGTTGCCGATCACAATCACCGGCACTGACGCGCGCCAACTGCTTAATACGCCGTTTCGATAAAAAAAATAACGCAGCAGAGTGATTGCACGAAAAATTAATTCAAGCGGCAGCAACAACCATAACCAACCGGGTTTAGCGTACCAACGGCGTTGCACAGACAGCTCCACGCTCATGGTTATCGAATCACCCGCGATTATTTTTTGAGAAATTTATTTGTGATCGTTCGGTGTTTGCGTCGTCAAACTTAGATGTGTAAAACCCAACTGCCCCGCTGCGTCCATCGCGCGCACCACGGCAAAATTCGGTGTATTCGCGTCGGCCGTAATTGTCAGTGGCAATTCGACATTACCGGCAGATGCTTCCTGCAATGCGGCTTTAATCGTGCTGACATCGCCCTTCGTTAAGCTGCGATCGTTGATGCTGTAGTGACTGTCCGCAGTGATGATAATTTCGAGCTGTTTTTCGGTTTGCGTGATGGCCTCGCCAGTTGCCTCGGGTAATTGCACGCTGAGCTGACTCTGCTTGGTGAACGTGGTAGAGATCATAAAGAAAATCAACAGCAGCAATAACACATCGACCAAGTTGACGATGTTGGTACCCATATCGACATCGGTAGTGGTCGGTCGCTTGAAGCGCATCAGCGATTGTCCTTCAACAAGTCGGCCTTCAACTCGACTTTGCGATCGCCCTGCATGGCGTCCACCAACTTCAATGCTTCTTGTTCGAGCAACATCACCAAGGTAGTAATACGACCGTTAAAAAAGCGATGCATGATCGTCGCCGGGATCGCCACCATTAGACCGGCCGCGGTGGTTACCAACGCTTCGGCAATGCCGCCGGCAAGCACAGTAGGATCGGTATTGCCCTGCAAACGAATTTGATTGAATACATCCATGATGCCGAGGATCGCGCCGATCAAACCAAACATCGGTGCCACCAACGCGACGGTGCCGAGCGCGTTTAAATAACGCTCCATGCCGTACACGACAACAGTGGCACTTTCTTCAAGACTTTCTTTCATGATTTCGCGGCCGTGACGCGCATTGGTCAATCCGGTCGCGAGAATTAAACCCAGCGGCGATAATTGTTTCAGCTCGCGAATTTTATTGGCATCGAGCTGATTATTTTTAATCCAGCTCCATACTTCGCCCAACAATTGCGGCGGCGCAATTTTCGAAACGCGCAGTGCCATTAACCGTTCCACGGAAATCGCCAGTGCGATTATCGAGCAAGCAATAATCGGCAGCATCAACCAACCGCCGGATTTTATAATTTCAAACACCGTGAATCCTCGCTGTTTTTTGTGAGCGCAGCGTGATCCGCACGCGCGTCTAATTTTCAGAGCGCCGAAACTGTAGCACAGCGCTCAACGCACCGGGAGCCACGCGCTGTATCAATCCCAGTAATGTCGCAGCTGCGATCGCTGCGCCGTGATCTGCGGCACAGCAGCGCCGTTGAAATCGAAAATTAACGCGCCGTCGGTTGCAGTGTTGAACGAAGCAGCACCGGCTTCGCGATAGCGTTGTTCGACGCGCGGATGCGGATGATGAAACCGGTTTAAATAGCCGCTCGAAAAAACCACATAACGCGGTTGCGTGCGCGCAATAAATGCCGGCGTCGACGAGCTGTTACTGCCGTGATGCGGTGCAATCATCAACGTGATGTGTTGAAAGTCGGAATTGTTAAGTAAGTTTATTTCGGCGCGATTCTCGATATCACCCGTTAACAAAATCGTATCGTTGCCGGCGCGTACCTGCAGCACGCACGAAGCATTGTTGCCGCGCTGATGGGTATTTTCGCTGCGCTCGCTCGCCGTGGGATAAAGCATTTCAAATTCGACTGCATTCCATCGCCAGCGCATGCCGGCCTGACAAAACTCGGCGTGGACAGCGCCTATGTTTTCGCCGATCAGCAAGCGACCGACGTCGAATTCGCGCTCGATATCGGGCCAGCCGCCAGCGTGATCGTTATCGTGGTGGCTGACAACTACCGTATCGAGCCGGTCGATACCGCGCCAGCGCAGCAGCGGTGAAATGGCCAACTCGGCCACGGTGCGCTCCGGGCCAAACGGCGGACCGGTGTCGTAGAGCAGTCGATGCCCGGCTGTTTCGACCAATACCGCCAGCCCTTGCCCAACATCGACCACGGTTACACGGACAGCACCTTCAGCGATTGGCTCGATACGCGGCCACAACAAGGGCACCAGAAAAAACAGCGCGAAGGCCCGACCCGGCATTCCGCGCGGCAGCAATAGCAACAACGCCAGCGCCGCCGCGCAAGTAATCGATAGCACGCTCACGCCCGCTGCATGCCAAATCCACACAGAGCCATGCAGCTGCAACCACTCGAGATAAAGAACCAGCCAGTCCAGCGTGCGATCGGCGCACTGCCATAAAAAATTACCGACGACGGGCGTGATCGTATCGGCAATTAATGCAAGAAAAGCGAGCGGCATCGACAGCAACGTTGATAACGGAATGGCGACTAAATTTGCCGGTAACGAGAGCAGCGTGAACTGCCCCGACAATGCTAATAACACCGGCAGCGACGCCGCAAACACCGCGCTTTGCGCGCGCCACCAGCGCCAGCGCGAAGGTCGCTGTGTGCGCTGACCGGCAATCGCCAGCAATAACGCAGCCACCGCTATAAACGAAAACCAAAAGCCGATGTCGAGCACCGCCAGCGGATCGAAGACCAGCACAATCCACAGCGAAAAAATCCAGCCGGTCGATGCGGTAATTTCGCGCCGACCCACCAGCGCCCACAGTAATATCGCAAACATGATCAACGCGCGTTGGATCGGCAAACCGAAACCTGCCAGCGCCGCGTAAATCAAAGCAACCGCCATCGCTGGCAACGCCCCCAACCAACTGCTGCGGCGCGTGCTCACCGCGAATGGGCTGCGCCACCACTGCCGGCTCAGCCACAGGACCAAGCCGCCGGTAAATGCGATTTGCAAACCCGAAACGACAAACAGATGCACTGTGCCGGTGGCGCCGAATGTTTTCCATGAAGCTTGATTAATCGCGCTGCCATCGCCCACCAATAAACCGAGCAGCAAATCGCGGTGCGCAAAATGCTCGAGCCGTCGCTGTAAATAATTACGCGCCTGCTCGCGCCATGAGTCGATCGATAATTGCGATGCTATTTGCCGCCGCAGATTATCGGGGCTGCGCTCGACGTAACCGACCGCGCCGATCCGATTGGCAACCAGCCACGCTTCGTAATCGAAGCCGGCGGGATTGGCGAAACCGCGCGGACGCCTGAGTTTGACGCGCAACTGCCAGCGCTCGCCGGCCGCTGGCATAACCGGCGCTTCGTACCAACTGAGTTTTACCTGGCGCGGTGCTTGATCGCAGCGCACGCTCGGCGCACTGCTGCATTCGTCGACATCGAATTGAAAACGGAGCACCGGCTTTTGATCGAAGCCGAGCTCCTGCTCGACCAGACCGCTGACGCGGCCCTGCAACAACAGCGATTGTTGCTCCTGCGCGGCAGGCAAAATTCCGGCGCACAGATAGTGGCCAAACGCGGTGCCCCAACTCAGGCCAAGCAGCAGGGCGAAAAGAGCGATCCACCACTGCCGGCGATACCATCGGCAGGTCACCAGTACTAACGCACTCGTGGCCAGCAACGTCGCTGGCGAGGGCAATTGCGGCAACCAAGCAACTGCGCCGATTCCCAGCGCCATGCACAGCATCCCTACTCGAATCACAGTCAATATCCTTTTGTCTGACTCGGTTTTTCAGTTTTTCGATTTTATTCGGCATAATGCCGCGCCTACTGAGATCCTGAGCGCAAACATCGCGCCGAATCATAGAGGTGCGGGTCTTTCTTACGCAATTGCTGAAGCGCTGCCGATGTCACGAAATTTCTTCAAGCGATATATGCCCGACCCGGAAAAACTCCGGCAGCATCGCTCGCTGCGCTTTTTTCAGCGCTGGCTCAACGATCCCAATCTGTGGCATTTGAATCGCTATTCGGTATCTGCGGCTGTATTTATCGGGTTGCTGATCGCGTTCATTCCGCTACCTATCCATATCGTGATTTGCACGCTGGTGGCGATTTGGTGGCGTGCAAACTTACCGATTGCGCTCAGCGTGATTTGGATATCCAACCCTTTTACCATCCCGCCGCAATTCTATATGGCCTACAAGGTCGGCTCTCTGCTTCTGCGCCGGCCGGAACATCATTTTTCGTTCGAATTGTCACTGCAATGGCTGGGTAGTGAATTCAGCTTCATCTGGCAACCACTGTTACTGGGTTGCGCGGTGTGCGGTTTTGCCGCCGCCTTTCTCGGCGCGGCTTTGGTGCGAATTATCTGGCGTTTGCAAGTCATCGCGCGCTGGCGCGCCCGCAAAAATCACCGTCAAAATCAGCCTAAGTCGCATTAGTTAAGAACAAAAAGCTGGCATCTCCAACAGCGTGCCGGTTATTCTTTCAGACGCTGCCTTAAATTCATTGCGACTCAAAAGGCACTCGATCACCATCGCAACTAAACCCTGCTACTAAAACACGCCCAAATACTAAAAATAGGTGGAGTTAACTAATGAAAACAGATCGACTGAAACGACCCCTCGGTAAAGCTATCAGCCTCATCGTTGGCGCTGTTGCCTGCGCTTCGATATCGTTCGCCAATGCCGCGTCCACGTTCAACGCGCCGGCCGATGTGAAAGCTATTCACACTATCGAAGACGATCTCGCCACGCAGAAAAGCATGAAGGATCTGATCAAGTACTACGCACCCGATGCCGTGGTCTTGGACATTTTCGCGCCCGGCATCTATAAGGGCACCGACCAGATTTATAAAGGCTTCGAGGAGCAAATGGGCCCGATGCAAACGATGAAGAGCGATATGCCCGACATCAATGTGGCCACCAACGGCACGTTTGCTTGCGCGGCAATGACACTGCATTTCGACTCGACCATGAAAGATGGCAAAAAAGTCGAAGTCACCATTCGCCAACTCGATGCATTCAAAAAGATCGACGGCAAATGGTTGATCGTGCAACAACACATCTCCATGCCAACCGATACTAAAACCGGCATGGCTGTGATGAATGGTCCACTGCCAGTGCGCGGACCAATCAAATGGGCAGACAACGCAATTCCCGCATCGACCCAATCGCCTGCCGATGCTAAAGCAGATATCCGCAAGTTTATGGATGTGGGCGCGCTATCGACCAGCATTGAGCAATTAATGGCGTACTACGGTCCGGGCGACGACATCCTGATTTACGACACCTATTTCCCGGGCGAACTGCGCGGTCGCAAAGAAATCAACGATTACTACGCTGCAATGATGGGCAGCTACAGCAGCATCAAAGTGAAAATGCCGGAATTTGTCGCCGACTCCGACGGTGCGTTCGGCATTCAGATCGATACACAAGATATGGAATTGAAAATGAAGGACGGCAGCACCAAATATATTTCGCTGCGTCAGAGCGATTGCATGCGCCGCGTTAACAACAAATGGTACTCGTTCTTTGAAATGATTTCGTATCCAGTCGATATGAAAACCGGAAAATCCATTGTCGAAAATCCCACTGCATTTAAATAAATTCGAAGCTCGGTAATATTGTCCGGTCTTGCGCAATGCGAGACCGGACAATAATTTGCTCGATTACCTCATTTGCTCCAATGCCGCGATGCGCGCTTCCAGCGGCGGATGTGACGACATTAACTTCATAAACCCACCGCGACCACCGGCAATTCCGAACGCCATTAATTTCTCCGGCATATGCTGCTCTTCGTGAATCGATTGCAGACGGCGCAGCGCTGCGATCATTTTCTCGCGCCCGGCCAATACTGAGCCGCCGACGTCCGCGCGAAATTCGCGATGGCGCGAAAAGCTCATCACCACCATTGACGCAATCACACCCAGCGCAATTTCCAACACCAAATGAATTGCGAAATACGCCATGCCTGGACCGTCTTCATTTTTCAACACCACGCGATCGATAAAACTGCCCACTGCACGCGCGATAAAAATAACGAAGGTGTTCAGCACACCTTGGATCAGCGTCAACGTCACCATATCGCCATTCGCCACGTGCGAAATTTCGTGGCCGATTACCGCTTCCGCTTCATCTTGCGTCATCCGATGTAACAGCCCTTCGGACACTGCAACCAATGAATTATTACGCGATGCGCCGGTGGCAAAGGCGTTCACTTCCGGCGACGGGTAGATCGCAATTTCCGGCATTTTTATTCCCGCTTGCGCGGAATGCCGCTGCACGGTTTCGAATAACCAGCGCTGTTGCGGCGTTGCGGGCTCGGTGATCACTTTCGCACCGACCGCCATTTTGGCCGACCATTTCGAAATCAACAGCGAGATGAATGCACCGCCGAAACCAAAGATTGCCGCAAAGCCCAACAATGCGCCGAAGTCGATTCCCTGCGCGGTGATGTACCGATTAAAACCGAGTACCGAACTCACAACCGATAACGTAATTAATACGCCGAGGTTGGTTAGCAAAAATAACGCAATGCGTTTCATAAACTACAGCTCCTACAAGGTGAAAAAATTCAGCAGCAAGTAAATAATTCGGCAATCGTTTCATAAATTATCGATTGACCAGTCACTAACAACCAATAAATTTTCAGTGCATAAGCGACCTCTGCTTCACTGCGCACAAATTACGCGCGAAAAAAAACGGCCTGGTTGAAAGACACAGGCCGTTTTTTTTGAACAAGCCCCTGCCTTTCGGCAAGGTCTTGCTCACAATATTGCAGCGATAATCGACTGCTAATTGCTCGGGCACCGGGTTGTTCGACTAAGAATCAACCGTGATGACGATGCACCGACGAAGAGCTACTCCCCTTGATAGCCGCAACGTTATGGAAATTTGCACGCTGCGTCAACCTTTACAACAAGATCGTATCGTTAAACCAGTAACGAATCCGGCCCTTAAATTGGCAAAAATTCACGTATTTGATATTCAGTCGTAACGTAATGCCACCGCCGGCTGCACTTTAGAGGCGCGCCACGCCGGATAAATCGCCGCCAGCGTGCTCATCAACAAAGCCGTTCCAGCCACTTGCAACACATCGATAAGGCGCAAATCCGATGGTAAATAACTGATCGGGTATACATCCGACTTTAAAAATTGAATGTGTAATAGATGTTCGACACCGGCGATGATGTCGGTAATTGCCAGCGACAAAATAACGCCGAAGATCACGCCCAATACGGTACCGATAACACCGACAAAAAACCCCTGCACCAAAAATATTGTAACTATCCCGCGCGTGCTCGCACCCTGACTGCGCAATATCGCAATATCGCCGTGCTTATCGTTAACCACCAACACCAATGCCGACACGACATTAAATGCAGCGACCGCGATAATTATCGCGAGCATCATGCCGACCAAGCGCTTCGACAAATGAATCGCCGTATATAAATTGCCCTGCGTCACCGTCCAATCGCTGGCGTAGTAGCGTCCACCTAGTTCTTGCCATAATTCGCGCGCAATTTTCGGCGCGTCGAATAAATTATTAACAGTCACACGCATGGCAATCGCGTCGCTGCTGTCGCCACTCAAAATCTGCGCATTATCGAGTCGCAATAATGCCAGGCCTTCATCGAGCTCAGTGCCACTTTTAATCAAGCCGGCCACGGTGAAACGCGAAATACGCGGCTGTACATGCGAATTACCCGCCTCCGTATTCGGCACCACCACAACGATGTGATCGCCGACAGTCACGGCTAATTTTTTTGCGAGCCCCTGCCCTAACACAATGGCTTGTGGATCATTTGTCAGCGCTGTTAACGCGCCAGCATCGAGAAAATGTGTCAGCGCGGTGGCGCGCGCTTCGCGTTCAGGATCGACACCAAAAACCAGCGCCGTTTCCACCGCTTCGCCTTTAATCAACATGCCATTTAACTGCAGCAACGGCGACGCGCTGACAATGCCGGGAAATTTATCTAGCTGCGCCGCCGTTTCGCGCCAGTTATCGCGCGGGTCGGACGGATATAAATTAATGTGCGGCACCAAACCCAAAATTCGCTCACGCATTTCGCGTTCGAAGCCGTTCATCACCGATAACACGACAATTAATAATGCGACGCCAATAACCAAACCAGCGATGGCAGTGCGCGATAAAAATGTCGTCAGACGCGAGCCTCGTTTAGAACCGGTGTAACGCGTGCCGATAAAAAGACTGTAGGGATTAAACATGCGCTGAACCATCGAGCAAACCATCGCGCAAATGCAGTACGCGATCCATACGTTCGGCCAGGACAAGATCGTGCGTGACGACGATGAAACATGTGTCGAGTTCGCGATTCAATTCGAGCATTAATTGATGAATCGTTTCCGCCGTATTGCGATCGAGATTGCCGGTTGGTTCGTCGAGCAACACACACAACGGCTGCGCCACTAACGCTCGCGCTATGGCGACACGTTGGCGCTCGCCACCGGACAACTCTGCAGGTTTATGTTGCAGCCGCGCGCCCAGCCCAACTCTCGCCAGCATCGCCTGCGCCGCAGCCGAAGCGCTGGCGGTTTTTTCACCGCGAATCAACAACGGCATCGCAACATTTTCCAGCGCGGTGAACTCGCCGAGCAAATGGTGAAACTGATAAACAAAGCCGAGCGTGCGATTGCGCAAAATACTGCGTTGCTTTTCGTTGAGTGCAGAAATCGGTTCGCCTTTGACGTGCACCGAACCACTGCTCGGTGTATCAAGGCCACCCAGCAAATTCAACAGCGTCGATTTTCCCGAGCCGGAACTGCCGACGATAGCGATGCGCTCACCGGCGTGAATTTTCATCGTAACGCCGTCGAGTACCTGCAACACCTGCGGACCTTCGTCGTACGACTTACGCAAATCGCGGCATTCGAGCACGATTGGTTTTTCGTTCAATCCTGACAAAATTTTTCCTCGTTATTGGGTGCGAATAATCGCGGCCCCACATAGGCGATATAAAAAAATCATTCGTAGCGCAATGCTTCCGCCGGTTGAATTTGTGCGGCGCGCCGCGCAGGATAAATCGCTGCCAACAAACTCAAACACCACGCCGCGATACAAATTTTAACGATGTCACCAGGCACTACCACCGACGGAATACGACTGATGAAATAAACTTGTGGATCGAACACCTGCGCGCCGAATAACTTTTCCAGTACTTCGACAATTGCGCCGGCATTGAGTGCAATCGGCACACCGATCAGCGCGCCAATCGCAATACCGGATAACCCGATCACTGCGCCCTGCACCATAAAAACAATCATGATCGAACGCGGCGATGCACCCATCGTGCGCAACACGGCAATATCGGAGCGTTTATCGCTGACCATCATGGTTAGAATCGACACGATATTAAATGCAGCGATACCGACAATAATAAACAGTAGTAAACCGACCATGGTTTTTTCCATGCGCACTGATTGAAACAAACTGCCCTGCGTTTGACTCCAATCGCGCACGACAAACTTATCACCATGTGCCGTATTCCAACGCTGCAACAATGGGCCTGCCGCAAATAAATCTTTCGCGGCGACGCGCAAACCGGTGACGGCATCGCCCATTTGATAAAGCCGCTGGCCGTCGTTCAAATTAATAAATGCGGTGCTGCCGTCGAGCTGCGAGCCGCTGCGAAATATCGCAACCACGGTAAACCTTTTTTGCCGGGGAAATACGCCCATTGGCGTCACCGTGACTTTCGGCAAAATCACATCGATCGAATCGCCCACCATGGCGCCCAAATGCCGCGCCAGAATATCGCCAATGACAATGCCGAACGGCGTTGTCGGCAAATTATCGTAATGGCCATCGACAACGTGACGACCGATATCAGATACCTGTTTTTCGTACGCGGTATCGATTGCCCACAATTGCACGCCGCGCACCGGGCCGCGATTGGTCAACATCGCGCTGCCGCCAACAAACGGCGCCGCCGCAATTAAACCCGCCGTATGCGGCACATCTGCAGCGAGCGTTTGCCAATCGCGCAATTTGCCATCCGGCGATTCGATAAAACCATGCGGCACCAGCGCCAAAATGCGCCCGCGCAATTCCGACTCGAAACCATTCATCACCGACATCACCACAATCAATGCCGCCACGCCGAGCACCATGCCCAGCAGCGAAATCAACGCGATAAATGAAATGAAGTGATCGCGCCGCCGCGAACGGGTGTAACGCCAGCCAATAAAGGCGGCAAGCGGCTGAAACATGCGCTATTCCTTTCTCAACACTGGAACGGTCCTCGGCGCGCTATTAATCCGCGCGTGGGTGTACTAGAGTAATTCGACTTGCAAGCGACGGGAGATCGCCATTTTGACTGA
This sequence comes from Verrucomicrobiaceae bacterium, assembly GCA_028293825.1. Lineage (GTDB taxonomy): Bacteria > Pseudomonadota > Gammaproteobacteria > Pseudomonadales > CAMLJR01 > CAMLJR01. The sequence continues at coordinate 18,638 of JAQGNY010000042.1, forward strand.
CAAAACCACTGACGATTCAACCCCGGAAAATAATAATGTGACAATCGGTACCGACCAAGATCGACGCGAATATTTCCGGGTGGCAGATCGCGCCATTCTGCGTTACAAACCGGTCGCGGCAGATGCGATTGGTTATACGCCCGCCGAACGCCATTTCGATAACAGTGAGATTTTCGAATTACTGCGCGATTTGCGTCAAATCGACCAAGAACATAATACCGTATTGCGTGGGCTCGCTGAACAGAATCGCGAACTCGGCGTGTATTTGAAAAGCATGAATCGAAAAATCGAACTGGTCGCCAACGCGCTGGCCGTGGTCGATCAAACACAACAGAAACAAATTCCGCAAACCGTATCGATCAGCGAAACCGGCATCGCCTTCAAAACCGAGGACGATTTACTGCCCGGTTCGTTTATCGCGATGGAGCTTATTTTATTGCCGAGTCACACCGCATTGGCACTGTACGGCGAAGTGCTCGCGCAACGGGATCAAAGCACGGGACTGACGGTAATTTCATTCGTACGCCTGCGCGACAGCGATCGCCAAGTGATGGCGCGCCATATTCTGCAAGTTCAAATCGCCGCGAAAAAACAAAACCAACCACTGTGAGCGGAGGTTTGTCATGCTGCTGATATTGCATCCCGATACAGAAGATACCAGCGAAGCCTATCGCATCACGCTCGATTTTTTACAGAAATTACCCGGCATCAAAATTAAAAAACATTTGGTGCAAGGTCAGGAACAAGCACTCACCGAAATTTATTTAATCGGCAATACCAGCGCACTGGATAAATCCGAGCTGGAAGCGCTGCCTGCGGTCGAACGCGCGATTAAAATTTCCGAAGACTATCGCGTGCTCGGTCGTCATCGCGACGACAAACGCATCAGTGGTTTCGAATACCAGGGTTTGCGTTTCGATCAAGAAACACTGCACGTTTTTGCCGGTTTGTGCGCCGTCGATAATCCCAAAAACGTCGAAGCGATGATGGCGGCACTGCGCGATAACGGCCAGCAATGCACCCGCATGGGCGCCTATAAACCGCGCACCAGCCCGTATGCATTCCAAGGGCACGGCGCCAGCTGCTTGCCCTGGGTATTCGAATTGGCCGGCAAATACGGCATTAAAGTGATCGCGATGGAAGTCACGCATGAAAACCATATTCGCGACATAGACGAAGCGTTAGAGAAAACCGGAAATCCTACCGGCGTCATTTTACAAATCGGCACACGCAATACGCAGAATTTCGAATTACTGAAAGCCATCGGCAAACAAACCCGTCACCCCGCTCTGCTTAAACGCGGTTACGGCATCAATTTAAGCGAATCGCTGAACGCCGCCGAATATCTCGCCAGCGAGGGCAACGATCGCGTAATTTTTTGCCTGCGCGGTATGAAAAGCGATTACGGCGCGCCGCACCGCAACATGGTCGACTTCGCACAGATTCCAGCCGTAAAACGTTTGACGCGTATGCCGGTGTGCATCGATCCATCGCACTCGGTCGGCACCCGCGAGCGCGCACCGGATGGCGTGCTCGATTTATTGCACGCCACTTCGCAAGGCGTCATTGCCGGCGCCAATATGATTCTTGTCGATTTTCATCCGAACCCTAAAGAAGCGCTGGTCGATGGACCGCAAGCGTTGCTGCTCAGTGAATTGGATAGATTTTTAAAAGACGTGGATATCGCGAGGCAGGCCTATATCGCGCGCAAAAATTTATGGGCCGATGCGGCGCAATAAAATTAAGGTACAACAAAACCACCCTCGTTTTCAGCCGCTCCCAATTTTGACGCCACTGAAAATACTTTGGCCCCCTTTTTACTTGCACAATTAGTTGCAGTATTCACTGTGCTATTTAAATAGCCTGTTTGCAGTATTCGCAGCAGTACTGGATGATTCAATGCACCACGCTCAATGGACATAGCGCGACATGAATCAAGCCGCAGTAATCGAAGCCACCACCAACCGCCAGCGCATTTTCGCCATTGTCGGCGCATCATCCGGCAATTTGGTCGAGTGGTTCGATTTTTATGTGTATTCGTTTTGCGCGATTTATTTCGCGCCAATGTTTTTCCCCAGCGACAATCCCACCACGCAATTACTAAATACCGCCGGGATTTTTGCCGCGGGATTTTTAATGCGCCCAATTGGCGGCTGGTTGTTTGGGCGTATTGCCGATAAACAAGGTCGGCGGCGCGCGATGATGATTTCCGTATTGATGATGTGCGCCGGCTCTTTGTGTATTGCAGTGTTGCCGACCTATTCGAGTATCGGTGCGATTGCTCCGATTATTTTATTGATTGCGCGACTAGTACAGGGGCTTTCAGTCGGCGGCGAATACGGCACCAGCGCCACGTACATGAGCGAAGTTGCACTGCCCGGCCATCGTGGATTTTTTGCATCCTTTCAATACGTGACTTTAATCGGCGGGCAATTACTGGCGGTATTGACGCTAGTTATTTTGCAGCAATTTTTAACAGCGGAGCAATTGTCGCAATGGGGTTGGCGTATTCCGTTCGTGCTCGGCGCAGGTGGTGCGCTGGTCGCGTTACATTTGCGGCGCTCATTGCGTGAAACCGCTGCCGCCGATATTCGCGAGCGCAAAGAGTCGGGAACATTCACGGAATTGATGAAACACAAACGTGCATTTTTCACCGTGCTTGGATTTACCGCTGGCGGCTCGCTGGCGTTTTACACATTCACCACGTATATGCAGAAATATTTGGTCAATACCGCGGGAATGTCGAAAGAAGCCGCCAGCGCAGTGATGACCGGCGCGCTGTTCGCTTATATGTTGTTGCAACCGTTATTCGGCGCATTATCCGATCGCATCGGTCGGCGCAGGTCGATGATTATTTTCGGCGTATTAATGACAACCTGCACGCTGCCGATTTTGCACGCGTTAAAAGATTCAACAAATCCCTACGCTGCGTTCGGATTAATTCTGTTGGCGTTGTCGATGCTAAGTTTTTACACGTCGATTGGCGGCCTGATTAAGGCGGAAATGTTTCCGCCGCAGGTGCGCGCGCTCGGCTGCGGTTTTTCTTACGCGCTGGCTAATGCATTGTTCGGCGGTACCGCCGAATACGTCGCGTTGTGGTTGAAATCGATTGGCAACGAATCATGGTTTTATACTTATGTCACCGTGCTGTGCGCGCTTGCGTTAGTCGTTTCGATCACCATGCGCGACCCGCAAAAGCATGGCTATTTACGCTCCTGAAGAATCCTCTCCAGATTTTTACGAAGCTCCCATCACGCCAGTCATATTGCCGCTCGAAATTGTCGAGTCGGCACGACAACTCTGAATAAAAACCTTCAAGCTTATTAATTGCAACTTTTTCTTCAGCCACTTTTTCGCGAGCCACCATTTACCAACCACTCCGCCTGCCCTTTTCCCCACCTCTTTAAGTTAAAAAAATTTAATACGATTGTGCGAGATAATTTTACATATAAGTGAAATTATTGCGCCCGTAAAAACCGTAACACTAAGCTCACCTTGAAATACAAAACCGTCCATACAATAAGGAGAATAGGCAATGATCCGTACTCCACTTTTGAGTATCGCCGTTTTACTCGGCAGCATCGGAACCAGCGGCGCCCTCGCGGCGCAGAGCAACTGTACTGTCGACAAAATCCGTTCGATCACACCGTCAGATGCGGTTATCGATGCGGTGAAACCCATCGCCGGCCCGGTCGCGCACTGCGAAGTGACCGGCCATATCATCACTACCGATCCCGGTCCCAACCGTGTCGAATTCGGCGTGATGCTGCCGGATAGCAACTTCAATGGCCGCTACTACTTTATCGGCGAAGGCGCCGCTGCGGGCTTCGTTCCCACCACTACCGGCGAAGGTCCGCTGGCAAGTTATTACGTCGGCACCACCTGGAAATTACTCAGCGAAGGCTTCACCGTCGCCGGTTCCGACACCGGCCACAAAGGGTTGATGTGGGATTTTGGCGTCGACAACCCGGCTGCCCGCCTCGATCACGGTCATCGCGGCGCGCACGTGTCCGCCGTTGCCACACAAGCGATCACGCGCGCCTACTACGCGATGAATCAGCAAAAACTCTATCGCTATCATTTGGGTTGCTCCGGCGGTGGACGAATGGGTGCGATGGCGGTTTATAACCATCCTGAAGATTACGACGGCGCCGTGGTTTCAACCGGTTTCGGTGGCGGCGGCTCGACGTTTTTCCCATGGATTCTGCAATACGTCATTCAACATCCAGACAGCTGGATTTCCCCACCCAAACTCGCGTTTCTCGAACGTAAAGTCGCGGAAAAATGCGCAGGCCCGGATGGTTTAGTACGCGATCCCAACGCCTGTGGCTTCAAGCCTTCGACATTGCAATGCAAAGGCGCGGACAACGACGAATGCCTGACCGCAGCGCAAATCAAACTGGTCGAACGCGTCACCGGGCCGTATAAAATCGGTCCCGACAAAACGTCCGGTGGTTTCACCATGACCAATCCCACCGGCTGGTCTGCGTTCCTGATCGGCGCCAGCAAGCCCACCAATATCGATCCAAACAATCCCTGGGCATTGCCGGGCGCACAGCCACCGTCCGATCCATCGATGTTAATGCGTGGTGGGCCAGGTATGCCGCCCTCGTCATATGGCATTGCACAAAGCATGTTTCGCGGTTTCTATTTCCGCGATGCGAAATTCGATTTACTTAAAATGAATTTCGACGACAAAGCGACCATGCAAACGCTGTACGACCGCTATGCCGATCTGGGTGTTATCGACACCGATATTTCGGCGTTCAAAAAAGCCGGTGGCAAATTGATTCTCTGGGCGGGCATCGATGAAAACGCCGTACCACCGAATACCGAGATCGAGTATTTCAACGCGCTGAAAACAGCAGTGCCGGGACGCGACGATTTTGTGCGGCTCTATCTGGCACCGGGCGTGATGCACTGCGGCGGCGGTAAAGGCCCGCAAGACACATCCGAACGTCTGCTCGATAAAGTGATTGCGTGGGTTGAGGAAGGCAAACGTCCGGATGAAGTTGTCGCCAGCGCATCGGTGCCAATGCCAACACCAGGCGCACCCGCTGGCATGGCACCACCGCCGGTTCCATCGCGCACTGTGTTGCTGTGTCCGTTCCCACAAACGGCAGTATTCAAAGGCAAGAAGGATGCTTTCGCTTACGACGCCACTAACTGGAAATGCGAATAACTACTTAGAAATGTAAGTAACGACAGCGCTGTAATTTAAATGAATCCCCCGGAGCGAAATAATTCCGGGGGATTTTTTTTAGAAAATTTCGATTCGGTCAGCAGCGCACCGCGCACATTTTTATTATCCGAAAAATTTCAGCGCGAAAATCGTTTGCGATATTCACGCGGCGACACCGCTAAATTGCGCTGAAACGTAACGCGCATGCGCTCCTCATCACCAAAGCCGCACTGCACAGCAATTTGATCGATGTTGCGATCCGAATCCTCCAATTGCCGACGCGCCGCTTCAAGCCGAAAAATTTCGATCGCCTTCGCCGGCGTGCGCCCAGTTTTTTGTTTATACACGCGTGCGAAATTACGCGGACTCATACTGGCTTTTTCGGCCAGCGTATCGACGGTTAAATTATTGCTGCCGAGATTATCGGTAATCCAAACGTGCAACGCGTCAAAGTCGGCGCGGTCCTGCGTTTGCGATTGCAGCAACTCGCTGAATTGCGATTGACCGCCGGGCCGCTTTAAAAATACGACTAACTCGCGCGCCACTTGCATCGCGATATCGCGACCACAGTCCGCTTCCACCAACGCTAACGCCAAATCGATCCCTGCGCTAACGCCGGCCGAAGTCCACACCGAATCCTGCTGCACAAAAATCGCATCGCGGTCGACATCAATCGACGGAAAATTCTCTTTCAGTAAATCGCACATCAACCAGTGCGTCGCCGCGCGTTTACCGTCAAGCAAACCAGCTTGCGCCAGAAAAAAACTGCCGCTGCAAACCGAGGCGGTACGACGCGCTTTTTTCGCTGCCGCACGCAGCCATTCCACCAATTGCGTCGACGCCGCCAGTGCCTGTTTTATTTGCGGCGCGCCGGGAATAACCAGCGTGTCGATGCTGGTGCCGTCGAGTTCGGCAAGTGTCATCGTGTCGACAACCAAACCCTCCGCGCTGTGAATAAGTCCACCGCTAACGCTCGCGGTATGGCGGATATAGCTGGGCAACCCGCGCTCGGCCAATGCTTTAGATGCCGCCCAAAATACGGTCTGTGGGCCGGTTAAATCCAATAATCCCAGCTCGGGGAAAGCGAGAAAAACCACCACGCGCGGCGCATTGAAACTCATTGGCTGAAATACCGGGTTATCTGTCATTTCCGCCACAGTCTTTCGTCATTAGGATGAACTGTCAACAAATGCTTTCCGGTCGCCAGCAAGCAACGTTTTAAAACTCATTCGTCACAAAGACCGAGCAAATACGTCTTTTTTATTCGCGCGCATTCCGTGTCCATGTACGGCCTGCGGCAACCGATCAATACAGAAAATTACTTTTATTTTTGTTGGAGCAAAAAAATGAAGCAGCAAATTTTGGTAGTCGGCGCCGGCTTTGGCGGTTTGTGGAGTGCATTGAGCGCCGCGCGTTTACTCGATCAACACGATCGCGCAGATATTGAAATCAGTGTGATCGCGCCGCAGCCGGAATTACGCATCCGCCCACGTTTTTATGAACAAAATGTGCATCAGATGAAAGCGCCACTCGGCGAGTTATTCAAAGCTGTCGGGGTTAAATTTATTCAGGGCAGCGCGAATAAAATCGACGCTGATGCAAAACGCGTTTTTTACACCGATGTAAAAGGCAACGGCATCGTATTAAATTACGACCGCTTGGTGCTGGCCTCGGGTAGTCGCGCCTTTCGGCCACGCCTGCCGGGAATTAACGAATACACCTTCGATGTCGATCAAATCGAAGAAGCCGCAAAACTTGAAAACCATATCACCGCCTTGCGCGATTTACCCGAGTCGGCCGCACGCAATACGGTGGTCGTGGTTGGCGGCGGTTTTACCGGCATTGAAACCGCCACCGAAATGCCCGCCCGTTTACGCGCTGCACTCGGCGCTGACGCCGACATTAAAGTGATCGTGGTCGATCGCGGCAGCGATATCGGCATCGCGCTTGGCGATCAACTGCGTCCGGTGATTGCAGAGGCATCAGCCAGTCTCGGCGTGCAATGGATTTTAAATGCCTCCGCCGCGTCGATTGATGCCGATGGCGTTACGCTCGCCGACGGTCAACGCATCGACGCTAAAACCGTGATCTGGGCAGCTGGTTTACGCGCTAATGTTTTAACCGAGCAGCTGAATGCCGAGCGCGATCCGCTCGGACGTTTGCATGTCGATCAGAATTTAAAAGTGATTGGGCTGGACGATATTTTTGCATCCGGCGATGTGGCGTACGCGGCGAGCGACGACATCGGCAATCATGCGGCGATGTCCTGCCAGCACGCGATTGCACTGGGGCGTGCGGCGGGCAATAACGTCGCGGCAAGTTTGCTTGGCGTTGATGCCATTCCGTACAGCCAGCCGAAATACGTAACGTGTTTGGATTTAGGCGCGTGGGGCGCGGTGTATACCGAAGGTTGGGATCGCCAAATCAAATTAATTAAAGACGAAGCGAAACAATTAAAAACGCAAATCAACACACAATGGATTTATCCGCCCGCTGCAAATCGCGCGGAAGCACTTGCGGCAGCCGATCCGTTGATTCCTGTTGTCGCGTAAAGGAGTTTTCGTAGGGCGCTGCTTGCGGCGCCGCTTTTAATCTTGCAACTTGCAGCATCGACAACTTACCGACCTCGGCTAACAAGCACCAGAATAACAATCAGCAAAACAATGCACACCACTTTCCAGAACAGCACCGGATTGCGTTCGATTAATGGCGCGCGCGTTTTATCGAGAAATTCCTGACGTGGATGGCGCAAATCGTAAATAAATTCCGATAATTCGCCATAGCGTTTAAGCGGGTTTGGATGCACTGCTTTTTTAAATACGCCATCTATCCAGACCGGAATGGCGCGGTCTCTGGTGCGCACCGATTCATACACCAATTTACTTTGCGCCGCCTGCGTCCGACATTTAGCGACTTCCGCGCCGTACGGTAATTTCCCCGTCAGCATTTGATAAGCGACAACGCCCAGCGAAAAAATATCGGACCGCGGCGATCCGCTTTCGCCGAGGAAGTATTCCGGCGCTGCATATTGCACCGTGCCGCGCACGTTCGCTTGTTGATCTTGCGCAGTAACCTCCAGCACACCGGCTACGCTGGTCGAACCGAAATCGATAATCTTCATCACGCCTGCGCTGTCGATCACGATATTTTCCGGCCGTAAATCCTGATGCAACATTTCCGCGCGGTGAAACGCACGCAGGCCTTTTGCGACTTGCTCGATAATGCCGCGCACACTTTCCAAATCTGGTTTGGGGTGATCGATCATCCACTGCGCCAGCGTCTGCCCTTCGATGTACTCGGTGACGACATAAATAAAATTGCGTTTGCGCGTCGGCACGATAGCCTTCATCACATGCGCGTCGTCGATACGCCGCGCGATCCATTCCTCCATCAAAAAGCTTTCGAGATACGTCGCATCGCCGCGCATATCTATCGACGGGATTTTAATTATCACGCGCGCCTGTGTTTCGTTGTCCTGCGCCAGATACAAATGGCTGCGATGGCTGCTGTGCACTTCGCGTAGCACGGTGTAACCGTCGAACTGCATGCGCGCGGCGAGCAAAGGCGGTAACGGCAATTGCGATAGCTGCTGATAAATCTCGCCGGCATCGCGGTTGGGCAATGCATCGACGCGAACAATCTGCACCGTTAGATTATCGGCACTGCCCTGTCGTAAAGCTTCGGCAACAATAATTTGTGCAGCGTTATCGAGATCACTCGCGCTGTCATCGATAGTTTTAGTAATGAAACGCGCATCGACATGTTCGTAAACGCCATCGGTCGCCAGCACGAACACATCACCTTGTTCGACATTCAACGACAGATAATCGATTTCGAGATGCGAGCCGATGCCCAGCGCCCGGGCCAGATAATTTTGCTCGGGCGATAAATGAATGCGGTGATCGGTGGTGAGTTGTTCGAGCGCGTTATCGACCACGCGATAAATACGCGCATCGCCAACGTGAAATAAATGCGCAGTCGCAGATTTAATCACCAGCGCGCTAAACGTGCAGACATAGCCGCGATCATTGTCGTTGCGGTACTGGCTTTGCTGCGTTTGCGCATAAAGCCACGAATTGGTCGCGGTCAATACGCGCTGCGCCGAGGTTTTAACCGACCACGCTTCCGATGTGCAGTAATAATCTTCAAGAAAACTTTTGACCGCCGATTCACTGGCGATCTGACTGACGTTGCTGCTGCTAATACCATCGGCTATCGCGACTGCAACGCCCTTTGAACTCAGCAACGGTTCTTTCGGAATACAAACGCCGTGAAAATCCTGATTGACCGTTTTGCAGCCCTTATCCGAAAACTGCCCGACCGTTACTTTTAATTCAGCGGGCTTTCTCTCAACAGTTCTTCTTTCAACAGCTTTTATTTCACCGATCTTTATTTCGCCGGGCTTTATTTCGCCGGGCTGTGATTCACTAGACATGGCATTCTCGCGAATTTTATTTTATGTCGTTAACGGCGAAATCAGTTTAGCAAAACGAACATCGGCCCAATCAAGGGCCGATGGCGTTAATCTAAAATGACGAATTACAAAACGCGTTTCGGCGCTGTTTTGATATGCGTTGCATACAAGGTCAGACCGGTAAACGAAAGGCCACCGATTAAATTACCGAGCACGGTCGGAATTTCATTCCAGATGATGTAATCCATGATCGAGAAATGGCCGCCCATCAATAAGCCGGACGGAAACAAAAACATATTCACTACTGAGTGCTCGAATGTCATGCCGAAGAACAACATGATCGGCATCCACATCGCGATGACTTTGCCGCTGACCGATGTTGAAATCATCGCGCCGACTACGCCGGTCGATACCATCCAGTTACACAACATGCCGCGAATAAATAATGTCAGCATGCCCGCCGCGCCGTGCGCCGCATAACCAAGCGTACGTTTTTCACCGATGCCTGCAATCACCTGCCCGACTTTATCCGGCTCGGACGTAAATCCGAACGTGAATACAATCGACATCATTACCGCCACGACTAAGGCGCCGGCGAAATTGCCAACAAATACCAAACCCCAATTTCTCAACACGCCGCCGATTGTCACACCGGGACGCTTATCGATTAATGCCAGCGGCGACAATACAAATACACCGGTTAACAAATCGAAGCCGAGCAAATACAACATGCAAAAACCGACTGGAAATAAAATCGCACCAATAATCGGAAAACCGGTTTGCACCGTCACCGTTACCGCGAACACTGCCGATAGCGCGAGAATTGCACCGGCCATAAATGATCGAATCAACGTATCGCGTGTGGACATATAAACTTTCGATTCGCCGGCATCCACCATCTTCGTGACGAATTCCGAAGGCACCAAATAAGCCATGTTATTTCCCCCAAATTAAAGCAGTTTGTTTAGGCAAAAAAAAACCCACTTCCACCTCCCCGAAATACGAGAAGAAAGAAATGGGCTTCGTTGTCCATTTGATCAATTGATTATCGACGGCAAGACCGCGCAATCAGCAAGCCGCCGTTGGCTTGAACCGCAAGAATAAAAGTAATGCGGAGCGCCAGCAAGCGTTAATTCTGCCTTTCAATCTGCCCCAATAATTTTCTTGGCACAGAACAAAAACCTTGCACGCTTTCTACGTATTTACTGTTCGCGAAGCGGCTCAGATTAGTTAACACAACACGTGCATATGAGCTTAATTATTTCTTCATTGCTTATTATTCGACGCCTGGACTATTTATCGCCCGGCGATTGAAAGCCTGCTGTGCCGATTTGATCCTGCAGTTGCGGCACGCGTCTAAATTGCGTGGTGTCGTATCCCATCGCATCGAGCCGCGCTAATAATTCCTGATATTTTGCCTCGTCGATGGTGGGCGTGCGCGCGAAAATCCAACCGAGTTTTTTACCGGGATAACCGAGAATCGTATATTGATAATCGGGATCTACATACAGCGTCAGTTGCGTGACATAAATCGGCCAGAATATCCGCACCGACCATTTTGCATTGTTAGTTCCGGCCACCACGCTATCGACAAATTCGTGATGCGTCACCGGCTCATAAAAACTCATTTTGTGACCGAAAAATTCATCGCGGATTTTGCCATCGTCACGCAAGGTCCATTGCGCATAACTGCCGACGAAATCGCGCTCCGCAAAATACGGAATATTGGCAATGATGTACCAACGGCCCATGTAGCGCGGCAGATCGACATTTGCCATTTTCAGCTCATCGCCCGCACGCGGATTGGGATTCGGCGGCGTGCTGCTACAGGCCGCCAGTACCGCTCCGACTATTGCCGTCATAATTACCGCAAACAGACGCATAACGCCTCCGTGATTAATCAATAAACGCTTCAACAGCTTGCGATTAACTAACCTACGCAATACAGCTGACTACAGATCAAACTCAATATTCAGCCTATTCGTGCGTGCGCTATTCATTGTGTCCAAATCCAACATCGCATCAGGCATGCGACCCGCAATAACCATATCGAACCGCCGCACATTTGGACGCGATAGAGCACACCCCTACAAATCAATCTCTTATCCTGCCTTACCCGTAGTGGCGCTGCCTGCTGCGCGCTCGCAGACTCGCCACCCGACCAAACAAAGTTATTTTTCCTGATACTGTCGATCTGACATCGCCTGCAACGACTATCTATGTAATCCATAAAATTGCAGCAACCGATTGTTCCAATGTTTCATTTTTAACGAGGAAACTGACATGGCCTACATCGATGGTTTTGTAATTGCAGTACCGACAGCCGACAAGGATAAATTTATCGCCCACGCAAAAACTATCGACGATATTTTTATCGAGCTGGGCGCGACACGAGTTATCGAATGCTGGGCTGACGACGTACCGAAAGGAAAAGTTACGGACTTCTATCGCGCGGTGCAGGCAAAGGATGGCGAGACCGTAGCGTTCTCATGGGTCGAATGGCCCGACAAAGCAACCCGCGACAGCGCGTTCAAAAAAATGGAAGAGTTAATGAAAACCGACCCGCGCGCCAACCCGGAGAAAAACCCAATGCCCTTCGACGGCAGCCGAATGATTTTTGGCGGTTTCACACCGGTAGTTACGCTAGAAAAATAAAATTGCAGAGCGCACTATTTATTCACGCGAATAAGCTTATTGATGAAGGAATAACACGATGAAACCAGCAAAAAATACAATTTGCATTTGGTACGAAGGTGAGGCCGAAGCTGCGGCGCATTTTTACGCGCAGACCTTTCCAGATTCGTCCGTCGACGCGGTACACCACGCACCGGGAGACTCTCTGTCAGGCAAGCAAGGCAACGTATTAACCGTCGAATTTACCGTGATGGGCGTCGCCTGCCTCGGGCTCAATGGCGGACCCATATTCAAGCATAGCGAAGCGTTTTCGTTTCAAGTCGCAACCGTCGATCAAGCCGAAACGGATCGCTACTGGAACGCGATCGTCGGCAATGGCGGTCAGGAAAGCAATTGCGGCTGGTGCAAAGATAAATGGGGAGTGTCATGGCAGATCACACCAATTGCTTTGACACAAGCGACCACTGATCCCGACCGCGCTGCCGTAAAGCGCGCGTTCGATGCAATGATGCAGATGAAAAAAATCGATATCGCTGCAATCGAAGCGGCGCGCCGAGGTTGATGTTGCTCAACAGAAAACCGTCTAAATAATTTCGGCGCGTACCTGTCTCAACTAAACAAAGTCATGCGGAAATATATTAAAAATAGGTTTCCGCGTGACCGCCGTCGACAACTATATATTGGCCGGTGATATAACCCGCCTGCTTCGAACACAGAAATGCACACAGCCCGGCTATTTCTTCCGGCGTGCCGAATCGATTCATCGGAATACGTTTCAACTCCGTTGCCATGAATTCCTCATACGTTTTGCCTTCGCGTTCGGCGCAATCGGCAAAGAATGCATGAAACGATTTACCCGTATCGATAAAGCCGGGCGGAATGGTATTAACGGTAATGCCGAACTGACCGAGCTCATCCGACAATGTTTTGCTGAGACCCAATGCAGCAGGCCGATTGGTATTGGCGAGTGCGTAATGAAAATGCAGTGTCGAATGCCGCGCAGGAACTTTTGCCGTACCCGAGCCAATCGTAATAATTCGGCCCCAGCGTTTTTCTTTCATACCGGGAACAACCGCACGTGCGAAATGCGCAAAACCCATTACCAGAGACGCGTAGGATTTTTCGAAATCGGCATCGCTCATTTCACTGAACGAACCGGGCGGCGGTGCCACCGGCGTGTAAATCGCAATATCGGGTGCGCCGAAAGCCGCCTTCGCTTCTTCGATAATGCGCGGATAACCCGCATGATCGAGCAAATCCGCCGACACCGCCGCTGCCTGTCCGCCTGCCGCTTTAATCGCAGCGACTGTTTCATCAAGCCGCGCTTTACCGCGCGCCACCAACACCACCTTACAACCGGCGCGCCCTAATTCTTCGGCAATCGACCGACCAATACCATGCGTGCCACCAGTAACCAAAGCCACTTTGCCTGCAATACCGAGATCCATAATTCCTCCAATAAGATAAGCCGTTGCAATAATTATTTGAGTTAGATGCGAACTACTTTCGCTCAATGCCGAGCGCACGAATTTTTAGTGGGGTATTCGCGCATATTGGCGAGTTGGGGTCAATCAATACAATTAGAACGTTGGTCAAAGTAATTTATTAAAAATAGAGATCACAACTCCGATGGTCATGATGCAGTAGCCGAATAGAAATCCAACTGTAGACATTATTTATACTATAAATCAACAGATGGATTACTTTCGCGTCAACTCAAATCATTATGCGAAATGATTGAGAAAAAGCATAAAAAATTAAACGATATCGATGCGATATTATTTAAACGGTGGCTTAGTTAAGGATTTGCTAGATTGAACTAGCACTAAGCACCGTTGTTTTGCTCGAGTAAGCGCATTGTAAAGCAATCGACGTTTTTGATCGTCACTACCAACCACAGAGGCAGGCCAGAGAATCACAACATTATCAAATTCGCGATTCTTAGCTCCGTGTACCGTCATTGCTCGACATCGACTTCCACTATCACGCTGATTTCGTCTACGATTAGAAAAAGATTGCTGAATGACCCTCTCAATTTCCAGCTTAGAAAAGACATCTTTACCTTGAGTTCTACGCTGTAAATCAAGCCACCTAATTACATCACTTTTTGATCGAGAATCAACGCACTCTTTCATCACTTCTAATATTTCCATCGAAGAAAGGTTGGCCTGTAGATTCAATTGCGCCACCACACCTTCAAATGCTTTTACTTCTGAAATTTCCCACTCAATAAAATATGGACCGTGACGAAATTTCGTAGTGTTTCCACCTACCCATTCAATAACTTTTTTTGCAAACTCACCAACAACCGGGGTGATGATTGCTGTTTTTGAGCTCTGCCCAAACCAACCAATATTATTAGCTATCCAAGATCCGGCAAAAGGTGCTTTCGGTGTTAATTTAATTTTGAACAATCCGTCAGATATCGGAGGCCTCCCTGAGCGTATATCAGCCGCAGCTTTGATTAAAGCCGGGACACTCGTTCTGCGAGGAATTGTTAGCTCCAAAAGCTCTCCATCGCTTACTAACCAATCATAAGCGGGATTTGGACGGAGACTTTCATCTAAGCACTGAAACTCGTCCGCTGCAGCAATTACTTTAATATAAGCGGAGAGCAATCGCACAACTTTAAGTCGTGCAGGACTAAGATCCTGGGCTTCATCCACAAGCAATAATGGGAAAGTAGCTGCAACCCAACGACAAGCAATCTCGTGTTTAAGAACGGCAGCAGCAGCATCGCAAACTTTTTCATAATCCTCTACGCCGGGAACTTCCAACCCAACTTCAGCTACAAGGCTTTGCCATCGACGTACTATTCGATACGCAAAGCTATCTAAAGTAGAACACTCATATTTTTTCTCTAACGCGCTTAACGAGCGCAATCGCTCATCGAGTCGCCGCCTTGATCCATGCATAAAGGTTAACGCTAAAACCTTTTGTCCTTTTTGCAGAGGAGAGAGAATTAACCATTCAGATAAAGCCTGTATTAACTGATAAGTTTTTCCACATCCAGCTCCGCCGGAAAAAGATTTTATATTCATAATTGAAAAACCCATACTCCAGAGAGATCTCGCTGAAAACGTTGAGTCTCAATTCCAGCACACGCTGAAGCTAAACCGACGCACATTTCAGTTGCGCGCGATCTAGTCTTAATATTGTTAGCTATTATTTCTGCTAAAACCTCATAGGCAAGAATATTAGCTTTGTTGCTCTTCAGCTTTAGCCAATTAATGAGATCGCTGACACTCGTTAATGCTTCTGCGATTTCATTGAATGCAGGTATCACTGCTTCTTCGTCCGCCAGTAACATCCAACCAACTACATTCTCTATCGTCGCGTTATCCTGCCAGCGAATTATGGCATACGGGCGGTTTTGCTCCGTTAACAAGATATTTATGTAACGCAAACCGTCAGCATCACCGTCCAACACACAACATACTCGATCATGAATTTTCGTAAGCATTCTATGCGTTTCAATAACGCTACTATCTTCGGTGGGTATCAATCCAACTTCCAAGCTTAAATCTCGGTCTAGATTAGAGTTCCAACCCTCTACCAACATCAGCGATCGTAAAATTGACCTAAGTAAATAAAACTCAGATTTCCCTTCGGGAATAAGCACGGTCGTATGCAACAAAGCGCTTAAAACATCTACTCGATTCTGTTGGAATGTTTTTCGTTTCCAGTTAGGCGCTTCTGATGTTAAGGCACAATCCAGAAAAGGTTCTGCTGTTAATTTTCCTTCGGTATTACGGAGGACCATGACGGAGGTGGGGTCTGCCATGGCGGCAATTGTAGGAGAGTGTGTCGTAATAAATGTTTGCGTGCTCAGGGCTTGCACTCGTTGAACTAATTGTTTTTGCGTTGCTGGGGGTAGATGTAACTCCGGCTCTTCTAAGGCCAATATAAACTCTTCGCCATCTGCGGCCCTGGCCCTACCAAGTTCAAGCAATAACATTAATCCCTGCAACGAAATTAGTCCGCTGCCTTGACGTGCTGCGGGAATGCTAACGCCTTGTTCTACGCTAAAGTGCGCGGATACTGCCTCCATGACGGATCGACTATCCGTAGCTGTCACACGTAGTTGTATGGACGGCGCATTGGGAATACAGCGCCCGATTTCTAAATTCACACTATTAATTAATGGCTGAATCCGATGGTCTTGTTCGATAGGTTGTTCAGGACTACGCAACCTATCCCTTTCAGCCAAGATTGCAGTAGAGGGTTGAGCTGCTGCTGTGCTAACCGTTCTTCGAAAAAGCTCGCTTCCCCATGAAAATATCTTGTCCCAGGTTCTAGAAGCGCGAACAAGAAAAAAACCAAGTTGCTGAATAAGTCTAATAGGGATGCCCACAGGAGCATCATCGGAAAACGGATCAATTGGATTGTCATGGTCATGAAAGTACCGAACCACTTCTACACTAAGAGAGTCTTGATCAAAACGAGCCTGCACACCAATTTGACAACATAAACTCCATTTCAGATTACTCCTCAGAGGATGGACCGCCCCAGTGGACTCATCCAACCACTTCGGTACTGCCCGCCCCTCTCGAAACCAATCCGAACTAGCGTCAGGATCATCACCTGGGAAGTCGCTAATTGTGGCAACTATTTTAATCCTGTCAGCCGGCTGGGGATTTGACCCATAAAAATCATGTTCTGTCAGCTCCCGTATCAGGCGATCTCGCCCTAGCAAAAGAGTTAAAGCCTCAATTAAAGTAGTCTTGCCCGTATTATTGCCCCCAATCAATACAGGGTGCTTCTTAAATTGAACATTGCCTTCTCTAATACCTCTAAAGTTTTTTATCTTGAGATTAGAAATTTTCATTATTGGTTTATCTCCATATATACATGTTTTTCTTATGTGCTAACACAAAAGATACCGTAGCAATATCACTTCACTACACCTTTTTTCTAAACCTTGTTCACTACTACCAACATTTCTCAACACATATATTGTTTAGTCAATTAGTCCAAAACTATAAGCCCTCAGTTATCCTTCTAGACTAAAAAAAATCACCTACTCATCGGCAACAAACCCCTTCCAATTCCCGGCCATATAATCAACAAACACATGCCCCAAACCCTGCTCTTTTAAATACGCACGCGTAACCGGTCGCTCTATCGATTCAAACTGCGGATCGGCTTTAACCCGCTGCGGAAAATCATGATGCAAAACACCACCGCGACCGATCAATACAAAATCAGCGCCGCCATCCAAGCATTGCCGCGCAGTGGCTGCATCCATAATTTTTCCGGCGACGCCGAGGCGTGTGTTACCGCGTTCTAAATCAGTGAAATAGTCGAGCAGTGTTTTGCCACTATAAGCTTCTTCATTCGGTTCTTTGAAAACATCCCACAACGACATATCGAGATAATCGAGTTTGCCGTCCGTCATCAGCTGTTGCGCGAGCGTGCGCGCTTCTTCAAGCACGATACCGAAGCGCTCTGGTGATAATCGAATACCTAATTGAAAACCGGCATTGGTACGCCGACGAATACCGTCGATTATTTCGATTATTACCCGTGAGCGATTTTCAAAAGAGCCGCCGTAACGGTCTTCGCGATTATTCTCCGCATCCAGAAACTGTCCCAATATGTAACCGTGGGCGCCGTGTAATTCCACGCCGTTAAAACCGGCGCGTTCGGCACGCAATGCGGCAAGAATAAAATCTTCAATCAATTGTTCGACTTCAGCGGTCGATAATACGCGTGCGCCAGTTTCTTCATCATTCCACGGTGCATGCGGCGCTTCGCCGATCAGCTCGCGTGGCGAACGACGACCGGCGTGATGCAATTGCACAGCGGACAACGAACCGGCGGTATTAATGCCTTTAGCCAAACGTTCAAGACCGGGTAAATGTTTATCCGACCAAATACCAAGTTGACCGCTAAATCCTTTGCCCGCTGCTTGCACGTGTGAAGCGCAGGTAATCGTCAAGCCGAAGCCGCCCTGCGCGCGCATCGTCAACCAGCGATATTCATCGTCGCTAAGCGTGCCGTCTTCATTGCTTTGCATATTCGTCAACGGCGCCAACATAAAACGATTGCGCATAGGTTTACCGTGCGCAAAATTTATTGGTTCAAACAATTTGTTGCTCATTTGCTTACCTCTTACCGCATCTCGCCAACAGAAAGTATCCGACCGTAAATTTATCGATAATGTTCAAGTCGCGTCACGGCACAAACTCCACACGCACATCTCGTTCTGCACTCATTCCACGATCATCTACCACACGCAACGCATACCAGCCGCTATGCTCCGGTCGCCACGCATACGCGCGCTGTGCCGGATTCCGGCCGATAAAACTATTGCCGGCAAACCAGAATAAATCTTTTACACCGCCGCCGACGGTTGCTTGCAGCGCGATATTTTCGGTCGGGCGCGAATCGCGCAAGGTGTAAACCACATCGCGCAATGGCGACGTAAATTGCGGGGCATCGGCGAATTGCGTCGCGCCACAATTTTGCTTGGGCGGTACGCGGCGTGGCATGCCGGCTTCGCGAAATAATCGCAACATATCGGATGACCAGTATTCGAAAACTTCGGTGCGCGTCGCATCGTTTTGATTTTGTGTGCAGGTGGGTTTTCCGTTGGCTACATCGAATTGCACCGGGCGATGCAGCGTGCTGACTTTGATGGGCGATTTACCGGGGATGTACCAGGTCGTTTCGGTGCGTGGGCAATACGCGTTGGGTAAATCGCCGCTGGCTGCACATACATCGACACGCGCTAAACCGGCTGGTGGTTTTGCATCGTCGTTCCGCGCCAGTTCCGGGCGCACTAACACCATTGCATCGGCGATATGAAAAAATAATGGCGCGGCGGTATCGATGCCGACAAATGCGGGGTTGCCGCTGCCGTCGAAATTACCGACCCATACTGCGAGTACATAACGGCCGATAGCGCCGACAGTCCACGCATCACGAAAACCCCATGAAGTACCGGTTTTCCATGCAATCGGTAAGCGTTGATTCGGTGAAAAACTTAAATCGGTATCGGGCCGTACGTTGTGGCGCAGCATATCGACGACGATGTAGCTCGCCTCCTCGCTCAATAAACGCGGGCCGGATTTTTTCTCATCGTTCTGTAAATAACGAATCGGTTTTAATTCGCCGCGATTGCTGAGCATGGCGTACAGCGAGACCAATTCTTCCATTGTCACTTCGCCCCCGCCAAGCACCAGCGATAGGCCGTAATGTTGTTCCGATTGCATTTGCGCAATGCCGGCGCTTTTCAAAAATTGATACAGGCCGGGATTTTTCAATTGCGAGGCGACCCACACCGCCGGAATATTGCGGCTGCGTACCAATGCATCTTGCGCGGTGATCGGTCCGACAAAACGGCCATCGAAATTTTCCGGCGAGAATGGGCCGAATGCGGTCGGCGCATCCTTTAATACGGTCAGCGGATGCAATAAACCTTGATCGAGAGCGAGGCCGTAAATAAATGGTTTTAATGTTGAGCCCGGCGAGCGCTTCGCCAAGACGCCGTTAACTTGACCGTCGATTTTTTCAGAAAAATAATTCGCTGAACCGACCCACGCTTTTACGCTCATATCGCGCGTATCGAGCAACATTGCCACGGCGTTGTGCACGCCGTTTTCTGAGCGCTGCGCTAAATAATTTTTCATTTGCCGTTCGAGCAGGCGTTGTAATGAGCCGTCGAGCGTCGTATCGACATGCGCGGATAGATCGGTACGTTCAATGACGAGATCGGTAAAGTGCGGCGCAAGAAATGGCAGCTCGCCGGCACTGCGCATCGGTAACGGCATCGATGCAAGTTGCACATCGGCTTCGCTGACCGCAAATTTTTTCTGCCAGCGTTTAAATAAACGCGTGCGCGCGGCAATTAACGATGTCGATTGTGCGAATTTGCCGGAACGTAAATTCGGTTGCTGCGGAATGACGGCGAGCGTCAGTATTTGTTGCAGCGTTAATTGTGCCGGCGTTTTGCCGAAATAAATCAAACTCGCAGCGCCAACGCCTTGCACGTTGCCGCCATACGGCGCGAGATTTAAATACGCTTCGAGTAAATCGTGTTTGCTGTAACGCGCCTCCAACCAAATCGCCGCCGCGACCTGACGCAATTTGCCACCCGGTGTGCGCGTATTTAATGAATACATTAAACGCGCGAGTTGCATTGTCAGTGTCGAGCCGCCTTGCCGATTTTCGTGCGCGTACGTGCGCACTGCGCCACGCAACAACGACACTGGATTGAAACCGGGATGAAACGAAAACCAGCGGTCTTCCTGCAGTTTTACTGCAGCAATTAATGGCGGTGAGATTTGTTCGAGCGGCGTCCACAACCGGTATTGATCGTCGATGGCAAGCGTCAAACGCAGTAACTCACCATCGGCGGAATAAATAGCGTGAGAGGACGGTGCGAATTGTAAAAGTGGTGGATGGGGCCAGAGGCGAAAAACTAACAACAAAATTGTAAGAAAACATATTGTGCCAGCGATTCGCCGCCCAGCTCGAAAACTTGCGACGACACGCCATAAATATATCCATGTAGGCGCGTGGTCGGCATCTATGCCGCCCGCGGTCTGCGCAAGCTTCCGGGCAGGCCGACTCGCTCGAAAATATTTCATGACTTTATTTAGCCGGTGTAATCGACAATTTGCCGCCCAAGCCGCGTGCGTATAACTCGCGGTGATACATGCCTTCCGCGTACGGCGCTGGCGTTTGGAATTCACCGACATTGGTAGCGCGCACGCGATACACAAATGTCGCGACATCGCGATTTAAATAACCGTACAGCACCATGCGATCGTCGCGCACTTCCGCGAACTGTGGATGCCAACTCGATTGCGCCGCGACACCAATCGGCAATGCGGTTGGAGCCGGTGCGGCTTCATCGACATTTGCAGTTGGATCGACCGCAACGGCCCGTTCGATAACCGGCTCGATACCACCCGGTAATAAATCGACGACAGCAATTTGGCCGGCGTTGTCGCGATCAACAGTACGCAAACGCAGACGCACTAAAAATTCCGCGCCGACATCGACACTGCTAATCGCGTTGCCTTTCAAATCCAAATAGTCGCGTTGAATTTCCAAACCTTCGCGCGCCTCGGTGGCCGGTTGCGTGCGATCGAAACCGCTTTCAACCACCGAATAAAACGCCGGCAGATTACCTTCTCGATTGAACTGCACGCTTTTTGCGTCAATACCAATGGCTGCTTTCGCAATTAATCCGGCAGGCAGCGGTAATGCTTTGGCGTTGCCGGCTGCATCGACTTCCGCAATCGCTAGCGTACCGCCCTGCTCCGCCGCCGCACTCGCGTAGCTTTCCAGTGCGAGTAGCAGATACGCAGCCGACAATGAACTGTAACGGTTGCCGGAAATTTGTTTACCCATGTTATCGAGCACAGTCGCCGGCACCGCGCGCAATTGCGACGGGAATTGTTTGGCGATGATGTAAAGCAATTGCGAATCGTGAATCAGCGCATCGTAATAATCGCCGTGCGCGATCGGATCGAGCGCTGGATTTTTCACATCTTGCGACCAATTGACGTGTTTGATTATTTTTTCCGCCAGATCGGTTTTTTGCAGCAAGCGATAACTGCCGGCAACATAGGCAGCCGTTAAATCGTTCGGCCATTCCTTCGCGTAACGTGCATCGAGTTCATGCTGCAACGTGCCGAGCAATTCGCTGGTAACGACGCCTTGTCGCGTCAGCAAATAAATTGCATAGGCACGCGCGCGCATGTCATCAAGCGAATCACCGCGCGGACCTGCTTCGCGGCGCAGCCAGCTGTTCGCGTTGGCGAGCACATCCGCAGGTACGTTACGACCGCGTTCTTTGGCTTCCAGCAGGAAGTGAATCGCGTAAATCGACGGCCACGGCGCCACTTCCGTGGTCGATGACCATAAGCCGAAACCGCCCTCGTCGTTTTGGCGCGTGCGCAGTGTTTTGATTAATTCGTCAAAACTATTTTCCGGTTTATTCGCATCTATTATTTTTCCCAACTCGGGATGTGCACCCAACAATAATGCTGGCATCCCCATGCTGACTAATTGCTCGGTGCACGAGTATGGATAATTGGCGAGATACGCGGACAGACCGCTCGACCATGCCAGCGGCGAATAGCCGTACACCGCGTGCACATCGCGATATTCCTTGTATAAATCGCGGCTGAGTTTAAGCGTTAGTTTGTCGCGGGTCTGACGATCGGCTGTAGTTTGCACGCGATAGGTTGACGCTGGCCGTACACTCAGGCTTTCCGTGGCGTTTACTTTTTTATCGACGCCTTTGTCATTAATCGTGGCGACGAATTTAATTTCCGCTGCGCCGAGTGCATCGGTCGCTTTCAAACGCAATTGCGCGACGCCTTCTTTTTGCTCGGCAATGGTCAACTTGATTTGCTTGTCGCCGATCACCGTTAAACCGGGCGATGTAATTGCTTGAAGATTGATTGGCGACGCGCTGCCTTTCACATTATTGAAAATGGAAACGCTGACATTGAATTCATCACCGGTCGCGACCATTGCCGGCAAATTCGGCGACAGAATTAAATCGCCGCGTACCTCACTGCCGCCTTCGTATACACCGATGGTTTGCGCCGAAACGGCCACTGCAAAAATATGCAGCTTGCCGTTGTAGTAGTCCGGCACGGTGTAATGCAAATCCTTGCCGCTCGCATCGACATCGACAATGCCCGACCAATACGCGGTGGGCGGACGATTCTTGCGCTTGAAAGGATTAACGTGACGACCGAGCGACGCATCGCCATCACCGCCGGGGGCAGCGGCATTCAGCAATTGCTGAAATTCCGGCAGAATTAAATCGAGAATCTGCGCTGTGCGCACATCGAGCATGCGTTTCTGGAAGAAGAATGAAAGCGGTTCAGGCTTCTTGTAACCCGCGACTTGCAGAATACCTTCATCAATAGCGAACACGACAACGCGCGACGGTTTTTCCGTGCTGACGTGCAGCTTCAAATCCTGACCGGGTTTTACCAGTGGCAACGCCTCGACTTTAACCGGCTCGGTGCGATGTTGCAGCGACACCGCAAATGGCATCACGCCATACGACAGTGGACTCATAAAAATTTCATCGGACGATGGATCGCGCAGAAATTGCACGCTGACGTAACCGTTGCCTTCGAAATCATCCGGCAATTTAATTTTCTGCACCGAGCTGGTCGTGCTCGTTTTAAACCAGATGTGTTGGTACACCTTGTCGCGTTCGATAGTAATTAAACCCGAACCGATATACGGCGCTTGAATGCTGAGTTCAATGGTATCGCCGGGCTCATATTCTTTTTTATCGAGCTTGATTTGCAGCTCGGCATTGCGTTCGAGCGAACGGCTGAGATTGGCCGCGCCGACTACGCTGTATTCGAGGCGATTTAACTCAAGGCCGTCTTTATCGCGCAGCACCAGCGAAAAATCGCCGGCCTCGCTGGTCGGCAATTCGATGTCGCTGCCATTGGCTGCGAGCGCGAGCGGTTTGGTATCGCGCACGATATCTTTGCGCCGCGATTGATAGCGATAGGTGCCGTTATTTTGTTTGGTCAGCACCGACACGAATTTGCGTTGTACCCACTCCTGCTTGATATCGGCGAGTGCAATGCCATTTAATTTTTGATCGACCGCGAGCCAACGACTTGCGTGTTTGCTATCGCGTTGCAAATAACCAAGTTCTTCCTCGGCTTTTACGCCGACTAAATACGGCGCGCTCGACACCAATGCCGCGCTGAATGCGGCGACGTTGCGCCCGCCTTCGGCTTCAAACGCACGCGCGAGAATCGACAATCGATACGTCGCGCGTTCGAACCGCGTTAAATTCAAATCGAATTTCGCATCGCCATTATCGTCCGTCGTCGCTGGCGCCAACGTGTCGCTATACGATTCGTTTAATTTGGTGCGATCGAAGAATACGTAATCGCGATAGCGTGCAAATGCCGGCACCGCTGGTGTGATTTTCATTTCCGCTTCGACGCGACGATTTGCCGCTGGCGCGCCGAATAATTGCATCGCTTTTACGCGCGCTTGAATTTGATCCGGTGTCAGCCAGCCATCGGCGGGTTGATCGCTCAACTGCGCGCTGACTTTCATCCGGTCCGGTTCGAATTCCTGCACGCGCACGGACGTACTGCCGAGCAGAATTTTGCGGTCTTCGTTTTTAACCAGATATAGCGACACTTGATAATGACCGGTCGGCGAACTCGGCTGCGTCGACCAATTTAATTCTTCGAATCCCGCTTTACCGAGCTGCATTTTTTGTCGCAACAATGTCATGCCGCGCGGATCGGTAACTTCTGCTTCAACCGGAATGCCGTCGAGCGCGGCGCGCCAATCCTGTGTGCGCACGATGGTGCCGATATGCACATTTTCGCCGGGACGATAAATACCGCGATCGGAAAATAAAAATGCGGAGAGTCGATTGGCATCGCGATTATTTTCGATACCGCCGATATCGAAACGCGATAAATTTAACTGGCGGTCACCGCGATTGAGCGGCAGAAAGGAAATGTCGCCGTCTTTTTCGGCGGTAAATAACAGCGGCGTTTTATCGCGCAGTAATTTATCGACCGGCGCGAAACGCGCTTTGCCGTTGGCATCGCTGGTCTGCGTTTGCACCGCCAAACCGTTGCGGCCGAGCAAATCGATTTTTACGCCGGCGACTGGCAGGCCGGTGTGAATCGATTGCACGAATACCACTTGGCTGCCGTCGAGTTCGCGCTTAACCAATAAACCCAAATCGGTGATGACGACGAGGCGCGTATCGTTTTGATCGTAATTCGATTCGCCGTATTCGCTGGCACCCTGATCGTATTCGCCCTCACCGCCCTCGCCCGATTCCGCATCGCGAGAGTCTTGTTGCGTGTCTGCGTCTTCGTCGGCCGCAGCACTGTCGGCGTCGGGTTGCGCTTCGGTCATCTTGATTAAAAATATGCCGTAGCGCGAATGCGATTTGTCTTTCAGATAAGCGCCGAGATCGATGCTGTCGTAAACCGGTTTGCCCGGACCTTGTACGACTAATTTGCGTTTTTCGATAAAGCGTTCGACCAGGCGATCGCTGGTGACGCTGCTCATATTCGGTTTGGCGAACGGGCCGAAATTTACATCGACCAATTGATGCAATTGATTCGCCAGCAAACGACCCACTTCGATTTGTACGCCATCGACACCGCGCGCCATGAAACCGATTTTGCGTTCGCCGGATAACGATAAAATTGCGCCGTCGCCCAACATATTCAGCGCGCGCGGATACGGTTGCACCTGCACGATATTGGTAAATGGTTTACCGGATTGCGAGCCGCCGACCGCTTGCACACCTTCCGCAACTTCAACATAGACAGAGCGGCCAACCGGCGCGTGAAATTTAAAACTGTGCAGCGATTGCGCAGCGTCTTCGCCGGGAATTTGTTCGAGCGGCAGCGCTTCGGATTGCGCGATGATGTCCTTGCCGATTTCCGTTTTGCTCCAGGCGTACAAGTATTTTTTCTCGGCCTCTTTGGCACCGGGTCGATACGCCGGCAGCAACCATGCCTTCACTTTATTTTTCAGCGCATCGCCGGCCAATGGTGCCGAGCTTTCTAACAGCAACACTTGTTCGGGCTCGAAATGCTCGTTATCGACCAGCGTCATGCTGAGGTTCGGAAACTGCAAACTGAAGCGACCCGGTACGGTAATGCTGCTTTCGATTTTTGCAGGCGTGCCATCGCCGCCGCGCGCGCTGCGAATCCCTTTATCGAGCGTCAGCAACATGCGCGTATCTTCGCGCGGCAACTGCAATGTGCGCGAATGGATGTAGGCGTTTAAACGCTGCTTGTCGTACGTCACCGCGAAGCCGGTGGCGTCGGCATTTAAGCCTAAAAATGTCGCATCTTTTGCGAGCGTGATGGCGATGCGCTTTTCGAAATCGGCGGTTTCAACCGGATGACTGAAATGAATCGACGCAACCAGTTTCTTTAATTGCGGATCGACCGGGTCTTGATAAAACTCGTTACTGACAACTGTTGTAGTGAACGGCGCGCTTTGAAATGAAAAGTCATAGGTATCGAGACGAACCTGTGGCGCGAAAAATTTCTTCTTGTCGAAATCGACAGTGAACGATGCACCGACCGGCCAATCGTTCGCCGGTTGAAATACTAATTTTTTATCGTCTTCCCAACGCCAACTGCCGGCGATATTCGGCGACATCGAAATTCCGGATTTAACCGGCTGGCCGATTGCGCTGAGTGGCGCGGCGGAATCGCTGAATTGCACGACGAGCGGTTGAATAACGTATTTGGCTTTTACATCGTCCCACACCGTTAACGGCGGCGCGGTGTAACTGAACGTGGTTTCAACCGGCTTCGGCCGCAATTGATACCAGCGATAGCCGGCGAAACTCGCGGCGACAATGGCAATGCAGGCGACGAATATACTCGCGCTGCGTTTTGGATTGGCTTTGCAATGCGACCAGAGTTGCGAGGATTTTGCACTACACCATTGCATCCATGTGGGCGACTGCCATTGCCAGCGGCCGAATAATGCGCCGAGTACGGCAGCAATCAAACGAGCGAGTAAACGAAACGGCAACAACACGATATTGAGCAGTGATTTCACAAAACCTCCTTTTTTAGTTTCTTCTTTTGCTTTTTTTACGTTCTTCTTTTTTCTTTGCCGCGATCCCGACAAGATGCAGATTCGAGCAACCGCACCGCTACATCAAAGCCAAGCTGGTGCCGCACAATTTACTGCATCGGAAATAAAAAAACCGCCTTGCGGCGGCTTTTTATTTTGATGCTGATCAGGCTTCTTTCGGATACATCTTGTAAGTGACGCCGGCCATTTTTTCCAGGCACCGGTGCACTTGGCAGCTGTAACCGAATTCGTTGTCGTACCAGCAGTACAACACGACGCTGCTGCCGTTAACGATGGTCGCTTCGGCGTCGTAAATGCTGGCGTGACGCGAGCCGACCAGATCGGTCGAAACCACTTCCGGCGAGTTCGAATAATCGATCTGTTTACGCAGTGGTGAACGCAGCGCAATGTTGCGCATATATTCGTTGATTTCCTGCACGGTGGTTTCGCGTTTTAGATTCAATTTCAGAATCGCCAGCGAGACATTCGGCGTCGGTACGCGAATCGCGTTGCCGGTCAGTTTGCCGAGCAGATGCGGTAATACTTTGCTGACTGCCTTGGCCGCGCCGGTTTCGGTGATAACGAGGTTCAACGGCGCGCTGCGACCGCGACGTTTCGACGGGTGGTAATTGTCGATCAGGTTCTGGTCGTTGGTGTACGAGTGCACGGTTTCGACGTGGCCGTTGATGATGCCGAAATGATCGTCGATCACTTTCAGCGGCGGCACGATGGCGTTGGTGGTGCAGCTGGCGGCGGTGATGATCTGATCGTCCGGCAGGATTTCGTTGTCGTTGACGCCGAACACGATATTTTTCAAATCGCCCTTACCCGGTGCGGTCAGGATGACTTTGCTGACGCCCGGCGATTGCAAATGTTTGGACAGACCTTCGCGGTCGCTCCATTTGCCGGTGTTGTCGACCACGATGGCATCGCTGATGCCGTACTGCGTGTAATCGATGGCATCCGGGGAATCGCCGTAGATCACCAGCACTTCGTTGCCGTTACAGATCAACGACTGACGCTCTTCATCGACCCGAATGGTGCCGTCGAATTTGCCGTGGACCGAATCGCGTTGCAGCAGGCTGGCGCGCTTCGTTAAGTCATCAGGGCTTTTGCCCTTGCGCACGACGATCGCACGCAGACGTAGGTTGTCGCCAGAACCGGTCTTCTCGATCAGCAAACGTGCCATCAGGCGGCCGATACGACCGAAGCCGAACAGCACCACATCGCGCGGTTTGGCGATCGGTTTAACATCGACACCGATCAGATCGGCGACTTGCTCACGCACGAAATCATCGACGGAAATGCCACTGCTTTTCGCTTTGTCGTACATCACTGCAATATGGCCGGCATCGATGTGCGCGGTGCCGAGATTCAATGCGGCCAGTGCTTTAACGACCGGAAAGGTTTCGAATTCGGACAGCTCGTTTTGCTCGACCTGACGCACGAAGCGGTGCGCCTGCATGATGTCGAGCGGTGATTTATTCACCAGCGGCTGACCGTAGATGTAGGTTTTGACGTTGTTTTCGCGGTACAGCTTCCCGACCAGTGGAATCAGGCCTTCGGCCAATGCTTCACGCTGTTTCCAATCTTTGAAGTAATCGTCGGGACGATTGCGTTTTCTCTGTTCCATTGAAAGCACCTACGCCTGTGGGAATGATGAGAGCGGGAAATATAGCTGTAAAACCAGGCCGCGTATTATCTTTTATTCCCCGAATAACGCGCAACCGCCGCGCGCCGGCTAAATCCGACCAGATCGTTATATGGCTCACGCTGTGTCCCGTTAAGCACGGCACAGGTCGTTCGCGCGTTGCAGCGGTCACGTTACAATTTATTCGCGCTCGGCGGCGGTCAGTTACAATGCCGCCTCGCAAACCGAGGTGCCCCATTCCCGATGTCGCCGACCGCCGCCGCTTCTTCGATCACGTCCCCGTTAACCGCCACGGTGCAGCCGAAACCGGGTGACCGCCAGCGCTGGAGTCAGCTGCGCGGCAGCGCGATGAGTCTCGCCGTCGCCAGTGCCGCGCGCGAGTTACAGCAGCCGGTGGTGTGGGTCACGCGCGATACGGCCGCTGCGCGTCGGGCCGAGCAGGAGCTGCGCTTCTTCGCCGACGAACTCGACATTCTGCACCTGCCGGATTGGGAAACGCTGCCGTACGATACGTTTTCGCCGCACCAGGACATCATCTCCGAGCGCCTCACCACTCTTTATCATTTGCCCGAAACCAAACGAGGCGTGCTGGTCGTGCCGGTTTCGACATTGCTGCATCGACTACCGCCGCCTTCGTATCTACTCGCCAACAGCTTGATGATCGACAAGGGCCAGCAGCTCGATGTCGAGCAATTGCGCGAACGGCTCGCCAGCGCCGGCTATCGTTCGGTAACCACAGTTTATGAACACGGCGAATTTGCACAGCGCGGCTCACTGTTCGATATTTTCCCAATGGGCAGCACGCAGCCGTTTCGCATCGACCTGCTCGACGACGAAGTGGATTCGCTGCGCACATTTGACCCGGAAACGCAGCGCACCACCGATCAGGTCGAGCAAATCCGCCTGCTGCCGGGCCGAGAGTTTCCGCTGACGCCGGCCGCGATCAAGGCATTCCGCGAACGCTGGCACGAGACCTTCGACGTCGATCATCGCCGTTGCACCGTATATCAGGATGTCAGTCAGGGCATCGCGCCGGCCGGTATCGAATATTACCTGCCATTGTTTTTCGGCGATTGCGCCAGCCTGTTCGACTATCTGCCGGCGCACACGGTGATCTTTGCCGACCAGGGCATCGAAAACACGGCGCAGTCGTTTTGGAGCGAGGCCAGCGACCGTTACGAGCAGCGCCGCCATAATCTGGAGCGCCCAATTCTGGCGCCGGCGCGGATTTTCGAGCCGGTCGATCAACTGTTCGCGCGTTTCAAAACGCACCAGCAGATCACGTTGAGCGAAGCCGATGGCGAAGCTGGCTCGGGCCAGACCGTTTTCGCCACGCTCACTCCGCCGCCACTGGCAATTGACGCCAAAGCCGAAGATCCGATTGCGGCGCTGCGGCGTTTTGCCTCGTCCGATCAGCGCGTGTTGCTCTGCGCCGAATCCGCCGGTCGACGCGAAACACTGCTTGATCTGCTCGCCCGCAATCATCTGAAACCGAAAGCCGTCGACAACTGGCATGCGTTCGCCACCGGCAAACAGACGCTGGCAATCACCGTCGCGCCGATCGACCGTGGTCTGCAATTGCCGGAACAACATCTTGCGCTGGTTACCGAAAGCCAATTGTTCGGCCAGCGCGTGCTGCAAACCCGGCGGCGCAAACGCCAGAGCGAAATCGCCGAAAACGCGGTACGCAATCTCAGCGAGCTGCGTATCGGCGCGGCGGTCGTGCATATCGATCACGGCGTCGGCCGTTACGCCGGCTTACAAACATTAGCGGTCGACGGCCAGGAAGCGGAATTCGTCACGCTCGAATACGCCGAAGGCGCGAAACTCTACGTGCCAGTGGCCTCGCTGCATTTGATCGGTCGCTACAGCGGCGGCGATCCCGAGCTGGCGCCGCTACATCGGCTCGGCAACGATCACTGGCAAAAAGCCAAACGCAAAGCGGCGGAGCAAATTCGCGATGTCGCGGCGGAATTGCTCGATATCTACGCGCGGCGCGCCGCACGACCGGGTCAGGCGTTCGACGATCCCGGCCACGCTTACGATGCTTTCGCGGCCGGCTTCCCGTTCGAGGAAACGCCCGATCAACAGAGCGCCATAGCGGCCGTGTTAGAAGACATGCAGGCGTCTACCGCGATGGATCGTCTGGTGTGCGGCGATGTCGGTTTCGGCAAAACCGAAGTGGCAATGCGCGCGGCCTTTATCGCGGTGCACAACGGCACACAGGTATCGATTCTGGTGCCAACGACATTATTAGCGCAGCAGCATTTCGAGTCGTTCAAAGATCGCTTCGCCGATTGGCCGGTAACTATCGAAGTGTTGTCGCGCTTTCGCTCCGCCGCCGATCAACAGCGCGTGCTCGAACGCCTCGCCGAAGGCAAGGTCGACATCCTGATCGGCACACATAAATTGCTGCAGGACGATGTGAAATATCACAACCTCGGCCTGCTGGTTATCGACGAAGAACATCGCTTCGGCGTACGCCAGAAAGAAAAACTGAAATCGTTCCGCGCGCAGGTCGATATTCTCACGCTCACCGCCACGCCGATTCCACGCACATTGAATATGGCGATGTCGGGCATGCGCGATCTGTCGATTATCGCCACGCCGCCGGCGCGACGTTTATCGGTAAAAACCTTCGTGCGCCGCTACGACAATCCACTGATCAAAGAAGCGATTCAGCGCGAAATTCTGCGCGGCGGCCAGGTTTATTTTCTGCACAACGATGTAAAAACCATCGAGAAAACCGCGAAAGATTTGCTCGCGATGCTGCCGGAATTGCGCGTCGGTATTGGTCACGGTCAAATGCGCGAGCGCGATCTTGAACAAGTGATGTCGGATTTTTATCACAAGCGCCACAACGTGCTGGTGTGCTCGACCATTATCGAAACCGGCATCGACGTGCCGAACGCGAACACGATTATTATCGAACGCGCCGATAAATTCGGTCTCGCGCAATTGCACCAATTGCGCGGTCGTGTCGGTCGCTCGCACCATCAGGCGTATGCGTATTTACTCACCGGCGCCGAAACACAATTGACGCCGGATGCGGAGAAACGTCTTGAAGCCATCAGCATGGCTGAGGATCTAGGCGCCGGCTTCACGCTGGCGACGCACGATCTGGAAATTCGCGGTGCGGGGGAATTACTCGGCGAAGAACAAAGCGGGCAAATTCACACTATCGGCTTCACGCTGTATATGGAAATGCTCGAGCGCGCGGTGAAAGCAATTAAAGCCGGCAAAACGCCGAATATCGACGAGCCGCTCGATCACGGCGCCGAAGTTAATTTGCGCCTGCCTGCGTTGATTCCGGAAGATTATTTGCCCGATGTGCAGGCGCGTTTGATTCTGTACAAGCGCATCGCCAACACCTCGGACGAAGACGGTTTGCGCGAGCTGCAAGTGGAAATGATCGATCGCTTCGGCCTGCTGCCGGATCAATTGAAAAACCTGATTCGCGTCACCGCATTGAAGCAACAAGCGCAGGTGCTCGGCATTCGCAAAATCGAGGCCGGCGCCAACGGCGGCAAACTCGAATTCGAAGCGCAACCAAATGTGGAGCCGCTGACACTTATTAAAATGGTGCAAAGCAAACCCGGCACGTATCGTTTGGCTGGCGCTGCCGCGTTATCGTTTACGGCGGATCTCGAAGAGAACGAACAGCGCTTTCAATTCGTCGAAAAATTAATTTCCGCATTAACGCCAGCCAATGCTGAAAAACGCCGCGCTTGAAAGCCCATTAGGAATCGCCAGTGAAAAAAATTCTTTTTGCGTTATGTCTGCTAACCAGCTTTGTAGCGCAAGCCGATACGCTGTATCAGATCGAAATTATTGTTTTCGCACGGGACAGTGCCGAAGCCGAAAACGAAGAAAACTGGAGCAAGCATTATGATCTGCGTTACCCCGCGCAGACAGTAATGCTGCAAGCAGGCGGCGACGGCAGCGCAACGTATCAATCGTTACCCGCGGATACTTTTCAGCTAAATAAAGAAGCGGCTGCAATCGGCCAGCGTAGAAATATGCGCGTTTTAGCGCATCAAGCCTGGCTGCAACCGATCGAAGATCCGACCCGCGCAAAAAGTATTTTTATCAGTGGCGGCAAACAATTCGGCGCGCATCACGAGCTGGAAGGAACCATCGCATTAGGTGTCGAGCATTTCTTACGCGCCGATGCCAATTTATGGCTGAGTCGGTTTGCCGCGAATGGCGCTAGCGAAGGTCAGGCACTGCCATTACCGCCGGGAACGATGAGCGATTCCACTACATCGAATCAAATTGCCCCGACGCAAATCGTGGTACTGCAAGAACAGCGACGCATGCGCAGCGGCGAACTGCACTATTTCGATCACCCGAAATTGGGATTATTGATTTTAGTCACACGCAAAACTGAAGCGCCCTAATTCACTGGTGTCGTATTTGAGGCCAGCACTTCAGCAATAATTTTCGCAATCGCACCCATTCCCCGTGCGGAAACTTTCTGCATTTGCGCCACGGTAATTGCCTCACCACGCCCCGCTGCCAAATTAACCACCAAGCACAGCGACGCGTATTCAATATTGAGTTCGCGCGCGAGCGCCGCTTCCGGCATTGCCGTCATGCCGACAATGTCGCAGCCATCGCGTTGCAGTCGATTTATTTCCGCAGCCGACTCCAAACGCGGACCTTGCGTCGCGCCATAGACGCCCTGATCAATTGTTGGAATACCGATAGCTGCCGCAGCGGTGATCAGCGCGTGACGCAACGGCGCACTAAACGGTGAGGTGAAATCGACGTGCAGCAACGGCACATCGGCGCAATCACTAAAGGTGTGTTCGCGCCCGTAGGTGTAATCGATGATCTGCTCTGGAATTACTAACGCCCCCACACTCGCGTCGGCTCCGATACCGCCGACGGTATTAATAGCGATGATTTTGCTGCAACCGATTTTTTGCAGCGCCCAAATGTTTGCGCGGTAATTAATGCGATGTGGCGGGATTCGATGCGGATTGCCGTGTCGCGGCAAAAAAATCACCGATTGCTTTTGATGGCGATAAATCTGCAGCGGCGCGGAACACGCGCCATACGGCGTTTCGACGGAGTTTTCCTCGACATAATCGCCGCATGTGCTCATATCAAATCCGCTGCCGCCGATAATCGCGAAGACTTCACTCATGAGCATTCCAATTAATTGAATACTTTTAAAGATAAAACACTTATTTCAATGTTCTCTAAAAGTATCACAGCGCGCTATTCGCTTGGAAATCGATAGCTGTTAAGGTTAAGCCCCGGCGCTGAGTGAGGACGATACGATGCAGACTATCGAAGCAAGCATAGGCACATGGTATGAAGACCTGCGATTCGGTACGCAATTCGAAGTTGTCACTCTCGATGAAGCCGAGCAGACCGTTGAAATTCAAATGCTCGATGGCGAAATCTGCGAATACGATTTCGATAGCTGGCGAGAAATGACGCTGTTGTCGATTGCGCAACCTGAAGATGCACGCAAATTAAATAACGAACATACCCGTCGCTCCTCAGATACCCCGTCAGACGCGTCCGAGCTCAATTCATTCGATGACGATGAACCCGATATCCTCAGCGACCACAACGATAACTTCTAAACCGATCGCGCAACGCCCTCCCCTTCAAGACAATTATTTCAGATAGTTGCTTTTGGCATTTCACTGTATATAATCACAGCCACTGTATATACAGCCAGAGGCTCAGCCATGAAGCTCACCGATCGCCAACAGGAAGTATTGGATCTTATTCGCCGCTACTCGGAAGAAACCGGCTATCCGCCCACGCGTGCGGAGATAGCTCGCGAATTAGGCTTCAAGTCAGCCAATGCCGCTGAGGAACATTTAAAGGCTCTCGCTCGCAAAGGTGCTATCGAAATGATTGCGGGTGCCTCGCGCGGGATACGTATCTCTGAGGAAAACAAAGGTATCCCAGTGCTAGGTCGCGTTGCCGCCGGCAATCCGATCCTCGCCCAAGAAAATATCGAAGAATACTGCTCATTGCCGGCAAGCTTTTTTCACCCCGCTGCGGATTATTTTCTGCGCGTGAAAGGTGACAGCATGATCGAGGCCGGAATTTTCGAAGACGACTTACTTGCCGTGCACAGAACTACCGAAGCGGCCAACGGCCAAATAATTGTTGCCCGCATCAACGATGAAGTAACAGTCAAGCGTTTGCAACGCACTCGCAGCAAGCATCAACTGCTGTTATTGCCGGAAAACGTCAATTACAAACCGATCGAAGTCGATTTGCGCGAGCAAAATTTTTCTATCGAAGGATTGAGTGTCGGCGTGTTACGGCGAGGTATTTGATATGGCGACGGCTCAATCACAGATAAACACTGGAACTCATTCAAATGCGGTCGATCGAGTTTCGGAATTTATTTTTTCAGGCGAGCCGCGCCAGCAATTTTCTCTTCTTTTGCCAGTTTTGAGTCATCTCAGCCATAAAGGTGATTCGCGCTGGTTAACCTGTATCGGCACTTCTTTTCTATCGAAAAAAGATTGTGCCGATTTTGATCTCGATTGGAGACGGCTTTTGCAAGTGTTGCCAAGCTCGCGCTGCGATGTTTTTGATATCGCTACGCGCGCACTGACGGCTGGCAAGAGTCATACGGTGGTGTGCTTTGCTTCCTCCGCAGCAATCAGTCAGCAGCAACTGCTGGTTTTAGAGCAGGCAGCACGCGTGGGTGAATGCCGCTGTATTGTGGTTCGCTACCGTTAAGCTCTTAAGCAATGCTGCTTGCTTAGTGCTCTACAAATGCACGTTCAATGACGTAGTGGCCTGAATCTCCGTGACGCGCCTCTTTAAATCCGCCCGCATCCAAAATTACACACGTGTCTTTCAACATTTGCGGACTGCCGCAAAGCATAAAGCGATCGTTTTCTAAATTGAGCGGCGGCAATCCGATATCGGAAAATAGTTTTCCGCTTTGCATCAAATCGGTAAGTCGGCCCTGATTGCGAAACGGCTCGCGCGTCACTGTGGGGTAATAGATTAACTTCTCTTTGACTTGGTCGCCAAAAAACTCATTTTCCGGCAGTTCACGAGTAATGAAATCGTCGTATGCCAGCTCTCCAGTTTGCCGCACACCGTGAATTAATATAATTTTTTCGTACTGCTCGTAAGTCTCCGGGTCTTTGATAATACTCAAAAAAGGCGCGAGTCCAGTGCCCGTACTCAACAAATAGAGATGTCGACCCGGCAATAAATTATCGAGAACCAATGTGCCCGTGGGCTTGCTGCTCATTAAGACCGGATCACCAACTTTTAAATGCTGCAGACGCGAGGTCAATGGACCATCGGGTACCTTAATACTGAAAAATTCCAGCTGCTCTTCGTAATTCGCACTGGCGATACTATA
This sequence comes from Verrucomicrobiaceae bacterium, assembly GCA_028293825.1. Taxonomy (GTDB): domain Bacteria; phylum Pseudomonadota; class Gammaproteobacteria; order Pseudomonadales; family CAMLJR01; genus CAMLJR01. Next base: position 54,465 of record JAQGNY010000042.1, read on the forward strand.
TGCGCGCATTAAAGGGCGACCAGCAGACTCAAGACCGATCATGATGAAATGGCCGTTTTTAAACCGCAGCGTATTCGAACGAGTAGTGGTGAAACTGAATAATTTATCAGTCCAGTGATGCACGCTGAGCACATGTTCAGTAATAAAAGATGCCATGAAAAATAAACACTCCTAGAGGGGTACGGGCGCAGTTAACTAAGCAAACGCTTAGCCAATAAAGACATTTAATCTGCCTTATTCGCGCGGATGACGAATTCTAGTAATTTTTGCTTAATCGGTAAATCAAGTTATTCTGATTCTTATTTTCGGAGCAGCCGATGATGCACTATACCCTGCGTCAATTAGAAGTATTTCTTGCCGTTGCCGTTACCGAAAATATCAGCCGGGCTGCGGAAACTTTGGCTATGTCGCAATCGGCGGTGAGTGGCTCGCTCAGCGATCTCGAGGGCCATTTCGATATCCAATTATTCGACCGCCTCGGCAAACGTATACAACTTAATGAGTTCGGAAGAGCGCTGCGACCGCGCGCGCAATCGTTGCTTGAGCAAGCGAAAGATTTAGAGAATGCGTTTCGCAGCCACTCCGATATTGGGCGCTTGCATATCGGCGCAACGCTTACCATCGGCAATTACTTGGCCGTTGAATTGATGGCGCGCTTCATGCGGGAGCAACCTGGTGCACAGGTTTCGTTACATGTAGCCAATACCGCAGAAATCGTTCATAAAGTCGCTAACTTCGAACTCGATATTGCGCTGGTCGAAGGTGAGCTATCACATCCGGATTTGGAAATTACGCAATGGCTGGAGGATGAGCTCGTAATATTTTGCGCCCCCAATCATCCGCTCGCTGCAAAATCACGTTTAAATGACGATGATTTAATGAAGGCCACTTGGATTGTTAGAGAGGCTGGTTCAGGCACTCGTCAAACTTTTGAGCGCGGCATGCACGGCCTGCTTTCAAAAATAAAAATCATGTTAGAGCTGCAGCATACTGAGGCAATAAAACGAGCGGTAGAAGCAGGACTAGGCATTGGCTGCATATCGAAAGTCGCGCTCCAGAATGCTTTTGATCGTGGTAGCTTGGTTCCGCTTACGGTAGCTCACCGAGACTTTCATCGACACTTTTACTTCATCGTGCATAAGCACAAATATCGCAGCGAAGGTATAAAAAAGTGGCTCGCTATTTGTCAGAAGTCTAATTTGTGAGCGATTAAATGGAATTAAAAAGGGCGGCTCATTGGCCGCCCTTTTTAATTCATGACCACTAATAAGTCATTTTTTTCCGTTTATGTAAACTATCCAAAGACGAGCTACTGAAGCCAGTTTCGAATCAGCAGGAACTGATTTGAACGCAGCAACTGCTTCACTCGATTGTTTAGCATCGAGCAGTGCAAGTCCTAATTGAAAATTGGCTTCGTCGACTGCTTTGACATTACCTTTTTTGATGCCGCGCTTAATGGCTTCGATTGCTTTAGCACTATCGCCATAGCTGAGATATGCCTCACCCAACTTAACATCGCTATCGCCATTAGCTGCCGCAGATGCCTCTTTATCAAAAGCTGGTAACGACTTTTGATCCGCGGCCGAGTTAGTTTGGGCAAGATTCAACAAGCGAGTTTCGCGATCCTTATTAGCACCGGTACCTAAAACTTTTTCGCTGAAGCCTTTATCAAGTACGTTTTTCGCATCGCCCGGGAAGCCGAGCGCCATGGCCAACTGCGCCATGTCGACATATTCAGAATCTTTAAGCAGATTGTTTGCAAGCTTCAAACGATACACTTCAAGATTTTTACGATCAGAGCTACCACCGTGCGTCTGAACATAACCTAACAACTGGGTCCAATATTGTTTGCTCGGATATTTTGCAACTAATTGCTCAAGCGTGCTTACAGCATCGTCTTCTTTGCCAGAGTTAACTTGGCAATTCATCAGCAGTTGCAGCCATGGCTCTTGAACAGGTTGACCGGCTTGGCTTGCCATCCGAATCAAATTCTGCGCGGCCTCTACACCATGCGCATAATCTTTTTGCTGATAGTAGGCTTGCGCCACCAGCACAGCTATCGATGTATCGGTGCCACCATCTTTTAAATATTGACTGCCGTACTGAATAGCTTTTGGATAATTATTTAATTGATAGTAAAGCTTCACCAACTGATTGACGCGATCTTTTGCCTGATCCGCTGGTAACTGACCGCTTTGTAAGGTCGCTTCATATGCTTTTGCGGCGGTGTTGTAATCACCTAGCTTTACCGCAATAAACGCAGTAACTTCATTTACCTTGAATTCTTCAACCGGCGTTTTTCCAGATACCGCGCCAGCTTCCTGAACCTTGGCCATAGCCTCTTTCAGTTTTCCGCCCTGAGCCAAGCTCAACGCTTCTTGTAGGGGTTTGCCCACCTTCGCGCTGATCTGCTGATCTGCTTTAGCTGCGTAAACAGCAGTAGTTGCAAAGGTATTCAGTGCTACGGTTGCTACAACACCGCTACTAATAAAACCAATAGTCGGCAGCGACAGTATTAAAGCCTTAATTACTCGCATTGAAAGACACTCGCCTCAGTTCAAAGGTGTGACAGATGGACAACGATTACATTTCTTCGTTGCCAACAATACCTATATTTTTAATTCCTTTACGTTGTGCCGTAGCTAACACTTTGGCAACAACATCATATTTCGCCAATTTATTCGGACGAAGATGCAACTCTGGCTGCGGATCTTTTGCAGCAGCTTCCACGAAATAGCTAATCAGCGTATCGCCATTTGGAACAGGCTGATTATTCCATAACAACGTGCCGTCAAAATCGACGACCAAGTCAATGACTTCAGGTTGCGTGGTCGGCGGAGTTGCATTTGGCCGCGGCATATCCAGCTTAACCGCATGAGTCTGCACTGGAATTGTGATAATTAACATAACGATCAGAACGAGCAACACGTCGATTAACGGCGTGGTATTCATCTCAATCATTACGTCGCCATCGGCACTACCTACGCTCATTCCCATGGAATGTCTCCCGCGAATTTATCGTTCTAAATACTACTTCTGACCAGGTTCGGTGATGAAGCCTACCTTTCGAATGCTGGCACGTTGGCAGGCTAGAACTACCCTGCCAACATTTTCGTAACGACCGCGAAGATCGCCACGAATATGAATCTCTGGTTGCGGAGATAAAACCGCTATTTCCTTGAGCTTCTGCAACAGCACGCCTTGGTCAGCAATCCGCAAAGAGTTCCAGTACAGATCACCATCTTTATCGACACCGATCACAATATTTTCTGGTTTTGTTTGCGTCGGCACATTGGATGCTTTCGGCAACTCAACCGGGACCGTATGAACAACGACCGGAACCGTGATCAAAAATATGATCAGCACGACCAACATGATGTCCACGAGGGGCGTCGTATTGATCGTTGAATTCAGATCGCTGTCGTCATCACCCGAGGAAACGCTCATCCCCATTTTTATTTGCTCCGTTGCGAAAGCGTATCGCCTTGATCGATACGAGCGCCCAGCGACAGAGTAGCGTGCACGTCTTCACCAAACTGGCGAATTTGTTCCATCGCTACTTTGTTACGACGTACTAACCAGTTGTAACCAAGCACCGCCGGAACAGCAACAGCCAAGCCGATCGCGGTCATGATAAGTGCTTCACCAACTGGGCCAGCCACTTTATCAATACTTGCTTGACCAGCAACACCAATTGCAATCAGAGCGTGGTAAATACCCCAAACGGTACCGAACAAACCGACGAACGGTGCGCACGAGCCAGTAGTTGCAAGAAAAGACATACCACCTTGGAGCGCACTATTAACCGATTCAACACCACGCTGAATTGTCATGGTGATCCAATCCTGAATATCGATTTTGTCTGTCAAGCGACCATCGTGATGCTTAACAGCCTTTAAGCCGTCTTCAGCTAAACCGCGATAAGCACTGTTTTTCGACAGTTTTTGCACGCCTTCAGCGATGCTATTAGCTTCCCAAAGCTTGCGAGCTTCTTTAGCTTGATTGAATAAACGTTGTTGTTCCCACAGCTTGGTGAACAACGTGTACCAAGTAACAGCCGACATGATTGCCATCAACACCAGAGTGCCTTTAGCAACTGCGTCACCTTGGCTCCAAAGAGCGCCGAGGCCGTAGGGGTTTTTTTCAGTGGTAGCTTCGTTTGCCGAGCTTGCAGCGCTGGTAGCTTGATCTACTGGTGCTGCGGATTGATCTACTGGCGCTGCCGTTTGATCAGCTGGTGCAGCTGTATCGGCAGCCGGTTGTTCTTGAGCAGAAACAGGAGCGCTCATCAACTGCAGACCGGCGAAAACCATCGCGAGCTGAAGAACGAACGGGGTAAGGCGTTTAATGGTCATTGCATCTTCCTTCTTTTGGCAAATTTTTAGTAACTAAGATGGTTGCACTACGAAAATCGTTTTATCCAACGCCATATCTAATCAGCGCTTATTTTTTCAAATTAAACGTAACCTTTATTGATTTCCAAGCCGCTATCGGCTGGCCATCTTTTGTACCGGGAAGGAACTTACCGCGGCGCATGTAGTAATCGAGCGCAGCTTTATCGAGACGCTCAAAGCCACTGCTTTTCTCAATTTTGCCGTCGCCAATTTTGCCATCGGCCTGGACCAGGACAGAAATAATGACCTCGCCTTCTTCACCCAAGCGACGCGACTGATCCGGATACTCTGACTCAGGAAAAGCATTAGCGCGCGACTTCGCATCGAAACGCGGAGCAACATCTGCAACTGGAGCAGACGGCGGCGGCGCAGCAACTGGCTTGGTGGTTGAAACGGCAGCAATTGCATGCGATGCCGTCGTCGGTGCAGCTTCAATCGCCACATCTAAATCGGGCGGCGGCACATACGGCGGAGGGGTTTGTAACTTGGGTGGAGGTGGAGGTAGTTCCTCCTGCTTAGGCTTGGCTTCTTCAATTACCTTGGTCTCGATTGGACCGGCAATAGACTCTACCGCTTTGTGAGCAAGACCTGATGCCACAAAATAGATAGCCACGATGTGGAGGACTATAACGAAGCCCAAACCACCGAATTGTTGCGAAAAGCTTTTACGAGTTTTGTAAGTCATGAACCGGTTATCTTCCGCTACAACGCCCATCGCCCAGAGCGAGGGAGATTACACGACACCCATTCGCTGTTGCGACTGGCTCTTCTTTAATTGTTATTGCCCGGCCATCCGGTGCTCCAACAAACTTAGGTAAAACATCTGACCTATATTTGCTGCTGGTGCCTGTGAGCTGCCGAATGAGCTGCCAAGCACTTTCTGTAAGCGTTTAATCCACGATTAATATTATTTGCAGACACGACGCTTACTTCATGTCTACCGCTAAAAGGCATGCAAGTGTAAAGATGGAGAAATTACTCGGTCAAGAGAAATTTACGAATAATTAATATATTCAAGCATCCATATTGCAGGCTTTTTACACAGACACCGCGCACTAATGTCAAACAAAATCATACGCACCGCTTTATCAAACTGATAATAGGATCATATGCATTTACAGGTTTTTCGGCTAAGCTTTTGTCTCTATTGAAAAATCACTCAACAAAACAAATCAAGGCGACCGCCGATTGATGCTTTTCGCAGGAATTCACTCCCGCATTTTATGCGCCGTGCAACGCCCTGTCGGAGCGCTTAGCGCGCGGACTTTTTCGCTTTTTTTTGCTCTCTTTATGATCGTTTCTCATGCTTCGGCGCAAACTATCGCAAATTCAACGAGCGCCAATAATGAATCCGGCCTCGTAACCTTAAATATGCGCGACGCCGATTTGCGCGCAGTCATTCAGTGGATTGCCGAACAGACACACAAACAAATTGTTATTGATCCGCGCGTACAAGGCCGAGTTACCGCATTTGCCGATCGGCCAATGACTATTGCGCAAGCGTATCAAGTATTTCTTTCTCTACTCGATGTCCAGGGTTACAGCACGTCGGACGTAGATGGGATTCTGCGAATTTATCCCAGCGCACTCGCAAAAATTTCGCCGCGCGCGGTCATCGATGATTTCGGCAAGCCCGAGGGCAGCGGTCAGGTTGTTCAAGTAATCGCGGTTAAAAATGTTTCTAACGCAGCGATGTCGCAGTTAATAAAACCGCTAGTTTCCCCCACCGGATATATCGCCCCGCTTGATTCCAGCGACTCGCTCCTCATCGCGGACAGCGGTGACAATGTAAAAAGGTTAGTCGAGTTAGTGCGCCGTCTCGATCGCAGCGGCTCCTTGGAAATCGACGTCATAAAATTGCAGCACGCCAGCGCGAAAGATGTTGCACAAGTTTTATCTGGCTTGGTGAAACCGGCGAACAACAACTCCGGGGCATCCGAAGGCAGCAGCAGTTCATCGCCAATATCGATCGCTGCCGATGAGCGCTCGAATAGTATTTTATTGGCGGGCGAACCGATCAGCCGCCAACGCGCTCAACAATTAATTCGTCAACTCGATCAACCGCTCAGCGCGACTAACGCATCCCGAGTAGTTTTTTTGCATTATTTATCTGCGGAAGAAATGTTGCCGATTCTTAAGAGCGTCACTAACACCGCGCAAAAAGAAGCGAAAGAACAAGCAGTATCCGACTCCTCAATTAGCATCGAGGCAAGCAAAAGCAATAACGCCATTGTTATGACCGGACCACCCGACATGCTCGACAACATGCAAACAATTCTGAGCAAACTCGATGTGCAGCGCTCACAGGTATTGGTGGAAGCGTTAATCGTTGAGGTGAGCAACGATGTGGCAAACGATCTCGGCGTAATGTGGCAAACCACAAACATTGGCGACACCAAAGGCAGCGGCGGCGTTGCAGCGGTTAGCACGCTCGGCAACTTAAGTGCCGCTGCAGTGGATAGCACAGGTGCAGTCACAGGCCCTGCAGCCGGGCTTACACTGGGCTATTACACTGGCGGCAATTTACAAGCCGCAATACGCGCATTGAGCTCAAATTCAAAGGTCAATGTGTTATCGACACCCTCAGTAATGACGCTCGATAACCAGCAAGCGCAAATTATTGTCGGCTCGAATATCCCGATAATCACAGGGCAAAGTACTGGTACCGCGTCTTCGACCGACAATCCGTTTACTACCTATCAACGTCAGGACATCGGCGTAACATTGAAAATCACGCCGCAAATTAATGCCGACAAATCGGTAATGCTCGATATCTTGCAAGAGGTGCAAACCGTTGCGGATACAGCCAATACCTCGCTGGCCGGTGCGAATGATATCGTTACGAATAAACGCAGCATTACTACCAAAGTGGTTGTGAGTAACGACAAAACATTAGTGCTCGGCGGGCTTATTTCAGATCAGCGCCAAGACAGTGAAAGCAAAGTGCCGATACTCGGCGATATGCCGTTAGTGGGTCGTTTATTTCGATCCAACAGCCATAAAATGACAAAACAAAATTTGATGGTATTTATTCATCCGATAGTCATCGATTCCGATGCTATGGGAAACAAAGTCAGTCGTGAAAATTATGATGCCACGCGCGTGCAGCAGATGAAATATGAAAATGGAAAGCTCGAACCAACAGTTCCGATGGAGCTACCGGAGTTCGAAAAAATTCTGCCGCAACGCGGTGCTACTGATGACAATGCTGAACCAGCCAAATAAAAATCTACCAGCCCGATAACACGCTGATATGTATTCTGTGTGCCGCGTACAGCAAAATCACGCCATCATCGGTAATTGTTTGCAGCTGCAAACCTGAACTTACTTCGTCGCCTTCACGCATACGCTTATTATTAATAATGATCGTGCGCTGTTGTGGATTCGTCGAATACACATGAAATGAAAACGTCATCGCCGGCAAATTATTGCGCACGTCTTCCGGTAATTCGCTTACTTCCTCGATACGTAAATCACTGACCGCAGATGTCTGCGCAGCGGCATTTTGAGTGGGTGCGATTCGCGTGTACTCATCGGGCGTGGCATTTGTAGTCACGCCAGGTACAGCGGGAATTATTTTTTTTGCTTCAGTAAGAGGCGCATTGGTAACTGCTGGCTCTGCAGATTTTGCAGCGATTGAATTCGCCGCAACTGAAAGCGACGGCTGCTGCAAACGCCAGTACATCAACACCGCCGCGTTGACAAAAACCACTGCGGCAATAATCCACAAATGACGCCGCGAACGCACCTCACGGCGCGGCAACGGCTGATGAATACTCTGCAAATCAGGCGTTTTTTCGCGCTGACGTTCGCGCTCTGATTTTTTTAATGCGTCGAGTATTAATGACATGTCAGCTGCCCCGCCCGTCTGCAACCCGGTTCAGCGCAGGAACATCCGGCATGCTGGTGCGACTTAATGCCAGCAGCGTCGCCAAATCGATAATGCCGTTACTCGCCAGACCTTGTTCTTGCTGAAATTGTTTTACGTTGGACAACAACGTCGCATCGTAAACCGTTGTCGATGGCTGTTCGCGCAGCGCCAGATAATGACTAACTAACCAGGCGGATTTGGAGGCGCCATCGGCAAGCTGTTCGCTGCGGTCGTAAACCTCGCGCTGCCAGCGGCGCTCATTGCGATGAAAATGCCGATACAGCTGCGTATCGAACCACGCCACCAATGAATCGGTCGCACCGGGTTGCAACGGCAACTGCGCGACCGGTGCCGGCGCCAAAATTAAAACCTCACCGCGCCACAGCGGCGACAAATCCTTCAGCGCCACATGCCAGTCACGCGCGGCGAAATAAATATCGGCGCGATCCGCTTGTATTCGCTTCAACACCACGTAGCGCGGAGTCGTGGCATCGGTGTGCAACACCAAAACCAATGGCACGTTGTAGCGCGTTACATCGTCGATTTTTATTTGTTCAAGCTGAAGACAACTTATATCGGGTGTACTTTGCGGGCACTCGGTAATTTTTTCTTTTTCACCCGAAGCACCGCGCCAGACATTCGTCAGCTCACCGAGCGCGATGGCCTTGTCACCTTCTGTAGACTGCAAAGATTCTCGCCATTCTTTATCGTTTGCTACGGCATCGGTTGCCGGCGTTAAAAATACCGCGCGCTGCTGCCACGCGAAATAAATCCCGATTAATAACGCTGCCGCAATTGCGCTGCCCACGGCAAATTGAATCCATGAAAAATCCGGTAATCCACGTTGCGAGCGCTGCTGCGGCAATACTTCACGAGCGGCGCGGCGAATCATCGCCGTATCGACTTCGCCGCCATTTTCAGAATACACACCAAGCAACGCGCGATCGCACAGCAAATTAATTAATCGCGGAATGCCTTTACTGAAGCGAAAAATCTTAGCGATCGCCGCTTTGGAAAATAATTGACCGCGACCACCCGCCACAGCAACGCGATGTTCGATATAACTCACCACCTCGTCGCGTGCAAGCGGACGCAGGTGATAACGCGCGGTAATCCGCTGCGATAGCTGACGCAGCGAAGGCTGCGCCAATAATGTATTTAATTCCGGCTGCCCCAACAAAATTAATTGCAGCAATTTGCGTTCATTGGTTTCGAGATTGGTCAGCAAGCGCAATTGCTCGAGCACATCCGGCGCGAGGTTTTGCGCTTCGTCGACAATTAAAATTGCATTGCGACCGCGCGCATGCGTGGCCAGTAAAAACATATTTAACGCGTCAAGCAATTGCTTGGCGCTGGGCTTTTCCTCTGCCTGTGCCACCCCCAATTCGTCGCAAATAGTCTGCAATAATTCGTGCGCATTTAATTTTGGATTGACGATGACAGCGATATCGATATGGGCCGGCACCTGTTGCAACAAGCAACGACATACCGTGGTTTTTCCGGTGCCTACTTCACCGGTGAGCACTACGAAACCGCCGTGATCGCCGATGCCGTAAACCAAGTGCGCTAATGCTTCGCGATGCTGCTCGCTGAGATAGAGGTAACGCGGATCGGGCGCGATTGAAAAAGGCGCCTCGGAAAATCCGAAGTGATGGTTGTACATAAAGTGACGTTAACCTTTCAGCGTGACGCGGATATCGACGACACCAGCTTCATCGCGTTTGCTGGCGGTGAAATCGACGGCGGTCACACCGTAATCGCGCTGTAATGCGTCGAGCCATTTCACCACCTGATTAAACGGCACTTGTTCGAGCCACAAATTAAGTGCTTCACCGTTGGGCTCGTAACGTTTAAAACTTAAGCCTGCATTGCGCGCACTTTGATTGGCGATGGCCATTAATGAATCGCCCGGCGCGCGCGGTTTTTGTGAATCGCTGCCAATCGCGTCGCGATTGGTTTGCATCCACGCGAGAGTTTCCTGCTGCGCACGAAAATCCGCGATCGATGCGGTATTAAATCGATGCAACGGCAGCACGACCACGAGCAACAGTAATACGATAAGAAAAAATATACCGAGCAATCTCAGCGCAAGTTGCTCGCGAGGTGCAGCGGTTTCGTATCGCGCCCATAATTTCTGCGCCAACAACGTGGAAGCGACTTCATTGCGAAAACGTTCGAGTAGCGCGTTGAAAGTTTTCATGATTGGCGCTCCCGCACGCTAATCCGTCCCAATGCTTCATTGCCGCGCTGCGTAGCCGAATTAATTTCGACGCTCAAGCCCACACCATCGAGTTGCTGTTTGATTTTGTCGAGCACCTCCATCGTCGGCGTACGGAGTTGCAGCTGCAAATCGTTGCGCTGCTGCGTGTAGCGAATTTCATCGAGTTGAACGCTGTTATTGCGTAAACCCAGCGCGGTTTTTGCGAGCAGCGGCAGCGCCGACGATGCATCCGACGCCGGCCCACGCAAATGTGCCTGCATTTGTTTTTTCGGACTGACCACGCGCCGCTCCTGCGGGAACAGCTCGCGGTAGAAACTAAATGTCTGCTCTTCAACTTGTTTGGCGCACCATGAAAACCACAACCCGCTGGCGGCACTGATACCGCAATAGATCAGTACGCCAATCGATGCAGCCACCAAGGTGCGTCGCCACGCCACCGCACCGGTTTGACGTTGGACGCGATAACCGCCCTGCAACAAATTAATTAAATCGTCGCGATGGCGCAGCGCGTTTGCCGCCAATACCTCGCCAGCGGTTTCGGTGTAATGCGTTTCGTTGATTTCGACATCGAATTGCGCATCGAGCGCTTCGCGCAATTTAATCAGCCCTGCTGCGTCGTCGCGCCCCGCGTTTACTTGATAACGCGGCAATGCGCCGATTTCCTCAAAGCTGAGTTGCGATTTCAACATCGTTAAATAAGTTTCAATTTGCGGCAGGAAAAACACTTGCGCGCCATGCAGATGATCGCGGTACAACACGCGCTCGCCGCTCACGAAAAAACTTCTACCGTGTTCGCGCCACGGCGCTGCCAGCGTATCGGGGCACATCCAGCTCGGCTTGATGCCGTGCTGATACAACTGATCGAGCCAGTTAATCAGCAGATGGTGATGCACCACCGCCACCGGCAATGCGGTGTCGGCAGCCGGAGCACCGTCAGGCAGCGCGAGGTGAACGTCTTCGATGTTATCGGCAATCAGCTCTTCCACCATGTATGGCAGCGCTTGTTTGATTTGCCGCAACTGCCGTGAAGGAATACGCACCGATGTGAGCAATACCAATTCGCCGGGAACCAATACCAGCGTTTCGCCGCCGGTAAAAACCGCAGCAATGGCAGGCTGTAATTGCCCGAGCGGGGTAATTCCCTGCTGGCGCAAAATCTCGTCATCGTCGAAGACAAACCACCCGATCGGCGAGTTGTCATCGAGATCGGCAACTGGAAGCTGTAATACCAAAAATTGTTTCATCATTCGCTATCGTCGATCAGCGGGCTGCGCACGCGACTGAGAACATCAAAAGTAACCGCAGTGCCCGAGTTATTGTTTCGCCGCAACACAGTGCGCACACGCTGCCAGCGATTGAGGTAATTAACCGTTACGACCACTTCAAAATAACTGCTTTTCACATCCGCGATTTCGGTGGTCAAACCGGCCGCCTGGAATTCGGTGAGATCGCGATAACCACCACTCTGCTGACGCGCGACAACTTGCGTCGCCAGCGCCTCAGGCATTATAGACCGCAGCACCGCAGCGTCGGCGGTGTTGATATTTATTGTAGTGGCCGTGCCGGCCGGTAACACCGTGACATGCGGCGCCAGCTTCGCATAATCCTGCGGCTGCATCGAATGCAATAACCGCAGCACACTGGTATCGGCCTCGAAATGTCCAGCGGTCAAATAACCTTTGTAATCGGCATCCTCGGCGCCATTGACTGAGCGCACTTGATCGATATCGACCCAATCGGCCCATTCGCTCGCGTAATTCACACTCAACTGTAACGCGGTCAGCAACAGCTTGAATTGCTCTACCGCTACATCCCGCTTTGCGCCTTCGGCATCGACGACATTATTTAAATTGAAGCGGCCTTGTAGATCGTGAATTTCGATTTGCATCGTGCCATTGTCGATCTCGAACGGCTTTTGATCTTTGGTCTGTGCCCACGGCTCGATCAGCGTATCGGTAGTGCTGTTGCGCTCGACAATATCGCGCGCCAGCAGTTGTCGCGCGAAGGCTTCACCGGCCAGCGCGTAGTAATACGTCTGCCGTGTTTCGACTAAGCCGCCCACTGAGCGCAAATTCAACTGGCCGCGTTGCAACATTTCAGTGGCGATGACCGCAACCAATGCGAACACCAACAGCACGGTGATGAGCGCGATGCCGCGCTGGCGCTGCATGCTCACCACGTTCACCACACTTTAAAGGAGTGCTTGACGCTCTCCTGCCCCATGGTTAATTCCACCTCCACCGCCATCGGCACATCTGGTGGGTCCGAAGGCTCGGCTTGCGGCCACACGGCTTCGGAGCTGTGCTCGGTTGTTACCGTGACCGCGAGACTGTCGACCCCCGGCAATAAAATCTGCTGTTGCGCTTTCTCCTTGGCGCCGGCGCCATCGAGCATCGGCCAGCTGTAACGCATTAAGTACATAAGCTCTTCGTGGTAATGCGGGCTATCGGATTTTTCGTAATCGGGATGATGCTCGACGCTGTAGGCAATACGCTGCATGTCGCTCCGCGGTAAATTCAATGGATTGCTGCGCCCGCCACGCGTCAACTGCAACGGCAGCTCGGCTTCGCTATCAACCACCAAATAATTAGGATTCTCGGCGAAGGTGCCATCCGCATTGCGCACATCGCGCTGCACCAATTGTTCGAAATCCTGCTGTAAAACCCACAACGCGCGATTGATCTCACGCATCTTCTCCGAGCGCGCCTCCAGCCGTTCATTGGTTTGCATCACACCGCTGAGCACGCGATAACTGGCTATACCGATCAACGCAAAAATGCTGATCGCAACCATCAATTCGAGCAGCGTAAAACCGCGCGCGCGCATTTAGTACTGCCCCCGGTACGCCGTGAGCGTCAGCAATGCCGCCGCTTTCTCGTCGCGATCGCCCAGGTTGATACTGATTTCAATTTTGCGCAGCAACGGGTCCGGCGTGGCTTGAACATCCGTGGTAATAACCCATTCCTGCTCTTGATACGTTTGCTTGTCTTGATCGCGCCCGACCGGTGGCCACTGCGGCTTCGTCATTAACGCGGTGATGGTGTCATCGGCCATCCACAGCGCGTACGACTTCAACTCTAGCTCGTACTGCTGTTTCACCCCCAATTGCGTCTGACGCAGAACCGCAGCGGCGGATAGCGCCAAAATCGCCAGCGCAACGAGCACCTCAAGCAGTGTGAAACCGCGCGCGCGCTTCATTTCAATCTTGCACATTGGCTGGCGCTGCTGTCGCGTTACTACTGGACTTGTCGCTGTCAGCAATCACGACTGGATTGAGCCCATCGCCCGCCAGCGCGACCGGTTGCAACTTATCCGCGCTCAGCGTCAGCCGAAACGGCGTCACTTCTCCGCTCGATAGAATCAACAAAGAGGGACGCATCGCGGCATCGCCACTGCGTTCGGCGAAAGCCTGGATGCGTTGGCGGGTTTGGTCGTCGACTTGGGTCCCATCAATAGCGAAATCGATGGCGTAGCCGTCGGTAAATTTATGGCGTGCGAATGCGCGTTCAGGAGCGGCCTGCCACTGCTTTTTCTCCAGATCGAAAACGACGAATTGATAGCCGCTGCCATCGACAACTAGGCCCAGCTCCATGCTGCGCATAACCGCTTCATCAGCGGCGGCATTGATAAGCGTTGCCAGGTCGCGCGCCTCTTTGCGCAGGCGTTGTTGTGGCGAGTCGGTAAAGCCGATCACCAACAGGCCCGCCAACACCGCGACGATAACAAGGACAACCATTACCTCGATCAGCGTAAAGCCGCGCGAGTTAATCCTTGGACCAGTTGCCGACATCCGCATCGTAACCTTCGCCACCTTCGCGCCCGTCGGCACCGAATGAATAGAGATCGTAGGCGCGCCCTTCCTGCCCAGGCAGCACGTATTGATAAGCGTGACCCCACGGATCGAGCGGCAATTGTTTTTTCTTCAGATAGCCTTCAGGATTCCAGTTTTTCGCATCGGGCTCGCCGCCCGGTTTCGTCACCAACGCTTCGAGACCCTGATCGGTATTCGGATACGCATGATTATCGAGCCGATACATTTCAAGTGCCTGATCGAGTGTCGCAATATCGGCTTTGGCAGCGGTGACACGCGCCTTGTCAACCCGCCCGAGCACATTGGGCGCCACCAGGCCGATCAAAATACCGATGATGACAACCACCACCATGATTTCGATCAGCGTAAAGCCCTTGTCGTTTTTTAATGTTTTCACGCTGCGCTCCTTATTGATTCCGATAATGCTTAATTCTGAAACTGCTGTTGCGGCCCATCTTTATTGATGAGCTAGGTGCCCAATTTTTTGCGGCGCCTAGACTAACTGGTTGAGGCTGAAAATGGGTTCGAGAATTGCGACGACGATTAACAGCACTGCGCCGCCCATGACCAGCAACATCATCGGCTCGAAGATGCCGAGCACCGTACCAACGATATTGTCGAACTCGCGCTGCTGACTGGATGCAACGCGTTCGAGCATGGTGTCGAGCGAGCCGCTCATTTCACCGCTGGCGATCATCGAAATCATCATCGGCGGAAAATAACCGCATTGCTCAATCGCCAAATTGAGCGAGCTGCCCTCCTTCACTTGCTGCGTGGCGACTCCGACCGCGCGCTTCAACCATTCGTTGGATAACACGGCGCCGCCAATCGACAGCGCATCGACCAGCGGCACACCGCTGCTGGTGAGAATGCTGAGCGTGCTGGCAAAGCGCGCGGTATTGCTGCCGCGACTCAAGCGGCCGAATAACGGTAACCGCAGCAATTGGTGATGCCAGCGCAGACGCAGCGCATCGTTGCGCAACGCATAGCGAATACCGGCAACGGCCGCGATCACGCCGATTACCGCCAGCCACCCCCAGTGGGTGACGAAATAACTGAGCCCGATTAACCCGCGCGTCAGCACCGGCAGCTCCTGGCCCTGCCCAGTAATCACATCGACCACTTTGGGAACGACGAAGGTCATCAGCCCGGACACGATGCCAATGGCGACCAGCAACAACAGCGACGGATACAACAGAGCCATTTGCACTTTTTGACGGGACGCGTGCGCGTTTTCGCTGTAATCGGCCAGCTTGCCCAGCACTAAATCGAGGTGGCCCGAGTGTTCGCCGGATGCCACTGTCGCTCGATACAGGCCGGGAAACGCAGCGGGAAAGTCGGCCATACTGCCCGCCAGCGAGTGCCCTTCCATAACCTTCGAGCGCACCGACAAAATGATATTGGCGACTTTTTGCTTCTCCGCCTGCCGACCGACGGCGGTGAGCGCTTCTTCAAGCGGCATCGCCGCCTGCAGCAATGTGGCGAGCTGACGAGTGACTAAAGCAAGCTCCGCCACACCCAGCGACGGACCGCCAAATCGAATCACTCCAATAGCAGCCGCGCCAGCACGTTGAGCGGGCGCTTTAACCACAGTCTCGATACGCAGCGGCGCAAGACCGCGATCGCGCAGCATCTGCCGCACCTGTCGCGAACTGTCCGCCTCGAGAACGCCGCGCTGCTCTTTACCAGCAGTATCGAGCGCGGCAAATGAAAATGCGGCCATAACAAACCCTTACGAAATCGACATGACGCAGCACGGGGGGCGCAGCCACAGGGCGAGATGAAGCTGGAGCGAGACCGTTATGCAATCAGCGCAAAGAGCATCAAGTCGCGGCGCTGCAAAATCTCAGCGCCAGCTTTCTCACTCAGTCGTCCTGCGTTACTCGTAATACTTCCTCAAGCGTAGTCACGCCATCGCGAACGCGCTCGATTCCGTCCTCGCGAATACTGCGCGCGTGCGGGCGCACGGTGTGCAGAATGGTTTCCTCGCTGTCCTGCGCGTGAATCATGTTGCGCACGGTTTCATCGACGGCGATCAATTCATAAATACCGGTACGGCCTTTGTAGCCGGTGTTATTGCACTGCGGACACCCTTTGGCCTGATAAATCGTGGCACCGTTCAGCCCCAAGAAAGTTTCCTCCATCGGACCGGGTTTGCGCAGCTCCTTACAATGCGGGCACAGCACGCGCACCAGGCGTTGTGCGAGTACGCCAATCAGACTCGATGCCAGCAGAAACGGCTCGATGCCCATATCGCGTAAACGCGTAATCGCACCGACGGCGGAGTTGGTGTGCAGCGTCGACAACACCAAGTGCCCCGTCAAGCTGGCTTGTACGGCAATTTCAGCCGTTTCGCGATCGCGGATTTCGCCAACCATCACCACATCCGGATCTTGTCGCAGCATCGCGCGCAGTCCGCGCGCAAAGGTCATATCGGCCTTGACGTTGACTTGGGTCTGGCCGATGCCTTCCAGGTTGTATTCGATGGGATCTTCGACCGTCAGGATGTTGCGCGTCTGATCGTTGATTTCGGAAAGACCCGCATACAGCGTTGTGGTTTTGCCTGAACCGGTCGGCCCGGTCACCAACAAAATACCGTGCGGACGCAGCAGTAATTCGGTGAGCTGCTCGCTCAACGGGCGCGGCATGCCGAGCACTTCAAGATTGAGACGGCCGGCTTCTTTATCGAGCAACCGCAGCACCACGCGCTCGCCCGCACTCGACGGCATCGTCGATACGCGAATATCGATATCGCGGCCACCGACCTTCAACGAGATACGTCCGTCTTGCGGAACACGCTTTTCGGCGATATCGAGCTTCGCCATAACCTTAATACGCGATACCAACAGCGGCGCCAACTCGCGCTTGGGCTGTACCACTTCGCGCAACACGCCGTCGACACGAAAGCGCACGACCAGGCGGCGCTCGAACGTTTCCAGGTGAATATCCGAAGCGTTTTGCTTCGCCGCTTCGGTAAGCAGCGCATTGATTAAACGAATAATCGGCGCGTCGTTTTCTTTCTCGAGCAGGTCCTCGGTTTCCGGTACCGAATTGGCGATGCTGGCAAGATCCATTTCACCGCCAAGGTCTTCCACCATTTGCATGGTTTCGGTGGAGTCGCGCTCATAAGCCACGGCGAGCGCACGATCGAACTCTTCATCGCTGAGCAATCGACACGCGAAAGGCTTCTGCAACAGACGCATTACTTCGGCAAACACTTGTGGAGGAATACTGGCGCGATGACACAGCACCGGCTGCTCAACCAACGGATCGAGAAATACAGCGAAGCGCCGCGCGAAGCTAAATGGCAATGGTTTGAAGGGTGAAGAAGTCGCAGGAATCGGTGAAGGCTGTTCTGCTTGCATTTGCATGCTGCTGCGCTCCGCTGGGTTTAAGCCGCGTGATTGTGGGCTGGAGGTGAACTCTTTGTATAGTAAAAAACTTTGCTGAAACAAGTGCTTATTATTTCAATGCGACGGCCGTCACGCTTTGTTGAAAACGCGCACTGTAAGGCCTGCAAACTGTGGAATCCATCCTAACTGTCGCGCATAAATACTTGTCGGCGCTGCTATAATGGCGTTTACTTTCTGCACACTCAATCCTTTCGAGGAATATTCATTGGAAGCCCGTCCACCGCTTTTGCGCCATGTCGCTGAAAATCTGCAGCCGCTGATTTTTGCCGCCTGCATTATTGCGATCGTGGCATTTATCGGCGTTGAGATCTGGTCGACGGTGCAGGGTTTCAGTTACCGCCCCACAGTGATCACAAGTCAAAACCGCACCGCTGGCGCAAATCCGCAACCTTTTGTCGAGCAAATTACGGCAGCCGATTTATTTGGCCATTCGACCAGTCAGGGCAATCTGCCCGAAACGAATTTGCAGTTGACGCTACGCGCCGTATTTGCCGCTCAAGATCCGCATCAAGCCAGCGCGGTGATTGAAATGCCAGACGGTCGCGCGCAAGTGATTAAAGCCGGCGCCAGCATCAGCGGCGATGCCATGCTGCAGGAAGTACACGAGAATCGCGTCGTGCTGTCGCGCAACGGCGTTATGGAAACACTGTTCTTTCCCGCACCGCAGGAATCGTCCGACTTTGCCATCGCTCAAAATACGCCGGCGCCGCAAACCGATACCGACGTCAATGCAGTACCTAATAATTCGCCGGCCGCCGGCGCTTCACCAGACGAAATAAAACGAGCCGCAATTTTACAGCGGCTGGAAGAATTGCGAGCGCGCAGTTCGCGCTGATAGCTCAAGGACCACTGCAATGCGTTTTCGCCTTCATCTTGTTGTACGTTTTTTCGCGCTGCTATTGCTGATCAATCCGACGTTTGCTCAGCCGCCTGCAAACAGCGATTTGGTGACGATGAATATGCGCGATGCGGACATTCGCACGCTCATTCAATGGATCTCCGATCAGACCGGCAAAAACATGGTGGTACACCGCGACGTGCAAGGCAAAGTTACCGTGCTGTCGGCCAAGCCCGTCACGCGCGAAGAAGCCTACGCGGTATTTTTATCGGTACTGCAAGTTCACGGTTTCGCGGCGATTGAAACACCGGAAGCGGTGAAAATAGTGCCGGTTACCATCGCTTCGCAAAGCGGCATCCCAATGCGCAGCAAAGCCAGCGACGACATGATTGTGCAGGTGTTCAAAGCGAACAACGTTTCCGCTACTGATCTCGCGCAAATGCTAAAACCGTTGGCGAGCAAAGAAGCCATCATCAACGCCGATGCCAGCACCAACATGCTGTTGATCGCCGACCATGCCAATAACGTCGCGCAGTTACAAAATTTGGTGCAGAAGCTCGACCGTGCCGGCGCTTCCGAGGTGGAATTGATTCATCTGCAATACGCGAACGCCAAACAAGTGCTGGCAAGTTTGACTACCTTATTTCCCAGCCAAAGTAGCGGCGGTGGAAACCCCGGCATGCCCGGCCAAGGCAGCACGTTGCCGCTGAGTTTGTCGGCCGATGAGCGCTCCAACAGCATTTTGCTCAGCGGCGAAACCAGTAAGCGCGCACAGGTTAAAAAGCTCGTTTTGCAAATGGACACACCTAATAATGGCGGCGGCAATACACAGGTCGTGTATTTGCAGTACGCCTCGGCCAAGGAAGTCGTACCGATTCTGAAAAGCATCGCGCAGAGCGTTTTAAAAGATCAGAAAGACAGCGCCACCAGCTTCAGCATCGATGCCAGCGAAAGCGCTAATGCGGTCGTGATCAACGCGCCACCGGGACTCTCGGAATCATTGAAAGTCGTGGTAGAAAAACTTGATGTGCGACGTGCGCAGGTATTGGTTGAGGCGCTGATCGTCGAAGTAAGCAGCGACATCCAAAACGATATTGGCGTTATCTGGGGCACGGCCAATATCGGCAACCTGAAAGGCAGCGGCGGCATTGGTGCGGTTAATACATTGGGCGGCAATCTAACAGCGCTTGGCGCAACAACTACGGGGGTCGACTCCACCGGCGCAGCGATTACCATTCCCGCTCCGGGCGCGGGCTTTACGCTCGGCTATTACACAGGCGGTTCGCTACAAGCAGCAATTCGCGCGTTGAGCGCGAATACCAAGGCCAACATTATTTCGACGCCAACCATTGTAGCTATCGATAACGAAGCTGCTTCGCTCTTAGTCGGGCAAAACGTCCCGTTGAAAACGGGTCAAGCGACCAGCGCCGCCTCGACGACCACCAATCCCTTCGTAACCATCGAGCGTAAAGACATCGGCACGTCCCTTGAAATTACGCCGCGTATAAATCAGGGCAATACCGTTACGCTCGATATCAAACAAAAGGTCGAAAGCATTGCGGCCGCAGTGACTGGCGCATCCGATATCGTGACGAACAAACGTGAAATCGATACGAAAGCGCTAATCCGCGACGATCAGATTTTAGTGCTTGGCGGACTTATCAGCGATGAGCAAACCGAAAGCAAACAAAAGGTACCGATACTCGGCGACCTGCCGCTGATTGGAAAGCTATTCAGCTCGACCAGTAACAAACGCACGAAAAACAACTTGATGGTATTTATTCATCCGGTCATTTTGCGCGAAGACACACGGGTCAGCGAAGTGAGTCGCGAACGCTACGACTACATGAAGGACACCAAAGAGAAGTCGGAGCAGCAACCATCAACCACCACGAACAAAGAACCGTTCCCGCCATCGCGCATGGAAGACTTCGAAACGTTTTCGCCGGTACATGCACCGCGTAATTAATCGAGGGAAGAAACCATCGGGCGATGGTTTCTTCCAGAACTGCAGAATTACCTAAGCAGCGAACTACCAGAAGAAGCGCGTGCCGAGTTTGTGAATCATCCGCTCCACCACGCGCTCAATGCTCGCTTCGGCCATCAAACCCAGCTTTTCCTGCCACGGTTTTTTCTCGACGTACTGCACCAAAAACAAATCGTTGTCCTTGCGCCGCGCGAGCAAAAATTCGTCGCTAGTTTGAATGCCATCGACCAGCTTGTTTGCGATTGCCTGCGTGCCGTACCAAACCTCGCCCGTCGCCACTTCATCGATAATTAACTGCGGGCGATGCTCGGATACAAATTGCTTGAACAGGATGTGCGTATCTTCCAGCTCTTCGAGAAATTTATGCCGGCCTTTTTCGGTGTTTTCACCCAACACGGTCAGCGTGCGTTTGAACTCGCCGGCAGTGTGCAATTCGATATCGACATCGTGTTTTTTGAGCAAGCGGTGAAAGTTCGGCAACTGCGCCATCACACCGATCGAACCAATAATTGCAAATGGCGCCGCCACGATGGTCTGAGCGATGCACGCCATCATGTAACCGCCACTGGCAGCAACACGATCGACCGAAACAGTTAACTTCAAACCGGCATTCACCAAGCGTTGCAGTTGCGACGCCGCCAAACCATAGCTGTGCACCATACCGCCGGAGCTCTCGAGTTTTACCAACACTTCTTCATCGGGTTTTGCCAGCGTGAGAATCGCGGTAATTTCTTCGCGCAAATTTTCGACCGCGGAGGCTTTTATATCGCCATCAAAATCGAGCACGAAAATACGTTTGCGCGGCGGCTCTTCTTTTTTGTGTTTTTTGCGCTGTTTTTCTTCCAACTTGTCCTGCTTGCGCTGCTCTTTTAGCAGCGACTTCAATTCGTCCTCGAAAAGAATCGAGTGCTTGATGTCGTCTTCAAAACTATCGAAGCGCTCGTTGAGATCCTTGACCTCAATATGACCGTCAGCTTCGCGCGGACGACGATGACCGATTGTAAAAATACCGCCTACCAATATCAGCAGCCCGGCCAGAATAGTGGCGAACTTGGCGAAAAAAAGACCGTAGTCAAATAGAAATTGCAAACCAATTACTCCCAAAGGAAGGCGACGCGAGAATGAAGCAAATGAACGGCCCGCCATGTTGGCGAGCACATTGAGGCAAGTCAAGCAAACAACGGGAATGGAATGAAGCGGTTATTGCCAGTGATCGGTCGCTAATTTAGCGCGCTCGTTAAGCGGATGAGCGATCAAACCACCGCCTTCGATCGCCACCGAATACATCGCGCCATCGGCCATCGGTAAATAGCTAACGTTGGCGGACACGGCTTCGAGCAACGAGAAATGACGATTCACTTTCTTTAACCAAAACCACACATCGAGACCAGACGCAGTGCCGCCGAGATCGACCGAAGAATGCGGCAGCGTTTGCTCGTCTTCCAGCGACAGGTAGCGACCCGATAAGGTCGCGACTCGATAACCCGGTTTGAATCCCAACTGCGCGACAGTATCGGTCCAACGCAGCACGCGGGTGTCGAGTTGCCACATTTCGCCATCGAGCTCGTAACGCTGTTCGTTGCCGGATTGGTCCACTAACGACACCGCGTAATGCCGATCCTCGATCCGATTGAACGCCAGTGTAGCGATGGGCTTGGCCGTAACGACTGCTTGATAGCTGCGTAAATTCCACGCGGCCAAGGCAATAAAAACCGCCAGCGTAACCAGCAGTAATCCTGCGCTACCGCGAAGCCACTGCAGCAACCAGGCGCCGATTAACAAACGTAACGACAAGGCCAAAACCACAATCGCAAGAATGCCTAATAAAATCGCAACGATCAGATAAGTCATGGCGTAGAGCGGCTCTCCTTAATGGCCACATACATCTTCATAGTGAGTGTCCTTTGATAACGACAGTGCTTCCATAGCGAGAGTGCTTCCATAACAAAAGTGCCGTCGCGGTGAGCACCTTCATGGCGATACGGCGTAGCCAAGTGCAGCCAAGCTTTCTTCGGCCACGGTCAGAATTTTTTCATCGGGCACGCGCGATGCGGCAAGCTCAGTGAAGTAGTACTCAAGACTGATCAACGCATCGGCGAGTGTTTCCAGCAACTGATGTCGTTGCGGTCCGCTCTGTTGCTTATCGCGGACGTGCGCTTCGACAAACGCCGCACAGCTTTTCAAGATACTTGCGGCCCTTACGTGATTCAGAATTTGCGCGGCACCGCGCACGCTGGTGAGCGTGGTGCCGACATTCGCGATGTGTGCAACATCAAAATTGGATTCGACGTAGGACGTAATCGCGCGCTTACACAGGGCGATACCGTTCTGTACTTCGTCGATGACTATGCGCGACGCCTCGGCCAACTGACTGTCCGCGACAATTTGCTTGCGCATTGCATCGGTGACTTGATCCAGATCGCCCGCCGTCAACTTATTGCGATACAACCCGGATAAACTGCTTTCGATAAACAGCAGCGCGTCGGCCACAGACAGAAACTGTTCTGCGGGCACACCATTTTTCTGCGCGGCCCAAGTTTCAACAAACTTTAATTGTTCGCGCAGAATATTGGCCGGCGCCTTTAAGTTGACCATTCGCAGCGTATCCGCAACGCGCGTGAGCGTTTCCTGCAAAGGCGCAAGCTCTTCTACGGAAATGCCCTGATTTTGCGAAGCAATTTCCAAAATATCTTTGGCGCTGCGTAACTCTTCTTTAAGCACCTTAACGACGGAGTCGATCGCCTCTAAACCGGGTCCGCGCATCGCGTCGTGTTGGGTGGTTAATTCACCATCGTCCGGTTGCAAGTGCGGAATTGCAAACGCATCGATTGTTGTCTTAACGCTATCGTCGCGATACGAAGAAATCGCCAGCAGAAATATCAGTTCGTGCCGAATTGAATCGTCCAGCACAGCGGCTAATGCGGTATCGCCGCCTTTGAGATAGCGCGACATCAGCCGTTCGATGGTGCCCAATGTGCGACGACGATTCAGATTGATGCTGAGACCGCCGCGCGCCATCGAATCGGCAACTGCTGCAGCCAGGTGCCAAATACCATCGCCGGATTTAGTCGGCATCTGATTGGCAAACCGCGCCGCCGCGCGCGCGATTAACTGCAAATTAAGTAGCTGGTTTTTCTGCCGCAGAATTGCCAGCAAGCCCACCTGATACATTTGCCGCAACCGCTCCAACGCCTCTTTATTTGGCGCAGCAACGGAGTCAGGCAACGCATGCACAGGGAGCAGACCAAAAGAGCGCGTCTCAAATTGAAACTCGGGGATCAGTGGTTTGCGACGCGCCACCCGCAATTCGTTGGCGTAGGGAATAATCAGAATCGGGTCGGCAAAGTGCCGGGTCGTAACGAATTCGATGTATCGCGGCAGCACGAAAAACGCGTGACTCAGCGCGCCAGCCAATGCTTCCGCGCTCGCGCCGCTCGCTGTAGCGATATCTTTCAACGCATCCGCCATTTCTTCGGCGAGCAAGGCTCCAGCGGTGAACTGAATCAACCGCAGCGTGCCGGCTACTTGCGACACATCGGTATAGCAATTCTCGGCCGCACCGGTATTGGTCGCATCGAGCAAAAATGCTTCGAGCTCGCCGGCCGCGCGCTGAATGGTGGTATCGAGCTCCTCTCGAATGAGCGCCAAAGAATTGAGATTAACTGCTGATTCCTGCGCCACGTTGCATCCTTCCACAGGTTTGATGAGTAAATTTCAGCGGGAACGGTAGCCTACGACGACTACCTGAAACACTTTGTTATTGGCTGAAATAAGTGCCTGTCATATATAGCATATACATCGGCATTAGGCCGGGGCCGCGATTCCATCACCCAACGCCACCAATGCCATTTTGCACGAAGAAAATTCATTAACCACTTGAATTATTTAGGAAGCACTTTCCGCGACCTTTGATCGCCACAAAGTTTTACCGCCGCTCGCCTTGTCGATTGTCATTAAATTCTGATCATGTAAGGCGAGCTCCACTTGATTGGCTCGCACCACTTTCAACGCATGGAGAGGAAGGTCCAATTTGCGAATCACAGATTCGGTCGGCCCGGACGACTGGTTCTCGCTTTCTTCCCCTTGCAGCGCCAACGCGGTCTGGCCGCCGGTCATCGCTAGATAGACATCGGCAAGAATCTCGGCGTCTAGCAGTGCGCCGTGCAGCTCGCGCTGTGAGTTATCGACGCCATAGCGATTGCACAGCGCATCCAGATTATTTTTCTGACCGGGATGGCGCTGCCGCGCCATAACCAGCGTATCGATGACCGCGCACAGGGTTTCGATACGCTCGTCTTTGCGATTGAGCAATTGCAGCTCGTAATTCAAAAACCCCAAATCGAACGGCGCGTTGTGAATGATTAATTCGGCGCCGCGAATAAAATCGAGCAGCTCGTCGACCACATGCGCAAACAACGGCTTATCGGCCACCATTTGATTGGTGATGCCATGCACTTCCATCGCGCCGAAATCGATCTCGCGCTCTGGATTCACATATTGATGAAAATGACGACCGGTCAAGCGGCGACCGATCATTTCGACACAACCGATTTCGATAAGACGATGACCCTGACTCGTTTCGAGGCCAGTGGTTTCGGTATCGAGAATTATCTGGCGCAAAAGGCTCTCCCCACTATTTATGCTCTGTTTGTTTTCATGGCCTGCTTGTATTCAGGCTTTGCTGGTTTTGGACAGATGCAACTCTTCGATGCCGCGATTGGCCAGCTCGTCGGCAAGCTCGTTCTCGCGATGCCCGCTATGGCCTTTCACCCAATGCCAAGTCACGACATGCTTCTGATTTAACTCATCGAGGCGCTGCCACAAATCCACATTTTTAACCGGAGCCTTGGCAGCCGTGCGCCAACCGCGCCGCTTCCATTGCTCCAGCCACTCACTGATGCCGCGCCGCACGTATTCGGAATCGGTGGTCAACGCCACTTCACACGGCTCTTTAAGTTGGGCGAGCGCTTCGATCGCCGCCGTCAACTCCATGCGGTTGTTAGTCGTCAGCTGCTCGCCGCCGTAAAACATTTTTTCTTGACCCTGAAAACGCAATATCGCGCCCCAACCGCCCGGACCGGGATTGCCCTTACAGGCGCCGTCGGTAAAAACCTCAACTTGTTTCAACGCTTGTGTGCCTTTTTCTGCCCGACTGCCACGCTGGGTTTAGCCGCCGACAATGGCGCCAATACGGGCCGCGCGTGTGACCAAATCGGTTTGATAGGAATGAATTTAGATTCTTGCTTGATTGCCGTGATCAAGTAAATGCCGCCCAACGGCCAATGGCGCGACAGCGTGTTGTCACTGTCCGAAAGGTTCGGCCACTGCGCGGCACGATGCAGCGGTAACCGATGAAAGCCGTATTCGGTCGATTCGATTTGAAAGCCCAACAGCTGCAGCCAATCGTTCATGCGCGCTGCGGAAAAAAAGTGATTGCGCCAAACGCTGCCGCTGCGCAGCCGACCCACAGCCATGCGCGCGCCAAAAGGCGACCACGGATTGAAACCGATCAGGATCACGCGACCATTCGGTACGGTAACCCGATACAGCTCGCGCAACACCGCATGCGGATCGGCGGAAAACTCCGGCACGTGATGCGCTAAGGCTACGTCGATACTGCCGGTCTCGAACGGCAACTCCTCGAAATTGCAGCGCACGAACGCCGAGCGACTATCGGCGCTTGGTAGAGCTGGGCGGATCGGTCCGGCTTTGAAGCATCGTTGAATTCGGCAATCGCCGTATAAGTCGAGGTTGTTATTGGCGCTGAGTTGCAGCAAGTGATAACCGAAACAATCAGCCAGACAGCGCGCGAGCATACGGCGCTCGACCGCCAACACAACGCGGCCCATGTCGGTTTCGAACCATTGCTGCAGCGATGAGGCTAATGTATCGAGCTGTGGCTGGTGTTTCCACACAGGCATACCAGAAACTCCAAGACGTTTATGCGACGCTGTTGCGCGCGTATATTACCCGCTATTCCGCTCTGCGGCCCTCGTTTTTCCGGATTGCTTGCCATGCTGAGTATCGAACCCATCGCCGCCTTTAAAGACAATTACATCTGGTGTTTGCATAAAGGCAGCGAAGCGTGGATTGTCGATCCGGGCGACGCGGATCCCGTCGAGGCGTTTCTGGCGGAGCACAATCTCACATTAAACGGCATCTTGATTACACATCATCATCACGACCATACCGGCGGAGTCGTCGAGCTAGCGCGGCGACACTCGTTGAAAACGGTTTATGGTCCGCGCAATCCGTCTATCGCTGGCATCACCGATCATTTATCGGAAGGCGATAGCATCCGAGTTTTTGGGCAAGAGTTTTCCGTACTTGAAATCCCAGGTCATACACTCGACCACATCGCCTATTTTTCAGCGGATGCCGGCTCAACAGGTGGGCTTCCGCCAACCCTTTTTTGCGGCGACACCTTGTTCGCGGCAGGCTGCGGAAGGCTCTTTGAAGGCAGTGCGGAACAGATGTATCGGAGCTTACAAAAACTCGCCAATTTGCCTTCAACCACTGCGGTTTACTGTGCTCATGAATACACGGAAGCGAATTTACGCTTTGCGCTGGCGGTTGAGCCTGCTAACCTCGCGACTCAACAACGCGCTGCACGCACCGCAACATTGCGCGAAATGCTCAAGCCGACGCTGCCATCAACGCTGCAGATAGAACTAGAAACAAACCCTTTTTTGCGGGTGGACGCCACCGCAGTAAAGGACGCGGTGCAGAAAGCAGATCCCAACAGCACAGAAAATGTTCAAATTTTTGCAGCACTTCGCAGTTGGAAAGATCATTTTTGAGACGCAGTTTTTGACTGAAGGCTGATCGGTAAATACACTTCAGCCTAACTTTAACAATTACCTCGCCGAAGAAAATACAGATAATGACGCTAAAAGCACGCGCCTTAAAAGTAAAAAAACGACGAAATTTCAGCAGCTTAATCGCTTCTCTTAATGTCGTTTTATGTATTTTTATCAGCGCCTGCAGTCAAACCCAACACACCGCCTCTATCTCAACACCCGATCGCAAAGCCCCTCGTTCTGGACACGGATCATCCCTCAGCGCCCTGCCCGACATTATTGACGCCTCTGACGACATCCCAAATCCGAAATTCGACCGTCTCTACAGCGGCGACGCGGATACCATTTGGGAACCGATTCGCGCGGGCTACAAACTTGATTGGGATCTCGATCAGCCGTTGATCGATGATGCAGTCGCTTGGTATCGCAAAAATCCAACTTTCGTGTACCGCTCGACCGAGCGCTCAAACCGCTACATGCACTATGTGCTGTCGGCGATTCAGCAGCGCAATATGCCGACCGAATTGGCGTTATTGCCCTTTATTGAAAGCGCTTACGATCCATTCGCTTATTCGCGCAGCGGCGCTGCCGGCCTCTGGCAGTTTGTACCGCAAACGGCCAGCACCTTTGGCTTAGGCCACACCTGGTGGTATGACGGCCGCAAAGATATTGTTGCATCCACTGATGCGGCACTGACCTACCTCCAGTTTTTGCACGATAAATTCGATGGCGATTGGTTACTGGCGGTAGCCGCTTACAACTTTGGCGAAGGTAGCATTCAACGCGCAGTCGACGAGAACAAACGCAAAGGACAACCCACCGACTTCTGGCACCTCAGTTTGCGAGAAGAAACTCGCACCTATGTGCCGCGGCTGCTGGCTCTCGCCAAAATCGTCAATGCGCCGCATAAATACGGCATCAACTTGTATGCGATTCCCGACAAAGCGTATTTTGCTGCGGTGAGCACGGGCGGCCCGCTAACGCTTGCGAAGGCATCCGATCTATCGAATGTCGATGTTGACGAGCTTTATCGACTAAATCCCGGGCTCAACCACTCCAGCATCGGCCCTCAAGATCCGCAGCGTTTGTTAATACCGATCGACTCGGTCGATAAGTTCAGCCGCGAGCTGGCGTTAATGCCAGCGGATAAACGCGGCAACCTGAAACAATACGATGTGGCGAAAGGCGACACGCTCGCCGGTATCGCGCGCAAATTTAATATAGATCCAGCCGCGATTCGCAACACAAATCGCCTCGGCGACAAGTTATTGCGCCCCGGGCAATCGTTGTTAATTCCAATCAATGGCGAGACAGAAACTGTCGCCGTTGCGAAAACTGCACCGGCGCCAGTTGCTGCGCAGACACCCTTTGGCGCCATCCAGATATTTCATACAGTGGAAGCCGGCGATAATTTGCGCCGACTGTCGCAGCGCTACGACGTCAGTGCCAAAGATATTCAACGCTGGAATGGATTGGGCGCTGACGACCCGATCAAGCTGGGACAGAAGTTAAATATCTGGACCGATAAACAAGAAGTGAAAGCCGCGCAACCAAAAACTGTTGCAGTAGTTTCTAAAAAGGTTGGATATACCGTGCAAAATGGCGATTCACTGACCGCCATCGCCGATAAATTTAAAATAGAAATCGAAGATATTTTGCGCTGGAATCAAGTCAATCCACGCGGCTTACTGCAACCTGGTCAACGTCTAACACTTTATGTATCGCGCTAATCACTAAAAACATTTGCAGTTTTAGCGCGACCGCCGCTCCGCCAACATCGATAAACCCATATTCGCCTGCTGCGCGAAATGACAAAAACTCTCGTACTGCTCTTGCTCGATGGCATCGCCTTTAACGCCGCGATCAGCGAACAACACACCGATTTGTCGCGGTCCCGCATACAACGCGGCCATTACGCAATTGCTGGGGTCGAAGGCACTGCGTGCACCCAACTCGATAAGATGTTTGAACTGGCTCGGTTTATCGCGTCGCATCCACAGCAATTGGCGCGAATGTAAACAATAAGAAAACAAATTGTCCTGCTCGCCTTTCATAGAAAACTGCATGGCTTCGCGCCACGCTGTGCCCTCTTCGCTTAACGCGTATTTTGCCTGCAGGATTTTTTTCTTCGAATCGATCAGCAGTAACGCAACGCGCTCGTAACCGATAGCGCGGTGCACACCTTCAACGACCGTTTGAAACAAGGTATTCACGTCGACATTTTCGTGAATCATTGTCGCCAACTCACGCAGAATGCTTAGCTGCAATTGTGCGTCCGACTTGCTGCGATTGGCAGTAGGCACAGCCTGCGCGTCCGATGTGCTCGGAATAAAATTGCAGACTTTGTTCGCGCCATAATTTAATGCAACTGCCGCCGCGTCCTCGGCGCCTTTTAATAAACCCAGTCGCGCCTCCTCACGGCTCTGCCCCGTAAATGCAGATACCTTATCCAACACTCTTTCCAACTCTGGCGAATTCCAACCCGCCTCCGCCGCCAAACTGATCTCATCGCCAAGTCGTACAGCCTGCGCTGCAAACGTGTCGCACTCACCGTCTTGCAATGCTTCACTCAGTGTCGGCCCGAGCTGCCACAGCTCAGCGAGCTTTCGTGTTATTTCGCGCAACGTAGTGCCGAGCACATCGCGTTCGTTATCCGAGTTATCCCGTTGATCACCCAGAGCCTGCTCCAACATCAGCATCTGTTCGCCGCGGCAACTCCAAAACGCCATATCGCCGACGTGCAACAACAGCGCCGCAATAAATGCATCCTCCTTCACGGCTTGATCGCGATTCACCAGCAAACGTTCGGCCTGCACCGCCGCGTGAAAACCGCGCGCCAGCCATTCGAGCATGCGTTGCTTCGCGCCTTTCTTTAGCAGTGAGTCGATCAGCATCACCGACAACGAAATTGCTTTAATTCCCTGAAAGCCCAACTTCACTACCGCGCGGCTAATTGTGGTGACATCTTGATCGCCATGCGGATTGAAATACGCACTATTGGAAAGTCGCAGCACTTTGGCCGTCAGCGACGCATCCCGCAAAATAACGGCGGACAATTGATTTACCGACGTGTCTGAACCGTTGGTCAAACGATTGATCTCGCGCATCACCTCCGACAACACCGGCAATTCGTTGCGACTCAAGCGCGTAACCCACGCATCGATGCCGCTTGTATGTACTTGGCTCATTAAACGCTGCTCATCAAACGGTGCTAATTAAATACCGGGAATAATCTTAGAAGAGATACGTTGAAGTGTAGACCACGTAAATGTTGTCAGACCTCGGCTTAACTTGTTAACGTAGCCGCGCCCGATTAATTGTGATTGCTTCTTGCATGGCTGGATATTTTCTCAGACGTCTGCTTTTAATTATTCCGACCTTTATCGGCATAACCCTACTGGTGTTCACGATCACGCGCGTCGTCCCCGGCGGCCCGATCGAGCGCATGATGACGCAGGCAGCACTACAGCAAGGCGATCAGCGTAGCGCCAAAACGCGCAGCGGCAGCACTCTTGATGAAAAACAACTTGCCCAATTAAAAGCCTATTACGGTTTCGATAAACCAGTATTGGTGTCTTACGCACAATGGCTATGGCGGGTGCTGCATTTCGATCTTGGCAACTCCACGCGTTATCACGACCCGGTGTGGGATCTCATCAAAGAACGCTTTCCCATTTCAATTTTTTACGGTGTAGCTGCGTTAATTATCACTTATGCCGTTTGTATCCCGCTCGGCATAGCAAAGGCAGTACGGCACAAGCAGCTCTTCGATAATCTCTCCTCCGTAATTGTTTTTTTTGGCTACGCCGTACCGGGCTATGTTGTGGGCGTGGCACTGATAACAATATTTGCCTCGCAACTCGATTGGTTTCCATTGGGCGGATTTACCAGTGATGACTTTGATAATTTTCCGCTAGAAAAAAAAATCACCGATGCTATTTACCATGCCGTATTGCCGCTCACTGCTTATCTGGCCGGTAGTTTTGCGCTGACAACATTAATGATGAAAAACGCGCTGATGGATAATCTGGCAGCGGACTATATGCGCACCGCTGTCGCGAAGGGTCAGAGCTTTCAAGCATCCGTGCGCAATCATGCATTGCGCAATAGCTTGATTCCGATCGCCACCTCTTTTGGCAACAATATCTCGCTGCTGCTGGGCGGATCTTTTTTGATCGAAGCCATCTTTAATATCGACGGTATCGGTCTGCTCGGTTTCGAATCGGTACTTGAACGGGATTATCCCGTAGTGATGGGCATTCTCGTCGTTAGCTCATTGCTCTTTTTGGTGGGAAATATTCTCTCCGATATCTGCGTAGTATTAGTCGACCCACGCATTCGGTTTGGAGATAGCTGAGCGCATGCGCAAGTTTCAGCTCAACCCAATCTCACGTCGTCGATGGGAGCGATTTCGCCAAATCAGACGCGGTTATTTTTCGTTAATTACGTTGACCGCGCTGATTGCCATATCTCTACTCGCCGAGTTGTTAGTAAACAACCGCGCTTTATTTGTTCATTATGACGGGCAATGGTTTTTCCCCGCCTACGGTGCTGTTGTACCGGGCAAAACTTTTGGACTGGATTACGAATACGAAACCGATTACAAAGCTTTGCAGAAAAAATTCGCTGCGGAAAATAACAACAATTGGGTAATTTTGCCGCCAGTG
>JAQGNY010000018.1 GCA_028293825.1 Verrucomicrobiaceae bacterium
TCTTTAAGGGTGCGACCCATCCAAGAGCTCCGGCATCGGAGCTTTTTCAGAGGGTGCCGGAGCTTTTTTGGAGGATTTCCTCGTTTTGAAGTGGGAGTGGGTACTTCAGAGGTAGGGGGGAGTACCTCTGAAGTGGGGAAGGGTACTTCTGAAGTAGGGGGGAGTACTTCGGAGGTAGGTGGGGGTACCTCTGAGGTAGGTCAGACGGATACCGGAAGTGGGTACGCCCACATCAAAATACCCGCGACCATTGCAGAAAGAGGAATAGCTATCGCGGCTGGGCAATGCAGTGCACGGATAAGTGCCGGATGCGCCGCCGCGATTAAATAAGCGGTATACCAGCGCCTATTTCAATTCGTGCAGGCTGCGCAATGTGCCGATGCAGGCGCGCGCTACTTCCGCGCCCTTGGTCAGGAAATGCTGCGC
Organism: Verrucomicrobiaceae bacterium; assembly: GCA_028293825.1. Taxonomy (GTDB): domain Bacteria; phylum Pseudomonadota; class Gammaproteobacteria; order Pseudomonadales; family CAMLJR01; genus CAMLJR01. The sequence continues at coordinate 427 of JAQGNY010000018.1, forward strand.
GAAATAGTTTTGATGTTCGGCGTGCTCGTGAAAATGATGCGGTGTTAATACCGCGGAGAAAACCGGCGTTTCCGTTTCCAACTGGACTTGCATTAAGCCGCTGATCACCGCCTGCGCCACAAATTCATGTCGATAAATACCGCCGTCGACAACCAAACCGGCCGCGACAATGGCGCTGTATTTACCAGTCTTCGCCAGCATTTTTGCATGCAGCGGAATTTCAAAAGCGCCCGGCACTTCGAACAGATCGATCTGCGCGGAAGAAATATTCGCGGCGGCGAGTGTTGCCACAAATGCGTCGCGCGCCTGATCGACAATCTCTTTGTGCCAGCTGGATTGGATAAACGCGATCTTGCCGTGAAAAGTTTTTACTGCTGAATTCGAACTCATTGAAGATTCCTGTTTCTTGCAAAAAAAAGGTGCGAAAAAAGAGGTACAAAAAAACGCACAAAAAAAATCGATGCGAACACTATCGATTTAAAAACTCGATGCAAAAACAGGGCGAATAGGCTCGAACATTTAATTGGGCGAACGCCCAACGAAAGGCCAAGTCCTGCTCTCATAACCGGACTATACCGTCGGCCCCGGAATCACACCGAGTCTGCTGCCTTAACGAAAAATCGCTAAGCGCCCGCGGGCTACGTATCGAATTCCTGCTGAACCGATACGATTACCGCCGGTGGGGAGTTTCACCCCGCCCTGAGAACAATGACAAATTGGTTACCGCTGTTACCGTAGGCGATTCTATGCGACAAATCGATTTCGGAAAATACTTACGCTTACTGCAAAAAATAAAATAACCACACCGATAAAACGTTCTACCGCTCGCTTCAACTATTTTCGACGACGCTGATCGCATCGACTTTTTGAAATCCGCGCGGCAGTTTGTTGCCGCGTCGACCGCGTTCGCCGCGATAGTGTTCGAGCTCGGCAAAATTCAAATTCAAATAGCGCTTGCCGGAAAATACGCGCAACACTTCTTTTGCGCCGACCACGGCGATGCCTGCCATGTATTCGTCGCTGTCGCCTTTGCCGGCGCCCTTCGCTGCAGTAATACCGATAATTTTATTGCCTTTGCCGCGCGCCAATTGCGGCAAATCGGTGAGCGGGAACACCAACAAGCGGCCATCGTTACTCGCGGCAACCACGAATAATTCGCCATCGCCATTAATTAACGCGGGCGCGGCAACACCGCTGCCGACCGGCAAGGTCAACACGGCTTTACCGTTGCGATTTTTTGCTTCGAGTTCGCCGAAGGTAGTCACGAAGCCATAACCGGCGGTCGACGCCAACAGCACGCGCTGCGCATCGCTCGCCATCAGCATGCCTTCGAACGTTGCGCCGGATGGCGGACTGATACGACCGGTAAGCGGCTCGCCCTGCCCGCGCGCGGACGGCAAATTGTGCGCGGCAACGGTATAGGAGCGGCCGGTGGAATCGAGTATCGCGACCGGCTGATTGCTGCGGCCTTTCGCGGCGAATTTAAACGCATCACCGGCTTTATAACTGAGCGAGGTCGGATCGATATCGTGACCTTTGGCGGCGCGAATCCAGCCGGCTTCCGACAATACGACGGTGACGGGCTCGGCGCTAACCAATTCTTCTTCGCTGAACGCTTTCGCTTCGCCGCGCGACACAATCGGCGAGCGACGGTCGTCGCCATAATCGCGCGCAATTTCTTCCAGTTCGGTGCGCATTAATTTTTTCAGTTTTTTCGGCGAGCTTAAAATCTCTTCCAAACCGTCGCGCTCTTTCGCCAGCTCGTCCTGCTCGCCGCGAATTTTCATTTCTTCGAGCTTGGCGAGGTGACGCAATTTCAATTCGAGAATGGCTTCGGCTTGCGTGTCGGTCAGCGTGAAGCGCTCGATCAACCGCTGCTTCGGTTCGTCCTCGAAACGAATGATCGAAATCACTTCGTCGATGTTGAGAAACGCAATTAAATAACCATCGAGAATGTGTAAGCGCTGCACCACTTTGTCGAGGCGAAATTGCAAACGTCGGCGCGTGGTTTCGGTACGGAACTGCAGCCACTCGGTGAGAATTTGCGGCAGCGATTTTACTTGCGGGCGACCGTTGATACCGATCACGTTCATATTGACGCGATAGGTTCTTTCCAAATCGGTGGTGGCGAATAAATGCTGCATCACTTGTTCGGCATCGACGCGATTCGAGCGCGGCATGATGACCAGACGCGTCGGATTTTCGTGATCGGATTCGTCGCGCAAATCCTGAATCATCGGCAATTTTTTCTGCTGCATCTGCTGCGCGATTTGTTCGAGCACTTTGGAACCGGAGACCTGATGCGGCAGCGCGGTGATGATGATGTCATTGTCTTCTTCGCGCCACACCGCACGCATGCGCAAACTGCCCTTGCCAGTTTCGTACATCGCCAGAATATCCGCGCGCGGCGTAATTAATTCGGCCTCGGTCGGGAAATCCGGGCCCTGAATAAATTCGCACAACGCGCGCACGCCGGCGAATGGATCGTCGAGCAAAAATAAACAGGCGTTGATCACTTCACGCAAATTATGCGGCGGAATATCGGTGGCCATGCCGACCGCGATGCCGGTGGTGCCGTTCAACAATACATGCGGCACGCGCGCCGGCAGCAATACCGGTTCATCCATGGTGCCGTCAAAATTGGGCGACCATTCAACCGTGCCCTGCGCCAATTCGGACAGCAGCAAATCGGCGAACGCGGTCAGACGCGATTCGGTATAGCGCATCGCCGCGAACGATTTCGGATCGTCCGGCGCACCCCAGTTGCCCTGGCCGTCGACCAGCGGATAGCGATAACTGAATGGCTGCGCCATCAGCACCATCGCTTCGTACGCAGCCGAATCGCCGTGCGGGTGAAACTTACCGATGACATCGCCGACCGTGCGCGCCGACTTTTTATATTTGGCGGTGGATTTAAGACCGAGCTCGCTCATCGCATAAATAATGCGGCGCTGCACCGGCTTCAAACCATCGGCAATACTGGGCAGCGCGCGGTCGAGAATGACGTACATCGAATAATCGAGATACGCCTTTTCGGTGAATTGCCGCAGTGGAATCTGTTCGATGCCGTCGCTAATTAATTCGCTCATAACTGTGCTAAATCCGCGCGGTCTGAACCGCAAAATGAAAGTGCAAAATAAAGTGCAAAAAGAAATCGATCGAAAAATAATTGCGCCGATTCAGTGAAGCGTTGGTCGTGAAAGAATCGGGCTGGAAACAACAGACGCGCATTATCGTTGCGAATCGGCAAGCTGCCAACTCGCGCGCTAAATCGAGCGCTAAATCCAGTGGTTTTACGACACGGCAAATGCGGCGCGCCCGTACTTCGTTAGGCACATTTACGTAGTTTCAAAACGAAAAGTGCTGCTTATACTTTGGTCACTACCTCATCAACTCGGGATCAATCATGTCCAGTGCCGGCAACGTCATCAATCTCGCCGAATACCGCGCCCTCAACACGCGCGAAGTGATCGACGATATCAGTGCACGCGCATTTTTGTTTCTGCGCGACGAAGCCGAAGCCGAAGACGTGCCGATGTATGCAGTAATCGCTGAACATATGCTCGGCATGGCGCTGGTGGTGCAGGCGGTGGAAGGCAGCAATGCCGCGCACGATCTGCTCAAGTCGGTTGCCGCCAAGCTCAACAAGTAATCGCTGTAACTGTCGATTTAATTTTTCATTTCAGTTTTGAAGGCGCGGTTTAATTCAATTAGCCGCGCCTTTGTTTTTTTCGCCGCACACGTTTGTGCCGGCCCTCTCGATTGCTAATGCTTTATTTGGATTCGCTGCGCTCGGCGCCACAGCGCTCGCAGCGATAAACCGTCACCAGCTTGCCGCGCTTTACATCGAACGGCTTACTCTGCCACACCACCCAACGATGATGGCCATTGGCGCACAGCGCGCTGCGTTTAGTCGCCGGTGTTTTGGGTTTACGTTGAAACGGAAGAATGTCGGCCATGGGCTGGCTCCCTCATTACAGATCGCGGACGCTATGAAATTGCGCGCCGCGCCACTACCATAGCGCGCCATTGTGATTTATTTTCAAGCGATCACAGTCTTTTATTTGCAAATTGGCTGTCTACTTCGCGATAGCCGATCACACGTACCGGGGAAATTACCATGCAAGTCGAGAACGGCAGCGTCGTGTCTTTTCACTACACGCTGCGCGATACCGAGGGCAACACCATTGAAGAAAATCGCGGCGAAGAGCCGGCGGTTTATCTGCACGGCGCGAATAATATTGTCGCCAGCCTGGAACAGGCTTTCGTCGGCAAAAAAACCGGCGATCACATCGAACTGACGTTAACGCCGGAGCAAACCTACGGCGCCCGCAAGGAAAATGCGATTGAGCGCGTGCCGGCTAAATACCTGAAAGGCGCGGGCAAACTGAAGCCGGGGCAAGCGGTGCAATTGCAAACCAAAGACGGTCCGATGCTGGTGACGGTAATTAAAGTCGGCAAATTCTCCGTCGATGTCGACACCAACCATCCGCTGGCCGGTCGCACGCTGCAGTACGCCATCGACATCGCCGATGTGCGTGCCGCCAGCGACGAAGAAAAAGCGCATGGTCATGCGCATGGCGTCGGTGGTCATCATCACTGAGCGGCAAAAATAAAAATATCGATGACGAAAGCCTCGATAACCGCAAACAAAATCGCGCGCCAACAACGCGCGATTTTTTTATCGGCACTCTGAGACAGCCGCAGCTTTTACTTTCCCGCCATTTTCAATACGGCCTTCCACTCGTCCGCCGCCACCGGCGACACCGACAAACGACTGCCCTTTTTCACCACCGCGAGGTCGCTCAGTGCCGGATTGGCTTTTAGCGCCTGTAGCGAAACAATCTCGGCGAACGTGCGCTCGTGACAGACATCGACCGAAATCCAGCGCGGTTTTTCGAGTGTGCTAGCCGCATCGAAATAAATACTGTGTTTGTCGAACTGACTGGGATCGGGATACGCGCTGCGGATAACGCGCGCGATGCCGGCAATGCCGATCTGCGCGCAGCTCGAATGGTAGATAAAAACTTTATCGCCGAGCTGAACCTGATCGCGCAACATATTGCGCGCCTGATAATTGCGCACGCCTTCCCAACAGGCGCCGGCATCGCCGCGCTCGGCTAATGTGTCGATCGATAATTCGGAGGGTTCGGTCTTCAATAACCAATAGTGCACGGCGCGCGACCTGACGAAAAAAAGAGAAGTGGGATTTTAAGCGCGTAACGCCACAACCCTTCAATATTTTTGGCGCAGATACATCACGCCGTTGTCTTCGCGCATGCCGACGTGCTGCAAATAAGTCATGCCGAGCAGCACCGTTTCCGGAAAGCTGCCGTCGATGATCGTCGCCTGTACAAAATTAATCGCGATGCCACCGACCACGACTTTGTCGAGTTGCACGCGATACGCGGAATGCACACCGCTCGCGGTGGTGACCTGCGACGGCACGCCGATTTTCTTGTAATCGATACCCATCGAGCGCGCCTCATCGCCGCTGATGGCAACAACATTGGCGCCGGTATCGACCGCGACCATCGTGCGACGACCGTTAATTTCCGCGCTGGTGAGATATTGCTGGCGCGCGTTGCGCTCGATGCGCACCTCGGTCTGATCGCTTTCCGCGAAACTGCCGGCAATGCGTTGACTCAACGTGAGCGAGGTGCGCTTGCCGTCGATTTCAACCAACGCGTGGCGCGGATCGGCGCTGACCAGAAGCACACCTTCGGGGCTACGTTGACCATTGCGCAACATATGTTGCTGACCATCAATTTTTAGCAGCGCGGCATCGGCCATCAATGCCTGCACTTCCACGCTGGCAGCGAACACCGGCGAACTCGCCACGCCTGCCGCAATGAACATCGTTATCCTTAACTGTTGCAGCAATTTTCGCAGCATAAAAAGCCCTTTCATTTATCGATCCCAATAGCTTAGTCGAGCGCCGTGAAAGGCAAATAGCACGCGAAAAAAAAGACGCCGACGCGTCTTTTAATTGCCTGTCTAATTGCCTGTCGAAACTCAACCCGTCTGGTGCAATGCCAGTAAATCCTGCACCACCGCGTGATAACTGTTGGCCTGCGTGATCGCACTGACCATCGCGCAACTGCCGACCCCGGCCGCGAGCACCACCCGCGCGCGCTCCTGCGTGATACCGCCAATCGCTGTCAGCGTGTAACCGGGTTTGAGCAACTTGGCCCAGCGGCTCAATTGCTCGATGCCCTGATCGCGAAATTTCATCACTTTGGTTTGCGTCGGAAAAATCGGGCCCAGCGCCAGATAACTCGGTTGAATGCCGTGCGCGCGCGCCAGTTCGTAATAGCTGTGATTGCTGATGCCGAGGCGCAAACCTGCTGCGGCAATCGCCGCCAGATCGGCCGTGTCCAAATCTTCCTGACCGAGGTGCACGCCATAGGCACCGTGCTTGATCGCGAGCTGCCAGTGATCGTTGATAAACAATCGCGCCGCATGCTGCCGGCTTATCGCGACTGCCTGCGCAATCGCCGCGTCCAACTGCTCTGCGGTTTTATCCTTCACGCGCAGCTGAATGGTTTTTACACCGAGCGGCAGCAAGCGCTCGATCCACTCCACCGAATCCACCACCGGATACAAACCCAACTCGCCATCGCAGCTAGGAAATACCAAAGCTGTCGACACCGCCAATTCTTGCGTTGGTTCTTGAGGTGACTCTTGTGGGGATTGGCGCGGTGACTGGCGCGGTAATTGTCGCGACAAGATCGGGAAGTCATCGAACTGCTCGGGCCAACCCAAATGCAATACCGCTCCCGGACCACCGCCGATTTGCAATGCGTTGCGCAGCCCCTGCGTCACGTACATCTTCGCCAACACCAGCGCGTCGGGGAGCGCATAGCCACGCGCGATACCGGCCGCAATAGCGGTCGACAATGTGCAGCCGGTACCGTGCGAATGAATCGTTTCTATGTTGGTACCGGCCAGCCAAAAGCTGTCGGTGCCATCGCTGAAATAATCGAGACGCCGATTATTTTCAGTTTCGAAATGGCCGCCGGTAATCAACACCGCCCTCACCCCAAGCGCGAGCAAATCGATCGCCGCCTGCTCGACATCACCTAGCCCGCTCAGCGGACGCTCAAGCAGCGCCTCTACTTCATCGCGATTCGGCGTGAGTAAATCGACACGCGGCAATAGTTTTTCACGCAGAATTTTGCGACCGTCGCCGTCCAGCAACGAGGCACCGCTGCTCGATGTCAGCACCGGATCGCAGACGACGAAGCCGCGATATTCAGCGAGGTATTTCGCCACCGATTCAACAATCGACGCACTCGCCAACATACCGAGCTTGATCGCGCGCGCCGGCAAATCGCAATCGAGCGCATTGATCTGCGCCGCCAACGCTTTGCGCGACGTCGGCTCGATATAACCCACCGCAAACGAATTCTGCGCGGTCAACGCGGTAATCACGCTACAGCCGTGCACGCCAAAATCGCGAAAGGTCGCGAGATCGGCTTGAATCCCCGCACCGCCACCGGAATCGGAACCGGCGATGGTCCAGGCGATCGGCATTTTTTTTATGTCGGGCAATTAATTCCACTCCCACAGAATGGGAGGAGCGTCATGAGCGAAGAGAGGGCGAGGCGCAGTGCACGCAAAAAGCCGGAGTTTACAAAACGGTAAATGAGGATTTTTGCGTGCACTGTAACGAAGCCCTATCGAGCGCAATAGCTCCTTAAGATTGATGCCAAAAAGGAGTGCCGAGCACGGGCGTACTCGGCTGTGCCGTTTGTCGCTCTGGCATTGCCCCCGCGCGATAACTTTTCCGGCCCGCAACAATCGCCTCGCCAAACGCCTGCGCCATCAACACCGGATCAGCCGCTTGCGCGACTGCCGTATTCAACAAAATACCGTCGTAACCTAATTCCATTGCTTGCAACGCATGCGACGGTTTACCGATACCGGCGTCGACAATTAACGGCACATCGGTAATGCGCTCCCGAATCGTCTGCAGCGCGTACGGATTTATCAAGCCGCGCCCAGTGCCAATCGGCGCGCCCCATGGCATTAACACTTCACAACCGAGATCGCGCAAGCGCAAACAAAACACCAAGTCGTCAGTGCAATACGGGAATACTTTGAAACCGAGTTTAATTAATTGCTCGGCGGCAATTACTGTCTCGAACGGATCGGGCTGCAGATTGTAATCGTCGCCGATCACTTCGAGCTTGATCCAATCGGTATTGAAAATTTCGCGCGACATTTGCGCCAGCGCTACAGCTTCTTTCGCATTGCGACAGCCAGCGGTATTCGGCAATAACGCGCGATTGAGTGCGCGAATATAATCCCAAATAGTATTGCCGCCGCCTTGCTCGGGCGCTTGCCGGCGCAGCGATACCGTGATGATTTCCGCACCGCTAGCAATAATTGCGTCGCGCATAATTTGCGGCGATGGATACAGCGCGGAGCCGATTAAAAAACGGCTGTTAAATTGCGCGCCATATAAAGTCCAAATCTTCTCGCCTTCGGCAATCATCGTATTTCGCCAAACTATCTAGTGCAAAAACTAAAAGGCGCACTCGAAAGTGCGCACAACCAACTAAGACAACACACCAACAAACGATACATCGGTTATTGCTGGCGTGCCGTTTGTCGTCCAAACAGTTATTTCAAAATCATTCGTAGACAACGACTCAATATTGGCAATCGTGAATGCCTTCTGCGTAGTGGCAACCACACGCAGCTTATGCGGCTTAGACAAATTCAAGCCATGATGGATTTTAAAAATCTCACTTTGCTGCTCTTTATTAACGGTCCAACCGGTTGGGCCATCGAACGGAGCCGGGCCGTCAAAACCATCATTAGCACCGATATATCCTGAAAAAGTTTGCGGCATAACAATCTCCTTTGTTAAAAATATTCAGTTGAGAATTAATTGTGCAGGGACTAATCAGCCACCCGCAACCGGCACCACTATATCAACCAAATCGCCGGCAGAAAAAAAAAGTACCTGATAGTCGACACGCGACACAAATTCACTATTAATGGCCACGGCTACTTTTTCACAGCGATAACCCCACGCCGTTAACGCACTGGCTAATGTGAGTGTTGCGTCGACCTGCTGCGACTTTCCATTTACTGAAATTTCAATCATGTTGTTTATGCGCAAACTGATTTCGTGGAGCTGTAATTAACCGCATCGATATATTTCACGATCGAATGCTCGACGCGTCCTTCGATTGCAGCAAGCGCCTGAGCCATCACCACCGGACTCAACAAATAACCGTGGCGAAATAATCCATTCACGCGCATTAAACCATCACTGATTTCCACGCGCGGTAAATTATCCATAAATGCCGGGCGACAATTCGCATACGCGTGCAACACATTGGCTTCGGCAAAACCGGTGTGCGTGCTGTACAACGCCGACTGCAACTCAAGGCTCGAACGCACCGAAATTGGCGCCAGCGATTCGCTTTCGATTTCGGTCGCACCGATGACATAAACCGAATCGCGTTTTGGTGCGATATACAATTGATAGCGCGGATGCATCAATCGAATGGGACGCGTGAAATGTACTTCGGGCGCATGCACCCACAACACTTCGCCGCGCACGCCGCGCAAATCGGCTAATTGTTTTTTTGCACCGAAGCCGCGCGTGTCGATGGCGAGATCGCAATGAAATATTTCGTTATCGAAATAAATCGCACCGGCATCAACTTTCGTTACCTCGCTGCCCTCGTACCACAATGCGCCAGCACAACGAATTGCCTGCTCCAGCGCCAACAATAATTCGCGATTATCGAGCGTGCCTTCTTCACGCAGAAATGTCGCCGCTGAAAAGCGTTCGGCTAATTCCGGCTCTAATTCCTGTAACGAATTTTTATCGAGCGGTTGAATGCTATCGCTAAAATCCGGCACCGCGTGCAGCAAACATTTATTGAAATGGTCGAGACTGCTGCGATCATTCGCATGCGCAACGACAACGCTGCCTTGATGCTGAAAAAAAACATCAATGTCCGAATCGATTTTTAAATCGTGCAATAGCGCCGGCCACAACGCCAACGATTCGCGGCCCCAATCGAAAATGGCGCGCTCGCTATGCACCGCCTCGCTATAGGGCGCCAACATCGCCGCTGCAACACGCGCGGCGGATAATTCACCAGCCGCCGCATCGCGATCGAATAACGTAATTTTATGGCCGCGACGCAGCAGTTGCCATGCGAGCAACCGTCCGATTAAACCTGCGCCTGCAATTCCGATATTCACTATTTTTGTCTCGTTGACGAAATCATCGCCAGCTCAATGACTGTCAATACCGCATCAATTTCCAGAACCACCTGTCGATTGTCAAACCGCAAAACGTTTAATTCCAAAGATGTCAAACGGCTGTCCCGAATTTGGTCTTTTACAACATGTTCAGAATCCAGATGTTGGCTGCCGTCGAGCTCAATCACCAATTTTGCCTGCGGACAATAAAAATCCACAATGAAATCAAGTAAAGGCTTCTGTCGGTAAAATTGCATTCCACGCAGCTGCTTGTGCCGCAGTCTCCGCCATAGCAGCTGCTCGGCCTCTGTCATAGTTCTGCGTAAATTGCGAGCAAGCAATTTCAAATCATTTCTATATGGCTTCATGCCTGCGTCCTTGCAAACCAAATCCCCCGCTCGCTTCACTCGCCGCCCCCTTTGATTAAAGGGGGCTAACAGTGGCGCAGCACTTCGAATAACAATCTGTACCACTCGAATTGCACACAACCATTCCCCCCTTTAATCAAAGGGGGGTTAGGGGGGATTTAAACCTTGTGCCTTAAACCTTGTGATAAATCGCCGAACCCTGTGCTTTAAACTCTTCCGATTTATGTTTCATTTCGGCCTCGACATCGATCATGCGAATTTCTTCGGCACCATCGACGTTCTCACCTAACGACGCGGCATAGTCGCGCACGTCCTGCGTGATTTTCATCGAGCAGAATTTTGGTCCGCACATCGAACAGAAGTGCGCGATTTTTGCGGATTCTTTTGGCAGCGTTTCATCGTGATACGAACGCGCGGTATCGGGATCGAGTCCGAGATTGAATTGATCTTCCCAGCGGAATTCAAAACGTGCTTTAGATAAAGCGTTATCTCGAATTTGTGCGCCGGGATGTCCCTTCGCCAAATCCGCAGCGTGCGCTGCGATTTTGTAGGCGATGATGCCGTCTTTCACATCGTCTTTATTCGGCAAACCGAGATGCTCTTTCGGTGTTACGTAACACAGCATTGCGGTGCCGTACCAACCGATCATCGCTGCACCAATCGCGGAAGTGATGTGATCGTAGCCGGGCGCGATATCGGTGGTGAGTGGGCCGAGCGTGTAAAACGGCGCTTCGTCGCAGTGTTTTAACTGCTCGTCCATATTGGCTTTGATCATATGCATCGGCACGTGACCGGGGCCTTCGATCATTACTTGAATATCGTGTTTCCACGCGATTTTTGTCAGCTCGCCGAGCGTGCGTAACTCACCGAATTGCGCGGCGTCATTGGCATCGGCAATCGAACCGGGGCGCAAGCCGTCTCCGAGCGAAAACGATACGTCGTACGCTTTCATGATTTCGCAAATATCTTCGAAATGCGTGTAAAGGAAATTTTCTTTGTGGTGCGACAGACACCATTTCGCCATGATCGAACCGCCGCGCGAAACAATACCGGTCATGCGTTTGGCGGTGAGTGGCACGTAGCGCAACAACACGCCGGCGTGAATCGTAAAATAATCGACGCCCTGCTCGGCTTGCTCGATCAATGTGTCGCGGAAAATTTCCCACGTTAAATTTTCGGCAACGCCGTCGACTTTTTCGAGCGCCTGATAAATCGGCACGGTGCCGACCGGTACCGGTGAATTGCGAATAATCCACTCGCGCGTTTCGTGAATATTTTTGCCGGTCGATAAATCCATCATCGTATCGGCGCCCCAGCGAATTCCCCAGGTTAATTTCGCCACTTCTTCTTCGATCGAAGAGCCGAGCGCCGAGTTACCGATATTGCCGTTAATTTTCACCAAGAAATTGCGGCCGATAATCATCGGCTCCAATTCGGTGTGATTGATATTGGCGGGAATAATCGCGCGACCACGGGCGATTTCCTCGCGCACGAATTCGGCGGTGATTTCCTGCGGAATCGATGCGCCGAGCGAATTGCCCGGATGCTGCTGCGTTAATAACGCACTATCGAAAACTTGCGCACGCAGTAGATTTTCGCGAATCGCGATGTATTCCATTTCCGGCGTGATGATGCCTTTGCGCGCGTAATGCATCTGCGACACATTCATGCCGGCTTTGGCGCGACGCGGTTTGCGCTTCAAATCGAAACGCAGATGTTCGAGCGCGGCGTCGTGCAACCGCGATTGCGTATAACGCGAGGTTTCGCTTTCCAGCAACTCGGTATCGTTGCGCTCGATCACCCATTGCTCGCGCACGTTCGGCAAGCCTTTGCGAATATCGATCTGCACAGTCGGATCGGTATAAACGCCGGAGCAGTCGTAAACGCGCAGCGCGGGATTTTGTTCGAGTTGGGCAACACCATCCTTATTGGCCAATGGTGTCGGCGTCAGGTGAATTTCGCGCATCGGTACGCGGATATCGGGACGACTGCCGGTCAGATAAATTTTGCTCGACGCCGGCAACGGCTGCACGGATGCCGTATCGACCTGGGCAGTATCGCGAAGCAGCGTTTGCGTTTGGCTGGGCGGTGTCATGGTATTCCCTCGTGTGTTCGATTGAAGCAGAAAGAGAGGAAAGTACCGCGTGAACACCGCGACGCGGTGCGAGACAGGAGGAGGAGTGAAACGTACAACGCTCTTCCAACTTGTTCCCTACGCCGGCACTACCCGGATCAGGTTCAACGGGATTCGCATGCGCGATCTCAGCCCTTTGCACGGTCCTGTATTTAGACAGACGGCGGCGGGCACCCCGACAAGATTTAGGAGGCAGTCTAAAGAGCGCGTACCCGATGCGCAACCGCGCTTTTCGGTGACAGATCTAGCGCAGCATTTGCAGCAGCGCGAACATGACCAGCCAGGCGATGGTGCTGCGCGCCAACAGGCCATCGAGTTCGTGTAGCTCCTCGGCGGCCCGCTCGGAGAATGGAAGCGACTCATTGCGCACTGCGGCAGCGTCGATAGCGTGTTCGGAATAAACCACCAACAAATCCGGCACCGGCGTGAAGCCGGCCAAATGATGGCGCCAAGTGCCAAAACAGCTGGCGAAGTTGCCGGTAACCGCGAACGCCAGCCCGAGCAAGCGCACCGGCAGCCATTCAATCCACGTCAACCACTGGCGCACGATCAAGCGGTCATCTTCGCTGGCGTGCTGCGCCAACGTTAGCTGCAACAGCCGGTAGAACAGTGCCGCCCATGGGCCGAGAAAATAAAACCAGAACACCACAGCGAACCAGCGCTCGAACGCCAGATACAGAATGCCGCGCCGCACCTGCGTGTGCAGCTGGGTCGCATCAGTCACCGCGGCAGCGGGATTTAAGGCCAGCACCTGCGCCGCTTCTTGATACGCGGCCTCGTAATCACCGCGCTGCCACGCGGAGAAATACGCGTGCAGTCGAATCCGAAAATCACTGCGCCCGATGCTGTACAACAACACCGCCAGCTCCAGCGCGAACAGTGGAATACCCGCCCAGCGCGGCGACAGAATCCATTCAAGCACCGCGATCAACAGGCACGGCAGCCCGCAAATCAGCAGCAATCGCGCCGCGGCAGGCAATGCGCTGAGCGCTTCTGTCGCGCGCAAGCGCCAAGCAATCAGCCATTCATCGCGCTGCAAACCAACCGGCAGCTCGACATTAGTCGCCAGGCCCCACACGATCAGGATGACAATAAATTCCATGGTGTTATCCGCTATCGGCTCACAGCCGCCTATTTTATTTATTCGAATTCTTTAATTCGAAAGCCTTATCCCGACATCAAAAAAAGTCAGAACGATGAAATCAACTCAAGCCCCGATCGATTGCCGATAGCGCGCCCACTCGAACGCCGGCCCCGGATCGGTTTTACGCGCGGGCGCGATATCGCAGTGCCCGACAATTTTGTCGAGATTAAGCCCGGGAAAGTGCGCCAGTAACACGGCCGTCACCGCTGCCAGTGCGCGATATTGCGCGTCGCTGTATGCCGCTGTGTCAGCTCCTTCTAGCTCGATACCGATACTGAAATCGTTGCAGTTATCGCGGCCGTCGAAACTGGATTTTCCCGCGTGCCACGCGCGCTCGGTGAACGCGACGAACTGCGTGACCGCACCGTCGCGATCGATCAACAGATGCGCCGATACCTGCAAATCGCGCAATTCGGCAAACGACGGATGCGCCGTGCAATCCAGATTGTTGGTAAATAACTGTTCGATGAAACCGCCGCCAAATTCCCCGGGCGGCAAACTGATGTTGTGAATCACCAACAAATCGATGAGTTGAGCGGACGGACGCGCATTGAAATTGGGCGACGGGCAATGGCGGGCAGGTTGCAGCCAGCCGTTATTGTCGATGCGATATTCGATCGGACCATTGCCGTGCATGTCATTGCCGTAGCTAAGAAGAAGCGCGCAAAAAACTCGGGCTGATCATACACAGCGCGCGGCGGCGGGAACAACAATTGAGATTACGGAGCGCGGAATAAATGAAGGAGATGAAGAAAAACAAAGAAGCGGCGCTCCGAAAAATGGCCTTATTTAAAGAGGGCTGATTTTCGGAGCGCGCTTCGCTTAACTATTGGGGCGGGTTTTCATATCGCGCAAATTGCCAATTACCGACTCCAGCGCGCGATCGAATAAACGACCTTCGTCGAGCAAAATCAAATCGCCGCGCAAATACGCATGCAGTAATCCATCGCGATTATTTTCAGTGACTTTCACGCCAGCGCGATTCACGAAAATGTATTTGCCGGTGGCGCGAATAATTGCCGCCAAACGGCAGCGCAACATTTTGCCGCCGCCCTGCTGGAACTCGACCCAGTTGCCGACTTGCAGGCCATTGACGCGTTCGATTGCGCGATCCTCACGCGAACGCAGCGGTTCGGCGCTGACGGTTGGCACTGCAACTTGGGGCGCGGCCTGAACTTCAGCGGAGTCGGTTACGACCTCAACCGACACAGACCTTGCCGTCACCTCCATTGCGGGCTCGGCAACCGCCGCGGCGACAGTGGCCGGCGCCTCAGGGTACGTGGCGCCGAAATCCTCGCCAAAATGCTCGGCCAGTTCGCGATCCAAATCGGCCAGATCGTCCGCCACCACCGGTGCGCGCGCGACTGTTGACTCGGGCACCAGCGTCGGCTGCTGCTGCCGGCTTTGTAAAACTTCATCGAGCGTTTGCGACGAAATTGCCGGCGCCGCTGTAGCGGCTATAACCGGGGGAACAGGCGCGCTGATAACAACCGGAATTGGGGCTTCAACAACCGGCGGCTCAACAACAGCTGGAATGTGTGGCTCATTGCGCGCGACCAAGTCGGCGGTTTCTTCTTTCTTCAAGCGCTGTAAATGAATTTGCTCGAGATCGGTAAAAAGCTGATTCAGATCGAACGGATTGAAACCGATTTTATTCAAACCCGAACGCAGGTTTTTCAGCAGCGTCGGCAACATGCGCAGCAAGCGCGCGCGATCGGCAAGGCTATCGACCGCGCTGACGCTTTCGAGCAGATCGTCCACCGTTTGCACACCGCGCTCCCAACTCTCGCTCTCCAATCCTTCTTTTAAGCAAACCAGGAACAGCACATTGCTCCAGCCATCCTGCAGCAATTTCACCACGACTGGCGGCAAGCGTTTGCCAGCGACTTTCTGATTCAATAATTCCTGCACCGTGGCGCGCGCCATTTCGGATTTGGCGCGGCCGTCCTCGGCATCGATGGTGCGCTGTTCGATCAGCGACGCACGGCGTCGATCCATTTCGACAAAGGCAATAAAGTCTTCCAGCGCGGTTTGGAAAACGCCGACATCGCCGGCGAATTCATCGATTACGCGCGCGACCAGCATTTCAACTTTTGCGTAAAACGGATCGCGCTCGACATGTGCGGTAGGATCGACAGGCGCCCAGCCGAGGCTCGCATTGGCGATTTCGTTCAGCAATTTGCGCGCGGGGTGGCCGCCTTTGCCGAAGAACGTTTTATCGAGCATTGCGACTTTTAAAATCGGGATTTGCAGACGCGCAATCAAGCCTTTAATCGGCGCCGCCAGATTGCGATCTTCCAATACGAACTGAAACAGCATCGACACCAGATTGATCGCGTCGTCATCGACCTGACCGATGCTGACCGTGCGATCCGGCAAGCGCTGTTGCAGCACGCGATTCAACGCTTGCAACACATCAAGCTGCTGCGGCGCCACGCCGCGCATTACCGCCGCCTGCTGGCGCGCCAGCCACGCAATTTGCTGCTGCTGAATATCGGCGAGCATCTGCATCAATGCATCGCGTGGCAACGCCGGCGCCAAACCCGGCGCGACCAAACCGCTGCGTTGATCGAGCGGTGTGTATTCCATGCCCGGCCGCGACTGATCGAGCAACTGCTGCAAGCTGCTGAAGACTTGCTCGGCTTCGCTGTCATCGCGCAGCGGGCTGTTCGGTAACTGCGCTTTCGACGAATTAACGCCGCCGCGTTTTAATTTCGGCAGTACGCCCTCTTCGATCAGCACGTTGTTAGCGGCTTCGTACAATTCACTCAGCGATTTCACCACATGCCGATCGAACAATTTGAACAGTACGAGCTTGGCTTTAATGTCGAGCTCAAGTGCCTGCGTCGCCTGCACGAAGCTCTGGCACAGACGCGCCGGGCCGAGCGGATTGGTTTTTACGTTAACGGGATACGGCAGCAACGAATCGATACGTGCGGTAAGCAACGCCAGCGCGTCGGCAAATTCTTTCTCAGCCTTCGCGATCATGCCGTCGACGGCGACCATCTCTTCCAGCTGATCGTGATCGACCAGCGACAAATTGGCAGCGGCGGCATCGTCCATCGCATAACTGCCAATACCATCTTCTGCAGAAACACCGAGCGCCAGGCAGCGAAAGTTTTCACTCATATCGCGCATCAGCGCTTGTTCGATACCGCGACGCTTGATGCGCACTTCGCGCATCGATTCGAAATACATATTTTGCTCGGCATTATTTGCCGCGCGATCGGCCAGCTCAAACAGCGCGTCATCCGCCTGATCGAACAATGCCTGCACAAATTGCTGCAACACCGGCCGGCAGCGTTCCTGTAAACGAGCCAAGGGCGCGGACGACACATTCATCGGAGAGTCTTCCTTACCTTTACCGGAGCCGGCGGCGCGCGCGCCCGGCTTAATCGGTACAACTTTCGAACGTGGACCTGTCATGACGAATCACCGGAAGCAGCTACACCCAACACCAAACGGAAATCGGGCCTGTTGCTAATCAATATATCAGCGCATTCAGGATATTCCGGGACATATTCCGGTATCTTGAACCGCGTCACATGCATTTTCGAATGAGCAACACAGCGCTCTATGCACGGTTATTAAGAAAAGAAAAAACGAGATTTCAGGAATAAATAATCGGCGCCGACACACGCCGGAATGCTAAACTTTTTCCCACAAATTATTCGCCAAGATGTTGTCTCCGATGCCAGCAGAAATTACTCAAAATCATTTATTGCCAGAACAATGGCGCGCCGATATCGACCGCACCGTACGTTGGGCGCTTGAAGAAGATATTGGCAGCGGCGATATCACCGCCGAATTAATTCCCGCCGATAAATTAGCGACGGCAACGATCATCACGCGCGAGCACGCAACCATTTGCGGACGCCCGTGGGTCGACGAAGTATTTCGTCAGCTCGACTCCACCGTAAAATTGGAATGGCATGTCAGCGACGGCGATCGCGTCGAACCTAATCAAACCCTCGTGACGCTCCACGGCAATGCACGTGTTTTATTAACCGGCGAACGCACCGCACTTAATTTTTTGCAGACACTTTCCGGCACCGCCACCAGTGCTTACGAATACGCACAATTGGTAAAAGGCACCGCGATAAAAATTCTCGACACACGAAAAACATTGCCCGGCTTACGCACCGCGCAAAAATATGCCGTGCGCTGCGGCGGCTGCCACAATCATCGCATCGGCTTGTACGACGCTTTTTTAATTAAAGAAAATCACATCGCCGCTTGCGGCGGCATTACTAACGCCGTCGCTAAAGCACGCGAACTACATCCAGGAAAAAACGTTGAAGTCGAAGTCGAAACCTTCGACGAGTTAAACCAAGCACTCGCCGCGAAAGCCGACATCATCATGCTCGATAATTTCTCGGACGATGATGCGAAGAAAGCCAACGCGATTGTGAGCAAAAATGCCAGTGTGGAAATCTCAGGAAATATTTCGGAAGCGCATTTTAATTCGCTAAAAAATATTGGGCCGAATTTTGTGTCGAGTGGTGCGCTGACGAAGCACGTTAGGGCGGTGGATTTGTCGATGCGAATCCTCGAGTCACCCGGCTATACTTAAACCAATTCGAAGGTACGAGATAATCGATGAAGCCATCACAAGCATTAGCTGCACACCGCACTGACATACGGGCAATTGTCGCAGCCAATCGGGCAACGAATGCTCGAGTATTCGGCTCCGTGCTCCACGGCGAGGATACAGAAAATAGCGATCTGGACATATTAATTGATCCCACAGCGAACACGTCATTACTCGATGTGGCTCGAATACAACGGCAATTGCAAAACTTGCTAGGAATTACTGTCGATGTATTAACACCAAATGCTTTGCCAGAAAGCTTTCGCCACCGAGTCCTTGCTGAAGCAATTTCAATATGAGCAGAAACAGTTTCCGTATTCGGGAGTATATCGACCATATGCTGGAAGCAATTCGCCGCATCAACGACTATACAGCTAACTTGAGTGAAGCAGAATTCTTAAACACCCTGTTAATTCAAGACGGTGTTATCAGAAATATTGAAATACTAGGCGAAGCAGCGCACAACATCATTCGCCATCATCCAGATTTTTCTCGAGCTCATAACAACATTCCATGGGAAGATATTTACTTCATGCGTAATCAAGTAGCGCACGGGTATTTTTCCGTTGATCTGGTGATCGTATGAGAAACATTACGCGACGATATTCCGAAATTGCAGCAACAACTCGAAACATTAATAAGAAAAATATAATTTAGTCCAGACTTTTTAAACCAAACCGAAATCGAGCTTATTAATCCATCCATAACCACCACATCAAATACGCTGATAACGGCTACGCCTAAACATTTAATACCCCGTTCCCGTATTCAATCCTGAGCATGTCGATAAAAGCCCGCTCTTTATCAATCAACTCAGCCTCATCGATGAATCGCCAGTTGGCCTCATAAAGCGCCAGTGCTTCCCGCTCATCCAGAAGATCATCAAGACAACGATTCCAGGCAATCAGTTTCAGCTGGGGGAAATCAGTGATAGCTATCATTTTTGGTCCCACGCGCATTGACACTCTGCCGAGTAAACGACTCTGACCAGCGCGGCTCTATATCTCGGGTGAAATCCGCTGGCTACTTAATCAAGCTCACCGAAAGCATCGGCAATCGTTAAAAAAAATGTGAACGTAGAAATTTCAGGAAATATTTCTAAAGAGCATTTTAATTCGCTCAAAAATATTGGGCCGACTTTTGTATCAAGTGATGCGCTGGCGAAGCATGTTCGGGCTATGGATTTGTCGATGCGAATTAAATAATTAATCGCACCCTCGCGGCGCGTACAGAGAAGGAATTGTACTGGTACAAACCCACGAACCATCGGCACCAGTGCGCGCTCACGTTAACGAATCAGCCCCGCTGGTAGTTAACGTGCCGACAGCCGAACCGCCAAACTGCGCAACGATAGTCACGTCGCCACCTGCCGATGTAAATGTCACGGTGGGAAATCCCAACCCAGCCGCTGCGACTGAACTGCCCTGCGCATCACCGCTTATTAATGTAGAACCGGTGGCAGCGGGATCGCACTCGGTAGCCGCGATACCTAGCGTTACACGCCCGTCGTTAATGCACGTTTCGATTTTTTTTCAAAGCACCGGCTTCGCTCATTATACGAATTGCTTCGGAACGCGATACATAATTTTGATACTGAGGAATGACGATTGCGGCGAGAATTCCGATGATTGCTAGGGCAATCATTAGCTCAATTGGGGTAAAGCCATTTACAAAAAAACGCGTGTTGCCATCTCAATGTAAGTCCAGCAGCAGAGCATGCCATCACTAACAGTAATAGTTGAGCCTACTTTTTCGACTCTTGCAAAAACAAAAACTTAAAAAAATCCAATAACTCATTATTGAAACACGCATTTTTTAAAATGATAAGCAGTGTCACTTTATGGCGAATTATGCGAGAGAAAATTATTTATTCATTGCAACTTGTTTATTAGCCAAGGGCTGCAAAGATCGAATTTTCCAATCAACTACTCTGATTTGTATTCAGTTTTTGAAGCTTTGATTAGGTCTGCTGTGGGGCCGATAAAGCACACAGCGAATCAAAATAAGCCCTCCATTCTTGCGTCTCTCGACCTGAGAGTCTTGCTACCATTTGGCTTTATTCGCTGACCCCATTGAACCTTGTTATTCAAAAAGAAGAAATGATTTGCGCAAAAAGAAAAGAAATATCTAAAACAAAAAGCCCCCGCAAATGCGGAGGCTTTTCATGGTACGTCAATCGAGTCTGACCCTATCAATCTCTACTGACTTATGAGCCGGCTTCACAACCGCGAGGGCGGAATTTAGCATCGACAGTAGTAAAACAACGCCAAGTTCCGTTGGCATCACGAGACCAAACCAAGGATTGGGTAGCGAGCGCAGCTGCAGCCCCGCCGCCAAAAGATCCAGTGATTAACGTCGGCGCTGCGGCTAGGCTTGATACGACCGGTACGCCAGTATTCGGCGGTAACCCTTGGCCCGTTTGCGAGGTCGCAGCGGTTACCAACAAGCTTGACCCTGTCGCACCCGGATCACATTCACCAGCACCAGTGCCTATCGTTGCCGTACGCCCATCAAGAATACATGTCTCGACTGCCGTTTTAAGCGTTCCAGCCTCTTCCATCACGCGTGCAACTTGCGATTTGGAAACATAGTTTTGATATTGCGGCAACGCGATCGCAGCCAAAATACCGATGATCGCAACCACGATCATTAATTCAATTAACGTAAAACCCTTTTGCATATTCTTCATCAGAAAATCCCCATTGGTTTATTTGCGATTCATGTGAACCGTAGCCATCCCGGACTCGACCACGGCTACTTGAGCTTGAGTAAAGCACAGGGCGTTCCAATGTCAACGGTGTGACGTGGAAACAGGAAGTTACGTCGTTTTATGTGAATTCGATCAGCAAAAATAAATGGGCTCGATCAATTTTATAAACGCTGCGCGGCACAATGTGACAAGTTTTGTCGGTTACATTTCTCACCGAGTGATTGGAATTGGCTAATACGTTGCCACTGCTATACTTCCGGCCTATT
>JAQGNY010000031.1 GCA_028293825.1 Verrucomicrobiaceae bacterium
ATTAATTAGCTGCAGTAGGTTTTGGTGCCGGCGGAAGAACGTGGCTGATTTTGCCACCTTCTTGCTCATACGTTTCTGCACCTGCCGCACCTGCTACTTTAAAACCTTTGCTGGCGAGCAGATCACCAACCTGACCAGCGCGACCTGCGTGATTCGATACAGTGAGAATCGCACGATCCTTAGGAATAAAGGCCAGGTTATTTTCGAGATCGGCCACTTGAATGCTTAAGTACGCGGGAAAGCCGCCGATTTTTGTCAATTCATCAGGACGGCGCACGTCGAGAATAACCAACTTCTCCGGCTTGGCGAGCAATGCATCGATTTTAGATTTGCTGAGCTTTTCGGTTTTCCACTTCCACTCTTGCGCAGCTGGCGCACCGGTTTTAGCGGGAGCTGTTTGCGCAATTACGGCGGAAGATGCCAACACCAATGCTAAAGCTGCAGCAACACCATTAAATTTTACAAAGCCTTTCATCGTTTACCCTCGTTTGTATTTTTAAAATTTCGCTGAAAATTAGGCGATATCGAAATCTATCGCACGACTTAATTCATTCAGAATTGCGCTATGTCGATTTAATAAAATAAAAGTTTGACGCAGCGATCAATACGTTAGAGCAGCTACTGTGCCAGCGATTAAAGTGGGCGTCTGATTATCGGCACAATCCGTTACCAGTGCTTAATGCGCTGATTCCGATACGGATTTAATTAAATTAAATATCGCAGAACAAACATGAAAGGATTTTAATTCCCGATGTATGATCGAAAAGTGCTGGATAAACAGCAGCCAACGATCATAAATGCTGCCAAAGCAACACCTGCTTACGGCAAACGTAATAAATAGAATCGATAACAAAGTGCCGACGACAATTCCACGCGACGAAATAGCTTTAGGGCTCGGAGTTTTTGTAGTCATTAAGTGTCTTTAACAGCCGCTATGAAAAATATCAAAGCTGATGAATGTGTTTTTACTCATCAAAAACTTATAACGGCAGCTATTTATAAAAAAGGAATAACCTAGGAATTATTTCTTATTTTTAGAACTTCTACTGAAATGATACTTTTGGACCGACTTATTCTAATCCCGGGTTGATCCAGTCATGGGTACTAAATTAATCCCTATCAACCCGCCGTATTCGAATATGGAAGCAACGCAAATAGCTCCTCTTTTAAACACAGACTTTCTTGGCAACAAAAAATCCCGCGTGCTGTGTCGATAGAAAATATTTGGTTCGCACTGCACAAAAAAATTAACACCAGTACCAATGCCATCTTCTTCGTCAAAGTAATTGACGTCGCTTTAGTCACACTGGATTGAGCAATAATGACAGAGCTATTAGATCCATCATTCGATACTCGGCATCTCGGCCAACATCAATTAAAAGATGTCAGTCATGACGTGGTTGCTTTCGATAACCCACCCGCTTATTCGCGCAGTATTCGTGCGTCCGCGTTGGTGTTTGAAGACCCCGCTTCGAAGGCGTTATACGAACGCCTCGAACGCCTCGCGCCCAGTAATGCCAATATCTTGATCGTCGGCGAAACCGGCACCGGCAAAGAATTAGTCGCGCGACAATTACACCGCTTGAGCTTGCGCGGCAAAGGCCCATTCGTTGCCGTCAATTGCGCCGCTCTGCCGGAACAATTGGTCGAGAGCGAATTATTCGGTCACGAAAAAGGTGCATTTACCGGCGCGCTGTTGCAGAAAAAAGGCTGGTTCGAAGTTGCGGACGGCGGCACGTTGTTTCTCGATGAGATCGGCGATCTGCCACCCGCCACGCAAGTAAAGTTATTGCGCGTTTTACAGGAGCGTGAATTAAGCCGAGTCGGTAGTCGTGTTTCAATTCCAATCGATATTCGTTTGATTGCCGCGACCAATGTGAATTTGGAAGAGGCCGTTAAAACCGGGCGCTTCCGTGAAGATCTTTATTATCGATTGAATGTGGCCAAACTTAATTTGCCACCGCTGCGTCAACGCGTTGGCGATATTCTGCCGTTGGCCGAACATTTTGTCGGTGTCTATCAAGATCATTTGGTATTGAAGGATGCTGTGATTTCGGATTCCGCGCGCCGCGCTTTGCTCGGCTACCCGTGGCCCGGCAATATTCGCGAATTGGAAAACGTCGTTCACCACGCCATGCTGGTTATGCAAAATGGCCGCATCGAAGCGCAGGATTTACACCTCGCGCGCTTCAGTGTTGATGAGCCTTCGTATTCAAGTACACCGATCAATGACATCAGCAATTCGCATGCACCACTGGAGCAGGCATTGCTCAGAATATTCGATACCAATGGCAAACATTTATTTGCTGATATCGAAGCACGCGTAGTGCGCTGTGCTTTTGAATACTGCCAACACAATCAATTGCAGACGGCGAAACTACTTGGAATTAGCCGCAATATATTACGGCATCGCTTGAAACTATACGGAATGCTTTGAGCGAGCGATTTATTTAAGCAAAGGGAAGATTTAAAAAACCGACTGCGCGCCGCTAAGCTAATTAGTTAGTGGCGCGCATATCAAAATTATTTATCGGTGAGCTTCAATAAAATATCGGCATACCAAGCGCAATTTAAACCCAGCGCTTCATCGAGCTTTAAATCGCGTGTGTCGATGTCGATGCGCGCCGAATGCACGCCCAACAATAACCACGGCAAATCATCTTCTGCGCTATCCACTTCGGTACGTCGCATAACTACCGGCGCACCGCTGACGCCACGGTGCGTGCGCGCGTCGGTAAGAAAATAACCTTTGCCTTGAAAACGTATTCCAAATGCCGATGCACTGGCTGCCTGACGCACGACTGGCATGTGGTGCAACGTATCGTGAAACCCGAGCGGAAACCCGACGACCAGCAGTGGCGAACCAATTTCGATTGGCTTTAGCGGGTCGTATAAATGGGTTTCGTTAAATGCGGCATATATAGCGGTTGGCGGCAGCGCTTTGCGATCCAACTCAATAACGGCGACATCAATTTCACCACCGCTATCGGTCGCTTGACGCCAAACACTTTTACCCTCGCGATACAACGGAATTGAAAAGCCTATCGATTCGGTCAAGTTGACTTCATTGATATGCAATTCGATTTCAATACGATTAGGAAAATGTTTGCTGGGTTTGTCGATCATTACATGACGACTGGTGACGAGAAATAAACGCTCGTCGCGCTTAAAGAAAAATCCACTCGCATTTGTCAACAAACGTTGCTGATCAAATGTCATCACGCGCGCTGCACACAGCAGTAATTTCTCGATCATTCGCTAGCTCCTGTATTCATACGCGGCACGCATGAACCTCTCAGCTAGTTGTCTTCGAATAACTTGAATCAAAGAATGACTAATTTCGTGGACCGCGAGCTTTAGCTTGTGCACTGTTCTTTTTCGCGCCGCCCGGAATATAACCAGTAACACCGCTGGGCACGCATTTGATTTCCCCGCCGCTCACTAAAAAAGCGGCAGTTTGTGCATCGATGGCACGATGATTTTCTGCAGCACTGGCGGATTTGGTCTTTGGTTTAACAGATTTAAAGGCTTCCACAATCGCGCTCCAGGTAAGAAATCGCAACCAGCTTAGGGGATCGCTGCGTTTAAAGCTTCAATTAAATTATTCAGCCAAGCGCGCCTGCGCGTAAATTGCTATGCAAATTAGCGTACTGGGGTGATTTTCATTGCTTAACTCAGCACTAAAGCGCAGGCTGTTACAACGTTAAAAATTGATATTACCGACATACTTTACTTATTCAGGAGCCGCTTATGAGATCAATCGATCTAACCCCGGCTGAATGGTTATCTCTCGGGCGCTTGCCTATCGAACCTCGCGATGAACAAATCCCTCTCGATCACAAACAGAAATTAATCAGATTGGGCGTCGCCTCCGAAAAAATCGGTCGCTTGGTCGCAACCTTCGAAGGTCGCTTGATGTTGCGCGAACGCAATCACACCAAACGCTGATAGCGCAGACATCGCGCCTTACCTCTTAATTTTTACCAATCAAATTAATTAGGCAATTAAAATTAGGGCCGCATTGAATTGCTGTTTTCATTCAGCGAATAAATCTTTACAACTAATTATCGGTCGATAATGCATCGGCGCTGTGGTACGGCAAAACATGCTCGTCATCGACGACCGCTTGAATGGCAATGATCGGCTGTGCGCTTTGAACACTGCCGAATAACATTGCAAATGCCGCGTCGGCTGCATCGCGCCCTGTAGCAAAGCGCACAAACCCCATCGGT
Source organism: Verrucomicrobiaceae bacterium (assembly GCA_028293825.1). Taxonomy (GTDB): domain Bacteria; phylum Pseudomonadota; class Gammaproteobacteria; order Pseudomonadales; family CAMLJR01; genus CAMLJR01. Next base: position 4,233 of record JAQGNY010000031.1, read on the forward strand.
ATAGCAACGCCGGACGGATCAAAGATGTACCAGCGATTACCTAAATACACTTCAACATAAGCATGAAAATCGGTCGGCCCTAACAATTGATTAGCGCCATAGTCGATGCCGGTAGCAAATCGCGCAGGAATATTTACCGCGCGACATAGCGAAATCATTAGATGCGCAAAATCGCGACACACGCCGACTTGATCGATCAATGTATCGATGGCCGACGTGCTGGCATTCGATGTATTGGACGTAAACGTAACGTGATTGCGCACCCAATCCTGAATGGCCTGCACGCGACTGTAGCCCTGCCACAAATGACCGAATTCACGTACCGCTAATTTATGCAATCGATCCGATTGGCAATAACGGCTCGGATAAAGATATTGCAACACCGGACCCGGCAGCCGCGAAATCGGCACCTCCAATAATTGCGGGGGCGCCATGATGAAATGCGCGAGCTCGATCGTGGCTGCGTATTGCAATTTAAATGGGCCTGGTAATGCGTTGAGTCGCAGGTAACGATTGCCGCTCCACGGATCGCGATAAAGATCGGGCGTTAGCGGCTGATTGAGTTGAAGATTTTCCTCAACAATGGTCTGACACTGCGTCTGCGCAGCTTGAATATTGAAAATGAAATCGCATCCTGGTGCGGCGATATCGTAATTCAGCTCGAGGGATAAATTCAGCTTTACCATAGGCCCCTTTGTGGTGCGCAAGCGGTTAATTCGCGCTGAATATCTCGACGCAAATCCATTGATAGTTTTTAAATTCTTTAGCGATTTGCTCCGCAATGCGCAGAAGAGTGTGAAAATGCGCATGCTCTTGGATGCTACACCAAACGCGGAAGTAGATTCTGTTTTTTTATACGGCGGAAAATACAATCGGCGCGCCGATTTAAGCGATCGTACGGATCAATAACAGCGGCTCAATTAATTCGAATTACTGCAGCAGTTTCAAGAAAGCGGGTTTTAGCTTCTATGCAAATAGCGGTAGGAGTTTTGAATAAACCAACAATCGAGAGTAATTGATTGTTGAAGTCATCGAGCGGCAGCTACGGATTAATTGATGTGCCGCCCGATGGGTTTACTGAATTTATCTGCGCATTATTAAGCGAAGTTCGATTCAGCAAAACCCCAGTTGGCTATCGAATTGAAAAACGTTTCGACGAACTTGGGGCGCATGTTGCGATGGTCGATGTAGTAAGCGTGTTCCCATACATCCAATGTCAATAATGGTTTGTCGGCAGTGGTTAATGGTGTTGCTGCGTTGCTGGTGTTAACGATATCGACCGAGCCATCGGCTTTGCGTACCAGCCAAGTCCAACCGGAACCAAAATTACCTACGGCACTTGCAGTAAACGCTTCTTTAAATGCGGCAAAGCTGCCCCATTTTTTGCTGATTGCTTCGGCCAATGCGCCAGTGGGTTCGCCACCGCCGGCCGGCTTCAAGCTGCTCCAAAAAAACGTGTGATTCCACACTTGCGCGGCGTTGTTGAAAATGGGACCGGATGCTTTACGAATGATCGCTTCGAGCTCCGCATTTTCGAACTCGGTGCCTTTAATCAGTTTATTGAGATTGGTGACATACGCTTGGTGATGCTTGCCGTAATGGTATTCGAATGTTTCCGAACTCATGTGCGGCTCAAGCGCGTCTTTGGAATAAGGTAACGGGGGTAGTGTATGTTCCATTTGTATACTCCTTAAACATTCATTGTGAAAAAAAGATCATCCCTAATTATTAGCAACGAGATACTGAAATTGTTCTCGCGTCGTTGCCGATTCCGTGGCTTTTTATAAATCTTTACAGCTGCGTTTTAAAACTGCCAGGTTGGAGCTTCCAGGTATTACTGTTGTAACCGTTGCTTTAACGATGCGCTTTTCAACACAAACTTCATGGCGCCGAAAAGCAAATATCAGCGCGCATTATACACGGACAAATATTGCCTTTTGCCCGCCTTCAAAGTGTCTTTTTTTTGCAGCTAATACAATGTCGCGGTAGTCGTCGTGCAGCTTGAATGGTTATCACTTAAATAACCAAGTACGGTAATTCTCAGCACAATGTTGGGACCATTCCGTCCGAGATGAGTTCATGCCGTACAGTCACCGCCGCAGCAGGCTCAAACTCGTTTAACGGTAATAGCATGAGCGGATGACAATTTTCGCGTGTAGTGACCCCTATTTACACACGCGCACCCTCTACAACATTGCGGCTACGATGCCGCCGAGAGTTACCAAAGCCTGCTCAATTTTATCGGTATGCGCATGCCCGAAATTCAACCGAATAAAGTTTTTGTATTCCTGCTTGATGGAAAAAATCGGTCCCGGAGCAAGACTTATTCCCTGCGCCAACGCGCGCTGATGAACGACCAGCGCATCGATATGCTCAGGTAATTCCAACCAGAGAAAATAGCCGCCTTGCGGACGTGTGACTTTTACCTCGAATGGAAAATGCTGCGCGATCGACTGCACCATTTGCTGATACTGGCTTTCTAGCGCGATACGCATTTTGCGCAGGTGCCGATCGTAACTGCCGCGCTGTAAATAATCGGCAATCGCGACTTGCGCAGGTACGCTCGCGGACAGCGTCGTCATCAATTTCAATTGCTCGACTTTTTCGCCGAAACGCCCCGGCAATACCCAGCCGACCCGATATCCCGGCGCCAAGGTTTTGGAAAATGAACTGCAGTACATGACTAGACCATTTTCGTCGTACATTTTTGCCGGCAACCGATAGGTGTCGCCAAAATACAATTCACTGTAAACATCGTCTTCGATCAGCGGCACTTCGTGACGTGCCAGCAATTGCACTAGCTCGCGCTTTTTCGCGTCGGGCATTAGCGCGCCAACCGGGTTTTGATAATTGGTCATAAACCAGCAGGCGCGAATCGAATCGCGCCTTAACACATCTGTTAGAGCGGCGAGATTCACACCCTCGCGCGGGTCGACCGGGATTTCCACTGCACGCAAACTTAAACGCTCCAGCGCTTGTTGCGCCGCGTAAAAACCGGGCGATTCGATCGCAACCACGTCGCCTGGACGAGTAACCGCCTGCAGACAGAGATTCAAACCTTCCAGCGCGCCATTGGTGATGATCACATCGTCGGCGGACACACTCATCCCAGCGGCCAAATGGCGCCATGCAATTTGGCGCCGCAGCAATTCGTTGCCGGCCGGCAAATGCATCACCGCGCTCCAGGGGCTGACCAAACGATTCGCCGAGGCCAGCGACTGCTTCAGCCGCGCCCACGGAAATAATTCCGGCGACGGAAATGCAGAGCCCAACGGCACCACTTGTGGATCTTTCACCGCGCGTAGAATCGAAAATACCCGCTGACTGACATCGACTTCGCTCAACTGGGCGGCCGGGCGCGAGGAGGACGGCTCGTCCAAAACGCGCTGCGCCTGCTCGTTGACGTAATGCCCAGAGCGGGCACGGGCGCGAATCAGGCCGCGACTTTCCATCAGCTCGTACGCTTGAAATACCGTCGACGGGCTCACATGATGTTGCGCGCTCACCACACGCACCGCTGGCATCCGCGCGCCCGGTTGCAAACGACCATCGCGAATCAACGCCGACAGTGTTTCGGCCAACTGCTCGTAGCGCTTCGCTCGCTCAATGACCAAGCCAGCGGCCCTGCAAATGACTTGCTGCTAATCTGATACGCATAAATTCTCTCAATCTGACCCTGTCATTTACTGCGCGCGCACCCAATTATGAAAGAACGGCGAAGCACCTGCAGCCATCGCGATATAGATCGCACTAAGGAGTCACTGCCATGAACACCTCGAACTCTTCCGACCATCGCGAGCACGCGGACGAAAATCAAAAAACGCTGAGCTTTTTCCAAATGGCCAGCAGCGTTTTAGCCTCGTTTTTTGGCGTGCAAAGCGCAAAGAATCGCGAACGGGATTTTGCCCATGGCAAGGCGCGGGCTTTTATTATGATCGGAATTCTAATGACGATCGTGTGGTACGGCACTATCTCATTGGTCGTGCATTTTGTGTTGCAAAAATAAATGCCCACACGGCACGCGCAACAGCCACAGGCGGTTACGAATTACAGATTTAATAGTTGGTTGAAACCAAAAAAACAGCGACATTTCAGCCAAGTTTTAAATGGCGGAAATGTCGCGCTTGCTGTTAGACGTTACACATCCCACTCGACATTCAGCGTCGGTGGCGAACGAAATTGAATGCCCTTAATACCTTCGTAATTACCGGCCGGATCGAAGCGAATATTCGGCAGCAAATCCAAAATCGTATTTAACGCAATTTCCATTTCAACTTTTGCCAGCGGCATGCCCATACACATGTGCGGACCGAAGCCGAACGACAGCGCTTGTTTCGTGCGCTTTTGCAGACTGAACTCTTCGGGGTTTTCATGCGCGGCTGGATCGCGATTAGCCGCACCCACCAGAATATTCACACCCGAGCCCGCCGGTACTTTCACGCCATCGATTTCCAGATCCCGCGTGACGATGCGCGGCAGCACCGACACTGAACCCTCGAAACGCATGGTCTCATTGATCGCGGTTTTCACTAACGAACGATCGTTGCGCACCTGTTCAAGCAGCGCGGGACGCTCCAGCAATAACGCCAGTACATTGGCAAAACCACGGCTGGTGGTTTCCCCGGCCGCCGCCAGATTCGGCAACAGAAATTGCGTGATCGCATCGTCGTCGAGCGTTTTACCTTCGTGCTCGTAGCGCAGTAATTGCGAAATCATGTCGTAGCCGCTGAAATCGCCGGATGCACGTCGCGTCTGCACGATTTCGATGATTTGATCGTAAATTTGTTTGTTGGCCTGGAATGCATTGGCGATACGCTCCTGCGCCTCCTCCGGTTTGCGCGGATCGATCAAACCGCCCAGCACCATGATTAACGCGCGCGTCGAGAATTGCTCGTACGCCGCCGGGTCTTTGCTCGGCAGGCCGAACAATTCATAAATAACGCGAATCGGAAAATCGAGGATGAACGCGCTCATTAACTCGGCCTTACCATTCGCGACAAAACTTTTCACCATGCCTTCGATGGTCGGCTTGAAATGCTTGTCGACCATATCTTTGATCGCTGCCGGCGACAGGATTTGCGCGAGCATATTGCGGCTGAATTTGTGCTCCGGGCCTTTCATATAAAGCAGCACCGGATCGCCCAATACGCCGCCGAAGGCTTCACGCCAGACTTCGGTCGAATACAACTCCGGGTCCATCAACGCCTTGGTAACGACTTCATTGCCGAGCAAGCAAAACACTTTGCGCTTGCCGTCGCGACCGGCGGCGAGCGATGGCACGCCGAAATCAGCGACCAGATCGCCATCGTAAATCGGGCTTTGATCGCGCAGTTTTTTGTACAGTGGATAGGGATCGCCCAGATTTCCTGCGTAGGCCTTGCTCAGCGATACAAAGGCCTGATTGATGTCTTTTTCAGCGACACTCATGTTGAACTCCTCGCTCATCATTCCAGAACAGATTGTTAGATTTTTTAAGGCACTCGCCTTGAGGTTTATTCGCCCGGCAATCCTAAGCGTATTAACAAACGATAGTAAGCATTGGTCGCTTTTCCCTAAGAAAAACTCCATGCGATAGCGGGTATTTAGTGCCAAAAGCGCGGCCAAAGTCTTGCGCGCCAGATCGCGCGCCCAACTTCGCGACAACAAAAGTTGAGAATGATTCTTAATCCTTCCATTCGTTAATAAGAATAATTATCATACGCACCAAATCGCTCGCATTGGATGATGCCTGCTTCCCTCCATCCAAAGGCCATCCCATGAATTCATTGCCTCCGTTCAGACCTCGCCGCATCTCTTTTTATGTAGCCGCTTTCTCAGCAGCGCTGACTATTGCCGCGCCGCTCGCAATTGCCGCAGATGCGCAAGCCAATAAAGATAAAGAAGAAACCACGCTTCACACCATCAAGGTGTCCGACACCGCCTCGGCCTCAGGCGAACTGCCGGCCGCATACGCTGGCGGCCAAACGGCGCGCGGCGCCCGCATCGGTTTGCTCGGCAATAAAGACACGATGAGCACGCCATTCAGCATCACCAGCTACACCGTCAAAGCCATCGAAGACAAACAAGCGCACACGATCGCCGATGTGGTCGCCGGCGATCCGTCGATTCGCGTCTGCCGTGGCTTTGGCAATTTCGCCGAAGCCTTCGTCGTGCGCGGCTTTCCGTTGTATGGCGACGATCTTGGCTTCAACAGCGTCTACGGCGTGCTGCCGCGCCAGCATGTCGCCACCGAAATGCTCGAACGTGTCGAAGTGTTTCGCGGAGCGAATGCGTTCCTCAACGGCGTGGCGTCGAGTAATAGCGGCATCGGCGGCAATATCAATCTAGTGCCGAAGCGCGCGCAGGACACACCCACACGCCAATTTACGCTCAGCTACGAACAGGGTTCGGTGTGGGGTGAGCATATCGACCTCGGCCAACGCTTCGGCGACCAGCATGAATTCGGCGTGCGCGTAAACGCCGTGCATCGCAATGGCGACACCGCCGTTGACGATGAAGAACTCAAACACGATTTCGCTTCGATTGCGCTCGACTGGATCGGCGAAAAAGCCCGCGTCGCGTTCGACTTCGGCTATCAGAAACACCGCATCGAAAACGGCCGTCCTAACGTCTCCGTCGCCGCTGATCGCTTTCCTGGACCGCCCGACGCCAGCGACAACTTTTCCTATCCGTGGGTTTTCAGCCAGACCAAGGACACATTCGGCTCGCTGCGCGTCGATTATGACTTCACCGAAAATCTCGCCGCGCATGCGTCATACGGTCAACGCACGACGCGCGAAAACGGCGTGTATCTGACGCAAACAATTACTGACGCGAATACGGGCGCCACGTCCGTATCATCATCGCAAATTCCGCACAACGAACAATTCCACACGGCAGAGGCCGGAATTGATGGGCATTTCCAAACCGGCAGTATTTCGCATCAGGTTAATTTTTCGGTGACAACGCTGTCGGCCGATGCATCGAATGCGTATGTGTTCTGGCTGCCGTTTACGTCGAATCTCTACAACACACCCAACCGGCCGCAGCCGACCGACGTGTGGTTCGCCGGCAGTTCGCTGGAGCATCCGACCAAAACCCGCGACAGCGATTTATCGAGCGTTGCCATCGCCGATACGCTCGGCTTTATAGACGACAAACTGCTGGTAACGCTGGGCGCGCGCAAACAAAAAATCGAACAAAACGATTACAGCTATTTCACCGGCGAACTGACCGCACCGTACGACGACGACAAGCTCTCGCCATCGGCAGGTGTCGTCTACAAAGTACGCGACAATGTTTCGGTGTACGCGAATTACATCGAGGGCCTGCAACAGGGCGCCACTTCCAATCAGGTTAGCGGCCCGCCGGTCAGTTTCGCGCCATACGTATCCAAACAAAAAGAAATCGGCGCGAAATTCGATCTTGGTGTGTTAATCACCACGATCAGCATCTTTGAAACCAAACAACCCAGCCTGATCAACATCACCGGAACCACTTTATTGGCCGGTGAGCAGCGCAATCGCGGCCTGGAAATCACCTGGGTTGGCGAGCCAATCAAGGGCACGCGTATTCTCAGCGGCGTCACGTTCTACGATGCCGAATTGACCAGGACAGCAGGCAGCTTATACAACGGCAATAAAGCGGTTGGCGTGCCAGATAAACAGGGCAATCTCGATGTGGAGTGGGACGCGAGCTTCCTGGCGCACCTGACTTTGCGCGGCGGTATCACTTACACCGACTCGCAATATCTCGACCCCGCTAACAACTTGGAAATTCCAAGCTGGACCACGCTGGATGTCGGCGCGCGTTACGAATTCAATATCGACGATAAGAAAATTATTGTGCGCGGCGCGCTCGATAATTTAACCGGAAGCGATTACTGGTCATCGACAATGGGCGGCTATCTGGTGATGGGCGCGCCGCGCACGTTATCGTTCTCGGCCACCGTGAATTTCTAACGCGACGCGGAGAACCGACCATGCTGTCATCGCAATCGTTACGCCACTGGGCCTGGACCCACAAATGGACCAGCCTGATTTGTACGGCGTTTATGTTGCTGTTGTGCCTGACCGGTCTGCCGCTGATTTTTCATCACGAAATCGATCATCTACTCGGCAATGAAATCGAAGCACCGACTCTGCCCGCCGATGCGCCGCGAGTCGATCTCGATCACATCTTCGCGGTGGCGCAAGCACACGCACCGAACAAGGTGCCGCAGTTTGCATCGCTCGATGATGACACCGAAAATTTTTGGTTCGTCTCCTTCGCCAACACCGCCACCAGTGAGGAAGGACAACAGTTCGTCGCTGTCGATGCGCGCACAGCAGAAATTTTGGCCACGCCTAAATTCGACGAAGGCTTTATTCACATCATGTTTAAACTTCACGTCGATTTATTTGCCGGCTTACCCGGCAAATTATTTCTCGGCCTGATGGGATTGTTGTTAGTGATCGCCATTGTATCGGGCGTGGTTTTGTACGCGCCGTTCATGCGCAAATTAAATTTCGGCACCGTGCGCAAACAGCGCTCGAACCGTATCAAATGGCTCGACCTGCACAATGTGCTCGGCATCGTTACAGTGGTTTGGGCGCTCGCTGTCGGTGCTACCGGCGTCATTAATACGTGGGCCGATCTCGTTATTAAATATTGGCAGTTCGATCAGATGACGCAATTGATCGCGCCGTATAAAAATTTGCCGCCGCCGGAAAAACTCGGCTCATTGCAGCAATCCGTCGCTGCTGCGGAAAAATTACTGCCGGATAAAAAGTTAAGTTTTGTCGCATTCCCAGGCACCTCATTTTCCAGCCCGCATCATTTCGTCATTTTTATGCGCGGCACCGAGCCGTTGACATCGCGTTTGCTCAGCCCGGTATTGGTCGATGCGCAAACCGCGCAAATTACTGCGAGTCCAACTATGCCGTGGTACGTCACCACACTATTAGTATCGCAGCCATTGCACTTCGGCGATTACGGCGGCACGCCGCTGCAAATTCTGTGGGCGCTGCTCGACATCATAACCATCGTGGTTTTATGGAGCGGCCTGGTGTTGTGGTGGCGCAAGCGCAAACAACCGATCGAAATTATGTTGCGCGAAGCGGTGCGTGACGAAAGCAATTTCGCGCCCGCGCTCGCGAAAATCCCCGCTTAATTACGCGAAACATTTAACTCGGAAATCATGAACGGAAAAAATACCTCAACGCAAAAGCTCTCCAGCCATATGTTTTTTTGGCCGGTAATGATTGGTGCGACTTCCGCCGTCGGTTTAATTAGCGCGCTCGTTGCCGATGGCCTTTGGGATGCCATGTCATGGGCGCTGCTCGCGATTCCAGTTGCACTCAGCGCCTATTTTTCGTGGCGAAAAAATTAACGGCTTAAATCAATCACGCCAACCTAAATCGTATCGAAACAACACTTAAACGCGAGTCACCACCTAAAGAAATTTATTAAGGCGGCCGCCAATTTTTATTTTTATATCTGGGGATTAATTATGAAATACCAGCACGCTCCGTTTAAATTGCGCAACGCATTCTTGTTATTGGCGATCGCCAATTGTACTAGCGCCATAGCGGCAGAAACAAAAGACAACGAGCGCACGCTCGCGCCGATTGCGGTGAAAGACAGTGTCATCGACACCAAAACCTACAACCCCGGCGTCAGCACAAGTGGCACTAAATCCAATGCGCCGCTGCGCGATGTACCGCAAACCATCAACGTAATTCCGGCACAGGTCATTCGCGATCAAGCGGCGACCTCGTTGCAAGATGTGATGAAAAATATTCCCGGCATCGGCCTCTCTACTGGCGACGGTCAACGCGACCAAGTATTTATTCGCGGCTTTACCGCGATTGCCGATCAATTCGTCGATGGCTTTCGCGACGATGCACTGTATTTTCGCGACCTGTCGAATGTCGAACGCGTCGATGTGATCAAAGGTCCGGCTGCCGTGTTGTACGGTCGCGGTTCATCGGGCGGTTTAATTAATCGCATTACGAAAAAGCCCGGTATCGATGTTACCGATCTAACTTTTTCTTACTGCAGCTGGGACGATAAACGCGCCGAAGCCGATATCGCGCGCAAAGGCGATAGCGTGTCGTGGCGCATCACTGGCGCCAAAGAAGATGCCGACAGTTATCGCGATCAACAATTTTTAAAACGTACCGCGATTACGCCATCGGTGTTAATCGATTTAAACGAACAAAGTTCGCTGCTGTTACAAGCCGATTATTTGGATGACGAGCGCGTGACCGATTTCGGTATTCCCGCGTTTCACGGCAAACCGGTCAACGTTGACCCGAGCGAATATTACGGCGCCGGTAATGCCGACGATGTCGACACCAGCCGCTCGGTGGTGAAATCGTTAAAGGCCGATTACACCTACGAGTTCGATGAAAATCTATCGCTGCGCAATGGCTTTCGTTATTACCACTACAACTTGGTGCGCAACAACACGCTGGTGGGCGCAGTCAATGAAGTCGCGCAAACGGCTTCGCTAAATCGCAGCAACTTCTATCGCAATGAACTGGGCTTTTTCAATCAAACCGAAATTACGCATAAAGTCGATATCGCCAACGTGCACAATGAATTTTTATACGGCGTTGAATTCGGTCGCCAGAAAAAAGATCAATTGCTGCGCTCGGGTAATAACATTGCGACGATTGCATTGTTCGATCCAGTGCTGCCGATTTTTCCGGAAAAACTCACCAGCGCACCGACCACCGATAACCTCGGCACGTTCGATACCAGCGCGGCTTATGTGCAGGATTTAGCAAGCTTCGGCCAGCATTGGAAGGCATTGCTCGGCGTGCGCTTCGATCGCTTCAAACAAGAAACCGACGATCGCCGCGCGGGCCAAATCGATTTATCGCGCACCGATAATATGCTGAGCCCGCGTGCCGGCTTGGTGTGGCAACCGACCGATACGCAATCTTATTATTTAACGGTGAGCAAATCGTATCAGCCATCCGGCGAAGCATTTGCGCTGGCCGCCAATAACACCGATATCAGCCCAGAAGAAACGATTAACCAAGAAATCGGCGCGAAGCTGGATTTTCTAGACGGCCGCTTAAGCACAACCGCATCACTATTTCGTCTTGAACGCAGTGATATCAAAGCCACCAACCCGGCGACCAACCAATTGGTTGCAGTGGGCAAACAGCGCACGGACGGTATTGAATTAACCATCGCCGGCGATTTCGGCAGCGGTTGGAATGTGCTGGCGGGCTACGCCTATCTCGACTCGCACGTAATCGAATCGATCGCGCTCGATGCCGGCCAAACCGTGGATGGCAATCGCGCCACTTTGACGCCATACAACAGCGCCAACGTATGGATAACGAAATCAATTGCGACGCATTATGGCGTCGGCGTCGGCGGCAATTACGTCGGCGATCGTTTCGCGAATCCGGGCAACACGGTCACGTTGTCTGAATACAGCACCGCCGACGCAATGGCGTGGGCGCGCTTCGATACGGTTGAATTTCAACTGAACGTACGCAATTTATTCAATCGCGAATATATTGGTTCAGCGCACGGCTCCAGTCCCAACTTGAACTTGCCGGGCGCACCGCGCAATGCAACGGTTAGCGTGCGTTTGAAGTTTTAACGTTTGCCTGCTCAACACCATGCACCGGCGCTTTGCGGTCAATGCCAACAACCTGATCGATAGAACTTATCAGCAACAGCCTGTCGCGCGGCGACTGTTGGATTGGCGCGCGCCCGCAATGTAATCGCGAGCGCCACGTATCGTTGGTCATCGAATCGGACGGCTTAGAACCGATAGGCTCTCGCTTTAAACAAGTTGCGCTATGCTCTAACGGTAGTATGCTGGGGCGGCAACACTGATTGTCTTTTCGGATTGCGGCGCTGGTGGGCGCCGCTGATGGACATGAGGTTCGTGGTTCGTACAACTAAGAAAAAAAAGAGCGGGCTGTCCGCCGTACGGTGAACCATGAATAATTCGAGCTGTGCGCACGACGAAGATATCGTCGTGCTTTTCGATTCCGCTATTTGTGCTCTTCGCGCAGACCCTTCTTTTTGGCAATGTTCTTTCGACGCCGCGTTCATTCGCTTGTTGGCTGCCGGCTCGATTCTGAATGTGGCCGCTATCGAACTGTGGCAACTGCAAGAAAATCGACAGCAACGCCTACTCCGCTATGCGTATCCACCGTTGATCGTGCCGTTGGTTTGCGATTCGCGGGCGTTAACCACGCCGATCATGGTGGCGGGGACGCAGTGGGGTGAATTAATTATGAACCGCGTGGCGCCAGCCTCCTGGTCTTTTGCGGAAGCGCGCTGCGCCGCGGCTCTCGCCGATCTCGCCACGCAACTACTGATGTTGTTCAACGCCAAGCACACCGAACAACGCTTTCAAGCGCTCGCACAAAATGCGCCGGTTGCTATTTTGCAGACCGATGAAGACCGACACGTCATTTATCGCAATGAACAATTTGTGCAGATGTTCGGCTACGACTATGCCGACTTGAGCAAGCTGGTGTTGTCGCATCTATTGAGCTCCGACGACGACCGCACGCTCGAGGAAGATTCGCAAACGCTCGACCGTATGGGTCAGATTCAACGCACCTATCGCGTTAAACATCGCGATGGCTCCGAGCGCCACATGCTGTGGCATGTTGTTACCGAAAACAAAGATGTGAATGCGCCCGGCGTCAGCGGACGCGTCGGTATTGGCATCGATATCACCGCCCTGTGGCAAGCGCAGCAACAATTACTGGTACTGACGACACAGCAACGTGCGATTTTGGATAACGCCGCGCACGGCATTCTGGCCACCGATGCCACTGGCGTCATTACCTTATTTAATCCTGCTGCCGAAAAAATGCTGGGCTATAGCGCAGCCGAGGTTATCAGTCGGTCGCCGCATATATTTCATCGGCCACAGGATATTGCCGCAGTTCACAATGAGCTCAAGCGCAACAATTTCAGCCCCGATCTTAGCGGCTTCGTCGATCAGGCCAATTATTCGGGCAAAGAAATCGAATGGGTTTACGTGCACAAAGATGGCACTGAAATTCCGGTGCTGATTTCCACCACGGCTTTGCGCAACCACAACGGCGACGCATTCGGTTACATGGGTATGATTACCGATTTGCGCGAACGTAATCGTTTTGCTGCGGCCGAAGCGCGTGAACAAGCATGGATCAAACATATCAATCGCGGCATTAACACAGCGATTGGCGAACAATTTTTCGATCAATTAATTTCAGAATTACGGCGCGCGTTGAACGTCAGCTATTTAAATCTGCTCGAGCTTTCTCCCAATTGTAAAACACCGCAAGGCCGCTGTTTAACGGCAACCGCTTCGGGCATTCAAATCGACACCGTGGAATTTACCAATTCGGTGCTACTCGAAGTGATGAGCACCGGCAAAAAATTGCATGTGCGCGATGTGGCTGCGAAATATCCCCTCGATCACTACGCGCAGCTACTCGGCATTTACGAAGTCGTCGCGGTGCCATTGATCGCGAGCAATGGCAGCATACTGGGCGCGCTGGTCGCAGCTCACGAACAAATATTGCCGGAGCCGCAGTTAATCGAACACCTGTTGGAAATTTTCGCGGTGCGCGCCAGCTCCGAACTTGAACGCTTGCGCAACGAGCGCGATCAGCGCGCACGCGAAGCCGAACAATATTGGTTGTATACCGCATCGGAACGTATTCACGCCTGCCACGACGTCGCGGGCGTCGCTAAGGAAGCGACTACGGCACTCGCTAATCATTACAGCGCACCGCGCGTTTCGCTGGCGTTGAATGAAGGCACTACGTACCGCATTCTTGCCTATGTCGGCGCCGCCGATAAAGGACCCAAACATAAAGTTTATCCGCGCGCACCAATGATGTATGGCGGTGTGATTGCCGCAAAAAACTCTATTTTACTAGTCCCGAATTTTCTCGATAAAGGGCGCGAAGAAAAAATAATTCGCGAATACACCGACCGCGATATGCGCAGCGTCGCCATTATTGGTCTGATCGACAATGGCCACGACATCGGCGCCATCACGCTGGAATATTCCGATCCGAATGCACTCGATCAACTAGATCTCGATGTGCTCGGCACTTTCGGACGCGCCGTGACCCTTGCGCTCGGCCGCGCGCAGCACCGCGAAAAACTCGAATACCAAGCCAGCCACGATGCGCTGACAGGTTTGTATAATCGCTCAACATTGCACAAAGCATTTAAAAAATGGCACGAAGCCGGCGGCACCAGCACCGCGCTACTGTTACTCGATTTGGATCGTTTTAAAGAAGTGAACGATACGCTGGGGCATCACGTTGGCGACGCGTTGTTACTGCAGGTCGGCGCGCGTTTACGCACGGGGCTTAATTACCGCAAAGCCGTGTTGACGCGTTTGGGCGGCGATGAGTTTGCGGTGTTATTACTCGATAAAACAATCACTCAAAATCGCGCCTACTCGCTGGCGAAAAATATTCAATTGGCGATTCGAAAACCGTTTCTGGTCAATGGTGTCAATCTTGAAATCAGCGCGAGCATCGGCGTCGGTATTTACCCCGAAGACGGCATCGACAGTCACGCACTATTGCGCTCCGCCGATGTAGCGATGTATGAGGCAAAACGCTCTGGCAGCGGCGTCGCGTTGTATGAGCGCAGTTTGGATTTAAATTCGCCGGAACGATTGGCGTTGATTTCGGATTTGAACAGCGGCATTCGCAAACGCGAATTAACACTGTTTTATCAGCCTAAAATCGATTTACACAGCGGCGCTGTGGTTGGCTTCGAGGGATTATTGCGCTGGCAACATCCGCAGCTCGGCTTGCTAATGCCCGCGCATTTATTACCGCTGGTCGAAATGAGCGATGCGATTCACGACTTGACGCGTATGGTCATCGAGGAAGCGTGCGCGCAGCTGCGTACGTGGATTGCCGCAGGAGAAAACTGGTGTATCGCCATTAATTTATCGGCGCGCAATTTAATCGACGATCGCATCGTGCGTTATCTTGCCGAGATGATGCAGAGTTACCACATACCGCGTGGACGACTAGAATTGGAAATCACCGAAACGGCCTTAATCAAAGATCCGCAACACGCACTGCAACTGTTGGAGCGCATTGCGACGCTCGGCATTGCATTGTCCATTGACGATTTCGGCACGGGCTATTCGTCTCTGGTTTATTTGCGCCAAATGCCGATCAGCACATTAAAAATAGATCACACCTTTGTTCGCGACATGGCAAATAACGAACAGGATGCATTGATCGTGCGCTCAATCGTGCAGCTTGCGCACAGCCTCGATTTAAAAGTTATTGCTGAAGGCGTTGAAACCGAAGCCACATTACTGCGCCTGCGCGAATTGAATTGCGATCAGGCGCAGGGATTTTACTTCACACCCGCGTTACCTATAGCTGATTTAACTCAGTGGCTCACTAATCGTCAAAACTGACCGCCGAAAACTTCATTAGCGGTAAAGCTGCAACTGTATTCACGTATCGCACTAATCTTGTCATTCGTGAACACAAAAACGATGTGATACGCATTGTTATAAATGCGGCCGTCTTTCATTTCGCCATACGACTCTACTTCAGCGGCCACCTTATCGTCCTCGGCCACCATGCTGTGCAACGTCATTGTCAACGGCGCTTTTAATTGCGTCGACAACATGCCCAGCGAATCGATTAACTGCTGCTTGTTCGAACTAAAAGCCAGCCATTGCGGTTTTTTCACCTTGGAATGAAATATGAAATCGTCGCTCAACAAATTAGCGAGCGCATCGGCATCATCGCGCCCCATCGCCGCTACGTATTCTTCGACGATTTTTTTATGCTCGGAAATACTCATTATATTTATCCACCTATAAGCACAACTAAATACCGCGCCTCATAAACACTTAATTTTTACGAGAGCCAAAATACGCGGCCGCTAAATAGCGCCGCGAATCTATCTGTTATTTATTTTCTTCGGAAAACTCACCGAACACATCGTTAGCGGTGTAGCTACAGCTGTACTCCTTCACGCTGGTAATTTTTCCGTCTTTAAAGGTGAAAATAAAGTGATAGCCATTGTCGTAAATCTTGCCATTGAGCATTTCGCCATAGGACTCGGCTTCAACGGCAACTTGGTCGCCCTCTCCGATCAAATTTAGAATTTTCATTTGAATCGGGCTTTTCATCTGCGATGACATCGATGCCGGCGCATCGATAAATTTTTCTTTAGGCCAGGTGAAGAACAACCACTTGGGCCGTCTCAACATTGATCGAAAAATAAAATCATCAGCAAGATAGCTGGCTATTGCGGCGGGATCGGAGCGGTTAATCGCAGCGACATAATCCTGAACAACTTTTTTGTTATTCTCTATGCTCATGGCGGTTTCCTCAGTGATTGAAACTAAAAACGGTTAATCGCAACACGGCAAGATTATACGTATGCGCTGTCGCGACAACCGAATTTGTTTGACACGGGGAAAGTTAGCCGACTATCGCAAGGCGCTACGCAAAAATATCGAATACGCCGAATTAGCGACGATTTATAACCAGGGATCGCGGCCGATTGGTAACCACACCAAGGATGCGGCTAAGCACATACACCAGCACGCAACACAGGCCGATCGTAGCGCTGCCACACAACCACACCATCGCGTTGGACCAATTTGAATTTAACGCCAACGCAATCGGTGCTGTGGTCGACCCCAGCACACCGCCGTACATAAATGTCGGCAGCAGTAACAACAACAATAAGTTTGCACCGCGCAGCAACGGTACCAATCCGTACAATGCCGCGCCAAGCACAAATGCTCCGGTGGCATCGGCAAACGAAAACCACAGCGGCGAACCCAGCCAGTGGAACGGCTGATTGCCGTAAAATGCACTCAGATCGAACCATTCACAAATCGATACCGCCAACCAATCGATAAATACCAAGCCAATAAACAGTAGCCCTGCTTGCACCGCGGAAATACCCCGCTCGAAACGACGCTGTAACAAATAAGCAGCGCCGCCAAAAAACCAGGCATAGCCCAATGGTACAAACCACGGAATAGTGCGACCGTACGCTGCAACGACCGCTAATGGGTTCTCCGCCGGATACCAGTACAGCAAGGTATTATCGAAAACCGGCTCAATAATAATTGCGGAAAATGCCGTACCGAGAAATACCAGCGGCATAATTGGCCCGCGCTTGCGCTCGGCAGAAAATGCCCACCACAGCAACAATGCGATAA
This sequence comes from Verrucomicrobiaceae bacterium, assembly GCA_028293825.1. Classification (GTDB taxonomy): domain Bacteria; phylum Pseudomonadota; class Gammaproteobacteria; order Pseudomonadales; family CAMLJR01; genus CAMLJR01. The sequence goes on from JAQGNY010000031.1 coordinate 21,403, forward strand.
CGATAATAATCGTACCGCCGAGAAACAGCGCTCCACTCACGGGCGGCGCTGGATTAATTGGCATCGACGGCACAGATAACGACATACGGGCTCCTGGAGGGCGAACTAACTCTGCAAAATTTAAAATTAATTTTCACGGAAATTTTCTGACAACTGCAAGGCATACACTTTAAACAAATGAAACGCTCGATAAATTATTTCTTCTTAACAATAAACAACGCTACATTGTTAATAGAAATTCTTTAACATTTTTAAAGCCTTTAAAAAAATCCAACCGCTGCGCCTCGAAAAATTTATGAAAATTACTCGCACTGCACTGTTGTTTATTTTAATTTTCTCCAGCCGCGCGTCAGCCTGGAACGATTGCGGCCATATGACGATTGCCGCCATTGCGTATTCACAGTTGAGCGAAAAAGCGAAGCCGCACATCGACGAATTATTACGGCGCAACCCGTCTTATTCGCAATGGACCAATGATGTAACGCTGCAAGATCGACCCCGCGTCGCATTTATGCGGGCATCCACATGGCCAGACGATATTCGTCGCGACCCGAGTTATTTCGATAAAAACGACAATAATAAAAATTTACTCAATTCAGGTTATCGGGATAAATCGTTGCATCGATCCTGGCACTACATCAATAAACCTTTTTCAACCGACCACACACAACTGCGCGATGCGGGCCAGCCCAATATACAAACTCAGCTCAGCGCGTTGCATTTAGCATTGCAAACCAACCACTCTAATAGCGACGTTTCTTCTTATAATTTAATTTGGTTCATTCACTTGGTCGGCGATGCGCATCAACCGCTGCACGCTACCTCGCGGTTCGCGCGCAATTTTCCGCAAGGAGATCGAGGCGGCAATAGCATTTCCATCTGTGAAAAAACCTGCGACGAAAATCTGCACGCCTATTGGGACCAATTACTTGGCACCACCCGCAAACCTGCTGCAATTCAGCGCGCAGCGGAAAAATATCCAGCCGCTGATGGTCGACTCGCAGTAATTGTCGACGAGCACGTGTGGCTGGACGAAAGTGCGGAAATTGCGCGACGAATTGTTTACGCGGCGCCATTCGACGATGCTGGGGAAAATTATGGCGCCGATAATATTGCGCTGACACCGCCGTATGCAGCCGCGGCCACCCGTATTGCAAGACAGCAAGCCGCAGTGGCTGGTGCACGTTTAGCTAATGCGCTGAATCGGATTTTTTCCGATTGATTTATTCGCGCATGAATTTAGTATTTGGATCGAATTGCAATGCCGGTATCGCTAAGCTACGATTGGTGCTCAAACTTTTCTACAGATTTCCCACCCATGAATTCAATTGCGCTGAAACCATTAATTAAGAAGCTGTGGTGGCTACCACCACGGCCTCGGCGTTTTTTTGCATAGATTGCAGTTGTTATCTCACAAAAAGGCCGCTTAGACGGCCTTTTTTGTTTTTGGGTTTTATGAAACATCTAAGCCTCTCTCAAAAAAGTCGTCGGCGTAATTATCAATCGGGAGAGTACCGCTCAAATGGAACAGCAATTAGCAAAACAAAATAAAGAATCTTCAGGCACAGCGATGGTGGTCATTGCCGCGCTGCTATTTGCCTGTAAAGGCACACTTATAAAATATATCTATTCGCTCGGTGCCGGCGTGGCCGATGTGATGATTTTACGGCTGCTGTTTTCCATGCCGGCGTATTTATGGGTCGCCCTTCGACACTGGCCCGCCAAGCACAATCGACCAAAAATTTCACAATGGATCGGCGTTATGCTGTGTGGAATTTGCGGCTACTACATAGCCAGCTATTTTGACATGCTCGGCTTGCAGACAATCAGCGCCGGGCTTGAACGAATTATTCTGTATACGTTTCCGGCCTTCGTCGTTATTTTCTCGGCATGGCTATTTAAAAAATCATTATCACCACTGCTGTATTTTTATATTGCAGTTTCGTACGTCGGTTTGTTTATGGTTTTTTATGCGGATATTCGCGTGCAGCCCGCCAGTTCGACCGCGGCAATTATCCAAGGCTCGCTGTATGTTCTGATCAGCGCGATCGCCTTTGCGGGCTACGTCATCGGCAGCGAGCATTTCATGCGCAGTATGTCGAGTGCGATATTTACCGCGGTGGCGATGCTTGCCGCTGGTATCGTAATGTCTTTGCATTACGCTCTATTTAATTCGCCCGCGCATTTACTGCAATTGTCGAGCGCGGTGTATGGCTGGTGCTTGCTGACCGCAATTGCATTTACGGTAATGCCAGCTTTTATGATGTCGGCGGGGATTCGTAAAATTGGGTCAGCAAAGGCAGGCGGTATCGGCATGGTCGGCCCACTCGCGACATTGGTTATTGCTGCGAGCGTGTTGGGCGAAACAATTACGTTATTGCAGATTGCGGGTTTTATCGTAGTTGTATTCGCGATTCAACGCGTGCACAAAATTTAAACCATTGTTTAACATAGCGTGAAGCTTTAATTTTGACATAAAAAAAGCCCGACTCGCATCGGGCTTTTTTATATCTTCTGTTTAAAGCGGAATATTTACTTAGCAGCCGACATCAAAAAGCTATCGACTTCGCGAGCGGCGCGACGGCCTTCGTCGATCGCCCATACCACCAGCGATTGACCACGGCGGCAATCGCCAGCGGCAAATACACCAGGCGTGTTAGTCGCGAATTTGTCGTATACCGCTTTGTAATTCGAGCGCTCATCGACTTCGACGCCCAACTCTTTATTGACGTATTGCTCTGGGCCTAGGAAACCCATCGACAATAAAATCAATTCGGCTTCCCAGATTTTTTCCGACCCCACCACCTCTTTCATCGTCATGCGGCCGTTTTCGCTGACCCATTCGACGTTGACGGTTTTAATACCTTTCAAATTGCCGTTGTCGTCGCCGATAAAGCCTTTGCTGAGGATGCAATATTCGCGCGGGTCTTTACCGAACACTTTGGTCGATTCGGCATGACCGTAATCGACGCGGAAAATTTTCGGCCACAGCGGCCACGGATTATCCGACGCGCGATCTTGCGGCGGTTGCGGCAACAATTCGAAATTGACGACATTTTTCGCGCCGTGACGAATCGAGGTGCCGATGCAATCGGTGCCGGTATCGCCGCCGCCAATAACGATGACGTTTTTACCTTTCGCGGAAATATAGCTGCCGTCTTCGAGATTCGAGTCGAGCAGACTTTTCGTATTCGCGCGCAAAAATTCCATCGCCAAATACACGCCTTTCAATTGGCGATTTTCGATCGGCAGATCGCGGCCACTGGTGGCGCCCGTTGTCAGCAACACGGCGTCGTTCTCTTGCTGCAATTTTTTTGCATCGACTGCATTCGCGCCGCTGCCGCCGACATCGGCGTTCGTCACGAACTGCACGCCTTCCGCTTTCAACAAATCGACGCGACGCTGCACGACATCTTTACCCAATTTCATATTGGGAATGCCGTACATCAATAAACCGCCGATACGATCGGCGCGCTCGTAAACGGTAACGTTATGACCGAGTTTATTTAATTGCGCCGCAGCGGCGAGACCGGACGGACCGGAGCCAACGATGGCGACTTTTTTGCCGGTGCGCACTTCCGGCGGCTCGGGCTTTACCCAGCCTTCTTTGAAGCCGCGATCGATAATCGAATATTCGATATTTTTAATCGTCACCGGTTTATCGACCGAACCGAGCACGCACGAACCTTCGCACGGCGCCGGGCAAACGCGACCGGTAAATTCAGGGAAATTATTGGTGAGGTGCAGACGATCGAGCGCATCCTGCCAACGATCGTTGTAAACCAGATCGTTCCACTCCGGAATCAAATTGGAGACGGGACAACCGTCGCCCGATTGGCAGAACGGAATACCGCAATCCATACACCGCGCTGCCTGTACTTTGAGCGGC
>JAQGNY010000033.1 GCA_028293825.1 Verrucomicrobiaceae bacterium
GACATCGTTGTTGCGTGGTGCCGTGCCTTTAATCGGCTGCGTTAATAATTGGCCATCGATCGCGCTAATAAAGCGTTCCGGCGACAGCGATAGAAGCGCACCTTCTTCACTTTCCATAAAGGCTGAAAAAGGTGCCGCAGTGATTTCTCGCAGCCGCAAATAAGCGGCAAAGGCATCACCCCGATAAGTCGCGTTAAAACGCCGCGCCAAATTGACCTGATAGCAATCGCCCGCCTGAATATAATTTTGCAGTCGCGAGAATGCCGTTGAATATTTATCGGCGGGAAACTCATCGAGCCAAGCGGAGGTGAGCGCAAAAGAGTTCGGCGTTATGTTCGTATCCGAGTTAACGCATGCCAGGATTTTTGCGCGAAGTTGCGGCGATGTTTCATCGCGCATAACCAGCGTTGTCAGTTGCCGCAGATGATCGACAACAATGGCCCAGCTATAAATCCCAATAAGCGCATCGGGGAAATTCGGAAGGGATTTCTCGCAAGGCGGCATCTGCTCCAGCTGGCGGCCGATTTCATAACCGAATAAACCGATGGCGCCGCCAGTAAAGGGCAAGTCGTTGATATCGTCAGCTGTTGAAAAACAGTTCGCTATCAATTGCTGTGTGGTGCTGAAAACATTGTTATTGGTGGCGTCGATCATCTGTAACGGGGCGGCGCTGATAATGTCGTAACGCCCTTGGCGACTAAGCGGCCATGCACTATCAAGCCACACGGCATGCCCGAGGTCGCGCACGCGCAAAAACCACTGCGCGCTGTGCTCCGAATAGGGCAAAGATTGTCGGCTGATCACTTTTAGCGCCTCGTAATGGAGCGACGCATTGTAGCGATGCAGGCCTAATAAGAGGAGCTGCGAACGCTAACCATGCGGACCTCGCATTGGCTGTTTTTCCATTGACTTTAATGGGTTATCGCATTAGTGTTACGGGCCTTTTTAGGCGCCGCTAAAACTTTTGCGTTGTAAGCGGCGCTGCACGTTTTTGAAACAGGTAGTTCGTAACTAGCGCAGTGCTTTTTTCGAAAACGGCCTACAGTTTGCTTCACCAACTCATTCGCATACCACAACGATTTCAGTCGAGACGACAACGGCATGACCACGACCCCGAGCGCGCCCTCGTTAGTTAATCCTTTCGCCGAAGCAAAAGACGTTGAATTCACCGTCCCAGGCCAGATTAATTATCAACCCGGTTTATACGAAGCTACCTTAAAGGCGGCTTATGAATTGGTTCAACGTCCGCGCAAAGCCGCGGGCGTAATCAACGTCGAAAAGCAGCACCAGAAAAAACGCATGACGGTGTGGGAGCGGATCGAAGTATTGAAAGATCCCAACAGCGAGCCGACCTTTCTGTTTCAGAACTGGGGTCCGAATCTGGACGGCGCTTCGTTGGTCACGGCGATCATTACCGTCAACGGCCGTGAGGTTGCATTGTACGGTCACGATTTCACCGTGCGTGCCGGTTCGATGGATGCGACCAACGGCAAAAAGCTCGCACGCTTATTCGAGCTTGCCGCCAAACGTAAAATTCCGCTGGTCGGTATTAACGATTCGGCCGGCGCGTATGTGCCAGCCGGTGTCGGTGGTCTCGACGGTTACGCGGAAGCATTTACCGCATTGCGCAAAATCAGCGGCGTGGTGCCGTCGATCATGTGTATGTTCGGTTTCAACGCCGGCGGCGGCTCGTATTTGCCGCGCCAGGGCAGCTTTGTCATTCAACCGAACGATACCTTCTTCGGCCTTACCGGCCCCGGGGTTGTGAAGTCAGTGTTGGGCGAAGACGTAACGCCAGATGAGCTCGGCGGCCCCAGCGTTCACTCGCAATCCGGCGTGACCGACTTTGTTGTACCCGATGAAGTCAGCGCATTGCAGAAAGTAAAACAGCTGCTGAATTATCTGCCGTCCGGCAATCACGAATTAGCCCCGTTCGAGCCCACTTCCGATCCGATGGATCGCCAAACGTGGGACATCGATATTCTGCTGAAAAAAGCCTTCAATTCGCCGACCGGTTTCAATACGCCGTTCGATATCAGCATCATCATTCAGCAACTGTGCGATCACGGTGATTTCTTCGAAATTCAATCCGAGCGCGCGCGTAACACGGTCTGTGCATTAGGTCGCATCGGTGGCAACGTTGTTGGCTTCGTGGCCAATAATTCGTCGGTTGCATCGGGACAAATCGATATCGCTGCCGCGTACAAAAATGCGCGCTTTATTCGCTTCTGCAACCTGTACAACATTCCGATGATTTTCATGGAAGACACTACCGGCTTCCTACCCGGACGCGAACAGGAAGCGGGCGGTATCGTCCACGCTGGTCGTGCCATGTTGGATGCGATTATCGATCTGCGTACGCCGCGCTTCCTCGTCATTATCCGCAACGCATTTGGCGGCGCTTACGCGGCCTACAATAACTATGCGACCGGCGCCGATTTGGTTATTGCATTGCCGAGCACGCGTGCAGCGGTTATGGGCCCAGCCGGCGTTGAGTTCGTTTATAAAGATGAGTTGCGCGAAATTCGCGGAGCCGTGCCGAAACGGATCGTGACTTCCACTGCCGATAATATTCGCAGTGGCTTAGGCGAAACCGAAGCCCGTGCCGCAGCGGAAAAAGCCGCGAAACAATGGGCGAAAGAACAAGAAGCGCTACTCGCGCAACGTTACGAAAAAGAGTTGATGAACCCGAATGAAGCGTTGAGTCTTGGCTCGATTTCGCAAATCGTTTCTGCATCGGATTTGCGCAAGGTCTTGGCTAAAAATCTCACGTTCCATTTAAAACACTACACACCGGAACCGTTGAACGCGGTCCAGCGCGAATTCCATTAATCGTTTTTTCTTCTCGCGTTATGCGCGGGATAGTGATTTTAGGTGAGAGATCTCTCACCTAAAGTTTTTCCGCAGGGAAAGAACAAATCTGCGCTTCGTCGAAAGCGCATGCATAGTGAACCGAGGCTTTTATTGTGCAATCAAGCAACAATTATTATTTGAATAATCCGCTCATTCATAAAGCGCGTCGCGTCAACAGTGCTGCATCCGCATGGGTTCGCAGTTTTGGCTGTGAGGATATGAAACCGCTGATTATTTGTCGCGGGCCGATTCGCAAAGAGGCGATGGATGTCTTCGATGAAATGGGCGTTCACGGCTACGGTATTTTACTGTCGGAAAAAGATTCGATTACGTATACCAGCGCGCTCGCACCCGAGCTGCGCAAATTGACCGATCCGCACCGTGTGCACCGCGTGCCCGATTACACTGGCGCGAGTAAAGAAGAGCGCATTCAGCGTATTCGTCAGATTATTCAGATCGCGAAAGAAAACGGCTACAACAGTATTTTCGCCGGCTACGGTTTTATGGCCGAAGACGAAGAGATGGTTAAGTCGATGGAAGAGGCGGGCCTGAAATTTATCGGTCCGTGTTCGTACACCGTGCGCGCCGCTGGTCTGAAAGACGAAGCGAAACGCACTGCGCTGCAGGTTGGCGTATCGACTACCCCGGGTGTCGATAATCTGACTTCGTTAACGCTGTTGAGTAAATACCCCGATCAAGCGGCGCTGTTGAAACTTTGCCAAGATCAAGGTTTGGCGCTCGATCAGCAGAAGTTCGATGCGGTACAAACTCTTGAAGAAAAAGCCGATGCCGTGCTATTGGCATCGTACAGAAAAGGTATCGATTTATTCAGCATTGAAGAACTCGGCGTCGAGCTGAAAAAACAATTGCTGAAAGTATTCGCGGAAAATCGAGACAACCGTTTTCGTTTAAAAGCGATCTCCGGCGGCGGCGGTAAAGGCCAGCGCATCATGAATGCGCCGAGCAGCTATCCCGGCAGCGCAGCAGAGCAAGTTGAAGCAGCGGCGGTTAATGGCCCGGCGTTGTTGCGTGAAATTCTCGCCGAAGTGAAATGCAATGGCGTCGGTGACAACAAAAACGTGTTGATCGAACTCAATATCGAAACTACGCGTCATCAGGAAATTCAAGTCATCGGCAATGGCGAGTGGTGTATCACGCTCGGCGGTCGCGATTGTTCATTGCAAATGCATGAGCAAAAGCTGCTTGAAGTGTCGGTCACGGTTGAAGAGTTACGCGCAGCCGTAGCGAAAGCAAAAAGCGATGGCCTCCCAGAGGAAGAGCTCACACTGGCCCGCGATCTCGATATTCTTGAGAAAATGGAAAACGAAGCAGCACGCTTCGGCCAGGCAGTGAAATTGGATTCGGTGTCGACGTTCGAATGTATCGTCGATGGTCAGCGCCATTTCTTTATGGAAATGAATACGCGGATTCAAGTCGAGCACCGCGTTACCGAACTTTGCTACAAACTGCAATTTTCGAATCAGGAAAACCCGCAAGAAAATTTCGTCGTCGAATCGCTCGTCGAAGCAATGGTATTGCTGGCGCGTCACGGCAAGCGGCTGCCGAAACCTGAGCGTCTGCCGCGCGAGCACGCTTCCGTTGAAGCGCGTATGAATGCGACCAACCAAGCATTGCAACCGCATGCCGGCGGCATCATCGAATACTGGTCGAATGCAATCGAAGGTGAGATTCGCGACGACCAGGGTATCAGCATGCACAATCCGGATACGGATGTGTTCATGAAATACCACCTCGCCGGTGCGTACGATTCCAACATCGCACTGTTGCTGACGACCGGTGTCAATCGCCTCGAAAGTTATCAGCGTCTGTCCGAAATCCTGCGCCGTACTGAATTGCGCGGTAAAGATCTCGCCACCAATCTCGAATTCCATTACGGCTTGGTGAATTGGTTTATCGGTCACAATATTAATGCGCGTCCCACCACGCGTTTTATTGTTCCGTATCTGACCGCCGTCGGCCGCTTGAAAGAAGTCGCCAATCAAATCGATTTGAATTTTGCATACGCACAAATTCGCGCGAGCTATCTGGAAAATGCCGGTGACCATGCGAAGGCATACGCGACCGTGCTCGAACGCAAGCTCGCGTTGATCCTGCGCCCGATTGCAGAATTAATTGCGCAGCCGCATTTGTTGTCGGGCTGGCTTGCCATTAATCGCCACAGTTTCACCAGCGCCGGTGGCCGCATTACATGGCTGCGCAACCCGATCGAAATTTTGAGCGAGCTGTATCATTTCCTGCATATGGATTACGAGCAGGGCAAGCCTGCCGCGTACATGATTTGGGATCACGATGGCGAATTGCTGAAAGATGCGCAGGCGTTTTATGCGGCGTTGCAGCAAAAGCTCGGTATTTCCAGCTTCGCCGATGTGCAGGCTGCACTGGCCGGCGCGCGTCCAGACAGCATTTCTGAGACGCAATGGGCGGCTGCGCAAGCGGCGCATATCGGCTATCAGGCTGGCACCGAAGTGCTGTCGCTGTTGCCGATGGTGGCATTCGATACCGGCTTCTTCGATCTGAAAGTAAATGCCGATCTGGGTATTACGATTCCCGATGCGCTGCTTGAAAAAGCGTTGCAGGATCGTATGGCGAAAATACTGGTGCCGCCGCCCACTGCGAAATCGGACGAAATTCTCGCGGCTTCCGGCGGGATGTTCTATGCGCGCGAAGCGCCTGGAATGGATGCGTTCTTGAAAGAGGGCAGTCACTTCACGCGCGGCCAACCGCTGTACATCGTCGAAGTAATGAAAATGTTCAATAAAGTTTTCGCGCCATTCGCGGGAACGGTGAACAAGGTTTTGATCGATACCGACGGTGTTATCATCAAAAAAGGCCAGCCTTTGTTTAAGGTGACGCCGGACGAAATTCTGATTATTGAAACGCCCGAAGAAATCGCAGAGCGTATGCGCAAGACGACCGCGGCATTTTTGGCTCAGCTGTTGTGATCGGCACTGTGAATTTGGTCAGCGTTTTAACTGTGAAATGTGAGGTGAAGCCGTGATTGTCGCATTGGATCACATTGCCATTGCCGTGCCCGATTTGGAGCGCGCGATCAAACGTTTCATGGAAGACTTCGGCCTGCAATTCGAAGGTACCGAAGAAGTCGAGAGCGCAAAAACAGCGACGGCATTTTTCCCGTTGCCGGCAACCAGTATCGAGCTGGTGCATCCGCTACGCGGCGAAGGTCCGATTGCAAAATACCTGGAAAAAAAGCCCGGTGGTATTCACCATCTGTGTTTTCGCAGCGATGACATCGAGGCCGATGTTGCACGTCTCAAAGCCAAGGGCTATACGTTTTTAAGTGAGTCGCCGACACTGGGCGCTCACGACTGCAAAGTGATTTTTATCCACCCGAAATCCTGCGATGGCGTGCTGATCGAATTGAGTCAGCCCACGGCGGATCATCACTAATTTTCGAAGGTTGGTTATGGCTGACAACGGTTACAAACCCGCACCGCACTCACGCGAAGAATGGGAAAAGCTGGCAACAAAATCGCTGAAAAGCGGCTCGCTTGACGAGTTGGTTTGGCACACGGCGGAAGGCATCGACGTTAAGCCTTTGTACACGAAAGCCGATGTGGAAAATCTCCCCTTTGCGGATACCTTCCCCGGCCTTGAGCCGTTTACCCGTGGCCCGCAAGCGACGATGTACGCGGTCAAACCGTGGACCATTCGTCAATACGCGGGTTTCTCCACCGCCGAAGAATCCAATGCGTTTTATCGCAAGGCTTTAGCGGCTGGCGGTCAAGGTGTGTCGGTGGCGTTCGATTTGGCGACGCACCGCGGTTACGATTCCGATCATCCGCGCGTGACCGGCGATGTCGGTAAAGCCGGCGTGGCGATCGACTCCGTCGAAGATATGAAGATTCTTTTCGACAGCATTCCGCTCGATAAAGTATCGGTTTCGATGACGATGAATGGCGCGGTGCTGCCGATTCTCGCCGGTTACATCGTTGCGGCCGAAGAGCAGGGCGTAAATCAGGATCAATTGTCCGGCACGATTCAGAACGACATCCTGAAAGAGTTCATGGTCCGCAATACCTATATTTATCCGCCGGCACCGTCGATGCGCATCATCGGCGACATCATTGCGTATTGCTCTGATCATCTGCCCCAATTCAACACGATTTCGATTTCCGGTTATCACATTCAAGAAGCTGGTGCCGATGCGGCGCTTGAGCTCGCGTACACGCTGGCCGATGGCAAGGAATACATTCGCACTGCGATTAGTGCTGGTTTGGATATCGATAAATTCGCCGGCCGTTTGTCCTTCTTCTGGGGCATCGGCATGAACTTCTATATGGAAGTAGCGAAACTGCGTGCAGGCCGTCAACTCTGGGCGCGCATCGTCAGCGAATTCAATCCGAAAAATCAGCGCTCGAAGATGCTGCGTACGCACTGCCAAACCTCGGGCTGGTCGCTGACCGAGCAAGATCCTTACAACAACGTGGTGCGCACCACCATCGAGGCGATGGCCGCGGTTTTCGGCGGCACGCAGTCGCTGCACACCAATGCGCTTGATGAAGCCATTGCGTTGCCGACCGCATTTTCATCGCGTATTGCGCGCAACACGCAATTGGTGATTCAGGAAGAAACCGGCATTACCAAGGTAGTCGATCCGTGGGGCGGTTCGTACTTCATGGAATCGTTGACGCAGGAACTCGCTGATAAAGCCTGGGCGATGATCGAAGAAATCGAAGCCGCTGGCGGTATGGCGAAAGCCATTGAAACCGGTTTGCCGAAATTGAAAATCGAAGAATCGGCTGCGCGTAAACAAGCGCGTATCGATCGCGGCACCGATGTTATTGTCGGTGTAAATAAATACCGTCTCGCGACTGAAGACGATGTCGACATTCTCGAAATCGACAACAACTCTGTGCGCGAAGGCCAAGTTAAACGTCTCGCCGACATTCGTGCGCAGCGCGACGAAAAAGCGGTTGAAGATGCATTAGAAGCTATTTATCAATGCGCTTTATCCCACCATGGCGAGGCTCCTCAAAATGGGAGCGCAGGCAATTTGCTGGATCTTGCCATTAAGGCCTCGCGTCTGCGCGCAACTGTTGGCGAAATCTCATTTGCGATGGAACGCGTATTCGGTCGTTTCAATGCGCAATCGCAAACGGTTTCCGGTGTTTACGGCAGTGCGTTTCAGGACGACGAAAACTGGCAGAATATTTCACGCGATATCGAAGCATTCGTCGAAAAACACGGCCGGCGTCCGCGCATGCTCGTGTGCAAGATGGGCCAGGACGGCCATGATCGCGGCGCGAAAGTAATCGCTACCGCGTTTGCCGACGTCGGTTTCGATATCGATTTGTCGCCGATGTTTTCGACGCCAGCGGAAGTGGCGCGGCAAGCCGTTGAAAACGATGTGCACGTGGTTGGCGCGTCGTCATTGGCTGCCGGTCACAAAACGCTGGTACCGGAATTAATTGCCGAACTTAAGAAGCAGGGCGCCGATGACATCATCGTGATCGCCGGCGGCGTAATCCCGAAACAGGATTACGATTTCCTCGTAAAAGCCGGCGTCAAAGGTATCTTCGGACCGGGCACGCAAATTCCGATTGCGGCGCGTGATGTGCTGGATGCGATCAACAAGGCGACCGGTAAATAAAACGGCGCTGAATTAGAAAGGGCGGGCTTTGCCCGCTTTTTTTTCGATGCTATTTTTCTTGACCCACGCGTCATCAATCATCACCAAGACGAACCTCTTCTATGGCTGATATCAATCTCGATTTACTAAGACAGGGTAATCGGCGCGCACTGGCGAAAGCGATAACGCTGGTCGAAAGCAAATTGGATAGCGATCGCCAGAAAGCGCAGGAAGTGCTCGAGGCCTTATTGCCGTTCACCGGCAACAGCATGCGCGTCGGCATTACCGGCATTCCCGGCGTCGGCAAATCGACCTTTATCGAAACTTTCGGTTTGTATTTGATAAGCCTTGGCAAGAAAGTAGCAGTGCTTGCGGTCGATCCGAGCTCGCCGATCGCGGGTGGTTCGATTCTCGGCGATAAAACACGCATGGAAGAGTTATCGCGGCGCGATGAAGCGTTTATTCGGCCGTCGCCATCCGAAGGTACACTCGGTGGCGTGGCGCAGCACACGCGCGAAACGATGCTGTTGTGCGAAGCCGCCGGCTACGACGTCATTCTGGTTGAGACCGTCGGGGTCGGGCAGAGCGAATACGAAGTTGCTGGCATGGTCGACTTTTTTATGGTGTTGATGCTGCCTAATGCGGGCGATGAGCTGCAGGGCATCAAGCGCGGCATTATGGAATTAGCCGACGCACTGGTGATTAACAAAGCCGACGGTGAAAGTCTCAACCTGGCCTTGCGCACCCGCAGTCATTATCAAAGTGCATTGAATCTGCTGCGGCACACCAGTTTCTGGACCGCGCAGGTAATGACCTGTTCGGCGCAGGAAAAGAAAAATATCGAAGCCGTGTGGGGCATGATCAGCGATTACCAAGTCGAAGCGCGCAAGAACGGTTGGCTGCTGGAGAAACGCACACGTCAGTCCAAGGAATGGATGCATAAATTGATTCACGAAATGCTGCTGTTGCGTTTGCGCCAGAATGCCGATGTGCGTCGTAACATGCCCGAATTCGAGCGCAAGGTTATCGCCGCCTCGATGACGCCATATCATGCGGCGCGAACGCTCATCGACATGTTGTAGCGCGCTCGGCTGCTATCATTGCGTATAATCCCGCCCCGTTTATTCCTTCTTTTCGTTTGAATTCATTGCGCGCCAGTCGCGAGGTCAATCATGCAAACTCCTTATGAATTACTGGGTGGCGAAGCCGGCGTGCGTCAGTTGGCGGATGTTTTTTACGACGTCATGGATGAAATGCCGCAGGCCGAATCGATTCGCAAAATGCATCAGGCCAGCCTGACCGATGTAAAGCAAAAGCTGTTCGAGTACCTGTCGGGTTGGATGGGCGGCCAGCCGCATTACGAAACCAAATACGGCACCGTCTGTCTGACTAAGCCGCATCAACCGTTTCGCATTGGCCCGGCTGAGCGCGATCAATGGTTGCAGTGCATGGATGAAGCGCTGCGCCGCGTTAATGCCAGCGATGAAGTGAAGGATATGCTAAAAATTCCGATGTATATGCTTGCCGACACCGTTCGCAATAATGATGGCAATACCTGTTCGACCGACAACCTGATCGCTACCGACGCGGGCTGCGCGCATTAATCAGCGTTTTATACGCACTGCATCTGGCCCGGTTTTACGGTAGCATCCGGGCCTCGTTACAGCCACGCTAGGAATCTATAATGCCGACGCAAGTCGAGCCAAAATTCGCGTACGAACCTCTCGTTGCAGCGTCGTTGATGCTGTTGTTTGGCGCCTTGGTGTGCGCACCGATGTTGTGGTACGGCGCCTCCAACGGCCACAGCATTATCTATAATCTGGTTTGGTTAAAAAGTTTTGCCGCGCAAATAGGCGCGGGCGATTGGTATCCACGCTGGTTGATGGATATGAATCACGGCGCCGGCAGTCCCGCTTTTTATTTTTACGGCCCGCTGCCATTTTATGTGGCTTCGCTGCCGGCGCTGTTGCTCGGTGGCAGCAAATTAACCGTGCAGTTAGCATTCGGCGAATGGCTCCTGATTGCGCTGTCGGGGATGGCGTTTTATCGCTATGCACGCGGTCGCTTCGATGTGTTTTCCTCGTTATTTTGCGCCGCGTTATACATGGTGCTGCCGTATCACTTCGAAATCGATTTGTGGCGTCGCCAGGATATCGGTGAACTCGCAAATTACATTTGGATGCCGCTGGTTCTTTATTACACCGACAAAATATTCGAGGGTCGCGAAGCGATTGTCGGCCTCGCCTTCAGTTATTGTTTACTGATGATGTCGCATTTGCCCTCAGCGTTTTTGTTTTCGATCGCATTGGGATGTTATGTCGCGGTGATGCTATGGCACCGCCATTCATGGCGTTATGTCGCGCGCTTTGCCGCGGCAATTTCAATCGGCATCGCGCTGGCTGCCGTGTATTGGGTACCGGCATTGTTCAGCGAGCAATATGTGCGCGCGGAAAAATTATGGACGCCGTATTTCGATTTTCATAAATGGTTTTTCCCAATCAACGAATCGCCGCATCACGACGGCGATAGCCGCGTTTTTGCCGACCGGTTATTTACTGTGATTGGCGTCACCACGGCGATGTTTGCGCTGTTTTGGCTGGTTGCGTTTCGCTGGCGCAAAAAATTCGTCACCAAACGCTTGTGGGGCATTCTCGCGCTGATGGGCGTCGCCTGGTTTTTGATGTCGTCATGGTCAACATTTTTCTGGGAAGCGGTACCCGAATTATGGAAGGTGCAATTTCCGTGGCGCATTGCGATGGTGGTCGATCTCGCAACAGCGATTGCAGCCTTACATGCTGCGCATTGTCTATATGTGCATCGCGATCGTTTTTCCGCGTTTGCGCTCGTTGCAGCGATTGTGTTGCTGACCGGTTGTTTGTTTAGCGCACACGTCAAACATAAGTTGGATGCCTTCGATAATGCGTGGTGGGTGGTCGGTCGCGACAACGCCGTCCGCAACGGGTTGGATGCACCGGAATACACCACGCGCTGGAATCCGTCGCAATCGCCCGATACGAGTATTGAAATTGCCGGCCAGCCGCAAATTTATTTCGATACCGTGGCGGGAGATATCGACGTGACACGTTGGTCGCCGCGCAAGATTGAGCTGCAAGTGAATTTGGTCGAAGACAGCAGCGTGATGGTGCGGCAATTTTATTTCCCGAATTGGCGCGCACGAATTATTCACGGTGCGGCGGTCGAAGTAGCTCCATCGCCGACCAACGGTTTAGTAACGCTGGCGTTGCCGCGCGGAACGTATCGGCTGCAATTAGCGATGGTGCCGTTGCAGCAGGAATTAATCGGCTCTGCAATTACTGCCGGCGCGGTGGCGTTGTTATTGGCTTGGACAGGTTGGCGTCGCCGCGGGCGCAAACGTCCGGCTTGAAAAGCAGTTTGATTGCAGCGCTCTATTAAAGTCATTGCCACTAAATAACAAAAAGGTGATTACCGAGTGGAACAGCATTCCGATAACAAAAACTCAGTGGCGATCGACCTGCGCGAGTTTAAGGTCAGTTGGCGTTTTATTATTCTCGCGCTTATCGGCGTGGCTACATCCGCTTCGGTAATACCACTCTACGGTTTTGGCGCAATGGTAAAACCGCTTGAGGAGGCCTTCGGTTGGCGCCGCAGCGATTTAATCGCCACGGCTACGTTCGCGTATCTCGGCGCGATATTTTCGTCGCAGCTCGCTGGCGTGCTAAATCGACGCTATGGCATTAAGCCGGTGACGATTATTTCGCTGGTGGCGTTATCGCTGATGTTTTTGTTGCTGTCTCAGCTCGATTTATTCGGCAACTCAATTTGGATTCTTTACGGTTTATTTTTTCTGATCACCTTCGCGGGGGTCGGCACGTTGCAGGTCACTTGGACGCAGATAATTAATCTTTGGTTCGAAAAAAACCGTGGTTTGGCACTGGCGATCATTCTCTCCGGATCGGGATTTGCCGGTTTAATTCTGCCGTCGATGGTTACTGCCGCCGTTTCGGCTTGGAGCTGGCGGGCAGGTTTCATCGTCATGGCCGCGCTGCCGTTAATCATTACGCTGCCATTGGCTTTGCTTTGGTTGTCATCGTCAAAAACTGCGCCAGTCGTTGCGCAAAATACCGCATCCGATCAAGTAGCACTGCCCGGCGTGGCATTTCGCACGGGCGTACGTAGCTGGCGCTATTGGGTAATTAATATCTCGATGGTATTGGTGTCCGCAGCGGTGATCGTCATGGTCATCAACACGGTGCCGATGCTGCAAGATAAGGGTTATTCCGCTGCCGAAGCCAGTCGGATTTTCGGCGCCTTGGGCGCGTCTCTTGTATTCGGCCGCGTGATGGTTGGTTATTTGGTGGATCGACTGTGGGCGCCGGGCGTTGCATTCGTGACACTGACATTGCCGGGCCTGGGCTGTTTATTGTTGGTCACGATGAGTGGCAATCCATCGCTGGTCGTTTTGGGTGTTGCAATGGTGGGCATTGGTGCTGGCGCTGAATTCGATCTCGCCGCATTTCTGGTTGCGCGCTATTTTGGCATGCGCGATTACGGCCGATTGTTCGGTTTGCAGATGGCGATTATTTCCGCCGGCGTTGCGGTTACGCCGGCGGTTTCGGCATTGTTGTATCAGGTGTTTGGCAATTACGATTTCGTATTAATGCTGAATACGATTTTGTTTTTGGTTGGCGCCGCGATTCTGCTTTCGCTGGGTCGTTATCCGCGCTTCGTAGCGGATACTCACTGAATACTCGAACACTGCCTTCGATTTTTTTCGCCGCGCTAATCTAACGTGGCGACTCAGGCGCGCGCGCTAAAAAGCTCGCAATTTCGCTAGCCTCGCTCATACCATCGCCATAACCGAGCTCAATCATTTGCTGCACGAAGGGTCGCGTAAATAACAGGTAACTCGCGGCGTTGACGCCGCCGCTGTATTGACCGCTGCCGGTAATGCGCAGAAAAAACCGAATGCTGCGCGGTAATTCTTTTACATGTAACTCCGCAATCGTATCGATGTCTTGCGAAGGCGAAATAATATAGCACTCGACCGGCGCCAGTTTGCGCGACAGATTTTCGCGTTGTTCGGGCGGCAATAATTCGACTAACTCATTCACGCGTTCGAGTAATTCGATATCGGTTTCGAGGCTGTCGATAAATGCGCTATTTAATAAATGGCCGATAACCTGACCGAATGCAGGACTTTGAATTTTTCGAATCGGTTTCGAATAATTTCGTTTGTGACCATTCGGCGGTACGATCAATACGCGTTCTGCGCCCAGGTGCAATGCCGGACTGATCGGCGTGAGCTGTCGTAACGCGCCATCGCCGTAATAATTGCCATCGATTTCCTCCGGCGGAAATATGGTCGGAATTGCGGTCGACGCCATTAAGTGGTTTAACCGCAACTGTGTAGCGATACCGCTGCGACGCCAGCGTTGCCAATTCGCGTGATCGGGCCCGCCCTGAAAAAAACTCATCGACACCGCCTGCGTGTAGTTCATCGCGGTAACGGACACTGCGCGCAGATGACCCTGCTGAATGTGCGTGTCGATGCGATCGAAATTGAGCGATTTCCCCAACAGTTTTCGCAGCGGCATATTGTCGAGTAACGCCACCGGTCGGCCGACTGAGATACCGGCGTTAAATAATGATGACAGTAGGCGAAAGGCATTGTTGGCGATATCGAACCAGTCGGCGCGATACACATGATCAATCGCAAGTCGTAACCACAATGATTCCAACCATTCGACGGCTTTACAAAAATCATTCGCCTGCGTCGCCAATGCAACGGCATTGAGTGCGCCGGCCGAGGTGCCGCAGAGAATTGGAAAAGGATTATTCGGGCTGTCGCGCGTAATGTGCGCGAGCGCTTTTAATACACCGACTTGATAAGCGGCGCGTGCACCACCGCCGGGCAGTAGCAATGCGGTGTGGTTAAGTGGATTGGGATTGAGCATCGCTAAAAAGGGTCGCAGCCAGGCTGGCCCTTAGTATAGACAGCGCTTTTAACGAATATGGTCGCGCAGTCCTTTTTCGGAGAGGATTTTGGTCGCGATTTCTTCGATCGACACGTGCGTGGTGTCGATAAATGGAATGCCGTTGCGATCGAATAACGCGCGTGCCATGCGTACTTCGTCTTCGCATTTCGCAATATTCGCGTAGCGCGAATTGGGGCGGCGCTCGTTGCGAATCGCACTGAGTCGCTCTGGATCGATGGTCAGCCCATACAATTTTGGGCGATGCGCCTGCAGTGGCTTTGGCACTTGTCCTGATTCGAGATCTTCATCGGTCAGCGGATAATTTGCCGCGTACACGCCGTGCTGCATGCCCATGTATAAACAGCTCGGTGTTTTGCCGCAGCGCGACACACCGACCAAAATAATTTGCGATTGATCGTAATGATTGATGCGCGCGCCGTCGTCATTTTCCAGTGCGTAATTCACTGCATTGATGCGCTGCTGATAGCGTAATTCCGTGGTGCGGCTGTGGCCGCGTCCGACCGTGAGCGCAGATTTAGCGCCGAGTGCTTTTTCGAGCGGTGCTAAAAACGTGGAGAAAATATCCATCAATACACCATTGCTGTTGGCGATGATGTCGCGAATCTGCTGATTGATGATGGTGTCGAAAATTATCGGCGGTGCGCCATCGCGCTCGGCGGCGTCATTAATTTTACCGACGGCTTGCAATGCTTTTTCTTCGGTATCGATGAACGGCAACACTGTTTTATCGAATTCCATCGTCTCGAATTGAGCGAGCAGGCTATGCCCCAGTTTTTCTGCGGTAATACCCGTGCTATCTGAAATGAAAAACGCGCTTCTTCGCATGATTAATCGTCGCTGGTAAACGGGAGTTTTGCCGCAATTTTGGGTATCATTACCACCCCTTCCGGCCAGGGCACTGTAGCATAAGCGCGTCCGCGGATTGGACACACCCTGACAAATTCCACGCATTGCGGAGAGTACGATTTTGGCTGATTACGTGATCGGGTTTGAACGCCTGGGTATGGGAGACGTGGAACTCGTCGGCGGCAAAAATGCGTCGTTGGGCGAAATGATTAGCCATTTGGCTGGCGCGGGTGTTTCGGTACCCGGCGGTTTTGCAACAACTGCACAGGCGTATCGCGATTTTCTCGCGCAGAGCGGTCTCTACGACTGGATTCACGAACAACTCGAAACGCTCGACATTGACGATGTAGTAAAGCTTGCCGAAGTGGGCGCGGCTATTCGTCGTCGCATCGTCGAAACGCCATTGCTGCCCGAACTTGAGCGCGCAATTGGCGAAGCATTTATCGCGCTGTCTGCTGGCAACGATAAAATTGCAGTCGCGGTGCGTTCGTCGGCAACAGCCGAGGATTTACCCGATGCATCGTTTGCCGGTCAACAGGAAACCTTCCTGAATATCAGTGGCATCGATAATGTTTTGATCGCTGTGAAAGAAGTATTTGCGTCGCTGTTTAACGACCGCGCCATTGCTTATCGCGAACATAAAGACTTCGATCATAAATCGGTGGCGCTGTCCGCCGGTATTCAACGCATGGTGCGTTCTGAAACTGGTTCTGCCGGCGTTTTGTTTACGCTCGATACTGAATCGGGTTTCGATAAAGTCGTGTTCGTTACCGCTTCTTACGGTCTCGGCGAAACCGTCGTACAAGGCGCGGTAAATCCGGACGAATTTTACGTTCACAAAGAAACTCTGAAAGCTGGTCGCCCTGCGGTGTTGCGTCGCAACCTCGGCACTAAAGCGATCAAAATGATTTATGCCGACAGCAACAAGGCGGGACGCTCAGTAAAAACTGTCGATGTTGCCGATGAGTTGCGCTCGCGTTTTTGTATCAACGACGCCGAAGTAGAAGAGTTGGCGCGGCAGTCGTTAATTATTGAAAAACATTACGCCCGTCCGATGGATATCGAGTGGGCGAAAGACGGTGATGACGGCAAGCTGTACATCGTGCAGGCGCGCCCGGAAACCGTAAAAAGCCGCACCTCTAATACATTGATGGAGCGTTATCTGCTCAAAGAAAAAGGCACTATTTTGTGCGAAGGCCGTTCCATCGGTCAGCGCATCGGCAGCGGTCCGGTGCGCGTGATCAGCAGCATTTCGCAAATGGAACAGGTGCGTGACGGCGAAGTATTAGTTACCGACATGACCGACCCCGATTGGGAGCCGGTAATGAAGCGCGCTTCCGCCATCGTGACCAATCGCGGCGGTCGTACCTGTCATGCGGCGATTATTGCGCGCGAATTAGGTATTCCCGCGGTCGTCGGTTGTGGCGATGCGACTGAAGTTTTGAAAACCGGAATGGACGTCACCGTCAGCTGTGCTGAAGGCGACACTGGTTTGATTTATGCCGGCCAGCTCAAATTCGATATCACCACCAACGATTTGCAAAATCTGCCTGACCTGCCGTTCAAAATTATGATGAACGTCGGCAACCCCGATCGTGCGTTTGATTTTCAGGCTTATCCGAACGCCGGCGTCGGTTTGGCGCGTTTGGAATTCATCATCAACCGCATGATCGGCGTGCATCCAAAAGCGCTGCTTAATTTCGACACGTTGCCGCGCGATGTGCGTATCAGCGTTGAACGTCGTATCGCCGGCTACGAATCGCCGGTTGATTTTTACGTCGAAAAACTCGTCGAAGGTATCGCGACCATCGCCGGCGCGTTTTCGCCAAAACGCGTCATCGTGCGTATGTCGGATTTTAAATCGAACGAGTATGCGCATTTGATCGGCGGCAGTTTGTATGAGCCGGCCGAAGAAAACCCGATGCTCGGTTTCCGTGGTGCATCGCGTTATATCTCCGAATCGTTTCGCGAATGTTTCGAATTGGAATGTCGTGCGCTGAAAAAAGTGCGCAATGTCATGGGCTTTACCAATATCGAAATCATGATTCCGTTCGTGCGCACCGTCGGTGAAGCGCGTCAGGTGATTGAGTTACTCGCGGCTAATGATTTGCGGCGCGGCGAGAACGGTTTGAAAGTTATCATGATGTGCGAAATTCCCGCCAACGCATTGCTGGCCGAACAATTCCTCGAATACTTCGATGGATTTTCGATTGGCTCGAACGATCTGACGCAATTGTCGCTTGGTCTCGATCGCGATTCCGGTTTGGTCGCGCATTTATTCGACGAGCGCAACGACGCAGTGAAAGTGCTGTTGAGAAGTGCAATCAGCGCATGTAAAGCGCAGGGAAAATACGTCGGTATTTGCGGTCAGGGTCCTTCCGATCACCCGGATTTTGCGCAGTGGTTGATGGAGCAGGGTATCGACAGCGTATCGTTGAGCCCAGACTCGGTATTGGAAACCTGGTTGTTCCTCGCCGAAAAGCACGGCGCGTAATAATCCTGTTAGCGCATTCGCCATGCGCTTTTATCAGCTGGAAAAGTTCATCAATCTACACGACGGTTATCGCCGCGTGTTCAAGATTGATGAACACCAGCTGCTCTTGTTACAGCACGATGGCGAGCGCCATTTATTCGAAGCGCAGTGTCCACATCGCGGTCATTCACTCGAAACTGCTCACATCGAAAACAACTGTTTGCGTTGTCCTCTGCACGGCTATCAATTTCAATTAAATGGCGGTCACGTGCGCGTGGTTAGCGAAGAACCATGTCGTCCATTGCGTTGTTATGAATTGGTCTATCGCGATAAAGATTTGGGCGTGCTGCTGTAATACGCAATTTAATATTTAACGAGTTATTGCAGAAGGCGCTTTCGCAAGTTGCTTATCGATACGCAAATAAATTTGGCTACCGGCTTTTGCGCCGCTGCTGATGCTGCCACCTTCGGCTGTCACCGGTTGTGGTAGTAACGCAACCCAGCTACCCAATTCGCCAACCAATGTATTCCCGTACACGCGACGCTCCTGATTTTCTTCACGCGTATAACTGACAGTAACCATTGCACTGCGATTGTTTTGTAAACGGATTTGTAGCGTCAGCGAGCGAATTTCCACCGGCGTATTATTAATTTCAACCCACCAGCCATTTTGAGTGTTAGCGCCGCCGCCACTGTTGTTATTGTTAGCGTCGTTGATATTGTTATTTACGCCCGCGCCTGAAACTTGTTGCGCTACCTGACTGTAATCGATCGATACGAAGGCACCTTCAACCGAGTCGATGGTGTAAGCGCCGCTGCTATTTGACGAGTAAGTAATGACATTGGATTTTTCGTCGGCGGGCGGTTGTTCGCGCAGTTGCAAACGCAATCGCGCCGGCATCGGATCGATACGCGCTAATAGGTTGCTGACTTCGTTGAGTTGTTGTTTGCTACCGACGACAACTAATTTTTCCTGCACTAATTCCGCGTGCAATTTATCGCCGTAACTTTCATGAATCGTATCGACCACTTCTTGTGTGTTCGGCGTGTTCAAGTTAAAAACATGCACATCCGCGATGGCTGCATTCATCATTAGACACAGTAAGCCGGCAATAGAGATTTGCAGAGTTTTTTTCATTGCCATTCCCTCGCGATGAATTGTTCAGAGGCTAGCTTTGTCCAGGTACAAAATCCATTTAAAGACCTACATCTAAAGGCTTAGCAAGCGCAATTCGGGATCGTCGATACTGCGATGCCACAACTCGTCGAACTGTGCGCTGTAATCTTCGGCCAGCGGTAAATTATTGTAGTCCGCCCAGGCTTTTTCCGGTTCTTTTAGCGAATAGCACAGCAGGCCGCGATTGTCTGCAATCAAAAAATTTTCTTTGATGGTGGCCGGTTCACAATCGGCGCGTCGCAAATGAATCGTGCTGCTGATGCGACGCTGTAACTCCACTAATTTATGGCCGCGCTCAACAATGGCATGTGCATCCAATACCAGAATGCGAATTTCGCTATAGCGACTGCGTCTGGCCAGCTGTGATAACGCATCGGCAAAAGCGCTGCTGTTGTAAAGCTCCGGGTCGAGTGTGTTGGACAAAAGTCGCAGCTGACGATGGCACTGTTGCGTTAAATCGAGCGCGATTTCGGCGCGATTGTTAACGGCGAAGCGTTCGCTGTCTTCGCCGAGCACGCGCTGAGCGCGCAACGTTAAGCGCATTGTGCGATGTGGAATGCCCGCGTCGAAAAATTCCGGGCCTTCGGCAATAAAGTCATGGCGCGCATAAAATGCGAGTGCGTGTGTTTGCGCGTGTAAATAAACTTCGCGCAATTGCGCAGCGCGCGCGGCTGCAATAACTTGTTTCAATAGCGCCGAGCCGATGCGTTGGTTGCGCGTTTGTGCAAGGACCGCCATGCGCCCGATATGGCCTGAGCGCAACATGCGAGCTGTGCCGACCGGCTGAGCATCGATAAGCGCGAGCCAGTGTTGCGCGATTTCATCTTCGCCATCCCATTCCAGCTCGGCGGGAACGCGTTGCTCTTCGATAAAAACGCGACGACGAATTTCAGCGAGTGCATCGCTGTCGCGCAACCACGTAGCAGGGCGAATCTCAATCGTCATCGGCGAATACCAAGCTTCCTTGATTGAATAATGCGGTGAGCAATTCGATCGTTGCCGATGAGTTCAATAAATCGGTATCGGTGGCAACGATGGTATTTGCGCACAGTGTTTCGACGAAATTGTTTAGTGCGGGTGCGAAATTTTGCGGCTCGCCATCGACAAATAATTGTATGCGATCATCGTCGCGTACAAATGCAAAACGGCTGGTCGGGTTGCGCAACAAAATCTCCCCGCGCTGCAGATGCTTCAACAGCTGCGACGTGGTCAGTGCTTTTTCGGGTTTGATATCGTCGTCGACATATTTGCGCGATGTTGAGTAACAGCCGAACCAACTGCGAAAACTATCGGCATCGAGCAGTTTATCCGCGACCATTTGCTGCAGATTTTTTAGCGCTTCGGCGGAAATCTCACCGCTGTTTTTTGCCGCGGCAAGTCCGGGGTCACTGTAGCGATCGTCGTCAGTCAATGTGCCGAGCACGTAGTCGCAGAAATTTGCCACCAAATCGCCGCGCGCGGGCGCGCGAAAGCCGACCGAGTACGTCATGCAGTCTTCGCTCACGGCTACGCCGTTGTGGGCGTAGCGCGGCGGCAGATACAGAATGTCGCCTGGCTCGAGTAACCATTCTTCAGTGGCTTTGAAGCGTGCGAGCAAGCGCAATTCGTCATGTGGTAGTAGTGGTGTGGTTTCGTCGCATAGCGCGCCGATTTGCCAGCGGCGCGTGCCCAAGCCTTGAATCAGAAAGACATCGTATTGATCGAAATGCGCACCGACGCCACCGTTCTCGGCGGCATAGCTCACCATTACGTCGTCGATGCGCCAATTGGGGATAAAGCGAAACGCGTCGAGTAAATCGGCGACGTCCGGCACGAAGTGATCGACGGCCTGCACCAGCAAGGTCCATTCGGCTTTCGGCAGAGTGGCAAAACGCGCTTCCGGGATCGGGCCGTGTTCGACCTTCCACTGCGGACGCTGCTGAATCACTAATCGCGACTCCACTTCTTCTTCGCAGGCAAGGCCAGCGAGCTCGTCGGGATCGAGCGGGTTGATCCATTCCTGCCACGGATTTTTGATCAGCAGCGGTTTTTGCTGCCAGTAATCGCGCAGAAATAATTCGATATCAAAGTTTTCGAGTTGCATACAAGGCCTTGGCGAGAAGGGAGCCAGTCATCGAGCGTTCGATTTTATCCACGCCGCATTTTGAAAATAACGCGGCGTGTTCGCGAGCTCTTTCCGACGACCGGTTCGAGTGACGAATTAAATTGCGCGGGCCTGCTCGATGGCGTTGCCGATATACGAAGCGGGCGACAGCGCCAGCAGCGCAGCTTTTGCTTCGTCGGGAATGGCGAGCGTTTCGACAAAGCGCTGAATCGTTTCGCGATTGATTGCCTGACCGCGCGTTAACGCTTTCAGTTTTTCGTAAGGCTCAGGCACGCCGTAGCGGCGCATCACTGTTTGAATCGGTTCGGCCAGCACTTCCCAGCTGTTGTCGAGATCCTGCGTGAGATTGGCGCGATTGATTTCGAGCTTGCCGAGGCCTTTCAAAATCGCTTCGTAGGCAATGAAGCCGTAACCGAAACCGACGCCCATGTTGCGCAACACGGTCGAGTCGGTGAGATCGCGCTGCCAGCGCGAGATCGGCAATTTGCGCGACAGATGCTCGAACAACGCATTGGCGAGACCGAGGTTGCCTTCCGAGTTTTCGAAGTCAATCGGATTTACTTTGTGCGGCATCGTCGACGAGCCGACTTCACCTGCAACCGTGCGCTGCTTGAAATAACCGAGCGAAATGTAACCCCAGATATCGCGGTTCAGATCGATCAGAATCGTATTGAAGCGCGCGAATGCATCGAACAATTCGGCGATGTAATCGTGCGGTTCGATCTGAGTGGTGTAGGGATTCCACATCAAGCCAAGGCTTTCGACGAAGTGTTTGGCATTGAGCTGCCAGTCGACTTCGGGATAGGCCGACATATGCGCGTTGTAGTTACCGACCGCGCCGTTGATTTTGCCGAGCAGGTGCACGGCTGCAATTTGTTCGCGCTGGCGGCGCAGACGCGCCACCACATTGGCTATCTCTTTTCCGATCGTCGTCGGTGTCGCTGCCTGACCGTGCGTGCGCGCCAGCATCGCCGCATCGGCGTGGGTATGGCTCAGCTCGGTCAGCTTGTTAATGATGCGATCGGCGAAATTCAGCGCGAGTGTCCGGCCTTCTTGCAGCATCAAGGCGTGGGACAGATTGTTGATGTCCTCGGAGGTGCAGGCGAAGTGAATAAATTCCGACACCATATCGAGTTGTGGCGTGTTTTTAACTTCTTCTTTGAGGAAGTATTCGACCGCTTTCACGTCGTGATTGGTGGTGCTTTCGATCGCTTTAATGCGCGCCGCCTGTGCTTCGCTGAATTCGGCGAGCAATTCTTCGAGCTTGGCGTTGATGTCGGCGGGAAACGGTTTTACTTCGGGAATACCGGGATTGGTTGCCAGCTGCTGCAGCCAGCGAACCTCAACCAATACGCGGTATTTGATTAAACCAAATTCGCTAAAGATCGAGCGCAGGCTTGCAGTTTTGCTGCCATAGCGGCCGTCGATGGGGGAGATCGCGGTAAGGGCGGATAAGTCCATGGATTTAAACCTGATTAAAAGGCGAAGAGGGCGGGAAGCGGGATAAGGCGGTAATGATACAGAAATCTCAGCGACTGATCAGAGCGGTAGCGGTTTTCAGCAGACGATTGCGCCACAGCAGCAACTGCCAGCGATGTCCGCCGAGGCGGCGCCATAGCCACGCGGATCGAATTCCGGCGAGTAGCAGCGCACGAATGCGATCGGCATTTGCAGCAATTTGTAGTTGTTGTTGGCTGCCAGCAACTTGAATACGGTAGTTAAAGTGGCTGATCGTATCTTGGTAAATTGCGGCAATACTGGACGATATCTCGTTGATATCTTGAGTAAAGTGCTCGAGTTTTTTCTCGGTGTGCTGCAATCGACTGCGAATAATAGTCTGATCTTTCGGTCGCGCTTCCAACTGTTTTTGCAAGCTCAAAATTCCGAAGGCGTAGCGCACGCAGCCGCGATAATCCTCTTGGTTGTGGCCTGCCAGTGCATCGCGCAACACGCGTAATCCCAGTTGCAGATTGTGGACGCCGCCGTAAACCTCGCTCGGCTTGTCGCTATCGAATACAAACAGGCTATGCAGAATGCCGTTGATGGCGGCGCTATCGGCATTGCCGGTCCGTGCGATGCGATCTACCAGATACGCGGTTTGCAGAATGCCGGCCAGCGCCAGGGTTTGATCTTCGAGAGAGGAGGCCATGCGGTCAGTGATCCAATGCCTGTTCGATAATGCCGCCGCCAAGACAGCGGTCATCGAGATAAATAACAGCCGATTGGCCTGGAGTTATCGCACGCTGCGGTTGATCGAACTGCATCCGATAACCCTCGGTGGTGGCGCTGAGCACACAATCCTGATCGGCTTGTCGGTAGCGTGTTTTCACGGTGCAGCGCAGCGGCAGCTCCGGTTCAACACCGGATATCCAATGAATCGAACCGAGCGTGAGCGCCGATTTATAAAGGCGCGGGTGATCGGTGCCTTGGGCTACGATCAAACGATTGCGCGCTAAATCTTTATCGACCACGTACCACGGCGCATCGCCGCCGCCGTGAATGCCGCCGATACCGAGCCCTTGCCGCTGGCCAATGGTGTGATACATCAGGCCGTGATGTTTGCCGATGATATGTCCAGCGACGGATTCAATATCGCCGGGTTGTGCGGGCAGATAGCGTTGCAAGAAATCCTTGAAGCGGCGCTCGCCGATAAAGCAGATGCCGGTCGAATCTTTTTTATCATGCGTGATCAGTTGATGCTCGCGCGCGATTTCGCGCACGCGCGCCTTGGGTAATTCACCAACAGGAAATAATGTTTTCGCGAATTGCGCGCCGCCGACGGCGTGCAGAAAATAGCTTTGGTCCTTGTTCGGATCGAGGCCTTTCAGTAGCTCGGCGTTATTGTCGACTGAGCGTTGCCGCGCGTAGTGTCCGGTCGCGATAAAGTCCGCGCCGAGTTCGATGGCGTAATCCAGAAACGCTTTGAATTTGATTTCTTTGTTGCAAAGAATATCGGGATTGGGCGTGCGACCGGCACCGTATTCGGCGAGAAAATGCTCAAACACGCGATCCCAATATTCGGCAGCGAAATTCGCCGTGTGCAGGCGAATGCCAATGCGATCACACACGGCTTGGGCGTCGGCGAGATCGGTGCGCGCTGTGCAATATTCGGTGCCGTCGTCTTCGTCCCAATTCTTCATGAACAGGCCTTCGACGCGATAACCCTGTTCGAGCAGCAATACTGCTGCTACGGACGAGTCGACGCCGCCGGACATACCGACGATGACGTGTTTGTCTGCATTCATCGTATTTCTATCAACCAATTTTCGGTTCAACTTTTGCGGCACGATCAATCGTGGCACTCAATTGTAAATAAGCGACAACGGGTAGCGATGCCCGCTGCGAAATTGCTCGATGGTTTTAATGACCATTGGGCTGCGCATGCGCGGCGCCAGCGTGAGAATCTCTTCGTAGCTCAGCCAAACTGCGCGTTCGATTCCCTCGTCCAGCGGACGCGCTGGATCGTGTTGCAATGGTTTGCCGTGAAAACTGTGACGGCAATAGGTAACGCCATTAGCGGGCGCGGTATACAGCGAA
This sequence comes from Verrucomicrobiaceae bacterium, assembly GCA_028293825.1. Lineage (GTDB taxonomy): Bacteria > Pseudomonadota > Gammaproteobacteria > Pseudomonadales > CAMLJR01 > CAMLJR01. The sequence goes on from JAQGNY010000033.1 coordinate 24,580, forward strand.
AACCCGATCAGACCAAGAATCTCGACGCTCCAGCCGGTTTCTTCCAGCGTTTCGCGCGCGGCGGCCTGAATCAAATTTTCGTCGCGCTCTAGATGTCCGGCCGGTTGGTTAAATACGAGCTTTCCTTCGGCGTATTCCTCAACCAATAAAAAGCGGCCTTGGTCTTCGACAACAGTGGCGACAGTGACGTGGGGATACCAAAAGCTCATTGCGGACATCCGAATACAAAATCGATGCAATTTGAACGAGGCGGCATTATACGCGTCGCCGCAGGTGTTTCGCCGTGCGTATTGTTGTTGGCGCTGGCTGACTCGTGATAGTTAATTCTTGCCACCTGCCCGGCTGTAAATTGTTCAGATTCCAATCGCCGATGGCGTAGCGAATTAACCGCAATGTCGGTAATCCAACGGCGGCGGTCATGCGCCGCACTTGCCGATTGCGGCCTTCGCTAATAATGATTTCGAGCCAATGTGTTGCAATCGACAGGCGCTCGCGAATTGGTGGATTGCGCGGCCACAACGCCGGCGCTTCGATCAATTTAATTTGCGCGGGTAGCGTCGGGCCGTCATTCAGCATCACGCCAGCGCGCAGTTGAGTCAGTGCATTCTCATTGGGATTACCTTCCACCTGGACCCAATAAGTTTTTGGCAATTTATGTTTTGGATGTGCAATGCGATGTTGCAGCGCGCCATCATCCGTTAACAGCAATAATCCTTCGGAATCGTAATCGAGTCGACCCGCCGGATAAATGTTTGGGGCATCGATAAAATGCGCGAGCGTTTGTTTATCGCCGCTGGCTGAAAACTGCGACATCACGCGAAATGGTTTGTTGAATAAAATCAGCCGGCTCATTAATCAGTGAAATCGTTCCGAAAAAGAAACCCCGGCTTTCACCGGGGTCGTTGCGATAGCGCGTAATTAACAGCGTTTGGGGCGGCGTTTAGAGCCGCAATCAAATGGCCGCGAGTGCCGCATTTAGCGTTGCGCTGGGACGCATTGCTTTAGCCAGTAATTCGCGATCGGGATGATAGTAACCACCGATATCGACTGGCTTACCTTGCGCCGCACTTAATTCGCCGACAATTTTTGCTTCGTTGTCGCCGAGTGTTTTTGCCAGTTTGGCAAAGCGCGTTTGTAATTCCGAATCGTCCGTTTGCGCGGCCAACGTTTGCGCCCAGTACAGCGCTAAATAGAAGTGGCAACCGCGGTTATCCAATTCGCCGACTTTGCGCGATGGTGATTTATTGCTGTCGAGGAATTTGCCGTTCGCTTGGTCGAGTGTTTTCGCAAATACTTTGGCTTTTGCATTGCTGGTTACATTGCCGAAATGATCGAGCGATTCGGCCAGTGCGAGAAATTCGCCGAGCGAATCCCAGCGCAAATGGCCTTCTTCTAAAAATTGTTGCACATGCTTCGGTGCCGAGCCGCCTGCGCCTGTTTCAAACAAGCCGCCGCCATTCATCAATGGGACGATCGACAACATTTTTGCGCTTGTTCCTAATTCCATGATCGGAAAAAGGTCGGTCAAATAATCGCGCAAAACGTTGCCGGTGACGGAGATCGTATCTTTACCTTCGCGAATTCGGTCGAGCGAAAATTGCGTCGCTGCAGCCGGCGACATGATGCGAATGTCGAGTCCGCTGGTGTCATGGTCTTTTAAATAGCGATTAACTTTCGCGATTATTTGAGCGTCGTGGGCGCGTGCGGAGTCTAGCCAGAAAATTGCGGGAGTGTTGCTGGCGCCCGCGCGATTTACTGCGAGTTTTACCCAGTCTTGGATCGGCGCATCTTTAACTTGGCACATGCGCCAAATATCGCCGGCTTCTACATTGTGCTCAAGCAACACGGTGCCGGCGGTATCGACGATACGCACCACACCGTTTGCCGGAATTTGAAAGGTCTTGTCGTGCGAGCCGTACTCTTCGGCTTGTTGCGCCATTAAGCCGACGTTAGGCACGCTGCCCATCGTTGCCGGATTAAATGCACCGTGTTTTTTACAGTCATCAATAACGACTTGATAAACTCCGGCGTAACAGCGATCGGGGATAAGTGCTTTGGTATCGTGCAATTTGCCGTCGACACCCCACATTTTGCCGGAATCGCGAATCATCGCAGGCATCGATGCATCGACAATAACATCACTGGGGACATGCAGATTGGTAATGCCTTTGTCGGAATTAACCATCGCCAGTTGCGGGCGCTCGGTGTAAATCGCCTTGAGGTCTGCTTCTATTTCAGCTTGCTGTGCAACCGGCAAGGTTTTAATTTTCGCGTACACATCGCCGATGCCATTGTTAACGTCAACGCCGATTTGTTTCAGTACTTCGACGTGTTTGGCCAGCGCCTCTTTATAAAATACCGATACCACATGACCGAAGATGATCGGGTCGGATACTTTCATCATCGTTGCTTTTAAATGTAGCGATAGCAGCACACCGGATTGTTTTGCATCCGCGATTTGCGCTTCGACAAAACTGCGCAATGCATTTTTGCTGAGTGTCGATGCATCAATAATTTCTCCGGCTTTCACCGCAGTTTTTTCTTTCAAAACTTTGATGCTGCCATCGGCCGCAACCAACTCAATTTTTACACTGCCATCCGCGCCGATCAGTGCGGATTTTTCGCTGCCATAGAAATCGCCACCGTCCATATGCGCGACATGCGATTTGGAGTCTGCGCTCCAAGCGCCCATTTTATGCGGATTTTTGCGCGCATAATTTTTTACCGACAACGGTGCGCGACGGTCCGAATTACCTTCGCGCAAAACGGGGTTTACCGCGCTACCTTTGATTTTGTCATAACGCACTTTGACGGATTTTTCTGCATCCGTTTTCGGCGCTTCCGGGTATTCAGGCAGTTTATAACCTTGTTGTTGCAGTTCTTTAATCGCAGCCTGCAGTTGCGGTAGAGACGCGCTGACGTTAGGCAATTTAATGATGTTGGCTTCGGGGGTTTTGGCGAGTTCGCCAAGTTCGGTCAAGTCATCGGCAATACGTTGGCTCTCATCCAGATATTCAGGAAAGCTGGCAATGATGCGCCCGGCCAGCGAAATATCGCGAGTCTCAATGGCAACGCCAAAAGATTGGGTAAAGGCTTTAACGATGGGCAGCAAAGAGTAAGTGGCCAGTGCCGGAGCTTCATCAGTCTCCGTATAAATAATTGTCGATGTCGGTGTAGTCATTTTTTACATTAACCCCTTTTGATCGTTCTCATAGAGCAAAGCTGCGCGCTCCAGCGATGAACTCGCAGACAGAGCCGCTTTAAAAAGAAAAGATTTGAACAGGAGGCCCGACGAAAATCGACATCTCTGAATATTCAACGGTCCGCCGTCATGTTAAAAGGCGATGCGCGTTAAATAAATTAAGAAATATACCGAACCTTCAGTCACCCATGTCATGCACATTCAGCAAGTAAATAGGCATGACGTAGATGACCGCGCCCGCCCAAAGGCGCGGTGAAATCCTAACATGTTTGCCCGCAAAATGGAGTTTTGAATGCGGGCCTCTGCGTGTGTTGCCCTATTTTTCCTGGTGTTTTTCTAGGTCAGCCCGCCGATTTGTTTTAGTCGGCGTAATTTCAATTAAATGAAAATGAGCCAATTGCGATGAGCGAGCGTAATTAAACGTGGATGGAATTAAGAGCGCAACGATAATGCAGCTGATCGGTTTCGATCATCTGACGTGAGGTGATTGTTAAAAACCGCGTTGAGAGTGCAGCTTTTAGAGTTCTAGCGCGTGTACATTTTCTTGTTCGAGGGCTGTGGGATGCTTGGATTCAAGTTCCGGGGTTTGTTGTCCCAGCGCTTGAATCTTGCAAGCGTGCAGACCCTTGGGGCCGGCCTCTGCTTCGAACTGTACGGTTTGCCCGGCTTTGAGCGTTTTATACCCATCCATATCTATCGCGGAGTAATGAGCGAAGATATCGCTGTCGCCATTGGCCGGTAAAATGAAGCCGTAGCCCTTAGTATTATTGAACCACTTGACGGTACCTGTTTGCATAGCAAGGCCCTTCCTAATACGCTCCCCCCGGAGCAAACTCATTGGCGCCCAGCGTCAGGGTAAATTGCGCTGGAGCTCAATGATCAAAATTCGATCTGTTTAAACATTTTTTGATCAGTAGTCAAGCGAGTTTCTAGCCGTTCCGAGGAGCGCGAAGTATGATGATGGCGTGGTTTTTGAATCCTCAGATTTAGAGGTTTGGTGGGAAAGGTGAAAAATCTTCGACTAACATTAGGCATGGGCGACGAATCCCATGACGAATCGGATAACGACAGTGGGCTTGCGGTTCAGGAAGCGAAGCCGCAATTAAAACCACCGTCAATGTATCAAGTGGTATTGCTAAACGATGACTACACCCCGATGGAGTTTGTCGTAGAAATACTGGAACAGTTTTTCAGCATGGGACGCGAGCAGGCGACACAAGTAATGCTGGCTGTACACACGCAGGGGAAGGGAGTCTGTGGCATATTTACCCGAGATATCGCTGAAACCAAATCGGCTCAGGTGAATCAATATGCTAGAGATAACCAGCATCCGTTGTTATCCGAAATCGAAGCGCTAGATGACTAGTGCAGTAGGCATGTCGAGGTAGTCGTATGCTAAGCAAAGACCTTGAGGTCACCCTGAATCAGGCTTTCAAAGGTGCTCGGTTAAAGCGTCATGAATTTATGACGGTTGAGCATTTACTGTTGGCGCTGATTGACAATGAAACGGCTGCCAAAGTGTTACGCGCGTGTGGCGCTGATTTGGGAAAGTTGCGCGTTGATTTGACAGATTTTGTCGATTCAACGACGCCGTTAATTCCCGACGGCGATCCGCATCGAGAGACGCAACCTACGCTTGGGTTTCAGCGGGTGTTGCAGCGCGCGGTATTCCATGTGCAATCCTCCGGCAAAAAAGAAGTTACTGGCGCGAATGTGCTGGTTGCGATTTTTAGCGAGCAGGAAAGCCAAGCAGTTTATTTCTTGAAGCAGCAGAGCGTCGCGCGCTTAGATATCGTCAATTTCATTACACACGGTATTTCGAAAGTCGCAGACAGCGGTTCTTCCGATCACGGTCTCGATCACAGTCGCGAGCAGTCCGATGAAGAGCAAACCGGTACTGAGTCGGAGCGCAGTCCGCTTGACGCTTATGCGACCAATTTGAACGAAGAGGCACGCTCAGGCCGGATCGATCCGTTAGTCGGTCGATTGGACGAAGTTGAGCGTGTCGCACAAATTCTTACGCGTCGGCGCAAAAATAATCCGCTGTTAGTAGGCGAGTCCGGTGTCGGTAAAACGGCTATCGCTGAAGGCTTAGCCAAGTTGATTATCGATGGCGAGGTTCCCGAGATTCTCAAAGAGAGCGTGGTTTATTCACTCGACTTAGGTTCTTTGTTGGCGGGCACTAAATATCGCGGCGATTTCGAAAAACGTTTTAAAGGCTTGTTGGCGGATTTGAAAAAGCGGCCTCACGCTATTTTGTTCATCGACGAAATTCACACGATTATCGGTGCCGGCGCTGCCTCCGGTGGTGTTATGGATGCGTCGAATCTATTGAAGCCGTTGCTGACGTCGGGACAGATGCGTTGTATCGGTTCCACTACTTTTCAAGAGTACCGCGGTATTTTCGAGAAAGATCGCGCGTTGAGTCGCCGTTTTCAGAAGGTCGATATCTCTGAGCCGAGCGTTGACGACACGTACCACATTTTACGTGGCCTTAAAAGTCGGTTCGAAGAGCATCACGGTTTACGTTATACCGACAAGGCGCTGCAATCGGCGGCGGAGTTATCGGCGCGTTACATCACCGATCGTTTTCTGCCGGATAAGGCTATCGACGTGATTGACGAGGCGGGTGCCTATCAACAACTGCAGCCGGTGAGCAAGCGCAAGAAGGTTATTAACGTCACCGAGATCGAAGCAGTTGTGGCTAAGATTGCTCGGATTCCACCGAAATCTGTATCGTCGGATGATCGCGAAGCCCTGCAAAAACTTGAAGACAATCTGAAAATGGTTGTATTCGGTCAGGACGACGCGATCGCGGCCTTGGCGACGTCGATCAAGCTTGCGCGCGCCGGATTAAAACCGGTTGAGAAGCCAATCGGTTCGTTTTTACTAGCAGGTCCGACCGGCGTTGGTAAAACGGAAGTCAGCCGGCAATTGGCGAAAATTCTCGGGCTGGAGCTGATTCGTTTCGACATGTCGGAATATATGGAGCGACACACCGTTTCGCGATTGATCGGCGCACCGCCTGGATATATTGGTTTTGATCAGGGGGGGCTGTTAACTGATGCGGTGACGAAACATCCGCATAGCATTGTGCTGCTCGATGAAATCGAGAAAGCGCATCCTGAGGTGTTTAATCTGCTGTTACAGGTAATGGATCACGGCACATTGACGGATAACAATGGGCGCAAAGCGGATTTTCGCAATGTGATTCTAGTGATGACGACGAACGCGGGTGCCGAGAATGTGAGCCGTCGCAGCATCGGTTTCTCCGAGCAGGACCATACGACCGATGCGATGGAAGTGATCAATCGTATGTTCACGCCGGAGTTTCGCAACCGACTCGACAGCATCATCACCTTCAAGCCGTTGCCGGAAATTGTCATCCTCAACGTTGTCGACAAGTTTTTGGTTGAGTTGCAGCAACAGCTTGACGATAAACGTGTGCACTTGGTGGTCGACGATGCCGCGCGGCGTTGGTTGGTACAAAAAGGCTACGATAAAAATATGGGCGCTCGACCAATGGCGCGCGTCATTCAGGAGCATATCAAAAAGCCTTTGGCCGAAATGGTGCTATTTGGCGCATTGGCGGAGGGAGGTGGCACGGTGCATGTTGAGTTGAGTGACGACAAACTCGAATTGGTGGCCGAGCCTACTCAAAAATAAATCGCTGTAAACAAAAAGCCCGCTTAACGGCGGGCTTTTTTATGTCGATGTTTTAGCTATTTGAGTTAAAAATTAACGCGCGCGATAAGTGATGCGACCTTTGGTCAGGTCGTATGGGGTCAGTTCTACTTTCACTTTGTCCCCGGTAAGAATTCGAATGTAGTTCTTGCGCATTTTTCCAGAAATATGAGCGGTCACTACGTGGCCGTTTTCCAGCTTGACCCGGAACGTGGTATTGGGAAGCGTGTCGATTACTTCACCTTCCATTTCGATCTGGTCTTCTTTCGACATGCAGGACTTACCTCTAAATCACCCGTGCGCAGGCGATGGAAAATGGACCGGTCTAAAAAGTCGGCGCATTTTGCCCTAATCGGGGGGTTTACGCAAAAGTTCATTTTAACGATCAGGTCATCGCGACCCAGCGGTTGTTAACAAGTAGCTCAATGGGGCGGTAATCGATTTTGTAGGACATCTTACGGCACTGCTTGATCCAGTAGCCTAAATAAATATGTGGCAGGCCAAGTTCCTGTGCATGTTGAATTTGCCACAGCACCGCATACACGCCGAGGCTGCGCGCTTTAATATCGGGGTCGAAGAAACTATAAATCGCCGATAGTCCATTGCTCATTACATCAACCACGGCGACGGCGAGTAAGGTTTCTTGCTGATAAAAGCAGTAGTAATGCGTCAAATCCCATTCGCGCGTTAGGAATGAATCAAATTGCTGACGCGTCGGTGGGTACATATCGCCATCGCGATGGCGGCCTTCAATGTAGCGCGCATACAAATCGTAATATTCATCGCCATTCAGCGCGGTGCGGTCGATCACGTGAAGATCGCTATTGCGGGTGATTACGCGGCGCTGTCCGCGATTGGGTTTAAAGCGAGTGACTGGAATTCGCGCCGGAACACAAGAATTGCAACGTGCGCAGTGCGGGCGGTAAAGATGAGGGCCGCTGCGCCGAAAGCCCATTTCCGACAGTTGGCTGTACGCGGTGCTATCGATAGGAGCGGCGGGATCGATGAATAATGTCGTGGCTTGTTGATCGGGCAGGTAACTGCACGTATGTGGGTGCGTCGCAAAAACTTTAAGTGTCGAAAGAATCGTCACCGCGAATGCCTCGTCATTCGATCCCTGTAAATTTCCATGTCACTCCATTGACTGGCAGCTCTGTATCAGCGTGCTGTTCCAGTAACTGCAAATAATGGGTGCGAGTAATTTCGCGAGCGCCCATTGAGCGGAGATGATCACTGCCCAGCTGCGAGTCTATCACGGCAAAACCCCATTGCTGCAATTGCTGAGAGAGCTTAATTAATGCAATTTTCGATGCATTTTCGCTGCGGCTGAACATCGATTCGCCGCAAAAAATGCCGCCAATCGCCAGCCCATATAACCCGCCTATGAGTTTATCGTCGCGCCAAACTTCGATCGAATGTGCATGACCGAGTGCGTGAAGATCGCAATAGGCGTTGTACATGGCAGGCGTGATCCATGTTCCGGTGCGTTTTTCGGTGTAAGCGGCGCAACCGCGCATCACTGCAGCAAAATCTGAATCCATGCGAATTTCAAAGTCAGCCTGCAGTAAAACCTTGCGCATGCTGCGCGAGATATGTAGCTGCTCGAGAAATAAAACGCCGCGCGGATCTGGAGACCACCATAAGATCGGCTCTCCCTCCTGATACCACGGGAAAATACCGCGACGATAAGCGGCGAGAATGCGTTCGGGGCGAAGATCGCCACCGAAGGCGATTAAACCATTAGGCTCGCGCAACGCTTGCTGGATAGGCGGAAACCAAATTTCACTATCCAGCTGCGGCAGAGTAATTGGCATTTTTACGGCCGGATTAAGCTAATCCATCCAGATATTTTTCGGCATCTAGCGCGGCCATACAGCCAAAGGCTGCGGAAGTCACCGCTTGCCGATAGACATGATCGGCCACGTCGCCGGCCGCGAAAACACCTGGAATATTGGTGGAAGTTGCGCCGCCCGCAAGTCCGCTGCGCACCTGCAGGTAGCCGTCGTGCATATCGATCTGACCGGCAAAGATATCGGTATTGGGTTTGTGGCCGATCGCGATGAATACGCCGGACACATCGATATTTTGCGTCGATCCATCCTTCGTGTTGATTAAGCGCAAACCATTGACGCCGCTGTCATCACCTAACACTTCATCCAAGCTGCTGTTCCAAACAATGTGGATATTGCCGCTGCGTTCTTTTTCGAACAATTTGTCCTGCATGATTTTTTCCGCGCGCAATGAATCGCGGCGATGAACAAGGGTGACCTCGGAGCAAATATTGGATAGATATAGCGCTTCTTCCACGGCTGTATTGCCGCCGCCAATCACCGCGACTTTTTGTTTGCGATAGAAAAAGCCGTCGCAAGTGGCGCAGGCGCTGACGCCTTTGCCCATAAAGGCCTCTTCAGAGGGCAAGCCTAAATATTGTGCGGACGCCCCGGTCGCGATAATCAATGCGTCACAGCTATACGTGTCGCTGCCGCCTTTCAATAAAAATGGACGCTGGGTGAGTACCGCCTCTTCGATATGATCGAAAATAATTTGCGTATTGAAGCGCTCGGCATGCTGTTGCATGCGCACCATCAATTCTGGACCTTCAACGCCAGCGTGATCGCCTGGCCAATTGTCGACTTCCGTGGTTGTGGTGAGCTGTCCACCTTGCTGGATGCCCGTGATAATCACGGGGTTGAGATTGGCGCGCGCCGCGTAAACTGCTGCGGTATAGCCGGCGGGACCGGAGCCGAGAATGATCAAGCGATGATGTTGTGTGGCAGTCATGATTACATCCAGAAAGGGTTTAAATCAAAAGCAATAGTACTGGAAAAATGCGTATTCCCGCAAAAGCGGAGCGGTCCGCCAATGCGGTAAAAACCGCGATGAGGTGTTACTATGGCGCCGATTTTTGCAATTCCAAGTCGTGATTACCGAGACGTTTTTCAACGAACAGGTCGCGCAATCACCACTGAATATTGGTGGCTTTGGCCCCTAACAATTTGATCTCGAACCGACAACTTGGTATCGAAGCAACATTTAGGTCCAGAAATAAATAGTTGCGAAACAGATCACAGCGAAAGCAGGTTTTTGCCGAGCTATTTTGTTTCCAGGTCGATCGAACAAAACAAACATTACGGAATCGCGATTGAGCAAGTCCACCAATAGCGCTGCAACCTCCGCTCGCTCTCTCGAAAAAGGGCTCGACAAAAAACGCTTGCGCCTTCGCGAGGGCGCTTTTATCGGTTTGGTTGCCGCATGTCTTTATTTAGTGATGGCGTTGGTGAGCTATCACGTCGAAGACCCAGGCTGGTCGCGCACTGGTAGCGGAGATCGCATCCATAACACCGGCGGTCCGGCTGGCGCATGGCTGTCCGACGTATTCCTCTCCCTCTTCGGCTACATGGCGTATTTGTTCCCAGTGCTGATCGGCTATCGCGCCTGGGTGCTCTACCGTGATCGTTACCGCGAGGACGGGTTCGATTGGCCGGGTTTTGTCGTGCGCGTGATCGGCTTAACACTGGTGATGATCGCGAGCACCGCACTGGCGAATATTGCCGAAAGTGGTCACGGCAGTTTGCCGTTCGGCGCCGGCGGCGTGTTAGGTCAGGCCGTGGGCGGTGCCGCATTGAAAGCGTTCAGCGGCGTTGGCAGTCGCTTAATCATGGTTTCGATTCTGTTGTTCGGGTTGACTGTATTCACCGATTTATCGTGGTTGAAATTGATGGACCAAACCGGCGCGTTGATTTTGCGCAGTCGCGAATTGTTCTGGGATTGGTTTCAACGTCGACAACAGCACAATGAGCGCGATCGCGGTGATCGCGACATGCAAAAGCACCGGCAAGAAGCGCTGGTTAAACAAAAAGTGCGCGAGAAAGAAAAGCCGCCGATAAAAATCACGCCACTCGCGCCAGCGCCGCAGCCAGTGCGCAGTGAGCGCATTCAAAAAGAAAAGCAGCAATCATTGTTCGATAACAGCTCGATTACCGCGTTGCCGGCGCTTGAGTTATTGGATGAGGCCGATCATCGCCAGAAAAAGGGTTATTCGACGGAAACCCTCGAAGCGATGTCGAAGCTGCTCGAAATTAAATTGGCCGATTTCGGTGTCACCGCGGAAGTGGTCGCCGTGCTGCCCGGTCCGGTTATTACGCGCTTTGAAATTCAACCGGCGGCGGGAACTAAAGCCAGCAAGGTTTCAGGGCTGGCAAAAGATCTAGCGCGTTCGCTGGCGGTTATTAGCGTGCGAGTGGTTGAAGTTATTCCGGGCAAATCCGTTATCGGAATTGAAATTCCTAACGAAGATCGCGAGGTCGTCAATTTCCGCGAAGTGCTGTCTTCAAAACTCTATGAAGAAGCCAAATCGCCGATTACGTTGGCGCTGGGTCACGATATCAGTGGCGAGCCGGTTATCGCCGATCTGGCGCGCATGCCGCATTTGTTAGTAGCCGGAACCACCGGCTCCGGTAAATCGGTCGGCGTCAACGCGATGTTGATCAGCATTTTGTACAAGGCAACGCCAGCAGACGTGCGCTTGCTGATGGTCGATCCAAAAATGCTGGAATTGTCGATTTACGAAGGCATTCCGCATTTACTCGCGCCAGTTATCACCGATATGAAAGATGCCGCCGCCGGCTTGCGTTGGTGCGTCGCCGAAATGGAGCGTCGCTATAAATTGATGTCGGCGATGGGCGTGCGCAATCTGGCCGGGTTTAATCGCAAAATCTCCGATGCGAAGCAAGCTGGCGAGCCGATTCTCGATCCATTCTTTAAGCCCGAAGAAAATTATCAGGCTGGCGAAGAAATTGCGAAGGCGCCGCCGCTCGACACCTTGCCAATGATCGTTGTCGTGATTGATGAGTTTGCCGACATGATGATGATCGTCGGCAAAAAGGTCGAAGAGCTGATTGCTCGTATCGCGCAAAAAGCGCGCGCGGCCGGAATTCATTTAATTCTCGCCACGCAGCGTCCGTCGGTCGATGTGATCACCGGATTAATAAAAGCGAATATTCCGACGCGCATTGCATTTCAGGTGTCGTCGCGTATCGATTCGCGCACGATCCTCGATCAAGGCGGTGCTGAACAACTACTCGGTCACGGCGATATGTTGTACATGCCGCCGGGCAGCGGTTTGCCGGTACGCGTGCACGGCGCTTTTGTTTCTGATGATGAAGTGCATCGCGTTGTGGCCGATTGGAAACGTCGCGGTCAACCCGATTACATCGACGGTCTGCTCGAAGAAGGCAGTAATTACGATGGCGTACCCGGGTTCAGCAGCGGCGACGGTGAAGAAGGCGGCGGCAACGATGCCGAAACCGACGAGTTATACGATGAAGCCGTACGCTTCGTTTGCGAAACACGCCGTGCCTCGATTTCATCGGTGCAGCGTAAATTGCGCATCGGCTACAACCGCGCCGCGCGTTTGATCGAAGCGATGGAAGCCGCCGGCATTGTCACCTCCATGAGCACCAACGGCAGCCGCGAAGTGCTCGCGCCACCAGCACCACGGGATTAATTGTGCGTCTATTTTTCTTGGCTTTTTTAGCGTTATTTTCGCCGCTGTTGTTTGCGGACGATGTCGCTTTGCAAAAATTGAGCGTTCAGCTCGACGCACTGAAATCGATGCAGGCGCAATTCGTGCAAACGGTCAGCGATGAAAAGGGCAAGGTGCTGCAAACCTCCCAAGGCAATTTAGCCGTCAAGCGCGGCAATCATTTGCGCTGGGAAACGACTTCGCCGTTCGCGTATTTAATCGTTACCGATGGCAGCGTGTTGTGGCGCTACGATCATGATCTCGAGCAGGCCACGCGGCAAAAATTCAAAGGCGAATTGGCCGATGCGCCGGCGCTGATTTTAAGCGGCGACATTTCGCGCATTCGTACCAACTATGAAGTGATGCGCGAGCAGGGCAGTGCCGGCGAATATTTTCATCTCACGCCGAAACAAAAAAATGCATTGTTTCACTCGCTGGTTTTGCAATTTTCAAACGGCACTATCGTGCAATTGGTGCTGCAGGATAATCTTGATCAGCGCACCGAGATTCGCTTTAATTCCGTCGCGAATAATCCGACGTTGTCGGATGAGTTATTTCAATTCAACCCGCCTAAAGGCGTCGATGTGGTAAACGATGAGTCGTAACTTGTTCAATCAAGATACGGCGAATTACCAGCCGCTCGCGGCGCGCATGCGACCCACCGGGCTGGATTCCTACTTCGGTCAAGAGCATTTACTGGCGCGCGGCAAACCGCTGCGCGAAGCGCTGGATGCCGGCGTTCTGCACTCGATGATTTTGTGGGGCCCACCCGGTGTCGGCAAAACGTCGATGGCGAAGTTGATCGCCAATTTATGCGACGCGCACTTTATTGCGGTATCGGCGGTGTTATCCGGCGTTAAAGAAATTCGCGCAGCTATCGATGAAGCCAAACAGCAAGCGCAGCTCGGCCGCCAAACCATTTTATTTATCGACGAAGTACATCGCTTTAATAAATCGCAGCAAGATGCGTTTCTGCCGTTTGTCGAAGATGGCACCGTTATTTTTATCGGTGCGACTACTGAAAATCCGTCGTTCGAATTAAATAATGCGCTGTTGTCGCGCACCCGCGTTTATCGTTTGCAGGCACTGACCGATAAAGCGCTATTGCAGATTGTCGAGCACGCTCTCGCCAAACAACCCGATGCGTTACCGATTGCCGCTGAACAGCGTCAGCGCTTAATTGAGGCGGCTGATGGCGATGCGCGCAGAGCGCTGAATTTGCTGGAGCTGGCGCTTGATATGGCCGGTATGCAAAACAAATCCAGCGTCGATGCGGCGGTAATGGATGAGGTGTTAACCGGCCTGGTGCGACGTTTTGATAAGGGCGGCGATTTATTTTACGAACAGATTTCCGCGCTGCATAAAGCAGTGCGCGGCAGTTCGCCGGACGCGGCATTGTATTGGTATGTGCGCATGCTCGACGGCGGTTGCGATGCGCTCTATATCGCGCGTCGGGTCGTGCGAATGGCGACGGAAGATATCGGCAATGCCGATCCACGCGCGTTGCAAATCGCGCTGAATGCCTGGGATGTGCAAGAACGCCTCGGCAGCCCGGAGGGCGAGCTGGCAATTGCGCAAGCGGTGGTTTACATGGCGTGCGCTGCGAAAAGTAATGCCGTTTACACCGCGTACAATACGATTAAAGCGGAAATTAGCGCGGCCCCGAGTTACGACGTGCCGATTCATTTGCGCAATGCGCCGACGAATTTACTGAAGCAAAGCGGTTACGGCGCCGAATATCGCTATGCGCACGATGAGCCCAACGGATATGCCGCCGGTGAAAATTATTTTCCCGAAGAACTTAAAGACAAAGTTTATTATCATCCGGTCGAGCGCGGACTGGAAAAAAAGATCGGCGAAAAGCTCGCTTATTTACGCAGTCTGGACGACGCGAGTGCCAGCAAACGTTACTCGTAAAAATCGAGTTCAAACCGGTTTCAGTAAATCGTACGGCTACAAACTCACAATTAAAATTCAATAGCGGATATCCAGATGCTAGACGTCAAACTTCTGCGCCAAGATCCTGAAGCGATCGCGGCCCAATTGAGCAAGAAAAAATTCACGTTCGACGTTGCGCGTTTTCACGAGTTAGATACGGAGCGCCGGACTGCGGAAACTGTGAATCAATCCTTGTTAGAACAGCGCAATCGCACATCAAAAGAAGTGGGCGAACTCATAAAGGGCGGTGCTTCGGTTGATGAGGCAAAAGCACGTGTGAGTGAATCGCTGAAAATAATCGATAAACAACTCAACGACTACGCCGAACGAGTGAAGGTTACGCAAAAGGAAATTAACGATCTGCTATTAACAGTTCCAAATACCCCCGACGATGGCGTGCCAGAAGGCAGCGACGAAACTGGCAACATCGAAATCAGTCGCTGGGGCGAGCCGCGCAAGTTTGATTTTGCTATTAAAGATCACGTTGACATTGGCGAGCAGCTCGGCGGTCTCGATTTCAACAGCGCCACAAAAATTACCGGCAGCCGTTTTGTCGTGCTGCGCAGTGGCATTGCCAAGCTGCATCGCGCGCTGATCCAATTTATGCTCGACGTGCACACCAACGAACACGGTTATCAAGAAGTCTACGTGCCGTATCTGGTCAACGCGGAATCATTGCGCGGCACCGGCCAGCTGCCAAAATTTGAAGAGGATTTATTTAAACTGCAGGGCGATCAAAATTATTATTTGATTCCCACCGCGGAAGTGCCAGTCACAAATCTCGCGCGCGATGTGATTTTCGATGCGGAACAATTATCGGACGATGGTATTCGGTACGTCTGTCATACGCCGTGTTTTCGTAGCGAAGCGGGCAGCTACGGGCGCGATACGCGGGGCATGATTCGTCAACATCAATTCGAGAAAGTCGAGCTGGTGCATTTCGTGCGTCCACAAAATTCGGATGCAGCGTTGGAGCGGTTAACCACGGACGCCGAACGCATCCTGAAATTATTGAATTTGCCGTATCGAAAAATATTGCTGTGTGGCGGCGACATGGGGTTTTCGGCGCGTCGCACTTACGATCTGGAGGTGTGGTTACCGGCGCAGGATAAATACCGCGAAATTTCCTCGTGCAGCAACATGGGCGATTTTCAAGCGCGGCGAATGCAGGCGCGCTGGCGAAATGTTGAAACCGGAAAACCCGAATTACTGCACACTTTAAATGGTTCGGGTTTGGCGATTGGCCGCACGTTGGTAGCGATTTTGGAAAATTATCAACAGGCCTACGGCAGTGTATTAGTTCCCGATGTGCTCGTGCCTTATATGGGCGGTGTCACACGGCTCAGCTAATTCAATACGCCAGAAAATGTGTCTGAATTAATTGCACACGTAATGCCTTCGTCAATTTGCGCCACGGGCCTTGGTTAAACTGTTATGGATTATTTGCCGCTGTTTACACATTTAGTCGATCGTCGCTGCGTAGTGGTAGGCGGCGGCGCCATTGCGTTGCGTAAAGCCGGACTATTGCAACGTGCTGGTGCAAAAGTATTTGTGATCGCGCCGCAAATAATGCCCGAGTTGCAAACGCTCGCCGAGCAAAGCGGCGGCTCTGCATTGTTGCGTGGTTATAAAGCCGACGATCTCGACGCAACAGCGCTAGTTATCGCGGCCACCGATGATAACGACGTGAATACCCAGGTTTCGCGCGATGCGCAGGCGCGGCATATTCCGGTGAATGTCGTCGACGATCCCGCACTGTGCTCCGTCATCTTGCCGTCGATTATCGATCGCTCGCCGTTAATTATTGCGGTCGGCAGCGGCGGCCAGTCGCCAGTATTGGTGCGTCAGTTACGCGCGAAACTTGAATCGACAATTCCTGCAGCGTACGGTCGGCTCGCTGAGTTGGTCGTGCGTTTTCGTGGTCCGGTGGCACAGCGCTTTCCCGATATTGATGAGCGGCGCCGCTTCTGGGAAGAAATTCTGGAAGGGCCGATTGGCGAATTTGTTTTAGCGGGGCGCGAAGATGTTGCCGAAGCCGAGCTGTTGCAGCGCATTGCTGAGACCACGCCGGTTTCGAGTGGCGGTGAAGTGTATTTAGTCGGCGCCGGCCCAGGCGATCCCGATCTGTTGACGTTTAAAGCGCTGCGTTTGATGCAGAAGGCCGATGTGGTTTTGTATGACCGTTTGGTCGCTACTGAAATTGTCGATTTAACGCGTCGCGATGCAGAAAAAATTTATGTCGGTAAAGCGCGTTCGCAACACGCAGTGCCGCAAGGCGATATCAATCAATTGTTGGTCGATCTCGCGCAGCAAGGAAAAAAAGTTTTACGTTTAAAAGGCGGCGATCCGTTTATTTTTGGTCGCGGTGGTGAGGAAATTGAAAAACTTGCCGCACACAATATTCCGTTTCAAGTTGTACCCGGAATTACCGCAGCGTCCGGCTGCGCGGCTTACGCCGGGATTCCGCTGACGCATCGCGACTATGCGCAGTCGGTACGTTTCGTTACCGGCCATTTAAAAGACGGCACGATGGATTTGCCGTGGTCGGAGCTTGTGCATCCCAATCAAACCACTGTGTTTTATATGGGGCTGGTTGGTCTCGCTGAAATTTGCGCGCAATTAATTGCGTTTGGGCGCGGCGCGACCACACCGATTGCTATCGTGCAGCAGGGCACGACACGCCATCAGCGCGTGGTAACCGGCACACTCGCAACAATGCCGGATTTGGTGGCGAATGCGGGTATCAAAGCGCCGACATTAATTATTGTCGGTGAAGTCGTGCAGTTACGCGAAAAATTGAATTGGTTCGAGCCCAACGCATAATTAATGCTCGAATTTTTAAAGTTTTATTTATTCCTCGCATTGTCGCAGCGGTAAATTTTTACCTGAGCATCAAATTTGCTTAAAGTTTCACCATGGCGAGTCGATACTCCCTATATAGGAGGCCCCGCATGGCAATTGATGTACGCAACATACCCGCACTACCAGTGACGCAACTCGATCGGGCGCCGAAGCCTGATTCGCGCGTTGAGCCGAATTCGGTGCCGGTTACCAAACTTCGCTTCGAGGCGCCGCGCAGCGAGCGGCGTCGCAATCCCGATCGGCGTGACCGCCGCAAAGGTAAAGGGCCGATGGATCGTCGCCTGGGTGCGGATCGTCGCCGCAACGCCATTGATATCGAGGTTTAATCTGTACCTGCCGCTCGGTTAAGCTAGGGCCTTAATCCAAGCGGGAATGCAGCGGTGAGCCAATTTCAATACGATTTATTTGTTATCGGCGCAGGCTCTGGCGGCGTGCGCGCTAGTCGCATGGCGGCGCAATACGGTGGCCGCGTAGCCATTGCGGAAGATCTTTATCTCGGTGGTACCTGCGTTAATGTCGGCTGCGTGCCGAAAAAACTCCTCGTTTATGCTTCCCATTTCTCCGAATTATTTCGCGATGCCGGCGGTTTTGGTTGGGATGTCGCGACGCCGTTGTTCGATTGGCCGACATTGATCGCGAATAAAGATAAAGAAATCGAACGACTGAATGGCGTGTACCAACGATTGTTGGAGCAAGCCGGTGTGCAACTGTATAGCGGCCGGGCGACGCTGCTCGATGCGCATACTGTTGAAATCGATGGCGAGAAAATTACCGCGCGCAATATTTTATTGGCGACCGGTGGCTGGCCGTGGATACCGGAAATTCCCGGATGCGAATTTGCTATTTCCTCGAACGAAGTTTTTCACTTACCGCAGTTGCCGCATCGTGTTGTCGTGGTCGGTGGCGGTTATATCGCTGTTGAATTTGCCGGTATTTTTAATGGCATGGGCGCGGAAACCGATTTGGTTTATCGCGGCGATTTATTTCTGCGCGAATTCGATCGTGAAATGCGTTTGCAGTTAGCCGATGAAATGCGCGAAAAGGGCGTAACGTTGCGCTTCAATCAAAATGTTGCGGCCATTACTAAACACGGCGACGAGTTGAATGTTGAGCTTGATGACGGCACGCAGATCGAATGCGATTGTGTACTGTATGCGACCGGCAGAAAACCGCGTGTGAAAGAGTTGGGTTTGGATAATATCGGCGTGACTTGCACCGACAGCGGTCATATCGAGGTCAACGATTATTTCCAAACCAGCGTGCCGAATATTTACGCGATTGGCGATGTTATCGGCGGCATTGAATTAACGCCGATGGCGCTCGCGCAAGGTATGGCCGTGGCAAAAACATTATTTCGCGGTGAGCAGTCGACGGTCGAACACGAACATGTACCCACCGCGATTTTCAGTCAGCCCACTTTGGCGAGCGTCGGCTATAACGAGGAAGATGCGCGCGCATTATTTCCAGACATTGCTGTGTTCGTCAGCAAATTTAAGCAGTTGAAATACACGCTGACAGACAACACCGAAAAAACATTACTGAAATTAATCGTCGATTGCGCCTCCGATAAAGTGATTGGCGCGCATATGCTGGGGCAGGATGCTGGCGAAATTATTCAAGGCCTTGCCGTAGCGATAAAAGCCGGTGCAACGAAGGCTGATTTCGACTCAACGTTAGGTATACATCCCACGGTCGCTGAAGAATTCGTGACCATGAGAACGCAAACGCGCTAAAACATTGAACCAGTAAAGTGCGCTGTGTTGTTGGGCATGCTGCAAATAGGTGCCAAATAGACAGTCGTCGCACAATTCAGTGGCGCCTTGTGGCGCCGCTGAGAGCTTAGAGTTTAAAACTCGACTTCTAGTTCATCGATATCTTCAGGTTCTAATTTAGCGTCAGCAATCCATTCTTGAACTTGCGGTAACGCTAATATTTGCCGACAGTAATCGGCACTGACCGGATCGATCTTCACGTCATACGTTAAAAATCGCGTCACTACCGGCGCGTACATAGCGTCTGCAACGGTCAAGCGCGCGCCGAATAAATAAGGGCCACCGTATTTTTTCTGGCAATCGTTCCAAATCGCAAGGATGCGATCGATGTCCGCTTGTGCACGCGACCATATTTTAAATTTGGGAAAATGCCCCTTTAAATTCATCGGTAACGCGGCGCGCAATGCACTGAAGCCAGAATGCATTTCACCGGAAATCGCGCGGCAATGCGCGCGTGCAGTGAGATCTTCGGGTAATAGGCCTGCTTGCGGCTTCAGTTCATTGAGAAATTCCGCAATCGCCAAGGTATCCCACACTTCGACGCCATCGTGATATAGGCACGGTACTAAAATCGACGATGACAATAATAAAATTTCCGCGCGAGCATTCGGATCATCGGGCGGAATAATTTTTTCTTCGAAGGGCAGGCCGGATAGTTTCGCCAATAGCCAACCGCGCATTGACCATGAGGAATAATTTTTACTGCTGATGGTGAGAGAGGTTGTTGCCATGACAAGACCCTTTCGCTGCGTACTCTTTGCGCCGAGTACTAATGAATTAATAAGCCGCGAATTACGTATTTCAATTTATGTAGCTAGGCGGCGAACGTGTCCGCTTAGAATTCATCGGAAGCGGTGCAATTAGTACACCAAATTGACTAAGCTGCTGGCATATATGTTGCTGAATTTGTTATGACAAAAACAACCCAAGCGTCGAGAACATAATGACATTAACATCAACTCAAGATGTGATAGAAAGCGATAGTCGCGGATTAAACTGAGATGGGCATCAAACTATGATGAAACACCCCCTGATGTATCAGATGTATCAGGCGTATGACGATCTCACCAGTCCTATTCGTCATGCTGCCCGTATTTCCGCACCGCTTTTCGACGAATCATCGCCACTGTGGGGCAAAAGCTCTTTAGTGCGCAATGTTGTGGGTGGCGCGCTGAAAACTACGGCATTGCTTGGATTAACGTTTAAACGCCCTCCGTTTGGAATCGATTCCGTAATTTCCGGGGGCAAAGAAATCCCAGTTACCGAAGAAGTGGCGATGATCACGCCCTTTTGTCACCTAATTCATTTCAAAAAAGAAACTGCAACACCACATCCGCGAGTGCTAGTGCTCGGGCCCATCTCTGGACACTACGCCACATTGCTGCGCGCTACAGTTCAAACATTGTTGCGCGATCACGATGTTTATATTACGGATTGGTTAAATATCCGTGATGTGCCGATGTCGGCCGGCCTTTTTGATTTGGATGAATATGTTTTAGAGGTCATCCGCTTTTTAGAGTTCATCGGGCCGGGTGCGCATTTATTTGCGGTATGCCAGCCGACAGTGCCGGCGGTAATCGCT
>JAQGNY010000045.1 GCA_028293825.1 Verrucomicrobiaceae bacterium
CAAAAAACCGCAAACACAAGCGGTAGTCTTGGTGCGGTGTCTGGTTTAACGCTGAAAAGGGTGGTCGATTAAGTCGATTATTGATGCTGATTAGAGCGGCGCGATGTTTGGCTTGGGGTGAAAAGACATGACTTCGACACAGCATTTGAATCCCGATGTATTGCAAGAATTACGAATGGTGATGGGCACCGAGTTCACCACGCTGCTGCGAACATTCGATCTCGATAGCGAACAACGTATCGCGGCAATTGCTGCTGCATTGGAAGGCGTCGATGCCAATGCATTGCGGCGCGCGGCACACAGTTTTAAAGGCAGCGCGGGGAATATGGGCGCTACGCGCGTATCGGATTTATGCCGCCAGCTGGAAGAGTTGGGCCGCAACGAAACCATTGCCGGTGCGGACGTGCTACTCCAACAATTGCGTGCCGAGTTCGCTCAGGTACAGCGCGAAATCAACGACATCAAAGCCTGATTTCGTCATTTCTTAAATCTCGTTTTCCTCAGCCCGCGGTTGGCAATCTTCTTGCTCTGTTCCTCTCACCGAACATTTCGGCCGAGGAATAATTCATGACCGTAAGCGCTACATCATCATCCGTCGTGCTACTGAGCAGCCCTGTCGACCCCGCTAAAATTGCTGCACCGGCGTCCTCCGGCGCTGGCGCGAAAGCCAACGGCGACGAGGGTGTCGATGGTTTTCAGCTGTTGTTGGCGCAGGCGACTGAAGGTGCTTCCGCCACCACCGAGCAAGGCGGATTACTGACTGGAAAGACGCCGAAAACGCCGACCGCCACCACGCAAGCGGCAAGCGAAGACGGCAATGCGTTGCCGCTGCTTGCCGATCTGTTGCCACTTGCCCAGACCGCTGCCGGCGGCGATGCGAAAACGTCGACGCCCGATACCGACAAAGACAAGACCACGGCTAAAACCGGCAAAGGTGCTAAAGACGGCGACGATAAAACCGACGCGGCAGTGACCTTGTTGACGACCTTGCCGATCGCGCCATTGCCGACACCGGCGCCGGTTGCCCTGCCGGCCGGTGTCGCGCTGACTGCACAGCCCGCATTGCCGGCAACTTCAACCGCGTCGACCGATCCGCTTGCCCAGGCGGCTGCGGTGCAAGGGGCCGGACAAATTGTGGACGACGGCAGCAGCGATTTAACTGCGCAGGTTTTAAAAGGCAGCGGTGTTGGAGCGCGAGCGACCGATGCTAAAGGCGGCTCTACCGATGCAACTGCGGCGGCCGATGCTTCCACGGATAGCGGTATTGCGGCGTTGATAAAAGCCAGCGCCGATAATCAAACACCGACAAAAACTGGCGACGAGTCGAAATTCGACGCATTGATAAAACAACTCGATACGACGGCGTCGTCATCTTCAGCGTCATCCACAACCAATGTCACCGTCGAAGCGGGTAAAGCGTTGCAGCAACCGGCACAGGCTTCTGCAGCTAACAACAATGCGACCGCGACTGTGTCGATACCCGTCGCCGCCGATGGCTGGACCGATGCGGTCACCGATAAAGTGATGTGGTTCAGTGCGAATAAAATTAACAGCGCGGAAATTCATTTAAATCCGCCGGATCTGGGTCCGCTGCAAGTTCGCATCAGCACGCAACACGATCAAACCACGGTGTATTTCACCAGCCAACACGCGGCGGTTCGCGATGCGCTCGATCAGGCATTGCCGCGGCTGCGCGACATGATGAACAGTCAGGGCATGCAATTACTCGATGCCGGCGTCGGGGGTCAGAGCACGGCGCAACAACAAAATTATCGCGGCAACAGCGAAGGCCAGGCGCGTTCGTCTAACAAAGGATTTTTTGGCGATTCGATCGACAGCGCAGAACCGATCGCGACTACATCAATTATTGCGTCGCGATTATCGCGTTCGGCCATCGACGCGTATGCGTAATTTGAGCAGCGCTTGAACTGATATCGATAGTTTTTAAAACAGCGAACAAGATCAATCCGCGCAGTACACGCAGCAAATTATTTATTGCTGCGTTCCTTTTCTAATTTAAACACGTAGGCCGCGACTCGCTTGTTGAGTCGGGCCTTTGCGTTACACTTCAATCGGTGCGATGGTTCGCACCCTGCAAAAATTCAGCGCGCTGTTAATTACGCGTTGTTTTCTCAATTAATGACGTTAATTCCGTGGCATAGGTTTTGCTCTTTCGGTGTTAACGCCGTATAACCGTCGGAAGTTTGGCATGGCTGAAGAAGAAACATCGGAAGAGCAGGACGCGGAATCGGCCGAAGCGGCGGTTGCGGCTGCAGCGAAGAAAAAGAAATTAATGATGCTCGGCGGCATGGTGCTCGTGCTGCTGTTAGTTGCGGGCGGCGGTACGGTATTCGCGTTGAAGTTTTTCGGCAATAAACCCGCCGCCGAACAAGCTGCTGCAACCGATGAAAAACACGAAGAAAAAGCCGGTGAACATGATGAAGCCGGTAAAGAATCCAGCAAGGTCTCAATTTACGACGCGCTGGATCCGGCTTTTTTAGCGAACTTTATGGTGGCGGGGCGCCAGCATTATTTGCAGATATCGCTGACCGTATTGGCGCGCGATGAAGCCGGTATCGCTGCGCTGCACACGCACATGCCGCTGGTGCGTAATCGTATCGTGATGCTGCTCAGCGGCGAGGTTTACGACAATTTGCAAACGGATGCCGGTCGTGTCGAATTGCAAAAGAAATTGTTGGATGCGATTCGCGAAATTCTCAACAAAGAAACCGGCAAGCCCGGTATCGAGCAGGTGTTTTTTACCAATTTCGTGATGCAGTAGTTGCTTGAATTTTGCGCAATAGCGAGAGTGTTAGATTGCATGCGAAAAGAGTAGTCATTCGATAGCAATGCCAAACAGTCGATCAAAAAAATATAGACTCCAGCAAACGTAGTCCAAAGAAACGTAATGGTCAGAAAAATTACCAACAGAAAAAGCACTAATAGAAAAAGTACGCCAGAAAAACGTAACCGTAATAAAACGTAAAAAGCAGCGAGAGTTCAACGTGCAAGATTTACTGTCACAGGAAGAGATCGACGCGCTATTGCACGGCGTGGACGACGGCAATGTCGATACCGAGCCGGAGTTAATTGCCGGCGAGGCGCGCTCGTACGATTTGACCAGTCAGGATCGAATCGTGCGCGGCCGCATGCCGACGCTGGAAATGATTAACGAACGTTTCGCGCGCTATACCCGCATCGCCTTATTTAATTTGTTGCGCCGCAGCGCCGATGTCGCCGTCGGTGGTATTCAGATTCAAAAATTCGGCGAATACGTGCACACGCTGTATGTTCCAACCAGTTTGAATATGGTCAAGCTGCGCCCATTGCGCGGCACCGGTTTAATTATTCTCGATGCGAAATTGGTTTTTAAACTGGTCGACAATTTTTTCGGTGGCGATGGTCGTCACGCCAAAATTGAAGGACGCGAATTTACCCCGACCGAATTGCGTGTCGTGCAAATGGTATTGCAGCAGGCATTTATCGATTTGAAAGAGGCGTGGAAAACCATCATGCCGATCGAGTTCGAATACGTGAACTCGGAAGTGAATCCATCGATGGCGAATATTGTCAGCCCCAGTGAAGTGGTTGTGGTCAGTACCTTTCACGTCGAACTGGACGGCGGTGGCGGCGACATGCACATCACGTTGCCGTATTCGATGATCGAACCGATTCGCGAAACGCTAGATGCCGGTATGCAGAGCGACGTCGACGATCTCGACGAGCGCTGGGTGCGCGCATTGCGTGAAGATGTGGTCGGTGCGGCGGTCGAAATCAACGGCACTATCGCCGATAAAGAAGTCGCGTTGCGCGACATTATCGATCTCGAAGCGGGCGATGTAATCCCCATCGACCTGTCGGAAAAATTAGTTCTTACCGCCAATGGCGTGCCGATTTTGTACGCGCGGTTGGGCCAATCGCGCGGCAATTTGGCGCTGCAAATATTGGAGAAATTCGATCGTGGCAGCGGCACTTAATGCTGCGATCCCTTGTATTTAGAATTACTGGTATTTGGAATTATTGGTATTTGGTTTTTAACGCTGAATGTGTGGCGATAAAAAATTGATGTACAGCGACATAGGGCGTTCGCGCCCGGTAGAGGATAACGCATGAGCGACGATCTCGATCAAGACAAAATGGCCGACGAATGGGCCGCGGCGATGGCCGAGCAGGGCGATGACGAACAGGCTGATATCGACGCGTTGCTCGCGGGCGGCGCGGCGGAAAGCAAACCGCCGGCGGAGCGTGTGCATCTCGATGAATTTGACGCGGCGGGACGCAGCAATCGCGGCGGCAACGGCGCGCCCGATCTCGATGTGATTCTCGATATTCCGGTGCGGATTTCGATGGAAGTCGGCAACACGCAAATTACCATTCGCAATTTGCTGCAATTAAACCAGGGCTCTGTCATCGAACTCGATCGTCTTGCTGGCGAGCCGCTCGATGTATTAGTTAACGGCACATTGATCGCGCACGGCGAAGTGGTGGTGGTGAACGAACGCTTCGGCATTCGCATGACCGACGTTATCAGTCCGTCCGAACGCATTAAAAAACTGCGTTGAGTTTTTTGTGAAAACGCCGCCGCTTTTACCTTCCTTTTTCTTTTCGGTTTTTTATCGCGCGCGCTTAGCACTGACGCTGGCATCGCTGTTGCCGTTCTCGGCGTATGCAGTGGATGCGCCGGCGCAATCCGCTCCGGCAGTTGTTCCCAGTCCGTTGAATATGGTGTGGGGAATTTTATTTCTACTCGCGCTGGTCGCCGGTGCCTGGTGGTTGGTGCGGCGCAGCGGTGGGTTGCCGTTGCAGAGCGGGCGCGGTATGAAAGTTATCGCAACGCTGACGCTGGGGCCGCGCGAGCGCGTCGTGTTAATTGAAATCGCCGGTGAGCAATGGTTACTCGGCGTGGCACCTGGCAATGTCAATTTATTGCATCGCTTTGAGCAGCCGATTTTGACAGGTCCGAACGACGACGATTTCGGCAGCAAGATCCGCGCGGTATTGCAGCAGGGGCTGCGCAAATGATTTCGATGTTCATGTTGCTGCAGCGCTGTAAGCAATTGCAGCAAATAATATTCGCACTAACACTTCTGGTCAGCGGCGTATTCGCTACGTCGATCGCGCAAGCCGCGCCGACCAATCCAGCCGTGCCGACGGCAACAAAGAGCAGTAATTTGTTGCCGGGTATTCCCGCTGTGCAAGTGCGTACCAATGCCAACGGCACGCAGGATTACACGGTAACGCTGCAGATTCTCGCGATAATGACGGCGCTGACGCTACTGCCGTCGCTGTTGATGATGATGACGGCTTTCACGCGCATCATCATTGTGTTGTCGATTTTACGTCAGGCGCTCGGCATGCAAACCGCGCCGTCAAATCAAATTCTGCTCGGCCTGTCGTTGTTCCTGACTATTTTTATTATGCAGCCGGTATTCGATCGCGTGAACGAAGATGCGTTACGTCCTTATCTCGACGAACAAATCACGGCGATGGAAGCATTGGAGCGCGCCGAAAAGCCGTTTCAAACATTTATGTTGAAGCAGACACGCGAATCCGACATCGCATTGTTCATGCGTATTGCCAATAAACCGGCAGTGGCCACGCCAGAGGAATTACCGTTTTTCGTGCTGACGCCGGCCTTCTTAACCAGTGAATTAAAAACGGCATTTCAAATCGGCTTCGTACTATTCATTCCGTTTTTAATTATCGATTTGGTCGTCGCCAGCGTGTTGATGGCTATGGGGATGATGATGCTATCGCCGGTAATTATTTCGCTGCCATTCAAAATTATGTTGTTCGTGCTGGTGGATGGCTGGGCTTTAGTTATCGGCAGTCTCGCATCGAGTTTCGGATAGTTAAGCTACTGCACTTAACGTCTGCCGCGTTTAGAGGTTTATATGTCACCCGACGTTATCATCGACTTATTCGCCCAAGCTTTTATGCTCATCATCATGATGGTGTGCGTATTGGTGGTGCCCGGTTTAATTGTCGGTTTGATCGTCAGTACGTTTCAGGCCGCGACGCAAATCAACGAACAGACGCTGAGCTTTTTACCGCGTTTGATTGTGACAATTGTCGCGGTGATGGTCACAGGTCCCTGGTTGCTGACCAAGCTCACCGATTTCACCAATAACTTGCTGATGAATATTACGCATTACATTGGCTGAACGTTTTGCGTTGCCGGAGTCGCCGCGTTGTTTCAGCTCGATATCGCTACCTTACAAAATTGGCTTCATTTACTTCTGTGGCCGCTGATGCGTATCAGCGCCTTCTGCATGGTCGCGCCGATTTTCAGCGCCGCATTTGTGCCGCCGCGCGTGCGTCTGATTTTTTCGATTTTGTTGACGTTGATTATCGCGCCGACGCTACAGAATCTGCCGCACCCCGATATGTTGTCGCTGGAAAGCGTGTTAATGGTCGCGCAGCAATTATTGATCGGCATCGGCCTCGCGCTATTTTTGCAAATGCTGATGCAGGCCTTCGTGGTGTCGGGACAATTTATCGCGACGCAAATGGGCTTGGGGTTTTCCTCGCTTAACGATCCGATGAATGGCGTGTCGGTGACGACGGTCAGTCAGTTGTATCTGATGATGGCGACGTTGCTGTTTCTCTCGCTTAACGGTCATCTGGTGATGATCGATGTATTGATCGAAAGTTTTCGCACGCTGCCGGTCGGGATGGAAATCGGCGACAACCGCCTGCAAACATTATTTGGCTGGGGCAGTTGGATGTTCGCCGCCGCGTTAATGATGGCGCTGCCGGCGGTGACGGCGCTGTTGATCATTAACTGCAGTCTCGGCGTCGTCACCCGGGCCGCGCCGCAATTGAATATTTTCGCGATTGGTTTCCCGCTGATGCTGCTATTGGGCTTTTTGATTTTGTGGACCAGCCTCGGCAACGTGCTGCCGAATTTCGAGCGCTACAACGGCGAAGTGCTGGACATCATGCGGCAATGGGTCAGCTGATTGTTTCGAAGACTGACAGATGGGCCGAGCGGTCGCTATTCGCGGGTATGGAGCTTTCGTTAGCGGGTCTGGCGCCGGTGCGAGCTATATCTGATTGAGCCGGAGCTCTATCAGATATAGCTAAAGGTTGTTCGAAGTAGGCTTTAGCTTAATCAAAGTAAGCTCGAGGTCTCTCCAACACAGTTAAAGGTCGCTCGAATTGAGCTTTAACTCAATCAGAGTGAGCTCGGACTTAAATACAGAGAGCTAAAGGTGGCTCCGAGTAAGCTCGAGCTTGCTTTGACGTAGTTAAAGCTCTGAGTGACATAGTTAAAGCTATGAGCGAGTTAGTTATTGCCACCTCGGGGCTCCCTTCTGCTTGTTCGAAGCGCGCTTTTTCGAGTGCCGAGCTAGTTAATCCGGGCTCAGAGCTGGTTCTTCCCCGCGCAGAGTCGGCTCATCCGAGTTCCGAACTAGCTACGCGACCACTTGCAACACGCGCGACACTGGCGGGCTGGCGATGATGGCCATCAGCTGCTCCATGAACGCGGTTTCGGTGCGCCATTTGATGTAGTTTTCGTAATCGGCCTGTTCGCGCCAGTGTTCGAGAAATAAATAGGTATTGGGGCGGCTCTCGTGACGGCAGGCATTGACACTGATGCAGCCGGGAAAGGCGCGCGTCTCCGGGAATGCCTGTTTAATCCCCGCCTCGAAATCCGCAATAAATTCCGGTTTGATGTTCAATTCCAAAATGACGCTGATACTCATGGTCCGTCTCCCTTCGCTGGGTGATTGTTCGATGATGGTGGCCGCTGTGAGAATTACCGCGGGTGCGGTAGCCGCATGGTACTGAAGCGCGGTCGCTGCGGTCTCGCTAATTTTGCGGTATTGCGGCTGCAAAGCCTTCGGCACAGTCGTTGCTCTCATCGTTGTAAATCCATTCCGGCGCCAATTAAACGGCGTCGCACGCAATTGAAGAGAGGGCGGCGTGGCGGAAAGCGAGAGCGGTGCGGAACGCAGTGAAGACGCAACCTCCAAGCGCCAGGAAAAGGCGCGGGAGGAGGGGCAGGTTGCGCGCTCGCGCGAATTAAACACCATGTTTGTGCTGATGGCCGGCGCTGCCGGCTTGCTGATGTACGGTCCGGCGATTGGTAGAGCGATGAGCGATCAGATGCGTTTCAATCTGACGCTGCCGCGCGCGGTCGCGTTCGACGACAAAATGGCGGCCGCGCATCTGTTGTATTCGATGAACATCGTCGCGAATGAATTGCTGCCGCTGCTCGGACTGCTGCTGGTGGCCGCATTGGCGGGGCCGATTTTGATGGGCGGCTGGTTGTTCTCGCCGGCCGCGCTGATGCCGAAATTCAGCCGCATGAATCCGCTCGAAGGCATCAAGCGCATGTTTTCGGTGACGGCGTTGGTGGAGCTGGGCAAATCGCTGGCGAAATTTATCGTGTTGTGCGGTATCGCCTTCGTCACCATCAATTCGCTAAAAGGACAGCTGCTCGCGCTCGGCATGCAGCCGCTGGAAGTCGCGCTCGGCGCCGCCTTGCATATGACTGGGTGGGCGGTGCTCGGTGTCAGCAGCGGCATGATTTTGATCGCGATGCTCGACGTGCCGTTTCAGCTGTTCGATCACAATCAAAAGCTGAAAATGACCAAGCAGGAAATCAAGGAGGAGATGAAGGATTCGGAAGGCCGCCCCGAAGTGAAAGGGCGCATCCGCCAGTTGCAACGAGAACTCGCGCGCCGCCGCATGATGGAAGCGGTGCCGAATGCCGATGTCATCATCACCAACCCCGAGCACTTCTCCGTCGCGCTGCGCTACGACGGCAGCCGCGGCGGTGCGCCGATGGTCGTGGCCAAAGGCACCGATCAAATTGCGATGAAAATCCGCGAAATCGCCCGCGCCCACAACATCACACAATTGCCCGCGCCGACACTGGCGCGCGCGATTTATTACACCACCGAAATCGACAGCGAAATTCCGGCGCCGCTGTATTTAGCCGTCGCGCAGGTCCTCGCCTATGTCTTCCAATTGAAAACCTGGCGCGCCGGTCAAGGCCGCGAACCGCAGGCACCGGATAAATTGCCGGTACCGACCGATCTGGTATTCGACCAGAAGGGCAAGCGAGTTACGGCGTGAGTTGATATTTGATTTTTTCGTATGGTGCAGACCCAAATCCCCCCTAACCCCCCTTTTGTTAAAGGGGGGAATGGTTGGTGCTATTTGGATATTGTTGGGGTTATTCGAATGGTGTGGAATTGATTCAAGGCGCGATGTGGTGTTTGCCCCCTTTGACAAAGGGGGCTGCTCGCGCCGCGAGCGGGGGATTTTGGGTGGGGCAAATCCCCCATTCCCCCCTTTGTTAAAGGGGGGAATGGTTGGTGCCATTCGGATAATAATTGGTGTTATTCGGATGGTGTGGAATGGATTCGAAGTGCGGCGCAGTGTTCGCCCCCTTTAATCAAAGGGGGCTGCTCGCGCAGCGAGCGGGGGATTTGATTCGCGTGGAAACCCCAATGCGGTTCCCAACCACATAAGTACAACTCGCTCCATTAATTCCCCGTCTCACGCAAAGTTGGAAAGCCAATTGCACTGACACCTAATACGCGGCGTAAGCGTCGATAAATTGACTGGTGTGATGACGTAATGGCGAGAGCGGCTTCTAACTCTAATCCGGCTAATTGGCTCGGTAATCTGCGTAGTTTGAGTCAGGGCAATATCGGTATTCCGGTGTTGCTGTTGGCGTTGCTCGGCATGATGACGTTGCCGTTGCCGCCGTTCCTGCTCGACGTTTTATTCTCATTCAATATCGCGTTGTCGGTGGTCGTATTGCTGGTCGCGATCTACGCGTTGCGGCCGCTCGATTTCGCGGTATTCCCCACTATCTTGCTGGTCGCGACATTGTTGCGATTGTCGCTGAACATTGCCTCGACGCGAGTGGTTTTACTGCACGGTCACGGCGGTGGCGATGCGGCCGGTAAGGTGATTCAGGCGTTTGGCGAGGTCGTGATCGGCGGCAACTACGCGGTCGGTATCGTCGTGTTTATGATTTTGGTCATCATCAACTTCGTCGTGGTGACGAAGGGTGCCGGCCGTATTTCGGAAGTGAGCGCGCGGTTCACCCTGGACGCGATGCCCGGCAAGCAAATGGCAATCGATGCCGATTTGAACGCCGGCTTGATCGATCAGGAGCAGGCGCGGGTCCGCCGCGAAGATGTAACAGCCGAAGCCAACTTCTACGGTTCGATGGACGGCGCCAGCAAATTCGTGCGCGGCGATGCGGTCGCGGGGATTTTGATCCTGTTTATCAACGTGCTCGGCGGCGTTGCCATCGGCATCCTGCAGCACGATTTGCCGTTTGCCAAAGCAATGCAGGTGTATTCGCTGCTGACCATCGGCGACGGCTTGGTGGCGCAGGTGCCATCGCTGATGTTGTCGGTCGCCGCTGCTGTGATGGTGACGCGCGCGAATAGCTCGAAAGATATGGGCGAGCAGGTGCGCAGCCAGATGTTCGAATCGCCCAAGGCGCTCGGTGTCACCGCCGGCGTGCTGGCGGTAATGGGTATGGTGCCGGGCATGCCGCATGTGGCATTTGGCGCGTTGGCGATTGGCGCCGGGTATGCGGCCTATCGGATTAACAAAGGCCACGTCGATGCCGCTGACAAGCTTGTCGTCGACGAACAGCAGCGCGAAGTGCAGGCGCAACAGAAAGTCCCCGAATTGCCTGAGCTGGGTTGGGACGATGTGCAGCCGGTCGATGCGATCGGTTTAGAAGTGGGCTATCGCCTGATTCCGCTGGTCGACAAAACCCAGGGCGGCGAGCTGCTCGGGCGTATCAAGGGCATTCGCAAACGGCTGTCGCAGGACATTGGCTTTCTGGTGCCGTCGGTGCATATCCGCGACAACCTCGATCTGCGTCCGAACGGCTATCGCATCTCGATCATGGGTGTGACCTGCGGCGAAGGCGAAATTCACCCCGAGCGCGAGCTGGCGATCAATCCCGGCCAAGTGTTCGGCACCATCGACGGCATGCCCACCCGCGATCCGGCGTTCGGTCTGGATGCGGTGTGGATCGATCCGCTGCAGCGCGATCAGGCGCAGACGCTCGGTTATACCGTGGTCGATGCCAGTACCGTCGTCGCCACCCACGTCAATCAATTGCTGTTGAAGCAGATGCACGAGTTGCTCGGTTTCGATGAAGTCCAAAGTCTGCTGCAAGCACTGGCCAAGCAATCGCCGAAACTGGCCGAGGAGCTGGTGCCGCAAACCATTTCGCTGAACATGCTGGTGACGGTGCTGCGCAATCTGCTGCAGGAAAAAGTGCCAATCCGCGATATGCGCACGATTGCCTCGGCCATCGCGTCGGTCGGCGGCAAGAGTCAAGATCCCGCCGTTTATACCGCGGCGTCACGCCTGGCACTGAGCCGCATCATCGTGCAGAAAATCTTCGGCAACACGCCATCGCTGCCGGTCATGACGCTTTCGCCGGCAATGGAACAGATGTTGCTGAAAAGCCAACAACAGGCGCAACAGATGGGTAATTTTGACGACATCGTGCTGGAGCCCGGTTTGGCGGAGCGGCTACAGACATCGATTCGCGATGCCGCGCAGAAGCAGGAGTTGGCCGGCAAGGCGGCAGTGCTGTTGGTATCGGCGCCGCTGCGCGCGGTGATGGCGAAGTTCTCGCGCTACATCAACGGTGAAATTCAGGTGTTGTCGTTCAACGAAATACCGGACGACAAACAGGTCACCATTGAAGCCAGCATTGGTTGAGAGGGTTTTTAGCGAGCTGGAAGGCTAGCTAGAAAAGCTAAGAGCAACCGTTAGACGGCCGTAGTTAATGGCAGCAGTTAACGGCATTTGAATTGACAGAAATAGTTGCTTAAGGAGTTCGAGGGCATGGCTATGAAAAGCTTTATCGCGGCGGATATGCGCACAGCGTTGCGGCTGGTTCGGGAAGAGTTCGGCGAGGACGCAGTGATTCTTTCCAACAAGCGCGTGCCGCAGGGCATCGAGCTGGTCGCCGCGACGGAGATGCCGCCGGCGGCGCCACCGCGCAGCGAGCCGCAGCAGCAGCCGGAAATGTCCGCGCCGCAAGCCGAATCCTTTGCCTTCGACGAAACACCGCGCGAACGCCGTGCTGCACCCGACAGCGGCTGGCTGCAGATGCAGCAGGAGATGCGCGCGATGCGCGAGCTGATCGCGCAGCAATACACCAATTTTTCGTGGCAGCAATACCGTTCGCAGCAACCGGCGCAAGCGGCCATGTGGCGCCGTCTGCAACGGCTCGGATTAGACGCTGCGGTGACGCGCGATCTGCTCGATGGTGCCGTGCAAAGTGAAGAAGCCAATGCCAACGAAGCATGGCAGGGCTTGATGAATAAACTGAGCGCGCGCGTCGCCGTGTGCGATGGCGATTTAATTGCGCAGGGCGGTACGTTCGCGTTTATCGGTCCGACCGGCGCCGGCAAAACCACTACTATCGGCAAGCTCGCCGCGCGCTATGTACTCGACAACGGCAACGCCGATATCGCCTTGGTGACGATGGACAGCTATCGCATCGGTGCGCACGAACAATTGCGCACGCTGAGCCGCATTTTGAATATTCCGTGCAAGATCGTTTCCGCCCAACGCGACTTAGGCGCGGTGTTATACGAATTGCGCCACTGCAAATTGATCCTGATCGACAGCGCCGGCCTCAATACCAAAGCGCCGGAATTTCGCCAGCAAGTGGAAGCGTTAGATGCGCTCGGCGATCGTGTTCGCTGCATTCAAGTGCTCGCCGCCAACTGTCAGCATCAGGCCATGCGCGCGGCGCAGCGCGCCTATCGCACCGGTAATTTGGCCGGCTGCATTCTGACTAAAATCGACGAGGCCGGCAGTCTGGGCGAAAGCGTCAGCGCATTAATTGCCGGCGGTTTGCCGCTCGCCTATACCACCGATGGTCAGGCGATTCCCGGCGATATCGCAGTCGGCAATGGCAAAGCATTGGTCGGCAAAGCGATCGCGCTGGCCAAGCAAAATGAATGCAATGAAGATGAAATCGCGCAAGCATTCGCGACACAAAGAGAAAAAGCCTTGTCCGCATAAGGCTCGTCGCATAAAGCAGCTAATTCCTTGTAATCGCTTTGCGATAAAGCAACTAGGCTCTTTTTAATCGTTTCGCTATATAGCAGCTACACTCTGGCGGGGCTGTTAGCGATAAAGGCGTTGCGCCGTTTGCAATCGTTTTGGCATACAGCGTCTACGCTCTTGTTAATTCGTTTCGCTATACAGCAGCTACACTTAGGCCATCTTTATTAACCAGCAGGAGTTCGCACGGGCATGAGCAGTAGGCACCCGGTGCAAGTCATCGCCGTTACCGGTGGTAAAGGTGGCGTCGGCAAGACCAGCGTTTCGATCAACCTGTCGGTATCGCTCGCGCAAATGGGCCGCCGCGTCGCTTTGCTCGACGCCGATTTGGGGCTCGCCAATATCGATGTGCTACTCGGCCTTAACGCCAAGCGCAATCTCGAAAATGTGCTGGCCGGCGAATGCAGTCTGCTCGACATCATGCTCACCGGTCCCGCCGGTATTCGCATTATTCCCGCTTCGTCCGGAACCCAGCGCATGTCGCAATTGGGCGCGATGGAGCACGCTGGTTTAATTCACGCCTTCAGCGAAATCAGCGAACAAATCGATGTGTTGATTATCGACACCGCTGCCGGCATTTCCGATTCGGTAGTGAGTTTCGTGCGCGCCGCACAAGAAGTGTTAGTGGTGGTGTGCGACGAACCGGGTTCGATTACCGACGCCTATGCACTGATTAAATTGCTCAATCGCGATTACGGTATGAACCGTTTTCGCGTGCTTGCCAACATGACGCGCACGACCAGTGAAGGCCAAAATCTTTTTAATAAACTGACGCAGGTCACCGAACGCTTTCTCGACGCCACGCTGCAATACGTCGGCAGCGTGCCGTTCGACGAAGCGATGCGCAAAGCGATTCAAAAGCAGCGCGCCGTGGTGGATATGACGCCGCGCAGCAAGGCGGCAATTGCATTTCAAACGCTCGCCGAGAGAGTCGATAAATGGCCGCTGCCGAGTTCGCCGCGCGGTCATCTCGAATTTTTTGTCGAGCGTCTCGTGCAACCGGCTGCTGCCGGTTAATTCGCAATGGCGGCCGATCGTCTGACGATGTACAGCGCAGCGCGGGGCGATGCCTCGGCGCAATTGGTCGAGCTGCACGCGCCGCTGGTCAAACGTATCGCCCATCATTTGATGGCGCGACTGCCGTCGAATGTTCAGGTCGACGATTTAATTCAGGCGGGCTTGATCGGTTTGCTTGAAGCGTCGCGCAATTACGACGCGAGTAAAGGCGCGAGTTTCGAAACGTATGCCGGTATTCGCATTCGCGGTTCGATGATCGATGAAGTGCGGCGTGGCGATTGGGTGCCACGTTCGGTGCATCGCAATACGCGGCGTATTGCTGAAGCGATGGCGCGTCTCGGCAAACGTCTGAATCGCGACGCGACCGATCAGGAAGTGGCGAAAGAGCTCGATGTATCGTTGGCCGAATATCAAACCATGGCGCAGGACTCGCTGTGCAGTCGGCTTTATAGTTTCGAAGATTTATCCGGCGACGATGACAGTCTCGACGATCATTTGCCGAGCGACGGTCCATCGCCGGCGCAGCACGCGCAGAGCGAAACCATGCGCCGGCATTTGGCGGTGGCCATCGGCGGTTTGCCGGAGCGCGAGCGTTTGGTGTTGTCGCTGTATTACAACGATGAACTCAATTTAAAAGAAATCGGTTTAGTGCTCGGTGTCAGCGAATCACGCGTGAGCCAGATCCACACGCAGGCCGCATTGCGTTTGCGCGCAAAAATGACGGGTTGGGAATCGGGTGATTTACACGTTTCATAATAATTTTTTTCAGTAAGCCGACCGTTAAATAAAAACTAATTTTGCTCAAGCGGTAGCCACATTAGTGGCTATATCGAAGGATTTATCTCCGCAGTCGGATTCTGCGACTAGACTGGCTTCATTCAGCTACTAGACTCTGTAAGTGCGGCGGCCATGGCGGCCTGTTAAATCGTTAGGAGGTTGTTTTGGATAAGAACATGAAGATTCTCATCGTCGATGATTTTTCGACCATGAGGCGCATTATTAAAAATCTTCTGCGCGATCTCGGCTTTGTAAATACGGCGGAGGCCGACGATGGCTCCAGCGCGTTGCCGATGTTGCAAAACGGCAATTTCGATTTTCTCGTGACCGATTGGAATATGCCCGGCATGACCGGCATCGATTTGTTGAAGGCGGTGCGCGCTGACGACAAGCTTAAAAATCTTCCCATCTTGATGGTTACGGCCGAAGCCAAGCGCGATCAGATTATCGAAGCCGCGCAGGCGGGCGTGAATGGCTACGTCGTCAAACCCTTCACAGCCGCTGTGCTCAAAGAGAAAATCGAAAAGATTTTCGAGCGCGTTGACGCTGCCAAATAAAAATTCGTAGAGATGTGAAAAACATGTCGGGCGCAGATAATTTCGAAGGTCAGCCAGAATTGTTGGATGAATTAAAAGAACGAGCGCGCGGCCTGGTGTCGAGTCTCGAACTGGGCGATTTTTCCAACGCGGCGGAGTTAATTCGCCAAATCAACGAAGCACGCGATCGCAGTATTTATCGCGAAGTCGGCAAGCTCACGCGCGGTCTGCATGAGGCCATCGTCAATTTCCAAATCGACGCCGCACAGAGCAGCGCCGATCAAGAAAAAATGTCGAAAATCGCCAACGCGCAGGAGCGCCTCGATTACGTAATCGGGCTGACACAGCGTTCGGCCGATAAAACCATGGATATGGTCGAGGAGGGGATTCCGGTTGCCGAGCAGCTCGGCACCAGCGCGAAATCGCTGCATGAAGAGTGGCAGCGTCTGATTCGCCGCGAAATGAAGCCGGAAGAATTTCGCGACCTGTATCACCGCATCGATGTATTTCTCGGCGAGACGGTCGAGCGCTCCGGCGTTATTTCGGAAAAATTCAATTCGATTTTATTGGCCCAAGACTTCCAGGATTTATCGGGTCAGGTCATTAAGAAAGTTATTTCGCTGGTGCAGGAAGTCGAAGACCGTCTGGTCGATTTGATGCGCGTGGCCGGACAAGTCGAACAAATAACCGGCATTTTCGGCGCGGCCGATGTTATTGCTGCAGCGCCAGCCGCTGCGGTTGCCGACGTGGTAGCGGAAGGACCGCAAATTAAAGCGGGCGAGCGTACCGACGTGGTTTCCGGTCAGGACGACGTCGATGAGTTGCTCTCAAGTCTTGGCTTCTAAGGAGCACTAAATGAGCTTCGGTGAAGATGAAGAAATCCTGCAGGACTTTCTCGTCGAGGCAGGCGAAATTATCGAGCAGTTGTCTGAACAGCTGGTCGATCTAGAACGACGCCCGGCTGATCGCGACTTGCTCAATGCGATTTTTCGCGGCTTTCACACGGTCAAAGGCGGCGCTGGTTTCCTGCAGCTGAATTCGCTGGTCGAGTGCTGCCACATCACGGAAAACCTGTTCGACATGTTGCGCAATGGTCAGCGCAGTGTGACGTCAGGGTTGATGGACGTGGTGTTACAGGCGCTCGATGCCGTCAACGAAATGTTCGATCAAGTCAAAGCCGGCGAAGTGCCGGCGTCGGCTTCACCTGAATTGCTCGCGCGGTTGGAAGCATTGGTGCATGGCGAAGAAGTCGTTCACGCCGAAGTGGCCCAGGTCGAAGAGACCGCGTCAGTGGCTGCGAGCAGTGCGGTCGCGGCAAATAGTGGCGCCGCAAACAGCGACGCTGGTTCGCAAGATATTACCGATGCCGAATTCGAGCAGTTTCTCGATGCGCTCGCACCCGATGTACAAGCGAAACCGTTAGCGGCAGTCGGTGCAGTTGCTGCATCCAGCAGCGGTGATGAAATCGACGCCGATGAATTCGAAGCATTGCTCGATCAACTGCATGGCAAAGGCAAGCATTCGAGTGCGCCGCAAACTTCCGCACCGCCTCCACCCGCTGCACCCGTCGCCAATCACACTGCAAATACCGAGGAAATCAGCGAAGACGAATTCGACGCGCTGCTCGATCAATTGCACGGTAAAGGCAAAGCGCCCGCACCTGCAGTGACGCCGCCGGTTGTTGCCGCGCCTATTGCGGCGGTTGGTGACGATGCCATTCGCGACGATGAATTCGAAGCGCTGCTCGATCAATTGCACGGCAAAGGCAATGCGCCCGGTTTGGCGGAAGCGGCTGCGCCCGCTGCCAAAAAAGCCGAAGCGCCTGCGCCAGCTACTCCGCCGAAAGCGGCTATTCCTGTGCAGGCTGCCCCTGCGAAAGTTGCGCCACCGCCGGCGCCGGTCAAGACAATCGAAAAAGCCGCTGCCGACGAAGATCCGCAAAAAGGTGGCAATGCCGCAGAGACCACAGTACGCGTCGATACGCAGCGTCTCGACGACATCATGAATATGGTTGGCGAGCTGGTGCTGGTGCGCAATCGGCTGGTGCGTCTCGGCGCGCGCAGCGACGACGAAGCGCTGTCGAAAGCGGTTGGCAATCTCGATGTGGTCACCGCCGATTTGCAGAGCGCGGTGATGAAGACGCGCATGCAACCGATCAAGAAAGTATTCGGTCGCTTTCCACG
Source organism: Verrucomicrobiaceae bacterium (assembly GCA_028293825.1). GTDB lineage: Bacteria > Pseudomonadota > Gammaproteobacteria > Pseudomonadales > CAMLJR01 > CAMLJR01. The sequence goes on from JAQGNY010000045.1 coordinate 17,594, forward strand.
CGTGGTGCGCGATCTCGCGCGCAGCCTGAAGAAAGAAGTCACGCTCGAATTGCTCGGCGAAGAAACCGATCTTGATAAAAACCTGGTCGAAGCGTTGGCCGATCCGCTCGTGCATTTGGTGCGCAACGCGGTCGATCACGGCATCGAAAGCCCGGAAAAACGCGAGAAATCCGGCAAATCGCGCATCGGCAAAATCGTGCTCGCCGCCGAGCAGGAAGGCGATCATATTCTGCTGTCGATCACCGACGATGGCGCCGGTATGGACGCGGAAGTGCTGCGCAGCAAAGTGGTCGAAAAAGGTTTGCTCGATGCCGATGCCGCCGCGCGTCTGAACGACACCGAATGCTACAACCTGATTTTTCTGCCGGGGTTTTCCACCAAAACCGAAATTTCCGACGTGTCCGGTCGCGGTGTCGGCATGGACGTGGTCAAAACAAAAATCTCTCAATTGAACGGTTCGATTCAGATTATTTCGAAAGTCGGCGAGGGCACGCGGTTAATTATCAAAGTGCCGTTGACGCTCGCCATCATGCCGACCTTGATGGTAATGCTCGGCCAGCAAACGTTCGCGCTGCCGCTGGCGAGCGTGAATGAAATATTCCATATGGATCTGCGCCGCGTGAATGTGGTCGATGGTCGCGAAATGATCACGGTGCGCGAAAAAGCCATTCCGCTGTTCTTCTTGAAAAACTGGTTGGTGAAAAACAGCTACGGCGAACCGCGTCCGCAAGAGGCGCACGTTGTCATCGTTTCGGTCGGTATTCAACGCGTCGGTTTTGTCGTCGATCAATTGATCGGCCAGGAAGAAGTGGTGATCAAACCGCTCGGCAAAATGTTGCAGGGCACACCTGGTATGGCGGGTGCGACGATTACCGGCGACGGTCGCATTGCATTAATTCTCGATGTACCCAGTATGTTGAAGCGTTATGCCCGTTAAAAAATGCAGTCTTCGCTCGCGATACCTGGGCAGTGTTTTTTCTCTAATAAAAATTAAAACTACTTTGAGGTAAGCAATGACGGTCACTGTTTTGATTGTCGATGACTCCAATTTCTTTCGGCGTCGCCTGACTGAGATGATCGATCAGTGCCCCGGCTTGCGTGTGATCGGTACGGCGAATAATGGCCGTGAAGGTGTGGCGAAGGCGATCGAATTAAAACCCGACGTTATCACCATGGATTACGAAATGCCGATGATGGATGGCATTTCCGCCGTGCGCGAAATCATGGCAAAACAGCCGACGCCGATTCTGATGTTCTCGTCGCTGACTTACGAAGGCGCTCGCGTCACGCTCGATTCGCTGGAAGCGGGTGCTGTCGATTATTTACCAAAAAACTTCGATGAAATTTCTCGCAACGCAGTTGAGCTGAAAAACAAACTTGCCGAACGCATCAATATGGTGGCGAAGGCGGGCAAGCGTTTAGCTGCAATGCCGGGCATTGCGTCGTTTCGCGCAAAAACACCGGTTGCTCCGCCAGCCGCTGCGCCGCTAAGTAAGCCTGTTAGAGATACGCCGGTTGTAAGAGAATCTGCGCACGCGCCGGTAAAAGAAGCGCCTGCCGCTTCGCGTCAACCGACAGTGCGCGCGCGCAAAAACTTCAGTTTGGTCGCGATTGGTACTTCAACCGGCGGTCCCGTTGCGTTGCAAAATGTGTTGACTGCGCTGCCGGCGAAATTTCCGTTTCCGATTGTATTGATTCAGCACATGCCGGCAACGTTCACGGCGGCATTTGCCGAACGTTTAAATAGCCTGTGCAAAATCGAAGTGAAAGAAGCCGTCGATGGCGATCAATTGCGCGCTGGCGTAGCGCTGCTCGCACCGGGCGGCAAGCAAATGATGATTACCAAAGGCGGCAAAATTAAAATTCTGCCGGGCGACGAGCGCGTGAATTACAAACCGTGTGTCGATGTGACTTTTGCCTCGGCGGCGAATGTGTATCGCGATCAAGTGTTGGCCATTGTGCTGACCGGCATGGGCGCGGACGGTTGCGAGGGTGCGCGTTTGCTCAAACAAAATGGCTCGGTGGTGTGGGCGCAGGACGAAGCGACTTCGGTGATTTATGGCATGCCGATGGCAGTCGCCAAGGCCAATCTCGCCGATGAAATTTTGCCGCTGCAACAAGTGGGCGCACGTTTGGCGGAATTGGTTTAACCATGGATGCAATGAGTGTTCTGGGTGTCATCATCGGACTGGTCGCCATTCTCGGCGGCAACTGGCTGGAAGGCGGACATCTCGGCGCGCTCATTAATATTCCCGCAGCGGTAATTGTCATCGGTGGCACTGTCGGTGCGGCGACGTTGCAAACACCGAAATCGACATTGCTGTTAGCGCTGCGACGCTTGACCTACGTGTTCGTGCCGTTGCAACTCGATTTCAAAGGTGGCGTCGGCAAAATCGTGCGCTGGGCGATGGCCGCGCGCAAAGAAGGTTTACTTGGTCTGGAATCAGTGGCCGATACCGAGCGCGATGTGTTCGCGCGCAAAGGCCTGCAATTATTGGTCGATGGCAGCGAGCCGGATTCAATTCGCGCGGTGATGGAGTTGGAATCCGATCTGCGCGAGCAGCGCGATATCAACGCCGCGAAATTCTACGAAAGCATGGGCGGTTATTCGCCAACCATCGGCATCATCGGTGCGGTGCTAGGTTTGATTCACGTGATGGGAAATCTGGCCGACCCGAGCAAACTCGGCCCCGGAATAGCGACGGCTTTTGTCGCCACGATTTATGGCGTGTCGCTCGCCAATTTATTTTTGCTGCCGGTTGCGGGCAAATTGCGCGTGCATGCGCGCAGCGAATCCCAGTATCGCGAAATGCTGATCGAGGGGGTGATTGCGATTGCCGAAGGCGAGAACCCGCGCGCGATCGAACTCAAGCTCAACGGATTTGTCGAGCAGAGCGCTTAACCTAGCATTCAAACTCATCATCCCGATGAATTTGAATTTCGCGGCAATGCCGCATAAACGCATTCTGCGTTTACTGCCGACGAGGTAGGGCATGGGCCGACGCAAGCATACCGAGGAGCACACCAATCACGAGCGGTGGCTTGTTTCCTACGCCGATTTCATCACGTTGCTATTCGCGTTTTTCGTGGTGATGTATTCAATTTCCCAAGTTAACGAAAGTAAATACCGTGTTCTTTCGAACACGCTCGAAGACGCGTTCAATCAACCCGAATTAGCCGTCGATCCGATTCAAATCGGCGAGAAGGCACGCTCGAATCCCGCCAATCTCGTTGCCTTGAATACCGATGCCGCGAAAACCAAAGAAGGCGAGGGTGGCACTCAAAGTAGCAACGGCATGCCGGACGAATTTAAAGACGTCGCCAATAAAATTGCCGAAGCATTTGGCGACTTGATGACGCAGGGTTTGGTGACGTTGCGCGGCAATGAAGAATGGCTCGAAATCGAAATGAAATCGTCGCTGCTATTCGACAGTGGCGACGCGGCGCTGAGCAATCACGCGCTGGAATTACTCGGTCAGGTCGCCGCCATTTTGCGCGATCAAAAAAATGCTGTGCGTGTCGAAGGCTTCACCGATAACAAACCGATTCACACCGTACGCTTTCCCAGCAATTGGGAATTGTCATCGTCGCGCGCGGCGGCAGTGGTGCAATTGTTCGTCGAAGAAGGCATCGATTCGAGCCGTTTGGTTGCAGCCGGTTACGGCGAGTTCCAACCGGTCGGTCCGAACGACACGCCCGAAAATCGCGCGAAAAATCGACGCGTGGTGCTAATGATTTCGAAAACCGGCGAACTGCGGCCGGTATTAAAGCCGATCGATGCGACGGAAAAACCAGCAGTCGGTCCTGAAGCGCCAGCGTTGAAACCGATCACCGATACCGCCGCGTCGCAATTACCGGCCGCACAATTGCCTGCCGCGCAATTGTCGACAGCGCCAGTTGCGGCCGTACAACCTCAAACAGCGCAGCCTGCGGCAGTGCAACAACAACGCTCGCAATCCGTGACCTTGCCGGTTCAAACCGTGTCATCTCCGACCGCGCAACCCGTGACTTCACCACCACCAGCTGCACAACTGCAATCGTCGCCTGCGCCCGTGGTGCTGCCGCCGACATCGCAACAACCGGTTCGCACGCCTGCGGCATTTTCCGCGCCGGCGCCTTCGTCACAGCCCCAATCTCAGCCGCAGTCGCAACTAAAGCCCGCGCCCGCAGTTAACAGTGCAAACCCGCCGAAAACCCCCTAACCTTACTGGGCACGCTGGCGGGTAAAGTCGACCAATCTTTGGCAGACTAATTGCTCTCTTTCTCCCGCATCAAAATAATCATCAATTTTTTGGCGCTTGCGTAACAGCAAGTAAACGAGGCATCGCACGTGCGTATTTGGTCGGTTGCCAATCAAAAAGGTGGGGTCGGTAAAACCACCACGACGGTTGCACTCGCCGGCTTATTGGCCGAACGCGGTGCCCGCGTGTTGTTGGTCGACCTCGATCCGCACGGTTCATTGACCAGTTACTTCGGCTACAACCCGGAAACGGTCGAGCATTCGACTTTCGCGTTGTTCGCCGAGCACATGATTAGCGCGCGGGAACAGGTGCAGGCGTTGCTGATTCCGGCGCGCGATACCGGTATTCAAATGCTCGCTGCCAGCCCGGCGCTGGCCACCGTCGAGCGGCGTTCGCTCAGCGGCACGGGCGTGCGCATCAGCAAAGCATTGGCGCTGCTGTGGGATGATTTCGATTACGCACTCATTGATACGCCGCCGGTATTGGGCGCGTTGATGGTGAATGCGCTAGCCGCGTGCGAAAAATTATTGATTCCGGTGCAGACCGAATTTCTCGCTTTAAAAGGCCTTGAGCGCATGTTGCGCACGCTGGAAATGCTGGCGCGCTCGCAACAAAAAGCACTGCCGTATTTAATTATTCCGACCTTATTCGATCGACGCACGCATGCATCGGTGAGCAGTTTGCGCACGCTGCGCAACGATTATCCCGAGCGGATTTGGGCGGGAATGATTCCGGTCGATACACGTTTTCGCGACGCCAGCCGGGTTGGCTTGCTACCATCGCGTCTCGATGCGCAAAGTCGCGGTGTCGAAGCGTATCGCTCGCTGTTAAAAATTCTGCTGAGTGTCGACAATGCGCCGGCGGCGATGAAATCTAGCACGGCGCTGCGCTAATACGAGGCTGTAAATTCGCTAGCGGTGAACAAAAACGGATATCAGCAAGCGAATAGCTAGCTAGTAAATAAACAGTTGGTTAGCAAATAAACCCAATGTGGCGAGTCTCATGAGTAGCGGTTCCAACTCTTCCGATCAGGCGCTTCAGGACTATTTAGATAGTTTGTTGGGTGCAGACGCGCCGTTGGAAGAAGCGCCGTCGCAGAAATATGCCGCCGCCAGCAATATCGCCACGCTGCCGTGGGCGCCGCGAGCGGTGCGCAGTGTGCAAGTGCGACCCTATGCCGAACCGATCCGCACGCTGAATTTGCGTATGCCTTTGCCGCCCATTGCGGAAGCGGTCGTTGAAATTCCTGTTCCCGTCATTGAAGTGCCGGCGCCGATCGTCGAGCAGGTGCCGCCCCCGGCAATTCCTGAAATTACTGTCGAAGTCGTCACGCAGCCACTTGCCGAAATTGAAGAGACCGCCGATGGCTTGGCGCATATGGCGGAGCCGGCCGAATGGCTCGCCAATGGGCGGCCGTATTGGGCGCAACAGCCGTTTGAATGTTTGCTGTTTAAATCCGGCGGTTTGACGCTGGCCGCACCGCTGGTGGAACTCGGCAGCATTTATCCGTTGGGCGAGGACAGCCTGACCACGGTATTCGGGCAGACGTCTTGGTTTATGGGCTTGCTGCCGGTGAAGGAATACAACGCGCGCGCGATCAATACCGCGATGGTGGTAATGCCCGAGCGTTACCAGGAATCCATGCGCGCGGCGTATCGGTATCTGATTACGCTATACGGTTCCGATTGGGGTTTGGCGGTCGACGTGGTGATCAACAGCGTGATGCTCGATCCGGATGACATCCGTTGGCGCGGCCAACGCAGCAAGCGGCCGTGGCTCGCCGGCACCGTGGTTGAGCAAATGTGCGCGCTGCTGGATATTTCGCAGCTCTCGTGGATGTTTCACAACCAGGACCGCAAGCGCCAGTCGCGTTAATCACTCGATGCGATTCGTGGCGCAAGCTGGCGGTGACCGGGCATTGATCTATAGTTAGGAAGCTTTTTAGCCGAGGCAAACCGAGCGCTGATTTCGGTTCGATAATTTACCGGCACCTACACTTTTGCATTAAAGGCACAAACTCAATGGCGACCATCAACGCGAAAAATACCGAAGATCCAATGTTGCAGTGGGTAACATTCCGGCTCGACGGAGAAACCTACGGCATCAATGTGATGCAGGTGCAGGAAGTGCTTCGCTATACGGAAATTGCCGCCGTTCCCGGTGCACCCAGTTACGTGCTCGGCATCATTAATTTGCGCGGCAACGTTGTTACGGTGCTCGATACGCGCGATCGTTTCGGTTTATCGCCGGCTGAAGTCACCGAGCAAACACGCATTGTCATTATCGAAGCGGGTAAACACGTGATCGGTATTCTGGTGGATGCGGTCGCCGAAGTAGTTTATTTGCGCCAATCGGAAATCGAAACCGCTCCGAACGTCGGCAACGAAGAAAGCGCCAAATTTATTCAGGGCGTTTGCCACAAAAACAATCAACTGCTGATTTTGGTTGAGCTGGCAAAATTGCTGACCGATGAAGAATGGGCGGAAATGAGCGATTTGTGATTTGCAAATAGGGTTGAGAAAAGTCACAACGGATGAGTGAGTTCGCGTTAATTCTGACGATAGTTGCGAGCGGGGCGGTAATTATTTTATCGCTGCTCGCTGCTGTATTTTTTTTCGTGCGCAAGCAGCTTGCAGCGATGCAGGAACAGCAGCGCGAAATACTGCAGCAAATGATTACGACCCAACAGCAGCAGCAAAATGATTTACTGGCGATCGGTCAGCGCGTGTTGGAGGCGGATAAATTAGTGCGGCGTTTTAGCGATCGCATCGACGCCATCGAAAATGCCGAACCGACTAAAACGCAGTACGGCCAACTCGAATCGCTGCTCAGCAAAGCCATCGAAAACGAAGGCGATGCGTCGTCCGCGGAAACCGAATTACTCGCGCTGTTGCGGCAACAGCAACGCCGCGGCTGAATGCCGATCCGGCGGCAAATCTTCTTCATTTTTTGCACGCCAATCCGCCGGAAATTTCCCTTGAATGCGATACGCGAAAGCGATCACCTGCGCGATGCACAGATATAACGTTTCCGGAATTTCCTCGCCCAATCCCACCTGCTGTAACAAACCTAATAATTGCGGATTTTCAAATAGCGGCACGCCGTGCTCGCGCGCAATCGCAATGATTTGTTCGGCCAGATCGCCGCTGCCTTCCGCCGTTACTGTCGGTGCGCGTTTACCGTCGTACGACAGCGCAACAGCTTGACGCTCGTCATTCGGATAATTGTTGTCGCCGGAAAATTTTTCGCTCATGTGTGCACATCCACCAAGCGTTGCGTGAGTGGCGACGTGCGCGCTGGCGCGACGCCGTGACGACATTGCATTTCCGTTACCGTGACGCCAACCGATTCAAGGCCCGCGCGCAGAAAATCCATTTCATCGCGCACCGCCCTATGGGTTTGCTCGTGCTCGGCCCACAGCGTGGCGGATACGCTTTTTTCCACAATCGCCAACGATGCAGTGAGTTTGCCGGCAGCGTGTAAGTCGAGTGCGATATGCACGTTCCACTGCTGGCGCATCCGGTTCGATAATTTTTTAAAACGCTGCTCGATACGCAACTGCACGTTGTCCGCACCGAACGGCGTGCGCACCGGTACTTCAACAATCCACGTCGGCACCGGCGGTTGCGTATCGTTGCTGGCATGACGCGCGCTGGCGCTATCGAGCTGATTAAGTTGGATGCGCGCTAAACCGGATTGCAGTAATTTACTCAGTTGCGTCAGCGTCGAATCGGCCGGTTCTTCGGCGCGCTCGCCAGCGATATTTTGTGCGGTGTTGTGTTGCATTGCCGGCTTGTGGCTGTAGACCAAATCGTCGGTGTCGATCGGCGCCGGCGTGCGCGCCATAGTGGGGGTGTTAGGAATAAATTTGCGGATCACTTCGAGCAATGCGCTGATTTGCGCTTTGATATCGGTGGTCGCCAGTTTCGCCAGCGCTTCCGGTTTTGCGGTCGCGACGTTCGGCAATTTGGCGGTGTCGAGTTGCGCGCGCGCGATGCGATTCTCAAGAAAACTGCCGCTGTTTTCCACGGCGACACGCAGCGTTACCGGATTTTGCAATTGTTCGGCGAGCGGCAGCGACTGCAGCAATTGCAGCAGCGCTTTAACGACCGGTTGCGGCAGCGTCGCTTGCGCGTTGGACTGCGCCGGCTGCAACAGCTTTTGCAGCAGCGGCACCAATGTGTTCAACGCCTGCTGCTTTGGCAACAGCTCGCGGGCAGATTGCTGCAGTGTTTGCAGCGGTGTCGCGATCTGCGGCAGCGGAGTTTGTGGCGCAAGTTTGACCGGCTCGACCAGTGCATTCGGCGTTTGCGCAACCGCAGCGGCGCTGCCGCTCGATAGCAACGTGAGCTGACCCTGCGCGTTCGTTTGCAATTGCAGGCGGGTGCCACTGGTAAAAGGTTGTGGGCTCAGAATTTGCAGCAGACGATTTTGCCACTCGAGCGTAATGCGATAGAGCTGCGGTGATGTAGTTGCCTGTTGCGGTGAGGCATTGGGAGTTTGCGATAACAGCAGCATCGGTAGCGTGGGGGCGCTCTCCGAATTCTGTTGTGGATTCGCCAGCAGCACATTGATGGGCAGTGCATTGGTCGACGAGCCAACGGCCGCTGAAGTGTTTGGCAGCAGCGCATTTTGTAGTACCAGCGCCTCGAACACTTGCGGTCTGCTGAGCAATTCAGGCGGCAGTTGTCGAATCAGGTTCTGCAGCGCGGAATTGCTCACGAGCTGATCGAGATTAATGTCCATTAAAGCCGCGCCATTTCTTGGATTGAGGGACGGATTAAGCAACAGGTTGAGTATACTAGCCAGCTTCGCCAGAGCGTCGTTGGTTGCAGCGCTGCCGCTGGTTTCGGTACCAGTCGCAACCGGTACATCAATGCGCAACGAACGCACGATAGCAGCCACAATAGTGGCGAGGGTTGTGCTGGGTGAGTAGCTGTTGGCAGAGACAGTCAGTGTATTCATTCCCTGTATAGCGGCCGCCGCGAATAAAAATTTACCTCTGAGTGGATCCCCTGTTGAATCAAACCTTGCTGGAGCTGCGCAGCGTTACCTGCGAGCGCGATGATGAGCCGTTGTTTGCGCCGCTTTCGTTTGCGCTGCATAGCGGCGACATCGTGCAGTTGGACGGCGCCAACGGCATCGGCAAAACCAGCTTGTTGCGCTGCATTGGCGGCTTGTCGAGCCGGTTCGACGGCGAGCTGCTGTGGCGCGGGGAATCGCTGGCGCGAAAACGTCATGAATTCACCGCTGCGACGATTTACATAGGTCACGCGGCGGGGCTGAAAGCGGCGTTAAGTCCGCGTGAGAATTTGTTGTGGTGGGCATCGCTGCGCGGCGTCGATGCGCGCACGACGATTGATGTGGCATTGGCGAAAGTGCGACTGGCCGGTTACGAAGACAGCCCGTGTTATCAGTTGTCGGCGGGGCAGCAGCGGCGCGTTGCGCTGGCGCGATTGTTTTTGACCGACGCCGTTTTTTGGGTGCTCGACGAGCCATTTACCGCGATAGATCGGGCCGGCGTCGCCGAGCTTGAGCAATGGCTGGTAGCTCACGCCGACAGCGGTGGCGCAGTATTGCTGACGACGCATCAGCCGCTGGTATTGCCGCGCGCATTGCGCAAAATTGCGTTGCAGGCAGAGGTCGCCGCCGTTGGCTGAGTTGTCGGAGTTGCCAGAGTTGCTGAAGTTACCAGAGCTGCGACTGTCGACGCCGTCGATCATGGCGCGAGTCATTCGCCGCGATGTGGTGCTGGCATTGCGGCGCCGGGCCGAGATCGCCAATCCGCTGTTGTTTTTTTTGATGGTGTGCACCTTGTTTCCATTGGGCATCGGGCCCGATCCGAAGCAATTGGCGCTGCTGGCCCCCGGCGTGTTGTGGGTGGTCGCGCTGTTGTCGTGTCTGCTCGCCAGCGACAGCGTGTTTCGCAGCGATTTCGATGACGGCAGTTTGGAGCAAATGCTGCTGAGCCCGTGCTCGCTGTATTTGCTGACACTGGCCAAGAGTATTGCGCACTGGCTGGTGACGGGTTTGCCGCTGGCACTGCTGGCGCCGCTGTTGGCGCTGCTGTTGCAGTTGCCGCCGCTGGCGATGCCGGCGCTGGTGTTGAGTCTGCTGCTCGGCACCGCTGTGTTGAGTTTTATCGGCGCGATTGGCGCAGCGTTAACGGTGGGATTACGGCGCGGTGGGTTGCTGCTGTCGCTGATCGTGTTGCCGCTCTACATTCCGGTGCTGATTTTCGGCGCCAGCGCGGTGCAGGCGGCGGCCGAAGGTTTTACCTATGGCGGCCAGCTCGCCGTGTTAGGGGCTTTATTGGCGCTGGCATTGCCGCTGGCGCCGTTTGCTATCGCCAGCGGTATTCGTATCAGCACGGATAGCTAGACAGGCATCCGATCAGTGCATCAAAGCGGTGAATGCGCGTCGGGCGAATGGAACCCGGCGCAGTTAAGTCGGTCTTCAGAGGGCTTTGTAACAGCTAGGCGAAGCGCCCCATGACGATGGCGAAAACGACGAGACACAGCGCGCCGCCGCACATACCGAGCACAGCGAAACCAAGGCGACGCAGTGTGGCTTTGTCTTCAGTGATTTGGTCCATGGCGATTTCCTTGGGTAGTTAAGTTGAGAGCAGATTAAGTGGTCCGATCTCCGTTCTCATTGATTTGAGTCAACCCTTGGCGCGATGCTGCAGTCGCCATCGATCGTTTACAATGCAGCGCTTTTTTTTGCAGGTTTTATTGATCTATGTGGTCGTTCTTTCACAAGCTGGGCTCGCCGCGCTGGTTCTATCAAATCAGCGGAAAATTCCTGCCGTGGCTCGCAATAATTGCTGCGGTGGCGTTGGTTACGGGCGCTGTTTGGGGGCTGCTGTATGCGCCGCAAGATTTTCGGCAGGGCAATAGCTTTCGCATTATTTATATTCATGTGCCCGCGTCTGCGGTGGCGATGGCGGGTTATATGGTGATGGCCTCGGCCGGCGCGATCAGCTTGATCTGGCGCATGAAGGTCGCGGAGATGGTGTTGAAATGCGCGGCGCCGATCGGTGCGGCGCTGACATTTTTGGCGCTCGTCACCGGCTCGATTTGGGGGCGTCCGACCTGGGGTACGTGGTGGGTGTGGGACGCGCGCGTAACGTCGGTGCTGGTGTTGTTTTTTTTATATATGAGCATCATCGCGTTGTACGAGGCCTTTGAAAATAAACAGGCGGCAACCAAAGCGTGCGCGGTATTGAGTCTGGTCGGCGTGGTGAATATCCCGATTATTTATTACTCGGTGAATTGGTGGTTTAGTTTGCATCAACCGGCCACGCTGAAAATTGTCGGCGAAACTACGATGCCGTCGAGCATGCTGCGCCCGTTGCTGATCATGATCTTCGGTTTCTATGTGTTTTATGCGCTGGCGTTGCTGCTGCATGTACGCAGCGAAATTCTGTATCGCGAGCGCACCACACAATGGGTGCGCGATTTATTGATGTCGCGTAAGGCGAGGACGTAATGCAATTCGATTCGATAGCGGCGGCGTGGGCGATGGGCGGTCATGGACCGTTCGTGTGGAGTGCCTACGCAATCACCGCATTTACATTGATCGCGCTAATCGTCGCGCCGTTGCAGCGGCAGCGGCGTTTTTTTCACGAACAACGCGGCATCGAGCGACGTCGTCAAGCGCAATCGCAACGCACTGGCGCTGCTGATCCCGCCACCGATACTCCGATAAAGAACAAAGTACATTGATATGCATCCTATCCGTCGCCAGCGTTTAATTATTGTTTTGCTCGTCGTTGCCGGCGCTGCATCCGCCGTCGGGTTGACCGCTTATGCGATGCGCTCGAATATTAATTTGTTTCATCCACCGGCCGATTTTGCCGCTGGTGAAGTGCACGTCGGCCAGAAAATTCGCGCTGGCGGCATGGTGGTGAAAGGCAGCGTGCAGCGCGATCCGAACAGTTTGAAAGTGGCGTTTGTGATCACCGATTACAAAGCCAACGTCACGGTGGAATATACCGGCATCCTGCCGGATCTATTTGCTGAGGGGCAGGGCGTAGTGGCGGCGGGATCGGTCGATGAGAAAGGTGTTTTTCAAGCGACCGAAGTGCTGGCCAAGCACGATGAAAAATATATGCCTCCCGAAATAAAAGACACGTTGGGCAAGCCGGTTTCGACGGCAGCCAATTAATACGCAAAACTCTCGCGCCGTTTCTCTTTTCCAGGGCGAGCGATTTCCTGAGATAACGATCTTTCGTTGCGCCAACCATTTCTTCAGAGATAAGCGATGACTCCCGAACTCGGCCATTTCGCATTAATTCTCGCGCTGCTACTCGCGCTGTCGCAGACCCTGTTGCCGGCGGTGGGGGTGTTTCGCGGCAGCGAAATTCTGATGAGCAGCGCGCGCTCGTTGGCGGTGGGATTGTTGGTGATGGTGAGCATTGCATTCGCGGTGCTCGCGCATGCTTTTCTGACCAATGATTTTTCGGTCGCAATCGTTTCGTCGCAGTCGAATTCGGAATTGCCGTGGTATTACCAATTCGCCGCGGTGTGGGGCGGGCATGAAGGCTCGCTGTTGTTGTGGGTGTGGATTCTGTCGGTGTGGTCGGTGGCCGTGGCGATATTCAGTCGGCATTTACCGCTCGATATGGTGGCGCGCGTATTGACGGTGATGGGCGCCATTGCCGTTGGTTTTTTATTATTCATGATCATGACATCGAATCCATTCGCGCGCATTTTGCCGAATCCGCCGTTGGAAGGTTCCGATTTAAATCCGCTGCTGCAAGATCCCGGCATGGTGATTCATCCACCGATGTTGTACTTCGGTTACGTCGGTTTTTCGGTGGCATTTGCATTCGCAATTGCGGCGTTGTGGAGCGGTCGACTCGATTCCGCGTGGGCGCGTTGGTCGCGGCCGTGGAGTATTGTCGCGTGGATGTTTTTGAGTGTCGGCATCACGCTCGGCAGTTGGTGGGCGTATTCGGTGCTCGGTTGGGGCGGCTGGTGGTTTTGGGATCCCGTCGAAAATGCGTCATTTATGCCGTGGCTGGTCGGCACTGCATTAATTCATTCGCTCGCTGTTACCGATAAGCGCGGCGCATTTAAAAGCTGGACCGTTCTACTCGCGATTTTTGCGTTTTCGCTAAGCCTGCTCGGCACATTTCTGGTTCGCTCTGGCGTGCTGACATCGGTGCATTCGTTCGCAGCCGATCCTGCACGCGGCGTTTTTATTCTTGCGTTTCTCGCCGTCGTCATTGGCGGTTCATTAACGTTGTACGCATTGCGCGCGCCGGTCGTTATCGGCACCGCGGTTTACACGTGGTTTTCGCGCGAAATATTTCTGCTGCTGAACAATGTGTTGTTGCTGACAGCGGCGTTGAGCGTGTTGTGCGGCACGTTGTTTCCGCTCGCGGTCGACGCGTTACATCTCGGTAAATATTCGGTGGGGCCGCCGTATTTCAACGCGGTGTTCGTGCCATTGATTTCTATTTTGCTGGTGTTCTTAGGCATTGGTCCCGGCACTAATTGGAAGGGCAGTCGCGCGCAAGATGTGTTGCGCCGTTTGTTACCGGCAGCAATTGCGAGCGTCATTGTCGGTCTTGTTTTTCCGTTTGCTTATGCCGGTCATTTTCATTGGGGCGTGGTATTGACGGTGACACTCGCCGGTTGGGTGCTGTTCAGTTCAATCGTGGAATTGCGCAATAAATTGCGCAACGCGCCATCCAAAGTCGTCGGTTTAAGGCGGTTAACACCGGCGTATTACGGCATGTTGATTGCGCATTTGGGTTTTGCCGCGAGCGTGGTCGGTGTTGGACTTACCACGACGTACACCGAGGAGCGCGATATTCGTCTCGCGATTGGTGAGCATGCCCAGATCGCCGGTTACGATTTATTATTTTCCGGTACGACGCAGGTGCGCGGCCCTAATTATATTGCCGAGCGTGGTTTGTTGACATTATCGCGCGACGGTAAAACCATCGCTGAATTACATCCCGAAAAACGCCGCTACAATGCGCGCCGCGATCAGATGATGACCGAGGCGGCAGTCGATGCCGGTTTATCGCGCGATATTTATGTCGCACTGGGCGAGCCGCTCGAAGGCGGCGCGTGGGCAGTGCGTCTGCATTACAAACCTTTCGTGCGCTGGATTTGGCTCGGCGGTTTGTTGATGGCTGTCGGTGGTGCCACCGCCGTTGCCGACAAACGTTATCGCCTGCAAGGCAAAAAGGAAGTTGCTGCTGCCACTGTCGCCACGCCCGTTTGATCGGATGTTGTTAACGCGGTTGAACACGAAGACTTAAACGAGAAATTTAATGCAGCGTTTCAAATTATTTATCCCACTGATTGTCTTTGCCGTGCTGGCGATATTTTTTTTCGTCGTGCAAAAACAAATCGGCAGTGGCGATTACGATCCGCAAAATATGCCGTCGGCGCTGCTCGATAAACCCGCGCCGACGTTTAGTTTGCCCGACGTGCAAAGCGGCAAAGTTGTCAGCAGTGATCTGATCAAAAACAAAATCGTGCTGATCAACGTGTGGGCGACGTGGTGTCCATCATGTTATTTCGAGCATCCGTATTTATTAACGCTGGCGCAGCAGGGCGTGGTTATTCTCGGTGTCGATTACAAGGACGAGCCGGATAAAGCACAGGCGTGGCTGCGCGAAAAAGGCGATCCGTATATCGCGGTGCTGGACGATCGCGCCGGCACGCTGGGTCTGGATCTCGGTGTGACTGGCGCGCCGGAAACTTATTTGGTCGACAGCACGGGGGTGGTGCGTCTGCGGTACCAAGGTCCGCTTGATGAGCGCGTGTGGAAAGAAACGTTTCAGCCGCTGCTGACGCAATTGCAAAATGCCAAATCGGGAAGCTGATCGATGCGTCGTTTTATTTTTCTGATTTTCGGTTTGCTGCTTAGCGCGCTCGCGCATGCCGCGATCGATCCGTACGATTTTGATACCGACGCGCAGCGCGAGCGCTATCGGCATTTCATCGAAGATATGCGCTGCCCGAAATGTCAGAACCAGAATCTGGCCGGTTCCGACGCACCGATTGCTCAAGATTTGCGACATGAATTACATCGACTGCTGATCGAAGGCAAAGACGATCGACAAATTGTTGACTACATGGTGTCGCGCTACGGCGAGTTCATTTTGTACAACCCGCCCTTCGATAAAAAAACCGCAATTCTGTGGTTGGCTCCGCTCGGTTTTATCGTTATAGGCGGCGCTGTATTGGCTGTCGTGATTCGCCGCCGCGCCAAATTAAATACGGTCGACGCACCGGCGCTTTCTCCTGCCGAGCAACAACGGATTAACGCGTTGCTGAATGAAGCGCCGCGCGCATCGGGGCGTAAATTAGCGAAAAACTTAGGTAAAGAATTAGGCCAAGAATCGGGAGAGCAACGCTCGTGAGTTTTTTTATCGGCGCGGCGTTGCTGTGTCTGCTGGCCATGTTGTTTGTCTTGGCGCCGTGGTTTTTGCACCGCGGCCAAGGCGTCGCCAATCGACGCGATGCGATTATCGCGATAGCCAAAGCGCGCTTGCTCGAGCTGGATAATGAGCTCGCGGCTGGCTCGTTGAACGAGGTTGATTATCGCCAATTAAAACTCGAACAAGAGCGGCGCTTGTTACAAGAAGCGGACGTTGCGGCGCTGCCTAACGATACGCGGCGTGGACGAGTTTTATTGACTGTGTTTGCTTCGTTGTTGCCGTTGCTTGCAGCTGCGGCCTATTTTCATTTCGGCGGCTGGAGCGATTGGCGTATTCAAACGCTGATGAAGCAGAGCGAAAGCGAAATGCAGGCCGGCGTCGAAGCGCGCCCTACGCTGGATAAATTGCGCAAGGCATTGCAGCAGCGACTCGATCAACGCGATGACGACGATGGTCGCCGCCGTTTCATGCTCGCGCGTCTCGATACCGAATTCGGCCGTTACAGCGAAGCCGTTGCTCAATACGCGGTACTACTGAAAAAATTCCCGGAAGACGCCAGCTTCACCGCGCAATATGCGCAAGCGCTTTACCTTGCCGCCAACCGTCAAACCACACCTGAAGTGTTAGCTGTTGCGCAGCGCGCGTTGGCGCTCGATCCGAATCAGTCGACGGCGCTTGGGCTGCTTGGCGTGGCGGCATTTGAGAGCGGTGATTTTGCTCAGGCGTTGCTGCACTGGCGGCATTTGCTGCGAATGTTGCCGCCTGATTCTGCCAACGCGGCGATGATTCAAGGCGGTATCAAGCAGGCGGAACAGGCGCTCGGCAGCGCCGGTTACCCAGGTCCGAAAGTTGTGGTTTCGGTATCGCTGGCGCACAGCGTTGCCGATGCCTTGCCGAATGGCGGCGTGCTGTTTGTCTTCGCCAAAGCGGTGAATGGTCCGGCGATGCCACTGGCGGTGGCGCGGCTCGATCCGTCGAGTTTGCCGCTCGAAGTCACGCTGGACAACAGTATGGCGATGGCGCCGGGACTCGATCTCTCCAGCACGAAACAGGTGCAAATCTTCGCGCGCATTACCGCGTCCGGTCAGGTGCGCGGCGAGCCGGGCGATTTGGAGGGCAGCAGCGCGACCGTTGATCTGACGGACTCGGCGCAAAAACTCTCGCTGTCGATCGACCGCAAGCTCTGACCGATATCTCCGCGTAGGCGGGGTTCCCGCTTTACGCCCGCGTGCTCCCGCTCGGCATAGTGTCGCTTCGGCAAACCCGATACACTACGCGCCCATACGCGTCCGGCGAAGGTGCCTTTCCAGTCCGGACTTCCAAGCAGAAAAATAAGAAAATCAGAAGATTACGGAAGAGTCCTAACGTTTTATGCGATTGAAATGTATCAAGCTGGCCGGGTTCAAATCCTTCGTTGATCCGACCACCGTCAATTTCCCCAGCAATCTATGCTCGATCGTCGGGCCCAATGGCTGCGGCAAATCGAATGTCATCGATGCCGTGCGTTGGGTGATGGGCGAAAGCTCCGCTAAAAACCTGCGGGGCGAATCGATGATCGACGTTATTTTTAACGGCTCGGTCAATCGCAAACCGGTTGGTCAGGCCACCATCGAATTGGTGTTCGACAACACCGACGGCACGTTGGGCGGCGAGTACGCGGCCTTCGCGGAAATCTCGATCAAGCGCAAAGTCACGCGCGACGGCATGTCCGATTACTTCCTCAACGGCCAGAAATGCCGTCGTCGCGACATCACCGACATCTTTCTCGGCACCGGTCTCGGTCCGCGCAGTTACGCCATCATCGAGCAGGGCATGATTTCGAAGTTGATCGAAGCCAAGCCAGACGAGTTGCGCGTGTTTATCGAGGAAGCAGCCGGGATTTCCAAATACAAAGAGCGCCGCCGCGAAACCGAGAATCGGATGCGCCGCACCAAGGAAAATCTAGAGCGTCTCACCGACTTGCGCGATGAGATGGAACGTCAGCTGCAGCATCTGCAGCGTCAGGCTGCGGCGGCGGAGCGCTACACCGAACTGAAAAAAGAAGAGCGTCTGTTGAAGGCGCAGCTGCAGGCCTTGCAATGGCGCCAGCTCGACAACGAGTTGCAATCGCGCGAGCACAGCATCGCCGAACTTGAAGTAAAGCTTGAAGCCGTGATCGCCGAGCAGCGTTCGATGGACGCCGCTATCGAGAAATTCCGCGACAGCCAAACCGAGCTGAACGATCGCTTCAACGAAGTGCAGGGCCGCTATTACTCGCTCGGCGCCGATGTCGCGCGCGCCGAACAGACTATTCATCACCAGCAGGATCGCGCGCGCCAACTGCGCGAAGACTTGTTGCGCGCCGAACGCAACCTTAATGAATCGCGCGAGCATTTGCGTTCAGATGCCGAAAAGCAAACGCAATGGCGTGTAGAGCTCGATGAAATTCAGCCAGAGTTGGAGCTAATCGAAGCGCGCGCCGAAGAATCCACCGATCTGCTCGCCAGCGCTGAGCAGGCGATGCAGGAATGGCAGCAGCAGTGGGATGACTTCAATCAGCGCGCGGCCGCGCCACGCCAGCAGGCCGAAGTGCAGCAGTCGCGAATTCAGCATCTCGATCAAGCGCTGCGCCGTTTTCAGGATCGGGTTGCGCGGCTTGAGCAGGAGAAATCCGGTCTCGGTGTCGATAGCGACGACGACATCGAATTGCTTAACGAACAACTCGCCGAACTCGAATTACAGATCGAAGAAAAGCAGCACTCGGTCGATGAACTGCTGGCGACCATCGAGCAGCAGCGCGATGGCATTCAGCGCGATGGCGCCGAGCTCGATCGGCTGCGTGGCGATCTGCAGAGTAAGCGCGGTCGCCGTGCTTCGCTTGAAGCCTTGCAGCAGGCGGCGCTCGGGCAGCAGGCCGGCGTCGTCAATGATTGGCTGAAGCAGCATGGGTTGGCGCAACAACCGCGCTTGGCCGAGCGACTGCAAGTCGGCGGCGGCTGGCAGGCGGCGGTGGAAACTGTGCTTGGCGAACAGCTGCAGGCCGTGTCTGTTGACAGTTTCGACGCGCTCGCGGCATCGACCGCTGAATTGAAGAAAGGCCGCGTGACATTGCTGGATGGCAGTGTCGTGACAAAGGCGGGCGGCCATGCCGGCTCCACATTGCTCGATCATGTCAGCGGAGATTCCGCCGCTAACAGTCTGTTGGCCGGTATTTACTGCGCCGAAACCATCGACGCCGCGCTGGCACTGCGCACTCAATTGGCGGCACACGAATCGGTAATCACACGCGAAGGTCTGTGGTTCGGGCCAAACTGGCTGCGGGTTGCACGCGCCGATGACGCGCATAGCGGCGTGCTGGCGCGCCAGCAGGAATTGAGCGAACTGCTGCCGGCTATTGACAGTGAAGCGGCACGCATCGAAGCGCTCGGCACGCAAGTCACGCAATTGCGCGAACAACTGCGCAGCGGCGAGCAGCGGCGCGACGAGTTGCAGCGCGAATTGCAGCAAGTCAGCCGCAGTCACGGCGAGTTGCGCTCTGAACTCAGCGCCAAGCAAGTCCGCATCGAGCAAACCGCGCAACGCCGGGAGCGTTTGAATCGCGAGATCGACGAAGCGCGCGAGCAATATCGCATCGAAGAGGAAAATCTCGGCGAAGCGCGGCTGCTATTGCAGGATGCGATCGACAGCATGCAGGCCGATTCGGTGGCGCGCGAAGATATGCTGCGCGCCCGCGATACCAATCGGCAGACGCTCGATAACGCTCGCGAACGCGCGCGCAGCGACAAGGATCAATCGCATCAATTGGCGATGCGTGAGCAAACATTGCGCTCGCAGTTGGATTCGACCGCCTCCGGTATCGAGCGCACGCACAATCAGGTACAGCAGCTCGAAGAGCGGCAAGTGGCGCTGAAAGAAGAAATCGCCATGTCGGAGGAGCCGGTTGAAGAGCAGAAGATCGAGCTCGAAGCGCTACTGGAAAAACGCCTGGCGGTAGAAGCCGAGCTGGGTACTGCGCGCCGCCAACTCGATGAAGTCGAGCACGAGCTGCGGCAGTCCGAGCAATCGCGCCATTCAATCGAGCAGCGCGTGCAGGAAGTGCGCTCCGAGCTGGAGAAACTGCGCCTCGATGCACAGGGTTTGGCGGTGCGCCGTCGGACTTTGCAGGAGCAATTGATCGAATCGCAATTCGATATCGATGTGGTGCTCGAAAATCTGCCGGCGACTGCCACCGATACCGATTGGGCTGAGCAACTCGATCAGGTCGGCCGCAAAGTCCAGCGGCTCGGTCCGATCAACCTCGCGGCGATCGACGAATACAAAGTGCAGTCCGAGCGCAAACATTACCTCGATGCGCAGAATAATGACCTCGAAGAGGCTTTGAATACGTTGGAAAATGCGATTCGTCGCATCGACAAAGAAACCCGCGCGCGGTTCCAGGCGACGTTCGATCAGGTCAACTCCGGCTTGGGCGAATTGTTCCCGCGCGTATTCGGCGGCGGCCATGCATATCTCGAAATGACCGGCGACGATTTGCTCGATACCGGCATCACCATCATGGCGCGGCCGCCGGGCAAACGAAACAGCACGATCCATTTGTTGTCGGGCGGCGAAAAAGCACTGACGGCGATCGCGCTGGTGTTTTCGATTTTCCGTTTAAATCCAGCGCCGTTCTGTATGCTCGACGAAGTTGACGCGCCACTCGATGACGTTAACGTTGGGCGCTATGCGCGCATGGTTAAAGAAATGTCGGTGCATGTGCAGTTTATTTTCATCACGCACAACAAAATTGCGATGGAAATGGCCGATCAATTAATGGGTGTAACGATGCACGAGCCCGGCGTTTCGCGCTTAGTGACCGTCGATATCGAAGAAGCGGCAGAATTAGCGGGCGCATAATTTATTTGTGGTAGAAATTTGCGATGGTGCGTGGAACAATAATGCCCCGTCGCACCGAAAGCCCAGTGCTCATCAAATAAGCCGCACAATTTTCAAAGTTACTTTCAAGCTTCAGATGCTTTGAAAAGTAGATGCTTCGAAATATACGTGCTTTAAAACAAGGTGAAATCGAACTGCTATGGAGTTCAGCGTAAGAGAGTGGACCATAGTCGTTGGAGTGCTGCTAATCGTCGCAGTATTTCTCGATGGCTATCGCCGCGTGCGCAATGAACGCAGTAATCGGATTCGCGTGTCATTATCGAAACAGGTTTTCAATCAACCACAATCTCCACTTAACGAAGTGGTCGATGAAAGCAATCCCGAATTGCCCGCTGGCGGCGTACGTGTAATTGCCAAGCGTCGCAACGAAGATTTGAAATTGCATCAAAGCGTGCCGGTAATGATCGAGCCGGTCGCCATCGCGCCAGCGCCGCAACCAGAGCCAGTGGTGGAGGAGCCCGAGCCGGAAATTATCGAAACGATTGATGAGTCGCTGTATATCGAAGACGCGGAAGAAATTGTCGAAGTAGCTCCCATCGAGACCGTGCAAGGTCGCGAAGAAAATCACCGTGCTGAGCCGAAGCACGATATCGAATCGAAAGAGTCCCTGCATAAAGCGGTGAAGGTGTCAGCTCCAGAGTCGCCTGCCGCGCGCATCAAATCCGCTTTCAATGCGTTTAAGCGTGAAGAAAAGCACGGTCAGCAACCGGTAGAGCTGGAGCCGGTAAAAGCGCAGGAAGTGCTGGTAGTGAATGTGCTGTGTAAGGATAAAGACGGTTTCAAAGGTCCGGATTTATTGCAGCTGTTGCTGGCCTGCGATTTGCGATTCGGCAAGCTGGATATTTTCCATCGTTACGAAAAGGCCAACGGCAAAGGCCCAGTTCAGTTCAGTGTCGCCAATTTGGTCGAGCCGGGCGGCTTCGATCTCGATGCCATCGATAATTTCAGTACGCCGGGCGTGTGTTTTTTTCTCACACTGCCTGGGCCGGAAAAGCCCGTCACCGCATTCAACTATATGGTCGAAACCGCGCAGGTTTTAGTGCGTCATCTGCATGCGGAGTTGCGCGACGATGCGCAGAGCGTAATGACCGCGCAAACCATCGAACACTGCCGTCAGCGCATTCGCGATTTCGAGCGTAAACAGCTGACCCTGCAGCTTTAATTTCTAGCGATTTCTTTCGGCGGATTCCCTATGCCTGTCACTGCAGCCGCTAAGCGCGCGCGCGAATTGCGCAAAACCCTCGAAGCTTACAATCATCAGTACTACGTCCTCGACCAGCCGACCGTGCCCGATGCCGAATACGATCGCGTATTTTTGGAATTGCGGCAGCTTGAGGAACAGCATCCCGATTTAATTTCGCTCGATTCGCCCACTCAGCGTGTTGGCGCACCGCCGCGCTCTGAGCTTCCCGAAGTCCGTCACGCGGTGCCTATGTTGTCGATTCTGACCGAGACCGACACTAATGAAGGTGCGGTCGCGGTGTTCGATACGCGTATTCGCAAGGAGTTGGACCTCGACGCTGCGGCGCCGCCGGTCGTTTATTCCGGCGAAGTAAAGTTCGATGGGCTTGCGATTAATTTGCGCTACGAGCACGGCGTGCTGGTGCAGGCCGCTACGCGCGGCAATGGCGAGATTGGCGAGGACGTCACACCGAATGTACGCACGATTCGATCGATTCCGTTGCGCGTTGCCACCGATGCCGCAGTGCTTGAGGTGCGCGGCGAAGTGTTGATGAAGCGTGCTGATTTCGAACGTTTAAATGAGCAACAGCGGGTTGCCGAAGCGAAGATTTTCGTCAATCCACGCAACGCTGCCTCTGGCTTTTTACGCCAACTCGATTCGCGGATTACCGCGCAAAGGCCGCTGTCTTTTTACGCGTATGGCGTGGGCGAGCTGGCTGGAATCGATTTTGGCAAATCGCACGGTGAGTTGCTTGATGGTTTGTTAGCACTTGGTTTTCCAGTATTTGATTTGCGCTGCGTTTCGCCGGGGCCGGATGGATTGGTGGCCTTTTACCAGGAAGTCGCGCGCCGCCGCGATGCGCTGCCGTTCGATATCGATGGCGTCGTTTATAAGGTCGACTCGTTTGCCGCGCAGCGCCAATTGGGTTTTCGTTCGCGCGAACCGCGTTGGGCAGTCGCACATAAATACCCGGCGCAGGAGCAGTTCACCGAATTGCTCGATGTCGAATTTCAGGTCGGTCGCACTGGCGCAATTACGCCGGTTGCGCGGTTAAAGCCCGTCTTTGTCGGCGGCGTTACCGTCAGCAATGCGACGCTGCACAATGCCGATGAGATCGAGCGCCTCGGGGTGCAGATCGGTGACACGGTCGTGGTGCGACGCGCGGGCGATGTGATTCCGCAAATCGTGCAAGTGGCGCTGGAGCGGCGTCCAAACACTGCGCGCGCGATTGTCTTCCCTTCGGTTTGTCCCGTGTGCGGCTCGATGGTGGAGCGCATCGAAGGCGAGGCCAAAACCTATTGCACCGGCGGTTTGATTTGCGCCGCGCAATTGAAGGAGTCGATCAAGCATTTTGCGCAGCGCCGTGCGATGGATGTTGAAGGCTTGGGCGATAAGCTGATCGAGCAGTTGGTCGATCAGAAGTTGATTGCTTCCATTGCCGACGTTTACGCGCTGCAGCTCGAAACGCTCGCCGGTCTGGAGCGTATGGCCGAGAAATCAGCACGCAATATTCTCGCGGCTCTCGATAAAAGCAAAGACACGATACTGCCACGGTTTTTGTTTGCTCTGGGGATTCCCGACGTGGGCGAAGCTACGGCGTTGGCATTGGCGAGTTATTTCGGCGATCTGGACAGCGTCATCGCTGCTGACGTTGAAAAGCTGCAGCGCGTGCCGGATGTGGGGCCGATTGTCGCGCAGCACATGGTCGATTTTTTTGCGGTGCCGCGAAATATCGAAGTGATCCAGCGTCTGCTGGCGATCGGAATCAAATGGCCTTCGATTGTCGCTCGGGGGCGCGATCAGTTGCCGCTCGGCGGGCAAATCTTCGTGATTACCGGCGCGCTCGAAACGCTATCGCGCGATCAGGCCAAGGAGCGTTTGCAAGAGTTGGGTGCGAAGGTTTCCGGCAGCGTCTCGAAGAAAACCTCGTGCGTTGTCGCCGGTCCGGGCGCCGGCTCGAAATTGACCGACGCTCAAGCGCTGGGGCTAAAAATCATCGATGAAGCTGCGCTGATCGAGCTGCTAAACGAGAACGATTATTAGTACCTTAAATGGGTCGCCTGTCCGAGTAATAAATCTGTATTAAAACGCTTATTTTCAATTCCTCGGCTGAAATTTCCGCCCCGTTGTGCTCTAATTTCGCCGTTTGACCTGCGCGCTCTTGGGCCACCTGCAAAGGTGCGGGCGCCCTCCGCGAATAACGATCACGACGTGGGAATGTAGTCTTGAAACCAACCGATAATGCCAATCCCGAGTATTACCATAAAGTTGTCGATTGCCAGTACGCCTGTCCCGCGCATACGCCGGTTCCCGAATATATTCGCATGATCGCAGCGGGCCGCTACGAAGATGCGTACATGATCAATTGGGAATCCAACGTGTTTCCCGGCGTCCTCGGCAGAACCTGCGATCGTCCGTGCGAACCAGCCTGTCGCCGCGGTCGTATTGAGGAGCAACCGGTAGCGATCTGTCGCTTGAAGCGCGTAGCTGCCGATTTCAAAACCGATGTCAGCCATCGCATGCCGAAAATTCCGTCGAAGAAAAATGGCAAGCGCATTGCATGCGTCGGCGGTGGTCCCGCTGCGTTGACGGTGTGCCGCGATTTAATGCCGCTCGGTTACCACATTGATTTATACGATGCACAGAATGCCGGCGGCGGTTTCATGCGCAGCCAAATTCCATCGTTCCGTCTGCCCGAAACCGTGTTGAACGAAGAAGTGGGTTACATCCTGAATATGGGTGTAGTCACGCATTTCGATACGTACATCGACAGCCTGAAAGGCGTGCTTGACAAGGGTTACGACGCAGTATTTGTCGGCACCGGCGCACCGCGCGGCCGCGATTTGAATGCGCCGGGTCGACAAGAAGGCGCTGCCAATATTCATATCGGTATCGATTGGCTCGCCAGCGTCGCGTTCGGTCATGTCGAAAAAATCGGCAAGAAAGTCATTGTTCTCGGCGGCGGTAACACCGCGATGGATTGCTGCCGTACCTCGATGCGTCTCGGCGGGGAAAGCGTCAGCGTGGTTGTGCGCAGCCCGCGTTCGGAAATGAAAGCGTCGCCGTGGGAAATCGAAGATGCGGAGCGCGAAGGCATTCCGATGTTCGAAAACCATGTGCCAGTCGAGTTCGTCATCGAAGACGGCAAATTGGTCGGCATGAAGTTCGAAAAAGTAAAAGCGTCTTATGACAGCAACGGCAAGCGCTCGCTGATTCCAACCGGCGAAGATCATATCTTTTTCCCTTGCGACGACGTGTTGATCGCGGTCGGTCAGGAAAACTCGTTCCCTTGGATCGAGCGCGATGTCGGCGTGGATTTCGGCAAATGGGATATGCCGGCCGTCGACGAAGTCACTTATCAATCGTCAAACCCGAAAGTATTTTTCGGCGGCGATGCAGCCTTCGGCCCGAAAAACGTTATCACTGCTGTGGCGCAGGGCCATCAGGCGGCAGTATCGATCGATCTGTTCTGCCGTGGCGATGACGTGCACAAACGTCCGGCGCCCGGTGTGACCACAGTCAGCCAGAAAATGGGCGTGCACGAGTGGAGCTACGACAGCAAGATCGAGGACGACAAGCGCTACAAAGTGCCGCATGCCGAAGTTAAAATCGCGCTGACCGATCGTAAGCTCGAGGTGGAATTGGGCTTCGACGTCGAGACCGCGCTGAAAGAAGCGCATCGCTGTTTGAACTGCGACGTACAGACCGTTTTCACCGAGTCGCGTTGTATCGAATGCGATGCCTGCGCGGATATTTGTCCGACCGAGTGCATCACGTTTATTAACAACGACGAAGAGCCCGCGTTGCGTACGAAATTACGCGCACCGGCGAACAATCTCACGCA
The DNA here is from genome assembly GCA_028293825.1 of Verrucomicrobiaceae bacterium. Classification (GTDB taxonomy): domain Bacteria; phylum Pseudomonadota; class Gammaproteobacteria; order Pseudomonadales; family CAMLJR01; genus CAMLJR01. The sequence goes on from JAQGNY010000045.1 coordinate 43,183, forward strand.
GGATTTGTATGTTTCGCGCGATCTGCCGACCAAGCGCGTGTTGGTGAAAGACGAAGATGTCTGCCTGCACTGCGGTTTATGCGCAGAGCGTTGCCCGACCAGTGCTTGGGATATGCAAAAGTTTCTCTATCAAGTTTCTAAAGCGGGCTCCATTCAATGAGTAAAGACGCAATGAGTAAAGATGCAGTGCTCAATCGTATCGAGTCCGTTAACGATTTCGTCATCCGGTTCGCAAACGTCAACGGCACTGGTTCCGCCAGCGCTAACAACATGTTCGCGAAATCTATTTTTCGCATGGGCATTCCAGTCAGCCCGAAAAATATTTTCCCTTCCAATATTCAAGGCCTGCCGACCTGGTACGAAGTGCGTGTCAGCGAAAAAGGCTATGTCGGTCGTCGCGGTGGCATTGACATCGTGGTTTGCGTCAATCCGCAAAGCATGGCGAAAGATATTCAGGACGTGGAACCCGGCGGCTATTTTCTTTACGACAGCACCAAGGCGCTCGATCTGCGTCTGATGCGTCGCGATATTCACTTTATCGGTATTCCGCTGACAGATATTTGCCGGAAAGAATATTCCGATCCGCGTCAGCGTCAGCTGTTTAAAAACGTCATCTATGTCGGCGCCTTAGCGGCACTGTTAGATATCGAGTTTGAAGTATTGACCGGCCTGATTGCCGATCAATTCGAAGGCAAAGAAAAACTGATCGCACCGAACGTACACGCGCTCGAACTCGGTTTTCATTACGCGACGGAAAATTTCCAATGCCCGTTTGGCATTCGCGTTAAGCGCTGCGATAACGTCGGCAATGCCATTCTGATTGATGGCAACACGGCCTGCGGTCTCGGCGCTATTTATGGCGGCGCTACCGTTGCGGCGTGGTATCCGATTACGCCGTCGACATCGGTTGTCGATGCCTACGAAATGTACGCCAAGCGTCTGCGCGTTTGTCCTGCCAGCGGTAAACAAAATTTTGCCATCGTGCAGGCCGAAGACGAACTCGCGGCAATTGGCATGGTGATCGGTGCCAACTGGAATGGCGCGCGTTCGTTCACCGCCACTAGCGGCCCAGGTGTTTCGTTGATGAACGAGTTCCTCGGCCTCGCTTATTTCGCCGAAATCCCCGCGGTATTAATCGATGTACAACGCACCGGCCCATCGACGGGCATGCCGACGCGCACGCAGCAATCCGATGTATTCGAGTGCGCGTACGCATCGCACGGCGACACCAAGCAAGTGTGTTTATTTCCATCGACACCGAAAGAATGTTTCGAGATGACGGCGCAATCTTTTGATTTGGCCGAGCGTCTGCAAACGCCGATTATTCTGCTGACCGATCTCGATCTCGGTATGAATGACACCATGTCCGAACCGTTGGAATGGGATGACGCCCGTGCTTACGATCGCGGCAAGGTGTTGACCTCCGAACAATTGGAAGACGCGAGCGAGCGTTTCGGTCGTTATCTCGATGTCGACGACGATGGCATTTGTTACCGCACTTATCCCGGTACGCATCCGACTAAAGGTGGCTTTTTCACGCGCGGTACATCGCGCGACGAATACGCGGTTTACACCGAAGATGGCGCTGCCTATGTTCGCAACATGGAGCGTCTGTTGAAAAAGTGGGAAACCGCGAAGAGCTATGTTCCCGCGCCGGAAATTATCAACGCGGAACACGGCAGCAACATCGGCATTATTTATTTTGGCACGACTCGCGCTGCGGCGTTGGAAGCGGTCGATCATCTGATCGAAGACAACATCGCCGTCGATGCATTGCGTATCAGAGCATTTCCGTTCAATCACGAGGTCGAAGAATTTATTGCGCAACACGATACGCTGTTCGTGATCGAGCAAAATCGCGATGGGCAAATGCGCTCGCTGATAATTAATGAATGCGAAATCAATCCGGCCAAGCTGGTCGCAGTGTTGAATTACGACGGCATGCCGATTACCGCGCGTTACATTCAGAATAAAGTTGCTGGCTATTTGGAGTCAGCGAATGTGGAGCCTTTGCGCCGTCAGGCCGGCCATAAAGCGGAGCGTAACTAATGACGTATTTAAGACCTAATTTCCGCCATCCAGACCTTCCGACCAACGAGCTCGGCTACACCAAGAAAAATTACGAAGGGTCATTGTCGACGTTATGCGCCGGTTGCGGTCACGACTCGATTAGCGCAGCCATCGTGCAAGCGTGTTTTGAATTATCGATAGAGCCGCACAAAGTCGCGAAATTATCTGGCATCGGCTGCTCGTCGAAAACGCCGACTTATTTTCTCGGCAATTCGCACGGTTTTAACTCCGTACACGGGCGCATGCCATCGGTAGTAACCGGTGCCAATATGGCCAACCGCGATCTTATTTATATCGGCGTTTCCGGCGACGGCGACACTGCCTCTATCGGCATGGGCCAATTCGTGCACGCGGTGCGTCGCAGCTTGAATATGACCTATATCGTCGAGAACAACGGCTGTTACGGTCTGACCAAAGGTCAGGATTCGGCTACGGCGGATGTGGGCTCGAAAAGTAAAAAGGGCGATGCGAATCCCTTCGAAGGTATCGATTTGGCAGCGCTCGCGTTGCAACTCGGCGCCAGTTTCGTTGCACGCAGTTTCTCTGGCGATAAAGAGCAGTTGATTCCGTTGCTGAAGGCTGCGATTAAGCATCCGGGCTTCGCATTTATCGACGTAATTTCACCGTGTGTCACATTCAATAATAATCCGGGTTCGACCAAGTCTTACGAATTCGTGCGCGATCATCTGCAAGCAACGGGCACGGTTGATTTTGTGCCGATGCGCAAAGAAATCACTACCAGTTACAGCGCCGGTACTTCGCAAGAAGTTACGCTGCACGATGGCTCGGTTATTCATTTGCACAAAATCGACGACAAACTCGATATTCACAATCGTCGTTCGGCGCTCGATTTAATTCAGGAATATAAATCGGAAAGTAAAATTCTGACCGGTTTGTTGTACATGGATAAAGAGCCAACCGATCTGCACGAAACAATTGGCACCGTGCATAAGCCCTTGCGCTCGTTGCAGGAAAAAGAACTGTGCCCCGGCAACAACGTATTGCAAAATATTAACGCCAGCTTTCGCTAGTCGAGCGGCAAGCAATAAAAAACCCGGCAAGTGCCGGGTTTTTTATTGTGTCTCAGTTGTCACCACACACCCGTATTTGGCATCGACGCCCAAGGTTCTTGCGACGGTAACGATTCACCGCGCTGCAGCAGCTCGATAGAAATATTATCGGGCGAGCGCACAAACGCCATATGACCATCGCGTGGCGGTCGATTAATAGTGATGCCCGCATCGAGTAAGCGCTGACACAGCGTATAGATATTTTCGACGCGATACGCGAGATGGCCGAAATTGCGTCCGCCATCGTAGGCGTTGTCGTCCCAGTTAAAGGTTAATTCCACCAGCGGCGCTTTATTATTTTTCGCGCGCTCCACATCGCCGGGCGCTGCGAGAAATACCAATGTATAGCGGCCTTTTTCATGATCTTGTCGAGAAACCTCCACCAGCCCAAGCAACTCACAATAAAATTGGAGCGACCGTTGCAAATCGCCGACGCGAACCATCGTATGCAAATACTCCATCGCTTCTTCCTCGTAGTTTCAGCGGATAGCAGCAAAGAGCCGCAATATTATCGACTTATGTTAAAGATCGCCCATAGTAAGTTAGAGCAGGTTGTCGTCGAAAGTTTACTTAATTCCGAATTCACTAAACGCCGATTTTTATAGAGACCATCGGTCGAAGGCCGTCGAGATACCCACATATAATTAATCCACCAGGGTCAATATGCGGAGGTGGGTATGTCACTGTATGTGGGATTAAATCGGCGAGCAGGCGGGGACCGCCGCATATTGGACACAACGCCAGGGCAAGACCGCCGTGGTATCGACAGACGGCGGCGCGGCTCCGATGTGTACGTGTTGGTAATGGGCGATGCCGGCGTCGATCGATTCGGCTTGATGGTAGGTTTCCCGGTCGCCTGTTTGATCGCGGTTGCGGTCATCGGAGTTTTCGCCGGCGCTTAAACCGTCGCGGTGTCATATAAACGACATTTGCAGCCGCTAAACTGGTTCGTCGTCGCCGTGTAAAAGTGGGCGACCCCGTGCAGCTTAGCGTCGCAATGAGTATTTATGTCGCCGATTGGAACCGCTTTGGAATTGCAGGAAATTATTCGCTGCAATTCGCTGTCCTCTGTTTTTCAACCCATTCTCGATCTGCGTAACGCGACACTATTCGGTTACGAAGCGCTCACGCGCGGCCCCGCCAATAGCATCATGCACAGTCCGCTTAATTTGTTTGAAACCGCTAATCGTCACGACATGATGGCGCCGTTAGAATTCGCGTGCAGCGAGAACTCGTGCAAACGTTTTGTGCAATTGGGCGCCGAGGGCAAACTTTTTTTAAATGTCAGTCCGATTAGTTTGCTCGAAAAAAAATATCAGCAGCAAATGACGGATTGGGTTATTCGCAAATTCGGTTTGTCGTCGGAGCGCGTCGTTATCGAATTGTCCGAGCAGTATCCGCTCGACGATTATGTGGTCATGCGCAGTGCCACCGCTTATTTTCGCGAGATGGGATTTGAAATCGCCATCGACGATTTAGGCGCCGGTTATGCGGGGCTGCGTGCGTGGTCCGAGTTGCGGCCCGACTATGTAAAAGTCGATCGTCATTTCATCGAGCAAATTAACGAAGATCCGATAAAGCGCGAATTTCTACGCTCCATCCTCGACATCGCCAAGGAGATGGATTGCAAAGTTGTCGCTGAAGGCATCGAAACGGCTGCGCAATTGTCGACGGTCCAGGCGATGGGTGTGCATTATGGTCAGGGCTATTTTCTCGGTCGTCCCGAGTCTGTACCCGCACCTGCGCATCTACTGGTGGAGCGCATTACGGAAGTTTCGGCACCATTGCAGCGTCCGCTGCGACGCTCGCAAACCGTTGCGGAGATGGTGGTGAGTTCGCCCACCATTGAGCCGTGGACGCCGCTCGATGAAGTGATCGAAATTTTCCAAGCGAATCGCGCGCTCAGCTGTTTGCCGGTAGTGGAAGAGGGCGCGCCGATTGGTTTGATTCAACGTCAGGAAATGCTCGAGCTATACACGGCGCGTTACAGTCGCGAATTGTACGGAAGAAGACCGGCGCGATTTTTCGTCGATAAAAATTCGGTCATCGTTGGCGATGATCGCAGTCTTGAAGAAGTGAGTCGCTTAATGACTGCGGATGGCGACCAACCGCTCAGTCAGGATTTTATTATTAAACGCGGCGAAAAATTTTTCGGTGTCGGCAAAACCAGCACACTGCTACGACGAATTACCGAACAACAAATTCGCAACGCGCGCTACGCAAATCCGCTGACGCTGTTGCCGGGCAATGTGCCGATACACGAAATGCTCGACGAATTACTGGAGCGTGGCGAACCCTTTCATGTGGCCTATTGCGACGTCGATTATTTCAAGCCGTATAACGATTATTACGGCTATAGCAAAGGCGATGAAGTAATTGTACGGCTTGCAAATATTGCGCAATGCGTTGTCGATGACGACAGTGATTTTGTTGGCCATATTGGTGGCGATGATTTCATGCTGATTTTTCGCAGCGCTGATTGGCAGCAGCGCGCGCAGCGCATGTTGAAATTATTCGAACAGAGCTTGGCCGATTTTTATTGCGATACATCGTTTCGCCAGGGTGGAATATTCGCTCGCAGTCGCAACGGCGACAGCCGTTTTTTTCCTTTGCTGACATTATCGATTGGCGTGGTGTTTCCCGACACGCAACATTGTTTCAGCCATCACGATATTGCCGCGCTCGCAGTCGATGCCAAACACGAAGCGAAGCAGCAGGCTGGCAATAGTATTTTTATTTCGCGGCGCCGGCGCCCGCAAAGCGATGCCAGTGCGCAACAGTTGCCCGCGCTGTCGTGACAGCGCAGACTACGCATTCTCGTAAAATATAGTTATTTGCCCGTTGGGCAAATTGCTTTCGACGCGGATAGCAATCAATGTCTTCATCGCAAACTCCATCATCATCATCATCATCATCACCGCCGGCTCCAGCGTCATCGTTGACGCATCTCGATGCGCAAGGTCACGCGCGCATGGTTGACGTTACCGAAAAGCCCGTTACCTATCGCGAAGCAGTGGCGGAAGCCATCGTGGCGATGCAGCCGCAGACGCTGCAATTAATTATTGAAGGTGGATTAAAAAAAGGCGATGCATTGGCCGTCGCACGTATCGCAGGCATTCAAGCCGCAAAAAAATGTTCGGATTTAATACCGCTATGTCATCCGCTGCTGTTGTCGTCGGTCGTGGTCGAATGTAAGCCCGACAGCGAAAATTCCTGTGTAGTGGTTCGCGCAACGTGCAAATTATCCGGACAAACCGGCGTGGAAATGGAAGCACTCACCGCCGCTAGTGTGGCTGCGTTAACTATTTACGATATGTGCAAGGCGGTGGATCGCGGTATGGAAATTCGCTCCGTGCGCCTGCTCGAAAAACGCGGCGGTAAATCTGGCGAGTGGCGGGCTGCATAAAAATGCTAACCGTATTATTTTTTGCGCGCATTCGCGAACAACTGGGTGAATCGCGGCTGCAATGTGCCCATGTTTCCAGCATCGATACATTAATTGACACGTTGAGTCTGCGCGGCGAGCAGTGGTCGCCAGTATTGCGCGCACCCAATGTCATCGTGGCGATCAATCAGGCCGTTGCGCGCGCGGGACAGCTTTTGTGCGATGGCGATGAAGTGGCGTTTTATCCGCCGGTAACGGGGGGCTAGGCAATGCCGGAAATCAGTATTCAGTCTGTTGATTTCGACGCGGGCCTGGAAATTAAGTGCTTGCGCGAAGCGAGTGCAGAGACCGGCGCGGTTGCTACATTTACCGGTATTGTCAGTGATATTAACGAAGGCAGTCCGGTGTCGACGCTTGAGCTTGAGCATTATCCCGGCATGACTGAAAAAAGTATTGCTGCCATTATTGACGAAGCAAAAAATCGCTGGCCGTTACTGGCAGTACGCGTAATTCATCGCATTGGTAAATTGGCAGTGCGCGAGCAAATTGTATTTGTCGGCGTTAGCAGTCGGCATCGCGGCGCAGCGTTTGCCGCCTGCGAATTTATTATGGATTTTTTAAAAACACGCGCGCCGTTTTGGAAAAAAGAAACTATCGATGGCGGTTCGCGTTGGGTGGATGCACGTGTTGGCGACGATGCAGCTGCTGCACGATGGAAATAATATTTCGATAATTAAATTGAGCGTTTTCGAAACTATTAAACCGACTATTTGCTCGACTAACCGTTTACTCCGCCAACCGTTTACGACCCTAACCGTCTAATGGCCTAACTACACATTCTAAAATTGTTGTTCGGCTAAGGCCTGTCTTCAGCCGCCCGCTGTCAACCATAGTAAGCGAGTAGTGCGGCAGTAACTGCAACGTTCAACGATTCCACGCCATTGTGCATAGGAATGCGAATTTTTAAATCGGCGACTTGCATGATTTCTGGCGACACACCATCGGTTTCATTGCCCAGGATATAAACACGCGCTCTATTTTTTGGCAGTGCGAATAAATCTTCTTCTGCGTGCGATGACAATATCCCTATTTCCATACCGCACTGTTTCAATTGCTGTAACGCGATCGCTAAGTCCGCACAGCGCACGATAGGGCATTTGAATAAAGTGCCGGCACTCGCTTTGATCACTAATGGCGATAAAGGTGCACTGCCTTTTTCTGGAATTAAAACGGCATCGACGCCGCCGGCGCAAGCTGAGCGAATCAACATGCCCATGTTTTGTGGATTGGTAATTCGATCCAGTGCAATTATTTTTATCGTTTTGTCAGGTTGATAATTTTTCAGAAAATTATCGAAGCGTTGATAACGCTGCAATTGCAAATCCGCCGCGACGCCTTGGTCTTCGCGACTATTTTTCGAGATGCGTGAAAGCTCAATCTTGCTGTGATATTTAATCGGTATGGAACGTTTCGCGGCGGCCTGCTCGATATCGCGCACAATATCGCCGGTTTTATTACTATCGGCGAGATGCACGCAAAATATCGGAATGCCCGAATCTTGCAAGGCTTCAAGCACAGGCTTGCGACCGTAAATAGTCAGTAAGCTATCGTAGAAAGCTTTTTTCTCGACATAGTTGCTTGAATCGCCCGATTTATTGGTGTTGGCGCTTTTTGCGCTGGGTTCATTGCTTGAATTGGATTCGGTCATCGCGGTATTTGCTATTGAGGATACGTCGCGCAAGATGCGTTGTGCGTTTCCTGATGTCAAGCATTGCGCTACAGTTACATGAGATGTGGAGATGGAGCAGTAATATGCGTAAAACCAAGATTATTTGCACGATTGGACCGGCGACAGCCAGCTTGGAAATGCTGCGTAAACTTTATACAGCGGGAATGAATGTGGTGCGCCTTAATATGTCGCACGGCGAGCACGAATCGCATGCGGAAGTGATCGCAGCGGTGCGTGAATTGAATCGTTCGGTGCAGCATCCAGTCGCAATTATGCTCGACACGCAGGGCCCGGAAATTCGCACTGGCGCATTGAGTCACGATTTACAGTTAAACGATGGCGACATCGTGACCGTCAATGTGCGCGCCAGTGATAATGTCGAAGAAACCTCTTTCCAAATCAATTACGAAGATATGCTGGAGGCGGTCGATCCTGGCGATCGTATTACCGTCGATAACGGCTTAATTAATTTGGATGTGCTGGAAAAGCTCGATCACGCGTTGCGTTGTCGAGTCGTCGATGGCGGCACGTTAAAGAGTCGCCGGCATGTCAATCTACCCGGTATTAAAGTTAATCTTCCAGCCATTACCAAAAAAGATGAGCGCGATATTGTGTTCGGTATTCAACACGGTATCGATTACGTGGCGCTGTCATTTGTGCGCGAAGCAAACGATGTTTTTCAGCTGCGCGAATTGCTCGCGGCGCACGGCGCGGATGCGGTAAAAATTATCGCGAAAATTGAAGATCAGGAAGGCGTTAAAAATCTGGAAAGTATTGTCGATGCATCCGACGCTATCATGGTGGCGCGCGGCGATCTCGGTGTGGAAATTCCGATGGAGCAATTGCCGAATGTGCAGCGCAATATCGTGCGATTGTGCGCGGAGAAAGGTCGTCGCGTTATCGTCGCTACGCACTTGCTCGAATCGATGATCGTCAATCCATCGCCTACGCGTGCCGAAGTGACCGACGTAGCGAATGCGGCCTACGAAGAAGTCGATGCAATTATGTT